>JBBRNE010000001.1:0-606472 GCA_038230475.1 Hyphomicrobiales bacterium
ACAACACGGTGCGTCCACACTCATCGCTGGGATATCGACCGCCGGCACCAGAGGCCCTCGTCTGGCCAGCGCCAAAGGAGGTAGTCAAAATGCAATCGCTAAACTAACATTCCAATCGGACCACTCAGTGGGGGCCGGTCAATAAAAGGTCTTCAAACGAAGAAATTTCTGTTTGGTCGAGTTTCGTCGCAGTCTCAGCAAGCGTCCAGCCATCGGCTTCCGCCGACAGAGTTTCGAGCACATGGCGAACGACGGTAGGACGAGTAATGTCGTATGGTGCTTCACTTCGAGTGACGCAGGTAAGCTGCGCGCCGAAGCGAGACAGACCACCGTTTCGATGCTCGGAAAAAAATTCAGAAACCCAGGTTCGCGAGAATTGCGGGTCTGGAAAATCGAGCCGCGCCGCCCAAATTGACCCATCAGAGGCATCGACTCGAATGGCCTTAGCCGGATTTGCACCGAGCACATCAGTTACATCGAAGCTCTCACCCTTCCAAGCTTCTGCCGGTAGCTTTACTTGGGAGCGGGATTCCATCCAACTAAGTGATAGTGCAATACATTTATCGAACGCAGTCTTGTCACTGAGTTCAAACCAAACTCGCGATACCGGTCTAATGGCAGCCCGGTCACGCTCCATGCGCGCTCGCAAAGGCGCAAGGCGCTCTGCCAAGACGCTGTTCATGGCCTAAACCCGTATGCTGCGAATCAAATAGTCGTAATAACCGATTATTGTCTTAAATTAATAAGCCATAGATATTCACTTGCAAGCGCTCGCGCCGCCAATGCGTCGCGATAACAGAGCTAAATTCCCCTACTTCATCGTAATTGCAAGCCCGCTCAAATCCGCGTTCGCGATCAAACCAACTTGTTGACCGGACAATTCAAGCACCGCGCCTTTTTGGTTGCTCAGAATAATTGCGCGCGCGCCGCGACCGATCGCAAGACCGGCACCTGCGGCACCGTAAACGCCGGCGATGTCGGAGGGACGTGTGATGTTCGAGACGCGGCCGGAGAACGTCGTCTTCGATCCGCCGAACACGAGGCCGTAGTCGATGCCGCCGACCGAGAGCGGATAGCGCCGCCCCTGAAACGTCAGCGTGCCGCCGCCGCCCGAGCCGCCGATGATCCATCCGGCTTTGTAAACCGTGAGGTACACCGAGCCGCTGTCGGCGTTGGCGGTGGACGATAATCCGAGACCAACAAATCCGGTCAGTGCAACGAGTGCTGCGCGAATGGTAGAAGCGCGAAGTGTGGATGACCGAAGCTTAGTTGAAAACATCATGAAGGAGTCTCCCCAGCGGTTGAGCGGATGTGAATACGCACGACTCAATTTCGGTTTGCGCGAATCGTAAGGTTCAATCCGCTAAAACGCAATTCGCGTTGCAACATCCGTTCAGCCAAATCGCGCTTTATTCCGTTCGCGCGCCTTATCGGCCTCAACGGCGCGGTCGCGCGACGGCGCATGCGTATGAAGCGACGCCAGCAATGTGTGCGCGCTGGCGGAAACTTCCGCGACAGCGAGATTGAACGCCGCTTCGTTCGCTTTCGACGGCGCGTTGAAGCCGGAAAGCTTGCGCACGAACTGCAAAGCCGAGGCGTGAATTTCGTCGTCGGTCGCGGGCGGCTCGAAATTAAACAGCGTCTTGATGTTTCGGCACATGCAAACCTCCCTGGAAGGCGCCTCAAATTCATCGCTCATGTACGATTTAAAGTGCGCCGGACGCTGCCGCAATCCCGCCACTCGATTCCGAGTTCGTCACCATCTGGCCTCAAATCGCGTCAGCATTCAGTGGCGAAATTGCGATCCGGGTTTTTGCACCGTGCACAACGCGTTAGCGCGCGCGCATGCCTTCGCGCGCGAAAAATTTCACATTTCGGCCTTAGAGCGCGTTTCGCCGGAATTTTGTCTCGCCGAGGCGCTTATTCGCCGAGATCTTTGCGCGGATTGTGGGGATGATCGCTGCGCCATTTTTCCATCAGCGCTTCGAGTTCGGCGTCGTTCGCATCGGGCAACACGATGCGCGTCACCGCGAACAGGTCGCCGGGCGAACCTTTGTTCGGCATGCCCTTGCCTTTGAGTCGGAACGTGCGCCCGCTCGATGTGTTTTTCGGGATCGACAATTGCACAGCACCGTCGAGCGTCGGCACGCGAACTTTCGCGCCGAGCACCGCTTCATCGAGCGTGATCGGCAATTCAAGACGCAGATCGTTGCCGTCGACTTTGAAATACGAATGCGGAGCCAGTGTCACTGTAATCAGAACGTCACCCGGCGGATGGCCGGCGGCACTCTCGCCCTGCCCCTTTAACCGAATTTGCTGACTTGCAATGACGCCCGCCGGAATCTTGACGTTCAATTCCTTGCCTGTCGGCAGACGCACGCGGCGCGTCGCACCGGTCGCGGCATCTTCCAGCGACACGCTCATGGTGACGGCGACATCGAGGTCGCCAGCATAATGCTGGTCGTATTCAAAGCCGCCGGGACGTCCGCGCGCGCCTGCACCGGCAGCGCCGCCGAACATGCTTTTCAGAATGTCCTCGAAACCGCCACCGCCGAAATTCGGATTGGCACCGGGAGTGCCGCTGTTGAAGGAATACTCAAACCCGCCCGGACCTGCGCGCGTGCGTCCGCCGCGACCGCCGCCGCCGCCTTCAAACCCCTGAAATTTAGGCTTGCCCTCAGCATCGATCTCGCCGCGGTCGAACTGCTTGCGCTTGTCCTCATCGCCGAGGATTTCGTTCGCAGTATTCAACTCGGCGAAACGGTCGGCCGCCTTGGCGTCGCCCTTGTTGGCATCGGGATGGTGCTTCTTGGCAAGCTTGCGGTAAGCGCTCTTGATCGCCGCCGCACTCGAACCCTTCTGCACCCCCAAGACCTCATAGGGGTCGCGCATGGACGTGGTCTCCTTTTAGGAATTCAAATTCGGACGGATGTCCCCAACCCTGTATTTGGGGATATTATGCGCCCGCGCAACCGGTGCGAACGATGGCGATAGACGCATGCTTCGCTTGGTTTTCTAGC
This sequence comes from Hyphomicrobiales bacterium, assembly GCA_038230475.1. Lineage (GTDB taxonomy): Bacteria > Pseudomonadota > Alphaproteobacteria > Rhizobiales > Xanthobacteraceae > Afipia. The sequence goes on from JBBRNE010000001.1 coordinate 3,021, forward strand.
TTCGTTTCCAAGGCTTCATCTGGCGGATTTGCCATGGCCCCTGGCCGTCCTGACAGGCTTCGCCCTGCAGCCAGCCTTCATTAGCGCCACGCACATAGCTGGCAAGAAAATCCCGGCAGACCCGGCCTTCGGAGGAATAGGTGTTGGCCAGCGGCGTGACCGATCCGCGCGCGCCGGTGTCGGGATTTTCCCATGGCTGGCTGGCGTCCTTGCCGCCACGGCTCAGAATGTCGGAGGCCGCATTGCGTGCCAGAGCCATGTCGGCGTCGGTGAGATTGGTGTCGTCCTTGATGCGCACTGCAGAGATCGAGCCGGTGACGTCGGACGCGTCGCCCTTGTCCCTGTCGAACATGGAGCCGAGCCGGAAGCTGCAACCCCCGGCAGACGTGCCGACGACAATCACGGCCAGCATCGCGACCATTCGCCGGATCGGCGATAGGCTGCCGCTCGCCGGTGCCCTATATAAGAGGCTCCCGGCGACGGGTTCGGCGCAAATGGGCGCAGCGGCACGCAATCGGACACTCCAGACATGAACGGTCCAGACCCGATCAAACACCCCGGACAGTTAATTTCCGGTGATTTTACCGAGGCGCAGGAGCCCTTCGGCTTGTTTGCCGCATGGTTCGCGGAGGCCGTGAAGTCCGAGCCGAACGACCCCAACGCGATGGCGCTGGCGAGCGTCGATCAATCCGGCTTGCCCGATGTGCGGATGGTTTTGTTGAAGGGCTATGACGAGCATGGCTTTGTGTTTTACAGCCACATCGACAGCGCCAAGGGCCGCGAGCTTGCTGCGAATCCAAAAGCTGCGATTTTGTTTCACTGGAAGTCGCTGCGCCGGCAAATCCGCGTGCGCGGAGCTGTCACGCCCGTCACCGCTGACGAAGCCGACGCCTATTTTGCCACGCGCCCCAAGCAAGCGCAGATCGGCGCCTGGGCCAGCAAACAATCGAAGCCGCTCGAGAGCCGCATGGCGTTTGAAAAAGCCATTGCGCTGAACGCCGCGAAATACGCTGTCGGCGACGTGCCGCGACCGCCAGGCTGGAGCGGATGGCGGATTGCGCCGGTGTCGTTCGAGTTCTGGCACGACCGGCCATTTCGGTTGCACGACCGCATCGAATTCACGCGCGACGCTACCGGCGCAAACTGGAGCAAGACGCGGCTTTATCCGTGACGCGTCTCTATTCATTCTAACCATAATGACCTTGAACTCGCGCGCCAAAGAGCGACATTGCTGACATGGCCCATCCCGCTCCACCGGATTCCAACGCGCCGAAACGCACGCTGCTGCTGACAGGCGCGAGCCGCGGTATCGGGCATGCGACCGTGATCCGATTTGCCAGCGCGGGCTGGCGCGTTCTGACCTGTTCGCGGCACCCATTTCCCGAAGAGTGTCCGTGGGGTGCCGGACCCGAAGATCACATCCAGGTCGATCTGTCCGATCATAAAGACACCGCACGCGCCATTGACGAAGTGAAGGAGCGCATCGGCGGCGAGTTGCATGCACTGGTCAACAACGCCGCGATTTCTCCCAAGGCCGCAGGCGGCAAGCGGATGGGTTCGATCGACACCGAGATGGATGTCTGGAACCAGGTGTTTCGCGTGAATTTTTTCGCGCCGATCATGATGGCACGCGGCCTGCTCGATGAACTGAAAGCCGCGAAGGGTTCGGTCGTCAACGTCACATCGATCGCAGGCTCGCGCGTACACCCGTTCGCCGGTGCGGCTTACGCGACATCGAAAGCCGCTCTTGCTTCGCTGACGCGCGAGATGGCTGCCGACTTCGGCCGCGTCGGCGTGCGCGTCAATGCGATTGCGCCGGGCGAGATCGACACCTCCATCCTCTCGCCGGGCACCGACAAGATCGTGCAGGAGCAGATTCCGCTTGAGCGCCTCGGCACACCGGATGAAGTCGCGAAGATCATCTATGTGCTGTGCACGGAAACGTCGTCTTATGTGAACGGCGCGGAAATCCACATTAATGGCGGCCAGCACGTTTGATTTTTTTACGCCGAAATGAATTGCCGTCATTGCGAGCGGAGCGAAGCAATCCACTACTAAGGTTGCTTATCTTGAAATGGATTGCTTCGGAGCGTGCGCTTCTCGCAATCACGAGAAGCACACGCGCAATCGCCCCTGTTATTTTGCCGGCGCGGGGGCGCCCGAAAACCTTATCCGATCCCCCAAATAACTAAAAGTGAAGGGATGGAGCGCCGAAAGGCGCAACGAAGTGTGGTCGCGACATGCAGCCCGCCTGCGAGAGCGAACAACACGGCGCGCAACGCCTCACGGCGCTCCACAATCGAACAGACGCAATCTGCGCACGCTCGATTGCTTTTGGCGGTGATTTTTGACCCGGCATCCGTGCAGCTGCGAAGCGGGAGCGAAAGCAAGCTTTCGCACGGACGGATTTCGCCGCCGTCTCCGCTCCGTCCCATGCCAATTGGGCAGCCCTCATAGTGGGGCGGACGGATGACCCCGGTTCTCCCGAACGCGCGGCTGCGAACCGCAGCGTGCAGGCACCGCATCCCGTTTCACTTCACAAGCGCCCTCGAGAAGCACCCCTCGTGAACGGGAGTGATAGGAATATAGTCCGGTGCGGGGGAAGTGTCAAGCGGTCGGCGATTTTCTTTTCTTAGTGGTCGGTTTGGGGCTTGTCGCCGCCAAAATCGGGGCCGTTAATTTCTCATATAGTCCGAAAAGATGTTCGACGCGCTCCCGGTCGGATACGAACGGCTCTTTGCGATAGAGTTTATCTACCGCGAGATCGAGTGCATAATGAGCTTTTCGCAAATCGTTCGGCATCGTGTCCGGGTCGTAGAGATGGGCCAGCGTTGACTCTGGATGATTGGCACGCGCATCGAGCACCGCTTGCGCGCGAGTTCGAATTTTATCGCGCGTCTTGTCGTCAGACGTGTCCGGCCAGGGGAAGGGGTTATAGACGACACCAACTGAATACATATACCGACTTTCAAGACGACCCGTTATAGCTCGCATCCACGCCATATGCATTCGTGAAGTCAAAACGCCGAACTCGACCAGATCAGAATTAGGTAGAATGCGAAGTTTTTGGTTTGCAATCACATTTGGCGACAACCAACCTATAGGTATGTAATCACGCCGCTCAGAACTTGTATTTGGGATCACCAGATAATCGGATGATAGACGTTCATCGACACCTAGGCGGGTGGGTTCTGATGCCATCGCTACGGTACTAGGCCGATTGCTTGATAATCTGTACGCACGTACGCGCCTCACTCGATCCTTGACCATCGGAAGCGCATTGAGATCACTCGGAGAAATTTTCGCAAGATAGAGAATCCAGCGGTAGAACCCATTGATATACTCATCGCCGCCTAAATACTTTCTGAAATATTTTCGAGCTCCGGGCTCTTGCCTTACAAAATCATCCTTTTCTTCCGAGGTGAGGGTGTAGATGCCATCGTCAATCATCTGAACGCCAGTTTTTAGGCGTTGTGCACCTTGCAAAGGTTCACTGATTTCTTTGATGACCAAATGGCGATTAGGTAATTTACTTGCATCAAACAGATATGGCGACAAAGTTGCGCAACGACTCTCTGCGGGATCACCTGCAATGTCGTCATATGAAAACAGCCGCTTGTTCTTCGGCTCGTACTCGCGCTTCGTCAGCCCTAGAATGACGCAATGAACATGCGCCCGACCCCGTGCATCTGAGTCCCATGCGAACGTCCGGTGCGCGAACGAAATTTCGAGGGCGCAACGATCGAACAGCAGCGGCCAAAGTTGCGCGACCTGTTCGCCCTGCGTGATTGAATTGGTAGCGACGAATGCAATCGGCACTTTCGACTTGCGGATATATTCGCCTGCCTTCAGGAACCACGCGCACACATAATCGAGCGAGCCGCCTGATCCGCCTAGCGCGGCGATGCGTCTAACTTGCCCACGTTGAAACTCGCTCTGCTGCTTCGCGCCAATGAAAGGCGGATTGCCGAATACATAGGTGCATTTCGCGGGCGCCAACACGTCCGCCCAATCAATTTCGAGCGCGTCAGCGTGCCGGATGTTCGGCGAGGCTGTCAGCGGGATACGAGCATAGTTTTTGCCAAACGCGAGAGACAACTTCACGTTCATGATGTGATCGATCATCCACATCGCCACTTCGGCGATGCGCGTCGGAAATTCTTTGATTTCAATCCCGTAGAACTGATCGACATTGACCTTCGTGTAGAGGCCAATGTCAGTGACTTGCTGCGATGTCGGGTGAAGCAGCTTAATGACCTCAATCTCAAGGTCGCGCAATTCGCGATAGGCAACCACGAGAAAGTTGCCGCAACCGCAGGCCGGATCGAAGAAAGTCAGCTTGCTCAACTTTTCTTGAAATTCTTCCAATGCCGCATCGCGCCCCCGCTTAAGAGCCCTTAAGCGGATGAATTCAGATTTCAGATAATCCATAAAAAGAGGTTCGATGACCTTGAGAATGTTTTTCTCGGATGTGTAGTGACCGCCGGTCTTGCGTCGCTCCGCTTTGTCCATAACGGATTGAAATAGTGCGCCAAAGATAGCGGGTGAAATTTTTTCCCACTTGAAGCCGCAGGCCGCGAGCAACTTCTCGCGCATACCGCGATCAAACGATGGGAGTTTGAGATTTTCTTTGAAGAGGTCGCCGTTGATATAGTCAAAATTACTCAGCGCCTCACTCAGATTGTTCGCGCGGGCATTTTCTTTCGTGTCGAGCACTTGAAACAGATGACCAAGCTGGCTTCCGAGATCGCTGCCGTCTTCTCTTGTGTTGGCGACATACTCTTCGAAAATACCGGTCGGCTGGAAAATGCCGGTATCGTCCGCAAACAGACAAAACAGCAAGCGCACAAGAAAGCGTTCAAGATCGTGCCCCTTGTAACCGGATTCTTCCAGCGCGTCATGCAACGCGCCCATCATCTCCGAGGCTTCGATGTTCGCCGGATCCTGATCGCGGAAGATGCGCCGCTCTTGACCTACGATGAAGCCAAAGGCCTGTACGTGATCCGGCAACTGGTCGAGCTTAAACTTCAGAGGCTAGTCGGGATCGATGTCGAGGTCGTAAAGCTCAAAGCTTTGAAAATCAGACAACAGGATGTAACGCGGCAGGTCCGCTTCTTTGAGACCCGGAAAGTAATCTAGTGCTTGCTGACGCGCTGGCTCAAGATTTCGACCTTTCGACTTCTGCTCAATAAGCAGCTTGCCCTTCCAAAAAAGATCGAGGAAGCCCCGCTTGTTGTCCGCCAATTTAACGCCGTGTTCGAAGCTCGCAACACGGCGACGCGTTACGCCAAAGAGTTCAAAAAATTCGTTGTAAAAAGTCTGCGTTTCGCCGCGCTCGTAATGAGCGTCCTTCCAATCATCAGCAAATTTCGCTGCGCTGGCACGTACATCGTTCCAATCGAGGCGCATTGTTTCCTCTTAGCCCAGCTTTTTCAAAAAAAATATCACAACCACCGCTTCCATTTGAAAAACAGATACGGCCCGATCGCCGCGATCACCATCGCCAGCAGCGCGATCGGATAACCCCACGGGTGCGACAGCTCCGGCATGTCCCTGAAGTTCATGCCGTAGATCGACGCAATCAGCGTCGGTGGCATCAGCACGACGGCCATCACCGAGAACAGCTTGATGATGTTGTTCTGCTCGAGGTTGACGACGCCGAGCATCGCGTCGAGCACGAAGGTGATCTTGTTAGACAGATATGACGCGTGGTCGGTGAGCGAGGAAATGTCGCGCTGCTGGGTCTTGAACTGCGCCTTCTGGTCCTTGTTCCAGCGCGTGGTGTCCGTCTCCACCAGCACAAATGAAATCAGCCGCCCGATCGAGACCAGACTCTCGCGCACTTTCGAGGTGAGGTCGCCCTTCTTGCCGATGGTGAGCAGGATCTGCGAATAGGTGGCTGCGTGGCCGCGATCCGCCGAGGGCTCGAAAATCTGCGACGACACCGCATCGACGTCGGCACCGGCGCGCTCCAGAATGTCGGCGCAGCGGTCGATCACGCCGTCAAGCAGTTCGAGCAGCACGCCATCGCCATTGATGCTCGGCGCGCAGTTGCGCGCAAGTTTTGCAGCAATCAGTGCGAACGGTTTCGGCTCGTCGTAGCGCACCGTGACGAGGCGATGATCGGTCAGGATGAAGGTGACGGGCGTAATGCGTGGCGCGCCGGAATCCGTCGCGCACATCAGCGTTGCCGTCATGTAGCGCGCGTTGTTCTCGACATAGAGGCGGCTGGAAATCTCGATTTCCTGCATGTCCTCGCGGGTCGGAATTTCGATGCCGACCAGCTTCTCGACCGCCTTATCTTCGCCCGGCGTCGGCGATTTGAGGTCGATCCAGACCGCATTTGCAGGCAGCGCCTCGGCCTCGATGGTCTCTAGCCGCTTCAGAGACGACGCAGTTGGCACGAACACGGAAAGCATCGACTGCTCCACAAACCAGGCCGTACGCCGGCGATTGGGACATCCTGTCGTCCATAATCTTCCAAAGGGCAAATCCGGCCGATTCCCGCAAGCCTGCATGCCAAAACGGCACAGACGGGGTCCAATTTGACTGCGGAAAAGCGCGGGTTCCACCGGGTGCGGCACCAAAGCCACAGCCGTAGCGCTGCGTAGCAACATCACCAGAGAATGACTGGAAATATCAACATATCTGGCGTTTATGGGGGTATGCGCCAAGCAGAATCGCGTTGCCTGAGCCATGTGACGTGGTGACGCGCGACGTTTGGCCGAAAGCCTGAATCGAAAGTCTGTCGATGAAATCCCTTGTTTCGAAACTCGCTGTTCTCGCTGCCGCCGCAATGCTGGCTGGCTGCATGCAGGCCACCACCTATGAGACCGCGTCGGACGTGACATTGAAGCCGCGCGACAAGGAACTGCTGTCCAAGGTGACTTACGATAAAGTCGCGGTCTCTCCGCCGTTTCGCCGCGCAATCGTGACTTATCACCGCAAGGAGCTTCCAGGTTCCATCGTGGTCGATTCCGACAATCATTTTCTTTATTACGTGATGGATGGCGGCAAGGCGCTCCGTTACGGCATCACCGTCGGCGAAGAGGCGATGGCGTGGTCCGGCATCGCCAAAGTCGGCTCGATGACCGAGTGGCCGGATTGGCATCCGACCAAGAGCGAGATTTCGCGACTTGGCGTGCCGACCTTCGTCAAAGGCGGCCCCGACAATCCAATGGGGTCGCGCGCGATCTATCTTTATTCGGGCGGCAAGGACACGCTGTTCCGTATTCACGGCACCAACCAGCCGGAATATATCGGCGCGTCGATCTCGTCGGGCTGTATCCGCCTGACCAATGAGGACGTCATCGATCTCTATGGCCGCGTCAAGGTCGGCACCGTTGTCGTGGTGCTCGATCCGAAGCAGGGTGACTCGCCCTTCAATTCCAAGATGGCTTTGCAAGGCAGCGGTAGCGGGCCCAACTAACCCGGCATTCTTTGCTTTTGGTCACGATTGAAAAGCGCCGGTCGATCCGGCGCTTTTTTGTTGCGCAAGTGCGGTGCGTCAACTCGCCACATGAACCTCGAAAGTCACAGCCGCAATGTTGCGTGCGCGAAGGGCGTCGCAACGCTGGAATTCCGGGGCATTTCGGAGCAAATAACGGCTAACGAAATCTGAAGTTTCTTCCGGCTAGATTCGCCGTGCAGACAATTTCCGCGCCTTATTTGGAATTTTGGAATGCCGTCGTTCGCCTCAAAAATCGTCGTCTTGCTGGCCGGCCTTGCATTGGCGGGCTGCATGCAGACAAGCACGTCCTTCGAGAAGTCGCCGGAAGCGAGCTTGAAGCCGCGCGACAAGGAATTGCTGGCCAAGGCGACTTACGAAAAAGTCGCGGTCGCCGCCCCCTTTCGCCGCGCCATCGTGACCTATCACCGCAAGGAATTGCCGGGCTCGATCGTCGTCGATTCCGACAACCATTATCTCTATTACGTCCAGGATGGCGGCAAGGCGATCCGCTACGGCATCACAGTCGGCGAAGAGGCGCTTGCGTTCTCCGGTATTGCCCGCGTCGGCAACATGGCGGAATGGCCGAAATGGACTCCGACGTCCGACATTCACAAGCGCATCGAAGGTTTGCCGCAGTCCGTTCCCGGCGGCCCGGACAATCCGCTCGGCGCACGCGCGCTTTATCTCTATCAGGGCAATCGCGATACGCTGTTCCGGATTCACGGCACCAACCAGCCGGAATATATCGGCGAGTCGATTTCGTCGGGCTGCATCCGTCTGACCAACGAAGATGTCATCGACCTTTATAGCCGTGCCAAGCAGGGTACTGTGGTCGTAGTCCTCGAACCGAAACAAGGCGACTCGCCTGTTAATCCCAAACTGGCCTTGCGTGGTGGCGGCGGAACGTCGCCGCACTGATTGCGATCGCGGATCTCTCTGGGACAACGCGCCGGACAATCCGGTGCTTTTTTATTTTCGCGGCTTATTTCGCTCCGGCTTCTGTTTGACCCCATCAGGGGTTTTGTTTTCTTCTTCGACAACATCCGGCGCAGAGGCAGCTTGCTCTGGAGTTGAGGGATGAGCCGTGGCTTTTTCCTGCGCAGCCTTTTCTTCTTCGGACAACCGCGGCGGCGCCTCCTCTGGCCGTTCGGCTGGCATCAGCGGTGCAATGGTCGGCAACGGATCGTAAACGCCCCACTGGCAGATTTTGTAATTGTTGCGCCGCTCTGCGAGATCGAGATGGATGTGGTCCTCATGGTACCAGTCCGATCCCGGCCCGAGCACGGTCATGAATCGCTCGCACACGCTATGCAGAACCTTCTCGCGCGTTTCGCGAGGAACATTGCGGTCGGTCAGCGAAATCGCATTTCCGTTGACGAGTTTGAGACTGCGCACATCGAGTGCATTGGCTAAACCATGCTCGGAGAGTCGTGCGCCCTTGACGCGATTGCGTCCCCGGCATTCGTAAGAGTCGAAATTATCAAGTCCGGCGAGCCCCGTGCCGAGGCTTGCCGCCAACGGTTCCATGTCGGTCCGAATCCAGTCGGCAATCGCGGTGGCCATCGTGCAACGAAGGACGGCCGCAGGCTTCACCGGGACTTTCTGACCGTCGGATGTCACGACCGCCTCAAGCCGCACCAGATCGTCGCCGCCGCACGCGCCCGGCCCTTTGATCGGAGGAATTGACGGAGCGATGGCGATTGCTTCGGTCAATGCGACGCGGCAAGGCGAAGGTTCGGGCGGCTTGGCTTCCGCAGCTTCGGGCTCGCCGGGCTTGGAATCCGATGTCCCCTGATCTGGGGTTGCGCCGCCGGAGGGCGCATCGACCTTAGGTGCGTCGGCAGGCCGGGGGCGTGGCAGCGGCACGTTGTCTTTCGCCAATGCGGCAGTAGCGAACAGGATCGAAAAAGCCGCCACAAGGACAGGCATGCCAGATTTCTTGCGCGCATCGACGCTACAAGACCATTTGCGGGCCGCGTCGTCCGCGCTAAAGTTCATTCAAATCCCTTCGGGGAGAATTAATGGCGCTCGTAACGCCAGACACAATCGTCGAGGAGGAGACACCGAATGCTTGGATTAATGCAAAATTGGCCCTTGTTGTGTCATCGGATCATCGATCACGCAGCGGCAGTTCATGGCAAGCAGGAGGTCGTGACCCGCTCGGTCGAGGGACCGATCCATCGCACCAATTATGCGCAGATTCGCGCCCGCGCACTAAAGGTCGGGCAACGGCTCGACCGCGACGGTATCAAGCTCGGCGACCGCGTCGCCACCATCGCATGGAACACCTGGCGCCATCTTGAAGCGTGGTACGGCATCATGGGCATCGGCGCCATCTGCCATACCGTCAATCCTCGCCTGTTCCCCGATCAGATCGTCTGGATCGTCAATCACGCGCAGGACCGCGTGATGATGACTGATCTCACCTTCATTCCGATTCTCGAGAAAATCGCCGACAAGCTGCCAACGATCGAACGCTACATTGTGTTCACCGACAAGGAACACATGCCGAAGACGACGCTGAAGAATGCGGTGTCGTATGAGGAGTGGATCGCGGAAGCCGACGGCGATTTCAAGTGGAAGGAATTCGACGAAAACACTGCCGCCGCGATGTGCTACACATCGGGCACCACGGGCGATCCGAAGGGCGTTCTCTATTCGCATCGCTCCAACGTGCTTCACGCATTGATGGCCAACAATTCGGACGCGCTCGGTGCGAAGGCGCGCGACACCATGCTGCCCGTCGTGCCGCTGTTCCACGCCAACTCTTGGGGTATCGCATTCTCGGCGCCCAGCATGGGCACCAAACTCGTGATGCCGGGTGCCAAGCTCGATGGTGCATCCGTCTATGAGCTGCTCTCGACCGAAAAAGTGACGTTCACCGCAGGCGTGCCGACGGTCTGGCTGATGCTGCTTCAATATATGGCGGCCGAAAAGAAGGCGCTGCCCGACCTCAAGGTTCTGGTGTGCGGCGGCTCCGCAATGCCGCGCTCCATGATCAAAGCCTTTGTCGATATGGGTGTGGACGTGCGCCATGCCTGGGGCATGACCGAGATGAGCCCGATCGGAACGCTCGGCGCATTGAAGCCGCCGTTTGCCAACGCGACCGGCGATGCCAAACTCGACATCCTGCAGACGCAGGGCTATCCGCCGTTCGGCGTACAGATGAAAATCACCGACGACGCGGGCAAGGATTTGCCGTGGGACGGCAAGACATTCGGCCGCCTCAAGGTCAGCGGACCGGCGGTGTCGAAGGCCTACTTCCGCGTCGATACCAATATCCTCGACAAGGACGGCTTCTTCGATACCGGCGACGTCGCGACCATCGACGAGAATGCGTATATGCGCATCACCGATCGCTCTAAGGACGTGATCAAGTCCGGCGGCGAATGGATTTCATCGATCGATCTTGAGAACCTCGCTGTTGGGCACCCCAAGGTGCTCGAGGCCGCGGTGATCGGCGTTCACCATCCGAAGTGGGACGAGCGGCCGCTGCTGATCGTTCAGCTCAAGCCGGATCAAAAAGCCACTGGGGATGAAATCCTCAAATTCATGGATGGTAAAATCGCGAAATGGTGGATGCCCGACGACGTACAGTTCGTCGATGCCATTCCCCATACCGCAACGGGTAAAATCCTGAAGACATCGCTGCGGGAGCAGTTCAAGTCCTACAAGTTTCCGAACGCGGCGGCGTAAAGCGCCATAAACAAGTTCTAGTTCTCGAAACCGCGCATTCCAAAGAATGCGCGGTTTTGTGTGCATAGCAGCATTAACTTCTCTCAATATTGTTATGCGCAATTGTGACGAGCATGCCGACGAAAGGTGTATTGGCACCGTCGACCAAGCTTCTAGCTTGGCGCGCACTCAAGAACCAAAATAGAGGAAACCCCCAAATGAGAATTTCAACTTCACTGCGGGCAATGCCGTGGCTGCTCGCCGCTGCATTCTCGGCAACGATGGCCCACGCCGCCGACAAGGTCGTGATCGGCGACATCGACGATATGTCCGGCCTTTATGCCGACGTGATCGGGCCCGGCGGCGTCGAAGCGGCCAAAATGGCCATCGCGGATTTCGGCGGCAAGGTTCTCGGCAAAGACATCGAATTCATGTCGAGCGATCATCAGAACAAGCCCGACATCGGCGGCCAGAAATTCCGCGAATGGGCCGACACCGCCGGCGTGAACATGATCCTCGGCGGATCGAACACCGGTGTCAGCCTTGCGATGGCAACCGCTGCAAAAGAAAAGAAAATCCCGTTCATCGCCATCGGCGCGGCGGGTGCTTCGCTGACCGGCAAGGACTGCAACGCTTATATGCTTCATTACGTTTACGACACCACCGCGCTCGCCAACGGCACGGCGTCGACGATGGTGAAGCAAGGCGGCAAGAACTGGTTCTTCCTGACTGCCGATTACGCATTCGGAACACAGTTGCAGGATGCTGCCGCCAAGGTTGTCGAAGCCAATGGTGGCAAAGTCATCGGCGCAGTCCGCGTGCCGCTTTCGAATTCCGACTTCTCCAGCTTCCTGTTGCAGGCGCAGGGTTCGGGCGCGCAGGTGCTCGGCCTCGCCAACGCAGGCAACGACACCTCGAACTCCATCAAGGCGTTCAACGAGTTCGGCCTCGGCAAGACGATGAAGCCGGCAGCACTGCTCGCCTTCATCAGCGACATTCACGCGCTCGGATTGCAAACCGCGCAGGGCCTTTACCTGACGACTGGCTGGTACTGGGACTTGAACGACAAGACCCGAGCGTTCTCCAAGCGCTTCTTTGAAAAAACCAAGCGCATGCCGACCATGAACCAGGCCGGTTACTATTCGGCGGTCACGACTTATCTCAATGTCGTCAAAAAGATCGGCACCACCGATCCGGACAAGGTGATGGCTGAGTTGAAGAACACGACCGTCAACGACATGTTCGCCACCGGCGGCAAGATCCGCGCCGACGGCTTGATGGAACACGAAATGTACGTGATGCAGGTCAAGACGCCTGCGGAATCGAAGGCACCTTGGGATTACTTCAAGCTGGTGCAAAAATTGTCCGGCGAGGAAGCCTTCGGAAAACTCGCGGACAACAAGACCTGTTCGCTCGTCACTCATTGACGAACGGCGGCGCGGCCTGGACGAACGGCGGCGCGGCCTGACCAAGGGCTTTGTCGCTAAAGGCAATCGAAATGACCGGGGGATCGATCACGCAAATCAGCGATCGGTCCCCCGGCTTTATTTTTAAGCGCAATTTTCGCGTGGCGCGGCTTCACACCGGCCCAAAAAGTGCGCTAGGTCACACGCGCGCGCCATCGACCCCTGCGCCAAAATAGACCTTAAAGGCTGGATTTTCACGACATGGCTCGCCGGATTTCTGCTGCTTACCATATGGAACCGACATCGGGCCTTGCACTGACCGCGCGGCGTCTTGCCGTGTTCTCACTGGTCGCAACCATCGTCTCGATTGCCGTCGTCCGGTTCGGGTTTCTCGATTTCAAACCAGCGCTCGCAACCTTCTTCGGCGCGTTGGCCTGTGCGGGACTGTCGATTGTCGTGGGCTTTGCAGCTTTCGCGGCGATCTGGCAGAACGGCTCCCGTGGAATGAGCCTTGTCCTTCTGGCATTTCTGATCGACGCGGCGATCCTCGCCTATCCTGCATATAATTTTTATCTGTATCGCAAACTGCCGCCGATCCACGACATTACCACCGATCCGATCGATCCACCGCGGTTCGATGCGCTGGCGCGGCTTCGCGCGGGCGACGGCGCAAATCCCGCCGTCTACGCTGGGCTCTATTCTGCAGAGCGGCAGCGCGTGGCCTATCCGGATATCGAGCCGATTTCGCTCGATGTCACCCCACAACGCGCTTACGACATTGCGCTGCAAATCGTGAACCGCCGCAAATGGCTGATCATCGACGAACGTGCGCCGCAACCGCCGCAACGCATTGGCCGCATTGAGGTCGTGGCACGCACGCCGGTGATGGGCTTTCGCGAGGACGTGTCGATCCGAATCGTGCCGGACGCCGACGGCGCGCGCGTCGATGTGCGTTCCTCGTCGCGTTATTTCGAACACGACCTCGGCTCGAACGCATCGCGCATTGCGAAATTTTCAGAGGACATCAACGCGGTCGTCGATACCGCTACGCGACCGGCCAAAAAAGCCGTGACAGCGCCGGTGAAACCTCAGCCCAAAGGCGCGGCCAAGCGATAGGCGCCGCCGATCACCGGATCGCCGTCCGTCGCAACCACGCCGCGCGCAACCAGATCTTCAAGATGGGCGAGCACGGAATAACCCGCCGCACCCATCAGGCGCGGATCGATGCCGATATAACTAGCGCGCACAATTGTCGGAATGTCCGCCTCGCCTTTTGCAAGCCGATGAAGGATCGAGGCTTCGCGCGCCTTGCGGTGGCGGATCAGAAATTTCACGTAGCGCACGGCGTCCGGAATTTCAGGGCCGTGCCCCGAGAAATACAATTGCTCGTCGCGCGTCGTCAGTTTTTCTAGCGACGCCATGTAATCGACCATCGAGCCGTCGGGCGGTGCCACGATCGATGTCGACCAACCCATGACGTGGTCGCCGATGAACGTCAATTTTCGCTCCGGCCATGCGAACGCCATGTGGTTTGCCGTGTGGCCCGGCGTCGTGATGGCTTCCAGCGTCCAGCCCTCACCCTTGATGACCTCGCCGTCCTTCAACGTCACATCGGGGCGGAAATTCCAATCGCCGCCGGATTCTGTTGTGCGGGTCTCGCTGGCGTAGGCAGGCCGAGACGCGCGATGCGGTCCTTCGGCATACACCGTCGCGCCGGTGGCGGCTTTGATACGCGCCGCATTCGGCGAATGATCTCGATGCGTATGCGTGACGAGAATATGCGACACGGTCTCGCCGCGAACGGCGTCAAGCAGCGTCTTCGCGTGAGCTCCGTCGTCGGGACCCGGATCAATGATCGCGACCTTGCCGTGTCCAACGATATAACTCACCGTGCCGGTGAACGTGAACGGGCTTGGATTGTTGCACAACACACGCCGCACGCCGGGCACGACTTCGTCGACCACGCCGGGTTGAAGCGGAAAATTCCTGTTGAACGGAATGTCGTCGGCGTCACTCATTCGCTATAACCGGCGCTCGGACGCCGCCCGCATATTTCTGCTTGGTCATCACCGGGCTTGTCCCGGTGATCCCGATTGGTTGTGCACGATGCCTTGGTGATCGGGATGGCCGGGACAAGCCCGGCCATGACAGATGAGAAACGACGCGACCATTCGGCTCAGAAAAATGCCTGAATGCCGGTGATGGCACGTCCGAGAATGAGCGCATGCACGTCGTGCGTACCCTCATAGGTGTTGACGGTTTCAAGATTCTGCGCGTGACGCATCACGTGATACTCGCTCGAAATGCCGTTGCCGCCGTGCATGTCGCGGGCGACGCGCGCAATGTCGAGCGCCTTGCCGCAATTGTTGCGTTTCATGATGGAGATCATTTCCGGCGCCATCTTGCCTTCGTCCATCAGGCGGCCGACACGCAGCGAACCCTGAAGGCCGAGCGTGATTTCTGTTTCCATGTCGGCGAGCTTCTTCTGCACCAGCTGCGTTGCCGCGAGCGGACGGCCGAACTGCTTGCGGTCCAGCGTGTATTGCCGCGCGCGGTGGAAGCAATCTTCGGCGGCACCCATCGCGCCCCATGAAATGCCGTAGCGCGCACGGTTCAAACATCCGAACGGACCGGCGAGTCCTGACACATTCGGCAAAAGGTTTTCTTCCGGGATGACAACGCCGTCCATCACAATTTCGCCGGTGATCGAGGCGCGCAGCGAAAGCTTGCCGCCGATTTTGGGCGCGGAAAGTCCTTTCATGCCTTTTTCAAGAATGAAGCCGCGCACCTTGTTGTCATGCGCAGCGGACTTGGCCCAAACCACAAAAACATCGGCAATCGGTGAATTGGAAATCCACATCTTCGAGCCGGTCAGGCGATAACCGTCGGACAGCTTCTCGGCGCGGGTCTTCATGCCGTCGGGATCGGAACCTGCGTCAGGCTCAGTCAGGCCAAAGCAACCAATCCACTCGCCGCTCGCAAGCTTCGGCAAATATTTCTTGCGTTGGTTTTCGTCGCCGTAAGCATAGATCGGATACATCACCAGCGACGACTGCACGCTGTTCATCGAACGATAACCGGAATCGACGCGCTCGATCTCGCGATTGACCAAACCGTAGGCGACATAGCCCGCATTAGCACAGCCATATTCCTCGGGCAGACTCACGCCGAGTAACCCAAGTTCGCCCATCTCGTTGAAAATCGCGCGGTCAGATTTTTCCTCTAAGTAAGCCTGCGTGATGCGCGGCATCAGCTTGTCCTGAGCATAGGCACGCGCCGTGTCGCGGATCATGCGCTCGTCTTCGGTGAGTTGTTCATCGAGCAGGAACGGATCGTCCCACTGGAACATCACCTTGGCCGGCTTGTCCTTGGTTTGCGGGCGCGCGCTCATGGACGTGTCCTTTCAGAAATGTCGCAGCTATCCTATCGCCACGAAGCGCTATTGCCTAGGGTGTGTCGATATCGGATTTATCGTCATTGCGAGGAGCGTAACTGCGCGACGAAGCAATCCAGTCTTTCGCTACGGCTCTGGATTGCTTCGCTCCGCTCGCAATGACGGCGATACTCACTATCGTTGCGAGGACGACATATCATGCGTCGAACGGCACGTTGGCCACGATTTCGATGCCAAATCCCGACAGGCCCTTATAATCATGAACCGACGAAGTGAGGTGGCGGATCGAAGTGACGCCGAGATCGCGCAGAATTTGCGCGCCAACGCCGACCTCGCGCCATTGTTTGTTGCGGTCGGCCTCCGCCGAATGGTCGCCATCGAGCGGCGCCGCCGGCACGCCAGCCGCGCCATCGCGCAGATAAATCAAAACGCCGCTGCCGTTTTTCTTGAAATGTTCGAGCGTCGCGTTCACACGGTCGCGACCTGTGAAAAGATCGCGAACGACGTTCGGCTTGTGCAACCGCGTCAGCACGTTCTTGCCGTCGCCGACGCCCTTATAGACCATCGCGAGGTGATAGATCGGATCGAACGGCGAGCGATAGGCATAGACATCAAGGGGGCCAATCGGGCTGTCGGTCGTGAACGACGATACGCGCTCGATCAGCTTCTCGCGCGCCTGCCGATAGGCGATCATGTCGGCAATGGTGACGTGTTTTAATTTGTGTTTTTCGGCAAATTTGACGACCTGCTCGCCCTTCATCACCGTGCCGTCGTCGTTCATCAATTCGCTGATGACACCGACAGGGGGCAGATCGCACATCTTGCAGAGATCAACTGCAGCTTCGGTATGACCCGAGCGTAGCAATACGCCGCCGTCTTTTGCAATGAGCGGAAAAATATGGCCGGGCCGCGCGAAGTCTGCAGCGCCCGCATTCGGGTTGGCCAGCGCACGGCAGCACGCCGTTCGCTCGTCGGCCGAGATGCCGGTTGTCATGCCGGGCTTGTAGTCGATGGACACCGTGAACGCAGTGGTGTGGTTGGAATCGTTGTGGGCGACCATCGGGTCGAGGCGCAGCCGGCGCGCGTTGTCCGTCGTGATCGGCGCGCAAACGATGCCGGACGTATGTCGGATGATGAACGCCATCTTCTCGTTGGTGCAGAGCGTCGCTGCGACAATCAGATCGCCCTCGCCTTCGCGATCATCGTCGTCCGTGACGACGACCATTTCGCCGGCAGCGAACGCTTTCAGCACTTCAGGAATTGGATGGGCCATGACGCAAAACTCTGGAAACGGTGTCCATCGTATGGCGCAGCATGAGGGCGGGTGCAACTGTCCCGCCTTCATGGCGGCCATACATTCGGCCCGCATCGGATGGTATTGACGACCGTCGGTGTTTTAAACTGGCCGCAGTGGGGGCGAAACGGTCACGTCAGCGACGCCCGCCGCGTCAAGATCGGCGCTGTCCGGGTACAACATCATCGCTTCAGAAATCCCTGTTCCGGAATTCGATGGTGTCCGCGCGGTAACAATCAGCTGGAAACCGAGCGACCGGGCCTGCGAGACGGTTTGAATAATACGGCCGCCCTGTGTATCCTTGTATCCAGCGTATCGGATTGAGTACAGGTCAGGCGATGAACTTGAATTTTGCGGGCACTGTTTCTGCTGCTGTTATTTCGAGTGGCGTTTTCTTCGGCGGTCTTGCGGCTGCAAACGCGCAAGGCAGTACAACGCCCTTTGGCCTTTGGCTCACGGAAAAAGGCGACGCACGCATTCAGGTCAGCCGCTGCGGCGACGGAATTTGCGGGAAAGTCGTGTGGCTAAAGGACCCTATCGATTCGGCGACCGGCAGGCCGCAAACCGACGACAAAAATCCGAACCCGACACTCGCGGCACGCCCAATGATCGGCGTGCAATTGTTCATCGGCATGAACCCCACTGGTCCGGATCACTGGGCCGGTCATATCTATAACGGCGACGACGGCAAGGTTTATGACAGCAAGGTCGCGTTGATGGGGCCGACCTCGCTTCGCGTCGAAGGATGCGTCGGCGCATTTTGCGGCGGCGAAACCTGGACCAAACTCGGTGGGCGCTGACTTGCCCATGCGTAAGGTTCGCCGTACAGCAATGTTGTAGAGTTGACAGCACGTCGTTTCGCTAAGAAGGCGCAACACACAAAAAAATAATCCATGGAGGAAAGCGATGTTCTCACACATTATGATCGGCACCAACGATCTCGAAAAGGCCAAGACATTCTACGACACGCTGCTCGGCACCCTCGGCGTTCCCCCAGGAGCAGTCGATCGCCATCGCGTTTTTTATCGCACCAAGACTGGAACGTTCTCTGTCTCAAAGCCGATCGACGGCAAGCCCGCAACGTTTGCGAATGGCGGCACTATCGGCTTTCTTGCGCAATCAGCTGACGAAGCAAATGCCTGGCACGCTGCTGGCATCGCGAATGGCGGCACGACCTGCGAAGAACCGCCGGGCATCCGCGGCATGGGCGACGTGAAAATGCACATCGCCTATTTGCGCGACCCGGACGGCAACAAGCTCTGCGCTTGTATCGAGTGCCGAAAGCCACGTGACGGCGACGAAACAGGCCCGTTGGCCTCACGCTGCAGGGCGCAGTAGCGGCGCGCCAAGTTAAACGAAGTGATTGATTTTGTTGATCGGAGCGGCAGGAACTAAACACGTGTGTCGATCGCTACAAATCAATAAAAAAACTTGCGAAATCAATTACTTAGATTGAGTTCGCACTCGAATTGCCTTATCCAATCCCAAGCGATGTTTCGCCGATTTCCGCGAGATTTTTCACGACCGCAACGGCGCCTGCAAAATCGTCGTCGCTCGTATAGTGGCTGGGCGTAATCAGAACCGGAATGCCGGTCTGCGACGCCGATAGCAATCCATTGCGAGAATCTTCGATGGCGAGGCACTCGTGCCCAGACAATCCAAGTAACTCGAGAGCCTTTATATAGACATCCGGCGCAGGTTTCTTTCGCGCCACCTCATCGCCCGCGACGATCGCATCGAACTGCTTTGTTGCGTCCGGCCCAAGCGTCGATGACAGCAACGCCTCGACATTGCCGCGCGACGTCGTTGTTGCAATTCCAAGTTTTTGTCCGCGCGCTCGCGCAGCCGCAATTAATTCCGCGATACCCGGACGCAGGCAACACCCCGATTGGGCCAGGATTTGCGCATAGCGTTCGGTTTTAAAACGATGCATCTGCGAAATATCCTCGTCGGTCACTACAGCATCCTCGACGGCATAAGCGTCTATGAAATGGCGCATGCGTTCCTTGCCACCAGTGACTTTCAGCAACTCGCGATACAGCGCTGACTCCCATTTCCATTGCAAGCCGAAATGATCGAAAGTTTCGTTGAACGCCCGGCGGTGAACTTCCTCCGTCTCGGCGAGAGTGCCGTCGACATCGAAGATCAGCGCGCGAAATCGTCCGAAAAATTCCGGCATGGGTTCTCTATGGATTTTTAGAAGACTCGCGCGCCTTGACCTTAGCAATGCCAAGACCTTCGTCGAAAACGCGACTGGCGAGCACGTCGGACGATTCAATGGACATGATATCGTCCGGCGACAGCGCTCGATCGAGATCGGACACCAGCCGATTAGCCTGGCGGAGCCTGATCCTGTCCAACGCGTTGCGGATCGAACGCGCATTCGAGAACAATGGTTGCGTCTTGCGCAGCGCGATGTAGCGGGTGAATGCCTCTCTCGCCTCGGGCGTGAATTTGTAATTCTGGTCTCGTAACATCACCTCCGCGATCCACATCAGTTCATCGTCGCCGTAGTCCGGAAAATCGATGTGATGGGCGATGCGTGAACGAAAGCCGGGATTGCTGGCGAAGAACTTATCCATGCGGTCGCCATAGCCCGCCAGAATAACGACAAGATCGTCGCGTTGAGATTCCATCACTTGCAGAAGGATCTCGATCGCTTCTTGCCCATAGTCGCGCTCATTGTCGGGACGATGCAGATAATAAGCCTCGTCGATGAACAGGACGCCGCCCATTGCTTTTTTGAGGATCTCCTTCGTCTTGGGCGCGGTGTGGCCGATATATTGCCCGACCAGTTCATCTCGCGTCACTGACACGACCTGCCCTCGCCGCACAAATCCAAGCTTGTGCAGGATGGCGGCAATTCGAAGTGCCACCGTGGTTTTGCCGGTGCCGGGATTTCCGGTGAACGACATATGC
The DNA here is from genome assembly GCA_038230475.1 of Hyphomicrobiales bacterium. Classification (GTDB taxonomy): domain Bacteria; phylum Pseudomonadota; class Alphaproteobacteria; order Rhizobiales; family Xanthobacteraceae; genus Afipia. Next base: position 23,159 of record JBBRNE010000001.1, read on the forward strand.
AGCGTCGGATTACCTGTCGTCAGCCCCATACGCTTACGAATACGCTCGATCATGAGCAATGAAGCGATTTCGCGGATGCGCGTCTTGACGGGCTTAAGTCCGATCAGTTCGCGATCGAGTTGATCGAGCACCTCGCCGATGCCGACGTCCTCGAACTCCTTACGCAGATCGACCTCCGTGCTCAATGGTTCGGAGGTCGAGATCTCATTTGCGGACGTCACGCTCAGCCCCTCCGTAACGCTGACCTTCAGGCTGATCGACCGCGTAGGATTTCGTGGTGTAGCGCACATTGCGTCCATTTACTTCCTGACGTTCGAGCCGGAAGCCAGGTTCGTCCTTCGGCCGGTTGACGATGAAGGAAATTTTCAACGACTCGCAGCCGTGTGTGGAATCGAACCCTGACATGCGGATATAGCGGTCGCCGTAAACCTTGCGGCATTCCTTCAACTCCATCATGACGCCGGCGGCATCGTGCAGATCGAACATTGGAAGACCCCACATTTCCCAGTAGGTATTGCGGGGATGGGGGTCGTCTGTGAATTCGAGATTCACGGCCCAGTTGTTGCCGAGGCAATACTGGACTTGTTTGGAAATCTGCTCGTCGGTGAGATCGGGCAAAAACGAAAAGCAACCTTGGGTGACGCGCATGATCCTGCTCCTTACATCGAGACGCTGGCGGTGGGGGCGTAGTCGGGCATATCAGTCGACTCGTAGTTGAAGGTGACGTTCTTCCAGACTTCGAGTGCGGATTTCAGCGGCGTGCAGGTTTGCGCTGCTTTCGCTAGAATTTCCGGACCTTCGTGCAAATAGTCGCGACCTTCGTTGCGCGCGAGAATCATCGCCTCGAGCGCGACGCGGTTAGCGATGGCACCGGCCTGAATGCCCATCGGGTGGCCGATGGTGCCGCCACCGAATTGCAGTACAACGTCCTCGCCGAGATGATCGAGAAGCTGATGCATCTGACCGGCGTGAATGCCGCCTGACGCCACTGGCATCATTTTGTTCAAGCTCGCCCAGTTCTGGTCGAAGAACACGCCATGCTCGAGCTTCATCGGATTGAAGTCTTCGCGACAGATGTCGTAGTAACCCCGCGTCGTCGCTGGATCGCCTTCAAGCTTGCCGACGACCGTTCCGGCGTGAATGTGATCGACGCCCGCAAGACGCATCCATTTCGCGATCACGCGGAACGAGACGCCGTGGTTGCGCTGACGCGTGTAGGTCGAATGACCCGCACGATGAAGATGCAAAATCATGTCGTTGCGTCGCGCCCACAATGCCATCGATTGAATGGCCGTGTAGCCGATGACGAGATCGATCATGATAATTACCGAGCCGAGTTCTTTCGCAAACTCCGCGCGGGCGTACATTTCCTCCATCGTGCCCGCAGTCACGTTGAGATAGGTGCCCTTGATTTCGCCGGACGCGGCCTGCGCCTTGTTGACGGCTTCCATGCAATACAGGAAACGTTCGCGCCAGTGCATGAACGGCTGCGAATTGATGTTCTCGTCGTCCTTGGTGAAATCGAGACCGCCTTTCAGCGCTTCGTAAACGACGCGGCCGTAGTTGCGGCCAGAGAGGCCGAGTTTCGGCTTCACAGTCGCTCCCAATAGCGGGCGGCCAAACTTGTCCATGCGCTCACGTTCAACGACGATGCCGGTTGCTGGACCTTGGAAAGTCTTAACGTACGCAACAGGAAGCCGCATATCTTCGAGCCGCAGCGCCTTGAGCGGCTTGAACCCGAACACGTTGCCGATGATCGACGCCGAGAGATTAGCTATCGATCCGTTCTCGAACAGATCGAGATCGTAGGCAATGTATGCAAAATACTGACCCGGCGAATTCGGCACTGGATCGACACGATAACACTTAGCGCGATATTTTTCTGCTGCCGTCAGCCGGTCGGTCCATACCACCGTCCACGTCGCGGTCGAGGATTCACCGGCCACCGCCGCCGATGCTTCAATGTGATCGACGCCGTCCTGCGGTGTAACGCGGAACAACGCGATGATATCGGTATCCTTGGGAACGTAGTCCGGCTCCCAATAGCCCATCTTCTTGTATTCCATCACGCCGGATTTGTAGCGATCCTTGCCGCGGACGGTCATCGATTGTTCGTTCATGTCAGTTCTCCTCAAATTTAAGTTCCCGGCATGAAACGCCGGATCGGACGCGTCATTTCATTCTGCGGCGCTTGCGATGTTGCCGACGCGCGGATCGAGCGCGCCGGAGCGATAACGTTTGGCCATTTCAGCGAGCGGAATAACTTTGATCTTGGCAGCATTGCCGGCTGTGCCGAATTGCTCGAACCGCTCGCGGCACAGATCGCGCATCGCGTCCATTGCCGGCTTCAAGAACTTGCGCGGATCGAACTCACTCTTGGTCTGCGCCGCGACCTTCCGGAAGGCCGCGGTCATCGCAAGACGACAATCGGTGTCGATATTGACCTTGCGGACACCATGTTTGATGCCGCGCGCAATCTCTTCGACGGGAACGCCCCAGGTCTGCGGCATCTCGCCGCCGAACTTATTGAACATATCCTGAAGGGGTTGCGGTACGGACGACGAGCCATGCATCACCAGATGCGTGTTTGGAAGGCGGCGATGAATCTCCTCAACGACGTTCATCGCGAGAATGTCGCCATCCGGCTTGCGAGAAAACTTGTAAGCGCCGTGCGATGTTCCCATCGCGATGGCAAGCGCATCGACTTTGGTTTCGCGCACAAAATCGACCGCCTGATCGGGATCGGTCAGCAACTGGTCATGGCTGATTTCACCCTCGACGCCGTGGCCGTCTTCTTGTTCGCCGGCACCATGTTCGAGCGAACCGAGAACGCCAAGCTCACCCTCCACGGATGCGCCGATCCAGTGCGCCATGTCGGCGACGCGCTTGGTAATATCGACATTATACTCGTAGTCGGCAGCGGTTTTTGCGTCGGCCTTGAGCGAGCCGTCCATCATGACGGAGGTGAAACCGTATTTGATCGCGGTGGCGCAGGTCGCCTCGTCGTTGCCGTGATCCTGATGCATACACAGCGGAATCTGCGGGTACATTTCTTCGAGCGCGTCGATCATCTTGGAAAGCATGATGTCATTGGCGTAGGAGCGAGCGCCGCGCGAGGCTTGTATGATAACCGGAGCGTCAACGGCTGACGCCGCATCCATGATCGCAAGCCCTTGCTCCATGTTGTTGATGTTGAATGCAGGTACGCCGTAGTTATTCTCTGCGGCATGATCCAGCAATTGCCTCAGTGTAATGCGCGCCATTGACTTCTCCTCATCGCCTTTCCGGTTTTTCGCTCAGGCATAGTGGACGGCGTTCTTCGGTGCACGTTCAATGCAGCGAACGGCCGCCAGCGCGACCGCTTCCGAAGTGATGCCGAATTCTTGGTAAAGCACGTTGGCCGGCGCGGACGCGCCGAATCCTTTCATGCCGACGAACTCTCCGTTGTCCCCGGTCCAGCGCGACCAGCCCGCTTCGATTGCGGCCTCGACGGCAACGCGCGGCGCAATGCCGAGGACGTTCTTGCGATACGCTTCAGGCTGCTCGGCGAAAAGTTCGAGACACGGCGCCGATACGACCGCAGCCTGAATTCCGATCTTGGCGAGTTCCCTTGCCGCTTCCATTGCAAGTGAGACTTCAGAACCAGTCGCAATCAAAGTCACGTCGCGCCGGTCGACAGGATCGACGGCGAGATATGCACCCTTCAGAACGCGGTTCTCCGCGCTCAACTCTGATCGAAATGTCGGCATCGCCTGGCGCGACAGACATAGAATTGATGGCCGGCGCTCCTGACGCAGCGCGCAGTCCCAAGCTTCGGCAGTTTCCACGGCGTCGCCAGGGCGAAACACCAACACATTGGGAATCGCTCGCAGCGAAGCAAGATGTTCGACGGGTTGATGTGTCGGCCCATCTTCGCCCAAGCCGATGGAGTCATGAGTCATAACGTGAATGACGCGGACCCCCATCAGCGCTGCGAGCCGAATGGCAGGACGACTGTAATCCGCAAACGTCAGAAACGTGCCGCCGTACGGAATGAATCCGCCATGCAATGCAATTCCGTTCATCGCCGCAGCCATTCCGTGTTCGCGAATACCGAAGTGGACGTATTGACCGTCGAGCGAACCGCGGCGCACTGCGCGCTGGGGCTTACCGTGAGTGAGATTCGAATGGGTCAGATCGGCCGATCCGCCAAGAAGATTGGGAGTCACCGCCGCAATCGCGTCGATAACTTTCTGCGACGACTGCCGCGTTGCGATGTTGGGACGTTCTGCGGCAAAGCCTTTTATGACATCGGCGATCGCACGATCATAATCAGGCGGCAGCTTGCCAGCAACGGCGTCTGAAAACGCACACCTCGTCGCGCTATCGCTCTGTGAAAGACGTTTCTTCCACGCTTTGCGATCCGATTGCCCGCGCTTGCCGACCTCCTGCCAAGTCAGAGCGACGTTTGCCGGAATCTCGAACGGCGCATGATGCCATCCGAGTTTTTCGCGCGTAGCGGCAACTTCGTCCGATCCAAGCGGCGCGCCATGAATTTTTTCCGTACCTTGACGCGCCGGAGAGCCGAAACCGATGATGGTTCGGCATGCGATCAGCGAGGGCTTTGTGGTCGCCCGTTCTTCCTCGATCGCGTTTGCAATCGCTTCAGCGTTATGACCATCGATACGGCGCACCGACCAACCCGACGCAGCGAACCGCGCTAACTGATCGTCTGAACATGACAGCGAGGTCGAACCGTCAATCGATATTTCATTGTCGTCGAACAGAATAACGAGCTTGCCGAGCTGAAGATGTCCCGCGAGAGAAATCGCCTCGTGACTGAGGCCCTCCATCAGGCACCCGTCGCCGGCGATGACATAAGTAAAGTGATCGACGAGATCGTCGCCAAACCGCGCGTTCAGCAATCGCTCCGCTAGCGCCATGCCGACAGCGGTTGCGATTCCTTGGCCAAGTGGGCCGGTGGTGGTCTCGACGCCGGGGGTATGCCCATATTCCGGATGACCGGGTGTTTTCGAACCCCATTGGCGAAACGACTTCAGTTCTTCGATCGTGACTCCGTCGTAGCCGGTCAGATGCAGTAACGCGTAGAGAAGCATCGAGCCGTGGCCTGCCGACAGAACGAACCGATCACGATCCGGCCAAGTCGAGTCGGCAGCATCGAACTTCAGAAAACGCGAGAACAGAACAGTCGCGACATCGGCCATGCCCATCGGCATTCCGGGATGTCCGGACTTCGCCTTTTCGACGGCATCAACCGCGAGGAAACGAATGGCATTCGCCATATCGGCGTGACTGACGTCACCCTCCGCTTTGGTCTTGCGCGCAGAAATGTTCACTTTGCACCCCGCTTCCGATCGATCAATTGCATGATCAGCGGAGTCAGGATCAATTGCATCGCGAGATCGAGTTTCGAGCCATGAATGACGATCGAATTCGCGCGCGACATGAAGCTTCCGGTAATCATCGACAGCAAATAAGCAAAGTCGATACCGCGCGGACTTTTAAAACGGATGACCACCATGGATTCGTCCGGCGTAGGTATCCACCGCGCGATGAAAGGGTTTGACGTGTCCACTGTCGGGACGCGTTGGAAATTGATGTCAGTTTCGGCAAATTGAGGACAAATGAAATTCACGTAGTCCGGCATCCGTCGCAGGATCGTGTCGGTGACTGCTTCGGTTGAATATCCGCGATCGCTACGGTCGCGATGAAGCTTTTGAATCCACTCGAGGTTGATGACAGGCACGACTCCAATCTTCAGATCGGCATACTTCGCGACGTTGACCGATTCGGTGACGACCGCACCGTGAAGACCTTCATAGAAAAGGAGATCTGAACTTTCGGGCAGCGACCCCCATTCTGTGAATGTACCCGGAAGCGCGCCGTACAGTTTCGACTCGACGTCGTCGTGAACATAATGACGTGTGCGACCGGTGCCGACTTCGCTGTAATCCCGAAACGTCTGTTCCAATTCCTCAAAGAGATTGGTCTCTGGACTGAAATGGCTGAAGTGTTTGTTGCCGCGCTCCGTCTCCATCGCCATCTTGCTGCGCATATCGACGCGATTGTAACGATGGAAGGCATCGCCTTCGATATAGGCGGCATCTACCTTTTCGCGCCGGAAAATGTTCTCGAACGTGCGCTTGACCGACGTCGTGCCTGCACCCGATGAACCCGTAATCGAAATAATTGGATGCTTGCGTGACATGTCGAGCCCTCAGCGAAACAAACCGCGACGCCCGAACAGCGGCGCGTCGCTGGTCTCGAACATCGGCTCGATGCCTTCGTAAATTGCTGCGACGTCGTTAACACAGTCGGCTGATCCCATGATCAGCGGCACGCGCTGATGCAGGAGCTTGGCCGACAAATCAAGAATCCGGTGACGACCTGACGTTGCCCCGCCTCCAGCCCATTCCATGATCAGCGCCATCGGGTGCGCCTCATAAAGAAGACGCAGTCGTCCCTCGCGATACCCCGGACGGGCGTCAGCCGGATAAAGAAACACCCCGCCCCGCGCCAGAATGCGAAGGGCCTCGGCCACCAACGAGCCGACCCACCGCATATTAAAATCGGCTCCTCGTTCGCCGTTGGTGCCGGCAAGACAGTCATCGATGTAAGCGCGAATCGGTCCGTGCCAATGTCGCTTGTTCGAGGAATTGATTGCGAACTCCGGAGTATCGGGCGCGATCTTGACGTTGCGCTCGGTCAGAAGGAAATCGCCGGAGTGGCGATTCAGAATAAAGATCTCAACGCTGTTGTTGAGTGCCAACACAAGTTTCGTTTGCGGCCCGTAGACCACAAATCCGGCAGCGCATTGTTTCGTGCCCGGCTCAAAATAGCTTGAGAGAACATCTTTACTGCGCACGCGGATCGAAAAGATCGTGCCGACCGAAATATTGTTTTCGAGATTGGCCGAGCCGTCGAGCGGATCGATCGCAACACAAAGCTGACCTTCCGGGTCGAAATATTCCGGCATTGCGTGTTCTTCTGACAGAATCGCGGCAATGGGCGTCTCGGCAAGGGCACGGCGCATGATCTCGTCTGCAGCGAGATCGATGTCTTTTTGCTGGTCGCCGTCGGTATTGACGCCGCCCGATTGGCCGGTGATCCCGACAAGCGGGCCATCCGCGATCAACCCCGCCAACTCGATTGACGCCGCGGCGATGGCCTCGACCACGTGAGCGATCTCGTAACCGTATTCTGTCCGAGTGGCACACTGATCGAGATGCGAACGCAAGGTCGCGCGTTCGTCCATGGCCGTCTCCTTGAGCCCTCTAAAGGGGCTGTTCCCACGCGCCGCCGGAGGACGGTTCGCGCGACATCAAGGACCAATTTGCAGAATTAGGGAAATTTTGTTATCTTTTATCATAACAAAGTTTTACTTATAATGAGGGAAGAGATGATCGGGCGATTTCAGCGGGAAATGACGATCCGGCAGTTGCGAGCGCTTGCCGCCGTCCACAAGACACGCTCGGTAACCGCTGCGGCCAAGCAGCTTCACCTCACGCAACCCGCGGTCACGCTCCAGCTTCGTAATTTGCAGGATCTCGCAGGACTTCCGCTTGTTCAGCGCACGGGTGGCGGGATGTTACTCACCGATGCAGGGCGGGAAGTGCTGACTTTATGTGAACGCATCGAGGCGGCTCTCACCGCATGCGAGACATCGCTGGAAACCATCGCAGGCAAGACCTCCGGCCGCATATCGATTGGCGCCGTCAGTACGGCAAAATATTTTGTGCCATTTGCAATCTCGGCTTTCTCGAAACTGTACCCGAAAATGGATATCACGCTGTTCATCGGCAATCGTCAGGAAATCGGCGAAGCCTTGCAAGGCTACGAACTCGATTTTGCGGTCATGGGACGCCCTCCTGCAGATATCGATATGGATCGCCATTTGATCGGCGACCATCCTCACGTCATCGTCGCGCCGACCGCACACCGTTTTGCACGCAAGCATCGTATCGCGCCGAGCGAATTGTCCGAGGAAACATTCCTGACGCGCGAACCGGGATCTGGCACGCGCAGTCTCATGGAACAGCTATTTGAGGGGGGCGGTCTGCGGCCAAAAATCGGCATGGAAATGAGCAGCAACGAAACCATCAAGCAGGCGGTTATTGCAGGCCTCGGGATTGCTTTCATCTCGGCGCACACAGTTGCCACCGAGCTTGACGAACGTCGGCTCATTATCCTTGACGTCGTCGGCATGCCGATCGTGCGTCAATGGTACGTCGTTCGCCGCAAGGACAAAGTGCTTCTGCCGCCCGCTCAGGCAATGCTCGATTTCCTCGGCGCGCAGGGTGGAAAATTCCTGCCCCGCACTTATCGTCGCCTCAGACTCACCCGATCAACCAGGAGCGCCAAATACGTCTGATTGCAAGAGCTCGAAGAACTATGCGGCCTCCATCGCTATAAGTGCAATCAGGCAGCCTTCGCCAAGCCGACCTCCGCCCAGATTTCCGCGAGCGCGTTGACGAGATGATCGATATCCGCATCGGTATGATGCGGCGACGGTGTGATCCGCAGCCTCTCGGTCCCTCGCGGCACGGTCGGATAGTTGATCGGCTGAACGTAGATGCCGTAGCGATCGATCAGAACATCGCTGATTTGTTTACACAGCACCGGGTCGCAAACCATCACCGGCACAATGTGGCTTGGGTTATTGAGATGGGCGACCCCGGCAGCGTCAAGCCTTGAGCGCAACATCGCAACGCGATCCTGATGGAGCGCGCGGATTTCCGAGTTGACCTTCAAATGACGGATGCTGGTCAGAGCGCCCGCCGCGACCGCGGGCGGCAACGAGGTTGTGAAAATAAAACCCGATGCGAAGCTGCGGATGAAATCGCAGATTGTTTCAGACGCCGCGATATACCCGCCGATAACACCGAATGCCTTCGCAAGCGTTCCTTCAATCACCGTTAGCCGATGACTGAGACCTTCGCGATCGGCGATTCCGCCTCCGCGAGGGCCGTAAAGGCCGACGCCGTGCACTTCATCCAGATAGGTCATCGCATTATGATCGTCAGCAACATCGCAAAGCTCGGCAATCGGCGATATGTCGCCGTCCATCGAATAAACCGACTCAAACGCAACCAATTTCGGCGCATGCGGATCGAGATCGGCCAACTTGCGTTCGAGGTCGCGCGGGTCGTTGTGTGCAAAGACGCGCGTTTCGCTGCGGCTATGGCGGATGCCTTCGATCATTGAAGCATGGTTGAGTTCGTCCGATAAAATTACGCAGCCTGGCATTCTTGAAGCGAGCGTGCTGAGCGACGCCATATTGGAAACGTAACCTGACGTAAATAAGAGCGCGGATTCCTTGCCGTGCAGATCCGCCAACTCCCGCTCAAGCAAGACATGATAATGATTCGTGCCCGCAATGTTGCGTGTTCCGCCGGCTCCCGCCCCGCAACTGTCCAACGCCTCATGCATTGCCGCCAGTACGTCCGGATGCTGTCCCATCCCGAGATAGTCGTTGGAACACCAGACAGTCACCTCACCCGTCCCATGGGAGGAATGATGACGCGCGCGCGGAAAGGAACCCGCATTACGTTCAAGATCGGCGAAGACGCGATAACGTCCTTCCTTATGGAGCCCTTCAAGCTGCCGCCGGAAATAAGCTTCGTAATTCATGACGTTCTCCTATTAACCGTTGCAGCCGGCTCCACACCGACATTGCGCCGAGCCGTTGGCAGATCGGCCATCGCATGCTGTTCAAGAAATGTCTGCCGAAATTGATCTTCGAGTCTTTGCCGCGCGCACATCTGATTGTCTTTCATCTGGGCTGGTTCGCTTCTGACGACCGACAGCGCAAACCCCGCCGGCGAAGGCGCTTTCCTGTCAGATGACACCACATTCGAATCTCTGACGTTCGCAATCGCGGGTGCGCTGGTTATCGATACAGTCTCACCGCCTGACGGTTCAGCGCCAAACTCGCGTTCGAATTCGATGCGGTGCGATTTTACTCCCCATCCCCAAAGCTTCATGGCTGGCAACGGCAGCAACATGAACCAGTGTTCCAAGACGCCGAGAGCAAACAATGTCGAAACCAGCGTGAGGCCCGCGATGTCAAATGGTGTGACCGCGACTTCGACAAGTCGTTGGATCATGATGACAAGCGTCGCCGTCGCCAACGTGACCGACAGCGGGAAAAAGGCGCTCACAGACTTGCAGGCGAAATAGCTCTTTAGAAACTGAACGCCGCTGGGCATCAACTCGTCGTTGGTCACGGGGACACCAAGGAACAGATTGATCTTCGAGCTCTGGCGCAGCACCCAAAGCGTTGTAAATGTCCAGAGCCCGACTTGATTGGTGCCCGACCAAGTGAGAAACACGATCGCCGCGCCACACGCAATCAACATAAACTCGTGATAGAGAATCGCCTGCAGCGCGAGAACGAAGCGCTGCCAACCGCGAACATCCGGCGGACACGGCATCGGTCGGGGTCCCGTGACCCATCCAGCGAGAAATACAATTTCCTGCGCGCCCCATAGCAGAACGGTGCAAGTGAACGCGACAAATGCCCCTGACACGCTCGCGTCACCGCTCGACTCGGCAAGTCCGTAAAGCGAAGCAATCAACAAGCCCGCCGCGACCGAGCCGCGCCAGACATCGAAGCGGCCGGACAATCCAACAAGCAGAAGAACGGCCCCGGTACTGAACCACCACAGAAATGCTGCGAATAACGGCGGTACTAAGTATGAGGCCATGTTCTTGCTCCCATCACCAGGCGGGTTGCAGGCAGATTTCGCGAGGCAACACGTTCGCCTTCGCCGGTAACAAAAACAGGCGACCGAATGCGAGAGCTGCAGCACCTGTCAGTCCAATGCGCTTCAGGCGTCCCAAGATGCCACCTTGTGCACGCGCATCGGCGATGCTTTCGGAAATTACGCGCAGCCGCTCAAGTCCCTTGAGGAAACGCGGATCCTCGATGTCCAGCATGACCGGAAATACTTGCTTGGAAATTTCCGACGTGATGCGGAAGACCTGCATGTCGTAGTCCGTCGGATCCATGCCGAGTGCCTTATGGAACGCCGGTCGCATGTGATCGCGCACATACATCGTCGCGAAGACCGCAAGCAGAAAGAACTTGATCCAGAGCTTGTTGAGACCACGCAACAGCGAAGGGTCGGCGCGCATCAGTAATGCGAAGGCTTCGCCGTGGCGGAACTCGTCGTTGCACCATTTCTCGAACCAACGGAATATAGGGTGAAACTGCCGTTCGGGATGCCGCTCCATCTGCCGATAGATCGTAATGTACCGCGCATAGCCGATCTTCTCAGACAGATAGGTCGCGTAGAAAATGAATTTCGGCTTGAAGTAAGTGTATTTCTTCACCTTGGTCAGAAAGCTGAGATCGACACCGATCCCGTGATCTTTCAGGATTTCGTTGATGAACCCGGCATGCCGCGCTTCATCGCGGCTCATATAAGCGAACAGCTCCTGGACGTCAGGATTCTTGATTCGCTTCTTGATCTCGGCATAGAGCACGCAACCGGAAAATTCCGCCGTCAACGAACTGACGAGAAAATCCTTGAATTCCTTGCGCAGTTCAGGCGGCAGGTTTCCGAGATCGTTTTCGAATTCATCGGTCTTGACGAAATGGTTCTTGTTGTGGTCCGCGCGCAATTCCTTGATGACGGCATTCCATTCCGAACGCACCAAGCCAACGTCGAGGCGATCCATCGCGTCGAAATCTGTGGTGTAAAAGCGGGGGCTGAGAATGGTGTCTTCGCGCGCCAACTCCGTGCTCTCGGCGTTACCTTTCAGCGCGACCCGCAGGCTGCCTTGAGTTCCACCTTCCATCGGGATCATGTTGCTCTCCCATCCGAAAAACTGACTTCATACAGTTCCGTTAATTCGAGATAACCCTCGAGCCGGGCACGCAGCCGCTCCAGCGGGCCGGCGCGAACGACCGTCGCCATCCGCTGCACCACGAGGCGCTCGCCGAACTTCACGCTCGTCGGCGCATCGTGGACCGTCACCTCGTCACCGGGTTGAATCTCGATATTCGAGTTCAGCACAACATGTGCGTGCAGCGTCTCCGACGTTTGCTCGATTTCGACGGTGCAAGGCACCTCGAACGATCGGCGGCCGGCCATCCAGTTCATTGTCATTTCGCGACCCTCTCGGACTCCATCAGACGCGCGAAGGCTTGCTCGTTGCTCGACCCGAACGCGACAAGATCGATCTGCTTCAACGTCGACGTGTCTTGCAAAACCAACTGTCCATTTTCATAACGTGTCAGCCGAAACGGCGGTTGCTGCCCGATGTCGCCAAGCTTTCGCTCGCGCGCAAGTCCGCGCAACACCACGCGGACAAATCCGTTTGTGCCGGGTGCGAGCGAATCGATCAGACGATGGTCGCGCGCGTCGTACACCAGAACTGTGCCGTTCTTGCCGTCCTCGAACTGAAGATCGCGGCTTTCGACAGCGGCAGGAAGCGTCATGTGCGTTCCGCCGACGCCAGTCAAACGCACTGCCGTAACAGACGCCAGTGAGAAAAGAACAAGGGCGACTGCACTCACGAGCCACGTTTTGGGAACAAGAGGTTCATGAATGGCTTCGCTCATGGCAATTCTCCGCTTACGCTGCAACTGTTACTGGGGATTGCGAAACGGCTTCGACACTCTCTCCGCCGTGAGAAAAACGCGGCAGCGCGATCGCCGACGGTCCTGGCTGGCCCGACAGAGCTTCCGCAAGTTTCGCTGCGACGACGGAGGCATCCGGCACGGAGCGAAGCATCGGCTGCGAACGTCGCAACTGCCACGGCCGGATATGCGGCCACAGCAGCAGGAACGACGCTCGATCGCCGTCCTTCAATTTTAACGGAATGTCACCCGATCCGTCGTCATAGACTTTGAGCGCCGCGTTTTCGATCTTGCCCAAGGGAATGTTCATCGTCATCGGAAGGGCGACGCCGAACTGAAGCAAGATACGACGGTTCGTGACGGTGTAGGTCGTCGCACGGTGAAACAACCATGCAAGACCGGCGAGCACCGCAATTGCGCTTAGAGCCGGCGCGATGATCCAAAGCGCCGCAATGGACGCCTCGGTCATTGACGCGCCAAGCGTCCAGTTCGACCAGAGCCTCCACATCAGGATAAGGCCGAAATAAATTCCAACCTCCCTGATGTGAAAGGCTCTGAGCGCGAGCCCCTTGTAAGTCGGACGTCCCTGCCAGATCAGCCGTTCTCCCGCCGGCAGGGGCGCTGGTAGTTCTTGAAATTGAGTCTGATCGTGTTTCACAGGAAAGGCTCCTGTCGCTGCGGCGTGGCGTACAACGTGCCGGCACCGTAGTACCCGACGATCTTGTCTTCCTCCAGTTTAGTGACTGAAGTAGCATTCCTTGTCGTTGGCACATTCGCGAACTGCTTGCCGAGCAATGCGTGGACCGAAACGCGGCCGCGCGGGCTGTTCACCTTCGCGAAGGGAAGCGGCAACAACACTTTCTTATCGCTGCCCGCGACCTGGACTTCGAGATAACGTATCAACGCTTCTGCGCGGTCGACCCATACATCTGTCACGACGCCGGCGATTTCGCGATCGGCACCAATGACGTTCATGCCACGTGGATCGGGATCGCGCGCTTCGAGATAGGTCCCCTTGGCAACGCGCAATGGCACGATGCATGGAAGATTGTCCATCGTCAGTTCAGGCTCGTCCTCACGATCGGCGTAGGAACCGGGACCGACGCCGTCGGTCATTGGATTTCCGGTCGGCTCATTCGGCGCGCCTGGCCATGGTGCGATCGGCGCAACCTTGGTGTCAGTTCGGTCGTTCTTGTGGTTGGGGAGCGTAGCGACGTGACCGCTACTGAGTTTGTAGCTCTTGGAGTCCGGCATTCGCGGGAACCCGTGAACGACGCCACCTCCGCCGGTGTCCGATTCCAGCGGATAGCCTTCGCGCTTGTCTTCGCGGCGAAGGTAATAGATGAGACACGCAAAAAAGACCCAGAATACATAAAGTGTCACTTGAGCTACGTCCATGTAGGCGCCGGATTGCATGACGACCTCCCTCGTTTTTGACTAACCTGGAAATTCGGCCAAGCCGAATCTGGATGATGGCAGCGGCGGTCGATCTCGCGTAGCGCGTACGAGAGGACCGATCGCAACCAGAGTTGCAAACAGCAGAAAAATTTCGATGTGATAGACGACACTGTATCCCGTCGAGGGATCGCTAAGCGCCCGGCCAAGGTGGCCGTTGGCCGCAAGAGATGAAACCAAATCCCGAAGACCGCCTCCGAATGCAATGGCCGTACCGGCAGCGGTCGCCTGAACGGCGCCCCACGTGCCGAGCGCCAATCCGCTTTGTCCGTCCTTGGCGAGCGCCATCGCAGCGGTCAGCGTTCCCGCCGCGAACAAGCCGCCACCGAAGCCGATCAAGGTCGTTCCAATGCGAAACAGCAGCACTGAATTCAAAGGCGCTGAGAAAATGACCGCTGCAAAAGCAAACACGCCAACGACCGCGCCGAAGCCCGCGATGCGATAGGGATCGGCACCGCGTCCCAATGTCCTCGCCGCGAAGCCAAATCCAACGAGTGTTCCAATCGCAAAGAATGCCGTGAGCACCGTGGTCTGACCGACAGTCAATTTCAGAATTTCCGCGCCGTAAGGTTCAAGCAGAATATCCTGCATGGAGAACGCCGCAGTACCCAATGCAACGGCGACCAGAACGCGAATCGATCCTCCAGCCTTGCGATATTTCGCCCAAGACTCCTGGAACTGCGGAATTTCGCGCTTAGCGGATGTGCGCGCCGGATCGCGCGCTTCCTGCTTCCACAGCGCAATCATGTTGAGCGCCATCTGAGTGACGGCAACACCCTGAATGATTTGAATGAGTCGGATTTCGTTGAAGTTCGCGAGCAACTCACCGAACAGGAAAGCGCTGCCCGCCATTCCGAGCAGCAGCATCACGTAGAGAAACGCCACGACACGAGGACGCGACTCTGGCGGCGCAAGATCGGTCGCCAGTGCAAGTCCTGCGGTTTGAGTGGTGTGAAGTCCCGCGCCGACGAGTAGGAATGCGAGACACGCGCCGATCTGACCGACCCATACCGGGCCTTCGCCGGTGCCGGACAGAACAAGAAGCGCGAACGGCATAATCGCGAAGCCGCCAAACTGAAGCAGCGATCCCATCCAGATATAAGGCACGCGTTTCCAGCCGAGCACGGAGCGGTGATTGTCGGATTTGAAACCAACCAACACACGAAACGGCGCAAAAACAAGCGGCAGCGACACCATCAAGGAGACAAGCAGCGTGGACACGCCCAGCTCGACGATCATCACGCGATTGAGCGTGCCGTTCAGCAACACAATCGAAATGCCTACGGAGACTTGAAACAACGACAACCGAAGCAGGCGACCGAGCGGAAGCTCTTTCGTCGCCGCATCCGCAAACGGAAGGAAGCGCGTGCCGATCCGCATCCAACCCTTTGCCAGTGTTGTCGTGATGCCTTTCATCGGGGAATCATCTCCAATGCCTGCGATTTGTAGAAGCCGCTCGCGACACGATGCGTGCGACCGCATGTCCAGTCTTCGAGCGCAGAATCAGACTCCAGAAGCGTGCGGAGTTTCCGCTCGCTCACGGGTTCGATCGCGGGGGCGCGATCACTGCGCGGGAACAGGCGACCGACCGCATGCATAACGGCGAGTGCCGGTGTCTTGGGCGCGAATGTCACGAGAAGCGCGCGACTTGTGCGCGCGGCAAGCCCGCCTATGACGCGGCAGATGTCGTCGGAGCGATAGTGGATCAGTGAATCCATCGCGACCACGAAATCGAACCGGCCGAGTTTCGGATCGAGCATGTCCCCGGACATGAACTGAATAGCCGACCGATCCAGGTCCGACGGCAGACGTTCGCTCGCAACGGCGACTAATGTCGGCGACAGATCGATCGCGACCACTTTCGCGCCTCGCCGCGCCGCTTCAATCGACAATGCACCGGTGCCGCACCCTGCATCGAGCAGCCGTGCACCGCTCATGTTGTCGGGAAGCCATGACAGCAACGTGTTGCGCATCTCGTCCCGGCCGGCGCGCACAGTCGCGCGAATGCGACCGACCGGCGCGTCAGAGGTCAGCTTCGCCCACGCATCGACCGCGGTACGATCGAAGTAAGTCTCAAGCTCGCCGCGGCGTTCGAGATATGTTGCAACAGACATCAGTCAAACCCCAGCAAATCGAAGATATCGCGATCCTTCAGGGAGGTGCCTTTCAACGGCGGCTCCTTGCCTTCCCAAAGCTCTGTTGCAAGGCGCATGTATTCGTCGGTCACAGCCTTCAATTCCGGCGTCTCGTCCATCTCAAACAGCGTCGATTTCTTCAGACGGCTCTTGCGAATGATGTCGAGATCCGGGAAATGCGCGATGCGCTTGAGATTTGCCTGCTCGGCATATTTGTCGATCTGATCGGTCGCGACGCTTCGGTTGGCGATCACACCGCCAAGGCGCACGCCATAATTCTTCGATTTAGCCTCGATGGCGGCAACGATTCGGTTCATCGCGAAGATCGAGTCGAAGTCATTCGCGGCAACAATCAGCGCGCGATCGGAGTGCTGCAAGGGAGCAGCGAAACCGCCACACACCACGTCACCGAGAACGTCGAATATCACAACATCGGTGTCTTCGAGCAGATGATGTTCTTTGAGCAATTTGACGGTTTGGCCGACCACATAGCCGCCGCAGCCGGTGCCAGCCGGCGGACCGCCTGCCTCGAGGCACATCACGCCGTTGTAGCCTTCAAAAACAAAATCCTCGGGGCGCAGTTCTTCGGCATGGAAGTTTACTGACTCAAGCACATCGATCACGGTCGGCACGAGGCGCTTGGTCAACGTGAAGGTGGAATCGTGCTTGGGATCGCAACCGATCTGCAGCACGCGCTTGCCGAGTTTCGAGAACGCCACTGAGAGATTCGAGGATGTCGTGCTCTTGCCGATGCCGCCTTTCCCGTAAACCGAAAAGACTTTCGCGGTGCCGATCTTCAAATTTGGATCGAGCTGAACTTGGACGCTGCCTTCGCCATCTCCGCAACGAGAGGCACTTTTCAGCTTCAAATGTCCTTCTAGCGTTGATGGAGGACTCTGGATGTTCATGCGGCAACTCCCACGCCTTCAAGGCGATCTTCAAGCTCTTCGCCTGCCTTGCGCAGGACATCGAGCATTTCCGGATCTGGTGACCAATATTTGCGTTCATGGGCTTCGATCAGACGATTGGCGACCTTCGCCGACGCAACTGGATTGAGCGCCGCCAAACGTTCGCGCATTTCGGGATCGAGCACGAATGTTTCGGTGAGTTGACGATAAACCCACGGTGCGACATCGCCCGTCGTTGCAGACCAACCCATGGTGTTGGTGACGTGTTCTTCGATCTGCCGCACGCCCTCATAACCGTGCTTGAGCATGCCCTCGTACCATTTCGGATTGAGCATGCGCGTGCGTGTCTCCAGCGAGACTTGCTCGGACAGCGTGCGAACGGCACCCTCGCCACGCGTTTGGTCGCCGATGTAAACCGGAGCGGATTGACCTCCGCGAGCGCGTTTCACGGCACGGCTGATGCCGCCAAGCGTATCGAAATAATGATCGACCGTTGTGACGCCGAGTTCGACCGAATCGAGATTCTGGTAAGCAAGATCGACATTGGCCAACGCACTCTTGAGCAAAGCCGTCTGCTGCACCGGCTGGCCTTTCAGGCCGTAAGCAAAACTTTTGCGGCGTGTGTAGGTCTCGGCGAGTTCGTCCTCGTCTTCCCAACGGCTGTTCTCAACGAGGTGATTGACATTAGAGCCATACGCGCCATCGGCATTGCCGAACACCCGCAGTGACGCCGTTTCCATATCGCAGCCATGTTCTTTTTTATAAGCGAGCGCGTGCTTGCGAACGAAATTCTGCGCGATAGGTTCATCGGCGGACGCGGCAAGGAAACATGCCTCGGCGAGCAGCTTGATCTGCAATGGAAGGAGATCGCGGAAGATGCCCGACATCGTGACGATAACGTCGATGCGCGGTCGGCCGAGTTTTTCGAGCGGAATCAATTCCGCGCCCGTTAAGCGGCCATAATTATCAAAACGCGGCGTGGCTCCGAGCAGCGAGAGCACCTGACCGATCGGAGCACCTTCATTCTTCAGATTGTCCGTACCCCAAAGCACGATTGCAATCGATTCAGGCAACGCGTTGCCCTCGGCTGCGTGCTTGTCGATCAGCCGCTGCGCCTGACGCGCACCATCCTGCACGGCATAGGTGCTTGGAATACGGAACGGGTCGAAGCCATGAAGGTTGCGGCCAGTCGGCAAAATCGCTGGAGTTCGCAACAGATCGCCGCCCGGTGCTGGACGCACGAACTTTCCATCCAGCGCATGCAGGATACTAGGGATTTCGTGGTCTTCTGCGATCAAGCGATCCGTCGCTGCCAACTCTTTATACAGTGCGAGCGCCTCCCCGTCGTCGTTCGCCATGTCGGCCAAAGCCTCCGGGGCTTCACCGCCAACGAGCCGTTCCAGCACAACTTTTTCCGGACGCACGCCATGCGAAGCGTCCGCAACCGCTTGCAACATTTCGACACGCTGATCAGGCGTCGGAACTTCTCCGACAACGTGAAGGCCATGCGGGATTAGCGTGTACTCGAGTTCAAGGACCGCTTCGCCTAGTCTCGCGATTTTTGCATCTGCCTCAGCATCCCAAGCGGGTTCAGCAGCGGCAAGGTCGAGGGCGCTCGCCTGCGCCTGCACGAGCGTCGCAAGGCTGTCGCGCTCTTGAGCATCGTCCGGCGCAAGACCGCGCCAACGCTCGATCGATGATTTGAGTTCGACCAGGCCTTTATAGAGGCCGGCATGCGCGACAGGCGGCGTCAGATAGCTGATGAGCGTCGCCGCCGAACGCCGCTTCGCAATGGTGCCTTCCGACGGATTGTTGGAGGCGTAGAGATAGAGATTCGGCAAATCACCGATCATGCGATCCGGCCAGCATGCACCGGACAGCCCGGATTGCTTGCCCGGCATGAATTCGAGCGCGCCATGCGTGCCGAAATGAAGAACGGCATGGGCGCCAAAATCCTCGCGCAGCCATCGATAGAATGCCGAGAAGGCATGCGTCGGCGCGAAACCTTTCTCGAACAGCAACCGCATCGGATCGCCTTCGTAACCGAAGGCCGGCTGAATGCCGACGAAGACATTCCCGAAGCGCTCACCGAGCACGAAGATCGAACTGCCGTCGCTTTGTTGCTTGCCGGGTGCCGACCCCCACTGCGCTTCGATCTCGCGCAAATACTTCTCGCTGCGAACATGATCGCCGGCAGGAATTCGGACGTGCACGTTCGCGTCCGCGCCAAAACGGGCAGCGTTGCCCGAGACGATCCGCTCGCGCAAAGCATCGACGCTCGGCGGCACATCGACTTGATAGCCTTCTCGCTTCATCGCGGTGAGCGTTCCGTGCAACGATTCAAACACTGACAAATACGCGGCCGTTCCCGTGTTGCCGGCATTCGGCGGGAAGTTGAAAAGGACAATCGCCACCTTGCGATCCACGCGCGCGGCCCGGCGCATCGCAATCAAACGCAGAGTTCGCGACGCCAACATTTCGGCGCGCTCGCTGCAGACATGCATGTCGCCGCCGTTGCCGCTGTTTTCAAAGACACATGCGCGTTCGCAGCCCGTGCACGGAACGCCCGCGCCATCGGAGCGACCACCGTAAACTGTCGGGCCCGACGCACCATCGAGTTCCGGGATCGCCACCATGATGGTGCTCTCCACCGGCATCAGCCCGCGATCCGATGCGCCCCACTGCTCAAGTGTCTGGAATTCGACGGGATGCGCGGAGAGATAAGGCACGTCCAGCTTCGCGAGAATATCCTCGGCGGATTTTGAATCATTGTAGGCGGGACCCCCGACAAGCGAGAAGCCCGTGAGCGATACCACTGCATCCACGGCAGCGCGTCCATCTTTCATGAAGAACCGTTCGATGGCAGGGCGTTGATCCAGCCCACTTGCGAATGCAGGGACAACACGCATCCCGCGCGATTCGAGTGCTGCAATCACACCATCATAGTGTCCGGCATTTCCAGCCAGCAGATAAGACCGCAGCAGCAGCAGTCCCACGGTGCCGTGTTCCCCGCTATCCGAAGGTTGCATTTTCGGTGCAGGCAGGTTGTCGAGCGCCTCCGAGATGCGGCTCTTCATCCGCGGGTGATAGACGCCGATATCGGCATATTCGACCGGCGCATCCGCTTTGACGACACCACGCAATCCGCGCCGTGGCCCATCGGCATAACGATCCACAAGGAGCCGAACCATGTTCGCGATATTCTGTTCGGAACCTGCAAGCCAATATTGAAGGGTGAGGAAATAGGCGCGCATATCTTGCGCCGCGCCGGGAATGAACCGCAGCAGCTTCGGAAGCCGCCGCAGCATCTTCATCTCCCCCTTGCCGCCCGCCGTCGCCTTTTTGTTACCGCGCAGACGCTTGAGCCATGAGATCGCGCCGAGCGCCTCTCCGCCCATGTCGAACTTGCCGATCCGCGTCAGCTTGACGATTTCAGCCGCCGACATGCAGCACACCATCGCATCGCAGTGATCGCGGCGCGCAGCAAGCGCAGGCAGCACTGCTTTGGCATGCTCATCAAGAAATAACATGGTGGCAATGATCACGTCGCCTTTGGCGATGTCGTCCTTGCAACGTGCGAGTGCGGCGTCGTCCGTTCCCCATTCGTCGGCAGAATGGACAGACAATTTCAAAACTGGGAAATTCCTGCGGAGCGCATTTTGTGCGCGCGCAGCCGCACCTGACAGATGGCTATCCATCGTCACGATGACGACACGCATCGGTGTCGCGTCAGCGGGCGTAGTGCGCTTTGGCATCGTATAGCGTCTCAACGGTGATGGTCGCCACGCCATTTTCGTTGGCATAGCGTTCGGTATTGCGGCGGGCCTTGCCGCGAACGAAGAATGGAATCTTGTGAAGTTCTTTTTCGGCGTCGATAGCCCAGACGGCTGACTGCAAATCCACATCTTGAGCGGCGGAGGAAATATCGGCGGACGTTGAGTGTTCAGGCATCGAGTGCCCCGCCCCCAAATGAGAAGGCGCGGCGCCGTCCTTGAATTCGAAATCGTCCTTGAACATTGCGAGCAAATGCTCTTCGAGGCCCATCATCAACGGATGTACCCACGTATCGAAGATCACATTTGCGCCTTCAAACCCCATCTGCGGCGCATAACGCGCCGGAAAATCCTGCACGTGAACGGGCGCGGAAATCACGGCGCATGGCACGCCAAGGCGCTTGGCAATATGTCGCTCCATTTGCGTTCCGAGAACGAGTTCGGGCTGCAGTTCGGCGACCTTCGCTTCAACCTCGAGATAGTCGTCGGTAATCAACGGCTCGATGCCGTAGAGCTTTGCGGCATCGCGAATTTCGCGGCCGAATTCGCGGCTATATGTTCCGAGACCAACCACCTTGAAACCAAGTTCGTCAGACGCGATTCGCGCAGCAGCAACGGCGTGCGTCGCATCGCCGAAAATGAACACGCGCTTGCCCGTCAGATATGTTGAGTCGACCGAGCGTGAATACCAGGGCAACCGTGACGATGACGACGACAGGACTGCGGTTGCGTCAACGCCTGCGAGGTGTGCGACTTCCTCAATGAAGGCGCGGGTCGCGGATACGCCGATGGGAATTGTCTTGGTCGATGGCTGATCAAATGTGCGTTGCAGCCATGACGCCGCCTGCCCTGCAATTTCGGGATAGAGAACGACGTTAAAATCGGCATCGCCAAGTCGCGACAAATCCGAAGGTGTCGCGCCCATCGGCGCCGTGACATTGACGTCGATACCCAACTTCGCGAGCAACTGCGTGATTTCGGTGACGTCGTCGCGATGGCGAAATCCCAGCGCCGTCGCACCCAACAGATTGCAACGCGGTCGCGCGCCGGTTGCACGTGGAGCACGCTTGGTTCCCGGTTGCGGAGCGGATGGTCCAGCCAGCGCACGAACCAATTGATAGAACGTCTCGGAAGCGCCCCAGTTTTCCTTGCGTTGGTAGGCCGGAAGATCGACGGTCACAACAGGAATCGGGAGATTGAGCGCACGTGCGAGCCCACCTGGGTCGTCTTGAATCAACGATCCCGTGCAAGACGCCCCAACGATCATCGCTTGCGGCTTGAAACGGTCATAAGCGTCTTGGGCCGCCGTCTTGAATAGTTCCGCAGTGTCGCCGCCGAGATCGCGCGCAGCGAAGGTCGTGTAAGTGACGGGCGGCCGCTTGTCGCGGCGCTCAATCATGGTGAAAAGCAAATCCGCGTAAGTATCGCCCTGCGGGGCATGCAGGACGTAGTGAAGTCCTTCCATGCCGGTTGCGACACGCATCGCGCCGACATGAGGTGGTCCTTCATATGTCCAAACAGTGAGCTGCATGTCAGGCCACCAGCCGGGAGCGGCGTACGAGCGGGCGTGCAAAGAGTTCGGCGAGATCGGCGGCCTGCTCGTATCCCTGAATGGGCGTGAAGATCAGCTCGATCGACCATTTGGTCGTCATGCCCTCGGCTTCAAGCGGATTGGCAAGACCGAGTCCGCAGACAACAAGATCGGGTCGTGCCGCGCGGCAACGATCAAGCTGAAGATCGACATTCTGACCTTCGGTGATCGCGACGTCCGGCTGCAGCATTTTCAGCTCTTCGGCGAGGTGTTCGCGGTGAAGGTAGGGCGTGCCGACTTCGACCAACTCCATCGACAGTTCGCGCGAGAGGAATCGCGCCAACGGGATTTCGATCTGCGAATCGGGGAACAGGAAAATACGTCGTCCCGCGAGTTCATCGCGATAGCGCGTCAATGCGCGTTCAGCGCGGGCCCGGAAGGGCAATGTGACTTTTTCAAAATGATTGGCGTCGATGCCGAATGCATCCGCCGCCGCGCGCAACCAACCAGTTGTGCCTTCCACTCCCAGCGGAAACGGAGCAGCCAATCGTGTGGCACCACGTGATTCCAGCGCGCGCGCGGTATCAGCAAGGAAAGGCTGTGCCAGCAAATAACGCGTATTCGGTCCGACTTTCGGCAGATCGGTTGAATTGCGGGGTGGCAGAAACTGCACGTGCTTGATGCCAAGCGCATCGAACAACCGCACGAACTGGTCCTCGACGACATCGGCCAAAGAGCCAACCACCAGAAGTGAAGTCTCGCTCGTCCCCTCGGGGGGGAGTTCGGGGACGAGCGAGGCGAGACACGCATCCTCGCCTTGCGTGAATGTTGTCTCGATTCCACTGCCTGAGTAATTCAGGATTCGTACGCGCGGGGAGAACGTCTGAGACAGGCGCAGCGCAGCGCGCGACAAATCGAGCTTGATGACTTCGGAGGGGCACGAACCGACAAGGAACAGCAGCCGAATGTCCGGGCGGCGCTCCAGCAACTGCGTAACGATGCGGTCGAGTTCCTCGTTGGCATCAGTGAGGCCAGCGAGATCTTTCTCCTCCATGATCGCGGTTGCGAATCGCGGCTCGGCGAAAATCATGACTCCGGCGGCAGATTGGATGAGATGCGCACATGTGCGCGATCCGACGACGAGAAAAAATGCGTCCTGGATCTTCCGGTGCAGCCAAACGATGCCCGTCAAACCGCAAAACACTTCGCGCTGCCCGCTCTCGTGGCGGACAGGACGGGTTTCGCCTGTTCCAGGCGACGTGCATCCCGCAGCTTGCGGCGTGACATGGACCGTCATGCGATGCTCCCGAGACTTGCGGGAGCGGATGCGTGTGACAATTTTTCATCGCGACGCGCAGCGCGCAGCTTGAGGATGAACTGAGTCGCATTCACGACATAAGCAGCGTATGCCGCCAGCGCGAGAAGCATCTGTTCGCGTGGATTTGCGAGATCGAAGAACAGCGTGGCGAGATATGCGGTGTGAAGTCCTAGCACGAGGAAGCTGAAAACGTCTTCCCAGTAGAAAGCCGGAGCAAACAGATAGCAGCCGAAGACCTCGCGCTCCCAAATAGAGCCCGTGATCATGATCGCATAGAGAAGACAAGTCTTGACGACGACGGAAACGGTCGCAATCGCAAGCCCCTCGCCCGTGACGAGGTATCGAAGAACGAAAAAAACGCTGCCAAGAAAAACAAGAAACTGAATCGGCGCAAGAATTCCTTGAACAAGTGTCCACGGTGTTGCGTCGCGGCGGCGGCGTTCTTCCGGCGTGTAGAGTGCTTTAAGTCTTTGTGGAGTCGAGTGGACCTGAATTGACGTTGAAACGCTTTGGTCAACGGTGTTCGCAGGTGCAGCGATTGCTTCACATGCCTCGCTGTAAAGATTATTTGACACCGATTGATCTCGGTGGTGCGATATCGGCTGGGAGTAACAGGGAGCGACCGGCGAATGACCACCGTGCCGATCAAAGCTCTTATCTGCGAATTCTCGATATTGCACCGCGCCACTCCCTTAGTGCGGGCTCTCAGTGGAAGGAGGCTAATCGCCGTTCTAAAGACTGTCAACTAAACCATACGTAAATCAAACTTGACGGTTGAGAAGGCCCGGGCCTTAATGTGGGGGGAGTAAAAAATGACCGACGTGAACGAGCAATCATTCTCAGCCGGCACCAAGGTAGATAGCGCGACGGCTCATTCCGTGAGGTCGCTGCGAAGCAGAATCACTCAGCCGATCTGGCGCCTGCGGCCGACTTTTCAGTCCGTGGCCGTCGTTAAGACCCTCAAGGCCCAAATCATCCCCAAGATCGTGCTGGCGTTGCGAAGCGCGCCCACGCCGAAGGTTGCTGCCTCAAAAACGAAACACGCACTCAGTGACGTCGAAAAGTTCGCCGTACTCGCACTTGGCAGCGATGACGATGCCGCTCTGATCCATGTCGAAGGATTGGTAGCCGACGGGGTGCCGACTGAGACCATTTTCCTCAGCGTGCTCGCACCGGCCGCGCGATATTTCGGTGAATTATGGGAAACCGACGCAACCGATTTTGTGAACGTGGCGATCGCGATGAGCCGCCTGCAGCGAATTCTGCGCGTGGTCGGCGCTCGATCACTGCACCCAGCTACAGGTGCAGGCACATGCGGTTCGGCAATCCTCACCACCGTCCCTGGCGAACAGCACAGCTTCGGCCTGTCGATCGTCGCTGAATTCTTCCGGGAGGCCGGTTGGAACTTGTGCACTGGACCATTCGCGTCACATCGAGAACTTACGTCCCTCGTGCACAATCACTGGTTCGATATTGTCGGATTTTCCGTCAGCAGCACCCGCAACCTCGACCAACTCAAGCGTAATGTGGACGATATCCGTCGGGACTCGCGAAATAAGTCGGTGGGAATCATTCTGGGCGGCCCGACGTTGGTCGACCATCCGCAGATCGCGGCATTGATCGGTGCCGACATGATTTCGGTGGATGCAATTACCGCACCGCAGCAAGCACGATGTCTGATAGATCAAATGAGAGGTCGTGGGTGAATCTCGACGTGGCAGTTCGCCTTGGTTCCGAATAGGCAACTTGCCGCGAGGATATCGTTATGACGCTTGCAATTTCCGAAGGTCCGTCACCCGCGAGTGTCGTTTCTGAACTTTATCTCCGTACAAAATCGCTGCACGTCGAGGCGGAGCGATCCGGTATTATTCGCGATCTTCTGCGCGGCGATGCCAGCCGCGACGGATATATTCTACTCATGCGCAATTTGCTGCCAGCATATGAAGTTATGGAGGCCGGGTTACAACGTCATCGCGCCTCGTCGAGCCTGGCTGAACTTGCTTCCTATAAACTTGATCGCGCAACTGCGATCGCAGCCGATCTCAACGAGCTATCTGGCCCGAACTGGCGTGACGGGATTTCACTTTTGGATGCCGGCCAAGCCTATGCGAGCGCAATTGCCAAAGCGGCCGAAGGGGACGGAACCAAGCTGATCGCGCACGCATACACGCGTTACCTCGGCGACCTCAGCGGCGGCCTAATCCTTCAAAAGCTGCTGGCGCGTTCCCCTGGACTGAAGCCAGAGGAACTCTCGTTCTACGACTTCTCCGGATTTTCCAATCCTGCGCAGCTTAAGAGCGATTACCGCGTTGCGCTTGACAGAGCCGCAAGCCTTGCTCCTGACAGGGAAGCAATTGTCGAAGAAGGGATCACTGCGTTTTCGCTCAATATCGACCTGTCATGGGCAGTTCAAAACGCAGTGTCGCCAACACCGACATCAAGCTGACTTCATAAGTTTTTCAGTTTTTTAATTCTTCGGTCTATCGACGTCGGACGTCCGCGACGAATGCCAGATCAAATGCTCAAGCACTTCGGCAGTCCGAAGCGTCGAATTGCGGACACTCTCCAGCATTTCCGCGATGCGTCCGGTCTCGACCCCATAGGTAATTTCGAGCGCGGCCAATTGCGCATTCTCGACCACTGAAGCCAGCAAATTTTGATAGACGAGGTCCGATTTCGAATCGAGACGCACGCTGTTGACGCGATGGCTTTCGATAATGCCTTCCTGGAAGCGGCTGCGCGCCGCATCAGCTGCCTTGCGGTCGGTCATATCCGAGAAAATCAGAACAAAGCCAAGGACACGATCCCGAGACGGCTGAACAGGATCTGCCCTGACCAATAGTGGTTTTTCTCTATTTGTGCCGGCACCGCGCAACAAGACCTCACCGCGCCATGAGTTGCGGTTTCCAAGGAGTTCACGAAAATTCCGCGTCACGTCGTCAGATTTTTCAAAGAGAAGCGCCAATCCATCCAAATTTTTAATGTCAACGTTGTCCGCAGGCAGCAGGTGTCTGAAGGCATCGTTCACCAACAAAATCTTCCCGTTGTTATCCGCGATAATCACCGGCTGATCAGAAATTCGAACATGACTGCTGAATTGCTCCAGCTGATCTTGAGCGATCAGGGTGCGGACAGCGCGGAACTGCAGCACGATGTCCGATACAGATTCTCCGATCGACCGGGCTGCTGCAAGATCGGCAGGCGACCATGGTTCGCAAGTCCCCTCCACAACCTGATGCCATTGTGCAAAGGACCGGCGCGGAGAGAGATCGAGCGGATTGTCGCCGATGACGAAAGGCTTCAATGGATCGCCGCCCCAAGTGACGGTGCGGACGCGCTCAGGCCTAAACCAGATCAGATATTCCCCACGGTTGTTCGATATCGGCGTCGCCACGATGCCGCTTGCAACTTCGGTTATCTGAGCAAATTGCGGTAAATCGAGACCCAGCGAAGCTGCTGAAAACAAAGCCTTTCGAGGCTGCTGATCGAGCCAAGCGGCGATGTCACGGATATCCTGCGTACCCGGAACTTCGCCGGAAGAAATAACCTGTCCTTCATAAACAAGCGAACTGCCACCCGCGCCCAAAGGCTGGAGTATAGATTGCGACGAATCGAAAATCGCTGCGCGCCAGTCACCCTCGCGCGAGACGGCCTCAATCATGCGCTGGCCGAGGCGCTGAACGAAAAGTTCGGACTGGCTTTGCGCAAAACTTTCCAAAGCTGCAATTCGTGTGGCAACAGCTTCGGCAAGCAATTCGCAAACGGCCCGCAGCTCGCAGTGGATAAATCGCGGCTCATAGTGATGGCATGCGACGAGCCCCCATAACTTGCCGCCAACCACAAGAGACACGACAAGCGTCGCGTCCACGCCCATGTTCTTGAGATACTGAAGATGGATCGGTGACATGCTCCGTAAAAAACACAGAGACATATCGAGGTCTCGGCCGGTCAACGGCGACTGCCGGGGCTGCAAGGGGACAGGCTCGTAATTAACATCGACGAGAACGCGAACGCGCGTGCGCTCGTAGAGCCGCCGTGCCATCTGCGGAATATCCGACGCCGGATAACGATTTCCAAGAAATGCTTCGAGATCACGACGACGGCGTTCGGAGAAAACCTCACCATGCCCGTCATCGTCGAAGCGATAGACCATCACGCGGTCGTATCCAGTACGATCCTGAAAAAGCGTGGCCGTCTCGTCGCACAGCGCGCGAACCGAAGATGCCATTCGTATCTTCTGCAGTGCGCTCTCTATTTGACGCGAAAGCTCGACCGAGGGGCCAGCGCGCTCTAGTTCGATGATAAGGCCGCCTTCAGGGGGCCGATGCAACAGGCTGTCATATTCCGAACTGGGATTACCGATACGGCATCGCACCGCGATCGGCATTCCCTGCGACGTCGGATCGAGATGAGGAAGAATTCTGAGGAGTAAATCGCCGTCGAGATCGGCGAGCGAAAGTCCGATGATCTTATCAAGATTTAAAAAGGCCGAAGCATTCGCGCTCGCCTGAATCACGCGGTGGTCTGGCTCGCTGACGACCAAGAGTGCGCCATGCGGCTGAATGGAGCCTGCAAGATGTATCTCTTCCCGCTCGCAATTCGAAAGATCTGCTTTTCCGAATGCGGGCTTAGCAAGCGAGTGGGACGCCAAATCAGTCCTCGGGGGTTTCCTCTGCGCCGGGCCCCTTATCGTCGAAGCCGTAACGATTCAGCTTCGCATAAAGGCTCTGCCGGCTCAATCCAAGAAGCTCGGCTGTCGCGGTCCTGTTGCCGCCGGCGAGTTCGAGGGCTTCCTTGACGTAATGCTGTTCGACGATGCTTACGGTGTTTTTAACGAGCGTTCGCAACGATGATTTTCCGATTTGTTCACTGATGGAACCCAGTGCCGAGCGAAGCGTGTCGTTCTCGCCGCCGGAAGACAGCCTTCGAGCTACATTTCGAAGCAACACACCGATTGAACCTGGTTCGCTGTTCTCGGCCATTGCGGCGGAAATCTCGATTTCCGTGTCCGACCCGAGTTCGCCGCGGATGGTGGTCGTGAAAAGTCGTACTGCTCCATGACGCTGAACATTCATCAACAGGGCGTTGAGATCCGCGCCAGGTTGCCAGAGCCAGCGGGACAAAGACTGGCCGACGACTGATTTCTTAGCGCCAAGCTGGACAAGATCGAGGAACGCTTGATTGGCGTAAGTGATGACGCCGGCCTCATCGAGTGCGACGAAACCGTCCGGGACCCGGTCGATGAGGTCTTCGATTGTCGAGACTTCACCGCGCTCAGCTTCGATCGGCGAATTGGATGCCGGCGTGAACTGCATCATGAAGACATTGTTGCCATCGGATGCCATCAACGATCCGCGCAACATCCAAGGCTTCTTCTCGGGACCGAGATGAACAAGGATGCTGAGCGCCTTGCCGCGATCGCGGACGCGAGAAAGCATCTCCCGGACGGCCTCTCGATCGTCTTCCGTAATATGATGGATAAATTCGCGGCCTGCGACTTCCTCTTCGCGTCGCTTGGAAAGCCCCAACGCGTGTACGGCGGCTGAATTCGCTTCCGCGATACGAAGATTGCCTGCCAGCACGATCACAACGGCTTCGTTCGATGCATCGAAGACCAGCCGGTATCGCGTCTCGATCTCACGCAACTTCCAGTAATCTCGCTCCATCGTCTGCTGTGCCGCAATCAGGCGGGACTGCAATTCGGCGACGGCTTGAAGATTTTTGCCGATCGCAAGCATCCCGGCTTTGCCACCGAGCAAAACGGTCGTGAATTCGATCGGAATTTCGAGGCCGCTCGGAAACCGCTGATTGATTTGACGAAACGCGGAGATGCCGCTTGCGCGTGCATCGTCAACCATACGTTTCACCTTTTCGCTACCATGTTCGCCCGCGATTTCGACCCAAGGCCGTCCCAGCCAACCTTCCACGCTCTCGCCTGCGATCGATGAAGAAAGCGTCGCCTCCTTTATCACCCCGTCCATATCGAGGAGCAGCGTAATGTCTGGTTGCAGGGTGGGTGTAATGGCCATTTTTACCTGATTTTGCCTGTCGGCTCGGCAATTGGCGCTTACCGGACGTCCGGATAAGCGGCTTATCGTCCCACAAACTAAGCACGAAATGTGCCAACACAACCTGACACTTTGGATAACGTAAGCACGGTCTGCGACACTGGATGCGTCGAGTCCGCATCTAAGTCAAGGATTCTCTTTGTTTCTGAGGCATTTAGCTGTCAATTTGGCTTTACCTGCCCATGGAACTTAAAGCCGCAATGTGGATTGACAAGAAGGTTTGATGTTTCAGACTGTCAACATACCTTAACATCAGAATCGTGCGGCATGATGAAGCAAGGCAAGGGAGAGGTTCACGTGGTCACTAAATTTCTGACGATCTTCACGGCTTTCACGGCTGGAATTGTATTCACGACCGGGGTCGCAAACGCTCAAGATGCTGCGGCCGGTGAGATAGTTTTCAAGCAGTGCATGACGTGCCATCGCATCGGACCTGATGCGAAGAACCTCGTTGGTCCGGTCCTTACTGGCGTGATCGGCAGGAAGTCCGGCACGGCCGAGGGCTTCGCATACTCCCCGCTCAATAAAGCTGCCGGAGAAAATGGCTTGGTGTGGTCCAACGATTTGATCATGCAGTATTTGCCCGACCCGAATGCTTTCCTGAAGAAGTTTTTGACTGACAAGGGCAAGCCGGACTTAGCCGTAGGTTCAACGAAAATGACGTTTAAGCTCGCAGATGAACAGAAGCGAAAAGACGTCATTGCTTACATCGACAAATTCTCAGACAAAAAATAAAAATCAAGATCACAAGAATATAGGCCGACGCTAGTTTTTCCAGCGTCGGCCTATATCAATGACATGCGCAAGTCCCGCACATCCTAGACACCCGCTGACGATCATCCATCCGCCTCCGGACAGAGACGTTCGTAAAGCGAGCATCAGGAATACGCCCGCCATCACATTCGGAAGCAGATCGGCAAGCGCAACGCCTCGCCCCGTCAAACGCCAGTAACCGGCGATCAAAATCACCTCAAACAAAACCAATACAAGAATAAAATCGACGAGCCTCCCGCTCGTGAAAAGATCAGCCATTACAGACCTGCGAAGGCTCATGGTGATCATGAGGCGGAGAGTAGAATAATCTAGAAAGGCGCATTGAGTTGAACGACCGTGAAATTGAGAAAAGCGGCAAACGTGACCCATGCCAGATATGGAAGAAGATAAAAGCTGGCAAGTTTCGAGAAGCGCCAGAAACCCGCTATCGGCAAAGCGATCGAAAGCCATAAAAACGCAACCTCGATCAGCGCCCAATCAGGATGCCGCAATTTAAAGAACAACGTGCTCCACAATATGTTGAGAACGCCGTTCAGCGCGAATATGACGATCACCCATTCTCGTTGCGCCTTGGTTTCAACGTTGCGCCACGCATAGACAGCTGAAGCAACCGCAGACGCGAAGATCAATGTCCAAGCTGGACCGAAAAGCCAATCGGGTGGTTGCCAAGGTGGTTTGCGCAGGCCTTGATACCAAGGCCCCGTATCGGTAAGCGTTCCGCCCATCACGCCGACAAAAATTGCCACGGCTACGGCAACCAAGACCGGCTTCCAAAATGTCTTCCTTGCGGCCATCAGGTTGAGGCCAGCCCGGCCATGTGTGCGAGATTCTTGAAAAAGATTCGGACATGCGCAATCGGTTTCGCGAACATGAGTTCCTTGTTCATATACGAGTCCCAGGTCAACCTCTGAACATCGGGATCGCGGCAGATACTGACGAACCGTTCACGGCGCCGATCGTTCGAGTACCAATACCATTGCATCATCCCAAGAATCCAGAAAACCAACCCGTGCATGCGCATAAATCGGCGTCTCGCGCTACGAAGCGCGCGGGCGTCGCCTGTTTCCAGAAACTCTTGCACTGCCTCCGCCGCCAGACGGCCACCGATCATTGCATAGTAGATGCCTTCACCAGACGCGGGCGCTACAACCCCCGCGGCATCGCCAGCGAGGATGACGCTCTTGCCGTCATCCCAACGCGGCAGCGGATGCAGCGGAATCGGCGCGCCTTCACGCCGAATGGTTTCCACATTCGCAAGTCCTGTCGCGCTTCGGAGATCTTCGACGGAGTCCTTGAGTGAAAACCCCTTGCAGGCCGAGCCGGTTCCAACGCTTACGGTATCGCCGTGAGGAAACACCCAGCCATAAAAGTCAGGAGACACTTTCCCATTATAATGAACGTCGCAGCGAGTACCGTCGAACATGATCGCGCTATCGCGCGGCGCGCGAACGATCTCGTGATAGGCGAAAACATAAGGCAAACGCTCAGCGCCGGGCAGACATTGCTTTGCGACCGCCGAAAGCGCGCCGTCCGCGCCGATCAAAGAACGGGTGTGTACCGTTCGTTCACACGTCGTTCCATCCGCCGTTCGCTCATCGTAACGCACGACGGTGACACCGTATTGATCACGGTCGAACGACTTGAACGTTCCCGTTCGTCGTTCGGCACCGGCGTCGCATGCTCTTACTCTCAACCACTCATCAAAGACATCGCGATCAACCATTCCGACAAAGCCGCCTTCGATCGGCATATCGACCTGCACATCGGTCGGCGAAACCATTCTCGCTGAATGGACTTTCGCGACGAGCAAATGATCGGGAATATCGAAATCGCGGATCAATCGAGGCGGTATGGCTCCGCCGCACGGTTTGATGCGTCCCGCACGATCGAGCAGAAGAGTTTTTCTTCCAAGACGCGCCAGATCATGTGCGGCAGTCGCCCCCGACGGACCACCACCAACCACGACGGCGTCGAAGATTTCAGATTCGCTCATGACCGCACTCCCCCTGCAACGACGGTGCCTTGTAGATTTCTGACGTCGGAACGATCAGGTAAGACAGCTCCTGAACCGCGATGAATCCAAACCGCCATCGCAGCTGCGACCAAAAACAGTGCTGCTTCCGCGACAAACACAATCGAATACGACAATGCAGGCGAAGACAGGAAGTAGCGCGCGATATCGCTCGCTAGCGTTCCGAGGAAGCCGCCGGTACCGAACGCAATCGCCTGTGCTGCACCCCAAAGGCCCATCCGCACACCTTCGCGCTTTTTTCCGCCGGCGCTAACAAGCGCCATCATAGAGCCGATTGCCGCAACCGCATATGCGCCGTTCGTAACGCCGAGCGCGAACACGGTTTCGCGCAATGGCCAGGACGGCCCAACTATTGCTGCGCCAACAAGACCGAGGAGCGCCACGGCGGAGGCCGTACACCCCACAACGGTCCAGGCCTGAAGATTACCTTGAGTGCGGGGAAACACCGCGCCAATCAAAGGAACAATCGCCATACCGAGCAATGTGCCGCCGTGCTGCAGGCTTGAAAGCTTCGTTGTCTCACCGGGCGTGAATCCGAACACGACGCCAGCGAAAGGCTCCAAGATTAAATCCTGCGCACTGTAAGCGAGCATCGAAATAAAGACGAAGATCGCGAAGCGTCGCGATTTCGGTTCGGACCAAACTTCCGCAAATGCCCGGCGGAAAGTCGATGCCGGTTGCGCATTGTCTCGTTCAGAAGCTGGCGAAATCGCGCGACCCTCAACGCCCCAAATGCCGAGCACAGTCAGGCATAGAGCGATGAGCGAGACACATCCGGAAACCATCACCAGCCGCATCGGCGAAAACGGATCAAGGAAATGTCCGGCGACAGCCGTGGTGACGATAAACCCGGCAATCATCATGACCCACACGATCGTGGCAGCGGCGGCACGGCGCTTGTCGTCGGTGCGCTTGGCGAGCAGCACCAGAAGCGACGTTCCCGCAGCGCCAACGCCCGCGCCTATCAAACAAAACGCGACAACAGCGAGCGCGATGCCGAGCGTCGGCTGTGTCGCCATCCACGCGGTCGCAACCGACGCAAGAAATCCGCCTGCAGCGAGCGTTACCATTCCACCGAAAATCCACGGCGTTCGCCGTTCGCCGAGATCGGACCCATGACCCCATGCCGGGCGAAAGACCTGAAGCGCATAATGAATGGCAACCAATGCACCCGGCAACATCGCTGGCATGGCAAGTTCGACGACCATGACGCGGTTGAGTGTGGAGGTGGTGAGAACGACGATCGCTCCTAGACCTGTCTGCACCAGACCGAGACGGACGATTCCAACCCATGAAAGGGATTTGTAAGAGTCGGATCTATTGGCCATCGTTAACCTCTTCAAATCCCAGCCAACGCAAACGCGCTGACCAACATGCCAAGCACGTAACAGCTGATGCCCGTACCATTGTACCAAGGCGCTCGTTCACGTGGGCTCTTGAGAAAATGCGCCATCAGAAACAGCTGAGCTATCGTCAGCACTGCAACTACCGCTGCATAAATCGGTCGGTCCCAAGCAATGAGAAAACCCACAACCACGACCTGCGGCAACGCCATTACAAAGCATGCAAAGCGCGCGGCACGCTCCACGCCGAGAAGCACAGGTAGGGAATCGATCCCCATGCGCTTGTCGCCTTCGACCGACTTGAAATCGTTCAGCGTCATGATGCCGTGAGCACCAAGACTATAAAGAAGCGCGATCACGATAACACGCAGATCAGGACATAGTCCTGTCATGATCGCGGCACCGGTGAACCAAGGTAAGCCCTCGTAGCAAAGTCCGCACGCCGCATTCCCCAACCAGCCATTCTGTTTCAGACGGATTGGCGGTGCGCTGTAAGCCCACGCGAGCACAAGGCCGAAAACCGTCGCACCTAATCCCCACGGCCCAAGCGTCGCACCGAGCAACAACGAAAGCATGGTCCATAGAACCGCTATATAAAGTCCCCATTGGCCCGGGATGCGTCCGGATGGGATCGGCCGATCCGGCTCGTTGATGGCATCGACATGCCGGTCGTACCAATCGTTCACCGCCTGGCTGGTGCCGCAGACCATCGGTCCGCAGAGCACAACCCCGGCGACAATTATCGGCCAATGGTTTGTCACCGAAACTCCAGACGACACAATTCCGCAGCCGAACGCCCACATCGGCGGAAACCAGGTAATGGGTTTCAATAATTCGAGTACAACGGATGGTGCTGGTCTGGCGAGCACACTATTCATTCTCGCCATCCTCTTCTGCGGCATGTTCGGCAAGACCAAACCGACGAAGCTTGACATAAAGGCTTTGTCGGCTGAGGCCCAGCATTTCGGCGGCGGACGCACGGTTGTCGCCGGTCAACTCAAGAGCTGCCTCGATCGAAAGTTTTTCGATGACATCGGTTGTCTCGCGAACCAAATCCTTGAGCGGCACGCGGCCGATCATCTCGGTCAGCTGCGCGACCGACCGCGGCAACTCTTGCCGCGACGACTTCACTTCCGATAACCGCCTGTCGATGTTTCGGATTGCGAATCCAAAGTGCGATTGATCGTCACCATTGCTCAACGCTACTGCTGACAATTCGATATCGGCAACAGCGCCGAGTTCGCCGCGCAAAATTGTCGAGAATAACTTGATAGATCCACCTTGGCGCAGATTCGCCATTGCGATCCCAAAATCGACGCCCGCTCTGCCAAGCCAGCGGTCAAGGAGTTCACCGCGTGCCTGTTCTTGATTGTTGAGTTGCGCCATCTCCAAGAACGCAGCGTTCGTCTTGACGATACGTCCGTCCTGTTCAGCGATCACCAATCCATCCGGCGATTCTTCGAACAGCCTGACCAACATCGACGTTGCCTTAAGATCTCCAGACTCCGTAATCGCGGTTCGCGGCAATAACCTAATCAAAAACAACGATGCATTCTCTTGCCTAAACAGCGAAATCGCGACACCGCAATCACGTTGTGACTTCGCAGTACGAAAGGTCGCGCTTGCATCCCGGCCCGAGGCGCGGACATCGGCAAGCAAATTTTGAAGCTCTTGAACGCTGGTCTCTTCAAAAAAAGATACGAACGGAGACTTCAGAACCTTCGGAAGACTTTCATCCAGCACCGCCAGCGCGGCAGGGTTTGCGTCCGATATCGATAGGCTCGACGCATCAACAATCATGACCGCTTCCGCAGACACCTGGAACAAGAGACGATATCGGGTTTCTGCGTGCCGCAGCCGCGCGTAGTCGCGCTCCATCGTTTGTTGCGCAGCGATCAGTCTGCGTTGCATCAGCGCAAGCGGACGCAAATCTCGACCGACCACCACAAATCTGTCGTCGCGTCCGATGTTGATTGCCGAATAGAGAACAGGGATATCGTCGCCACCGGGTGATGGGTGATTGACCTGCCGCCAGGATGACGACGCTTTCGAAGTCGCTTCCTGCAATAGCTCTTTGATTTTTGTTCGTGTGTCCGGCGTTACAATATCGACCAATGTCGATCCGAGCCACCTGCCATGGCCGTCCAATTCGAGCGACAGTTCTTCTTTGTTGAATGCGACGTCTCGAATAGAGCCCTGAGCGTCGATCATGATCGCCACATCGGTCGCCGCAGCAATTAACTTTGCGGCCGACTGCGCACTTAGATCGCCTAGCGACTCCATCGGAGACTTGAACACCTGCACCAGGGCAAAGATCCTCCGTCAAAAGTAATCCTCCACCCCTGCGTTCATCCAAACTCGCGGAAGAAAGCAGTTCTTCGAAATTCTCGGCTGCCTGGCGCTGCGCGAATCTCGTGTAGGGCGCATTTGGCATTCTCAATTCAGAAAATCGTGCGCCGGTTTGTCCTCAGACAACGCCGGCGCACGAGTTGGGAGTGGGAGCCACTCCGTCCTTATCGTGGCAGGGCAAGGCCGTGCTTCACGCCCCAGTCGAACCAATTATCGACAACCGTTCCCGTCAGGAGA
This sequence comes from Hyphomicrobiales bacterium, assembly GCA_038230475.1. Lineage (GTDB taxonomy): Bacteria > Pseudomonadota > Alphaproteobacteria > Rhizobiales > Xanthobacteraceae > Afipia. The sequence goes on from JBBRNE010000001.1 coordinate 59,668, forward strand.
ATACCGATGCCGCCCGTCAATGGGCAGAGCACCGCGAACCACCAAGCCCAACGGTGGATCGACTCGGCCGTCGCGTTGAAGCCCATCGTCCAGCGCCAAAACAACGCAGCTCGTTCCAGCGCAGTACCGCGATCAACGATTTGTTCGATCTCGCGCTCACCACCGTAACGGCTGACGGCAAGGATAGTCGCACCGTGCATGGCAAACAGCAGCGCCGATCCATACAGGAATGCAATCGAGAGCATATGGAACGGATTGTAGAAGAGATTTCCGTGCGTGATGGAGAAATTGTTTGTCCAGTCGAGATGCGGGAATATTCCAAACGGAACAGCTTCGCTGAAACTGCCCATCAACAACGGGCGGATAAAGCCAAGCACGAGATAGAGCCAGATGGCCGAGGCAAATGCCCATGACACGTGAGTCCCCATGCCGAGCGCACGAGCGCGACGATATGTACGCGCCCACCACAACAGGATTGACGTTGTCAGGAAGAAGCCGGCCATCAACCACCAGCCGCCTTCCTTCAACGGCGGAAATTTGATGCCGTATTCCGGCTTCGGCGGATCGAGTGACAGCCAGGGCAGTTGCCGGACCAACTCGATCGGCGACCAGTTCACCGACGCCAACATATTGAGGCCGATAATCTCGATCGCGACGATACCGCAGATGATCGAGAGCAATCCCGTGTAACCGAGATAGATTGGCCCGACCTGAGCGTCACCTAACTTTCCGAGCCAGTAGTTGAAATGGCCCTTGTCCGAGCGAACCCATGTTCCGGGTTGAATCGGAACTCCCGGATAAATCTCGCTACGGACCTGCACTTGCGTGAAGAAGTTCTGATATTGCGGCATGACGATATTCTTTCCTGTGAACAGGTTGGATCAGTTCGACCAGATCGGAAGGTTGCGCCACCAGTTCCACCACTCCGACCACGCGTTGCCTTCAGACCACAACGGTCCGGAGATAACGATGCAGATCGCACTGAAGAACACGGCTGACAGGGCGACGAACAGCCCAAGACGGTGAATGCCGATGGTGCCGACCGAATAGCCGATCAAATCGCGAAAGATCGTGTTCTCGTGTTCCGGAGTTTTGACAGGCTCACCGCGGTCGGGGTTGGTCGATGAAAGGATCAGTCCACCGTGAAGCGCCAACGCTAGACACGTTGTAAAGAAGAAAGTGATGGCGATCATGTGAGCCGGGTTGTAGTGGAAGTTGCCGTACTGATAGCCAGTGTTCGACACCCAATCGAGATGCGTGATGATGCCGTAAGGAAATCCGTAGCTCCAAGATCCCATCAGCACCGGGCGAATGACGACAAGCGTGAAGTAGGCAAGGATGGCAAAGCCGAAAGCGAACGGCACATGATAACCGATGCCGAGCTTACGGCAGATTTCAACTTCTCTCAGAGCCCACGACACAAACGCGCCAAGCGCGCAAATTGTAACGATCTGCCAGATGCCGCCTTCCTGCAGCGGCGCAAATGACAACCCGTATTTGACGTCCGGCGGATTGACGCTGATCTGCCAGATATTCCACGTCGGCCCAAGCGCGGTGTTCCAAAGGATCATCGCGATTCCGATCAAGGCAAAGAAGACAGTCGTCATCCCGAAGAACCCGACATAGAAGGGTCCAGCCCAGAAATCGAACAAATCTCCGCCAATCAGCGTTCCGCCACGAACGCGATATTTTCTTTCAAAGCTGAGCATTGCCATTGGTCGTTCCTCCGCGTTCGAATTCGAAATTCTGCGTTGTTAAATTGTCGTCGCTCTCTTTTTTCGTAGCTCCCGGAACGGACGAGACAGGCCGCTCACTCCTGATCCCGCCCATTCCGGTGCGCAGTACGTCATGCCATCATCAAGAAGGCATGCTTGGTGGTGTGTACGGCAGAGAAATCTCTGACGTCTTTGTTTTCCGCGGACCTTCCAGCCAGTTGAACCGGTCGGTGCTGAGCAGAATGAAGTGGATCACCAGCGCAAGCCCGAACAGGAACGTGAACAACATGACCAACGCACGGCGTGGGTCAAAGAGCATCCAAAGTCGCCACATAGTGTTCTCCCCTTATGTTAGGTATGTGAGGGAAAGACTGGCGAAGTGCTGGACGCTTTCGAGCGCCGCCTTGTAGCCGCCAGGGCCTGGCAGCCAAGGACGCCACATCCAAGCAAGGACGTGGGCAATCACAGCGATCACCGTGAAGAGTATGAAACTCGTCATGAAGATCGAATGAAATTCCTTGGCCTCCGACTCGGAAAGCCCCGAAATGGAACCATCCTTCATTTGAGGTACCTCCTAGTAATGGCCTTTCGGCCGTTCGCCGCCCGACGATAGGACGACAGTTGATGCCATTTCGATTTTGAAATGGCAGTTTCCCGGCCGACACCGCCGACCGAAACCTCGCTTACAAGCCGATGAACGATGACGAGACACACACACTCGCCGCCGTACTCGCCTCGCTGAAAATAGATTCGCGACGCCCGGATTGAACGATGCCCGCTGGATGACGCCACGGCATCATTCGCCCCACAACGGCGCGAACGAGAAACAACACCCAGCAAACCGCGAACATCAGCCGCGATTCCAAAGACCCTGCTTCAATGAGAACTTTTGAACGACGACCGCTATGTGCGTAATCGGACATCGGCGTCACCTCCCAATTTATTTGCGCTGACGTCGCGCAGGAATGAAGAACGGCATTTCATTGCGATCAAATTCATGCGGGTTGCCCATCCAACAAAGCGGCGCGCGCTTTGCTTACGAAATCAGTCGTCACGCGATCTTCGCCCGCCCGCCGCGCGCCGCTCTCAGCCGCGTCGCGTAGTCGTTTGGCAGCCGAAATGCGAACGAGCACAGGATGAGCTTCGAGGACGTCATCGAGCATTGCCTTTGCCTCGTCGCTCCAGAGAATTTCTTCGTGAAGACGAGCCGGCGTCGGATCGACGCGATCCATGTCGGATGCAAGCGGAAGAATATTGAACAGCGCATCGAACAGAGCGTTGCAGACTTCCTGCACGAGGTAAGTCGCGCCGGAATAGCCCATGAAAGGCGTTCCGATGTGGCGGCGTATGACAGCGCCCGGAAACGAAGCCGGAATATACATCGACCGTCCGCCCGCCTCCGCCAGGTACATACGCTCGTTGTAACTGCCGAACATAATCAGCGGCGGGGTCTCACGAATGGCTTTGCGCACCGCATCGTTGTCGGGCTTCACGCCCGCCTTTCGCGCGAAAGAGAATGTGCAGGGAAGACCCATTTCCGTTTCGAGAAAATTCCGCACGCCGCGCGCATAAGTCTCATTTGCGACGATCGCAAAGCTTGCCGTACCGAAGAAATCCTGCGTGACCGAACGCCACAAATCCCACAACGGCTTAATGGTCGTGTGCTTTTCTTTCTCGATAAAGGGTTCCGGATCGAGACCTAAAAGTTCGCCGAGCTTACGGAGAAATTTCGTCGTGCTGTGCAAGCCGATCGGTGCCTGCAGATAGGGCCGCTCCAATGCCTCGCACAGCATGCGTCCGAATTCGCGATACATGCAGACGTTGACGTCGGCGTTGATGAGCTTTGGAATATCCGCAAGGTGGCTCCCCAACGGAAACACCATATTGATCTCCGCACCGATGCCTTCAATCAGGCGGCGGATTTCGGCGAGATCGGACGGCATATTAAATGTACCGTAGATCGGCCCGATGATATTGACGCGGGGTTTGACCTCCGGCGAAAACGGCTTGCGCTCCGGAATCTTCTTGAGCCCGTATTCCTTCCACAACCAGACGATGGCGCGATCCGCGCTCTGCCATTGGTCTTCGTCAATCGTGCGCGGCAAAAATCGCTTGATGTTGGTGCCTTCGGGCGTAACACCGCCGCCGATCATTTCGGCAATCGATCCCGTCACAACAACCGCAGGAAGGTACGGATCGAGCACGCGATGCGCGCGTCTCATCGCGCCCTCGGTTCCAGTCTGCCCGAGTTCTTCCTCGCCCAGTCCCGTAACGACGATAGGTAATTCGTGCGGAGGCAACGCATCGGTGTAATGAAGCACCGACGTGACTGGCAAGTTCTCGCATCCCACCGGACCATCGATGATGACCTGCATGCCTTTAACGGCCGTAAACGCATAGACCGCGCCCCAGTATCCGCCTGCACGATCATGGTCGAGAACGAGCATCAGACCATTTCCTCCGACTTGCGCTTCTTGGCCTGCGCTTCCATCTGCTTTCGATATTTTTCGCGGAAAGCCACGTTGTCTTTCGGTGTGTCTTCCCAGACGCCAGAGGCGAAGCCCTCGCCAACGTCGCCAAAGAATTCTTTCATTTCGTCGAAGCGGCCTTTGTTCGCCAGAGCCGCGTTGACGACTTGAGCAAGCGAGCCTGCACCTGCGACACCGAACAGCGGTCGCGCGGAAATCAGATTCGTGAAATAAAGCGACGGGATCGCGAGTTGTTTAGCTTTCTGGACAACCGGCGTTGTGCCGATGGCGAGGTCCGGCTTGAATTCCGCCATGGCCGCGAGATCCATCTCAAGCGAAGCGCGGTACTGAACGCGCGTGCCTTTCGATTCGAGCCACTCGCGATCCGGATCGGACCATTGTGTCCTCGGACAGGCGCTTCCGACGTATGGAACCTCTGCGCCGCTCTCGATCAGCAGGCGTGCGACCAGGAGTTCAGAGCCTTCGTAACCAGAGACGTTGATACGCGCGTTGATGGGCTTGGCGGCAAGCGCGGCCTTGATGGCGGGGAGGAAACGGTTCTTCGCAGCATCGATTTTTTCACGCGACACATTGCAAGAAGTTCCGATCGCCTCCAACCAAGCTTCAGTCCCATCATGCCCGACCGGCGCCGAGCCGACGATCTTCCGCCCCGCGATGTCGAACTGCCGGAAACTCGCGGTGTAAAATGGATGAATGGCTGCAACGACCGAACAGTCGAGAGCCGCATAAAGTTCGCGCCATTCACGCGTGGGCACGACAGGGCCAGCCGCAAGCCCGAGCGGCTCAAGCATCATGCCGATGCCAACGGGATCGGCCGGAAACATCTCGCCGACGAGAGCGACGGTCGGCTTCTCGCTTTTTCCGCCGCGCGGTGCCTGAACCGGCCCCTGCTCCACTTCCTTGCGCGCATACTCAAGCATGGCGGCAGCGAGCACGTCTTTGGCTTCGGCATGCGTCGGTACACCGAACCCCGGAACGTCGATCCCAATAATGCGAACGCCATTGATCTCATCCGGCAACAAATCAAGCGGAACGCCTGACGCCGTGGGAACGCAAAGATTCGTGATGATGATGGTGTCGTAGAGTGCGGGGTCGGCGAGCTTGAACACGGCTTCTCGGATATCCTCGAACAACTTTCCGGTCACGAGCGTTTCCGAATTGAACGGAACGTAACCGACGGTTCGGCGAGCGCCGTAAAAATGCGACGTGAACGTCAAACCGTAAACGCAACAAGCAGAGCCTGAGAGTATCGTTGCAGTCCGTCGCATGCGAAGTCCGACGCGCAAGGAGCCGAACGCCGGGCACATGCTCTGCGGCTGATCGTGCGGGCCTTTCGGATAATCGGCAGCGTATCGATCCAGAATTTCGCTTTTACCAGCGGCCGCGGCAGCGCTCTTCAATTCGGCGGCGCCTGCATGGCAACCAAGGCTGTCGGTCTTCGTGGCAGCTGAATTGATAACAGGCGCAGAGGATTCGCCGGAAACGTCCACATCGACAGCATCGGTGACGACCGACTCAGCGATCGCTCCTGCATATCGTGGGAGAACGACGTTCATGCCCTGCTCCGCATCATCATATCACACCGCGTCGTAGACGACTTCGAGCGACGGTTTCGTCACATCGGACTTGCCGCACATGTCTTCCATCGTCGCCGGATTGAGAACGACATCTCGACCCGTCATTTCGCTGCTGAACAAACCGAGCAATCCGTCTTGCGTGACAGGAGTCGGGCGAACCGGCGGCGCGAGGCCGACATTCAGCGCGAGTTCTTCGAACAGCGAACTCCACTGCCCGCCCGGCAGACCGATGATTTCGTAGTTCGCGCTTTTCTTGCGGATGTCGTCGTCGGCTGGGATCGCGGCCAGCACCGGAATGCCGACGGTTTTTGCGAACGCCGCTGCCTCGCCCGTGCCGTCGTCCTTGTTGATGACCATACCGGCAACACCGACATTGCCGCCGAGCTTTCGGAAATATTCAACCGCCGAGCAGACATTGTTAGCGACGTAAAGCGATTGCAGGTCGTTCGATGCGACGACGATGACCTTCTGGCACATGTCACGCGCGATCGGCAGGCCGAATCCGCCGCAGACGACATCCCCGAGAAAATCGAGGAGGACGTAGTCGAAACCCCATTCATGAAAGCCGAGCTTTTCAAGAAGCTCGAAGCCGTGAATAATTCCGCGTCCGCCGCAACCGCGCCCGACTTCCGGTCCACCAAGTTCCATTGCGAAGACACCGTCGCGCTTGAAGCAGACGTCGCCGATTTTGACTTCTTCGCCGGCCAGCTTTTTCTTGGACGACGTTTCAATGATTGTTGGGCATGCGCGACCGCCGAACAGCAGCGAAGTCGTATCGCTCTTGGGATCGCAGCCGATGAGAAGAACTTTTTTACCCTGCTGCGCCATCATGTAGGACAGGTTGGCCAGCGTGAAACTTTTCCCGATGCCGCCCTTGCCGTAAATCGCGATAATCTGCGTTTCCTTGGTGACGGGCGTTGTGACGGGCGCATTCGGCTCGATTGCGGCTTCAGCCCGCAAAGCATCTTTCATGCTGATGTTCGGCACGACGTTCATGAGCAAGCTCTCCAGTCCAGAACCATTTTGAGGCACGCAGAATCTTCAAAAGCGACGCGATAGGCATCGGGTGCCGATGAGGCGTCGTGCCGATGCGTGATCAGGCCATCGAGCGACAAGCGTCCCGATTCGATCAGCGCTTTGGTCGCAGCCAGATCCGAAGGCTTCCATTCGGCGGCGACGCGAATCCGCGCCTCACGCATAAACGCCGGAGCGAACGCAAACGACAGCGGCTCACTGTAGAAGCCAGCAAGCACGATCTCCCCACCGGGCGCGAGACGCCCGATCAATGAGTTGAGAAGGCTCGCGTCGCCGCTGACGTCATAAATGTTTTGATAGTCGCGCCGCTGATCGTGCTCAGGATCGAGCACTCCGTAGTCGATCGCGCCACCGACACGCGCGGGATTTTTCTCCCAGACGACCGGCGGCTCGTTTCCGAGCGCAATTGCAATACGCGCGAGCAGACGACCGAGAACGCCATGACCAACAATGCATTGCGGGCTTTTTGCGCCAGCAGCTGCCAGGGCGTGATAAGCGGTCGCGGCAAGTGCCAGAAGAATTCCACGATCACCGATCTGTTGATCGATGGGAATCACGCGAGCACCCGGCACAACAAGCCGCGACGCCGATGCGCCAAAAAGCCCCTTCACTTCGCCAAAGCATTTTGCGCCCGGCACGAAGACTCGCTCGCCAACTCGAATTCCGGACGCGGACCTGGCTTCCACGACTTGCCCGACGGATTCGTAGCCCGGGACAAGCGGATATCCCATTCCCGGAAATTGCGGCATCCGTCCGGACCAGAGCAGTCGCTCGGTCCCCGTGCTGACGCCACTCCACTCGACATCGACAACAATGTCGCCCGGAGTTGGATCGGTCAAAGCAAGCCGACTGAGCTCAACTTGCTCTGGCTCCCTCAACACAAGCGCGATGGTTTCCATCGCCGTCTCCGGTTTAAGGCGTCGAAGACGTTCGACGCCGGAGTGTCAGGTTAACCTGACGCATTTATGTGTCAAGCTTGATTAACAGATTTATTAGCTTGGCTTGGCTGTCACCACACTCGCCAAAAGCGGCATGCGGGCAGGTCTCAAGTTCACGTCACCGAAGCCGGATTTTTCAAGCATTTCGGTCAGGCGAGCGAATGTTCGCGGGCGGCCACTTCCCATCGCCCTCAGATAGAACGCGAAATAGGCGTCCCCGACGGGTTCGGTGCCGCGCACTCCTGATATCGGCTCGGCGACAATCAATGTTCCGTCGGTGGGGAGCGACTGCCTGACCGCACGAAGCAAAGTCATGACGTTGTGGTCGTCGTGGTCGTGAATGATGCGCACAAGCGAGACGGCATCCGCCCCCTCAGGCAAACGGTCGGTCAGAAAACTGCCGCCGATCGCAACCGCGCGCGACGATAATCCGCTCGATCGAAACCGTTCGCTGGCCTTGTCCGCTACAGCGGGCAGATCGAACAGCACCATTCGCAGATCTGGCGCGTGCGGCGCGACAGCCGCGAGAAACGCACCGTCCCCTCCACCCACATCGAGCAGACAACGGTGTTTGCGGAATGAATAGGAGCCGATGACCTCCTGCGCGATCATCGGCTGGGACGCCGACATCAACGCCGTATATGGCGCAATCGCTTTGCTGGTCAGTTCAGCGGGCTTGTCGGTTCCGGCATATGGCCAATATCTCGCCAGCCGTCCGCCGTTCTCACCGCGTAACAGTGCAACCGGATCGCTCAGATCGCCATAAAGCATCGCGTGATGCTCCACCATCGCGGTCACGCCCGGATTGCCGAGCAACGCCGCGCCGAGCGGGCCGAGCCCGTAGCGATCTCCGCTCCGCTTCTGCACAAGTTTCAAAGACGCCGCGGCATCCAGAAGCATCACCGTAGAATCAAGCGGCAACGATAGACGCGGCGATAACTCGGCTGCGGATTGCGGGCCTTGCGCCAGCCGCTCGAACAGCCGCAAACGCACGCATGCGAGTAGTATTTGCGAATAAACAAAACCCGCGCATAGATCGAAAAGCGCATTCGCGCGTTTACGCGCAATTGGGCGTGTGAGTGGAAAAGCCCCTGCAAATCTCTGAAAACCGGGATTTTTCAGAATTGCGTCACGCACGCCAAGCAGCTTGTCGCGCAGCGACAGATTCGACGTTTGCCGCGCCATCGGTGATTCCGATTGGCTGACGGAGGCCATGATCGCTACGCAGCGAACTGCGCGAGTTTCTTCGGTACCAGCCGCTTGGCTTCAGAGAGCATCAACGAACGAAGCTCCGAAGCATTCGGGCAAGGTGGGATCGCGCCGATCGCGCCGCGAACGAGTTCATGCAGCCGATGCACCGCGCCGTCGAGGCCAAACTCCGTCACAGCACTCGGACGGCCAAGCGCAACATCGCGACCGACGGGCTTGCCGATTTCATCCTCGTCCGCAGCCGCGTCGCGAATATCGTCAGCGACCTGATACGCTTCGCCGAGTTTTTCACCGACCATGCGCCAAGGCTCGGCGTCTGCACCGGCGGACGCCGCACCCGCGACACACGCCGCTGCGAAAAGCGCGCCGGTTTTTGCGCGATGGTAATGCGCAAGATCGATTTTCGATTCGCACTCCCACGCTTGACCCGCAACGATGCCAAACGGCACACCAACCGACTGAGCAACTGTGAGCGTCAGCTGCGCGAGCCGGTCTGGCGGGCATTGCGCGCGTGCAAGCGTCTGGAACGCGAGAACAATCAATGCATCGCCCGCTAGAACCGCAAGCGGCTCACCAAACGCTTTGTGAATCGAAGGTCGCCCGCGCCTCGTGTCGGCGGCATCGAAACACGGCAGGTCATCGTGTACGAGTGAAGCGCAGTGTAGGAGCTCAAGTGCTGCCCCTGCAGCTGCCGTCGCCGGAAGATTGTCTTCGCCGCAAGCCGATGCAACGGCGTAACAAAGTCTTGGCCGGACCCGGGCACCGCGCGGGAAAACGGCGTCGCGCATTGCTGCGGCAAGACGCGGTGGGCAACCTGGAATTTCCGCCAGAGCAATCGCCTCGTTCAGCGAGTTTTCGATCCGTGCGGTGACATCCATGGCTGGCTCCCAATGAGTGATTGGATCATGTCAATCAAACTTGTCATTGACGAGTGTAAATAAATATAGACACCTGTCAATCGAATGCGGCGGAAGGACTTTGCTGCCCATGCGAACGGAACGCGTTGTCATTGTCGGTGCAGGCGTAGGCGGCCTTAGTTCCGCACTCGCACTCTCGGCGCGCGGCCTCGATGTCACTGTGGTCGAGCGCGCAGCGACACCCGGCGGCAAGATGCGACAGATCGCGTTTGGATCGACACACGTCGATAGCGGACCGACCGTTTTCACGATGCGTTGGGTGTTCGAGGAATTATTCGCTGCAGCCGGAAAGAACCTGAACGAGGTTATCCAACTCAAGCCGCTGAACATTTTGGCGCGTCATGCGTGGAACCAGCGCGATCGGCTCGATCTGTTTGCCGATGAAGAACAATCTGTCGATGCCATTGGCAACTTCGCGGGTCCAGCGGAAGCCGAACGCTATCGCAAATTCTGCAACGACAGTCGGCGGATTTATGAAATCCTGGAAAAGCCGTTCCTGCGGGCGGCAAGTCCGAGCATGGCGGCACTTGTCGGAAGCAATGGCCTTCGCGGTCTTTTGGACCTGCCGCAAATCAAGCCGTTCACCTCGATGTGGAATGCGCTTGGCCAATATTTCCACGATCCTCGCTTACGCCAACTGTTCGGTCGCTATGCAACCTATTGCGGCTCATCGCCGTTCGATGCTCCCGCAACGCTGATGCTGGTCGCGCATGTCGAGCGCGAAGGTGTATGGAGTATCGATGGCGGCATGTTCGCTCTGGCAAAAGCCCTCGCTGACTGCGCGACGGAATGCGGTGCGACGATCCGTTACAATTCCGAAGTCAGGCAAGTAACAACATCATCGGGTCGCATCACAGGCGTCTTATTGGCAAATGGCGACCATCTCGACGCCGAAGCTGTCATCATGAATTCCGATGTCTCGGCGATCGCGAACGGCCTCTTCGGAAGCGATATTTCGCGGGCGGCACCTCCGATCCCCGTTAAAGCCCGGTCGCTTTCCGCAATTACATGGAGCATGGCAGCAAAGACTGAGGGCTTCCCTCTCAGCCGCCATTCGATTTTCTTTTCGAGCGACTATCGTGCCGAGTTTGAAGACATTCTCGTGCGCAACGCGCCACCAACCGAACCGACTGTCTATGTCTGCGCGCAAGACCGAGAGAACGAAGAAACGGTTGCCGGAAGAGAACGGTTGCTCGTCCTCGTCAATGCGCCGCCGACCGGCGACCGGCATGTCTTCGATGCCGGCGAGGTTGAGCAATGCGCGCAACGAACGTTTGGGGTGCTTGAACGCTGTGGACTAAAAATAGACCGCAACAGTGTGACGACCGAGGTCACGACTCCCACCGATTTCGACCGACTGTTTCCCGCGACCGGGGGCGCGCTGTACGGTCGCAGTTCGCACGGCTGGATGGCATCGTTTCAGCGTCAGGGAGCACGGACGAAGATTGCTGGCCTCTATCTCGCTGGCGGTAGCACGCATCCGGGACCCGGCGTTCCGATGGCGGCACTTTCGGGTCGCGCTGCAGCGGCCAGCGTGCTTTCGGACATTCACGACAAGCGGAAATCTCAAAGCATCGGTTGGCAACCGGGCGTTTCGCAAACAAGAACGACCGCATGAACATTTCGCCGTCATCGACAGATTTCACGACCTCGAGCGCGGGCTTCGATCGGCATGTACCGAACAATGGCTATGCCTGGTGGTACGTTGATGCCCTGAGCGACGACGGTCAGCACGGCATCACGATCATCGCTTTTATCGGAAGCGTGTTTTCTCCGTACTATGCGTGGGCGCGTCGCAAACGACCGGCGAACCCGATCAACCACTGCGCACTAAATGTCGCTCTTTACGGGCGGCAAAAAAAATGGGCAATGACGGAACGCGGCGAAGGAAGCATCTCGCGCGACGCGACGACATTGAGCATCGGCCCAAGCCAATTGCGGTGGGATGGCACTGCTCTCACGATCACAATCGACGAGATCACGGTGCCGTTTCCATCGCGCATCCGTGGTTCCGTTCGCGTGATCCCGTCCGCGATAACATCGAAAAAATTCGACCTCAATCCGGACGGCAATCACCGCTGGTGGCCGATAGCACCTTCCGCACGCGTCGAGGTCGCACTCAGCCGACCCGCGCTACGCTGGCAAGGTGACGGTTATCTCGACATGAACGCAGGCGATGCGCCGTTGGAATCGGGGTTTAAAGATTGGGAATGGTCGCGCGGCGCGATGCGCGATGGGACCGCCATTCTGTACGAGGCAGAACGACGCGACGGCACGAGCACGAAGCTGGCGTTGAAATTCGACCCATCAGGCCATTCGCAGCAATTTGAACCGCCGCGATCAACGACACTCAAACGAACGGGATGGCGCGTCAATCGAACAAGCCGTGGTGAGGATTCCGGTGCGCGCATCATCGAGACTCTTGAAGATGCGCCGTTCTATGCGCGATCGATTGTCACGGCGAAGCTTTTGGGCGAAGGCGTCACGATGATGCATGAGAGCCTTTCGCTCGACAGATTTCGTATGCCGATCGTTCAGGCCATGTTGCCGTTCCGCATGCCTCGCAAGCGGCTATAGACACCAAAGCGCCGACAATCATTTTTTCGCGCGCTCGGCAGCTTTCTTCTTGTCGAGCCGCTTGCCAACGAGTTCTAGAACAGCCCACGCTATCGCAAACAACGCGACGACGAAAAATTCGATGAACCCAAGATAGTTTTCCATAACGCGCCCTCAAATCTGGGTCTTGACTCTGGGCTCAAGGATAACTGCTGTGGCGCTTGTAGGTTTCGCAAGCGACCGAACCTGAACCTAAGACCAACTCACCATCGGCGGCATCGAACTGAGAATCGTTTCAATGTTGCCGCCGGTCTGCAGACCGAACATTGTGCCCCGATCATAGAGCAGATTGAACTCGACATAGAGACCGCGAATGGCAAGCTGCTCATCGCGCTCGGCACTCGTCCACGGCTCGTTCATGCGCTTGCGCACGATCTTCGGATAGATATCGAGCAGAGCACTGCCTACGTCGCGCGTGAAAGCAAAGTCGCGCTCGAAGTCGCCGGTATTGAGATGGTCATAGAAAATGCCGCCTACGCCGCGCGCTGTATTGCGATGAGGCAGAAAGAAATACTTGTCAGCCCACGCCTTGAACTTATCATAGTAAGCTGGATCGTGCGCATCGCATGCACGCCTCATCGCGACGTGAAACTGTTCCGCGTCCGGTGCGTCTTGGCTTCGTTGTTCCGCAAGCACGGGCGTGAGGTCCGCGCCGCCGCCGAACCATCCCTGCGCCGTCGAAAGGTATCGCGTGTTCATGTGGACGGTCGGCACACGCGGGCTGCGCGGATGGATGATGAGGCTGATACTGGTCGAGACATAGTCGAGCTGCTTGCCGTCGCCCGGCAAGGTCTTCGCCATCTCAGGTGTCAACGTGCCGTTGGCCGATGATGTATGAACGCCGATTTTTTCGAACAGCCGTCCGCCGTTGAGAAAGCCGCCAACGCCGCCGCCGCTTCCGGTCGCGCGCGTCCAAGGTTTGTAGTTGAATTTCGCGGGGAGGCCCGGGAAAAGTTCCACCGGCGCTTCGCGCTCCAAAGTTTCGATCTCGGCACAAATTCTATCGCGCAGCGATTCGAACCATTCGCGCGCCAGCGCACGATGATGTTCTGCTGAAGTTACTTCGGTCTTGTCCAGCATCGTGCTTGCCACATTAGGAGGTCAATCGGCCGCGCTGCATCTGGTCACGGCGCTCGAGGCGCTCGAATAGATCGATGACCCATATGACGCGATCTTCAACAGAACGCTTGCGCGGCTTGATTACAGCTTGCGGCAGAGACTTCGACGCAACTGCATCAATAAGAAAGCGTGTTTCATGCAGTTCGATCTCAGGGATACCACGTTTCCTTACGGGCGACCATTCGGTCTGAAGCAGCATCAGTATACGGGCAAGAACTGCGAGCTTGCGCTTTGTCGAAACGACAGCACGCGTTGAGACAGAATTCATTCCATTGCGTTCCAGTTCGCGCCCGATCTCGGCGTAAAGCGCACGTGCAGCGTAGATTCCAGGGCGACACGAGGCAGGCAAATTCTCAATGCCATATGTTGCACGGTGATAAAGCGCGTCCGCCGTCTCCAACAGCCGCTGCACGATTGCCGCAATCTCTCGGCTGAAGAGCGGATTCGCAAGCCATTGATCGGGGTCGATGCCCGCTTCGCGCATCCACTGCTGCGGAAGATACAATCGTCCGGCGCGCGCGTCCTCGCCAACGTCGCGCGCGATATTTGTTAACTGCATTGCAACGCCGAGATCGCACGCCCGCGCGGCGATCTCAGGTGTTCGCTGCCCCATGACGAGTGTCATCATGGCACCCACCGTTCCCGCGACACGCGCCGCATAGTCGCACAAGTCAGAAAGCGTCTCGTAACGTCGTCCCTGCGCGTCCCACGCCAATCCTTCGAGAAGCGCTTGCGGAAGCTCTCGTGGTATCGCGAACCGCGACATCACATCAGCGAAGGCACGATCCGCCGGCATCGGCAAAGGTTGCCCACGGCATATGCTGTCAAGTCGATCCTGCAATCGCACGACAGCAGCCTTGCGGTCATGACCAAGATCGACGGCGTCGTCGGCAAGACGACAAAATGCATAAAGCGCGATGGCAGGCTCGCTTACTTTTCGTGGCAACACCAGTGAAGCCGCAAAGAAGGTGCGCGACCCGCCTCGCAGCAATTCCCGGCAAGCATCGATATCGGCGCGAGTTGTCATGACATCACCAATGATTGAGCATCCGGCACGACGCTGTCGAGAACGCGCGCAGATGATAGAACTCCCGGCAACCCTGCTCCCGGATGGGTACCAGAGCCAACTAAAAACAGTCGGTCGATCTCTTCACTTTTGTTGTGCGGCCTGAACCACGCGCTCTGAGTGAGCACAGGCTCTAACCCAAATGCTGCGCCCTTAAACGACAGCAACTCGTCCTGGAAATCCTGCGGCGTCAGCATCCGAGAGCTAACGATCTGGTTCTCAAGATCTGGCAAAACGGTTTCACCAAGGGCCTTCGAGATCGTGCGGCGATAAGGCTCTGCGGCTTCTCGCCAATCCGTTCCGCTGTCGAGATGGGGCACAGGCGACAACACATAGAACGCGTCGCAGCCTTCAGGTGCCAGCGATGAGTCGGTCGCCGTTGGACGGTGAAGGTACAGACTAAAATCCAGCGACAGAATCTTCCGCTCGAAAATATCGGCGAGCAGTTCCTTGTAACGCGGGCCCAGCAAAATCGTGTGATGTGGAACGTCAGGATATTTCTTTCGCGTTCCAAAATACCAAACGAACAGGCTCATCGAATAACGCGAGCGCTCGACACGGCGGTCGGTCCAGCGTGAACGATATTGCGACGGAAGAAGCTTTCGATAAGTCCAAGCCGAATCGGCATTGGAGACCACCACATCGGCATCGATGATCTCACCGGACTCAAGACGTACACCGCACGCCGCGTCGTCCTTCACGCAGATTTCCTTGACCTCACGATTACAAAGCACGGCACTCCCCTGCCCTTCGATGAGTTTGACGAGACCATCGACAAGCCGTCCCGTCCCGCCCATTGCGAAGTGCACGCCCCATTTACGTTCGAGGTGCGCGATCAGGCAGTAGATCGAACTCGCAGTAAACGGATTACCCCCGATGAGCAGCGGATGAAAACTGAACACGATCCGCAATTTCGGATCGCGGATATATTTCGACACAAAACCGTAAACGTTACGATAGCTCTGCAACCGGATCATCTCCGGCGCGATTTTAGCCATGTCGGTCCAGTTGCTGAATGGCACGTCGCCGAGCAGCTCAAATCCGATTTTAAAAATATCTTCACTCGCCTTCATGTAACGATCGTAACCGTCGACATCACCGGGCGAAAAACGCGCGATCTCTTTGCGCATCGCCACTGAATCGCCTGTGTAATCGAAGCGTGTGCCGTCATTGAAGCGAATGCGATAGAATGGCGACACCGGCTTGAGCGTCACATCGTCGGACAGCTTGCGTCCGCATAATTTCCAGAGTTCTTCGAATAGAAACGGCGCGGTCACGATGGTCGGACCGGCGTCGAAGGTGAATCCATCCTGCCGATAAACGTAGGCGCGCCCACCCGGTGCATCGCGCTTCTCTAGAACGGTGACGCGATAGCCCTTCGCACCAAGACGCACCGCTGCCGCCAATCCGCCAAAGCCACTGCCGATCACAACCGCATGCGGCTGATGATCACGCGGAATGGTATGCATCGACGGGATCGGCGTAGGATCAAGCATGGCCGCAGTGTAACTATCTATTGACAGTTGGCCAGCCCATGAGTGTAAAATTCAATTTACACAGTCGATGGTGTTTTCATCGATACCGTTTGTTTGAGCCGCAGCCTTTATAATAATCGCTGCGATAACGTCGGGCTGTTCTTCGTGAGCAAGATGCCCGAGGCCGTGAATCATCTCGATTGTCGAATTCGGAACAAGCTTGGCGACGCGGCGCGCGACGTCGGGAGATACCGAGCGATCGCGATCGGCAGCGAATAGTAACAGTTTAGCTTTGAATTTCGGCAGATCGACAACGAGAGGTTCGAGTCGCCAGTTGGCCATCATCCCAAGAGCTGCGGAAACATGCGCAGGACTGCGCACAAGTTTCCGATATTGCGCAATGCCATCCTGACCGATGGCGGACCCGGTGCCTTCGATCAATCTTTCCACAGCATTGGGCGACGACGCCTGCCACGCAAAGAATTTCGGTACGAGTGGATTTAATATCAGCAGTTTCGCCAACGGCGAAAACAGATGACCAGCCGCTCCGCCGAACGGCATGAATGCCCCATTGAGACTGACAAGAAGCTGCGGAGCGATCCGGTCATCGAGACACATACGCGCAAGAATGGCGGCACCCGCCGAATGGCCCACCGCGATATCCGGCCGGACATTCATCACGCGCAGCAATTCTCCAATATCGGTAGACATTCCTGAAAGTGACAGCCGCCACGACGGCGGCGTTTCGGTAAAAGCATGTCCGGGCAAGTCGATAGAGACGACGGTAAACTGCTTTGCCAGCAGCGGCGCAAGATCGCGCCACGAATGCGTGGACGCGCCGGTGCCGTGAACAAGAAGCAGGTGCGGCCCCTGACCCATGCGCTGCACATGCCAGCGAAACCCCGCCGCATCGACGAATTCGCTGACATCACGATTGGGCCAGTCCGTGCCATCAATGTTCCAGACGAGATCGGGCATAGTGAATGATTCTTAGTTTGGTGAACCTCGTCGGTTTAAGAACGTATCATAGGCTTGCACAAACGTGTCTTGTGCCTCGAAGTGCGGCATTGCGCCGGTCTGGAAGACGTCAATAGTCCAATTGGTGCGACCCTCGACCTGCCCCTTGTTTTTGTAGTTCACAAAATCTCCTCGTACACCGTGCGCCATCCAAACCGGCAAAGTGAGCGAGTGATAGACCCGCATAATATCCGCGCTGAACAGAAAGCCCGATACGAAATAATACGGCGCGTGCTGGGCACCATCCTGATGCGTCGTGAGATAATCGTACTGCGCCAGTCCACGATCGAAATTGCCCGACCCCCAAGTTTTTCTCAAAAAATATGCAATTCCGGTATGGCTGGTCAGTAGTCGAAAGAATCCGCGACTCCATAGAGGAAACTCGAACAACGCGTGCAGCCAAGGCTTGCCTCGCGTGCCGTCGCGCCATCGTGACGCTTTTGCTGCGGTGCTGAAACCCGTCGGGCTGACGAGCGCCGCACTTCGATATGCGAGTGGATTTTCCGCAATCGCCCGAGCCAGAAACTCACATGAGAGAGATAACCCTAACGCGTCGATCGGCGCGGTGCCATGATCCGCCCTGATCGCCTCAACGATTTTGTGGATCGCATCCGTCATCATGCGGATCGTATAGGGCCGCTTGCCGCGCTGAGAATGACCAAAACCCGGAAGCTCAAGCGCGTAGACCGTTCGTGTCTTGCGATAGTATTCGTAAAGCGGCTTGATTTCGTATGCCGATCCCGCAGCATTGATGCTGTGAATGAGTAATAACAGCGGATCGGCTTGGCGATTTCCCGTACTCGCCGCGTAATAAGTCAGGCGCCCGACTGCGCTGGCGATTTCATGGCGCTGACCAGATACGGGAGCGGGCAATCCATCGACCTTCCGCATCGCGGTCAATCCGCTCACCGGGACAGCTGCAATCATTTAAAATTCTCCGAATTGCGGCCGTTCGCTTCTGCCCGTGGCCAAGATCGAAACCGCAGTGTATCAGATTGACAACGAGGCTTGTCGATAAAGAACGGATACATCGCTTGACACAGAACGCGCCCATCAAACCTCTCATAGAAGTTCTTATGGGTCACCGCCAGAAGGTGCCGCCCGTCTGGATGATGCGGCAAGCCGGACGCTATCTTCCCGAGTATCGCGCCATTCGCGAGAAAGCCGGCGGCTTTCTCGATTTGTGTTTCAATCCCGAATTCGCCGCCGAAGTAACGCTGCAACCGATCAGACGCTTTGGATTCGATGCCGCGATCATCTTCTCGGATATCTTGGTTCTGCCTTATGCACTCGGTCGCGCGGTACGATTTGAAGTCGGCGAAGGTCCACGTCTCGATCCGCTCGACACACCGGACAAGGTCGCGACGCTGGCGCACGATGCGGATTTCAGCAAGCTCGAACCTGTTTATGAAGCGTTACGACGCGTCCGCCGAGACCTCGATTCAAAAATTGCACTGATCGGATTCTGCGGAGCGCCATGGACAGTTGCGACCTACATGGTGGCCGGCCAAGGCACACCCGATCAGGGCCCGGCGCGAATGATGGCCTATCGGCATCCCGATGCATTCGCAAAGATCATCGACGTCCTGGTCGAAAATTCTATTCAGTACCTGCTCTCGCAACTCAAGGCCGGCGCTGACGTTTTGCAGATTTTCGACACATGGGCGGGCGTGTTGCCGCCGCGCGAATTCGAGCGCTGGTCGGTAGAGCCGATGCGGCGCATCGTCGAGGGTGTGCGAAAGCATGCACCGGGTGCGAAGATCATCGGTTTTCCACGTGGCGCAGGTGCTTTGCTGCCCGACTACATCGAACGCACCGGTATCGACGGCGTGAGCATCGACTGGGCGGCGGAGCCGTCATTGATCCGCGAACGCGTACAAAATCGCGTTGCCGTGCAGGGCAACCTCGATCCGCTCGCGCTCATCGCGGGAGGCCTTGCGCTGGATCGTGCCGTCGACGATGTGCTGGAGAATTTCGGCAAAGGAAGATTGATCTTCAATCTCGGCCACGGCATCCAGCCGGAAACGCCGATTGCGCATGTCGAACAAATGTTGAAACGCGTGCGGGCGTACAAAGGCTAACCCGCGGTGCGCATGTCGCCTTGGGTCGTCGCAAGCACAGCTTTCGACAGAGTAGCGGCGTTGGCATGCGGCAGCGGCAGATAGCGCGCGCCCATCTCGGCCGCGAGCTTCTCACCCTGCGGGCCCGGACGCGGCGACGTATCGACCAGCACGGCATTCACATGCGCCGCGCGCAATTGCCGCGCCGACGCAAGTGCATCGTCTTCGGCGCGCGGACGACCAACCGAGCCATCCCGCGCGATGTTGGCGCGGCCATCGGTGAGCAGAATGATCGTAGGTGTTTGACCTTTACGCCGAATCGAATCCGCAAGAACGAACGCCGCATCGAGACCCGAGGCCAGCGGCGTACCGCCACCACCTGGCAATCCCGCAAGGCTTCGTTTTGCGCGCGCCAAAGAACGCGTCGGCGGCAACAACAATTCGGCGATAACACCTCGAAATGAAATCAGCGCCACCTGATCGCGACGAATGTAGCAATCGGCCAACAGCAATTCGACCGCCCCTTTCGCCTCGGCAAGGCGGTGCAAAGCGGCCGATCCCGACGCATCGACGACGAAGATGGTCGTCGTTTCGGTGTGTTGCTTAAATCGTGCCAGACGAAAATCATCCCTGCGGATCAATATACGCGGGCGCATCGCCGCCGATCCGTCGCGCGCAGCCTCCGCGCGGCGAAGCGGTTGCCAAGGTGCGGCCGCACGTAAGGTTTCGATGACGTTCAGTTTTGCGCCGGACTTCAACTCCCCGCGCTGAACGCCGGTCGGGCGTCCGCGCAAATTCGATTTCTGTAATTCACCCGCCTTGCCAGACGAACGCGCACGAGAGCGTCCTGACGATGCAACGCGCAACGCTGCCAACACACCCGCCGGAATGGCAGCTTGCGCGGCAGCCAGAATAACTTCATCCAGCGCACGATCGATGTCGGGTGTTTGCTGCTCGTTGCTTTCGTTATCGTCGCTCGCCTCGTTATCAGGCGGCGGTGGCTCCGGTTGTTGAGGTTGATCGGCTTGCGGAAAGACCAGCGCGCGTGGCGCCAGCACCAATCGTACGGCGAGAGAAATGTCGTCGAGGGTGATTGAGGCGCTTCCAGACAGCGCGGCACTCGCGCGCGCGACGGTTCTCGCCAGCAACGGCGCACGTAGCGATACGATTCCAAGTGCCGCTGCAGCCGTGCACAGCGCTTCGATCTGCTCGTTAGTCAACTGCAACGACGGCAATCGCTGCCGCGCCGCAGACAGCTCAACATCATCGATGTCGAACCCTTCCGCGTCGCCGATCGAAACATCGTTCAGATCAATGTGGAATGCGCAACGATCGTACAATGAAGCCGGAGCGAATTCATCGTCGAGCCCCTCGTCAAACGCGACGACGCCGAATTGCGCTGGCAGTCTCAACGAAATCCCGTCGCGTTCGACGATGACCTGACATGAATCCATCGCCGCGCTCACATGAGCCGTCGTCGATACCGACAGCCGCTCGGCCATCGCCAGCAACAAAACGCCACCGTCGGCTTCCGCAAGCAGTCCCTTCTCCGCAACGGGGCGTCCGGCGAGCAGTGTCGCCGACAGATCGAGGCCGCCAAGGAGGCGCCCGTCTGCAGTATGAAGCGGCATTCGCTTGAACGGCATCGGCGGCGGCAGGCTTTTTTGCAGCACCGACAACCATCGATCCCGCACCGGACCGGCGCGCGATCTGACAAGAACGCCGCCCATCCCAATTGGATCAATTGCAAATAATTGTGCCGCGATCATCGCATCGGACCATGACAGCGGCGCACTCAACCAAGAATCTCCGCAATCGCGCGATCGACGCGAACCGACGACCCCGCGTCATCGAGCGGATTGCGGCGCAGGCGATGGCGCAGCGCCGGCGGCGCGATGCGGCGCAAATGATCGTCCTTGACGGATTTCACGCCTTCGAGACTTGCCAACGCACGCGCTGCACGCATCAGCGTCAATTCTCCACGCAAACCGTCGGTGCCGAGCGCCATACACAGCTTTGCGACACGTTCCAGCGCGGCATCGGAGACACTGACCGATGCCAAACGTTCCCGCGCAGTAGTGATTTTCCGGCGCAGTTTCGCCTCTTCCTTCGCCCATGTACCGAGAAAAGTCTCGACATCGCGCTCGTAAGCATCGCGGCGGCGGACAACTTCGATACGACTCGGAAGATCATCCGGTGTCTTGACCTCTACCGACAGACCGAAACGATCCAGCAACTGCGGGCGAAGCTCGCCTTCTTCCGGATTGCCAGTTCCGACCAGCACGAAGCGCGCAGGATGACGAACGCTTAAACCTTCGCGCTCGACAACGTTCTCGCCGGAAGCTGCAACATCCAGCAGCAAATCGACAAGATGGTCTTCGAGCAAATTGGCTTCGTCGATGTAGAGAAACCCGCGATGCGCACGCGCAAGCAAACCCGGCTCGAAAGCTTTCTCACCTTTTGCGAGCGCGCGTTCCAGATCGAGCGCGCCGACCACACGGTCCTCAGTCGCACCGAGCGGAAGATCGACGACCGGCACGGAAACCTGAGTCACCTTAATGGATTTCGCCTTCGCGCGGGCGCGGCACTCCTCACAGAACTCTGCGGGTTTGTCCGGGTCACAATTGTAGCGGCAGCCGGCGACAACTTTCATTTTCGGCAGAAGCGCTGCAAGCGCGCGCACAGCGGTCGATTTCCCTGCCCCGCGGTCGCCAAAGGCGAGCACGCCGCCGACCTTCGGATCGACGGCTGCAATCAACAGAGCGAGTTTCATCTCGTCTTGACCAACAATCGCTGAGAAAGGAAAAGCTACTGCCATCAAAGCAACCTATGGCATCGGTCGAGTGCGTTCAATGATCGTCGACGCACCCTTCTCGAGCAGTTCAAGGCCGACTGAGCGGCCCAGTTCGCGCGGACGATCGGCAGGACCGGTTTTCGCCGTCTCGATGAAAGTCCCGCCTTTTTCATCGAGGACAGAAGCCGTCAACGTCATTTCATGACCATTCACGGTTGAGTAAGCCGCAATCGGCGAATTGCAATGACCGTTGAGTACCCACAACACTTCACGTTCGGCATCTGCACATAGATGCGCGGCTGGATCGTCGATCAATGAGAGATACCGCCGTGTCTGCCAATCGTTCGCCGCACACTCCACGGCGACGATGCCTTGGCCCGCAGCCGGTAACATTTCCGCGATGGAAAACTCATGCGAGATGCGATTTGCAAGACCGACCCGCTCCAACCCCGAACGGGCCATGATGAGCGCGTCGGCGGGCCCGACTTCGCCGCCGCCCGGCAAACGCTGCATTTCCAGCCCATCGAGCTTGCGCACCCGCGTGTCTGCCGCACCGCGATAGTGAATCACTTCAATCTCGGGAAACAGACGGCGCACATAGGCGGCGCGCCGCACCGCGTTGGTTCCGATCTTGAAGCCCTTGCCTTTGGTTCGTCGCAGATCATCGATCGACACGCCGGTCCTCACAACAAGCGCGTCGGTCGGTGGATCGCGCGCCAGTGTCGCGCCAATCACAAGTCCCGGCGTATCTTCGTTACCCGGCATGTCCTTGAGCGAATGCATCGCTGCGTGCAGCCTACCTTCCGTCACAGCTTGACGAATTTGTGCGACGAATGCGCCGCCTTTGCCGCCGTGAGGAAGCAGCTTGCTGGTTTGATCCTGATCGCCGACCGTCTCAAACTTGACGATCTCAACAGCCAACTCGGGAGCTGCTTTGGACAATCGCTTCGCGATGTCTTCGGTCTGTGCAAGCGCCATCACACTTTTGCGCGTGCCAATACGCATTGAAATTGACGCCACGATCGCTCCATTCGACAACGCGCGAACAGATCGCGACGATGCATTTCAGGCAGATTATCGCCAGTGAGACACTCAATGCAAACGGATGTCTCGCATTGCACGCGAATTGTAGGAACTTCGACTTCGCAAATTATCCGGTCGCAGCATCCCGAGCGCTACTACACCATGGGCCCCGATGGCGTATACAGGATTTCGAGTGTTGTGATAGAGACGATCAGATGAGTGCGAATGTATCGATCGGCGACGGCGAAGCGGGCAGTTTGACTCCGCATCCGTTGCGCGCCTCCATCTTGGGCGAAGTCCACGCGCGACCGTTTACCGCGATAGCCGTTCCTTCCCGCGTTATCCATTTCGCATTCGATATATCCGGCGCTCAAGCAAAAACGGATCGTGCAAATCTTGCTAGCTTTTGCAGCAAGCGCGGACTGCAAACTCCCACTGCCGGCGAAAAGCATTATCGCGCTCTGATGGGATCCACGGTTCTGCGATGGGAACAGCACTCGGAATTTACGACCTACACATGGGAGATTCCGTCCGATCCGAGTGGCACGCCATTTCATCCGGATGCATCTTCAATAGCGTCTGTCATGCGGATGGTCCCTCAACCCGGCCCACTGCTCGTCGCAATCGACTTGCATATGATGACGGAAGACGCGGACCGTACTGCGCCGGAACGACTATTCGACAAATCAAGTCTGGCTGTTGCGGAAAATTCCGACGGCGCAGCGATCTACGCGACGGATTTTCAGCTCGATCCGTCGGGCTTCGTCCGCATTCTCGTTTTGGATCGAGGCATGCCGGCGGAACGCGCTGGCGCTTTGGTTCAACGCGTCATTGAGATCGAAACTTACCGAACCCTTGCTCTGCTAGGCCTGCCGGAAGCGCAAAGACTTGCGCCTTCGATCAGCGTAAGCGAGCGACGACTGGCCGAAGTCACCAGCGAAATGCAAAAGGCTAACGACCTCGACAGCAATCACCGTTTGCTGGACGAATTGACTGCATTGGCAGCAGAAGTCGAAGCCGGCGCGGCCGCCAGCGTTTTTCGGTTCGGCGCCAGTCGCGCCTATGAGGAAATCGTCGAACAACGCCTGCAAACCATCGGCGAGCGCAAGATCGGCGGCTGGCCGACGTGGTCGTCATTTCTGGCTCGCCGAATGAAGCCCGCGCTGCGGACTTGCGTCACCATTGAGCAAAGACAATCAAGTCTCTCACTCAAGCTCGCGCGCGCCGCCAATTTACTGCGGACGCGCGTAGATGTTGAGTTGGAGCAGCAAAATCAGCAACTTCTCAAATCGATGAATGCGCGCACTCGCCTTCAGTTGCGGCTTCAGACGACAGTCGAGGGACTTTCCGTCGCTGCGATCACTTATTACGTCGTCGGTCTTTTCGGTTACATCGTGAAAGCCGGTCACGACAGCGGACGAATGACCATCGAACCGAGTATAGTCACGGCAGCATTCGTTCCCATTGCGGCACTCGCGATCTGGTGGATTCTCGGCCGAATTCGCCGCAAGCATATCGCCAGCGAGGATTGAATGACTCGCATTTGCGAAAGCATCTCTGTCCAATGACGACGGCCACAACTTTGACAAGGCTCGCTGTCGCAATTGTGGCAACTACCGCTATCGCAACGGGTCTGACAAAGTTGAGCGATGCCGAGAGTGGTCTAACAATTTCCACGGTACGTATCGGCGACACACCTGCGACGATCTTCAAGCCTCAGAATGCCAATTCAGCGCCTGTCATTGTCATCGCGCATGGCTTCGCCGGATCGCAGCAACTTATGCAGCCATTCGCTGTGACGCTCGCGCGCAATGGATATACTGCGGTGACATTCGATTTTCTCGGCCACGGTCGCAATCCTGTGCCGATGCGTGGCGACATTACCGAAGGCACCGGCATAACGTCCGCGCTACTTCGCGAACTTGGAGAGGTCTCAGACTACGCGCGCAAATTGCCTTCGAGCGATGGGCGACTGGCTTTACTTGGTCACTCGATGGCGTCGGATATCGTCATCCGTTTTGCGCAAGCACATCCTGATGTGGAAGCCACCGTTGCGGTGTCTGTCTTCTCGCCGGTCGCTACGGCGACGACTCCGCGAAATTTGCTGGTCATCGTAGGCTCCGTTGAGCCCGCAATGTTGCGCGACGAAGGCCACCGCATTCTCGGTCTATCCGCCGGTCCCGGCGCGGACGAACGCAAGACATATGGCCAATTTACCGACGGCGGCGCACGCCGACTGGTATTTGCGCGCGGCGTCGAGCATATTGGTGTACTGTTCAGCGAAGACAGCATGACCGAGTCATTGGCGTGGATGAACGCAGCCTTCGAGCACCATAGTCAGGGTTGGATCGACAGTCGCGGCGTGGCACTGGCACTTCTGTTTTCCGGAATTATAGCCTTGGCATGGCCGCTCACGTCGCTTTTGCCGCAAGCAGCAAACGAAGTTGCTGGCGCCACTATAAGCTGGAAAATCCTTATTTTATTGGGTTTTTTCACTGCTTTGGCGACACCGCTCGTCCTTTGGAAATTGCCGACGGATTTTCTGCCGATCTTGCTTGGCGATTATCTGGCGCTTCATTTTGCGGTCTATGGAGTTCTTACGGGGATTGCGCTTTTCTTACTGCGTAGAATAACAGCAAACGCGCCGACACAATTGAAGATGTCATGGCGAAACATCGCAATTGCGGCGATCGCAGTCGCGGGATATGAAATCGCCGCGTTCGGGCTTCCGGTCGACCGCTACGTGTTTTCGTTCATGCCGATTGCGTCGCGCGTCCCGATGATCGCAGCCGTCTTCTGCGGAGCAATCGTTTACTTCGTCTCCGATGAATGGCTCACACGCGGGGCCAGCACAAAATTCGGAGCTTACGCTTTCACGAAATTTACTTTTCTACTGTCGCTTGCAATCGCGGTTCTGCTCAATCCTCAGAAACTATTTTTTCTTGCGATCATAGTTCCTGCCATTTTCCTGCTGTTCATTGCGTTCGGTCTTATCAGTACGTGGACTTACAGACAGGTGAAGAATCCCTTTCCGGGAGCCATCGCCAACGCTTTGATATTCGCGTGGGCGATCGCTGTGACATTTCCAATGGTGGTGCGATGACGAGACCACCCGCAACCGACGCAATATACACGCCTCCAATTGCTGCAGCAGTAGAAAGAGATCTTTGCACCGATTGTGGAATTTCGCGATCTAGCGATCCGAAACAATGCGGTCACGCGTGTCAGTTCATCAAGCCGGATTATGACGCACAGGAAAGGCGTGTTCATGGCCGCGCACGCGATCCAACGAAAGTGGACGAAATATTTTTCGGACCGTTTCGGAGAATGGTTCGTGCAACGCTGAAACCGCCACGAGAAGGCGCGCAATGGACTGGGATCACAACCCGGATCGGCGAACGATTGCTCGAATCGAAAGCTGTCGATGCCGTTCTGACAATGGCTCCTGACCCGAGCGACAAATGGAAACCCGCTCCCGTTCTCGTCACGTCGGCGGAAGGAATGGCGCAATGTCGTGGCATGCGTATGGGCTACGCTCCGCTGCTGGCACTGCTGGAGCCAGCGCGAGCCAAAGGTTACAAACGTCTCGCAGTAATCGGCATTCCCTGCCAGGTGTATGCATTGCGTGCGCTGGAAGAGAAGCTCGGGTTCGAGCGTCTCTATGTGATTGGAACGCCCTGCTCGGACAACACAACGACGGCGAACTTCCATAAATTTTTGAATCTTCTTTCCGATCAACCCGACACCATCACCTATCTCGAATTTCGAGCCGACTATCACGTCGAACTGCGTTTCAAGAACGGCCGCATCCGGGAAATTCCGTTTTTACAATTGCCAATCTCAAAACTGCCGCCGGACTTCTTTCCGATTACCTGTCGCACATGCGTCGATTACACCAACGTGCTTGCGGACATCACGGTGGGATACATGGCGGGTGAAGGCGAACAATGGCTTCTGATACGCAATGAACGCGGCGAAGAATTGGTGGGATTGCTCGACAATGAAATCCAAACATCAGAGCTCGGTACGGCCGGAAAGCGGGCGGGCCCAGTTAAGGGCTTTATGGACAATGTCGCGCGCGCAGCGGGAGGATTACCCCTGCGCGCGATGCCGAATTGGCTGCGCCCGATCATGGCTTGGCTAATGCC
This sequence comes from Hyphomicrobiales bacterium, assembly GCA_038230475.1. Lineage (GTDB taxonomy): Bacteria > Pseudomonadota > Alphaproteobacteria > Rhizobiales > Xanthobacteraceae > Afipia. The sequence goes on from JBBRNE010000001.1 coordinate 86,866, forward strand.
GCGAACCGGTCCGCGCGGACTCGAATTTGCCAGGGCACGGGTCGAAATGAAAGCTATCGAGACAATACTGCATCTTCGCAGAAATTATCCGCAGCGTTTGAAAAACATGGTGCCAGATCACGTGTGGTCGCTCGTCAAACCTTACGGCATTGATCGGCGCGACGACGAGCGTCGATAACTGCTTCCGTTCAACGATAAAAGCCGAGAGCGTTATGCTCCCGGCGAAACTTTTTGGCATAATCTATTTTCGGTTTACTTCGGATTTCCCGTCGATCCATTTGCGGGGCCAGTCCCCGTATCGGATGACGTCGGTGATGAACGTGTATCCGGTGCCGGATTTGCCGGCTGATATTTTTTCGGCTGGTCCGCAGTGCCCACGGGCTGCGCCATCGACGAACCGGTTGTGCCGATCGGCGTTGTGGCCTGCGCAGTTTCCACAGTCGATTTGCTTTTGTATCCGGCTGTCAGAAGACCCATGGCGACAAAACCGATCACCGCAACGCCCAAAAGTTCAGGCATTGCACCTTGCGGAGCGATGCGACCGACATTGCCGCCTTTCACAAGCGCCTTCGCCGCCACATCCCTATTTCGTTGCGACCGGAGGAACCCAATGAACGCAAAGCCAGAGACAAGAATCCCCGCCGCGAGCGTGAAAAACAAAAGCCAAGAAATTGGTTGATCGCCAGCCATCTAAGTCTCCATTCCAATGAAAAGAAGCAATGCAGCTGGCTAACAAATGTTCCAGTAGCTTTACAGAATTTGAAATTCGTCAACGATTCAATCGTCGAAACGCTTTGACTTCGTCAAGTTCCACTGACAACCTATCTGTCTATTTTGGAGAGCGTCGGATGTCCGACAAAGATTCTATCGTCAGCAAAATCGAGAAAGAAATCGGCGACGTGACAAAAAAAATCGAAGAATTCGCGGACAAAGTCGCAGCCTCCGAGAAACCGCTCGTTATCCTTCCTAACGATGAGAGTGAAAGACCGAAGTCCCCGAAAAAATCATAAGAGGTTTCTCCAGCCTGTCGGGATACCAACGGTAGTGACAATTTAGGCGAAAGACTTCAAGGACATTCGTAAATTCCAATGGCAAAAGGTTCGTTGAAAAAAAACTCGGCAAATTCCAGTTCTAAGAATCTAGAACGATTGTTGGAGCGTATCGCACTTGAAAAAGATCAACGGGCCTTCAACGAATTGTACACCGCGACGAAGGGGCGACTTTTTTTAACCGCCATGCAAATCGTTAAGCGCGGACATATGGCCGAAGAAATCATTCAAGATAGCTACTCCCGTATTTGGCTAAACGCAGGATCTTACCGTCCATTGCTGGGATCGCCGATGAACTGGATGATCACGATCGTTCGAAACCTGTCGATCGATATCGTGAAAAAATCGGCCTGGGAAATTTACTCCGACGATACAGGTCTGATGGAATTGACCTCCAATTGCCCCTCCGCGCTTGAAGCGATCGAAGCCAGCGAAGAGCGGCAAACTGTCGTGCGGCAAACCAAAGATGTGTTTTCTGCACTTCATGGTCTCGATCCGTTGAAACGAGACCTCGTCATCGCCGCCTATATTCTGGGTGAAAGCAGGGCGCAGCTTTCGGAAAAGGCCGGCGTTCCCGTCAACACAGTGAAAACCTGGATTCGTCGAACGTTGCTGGAAGTAAAGGAAATCCTGCGAAATACTGAAAGCGAGACCGAACAGCTTTCAAGCGTTAGTTCATCTAGGTATGTGACGCCTGCAACGGACGCCAGCGAAAATTCACCAATCCCGGAAGCTTCGCAGGTCTAATTTCGCCAGCGTTCAGCGTATCGTTTTCCGCGAGACAACTGCGGATTAACGCCAGAGGTCTGCGTGACTAAGGACAACGAAAACTTGCTCGCTTTTCCTTTCCGAGCCGTGATATTCGATTTGGACGGAACACTGGTCGATAGCGTCGCGGATGTCGCAGATGCCGTAAATCGTGTTTTAGCCGACGAAGGTTTTGCGCCGATCGAAGGAAATTTGCGCAACGCGCTGCTCGGAGAGGGCGCACGTGCCCGTATAAAAAAAGCGTTCGCACTGCGCGGTGGTGTCCTTGACGACCTCGAACTGCAAAAACGCACAGATGACTTCACGCGCTATTACGCTGAGAATCAACTGCGTCATACCAGGCCTTACGCCGGTGCGAAGGTGCTGCTCGATCAGCTTTCCGAAGCAGGGGTTCGGTTGGGTGTTTGTACCAACAAAGACGAAAAATCTGCACGAGAAATTCTGACGAAACTGCAACTGATGCCGCCTATATCGGACGTCGCCGGAGCCGACACATTCGGCGTGCAAAAGCCGCACCCTGACCACGTTTTAAAACTCTTACAACGTATGAAAATCGATCCCGGCGCAGCTATCTTCGTCGGCGATTCAATACACGATGTGAAAGCGGCGAAAAGCGCTAGCGTTATCGTAGCGGCAGTCACATGGGGCTATTCTGCAGATCCCGTCATAGAATTGGGTGCCGACTACATTCTGGAGCAATTCAGCGATTTGTTGAATGTTACCTCACCCGAATAGATAAAGCGGGCATGAAAACAGATCCCAACTATTTCGCCGCTGTCCTCCAACGCTCAGTCGCATCGATCGCTTTGGTCCAAAGCCCACCCGTTGGCTGTCCGCGATGGAGAGCTTTGCCAACCTCGCAAATCGCAAGGAATGCACTTGCCCGCAACTCGTCAATTTCGATGGATTGGTCACCGCCGACGTTTTGGACGAGTCCGACCAACCCATTCAAGATCGGAAGCGCGGCCTGTGCATCGGTGCGGTCCGCACCCTTCAAAATCGATAGCACCTGTTGCGCTTTTTCGTACTCTTCACTCACGCGGACCATGCCCCTGCCAAACAACGTTGAAGTGGATCATGCAGAGCTTGCAACTTTCTATCGTTGGTAATGCAGAGAAGTGGTCAGTCCAAACACTGCTAAGCCATTGATTTTATTGGTCGGAGTGGCAGGATTTGAACCTGCGACCCCTGCGTCCCGAACGCAGTGCTCTACCGGGCTGAGCCACACTCCGACACATAGGGCGGTATAGCGTCGGCCCTCGCCCGCCGCAAGAAGCGGTATAAGGGGCTCTTCCGAAGCAACAGCCATTCGAAATACAAAAAATGAAACTCGGTCTGACGACGAAAATTATTGCCGCCGATTCCGGTGCAGCTGAGGCCGCCGCACGATGTCTAGATGGCGGCGGTCTGGTGGCGTTTCCGACGGAGACCGTCTATGGGCTCGGCGCCGACGCCAACGACGCACGCGCGGTCGCGCGACTGTATGAAGCCAAGGGCCGCCCGTCGTTCAATCCATTGATCGCCCATGTTGGTGATCTGGCGGCGGCAAAAGTCATTGCGAAATTCAACGCGGCGAGCCTTGCGCTTGCAAAAGCATTCTGGCCGGGACCGCTAACGCTGGTGTTGCCGAAGGCGAATGCATGTCCGGTCGCGGACCTCGCCACTGCAGGTCTGGAGACGATTGCCGTGCGCGTACCGTCGCATCCGGTCGCGCGCGAAATTCTGCGCGCGTTCGGCAAGCCCATCGTCGCGCCCTCCGCCAATTTGTCGGGGCACATTTCGCCGACGACTGCTGCGCATGTCTTCAAGGATCTCGATGGACGGATCGATCTGATTGTCGATGGTGGCGCAGTCTCGGTTGGAGTCGAATCGACAATCGTCGGATGCTTCGAACAGCCGATGCTGCTGCGTCCCGGTGGTTTGCCACGTTCGGAAATCGAGAAACTTCTCGGCCGGCCACTCGCGCACATGCCGGAAGATCAGGATGCAAACGAACCCCATCCGCTGGCACCGGGCATGCTTGCCTCGCATTACGCGCCGCGCACGCCCGTCAGACTTAATGCTAACGCGGCTGAAGTCGGCGAAGTTTTGTTGGCGTTCGGACCGGATACAATCTCCGGCGAAACTGCGTCGAGCGTCATGAATTTGTCTCAACGTGGCGATCTGGTGGAAGCGGCCGCGAATCTCTTCGGCCACCTTCGGGCACTCGACGCCAAGGGCGCCCGGGCTATCGCGGTCATGCCGGTTCCCGATAATGGACTCGGCGAAGCAATCAACGACCGGCTGCGGCGCGCGGCTGTGCCACAAGACTGAAAAGACTCTTAAGGAACTTGAACGCATGAATGTTATCCGTCCGCTGCCAACTGCGATCGCGCCGGAGTTACTGGCGCGCTTTGTTGCAATCGTCGGCGATAAATATGCGGTGACGGACGCTCAAGACATGGCACCTTACCTCGTCGAGGACCGCGGGTTGTTTCAAGGCCGCTCGCCGCTCGTGCTGCGGCCTGGCTCGACCGCCGAAGTTTCTGCGATTTGTAAACTCGCGACCGAGACGAGAACGCAGCTCGTGCCGCAAGGCGGCAATACGGGTCTCGTCGGCGGCCAAACTCCACAGCACGGAGAGATTGTCGTCTCGACGCGACGACTCGATAAAATTCGCGCGATCGATACGCAATCGAACACGATGACTGTCGAAGCGGGCGTCATCCTCGCCAACGCGCAAAATGCCGCCGCCAATTCCGACCGTCTCTTTCCGCTCTCTCTCGGTGCCGAGGGAAGCTGCACCATCGGCGGAAATCTCTCGACCAACGCCGGCGGCATCGCGGCGCTCGCTTACGGCGTTGCGCGCGATCTGGTGCTTGGGCTGGAAGTTGTATTGGCAGACGGTCGCATCATGCATGGACTGTCCAGCCTCAAGAAAGACAACACCGGCTACGATTTACGTGACCTTTTCGTCGGTGCCGAAGGCACGCTTGGATTTATCACTGCCGCGACACTGAAAATGTTTCCAAAGCCGCGCTCGACTGAGACCGCGTTCGCCGCGATTGCCTCGCCTGCCGACGCGCTGAAACTTCTCGATCTGTCGCGCAATACAGCTGCAGCCAACCTCACCAGTTTCGAGTTGATCCCGCACATCGCCATCGACTTCGTCGTGAGGCATGGACCGTCGATCCGCGCGCCAATGGCGCAAGTGTATCCGTGGTATGTGCTGATGGAAATTTCCTCGCCACGCGACGATGCCCGCGACACTATCGAGGCCATACTTGCGCAGGGCATGGAAAACGGCATCGTTCTCGATGCCGTCATCGCTGCCAATCTTGATCAACGCAACACGTTCTGGAAACTGCGCGAAGCTATCTCGCCTGTCCAGAAGGCCGAAGGCGGCTCGATTAAGCATGACATTTCTGTGCCGGTCGCCGCAGTGCCGGCTTTCCTAAAAGAAGCCGACGCCGCTGTCGCCAAGCTTATTCCAGGTGCGCGTCCATTCGCGTTCGGCCATCTCGGTGACGGCAACATCCATTACAATGTTAGCCAACCTATCGGGGCAGACACCGGACAATACCTTGCGCGCTGGCACGACATGAACGAAGCGGTGCACGACGTGGTCGCCAAACATGGCGGCTCAATCTCCGCCGAACATGGAATCGGCGTTTTGAAACGCGATGAACTTCCGCATGTGAAGGATCCAGTGGCGCTGGATATTATGCATTCGATCAAATCCGTTCTGGACCCGCTCAACATCATGAACCCGGGGAAAGTGCTATGACAGACTCATCGACGATGTCGGCCAGCAAGATTGCGGTTAACCCCGCGGACAATTCCGATGCGGGAAATATCGTAGCACTTTGGGAAAAATGTGAACTCACGCGCCCTTGGAACGATCCGAAAGTAGATCTCGCGCGCGCTCAAAAGGGACCGGATTCGGCCGTGCTTGTCGGTCGGGACGGTAAGACGATCATTGCAACCATCATGGTCGGTCACGACGGCCATCGCGGTTGGGTCTATTACGCCGCCGTCGATCCATCACATCGCAAAAAAGGCCACGGTCGCGCGATGATGGCCGCCGCCGAAGACTGGCTTCGCGGACGCGGCATCCAGAAACTTCAGCTCATGGTGCGACCGGACAACACACATGCGCAGGCTTTCTACGAGACGCTCGATTACGACGAACAGCCTCGCACCGTCTATGCGAAGTGGTTGGATGGGCGCGAGCCGACACCATAATTCGATTTGCTCGAAAGTTAGAAAAGCGATCCCTGTCCGCCGCTTGCCTTCTTTTTGGGTTGCTTGGATGTCTTCGCCAGCGATTCACGGGATTTTTTCGTCTTCGGCTTTGCACGATTAACTTCCTCAAGTGTCGCCTGGTCTTCGCTGATCGATTGGATGAGATGAGGCCCGTCGTTGGAAACGCGATTAACCGCTGTCGAAACCTCGTGCCACAGGAACTGACCTTCCAGCGGCGCGATCAGCAGCGACGAGGCTTCCTGTTCGTCGAACAGATTGCCGTCGAGCCAGCGATCGAAATCCTTCGGTTCAATCGTGACGGGCACGCGATGATGAAGTTCGGCCATATCGGGGCCTGCCGCAGCGGTCACGATGGCAACAGTGTCCATCTCCTCGCCGTTCGACCCGATCCATGTTTCCGCAAGCCCTGCAAAAGCGATCGGCTCGCCGTCGCGGCGATGGATGAAGTGCGGCCGCTTGCGCGCCGACGACGTTTTCCACTCGAAATAACCATCGGCCGGAATGAGGCAACGGCGCCGCTTCATCGCACTCCGAAATGCCGGCTTTTCAAGAACGGTTTCAGAACGCGCATTGATGACCAGCGCGAATTTCTTCGGCTCCTTAACCCAAGAAGGCAACAATCCCCAGCGCATCAATTTGAAGTGGCGCTCGCCGTTTTCCAGAATGACCACCGACACCGGCTGGGTCGGCGCAACATTGTACCTTGCGGGGAAGTTCGGCAGTTCGGTGTATCCAAACAGCCGCCGAAGTGCTTCCGGCGATGACGTAATGACATAGCGTCCACACATAGGAATTATTCCGCGAAAATCCGCCAAAAAGCACCGTACGTTCAGACCCTCTTAACCATGCATGCCAACACTGCGAAAGATGGGATTCTCGACCGCCACAGCAACGCCGTCGCCGGACGATGAAATCGTTCGAGACGCCACCGTACCGGCGCTGTCCAACGAGGCACGCCATCGGCTCCTGCTCAACGCCAACATCAATCCGCGCACCGGGCTTGCGACTGATTATCTGAATCATTTCAACGAGGCGATCATGCTGCTTGAAATGATTCCGGACCTGCCCGAATGCGCGGCCGAATTTCTCGACTGGCGACCGACGACCTACCGCGAACATTTCAATGCGTCGAATTTCAAGGCCCGCGAGCTTGCAGTCAGCGCCTATGATTCGACCGATCCGACTTTGCGCAACGAATTTGAACACCTCACCAACACCATGACGTCGATCCTCACTGCGGTCGGCACCGCGATGCGCGAGGCGAAACAGGACCGCACGCGCGCGATCCTTGCTCAACAAGCGGCAGGATGGGTCAAGCCGTTGGTGACGCTGGCCGGCTCGCTGATCAATGGCGAAGGCGGCCCGGCCGACGTCGATCTCATCATGAAGCGATAGCGGCTTTGACAGCTACAATTTCCAATCGACCGCAACTCGCCGTCAGCGCAGGAATCTTTCGCGACGGGAAAATCCTGCTGGTGCGCCGTGCGCGCGAGCCATCGAAGGGCGTCTACACATTTCCCGGCGGCCGCGTGGAATTCGGCGAGAGCGTGACCGAAGCCTTGACGCGCGAGGTGCGCGAGGAAACCGGACTTTTCATCGACATCGTCGGACTTGCAGGTTTGCGCGAGGCGCTACCCGGCAAAACCGGCGGCCAAGGTCACTTCGTGATTCTGCCGTTTGCGGCGCGGTGGGTTTCGGGTGAGGTTGCGCTCAACGAGGAACTCGACGATGCGCGCTGGCTGTTCCCCGGCGCGCTCGGCGCGTTGAAAGTCACGCTTGGATTGCAGGACACAATTCAGGCGGCGCAGCGATTGGTGGAAATCTGACCGCCCAGCCGGACCCCGGACACCTTGCTTCCAGCGCGCCGTGCGGGCATAGGACGGCCTTCATGCACAAATTGATCCCTACAGTTGCGTTGCTTGCCGCCTTCACCGGTGCAATGCCAGCGCGTGCGCAATTCTTTTCTCCGGAGCAACCTCAGCCCCGCCCCCAAGCGCGCGCGCCTGTTCAAGCGCCCGTCCCCGCGCCGCCGCCCGCTTCAAACGCGGCTGCGCCGTTCGACGGCGACCTGCAGCACCTCGCCGAAATCCTCGGCACGCTGCACTATCTGCGGGGGGTCTGCGGGACCAATGAGGGCCAGAAATGGCGGCTGGAAATGCAGGCGCTGGTCGATGCCGAAACCCCGTCCGGAGACCGCCGCAGCCGGATGATTGCTAGCTTCAACCGCGGATATAACGGCTTCCAACAGACCTACCGGACCTGCACCCCCGCAGCCATTGTCGCCATTCGCCGCTATCTCGATGAAGGCTCGAAAATCTCGCGGGATCTGACCGCCCGCTACGCAAACTGAAGCCCTTCGCGCTCACGAAAAATACCCCCGACTTTTCGGTTAGATTGAGGAAGCGCCATTAACCTTTCCTCAAGAACTACCTCGCGGCGGATGACCCACATGCTAATGGTCAGCCCGGTTTCCCCGGCGCGCCTCTGTCGAGCACGCCTGCTACAGGCTGTTGAACTTATATGTCCCATCCGTCGCATTGGTCGCCCGCTCGCGATCTCCTTCCGGACCAAGAGCAGAAACAGGCCGCACTGAGTTATCTCAATGAAGCCTGGGCTGAAGCGCGCCACGACGGCGTCGATGGCGATTGTCTTGCGCAGGCCAGCCTGTTTGCAGCGTTCGCTGAATTGGTCGGCACTTACGGCGAAGACGCGGTGGCGAAGTTCGTCGAGGGTCTCGCCGGACGCGTCCGCAGCGGCGAATTTTCCGTCGTCGTTTTCAAGCAGTAATTTTCTTTATTATTTTCGGCATAACCTTTTCCGAAAACCGGATTCCACTTTTCGGGATCATGTCCTAGAATCTCAGCGTCTCCTGAAATCGCACGATCTCACCTGTCGAGGGCGCGGTCAGTTCGCCCTGCCACATCACGCGACGGCCGCGCACGATTGTGCCGACAGGCCAGCCCTTGACCTTCACACCGTCGTAAGGCGTCCAGCCCGCGCGCGACGCCACCCATTTGTTGGTGATGGTCTCTTCGCGTTTCAAATCGACAATGGTGAAATCCGCATCATAGCCCGCCGCGATCCGTCCCTTGCATGCGATATTGAACAATCGAGCCGGGCCGGCACTGGTCAAATCGACAAACCGCGCCAACGACAATTTTCCAGCGTTCACGTGATCGAGCATAATCGGCACAAGTGTCTGCACGCCGGTCATACCGGACGGCGAGGCCGGATAGGTTTTCGCCTTTTCCTCGAGCGTATGCGGCGCGTGATCGGAGCCGAGCACATCGACAATTCCCTGCGCGACGCCGTACCAAATGCCGTCGCGATGACTGGCATCGCGCACCGGTGGATTCATCTGCACGCGCGTGCCGAGCCGCTCGTAAGCTTCGGGGCCTGCCAGCGTCAGATGATGCGGCGTCGCCTCGCATGAGGCGACATCCTTGTGGTCGCGCAGATAAAGAATTTCTTCCTTCGTGGAAATATGGAGGATATGAATTCGTTTGCCGGTTTCATGCGCGATTTTCACCAGCCGCTGCGTCGCCATCAGCGCCGCCGCCTCATCACGCCACACCGGATGCGAACGCGGATCACCCTCGATACGTAAATGCTTGCGTTCATTGAGACGATATTCGTCCTCGGCATGGAACGCCGCACGGCGGCGGATCACCTTGAAAATGCGCTTGAGACTCTCATCGTCTTCGACCAGCAGCGACCCCGTCGATGACCCGATGAACACTTTCACGCCCGCGCAACCCGGCGCACGCTCAAGCTCCGGCAGATCGTTGACGTTCTCGCGCGTCCCGCCGATGAAGAATGCAAAATCGCAATGCATCCGATGATGGCCGCGCTTTACCTTGTCGGTGAATGCAGCTTCCGTAATCGTCAGTGGATCGGTGTTCGGCATCTCGAATACAGCGGTGACGCCGCCCGACACAGCGCTGCGTGAACCGCTCTCCAAATCTTCCTTGTGCGTGAGACCCGGCTCGCGAAAGTGAACCTGCGTATCCATCACGCCCGGCAAAATATGAAGCCCCTTACAGTCGATCGTCTCGGCAGCACTCGCATTACCGAGCGACCCGATGGCCGAGATTTTCCCGTTTGCAATGGCAATGTCGCGCACGCCTTCGCCGTCCTGATTGACGACAGTGCCGGATTTCAGGATTGCGTCGAAGGTTTGCGCCAATGTCTCAGACCTGTGGAATTGAGAATGGTTCTTGCGCCGCTTCTAACAGCGCGGGGGTTGTTCGTAGCACCTTAGCCCCTTAACTTGATAAGGTGTATCCGCGTGGCAGATTTTCCAAAAGAACTTCAAGAAAGAAAGCTCAAAGGCGCGTTCCATGAAAGCAGCGTTTTTACCCGACCGCGGCGTCGTCAAAGTGGGCGGCGAAGATGCGCTGAAATTTCTCGACGGGCTTGTAACCACGAACGTCGAACTGGTTCAGCCGGGATTAGGCCGTTTCGGTGCGTTGCTGACGCCACAGGGCAAGATCATCGTGGATTTCCTTGTCACGGAAGCGCCCCAAGGACACGGCGGAGGCTTTCTGCTGGATTGCCCAAAAGCGCTCGCGCAGCAATTGGCCGACCGGCTCGGCTTCTACAAACTGCGCGCCAAGGTGAGCGTCGAAAATCTTTCGGATTCGCTCGGTGTCCTTGCGGTGTGGGGCGGCGAGCCCTCGATGAAGCCGGATTTGGCGTTCGCCGATCCGCGCGATGACAAACTTGGATGGCGGATTCTGGTGCCGGAAGAATTGGCGCAGAAAGCTGCCGCCGCCATCAGCGCCAACGTCGTCGATTCCTCGGAGTATGACACCCATCGCATCGAACACGGCGTACCCCGTGGCGGCATGGACTTCACCTATGGCAATGCATTTCCGCATGAGTCGAATATGGACCGGCTGCACGGCGTTGATTTCGATAAGGGTTGTTATGTGGGGCAGGAAGTCGTCTCGCGCATGCAGCACCGTGGCACGGCGCGGACGCGGATTGTGCGCGTGCGACTGGAGAATTCCGCACCGGAAGTCGGCGCAGCACTTACGGCTGGAGAAAAATCGCTCGGCGTCATGGGCTCATCGTCAAAAGGCATTGGCCTTGCATTGTTACGCACCGACCGCACCGCTGATGCCATCGACGCTGGTTTGTCGCTCTGCGCAGGCGGCATTGCTGTCAGTCTTGTGGCACCCGACGAAGTTCGCGCGCCTCCGAAAGAAGCATCCGCATGAGGAGTGCGCGTTTGCACGCAGACGGTCTTGTTCGCTGTCCGTGGCCCGGAGAAGATTCGCTTTATATGGCGTATCACGATACCGAATGGGGCGTGCCTGAATACGACGACCGCGCGCTATTCGAGAAGTTGATTCTGGATGGATTTCAGGCGGGGTTGTCCTGGATTACGATTTTGCGCAAGCGCGAGAATTTCCGCAAAGCTTTCGATGATTTCGAGCCCGCTAAAATCGCGCGTTACAGCGACAAGAAAATCGCCGCGCTGATGAACGATGCCGGGATCGTTCGCAACCGCGCCAAGATCGACGGCGCGGTGAACAGCGCGAAGGCATATTTGAAAATCATGGGTGAGGGTTCTGGCTTTTCTGAATTTCTCTGGGACTTCGTCGACGGCAAACCGAAGGTCAACAATTTCAAGACAACGGCTTCCGTGCCGGCGGCGACGCCGATCTCGACGAAGATGTCGAAGGAATTGATCGAACACGGATTTAAGTTCGTCGGACCGACCATCGTGTATGCCTTCATGCAGGCAACCGGCATGGTCAACGATCACCTTGTGACCTGCCATTGCCACGGCAAATGCGGGAAGATCAAACGCCCCGCCCGGAGCTGAGCTGCAATCCCCGCTAGGCTTTTTTCGTGAGCAGATAAAGATAAGCGCTGACCGCCACGACGATCGGAAAACATCCAAGCCCGAACAGCGTCGCTGAAAATACGAAGCGATCCCAGAAAATCCAGCACACCGTCCAGCACACGATCGCATTGACCAGCGCCAACAGATAAATCGGCGCCAGCGCGGCTTTGACATTGACCGGCTTTTTGCGGCGCGGCTTTTTCGATTTCGATACGGCCATAGGGATTTATCGCTCTCGACTCAGCTTGGTAAAACACCGCAACACTTGCGGAGTTCCTTTGTCTTCGTTGGACCACAGCGTACACTATCGTCCAACCAGATTCTGTCCACCGGACGCACCATGAGTCTCAAGCCCGTAAAGCCTAAATCCGCTAAACAATCAGCGCGCGCATGGCAGCGCATGTTGTCGGGTCGCCGTCTCGATCTGCTCGATCCATCGCCGCTCGATATCGAGATCGAGGACATCGCGCATGGCCTTGCGCGTGTCGCCCGCTGGAACGGACAGACCCACGGCGCACATATTTTCTCGGTCGCGCAACACACGCTCCTTGTAGAGGCTGTGATGCGCGCGCAATCGCCGCGTATCGATCATCACGTTCGGCTCGCAGCGATGCTTCACGACGCGCCCGAATATGTGATCGGCGATATGATCTCGCCGTTCAAGGCAGTGATCGGAGGTTCGTACAAAGCCGTCGAAAAGCGGCTGTTGTCGGCGATCCACATCCGCTTCGGCCTTCCTGCCGCACTCCCCGCCGAACTTGAGAGCCAGATCAAGGCCGCCGATATAGGAGCGGCTTATCTTGAGGCCACGCATCTTGCAGGATTCGCCGAGGCCGAGGCCATGCGCCTGTTCGGTCGCGATCCGAAATTGCCTGCCGCAATTCAAGACGACTACATGACGCCGTGGTCGGCGGGGAAAGCCGAAAAACAATTCCTGGCGAGATTCAAAACGTTGCTGGGATAGGCTTTTCACGAGGTAGCGGTTCACAGCATGCGGCTCTATAATCGTAGCCGGAGAAAAAGATCATTATGATTCACGTCTGCTCGCTCGCCACCTTATCGTCGACCGTCGAGGCCACAGGCGCGAGCCACGTTCTCACAGTGATGGGAAACATCAGCAAGGTGATGCGCCCGGCTTCGGTAAGGGAAGAAAATCACCTGATGATTTCGATGGACGACATCAACGAGCCGGCCGAAGGCTTCGTCGCGCCATCGAATGAACATATCGAGCGGGCTTTGGCTTTCGTGCGTAGGTGGGATCGCGCGGCACCTCTGGTCGTTCATTGCTACGCGGGAATCAGCCGCTCGACCGCCAGCGCCTTTATGGCAGCGTGTGCGCTAAACCCTCATCGGGATGAAACTTCCATCGCCAAACAGATTCGCGCAGCTTCCCCGAGCGCATACCCTAACCGGCTCATCGTCACGCTTGCTGACCGCGCGCTCGGTCGTGATGGGCGGATGGTGCGCGCGCTTGATGAGATCGGCCCCGGCAACATGATGATCGAGGGTCGGCCCTTCCAGATAGATCTGGAATAGATGACCGCGAAACTTCTCACACCGATCGAAATTGGCCTCACAGCCGCGATCGTTTCAATCGAAGGCAACGAACCGTTGATCCTTACTGCGTCCGGAGGCGAGGGCGAGACGCTTGCGGGATTGCCGTTCGGGCCTTTCCAAGCCGTCACACATCGTACCTTCGAAATCGGGCTGCGCGCGTGGGTTGAGGAGCAAACCGGCTTGCGGCTTGGCTATGTCGAACAACTCTATACGTTCGGCGATCGCGGCCGCCACGCGCAGCGCGGAGACACCGATGCGCATGTTGCCTCGGTCGGATATCTCGCCCTCACCCGCGCTGCCGACAACACGTCCAAGCCACAGGTCGCGGGCGCAACGTTTGAGCCGTGGTATCGTTATTTCCCGTGGGAAGATTGGCGCGACCGGCAGCCAGCAATTATTGAGAAAGATATTTTTCCCGCCCTCAACGAATGGTCGGCGCAGTCCGAAAAGCCGGATGCGCAGCGCGCACTGAACCGTCAGGATCGCGTGCGGCTGTATTTCGGCACCGAAGGGGCGCATTGGGACGAGGAACGCGTGCTTGATCGCTACGAACTGCTCTATGAAGCAGGCCTCATTGAGGAAGCAAAACGCGACGGGCGTCCTGCCGCGCTCGCGCGCAAATCGATGTTATCGCTGGGCGTGCCGATGCGATTTGACCATCGGCGTATTCTGGCGACAGCAATTGCGCGGCTCCGCGCCAAGTTGAAATATCGCCCCGTTGTGTTCGAACTGCTGCCGCCGGATTTCACGCTGACGGATTTGCAGCACACCGTCGAGGCGATCTCGGGGCGGCATTTACACAAGCAGAATTTTCGGCGGCTGGTGGAAGCGGGCGCGCTTGTGGAGGCGACCGGCGAGATGTCCACTCAAACAGGCGGACGGCCCGCTGCTCTGTTTCGTTTTCGCCGCGAAGTCTTGCAGGAACGCCCTGCGCCGGGATTGCGCGTCCGCGGACGCAGATAGAAAACGCCGGCGAACTTACTGGTTGGTCGAGCGGCGCAGTTCCAGCACAGGTTCGCTGCGAACAGCAGGGGGATGCGAAGCATCTGCCGACTGGGTCGGTTCAGGCGCGCGAAGCGAACGCGGACGCGAAATTGAGCGCGCAAGATAGACGCGACCATTGCCCTGCTTGCGGAAGTCGCAATAGGCAAAGCCCAAACCCGACACCGATCCGCGGAAGCTGACTTCGCTGTTTTTATCGAGGTTGAAGCACGGCTCGAATGGCAAGCCCCTGATCGAGGCGCAGATCTGCTGGCCGCGCACTTGAAGCGTATTGGTGGGCAGCCGCATGCCGCGCATCAGGCCGTTGCCGCCGAACTGGACATTACCCTGAGCAGAACCGTCATCGAGGATTCGGCCGATGCCCTTGGTCCCGTCGAAGCAGTTGAATGCGAAACTCTTGCCAGCGACAAATTTGCGGGCCTGCTCAGCGCTCATGCTTTCTGCTTTGGCGGGAGCAACAATTGCGGCAGCGACAAACGCTCCAAAAACAATACGCGCAAACATGGCAACTCCAACTCACTGAACTTGCGAAACATCAAAGCCGCGCGGCGGCTCATGATTAACCCGCTGATTACCATACCAACCGTGGCAACATTGGAGCACCATGGTTTGCAAAGTCTGAACGTCTCAGGAAATTCTCACGACGGTGCGGCCGCGCACCTGACCGGCGAGAATTTTGGGCGCCACCTCCAGAACTTCGGCCAATCCAATTTCTGTAGTTATTTCAGCGAGTTTGGCGTGATCGAGGTCTTTCGCGATGCGCTCCCAGGCGTGCTTTCGCGGTTCAATCGGGCACATGACGGAGTCGATGCCCAGAAGACACACTCCGCGAAGAATAAAGGGGGCAACCGACGACGGCAAATCCATGCCTCCGGCAAGACCGCAGGCGGCAATCGCGCCACGATACTTCGTCATCGACAACAGATTCGCGAGCGTCGTGGAACCGACGCTGTCGATCCCGCCAGCCCAGCGCTCTTTCGCGAGCGGCTTTCCGGGATTGGAGAGCTCGTTGCGGTCGATAATCTCGGATGCGCCAAGGCCACGCAGGTAATCGGCCTCAGCAGGCCGTCCGGTCGAGGCCATGACCTGAAATCCGAGTTTGGAGAGTAGCGCAACCGCGATTGATCCGACGCCGCCCGCAGCGCCAGTCACGATCATAGGTCCGTCCTTCGGCGTCAGACCGTGTTGCTCCAGTGCCAATACGGACAGCATCGCTGTGAAGCCGGCGGTGCCGACAGCCATCGCCTCGCGTGTCGTCATGCCGTTCGGCAACCGCACCAGCCAGTCGCCCTTGACGCGCGCTTTCTCCGCGTAGGCTCCCAAATGAGTTTCGCCGAGACCCCATCCTGTAGAGATGACTTTGTCGCCGGTCTTCCATCCGGCATGCATGGATTGAATAACAGTGCCCGCGAAATCCACGCCGGCAATCATCGGGAAGCGGCGCACCACCGGCGACTTGCCTGTAACGCAAAGTCCGTCCTTGTAGTTCACAGTCGACCATTCGACGGCAACCGTCA
Organism: Hyphomicrobiales bacterium; assembly: GCA_038230475.1. GTDB lineage: Bacteria > Pseudomonadota > Alphaproteobacteria > Rhizobiales > Xanthobacteraceae > Afipia. The sequence goes on from JBBRNE010000001.1 coordinate 102,858, forward strand.
CATCGCCGTCCATCAGATCCGCTTCGTCGAACTGCGTGAGCGAAGCGGTCGTGCCTTTATCTGCTTTGTCGATCCTGATTGCCTTGAAGCTCGCCAACTGACGCTCCCGTGTGTTCTCGAATTCGGACTTCCGTCACCTTCAATGAAACGTCTCGGCGCGATTGCCAACCCGGATCAGTCCCAAAATGAATCGAAGCGCAGCGATGTCCCCGAGCGGCGACGCAGCATGAAATTATTCGCGACCGCATCTGGCGAAGGCGGAGAAGACCTGTTATATTTGTTTTGCTCGATAAGAGTATAAGTGACCGTATTTTGGTGATGCGACTTCTAGGACGAAAGCGCGTCAGGCCAAAGGTGGCAATGAGGACTTTGGAAGCCGGCCCGAAAGGCCGGATTTCTCAGAACCCGGATATGCTCATTTCGAGTATAAATGGGACTACAGGAGAGCGCGATGCCGATCTCTGGAGTTTACGGACCGGAAGATTTCGGAAATCCGATTCACCGCCGCGTGACCGGACAAGCCCGTGCGCGCATCAGCGACGCCGAGCGCGCGCGCGCGCTCCCCATACCGCCGCTCGAGTGGACCCCGCAAGTCGAGCACGCCACGGCGCACCTCTACGAGAAGGTAAAAAAGGTCGTACCAGCGATCGAGTGGCCATTCATGGCGCCTTACGTGAAAGCGATCAACGACCTCAAGAAAGAGCGCGACGCTATTATCTTGGCGCACAACTACCAGACGCCGGAGATTTTCTATTGCGTGGCCGACATCGGCGGCGATTCGCTTCAGCTTGCGCGCGAAGCCGCGAAAGTGAGGCAACAGGTCATCGTTCAATGTGGCGTGCACTTCATGGCGGAGACGTCGAAAGTTCTTAATCCGAACAAGACCGTGCTGATCCCGGATTCGCGCGCGGGCTGCTCGCTGGCGTCGTCGATCACGGGTGCGGACGTGCGCCTGTTGCGCGAACGCTTCCCCGGTGTGCCGGTGGTTGCCTATGTCAACACCTCTGCCGACGTGAAGGCGGAGGTTGATATTTGCTGCACGTCGTCTAACGCGGTGCACGTCGTCGAGAGTCTCAACTCCGACACCGTCATCATGTTGCCGGATCAATATCTGGCGAAATATGTCGCCTCGAAAACCAAGGTGAAGATCATTGCCTGGAAAGGCTCGTGCGAAGTGCATGAGCGTTTCACCGGCGACGAACTGCGCGGCTATCGCAATGCCGATCCGAGCGTGCAGATCATTGCGCATCCAGAATGCCCACCCGATGTGATCGCGGAAGCGGACTTCACCGGCTCGACCGCGCACATGATCGACTGGGTACGCAACAACAAACCGAAACGCGTCGTCATGGTCACCGAATGCTCGATGGCTGACAACGTGCAGGCCGAACTGCCCGATCTCGAAATCGTGCGGCCTTGCAATCTTTGCCCGCACATGAAGCGCATCACACTGCCCAAGATATTGGACAGCCTGATCTATATGCGCGAGGAAGTGACGGTCGATCCGGCGATCATCGAAAAAGCGCGACGCTCGGTCGAGCGAATGATCAATCTGAAGAATTGAGCCGGGTCATCCCGGCAGAATTGGCGGAAGATCATGAGCCAGACGATACTTGACGATGTCACGCGGAAACTCGACGACGTCGTCATTGTCGGCGGCGGACTTGCGGGATTGTTCTGCGCGCTAAAATTATCGCCGCGACCTGTCACCGTGATTTCGGCGGCGCCTCTTGGACAAGGCGCGTCGACGGCATGGGCCCAAGGCGGCATCGCTGCCGCCGTTGCGGAAGGCGACAGTGCAGAATCTCACGCAGCCGACACGATTGCGGTCGGCGGCGGCATTGTTGATGAAAAAGTTGCGCTCGGTCTGGCCTCTGAGGCCGGTGCACGCATCCGCGACCTTTTGCAATATGGCGTGCCGTTCGACCGCGACCTTGAGGGAAAGCTTGCCGTCGGCAGGGAAGCAGCGCATTCGGCCAAGCGCATCGTGCACGTGCAGGGCGACCGCGCCGGTCACGCGATTATCTCCGCCCTCATCGCCGCTGTCCGCAAGACGCCATCGATACGCGTCATCGAAGGATATTTTGCAGAGGCGCTGCTAACCGACGGCGATGCCGTCTCCGGACTCCAATTGCGTAAGGCCGACGATCCGATTGCAGCACCAGTGATGATTTCATCGCGCGCAATCGTTCTCGCGACGGGCGGCATCGGGCATCTTTATGCGGTAACGACGAATCCTGCGGAAGCCAGCGGACTTGGTTTGGCGATTGCCGCGCGCGCGGGCGCCGTCATTGCCGATCCAGAATTTGTGCAATTTCACCCCACCGCAATCATGGTCGGACGCGATCCCGCGCCACTCGCCACCGAGGCGCTGCGCGGCGAAGGTGCCACACTTATCAATAAGAACGGCGAGCGATTTATGCTGGCGCTCAATCCGCTTGCTGAACTCGCACCGCGAGACATCGTTGCGCGTGGCGTGTACGCCGAAATTGCGGTGGGGCGGGGCGCGTTTCTCGACGCGACCAAAGCTCTCGGCGAAAAATTCGCAGAAAAATTTCCGACGGTTTATGCAAGCTGCATGGCCGCAGGAATCGACCCTGCAAAGCAGCCGATTCCGATTGCGCCCGCCGCCCACTACCACATGGGCGGGATCGCGGTGGACAAACATGGCCGTTCGTCCCTGAAAGGACTTTGGGCTGGCGGCGAAGTCTCATCGACCGGCGCGCACGGTGCTAATCGTCTCGCGTCGAACTCGCTGCTTGAGGCTGTGGTCTACGCCGCACGCATCGCCGAAGACATCGACGGCCGGGATTTCGGCACGACGAGATTTCTGCAAACTCCATCGCAACCGCCGCGCAATTGCGCGATGCCGCCATTGATTGAGGCTAACTTGCGCAGCATGATGAGTTCGCATGTCGGCGTCATCCGCGACGGAGACGCACTTATACAGGCTGTTCAAGCTTTTGCGGCTATCGAAAAAGACACCGGCAATATTGCCCTGCGCAACATGGCGACGACGGCGCTCATCGTTGCAGCTTCTGCTTGGTCGCGGCGGGAGAGTCGTGGCGCGCATTTCCGCTCTGACTATCCCCATGAGGATGCCAAGCAAAAACATCGCACCATGACGACGCTGGCCGAGGCGCGGCAAGTCGCTGCGGGGCACGAATCGGCTCCAGCCAAAAAACGTTCGGCTGGAGCCTGACGTGACCGAAATCATGAATCCGACTGAACTGCTTTACCCGGAAGCATTCCTGTCGCCGCTTGCCATCGACGAGGCGGTGATGCGCGCGCTCGAAGAAGATCTCGGTCGCGCCGGCGATGTCACGTCGATTGCGACGATCCCGGATCACACGCCCGCTCATGCGGTGATGGTCGCGCGGCAGGCAGGCGTGATCGCAGGACTGCCGCTTGCTGTCGCGGCGTTCCACGCACTCTCGCCCGACATCCGCATTCAGGCGCATGTGCGCGATGGCGCTGCCGTGGCGAAGGGCGTCAACGTGCTGACGATCTCCGGCGCTGCCCGCGCAATTCTGGCATGCGAGCGCACCGCGTTGAATTTCGTGGGCCGTTTGTCAGGCATTGCCACGTTGACTTCGGAATATGTGCACCACACTGCTGGGACAAAACTGCGTATCTGCTGCACGCGCAAGACCACGCCCGGTCTGCGTGCGCTGGAAAAATACGCCGTGCGCTGCGGCGGTGGCTTCAACCATCGCTTCGGTCTCGATGACGCAATTCTCATCAAGGACAATCACATCGCAGTCGCGGGTGGTGTGAAGGCGGTGCTGAAGCGCGCGCGCGAGCACGCGGGTCATCTCGTGAAGATCGAAATCGAAGTTGATACGCTCGATCAACTGCGAAACGTACTGGCGACGGGAATGGCAGACGTCGTCTTGCTCGACAACATGGACATTGCGACGCTGAAGGAAGCCGTGAAGATCGCCGGCGGCAAAGTCGTTCTGGAAGTCTCGGGCGGCGTAACGCTGAAGTCCGTCGCCGAGATTGCAAAGATCGGTGTGGATTACGCCTCATCGGGCGCGCTCACGCATTCAGCACCAAATTTCGATGTGGCATTGGACATCGACGTCTAGGCAAAAACTACCGCTTCGCGGATTCGATTTCAGCCGAACTGTGGGCGGCCTCCGCAAGCTTGGCGGTCATCTCGGCAGTATCCGCCGGATTACCCCAGCTTGGAGCACCCGCGCCGTCGCCCCATGCACGTGGACGGTAGAACGTGTGGACGCCGAACTTGTACATCTTCTTCATTTCGCTCACCCATGACGGGCGAACCCAGTAGGCGTGGTAGTGCGTGGACTTGCCGACTTCCGGCAGCCAGATGCGCCCGTCGAGCGTGGCCTTTGCGATCTTCTGGGCGCGCTGCCACATGTCGGGCTCCTTGACGACGTCGCGAATGCCGTCACATGCAAAGGTGAACTGGCAGGCCAGATGCCGACTGGAATTCTGATAGACGACGCCGCAGACGTTGTTCGGATAGTAGCCGGAGAAAGCGCGGTTCACGACGACTTGAGCCACTGCCATCTGGCCGCGCACGGCTTCGCCACGCGCCTCGAAATATATCACCTCTGTGAGGCACTTTTCTGACTTTGAACGTGAAGCGCCGTCAAGACCAAGGCGCTCTGCCGGCGTTTTGGGACGCTGGTCCTCGCCAGTCACTTCGCCCTTGCCCGCGACGCTGACGCCTTCCGACACGGCTGCGTTCGGATCGGCGGGAAGCGACGCGAGTTGCTTCATCTCCGGATCGATATTCTGCAGCACGATTGTCGGTTCTTCTCCCGGTTGCCAGCGCTCAAGCGACGCGCTCGGAGGTCCGAACGCGGAGTTTCCAAAAAATTGGCTGGATGTCTGGAACGAAAAGCTGTCCTTCGGAGCAGCATCGGCTGCATCCGCGCCTGTCACTGGAGCCGTCGCGCTCAATGGGTGCCCCTGAAGCGAACCGGCTGCGTCATATTGCGGAAGACGCGGCTCTTTCAGAGCGGCTTCAAGTTCGGCATCGAGCGGTGCGTGTATCGCAGGCGTCACGGCATCCGTCGTCTTCGATCCTGCAACCGACGCGTTGTCGTTTAACCGATCGTGGGGCTTCTCTGGCGCAGTCGTTTTGGGCGCGACTTCGACTGAAGCCGATTCCGGCGAGCGAATCGGAAGTCGATCTCCCTTCGACGAGCGAATAACTTTTGGGAAGTCGGATTTCTGCAGCGGGCGCAACACCTGCCCAAGCGGATTGCCGCCGATGGAGCCGGTGACGTCGATGCCCTGGCTTTGAAGACTTGCAAGACGAAACGACGCTGTCTCCGGCACAAGTGTGCCGACAGGACGGGGAAGATTGAATGAGGCGATCTGCAGACTGCGCCGTGACGAGGCAAACAGATGCTGTTGCCAATGCTCAGCGACGCCGGGCTGGCGTGCCAGCAAAGACGCAATATCCTGATAGCCGATTTCTGTCGGGTTCAATGCCACAAAAAGGCAGAGAACAAAGCCGAAGGGCGCAAACCGTGCGCCCTTCGACCCGTTACGCAACGAAAACATGGATACGCTCACGCAACTAACGCTTACACACGCGATTGAACCACACGTTCGGTGCAATCCAACCAAGTGTGTTGATATCCAATTAAAGTTGCCGGGGGGTTAATCGCGCAGTCCTGCGCGCCACACGCAAGCGCGAGGTTGAAAGCGTACGATCACTTCAAAAGCGTTGGTAAATAGCGCCTGCAACAAGGTGGTAAATATCGCGTCAATGCCACTCGCGGCCGCATGCAACTGCAAAGCAGGTTTTCAGCGTCAATTTTAACGGCAGCGAATTATGCTTGGCTTGCGGCCACTTTGCCGAGCGCGGCCTGCGCTGCGGCCAAACGAGCAATCGGCACGCGATATGGCGAGCACGACACATAGTCGAGACCGACTTCGTGACAGAACGCGATCGAAGCCGAATCGCCGCCATGTTCGCCACAGATCCCCATCTTCAGGCCGGGACGAACTTTGCGTCCGCGCTGCACGCCGATCTTCACAAGTTCGCCGACGCCGTCGCGATCGACCGAGACGAACGGATCGATCTCGAGAATTCCGCGTGCGATATAAGTGCCGAGGAAACTCGCAGCATCGTCGCGGCTAATGCCGTAAGTTGTCTGCGTCAGATCGTTGGTGCCGAACGAGAAAAATTCGGCGGTCTTGGCGATGTCGCCGGCCATCAGGCACGCGCGTGGCAATTCGATCATCGTGCCGGTCTGATAATCGAGCTTCTTGCCTGTTTCGCGCATGACCGATTGCGCCATCGCGTCGATCCGCGCTTTGACCAGATCGAACTCCATCTTGGTCGCGATCAGCGGTACCATCACCTCGAGCCCGACCGGCTTGCCGGTGCGCCTCGCCGCCTCAACGGCGGCCTCAAAAATCGCGCGCGCCTGCATCTCGGCGATTTCCGGATAGGCAATAGCGAGGCGGCAGCCGCGAAAACCCAGCATCGGATTGAATTCGGACAATTCGCGTACGCGGTCGGCCAACCGCAACGGGTCGGCGTTCATCGCGCGCGCAACTTCTTCGATTTCACTTTGGGTATGCGGCAAGAATTCGTGAAGCGGCGGATCGAGCAGGCGGATGGTGACCGGAAGCCCCTTCATGATCTCGAACAAATCGACGAAGTCCGCGCGCTGCATCGGCAAGAGTTTTGCGAGCGCTGCACGGCGGGCTTGTTCGTCTTCGGCCAGAATCATTTCGCGCACGGTGCGGATGCGCGTTTCCTCGAAGAACATATGCTCGGTACGGCACAGACCAATGCCTTCGGTGCCAAACTTCAGCGCGGTGCGCGCATCGGCTGGCGTGTCGGCATTGGTGCGAACCTTGAGCTTTCGAACTTGATCGGCCCAACCCATCAGCGTGGTGAAATCACCCGACAGTTCCGGCTCGATCATCGGCATGCGGCCGGCCAGCACCTGTCCGATCGACCCATCAATGGTGATGATGTCGCCAGCCTTGAAGCTGCGATTGCCGATCGTCATCACGCCGCGTCCGTAATCGACGCGAACCGTGCCGCACCCCGACACGCAGGGCTTGCCCATACCGCGCGCAACCACAGCCGCGTGAGACGTCATTCCGCCGCGCGTGGTGAGAATGCCCTCCGCCGCGTGCATGCCGTGAATATCTTCGGGAGACGTTTCCACGCGAACCAGAATGACTTTATGACCGTCGGCGACGAGCTTTGCAGCTTCATCCGAAGAGAAAACGATTTCGCCTGCCGCGGCGCCCGGAGACGCCGGCAAACCCGTCGCGATCACGTCGCGCATGGCAACGGGATCGATGGTCGGATGCAGAAGTTGATCGAGCGAAGCAGGATCGATGCGCGCGATCGCATCCTTTCTGCTGATGAGGCCTTCATTGGCGAGTTCGACCGCGATGCGCAGCGCGGCTTTGGCGGTGCGCTTGCCATTGCGGGTCTGCAACATCCACAGCTTGCCCTGCTCGACCGTGAACTCCATGTCCTGCATGTCGCGGTAGTGTTTTTCGAGCTGCGTGTAAATGCGCGTCAATTCTTTGTAGGCGTCCGGCATCGCGGCTTCCATCGAGGCCTTGTCGGAGCCGGATTCCTTGCGTGCATGTTCTGTGATGTCCTGCGGGGTGCGGATGCCGGCAACAACGTCCTCGCCTTGCGCGTTGATGAGAAATTCGCCGTAGAGACGCTTCTCCCCAGTGGAGGGATTGCGTGTGAAGGCAACGCCGGTCGCGGACGTCTCGCCCATATTGCCGAACACCATCGACTGGATGTTAACAGCAGTGCCCCACGATTCAGGAATGTCATGCAGGCGGCGATAGGTCACCGCGCGCGCGTTCATCCACGACGAGAACACAGCACCGACAGCGCCCCACAATTGAGCGTGCGGATCTTGCGGAAACTCCTTTCCGGTTTCGCGCGCGACCGCTTCCTTATATTTGCCGACAAGCGTGACCCAATCGTCAGCCGTCAATTCAGTGTCGAGCGAATAGCCCTTGCCGTCCTTGTAGGTGTCGAGAATGTCCTCGAAGTGATGATGCTCAAAACCCAACACGACGTCCGAATACATCGTGATGAAGCGGCGATAGCTGTCATAGGCAAAACGGCGATCGCCGGCGAGCAACGCAATCGCTTCCACGGTCTTGTCGTTGAGACCTAGATTGAGAACAGTATCCATCATGCCCGGCATCGAAGCGCGTCCGCCCGAACGCACCGAGACCAGAAGCGGATTCTTCGCGTCCCCAAATGTCTTGCGCGCGATTTTGCCGATGGTATCGAGCGCCTTCTCGACCTGCGCTTTCAACTCTTTCGGATATGTTTTGCCATTGGCGTAAAAATACGTGCAGACCGAAGTCGGAATCGTGAAGCCGGGAGGGACCGAAAGACCGAGGTTCGCCATCTCTGCGAGATTGGCGCCCTTACCGCCCAAGAGATCGCGCATGGCGGAGGTGCCCTCCGACCGCCCGCCCCCGAACGAATAAACCCACTTTCCGGATTTGCCCGCGACGGACGCCTTCGCGACCGGCTTGCGCGCGGATTTGTTGGCGGGCTTCGCAGCGGCCTTAACGCGGCCTGCGGCTCGCGCGGGCTTTGCTTTAGTTTGGGATGTCTTGAGCTTAGACGAGGATTTGGCCATGGCGAAATGTCGGCTTCCAGACGCTGCGAGGGGTGAGGTTGCAGCCGGGTTACAACACGGTTTCGCGCTCCCGCGCAAGCTGCGCGGAAGGCCTATTCGCCGCCAAAAACGATGAACTTTTGGCTCGGATTATTACTTGATGAGGCCGAGGCCAACGATGCCTGTGATGATCAGATAAATCGCGACGATGAAATTCAGAAGCCGCGGCATGATGAGGATGAGAACGCCGGCAAGGAGCGCAACGATCGGCTGAAGATGAGTCGAGAGGGTCATCGGATATCTCCAAAGCAGGAAAGAAAAATAAACTGAAATCTGACACGAATGCCTCTTCGTGCCGAGTCGACGTGAGAAGACGATTATGACACGACTTTGGTTCCGTTGCGCACGAAAATACGACTTGCCCTTTGCGATTTGCAATCAAGCTTGCTCGCGCCGAACGCTGCGCAATCAATCCTGAATTTTGGAAAAATCCGCGACCGCACGCGTGGCATCGCGGATTTCGTTCAAGAGCTTGAGGCGATTTTCGCGAACGGCCTTGTCGTCGTCGTTGACCTTGACCTTGTCGAAGAACGCGTCGACGGCAGAGCGCAGCTTCGCCATTGCGCTCATCGCAAATGTGAAATCTTCCTTAGCGACGGCGGCACTGGCATCGGTCTTTGCCTGTGCGATGGCGGCGGCGAGTTTTTTCTCTTCGTCGAGCTTGTAGAGTTTCACGTCCGGTGCACCGTCGAAGCTGCGCTTATCCTTCTTTTCTTCGATGGAAAGAATGTTAGACGCGCGCTTGATTCCGGCGAGTAGATTCTTGCCGTCATCGGTATCAAGAAATTTTCCGAGTGCTTCGACGCGCTGAACGATTGAAAGGATACCTACTTCAGTACCTCTGAGATCGAGGACCGAATCCACAAGATCGTGCCGTGCGCCTTCATCTCTTAATTGCACGGTGAGACGATCATTAAAGAAACTTTGAAACGAGTCACCCATCTCCGAAATTTCTTTATCCAATAAGTTTGGGCGAACCCGCTTGATATGGTTTTCTAGAAGCCCTCTGGGATACAAGTTATTCTTTTGCGCAATCGCTATTCTAATCACGCCCAGCGCCGCGCGCCTCAACGCATACGGGTCTTTCGATCCTGTCGGCTTCTCATTGATGGCCCAGAAACCAACCAGCGTGTCGATCTTATCCGCGAGCGCGACAGCTATTGAGACCGGATCGGTGGGCACGCGATCGGCGGGGCCTTGCGGCTTGTAGTGGTCTTCGCTCGCAGCAGCGACGCTCGCGTCCGCGCCGTTCGCCAGCGCGTAGTACTTGCCCATCAAGCCCTGCAGTTCAGGAAATTCGCCGACCACTTCAGTCAGCAAGTCCGCTTTGGCAAGCTTCGCAGCAGCTTCGACCTTTTTTGGATCGGCCTTCACCAGCGGCGCAAGTTCGACGGCGAGTTTCGTAATGCGCGCGATGCGCTCGGCCTGCGTTCCTAGTTGTTCATGAAACACGATCTGATCGAATTTCTTCAGCAAATCGTCCGGCGACTTGCCCTTCCAGTTTCTCAGATCGCTCTCATAGAAAAACTTCGCATCAGACAGTCGCGCGCGGATGACGCGCTCGTTGCCCGCGACGATGGCCTTGCCGCCGTCGCTCGCTTCGATGTTCGCGGTCGGGATAAACTTGTTGACCAGCTTTTTCGTTTTCGGATCGCTGACCACGAAACATTTCAAATTGGTGCGGATCGTCGCGCGGATCACTTCGTGGGGAATCGATAGAAATTCTTCCTCGAACGAGCCCATCATCACGACGGGCCATTCGACTAACCCCGCCACTTCATCGAGTAGCGCTTGATCCTCGACCAGTTCATAATTCTGCGCCGATGTGAGAGTCTTCGCGTCTTGCAGAATAATGTCCTTGCGGCGCTGCGGATCGAGCACCACCTTGGCTTTTTCAAGCTTCGCCACATAATCGTCAAAGCGACGCACATTGATCGAAGCCGGCGCCATGAAGCGATGACCGTACGTCGTCTGACCTATCTCGACACCCGGCAAATCAAACTTCACGATCTCCGGTTCTTCGGTCTCGATCCCGAACGTCGCGACGATGGAATGTAGCGGCCGCACCCATGTAAGTGAGCTATGCTTGGCGGATAATTCGCCCCAGCGCATTTGCTTGGGCCACGGGAAGGTTCGGATGACGATGGGGAGAATTTCCGCGATCACTTCGATGGACGGCCTGCCCGTCTTTTCCATCAGCGCGATGTAGAAATCGCCCTTCGGATCGCGCTGGATTTTCGCTTCATCCAGCGACTTCAATCCTGCCTTCTTCAGAAATCCCTGCACAGCGGCGTCAGGCGCACCGACTTTCGGGCCCTTTTGCTCCTGCTTCAAATCCGGCTGGCGCGCGGGAATGCCGTGCACCGTGAGAGCAAGACGGCGCGGCGTCACGAATGCCTTGGCTCCTTCGTACACAAGCCCTTCGGCGACGAGCTTGTCCGTCACCATTTTGCGTAAGTCTTCCGCCGCCTTCGCCTGCATGCGCGCGGGAATTTCTTCGGAAAACAGTTCAAGCAATAACTCAGGCATCGCTTACGCTCCGCCCGCTTCGGTTTTGATCCACGCTTCGCCGCATGCTTTCGCAAGCTCGCGCACACGCAGGATGTAACTCTGGCGCTCGGTGACGGAGATCACGCCGCGCGCGTCGAGAAGATTAAAAACATGACTGGCCTTGATGCACTGATCATAGGCCGGAAGCGCCATCAGATGGGCCTCACGCTTTCCGGGCTCTTTTTTATTTTCTTGCCAACCTGCGTCGAGATATTTTTTACACGCGCCCTCGGCCATCTTGAATTGCTCGAACAACATCGCCGTGTCGGCGTACTCGAAATTGTGCCGCGAATATTCCTTCTCAGCCTGCAGGAACACGTCGCCATACGTCACCTTCTTCGCGCCGTCGCGACCGTTGAAGTTGAGATCGTAAACGCGATCGACGCCCTGCACGTACATCGCGAGCCGCTCAAGACCGTAAGTGAGTTCGCCCGCGACCGGCGAGCATTCGACGCCCGCGACCTGCTGGAAGTAAGTGAACTGCGACACTTCCATGCCGTCGCACCAGCACTCCCAACCAAGACCCCAAGCACCTAACGTAGGACTTTCCCAATCGTCTTCGACGAAACGAATGTCGTGCAGATGCGAGTCCACGCCGATGGCGGCGAGCGACTTCAAATACAAATCCTGGATGTCGGGTGGCGACGGCTTCAGGATCACTTGAAACTGATAGTAGTGCTGCAAGCGGTTCGGATTTTCGCCGTATCGGCCGTCCTTCGGGCGGCGCGAGGGCTGCACATAGGCCGCATTCCATTTTTTCGGGCCGAGCGCGCGCAATGTCGTCGCCGGATGAAACGTGCCAGCGCCCACTTCCATGTCGTAAGGCTGCAGAATCACGCAGCCATAGTCGGCCCAATAGCGCTGCAGCGTCAGGATCAATCCCTGAAATGAACGCTCGGGGCGCATGTGCGGAGGCAGCGAATCCATCGGAAAACTTTAACTTTTCGGTAGGGCTGATTTGCGCGGACCGTATCGGCGCGGGCCTCGGGAATCAAGGCGACGCGCTGTGTACGAGCATATTCATTCGCATTTTAAGCAACGCGAAAATAGCCGTTTAACTGCTGAGTCGAATGGATGTCCGGACCTTGCGCTTTGTTAGCAACTGGTCGGTATCGATGCCGGCATTGAAACGACTAGACCGGATCAACCGGCAAACGTAACGGGGATTGCAAATGGTTGCATTTCAGATTTTCGGCGCGGTGATGGTGTTGCTCTCGATCGGCACCATGATGACCAATGACTTGCGCGGTCCCCGCTAACAGCTTTTGGTTCTACCGCAAACTTCCTCGAGAGTTTGTCCGCCGGCCCGTGACGATGCTCCGTCGCGGGCCGTTATAATTACGCGAGAAAGCCGCATCAGTATATTACAGACCTAAAAAAGCACGTCAGTGCGGCACCGGCCAGCATTGTCATTGTCAACGCGACGCCGCTCACCCGAAAGGCAAACTGTTCGTTCGCTTGCGACACTCCGAAAGCATGGACAATGCGACCAATCAGTAACATGACCCCGAAGACATGAAGCAACCATACAGGCGTAGATAAACTCTCTGCGAGCGCCAGCAGGATAAGCGCCAACGGCACGTATTCAGCGAAGTTTGCCTGAACACGAATCCGGCGCAAAAGATCAGCATTCCCGCCGTCGCCAATCGCGGCGCCCGCCCCGCGCCTTGCCCTAATCACACGTAGCGAGATGAACATAAAAATCGGCGTCAGCAATGCTGCATAAAATGCGGTTATTTTCATAGCTATGTCCCTAAATACTTGCCGGTATTGTTTATGTAAAATCGCCGGGCCGGTAAGCGCCAGTTTCGGGGTCGCGTCGCAACGTCGGAATTCCGCTCTGGTCATCAAACTTGGACTGCCGCGCTTTATTGAGTTCGCGATTCACGCGCTGGCCTTCCTTGGCAAAGAACCGCACCAGCGCCACAGCTCCGAGTATTCCAGCACCGATCAGAATGAATGGCGGCATCTCACAAGCCGTACCGCGCCCACAATGCGCGTGTCTCGATCGCGGAAATCAGATCCTCTGGAAAACTCGGCATGCCGAGCAAGGAGCCCGCGCCGCCCTTGCGGCCGAGCGCACCGGACAGAAGCCCGCTTGGCGGCGAAATCAGCGGCGTTTGTACTTTGTCCCCGTAACGCGCGCGCAGAACAGTGCGCATGTCACCGATCTCATCGACGAGGCCAAGCTTCACTGAGCGATCGCCCGCCCAGTATTCGCCGGTGAACAAATAATCGTCCTCGCCCTTCAGCCGCGCACCCCGACTCTGTTTGACGAGCGCGATGAAGGTATCGTGAATCTCGCGTTGAATGGCTTTCAGGCGCGTTACGTCTTCCGCATTCTCGGGCAAGAACGGATCGAGCTGCGACTTGTGATCACCGGACGTGTAGAGCCTGCGCTCGATGCCGACTTTTTTTAACAGATCCTGAAATCCGAACGTGCCGCCAACGACTCCTATTGAGCCCACAATCGAAGATGGATCGCAGAAGATTTCGTCGCCCGCGCACGCGATCATGTAACCGCCTGACGCCGCGACGTCCTCAACGAACACCAGCACGCGCAGCTTTTTCTCTTCGGCCAATTGCCGGATGCGTTGATAGATCTGACGCGACTGAACCGGCGATCCGCCTGGTGAGTTGATGAGAAGTGCAACGGCCTTGGCACCCTTGGTCGCGAAGGCCTTCTCCAGCAGCTTTGACACGCTGCTGAGCGACATTCCCGGACGCAGCGGCGTCACCGCGCCGATGGTGCCGGACAATCTGACGACAGGTACGACGGGTCGGCCCGCCAGTCGCGCTGGGAGCAGCGACCTCAGTCGCCCAAAAAGACCCGTATCGCCGGCGTTTTCGTCAGGCATGGAACATCCCTCAAATTAACCAATTATTATTCATCAACGGGCAAGGAGAGAGGCGCAAGTTCGCTGAACGTGTCTCGGACGAACCATACCCTACCTAAGCTAACTAGCTGATTTGTCGTAGGTTCCATTGAAATTAGGCGGAATGGAGCCGTTATCACGCACTAAACTGGAACACGTTTTGCATTGCAATATCGCAAGGTTGCAATGGAGCAGCCCCCGGAAGGTTTAACGATGAAAATGTATCTCCTTATTCTGCTGATTGGCGCAATTTTTACGGCCATTCGCTTCACCTCCGTGCCGGAAACAACGACAAAGCCGCTGACTCAATAACAGGCGTCCAGCGCCTATTTTCGGGGCTGCGGCATATCAGGTCGTATTGAAACGATCGACTGTCCGCCAAGGACGGCCTTGGCGTCTGAAGACACCTCTCCGGTCTCATCTTTCAGCTGAAAGCCGCGGCAAATTGTCATCGGCGCTTTGCCACCCTTGATCGCCGTGACGATGACGCGAATGGCCGGCTTCGCTGAATCCGGGTGCACCGGCAGAACCGTGACGCTGCCGAAGCCGCGATCCAAAGCCGCCAGCACTTCGGCCAAACCGTCCGCTCGCCAGATCAACACCAGCACGCCGCTAGACTTCAGCAACCTCCGCGCCGAGTGAATCCACGACGAGAGCGTGTCGTCAGTCGCAACATGCGCGATGGCGCGCGCGGAATCTGGCGATGGCCGGTGTCGCGATGCGTCGTTGAACGGCGGGTTCATCAGCACAACATCGGCGCTATCCGGATGAAGTCCTGCGCGGGTGAATAAGTCCGCGTTCGCTGTCACATCCAATACATACACTTCCGTGTCGACACGATTGAGGGTCGCATTTGCCCGCGCCAGATCGCCAAGATCGTTATCGATCTCGATCAATCTGCATTTCACACCCGAAACGCGCGTCGCAACCGCAAGGCCTGCTGCACCGACACCCGCACCGAAATCTGCGACGACGTCGCCAGATTGCGCCGGTACCGCAGCGGCAAGCAGAATGGCATCGTGACCCGCGCGATGGCCACGTTTGGGTTGGCGCAGCCGCAGCGCCCCATTCAGAAAGAGATCACCGGTGGTTTCAACAGCGGCTTCACTCATTGTCCCGTAACTCATGAGCAAGCCCCACTTCGGTCAATATCCGCCGCGCGGCAATGCTGTCATCCTCATGCACAAGAATGCGGCGTGGAATGACGCCTGCCGATCCCTCGAGAATGCTCATATTGTTGTCGAGCAAGAGATGATGGATGTTGGCACCGTCCAGCAAGGCTCCCACCGCCGACACTAGCACCACGTCGTTGGTTCTCAGCAATTCGCGCATGCAATCTCCGGAGCGATCGAACGGCAGAAGGGTGGCCTCATGCTCTTGCCGCTTGCCGCCGCAGTTTCTATGGTGCCTCCGTACTTACGGGAGACTAATGATCCGGTTCTGACATTCGTATTGTACTCTTCGCACGCACTTTACGAATGTCAGAACCAAAGAATCACTAGAATTATAAAATTTGTAGCGTCCTTTCGTATCCGAACGTTTGCTCGGAAGGCGCTTTAGAATGAGGCAAACGTCGAATACAGGACACTACCGTGGCAGTTATTGTTCCCTTCGAGAGCCACTCGACACCATCGATAGATCAACTGGTGACGCTTGTCGCCCCAGACATGGCGCGCGTCAACGCCACCATCCTGTCGCGGACCGGCTCCGAAGTCACGATGATTCCGGAGGTCGCCAATCATCTGATCTCGTCGGGCGGAAAACGGTTGCGCCCAATGCTAACGCTGGCGATGGCGAACCTCACCGGCTATTCCGGCGAAGGGCATATCAAGCTCGCCGCAGCCGTCGAGTTTATGCACACGGCCACTTTGCTTCACGACGACGTCGTGGATGAAAGCGAATTGCGCCGTGGAAAGCTCTCCGCCCGGATGCTCTGGGGCAACGAAGCCAGCGTTCTGGTCGGCGATTTCCTGCTCGGTCAGGCATTCCGGATGATGGTCGAAGTCGGTTCGTTGCGCGCGCTTGATATTCTTTCATCTGCCGCCGCCACCATCGCCGAAGGCGAGGTGATGCAGCTTGCTGCCGCAAAAAACACCGCGACGACCGAAGATGAATATCTCGCCGTGGTTCGCGGCAAGACCGCTGAACTGTTCGCAGCTGCATGCGAGGTCGGTCCGGTTATCGCCAATCGCCCCAAGGCCGAGCAGACGGCTTGCCGTTCGGTCGGCATGAATCTCGGCATTGCGTTCCAGCTAGTCGACGACGTGCTGGACTATGGCGGCAAGGCTGCGAAGCTCGGCAAGAATGTCGGCGACGATTTCCGCGAAGGCAAGATCACGCTGCCGGTCGTGCTGGCATTCCGGCGCGGCAACGATGTCGAACGCGAATTCTGGGTTCGCACGCTTGAGCGTGGCGAGATCGCAGATGGCGACCTCGACCATGCCATCGGTCTTATGACCAAGCATCGCACGCTGGAAGACGCAATGAGCCGCGCCCAGCACTATGGCGCAATGGCTGTCGATGCATTGGCTCTGTTTCCGAACTCGCTGATGAAGACCGCGCTGGAACAAGTCGTCACGTTCTGTCTCGCGCGATCACACTAAGCGATTTCAGAACTAGCTCAGCGCTCCGGCGTGAACCCACCAATCGGACCGGGTCTTGGCAATGCTTTTCGCCGCTGCCGCCGCGTCTTCTCCGTTCGCGTAAATCCCGAAACATGTCGCGCCTGACCCCGACATTCGCGCAAGAAAAATGCCCTTCGTGCCGCGCAACGCCGCAAGCACATCGCAGATAACCGGCTCGACTTTCAGTGCGGGCCGCTCGAGATCGTTGGTGCCGGTCGACAACGCGGTCATCCAGTTCTCGAATGCCGCCGCCGCGCCAGGCCAATCCGTCGATTGAAGGACATCGACAGGGCCAACTAGAATTTCGCCGTGACGCAGACCGAGCGCCGCAAACACATCTTTGGTCGCAACGGCGACACGAGGATTGACCATCACGCAGGCCAATCGCGGCAGATCGATCATCGACAATTGTTCGCCCACGCCCGTCATGATGCACGCATGAGACGGCAAGCATACCGGGATATCAGCGCCGGTCTGACGCGCCGCATCGATGAGCCGCGCATCGTCCGACTTCAATCCGTTCGCGCGCGCCAAAAGCCGCAATGCAGCCGCAGCGTCGGCCGAGCCTCCGCCGATCCCGGCAGCGACAGGAAGATTTTTGTCGAGCGTGAAGTGACCGACAATTAAATTGGGAACGGTTTCGCTCAGCAGGGTCGCGGCACGGAGGACGAGATTGTCCGCGCTTTCGCCACATGCATCCGCCATCGGACCCTTTGTGGTGAGACCGAGCGACGGCCCAAGCTCAAGCGTGAGGGTGTCCGCACAGTCGGCGAACGCCACCAGACTTTCAATGTCGTGATAACCGTCGGCGCGGCGGCCTTCGACGCGCAGCGTCAAATTGACCTTGGCGCGGGCGGATTCAGTCAGAACAGGCATGGCACGACGGTATAAAGCCTAACCGCCGACAAAGCTCAACCACCCTTGCCGTCTTCTTTTTTCTTGTCCGCCGACGCTGCATTCGATGTGTCCTCGGGAAGGCCATCGCTCAGTTTAGCCTCGATCTTTGGCAATTCTTCAGCATCGGGCTTGAGATCGCGTGCATGAGCCCATTGGAATTTCGCTTCCAGCGTCCGCCCTATGCGCCAATATGCATCGCCGAGATGGTCATTGATCGTCGGGTCTTCCGGCTTGAGATCGATAGCGCGTTCGAGATTCTTCACGGCATTGCTATAGTCGGCGATCCGGAAATAGGCCCAGCCCAATGAGTCCACGATGTAGCCGTCGTCCGGACGCTGTTCCACCGCGCGGCGGATCATCGTCATTGCTTCAGTGAGATTGATGCCCTGATCGATCCAAGAATAACCGAGATAGTTGAGAACGTGCGCCTGGTCCGGCTGCAGTTCGAGCGCTTTCTTCAAATCCTTTTCGGCACCGGCCCATTGCTTGGATCGTTCGCCGCATATGCCGCGGAAATAATAAAACAGCCAGTTGGTTTTTTGCTCTCCGGCCGACGCGTCGATTCCTTGCGAGTAAGTCGCCGCGCAATCCGCAAACTTCTTGCGTGATCGCTCGATATTGCCGAGCGCCATGATCGCCTCGAGGTCTTTCGGATCGTCAGCAACGACAGTCTTAAGAATTTTGATGCCATCGTCAGTGCGATCGATCGCGTCGAGGTCCGTTGCAAGTTGAATCTGCGCATTGCGCTTCATCGGCGAGTTCGCGGGAACGCGCTCATAAACCTTCACAGCCATCTGCGGCTTCTTGACCGTTTCATACAAGTCCGCGAGCGATAGTAACGCCAGCGAGTGGTTCGGATTGAGATAGAGCGCAAGCTGCAGATAGACCAGCGCGAGGTCTTCACCGCCGCGGCGGGTCAGCGATGCGCCGATGCCATACAATGCTTCAGCCGCGCCCTGCTGCGCGGAATCGACCAGCGGCGGCAACTTCTTTCCGGCCTTGATCTCGCGAATTCCCTCGACAACCAACGGGTGACGCGCGAGTTTCTTGTCGAACGTCTCGTAGACCGCCAGCGCCGCCGCATCGTCCTTGTTGCGTGACAACCAACGCGCGTACGCTTCCGTTACGCGCAGTGCAGAGTCGTCGAGCTTGTAAGCGCGTTCAAACCGAGCGCCTGCATCTTTCTGCTTGTTGGCGAGTTCGAGAATCATCCCCGCATGAAGGTCCTTGAAAATAGGGTACCACTCGGGGCCGGCGAGCTTGTCGATGTTGGCGATGCCGACAGGTGTATTCCCGGCGCCAAAGCTTGCCCATCCCGACAGCAATGTCGCAACAAGATCGGTGATCGGGCCGCGCACCGATTGATTGATGTTCTGCTGGGCGGCGACATATTGCTTGAGTTTCAGCGCATGGACGCCGGTGACAAGCCGCGCAACGCGATTGTTCTTATCGATGACAAGGATGCGGTCGGCAAGCTTCACCGCATCGTCGATTTCGCCGTCGGCAAGCGCGGATATGAACGCGCGGTCGAGCAATTCGGTATTTTTCGGATCGGAGCGAAGCGCCGAGCGATAAAACGCCGCAGCAGCCCCGGCGTCGCGATCGACACTGGCGTGGCGCGCGGCGAGATAACTGCCGGCCACCGTCAGGCCGAGCAGGTCACGGCTGGTCGGGAATGAAGCCGACTGCCGGCTTTCTTCTCCGGGATTGGTGCGCGTTTGCGCGTTCGACTGCCCCGAAAAAGCGACCGCTGAGACCACCGCAAGCGTGGCGGCGGCCACGCGATTGAATCGAACTGAAAACATCACGCTCGCCGGCTCCATGAATTTGAAATTGCGCCGCCGATCAGGGCCGCAGCTAAGAACAATGGCCCGTTTGCGATCTGTTCGCAAGGATTCGAGGCTCAAGCCTCATGGGATAGCGGTCACGGGGTAGTGTGGCGGGATCGTGGCAGCGCCCGATCCTCGCGCAATCGTGCTCACATCGACTGATAGTTCGGGCCGCCGCCGCCCTCGGGCGGAACCCAGGTGATGTTTCCGTTCGGATCCTTTACGTCGCAGGTTTTGCAGTGAACGCAGTTTTGCGCGTTGATCTGAAAGCGAGGCCCAGATGCCTCCTCGATCCACTCGTAGACGCCCGCCGGACAATATCGGTTCGACGGTCCTGCGAAAACATCGTGCTCGGATGTCTTCTGCAAATTCATATCGGCGACCTTCAGATGCACCGGCTGATCTTCCTCGTGGTTGGTGTTGGAAAGAAACACCGACGAGAGCCTGTCGAAGGTTAGCTTGCCGTCCGGCTTGAGACCCGGGTTGGGCGTATGGGTCTTCGCCGGATCGAGGGTCTTGCGGTCTGGCTTCGCGTGCGACTGCGTGCCGAACAGAGAAATGCCGAACAGCGTGTTGGTCCACATATCCAGACCGCCAAGTGCAACGCCGATGATCGTCCCGAATTTCGACCACAACGGTTTGACGTTGCGGACCCTGTAGAGGTCCTTGCCGACTGCAGAGCCGCGCCATGCGTTTTCGTAGTCTACCAACTCGTCATTGGTACGGCCGTTTGCGAGCGCCGCCGCGACATGTTCAGCCGCCATCATGCCGGTGCCCATCGCGTTGTGTACGCCCTTGATGCGCGGGACGTTGACGAAGCCCGCAGCGCAGCCGATCAAAGCTCCTCCTGCAAACGTCAGACGCGGGACTGATTGATAGCCGCCTTCGGTGATCGCGCGTGCGCCGTAAGAAATACGCCTGGCACCATCGAAGAGACCGCTAATTGCGGGATGCGTCTTGAAGCGCTGGAATTCGTCAAACGGCGACAAATACGGATCGTTGTAATTGAGATGAACGACGAAGCCGATTGCGACGAGATTTTCATTGTAGTGATAGAGAAACGATCCGCCGCCAGTAGAATTGTCGAGCGGCCAGCCGAACGAATGCTGGATCAATCCCCTTTTGAATTTAGCAGGATCGATCTGCCAGATTTCTTTCAAGCCAATGCCGAACTTCGACGGCTCGTTGTTTTTATCCAGCTCAAATTTCGCGATCAGCTGCTTTGTCAAGCTTCCGCGTGCGCCTTCGGCAAACAGCGTGTACTTGCCGAGCAATTCCATGCCGCGCGCGAATGACGGCTTGTGCGATCCGTCGTGCGCAACGCCCATGTCGCCGGTGGCGATGCCGCGCACTTCGCCCTTGTCTCCATAAAGAACCTCGGCCGCGGCGAAACCCGGATAGATTTCGACGCCGAGCGCTTCGGCTCGCCGTCCTAACCAACGGCAAACATCGCCAAGTGAGCCGATGTAACAGTGATGATTGTTCATCAACGGCGGCATCATGATGTTCGGCAAACGGATCGCGGCGCCTGACGTCATCCAGTAAAAGCGATCATCGGTCACTTTCGTCTTCAATGGACAATCCGCGTCGTCACGCCAATCCGGAACGAGTTTGTCGAGCGAGACCGGGTCGATCACAGCGCCGGAGAGAATATGCGCGCCGACTTCGGAACCCTTCTCCACGACAACAACCGACAACTCCGGATTGATCTGCTTGAGACGAATAGCGGCGCTCAGACCCGAAGGGCCTGCACCCACAATAACGACGTCGAACTCCATGGTATCGCGCGGCGGAAGCGGCTCGGTGCTCATATCGTGATCTCGAGATGACGTTTCAGAACGGTTCTAACCATCGTTCTTTCCGATTTTGGCTTCAAGAACAACCCCGTCGCAGCCGGGATTTCGCAATCGCACGTTGCCGTAGAATTTCGTGCTATTCGTCGAAGCGAACGTTTCACCGCCCACCGATAGGCACTAGATTGACCATCCATGCCTCCTGAACCTGCCGCATCCGCAAGAGACCTGCTCGCTTTCTATCTGGAAGCCGGCGTGGACTGTGCATTGGCCGATGAGCCGATCAACCGCTTGTCCGAACAAGCCACCTTGGAAGAAACCGCGCCGTCGAAGCCTTCGTTATTTCGCATTGCGAACCCAGTCGCAACTCCTGCGCGACCTGCAAAGGAACCCTCGCCTGCGCCCGACCTTGCGATCGCGTCGGCGCGCGAACTCGCGCCCACTGCAAAATCGCTCGATGAACTTCGCGCGATGATGGAAACATTCGACGGCTGCGCCTTGAAATCCACCGCGACACGATTGGTGTTTGCCGACGGCAATCCGAAAGCCAGGATCATGTTCGTCGGCGAAGCGCCCGGCCGCGATGAGGACCTTGAAGGTTTGCCATTCGTCGGCGCATCGGGGAAGTTGCTCGACCTGATCCTCGCAGCCGTCAGTCTTGATCGCACCAGCGTTTATATCGCCAACATCATTCCGTGGCGGCCGCCGGGCAATCGCGACCCGTCGCCGCAGGAGACGCAAATTTGCTTGCCGTTCATCAAGCGGCAGATTGAACTCGTCGATCCGGACATTCTCGTTTGCCTCGGCAAGCCGTCGTCGCAGGCGGTTCTCGAGTTGAAGGACGGCATCGTCAAGACGCGCGGCAGGTGGTTCGACTACGACACAGGTTCGCGAAAAATCAAGGCGATGGCAACATTTCATCCGGCCTACCTGCTTCGGCAGCCGATCTACAAGCGGCTCACGTGGCAGGATTTTCGTGCGATGAAGAAAGCGCTCGCGGATACTTAAGCGAGACGGGGTTCGCAATCATTGCGGACGGACAATCGCCCACCCCAACCGCAATGGTGCTTGACGTCCTTTGATCAAGCGGTCGAATGAGCGCGGTAATTCCGGCGCGAGATCTGGAAAACGCTTCAATAATTCGTCCGGCGGCGCACCCGCAGTATCGACTGCGCGCCATACGACGAGACCTCCAGTCGTATTAAACCGCTCTGTCGTCAGCCACGGCGTCTGTTCGGGTGCCGCATCAAACAACACATGTGGCCGCGTCGGCGATGCAAATCCAAGCAGGGTCGATAGCTGTGGATCGCCCGCGACCGACATCAAAGGACGGCCAACGCGCCGCTCGAAACTCTCGGAAAAAAACTTGCCAATCGCATTTGCAGGAAGCGAGGTTTTCGTCTCTGCGTCGCCAATCCATGGCCGAATAAAAGTCAGACCGAGCACGAACACCGCCGGCATAATCATCACCACAAGCCAGACCGTTCGCAACACTTGCTGACGGCGCAGGTAGATCAGATCGTCAGCAGCTACGATCACCGCCAACCCCAACATCATAAGCGCGATACCGTCGCCGCCGATGGCCTGTTCACGACCGTAAACCGCGGCAATCAAACTTAGAATGGCCGGCGGAGCGAAGGCGAAGGCATACACGAATTGGCGCGCGAGAATATCAACTGGCGGGCGATAGATCACGGGCGCTTCTTCCGGTCGCCGATTGAGGCGGCGCGAATTGAAAATCAACAGCAATGCAATTCCAGACAAAGCGAATAACATTGCTAACAGCAGCTTCCACCAATCCTCAAGCCGGCTGTAAAGCTCGTCGAGGGTTGGCGGCGGATCGATCACAACGTTATTGGTGCGCAGAAGCCAGACAAGAAATGGCAATGCGAGAACCGTCACAACGAGAACAGCCAGCAATGCATCCACAGAGACGACGGCGCGTCGTCCGCGTTGCGTGGACAATGCGAATATCAGCAGCATCGCGAGCAATGGAACGGCGGCGTAAGTCGTCAGAAAAAGAAGTCCGATCTCGATCGACAACGCGAACCATGCGTTGCGCCGGCGCTGCCCCATAATCTGCCACGCATGAAAAAGAATGAGCGCCCAGATCGGACGCGCGAGGATCAGCGGACCGAACTCCGCGCCGGGGAATGAGAATGTAAAAACCGTCGCGGTCAAGAGAACGGCGAGGATCGCCTGCTGCCCACCGACTATGGCGCGGCTCAATTTGAACAGCGCCCAGAACGTCACGATGAAGCCGGTTTGCGACAGCAGATAAACGCCGAAGATGTGGTTTCCGGCCAGCCGGAATGCGACATCGCTTGCCCAGAATGCGAGCGGCGGTCCCAGATGTGTGCCGACCTGATATTCGCGCCCGAATGCGAGAACAGCAGCCATGTCGCCGGGCGGGCTGTCATACACCAACACCGGCAGTACGAACCAGAGCGCCGCCTGAAGCAGCACCACGATCCAGAAGATCAGCCGCGGCCGGGCACGAACCAGTTCAACGATCAGAGATGTAAAACGCATGAAACGCTTGAGACCGACCTTACGAGGAATGCCCGAACCCGTTTGATAGTGTGCATCGGCCGATCAGGCAACTGAGCAGCACTCAGACACGGCCTGCGGATCGCACGGTTTCCATCGCAGTTACAATCTCGACGGTTTCGGAGATGGCCGCGCCTTCGTGCTTGAGACGGGCAGCGGCGACCGGCGCGAAAAACCTGCGATGATGAACCGTGGGACCGAGCCGGTTTAACGCTTCAAGATGCTGCGGCACGCCGTACCCCATGTGAGATTCGAACCCGTAGCCCGGACAGTCGCGCGCGAGGACGCACATCAGGCGGTCGCGCGAGACCTTGGCAACGATCGAGGCCGCCGCAATCGACAGCACCAACCCGTCGCCGCCGATGACAGCCTGACATTCGCCGGAAATGTCGATGCTGTCGCGGCCATCGACGAAAACATGTTTCGGGATTTCCGGCAGCGCATTCACCGCACGCGCAAGCGCCCAGAGCGATGCGCGCAGAATATTATCGCGATCTATCCGGGACGGCGGTGCCACTGCAACCGAAACTCGCGCAGTCGCGCAGATTTCCTCGAACAGTTCCTCGCGTCGCTGCCGTGTGAGCTTTTTCGAATCATTCAAGCCTTCGGGAATTCGCGCAGGGTCAAGGACGACTGCAGCAGCGACAACGGGGCCCGCAAGCGGACCACGTCCCGCTTCATCGCAACCTGCGACCGGCCAGACCCCGCGTGACATCAGTTCGCGTTCGCGCTCAAACGTGGGCGTAACAACTGCTTTGCGATGCGCGTTCTTGCCGCTCGATGCCGGGGAGGATTTTTTCCGACTCATGGCGAGATGCTGCGGGCGCCGACGCGACCCCGCAAGCCTGAAAATATCGCCGTGCCCGCAATTCAAAGCCGCACGAAATCGATCATGAACGCGCAGATGCCAGAGCGAATTCTAGTCTGTCCTAGAACAAATCGAATTGCTCATTGCCGCGCTTGGGTCGCGCGAAGTGTTCGGTCGTCAACTTGGACCTGCGCTTGTTCAGGCCGAGTTTCTCGCACGCGATTTCAAATCGCCGTCCGATCATCCACGCCATCGGACCCGTGCCCTTCATGCGCGTCCCCCACTGCGAGTCATAATCGCGGCCATCGCGCATGTCGCGGATAAGCGTGAAGACGTGGCGGTAGCGATCTGGATAATTCGCCATCAGCCATTCGCGGAAAAGATCGCGGACTTCCAGAGGTAAGCGAAGCAGAACGTAACTCGCTTCCTTCACACCGGCGTGGCTAGCTGCATCGAGAATTCGCTCGATCTCCGAATCGTTGAGCGCGGGAATGATCGGTGCCACCATCACCGTCGTCGGTATTCCTACCCCGGAAAGTTGCCTCAACGCCTCAAGTCGCCTCTGCGGCGTCGATGCACGCGGCTCCATCGTGCGCGCGAGTTTGGTGTCGAGTGTCGTCACGGAGATTGCGACCTTGGCCAAATTGCGCTTCGCCATTCGTGCAAGAATATCGATATCGCGCGTCACCAGCGCGGATTTCGTCACAATGCCGACCGGATGCGACGTTCTTTCTAGCACTTCGAGGATACCGCGCATGATTTTGCGCTCGCGCTCGATCGGCTGGTACGGATCGGTGTTGGTGCCGATCGCAATCATCCGAGGCTCGTAACCCGGAGCAGCCAGCTCCTTTTCCAGAAGTTGGGCTGCGTCCGGTTTGGCGAATAACTTCGTCTCGAAATCCAGGCCCGGCGATAATCCGAGATAGGCATGCGTCGGGCGCGCGAAACAATAGACGCAGCCGTGTTCGCATCCTCGATAGGGATTGATCGACCGATCGAACCCGATGTCGGGAGAATCGTTGCGGGTAATCACCTTGCGCGCAGTATCAATCGCGACGCTGGTCTTGAACGGCGGAAGTTCTTCGAGACTTTGCCAGCCGTCGTCGAAAGCGACGCGCGCTTCGGTCTCGAACCGCCCAGAGGCGTTGGATTGAGCGCCGCGGCCTCGCCGTCGCTGCCGGTCGATGGCGGCTTCGACCTCAGGAAACGGAGAAGGCACACCCGCCGGCTCGGAGGGCGCCGTGACCGGCGGGTGTCTGAGGGCATGGGATGCTCTGCTCATGGAGTTGAACTTAACACCCAAAAAGAACAAAACAAGAACTAATATGTTTTTGTCCACGGGAGCTTTCGGCTCATTCCGGAGTTAGTCCGGGGTGTTCTCATTTGAAGGAGTTTTCGATGCGAAAATTATTCCTCGCTTCAGCGGCTCTCATTGCCGCATCGGCGTTCATGACAGTCGGTTCGGTGCCAGCGAGCGCGGGCGCTTTTTGCTCTACCTATCCCGAGGGCGGACAACGCAGCTGCGGCTATTCGACTTACGGCCAGTGCGCGCGTTCCATTCAGGGTGCGGGTGGACAGTGTGAGGCCAATGCGAATTTCGGCGGCTATGAGGATGATTCTTACGCCTACGCGCCAGGCCCGGCTTACGGGCCATCTATCGGTTACGGGTACGATAACGGTCCAAGATATCGCCGCCCCGGATTCGGCGTTTATATCGGCGGTTACTGAGTCGCTCGCCACCAGATAAGGAAGATCTCACAAACCCCGGCTTCAACCGCCGGGGTTTTTCTTCGGTTTCTTCACGCCGCTTTGCCGCAAAAAGCTGCAACGATGGGGCTGTTCTGATTGTGACAAGGTGATAACGATGCCGACTTGCAGGCGCAGCAACGAAGCAGCCGTTTCATGATCAGTGTCGTCATTCCCACGGAAGGTGTCGAGCAGCCTGTCGTCGCTACCCTCGCAGCACTTGTGCCGGGTGCTGCTGCGGGAATCGTGCGCGACGTCGTACTCGTCGATCGGCCGGGGTCCGACGTCATCGAGAGCGTTGCCGATTTTGCCGGCTGCCAGTTTCTTAAATTTTCAGGATCGCGCGCCGCAGCCCTCGCTGCCGGCGCCAACCAGACGCGTTCGCCCTGGCTGATGTTTCTGCCCGCCGGTGCAGTTCTGGACTCGGGCTGGATCGACGAAGCCGCGCAGTTCATGCAAGGCGTTTCCAACAGCGGCCGGTTGCGTGCGGGCGTGTTTCGCTACGCGCGCTCGCCATATAAGGACACCAATATCCGTCACCGCTTTCAACTACTGACGCGATTGATCTCCGGTCCCTCGTCGGATCAAGGGCTTCTGATCGCACGCGATCATTATGAGAAGCTCGGTGGCTACGCGCCCGCTGCTCGACGCCCAGAGGCCAAGCTGCTTTCTAAGCTCGGCCGCACTGGACGGGCGGTATTGCGAACGCGGATTTTCGTCGCGGCATAATCTCGGTGTCAGGCTTTTGCCTTGCCGCGTTTCAAATGCTCATCGAGGCGCGGCATGATCTCGACGAAGTTACACGGCTTCGTCCTGTAGTCGAGTTGATGCGCGAGGATACCGTCCCAAGCGTCCTTGCAAGCACCCGGCGATCCCGGCAGGCAGAAAATGTAAGTCGCACCCGCGACGCCAGCCGTGGCGCGACTTTGAATCGTGGACGTTCCGATCTTGGCGTGACTGAGCATGTGAAAGGCGATGGAAAATCCGTCCATGCGCTTCTCAAACAAAGGCTCCACCGCCTCGGGCGTGACATCGCGGCCTGTAAATCCAGTGCCGCCGGTCGTGATGACGACATCCACGCCGTTATCCGCGATCCACGATTGCAGCTTGGCACGGATCGCCTCGACGTCGTCGGTGACGATGTCCCTCGCGGCGAGCCTGTGACCTGCCGCAGTCAGCCGATCCGACAGCGTCGTGCCTGATTTGTCGTCCGCAAGCGCGCGCGTGTCTGAGACCGTCAGCACCGCGATATTGAGCGGGATGAACGGCTTTGTGTCCGTCGTCGCGGTCACTTCGCTTACTGGAACGTGTTGCAGGACGCGACCGTACCGTTCTGATAGCCGGTCATGAACCACTGCTTGCGTTGCGCGGCCGAGCCGTGGGTGAACGAATCCGGCACCACACGTCCCTGCGTCTGCCGCTGCAGCGTATCATCACCGATGGCACTTGCTGTCTGCAACGCCGCGTCGATGTCCCCCGCCTCGAGGAAGCCGGGACGCTTTTTCTGCTCGCGATTAACCCAGACGCCAGAGAAGCAATCGGCCTGCAATTCGATCTTGACCTGAATCGCATTTGCCTCCGCCTTGCTGCCAGCTTGCTGCTGCATCGCCGTCGCCTTCGGCAAAATGCCCAGAAGGTTCTGTATGTGATGCCCTGCTTCATGCGCGATGATGTAGGCCGCCGTGAATTTGCATGCGCTTCCCGAACAGCCACGAAACTTGGTTTCGACCTCACGGAAAAATCCTGTGTCGAGGAAAATCTGCTTGTCGGGCGGGCAATAGAATGGGCCCATCGCCGACTGCGCACGACCGCAGCGACCGCCATTGGTGACGTTACGAAACAGAACAATGCGCGGCCCGCGATAGGATTTCCCATCAGCCTGAAAAATTTCGGTCCAGCGATCGTCAATTTCGCCGAGTACACCGGCAATCATGCTGCCCATGTCATCGCTCGGCGAGCCCGCTTTCGCTGGACCCGATTTGCGGTCGGTCTGATACGATGGCGCCTGCTGCTGTCCGCCGGTGAGAATCTCCGCGCCACCGATCAGGATTCGCGGGTCGATGCCGACAGCCCAGCCGATGAGGCCGAGGATAATGACGGTGCCGATGCCAAGGCCCCCGCCGCCGCCCATCGGAAGACCGAAGCCACCGCCCATACCGCCGCCGCCATCGTCGTCGCGGCGATCGTCGATGTTATCGCTGCGGCGGAAATCATCGTAACGCATCGGAATTCTCCTAATCGGCGGCGTTTGAAATCGATAACGCAGTGACGCCTTGAAACGTTCAGTTAAGGATTCATACAGCGCTCGGCAATTGTTGCCTAGCGATAAAGATAGCGTCGATTAAGCGCATTTTTACCTTGGGCCATCATTGTGATGACAGTCGGATTTGTTGGTCCCGCGTCGCCGGCTGCGTCGCCTGAGTCAGAGTTTGAGTCATGGTTGTGTCGCGTCGCGGGGTGTCTGCAAAGGCACCCCGCACTAATTTTGAGTCCCCGTCGCCGTCCCGCATCATTGTGGGCGATTGCGTCGCAGAAATGTCGAAATTGCCGGCTGGATCGGTCGATCTGGTTTTCGCAGACCCGCCTTACAATTTGCAGCTCAAAGGCGACCTGAAACGCCCGGACGAATCCCACGTCGACGCCGTCAACAACGACTGGGACAAATTCTCGTCGTTCGCAGCCTACGACGATTTCACGCGCGCATGGCTTCTTGCTTGTCGCCGCTTGCTGAAACCATCGGGCACGTTGTGGGTGATCGGCTCCTATCACAATATTTTCCGCGTCGGCGCGATCATGCAGGACCTCGGCTTCTGGGTTCTCAATGACATCGTGTGGCGCAAGACCAACCCGATGCCGAACTTCCGCGGCCGCCGCTTCACCAACGCGCATGAAACCATGATCTGGGCTGCGCGCGACGAAAAAGCGAAAGGCTACACCTTCAACTACGAAGCGTTGAAAGCCGCCAACGAAGACGTGCAGGCGCGGTCCGACTGGCTCATTCCCCTTTGCACCGGCGACGAACGCCTCAAGGGCAAGGACGGCAAGAAAATTCATCCGACGCAGAAGCCGGAAGGATTGCTCGCGCGCGTGTTGTTGTCGTCGTCAAAACCCGGCGATCTGATTATCGATCCGTTCAACGGCACGGGCACGACCGGCGCAGTCGCCAAGCGTCTCGGCCGAAATTATATCGGCTTCGAGCGCGACCAGACTTACGCGACCGCCGCCGAGAAGCGCATTGCGTCGATCGAGCAGTTGCCGGAAGCGACACTTGCACCCTTCATGACCGCGCGCGGCGCGCCGCGCGTCGCGTTCTCCGAGCTCATCGAACGCGGAATGATTTTGCCAGGCGCCAAGCTCGTCGATTCCAAAAAGAAGCACGGCGCACTGGTACGCGCCGACGGCGCGATCATGCTCGGCGATAAAGTCGGCTCGATCCACCGCATGGGCGCATTGGCCCAAGGCGCGGAAGCCTGCAACGGCTGGACCTTCTGGCATGTCGAGACCAAAAAGGGTCTCAGACTGATCGACGAACTGCGCGCCGAGATCCGCAGCGAGATGGCGGCGAACTGACATTTGCGCCGGCAATGTCGGTCTTGAGCCGTTGCGTTTTCGCGATACTCATTCGCGAACAATCGACATCACTGGAATTTGTCCGCGCTGACCGCTGAAACGCGTAAAAGGCAAGCGGATGATTTCGAGCGCGCGAATTTTGAAAACTTCAGATTGAACGAGAGGCTTACTTCATGTCGTCAACAACCAAGCTCGCCGCTGGCGCGAGATTTCCGGCCCTGACTGTCGCAAACGTCGCAGGCGGACATATCGATATCGCGTCGATGTCCGGTTGGCGAATGCTCGCGGTCTATCGCGGCAAGCATTGCCCGCTCTGCAAAAAATATTTCAAAACGCTCAATGCACTTTACAACGACATGAAAGCCGAGGGCGTTTCGGTTGTGGCCGTGTCAGCTGACCCCATAGAAAAAGCGGAGGCCGATGTGGCTGGTGAAGGTTGGCTATTCCCAGTCGGCTATGGCCTGACCACCGACCAGATGCACCAGCTCGGCCTCTACATTTCCGAACCTCGCTCGGCGCTAGAGACCGACAGGCCCTTTGCCGAACCCGGACTTTTCGTGATTAATCCCGAAGGCAAAGTGCAGATTGTCGACATTTCCAACGCACCGTTCGCCAGACCCGATCTCGGTAACATTCTCGGCGGGATCAAAATTATAAAGGAAAAGAATTATCCAATCCGCGGCACGCTGGGATAACTGCGCGATAAGGCGTAGTGATACTCGCCGTTCACGAATTTGTCGCTTGCACATTTGATACTTTAGACGCGATTTATGCGCGATCGCAGCTAACTGCGGTCGATATCCAAACAAGAACAATACATGGGAGATTTCATGCTCAAATTCTATTTCAACGGTGCGCCGAACCCAAACAAGATCGCCCTTTTTCTTGAAGAGTCCGGCCTGCCCTACGAAACCATCCCGGTGGACAGCCGGAAAGGCGAGCAGCACAAACCGGAATTTCTTGCGATCAATCCTAACGGCAAGGTGCCGGCGATCGATGACGACGGCGTTATTGTTTTCGATAGCAACGCCATCCTTATGTATCTCGGCGAAAAGACCGGCAAATTTATGCCCGCCAACACTCCGAAGAACCGCGGACAGCTGCTGTCTTGGATGATGTTCGTCGCCAGCGGCGTTGGTCCATATTCTGGACAGGCCGTGCATTTCAAGCATTTCGCCCCGGAGAAGATCGAGTACGCGAACAACCGCTATCAGTTCGAGGCGCAGCGCCATTACGGCATTCTCAACGACCATCTCGGTAAGCATAAATATATGGTTGGCGACGCCTACTCGATTGTCGACATGGATGTTTGGGGATGGGCACGGATGGTGCCATTTATTCTGGGCGACGACGCTCTGGCGAAACTGCCGAATCTCAAGCGCCTCCACGATGAAATCTCGGCGCGTCCGGCGGCAGCTCGCGCCATCGCGCTCAAGGACAAGTTCACGTTCAAGGCCGAGATGGACGATGAGGCGCGCGGCAACCTGTTCCGGCATTTGAAGACGAAAGCCGCCTAATCGCCGGGCTGGATTTTCGTAAACGGCCGTCAGCTCATTGGTTGCCTATGCCGCGTCCAGATACGGCGCGGCATAGCCCAGATTCTATTTAAGTTCCCTGCGCGTTAACGACGACGTATGATGTTAGGCCGTGCGCGATAACCTTTCGCATCACATTCGGCAACGCTTCATCCTTCAGCGTCGCGATCTTCACCCAGCGCATATTTTTCGGTGCGCGGGCTCGCGAAGTAACGCGCGCGGTGTAAACAAGAAGCTCCAGCGGGAAATGCGTGAACACATGCGTCACGACGCCCGCTTTGCGATGCCAGCGCGAGACGCCGTTCAGCACCGGCGCGGCCTTCAATGCGGCTCTGTCGGTTTGATCTGAAATCCACTCCGACGTCGGCACTTCGGTCATGCCACCGAGCAAACCTTTTTCAGCGCGAGCACGAACCAGAATTTCGTCGCCACGCGTGATGACAAATGCGGCACCGCGACGCAATGCGCCGGTTTTCTTGCGTGCTTTCCGCGGAAACGTCTCCTGATCGCCGCGCGCGCGCGCAACGCAATCATCGTTGAACGGACATAGCGCGCAGGCTGGCTTTTTCGGCGTGCAAATCGTCGCTCCAAGATCCATCAACGCCTGCGCGGAATCTCCTGCGCGCGACGCGCCAAGCAGCGTGGCTGCGAGCTCCTGAATTCTCGGCTTCGCTTTCGGCAGCGACTCTTCGACGGCAAACAGCCGCGACACCACGCGCTCGATATTGCCGTCCACCGGCATCGTTCGCCGACCGAATGCAATCGCAGCAATCGCAGCGGCCGTGTATGGGCCAACGCCCGGCAACGCACGCAGGCCTTCTTCGCTATCGGGAAATGCGCCGCGATGTTCGCGCAACACGGCCACGGCGCAGGCGTGAAGATTTCTCGCGCGTGAATAATATCCAAGCCCGGCCCACATGCGCAGCACGTCGTCCTGCGACGCTGCACCCAACGCATTCACCGTCGGCCAGCGCACCAGGAACTTGTCGAAATACGGCCCGACCGCTTTGACGGTCGTTTGCTGCAGCATGATTTCCGATAGCCAGACGCGATAGGGATCGGAGCGTTCGCCCGGCAATGCGCGCCACGGGAGTTTTCTGCGATGCCGGTCATACCAATCGAGCAGCAATGCCGAGCGATCGGCACCGGGAACAGCGGGCATATCCCGGCGCGATTTGTTTCGCTGTATGACTGCACCTGATAAGGTCATCTCATCGTTGTAAACAAAGCTATCAAGCATGAACAAGCCCCGCCGCATCACCGCGAAACCCTTGTCCGCACTTCTGGGTCAAGTGTTCAGCGACGCTTTCGCCAAGCAGGGGTTTGCGTCGCGCGAACTGGTGACGCGCTGGGCCGAAATCGCCGGGGCCGATGTCGCGGCCCATTCGGAACCGATTAAAATCCAGTGGGTGCGTCCTGCAGAGGGCCAGCCTGCGGAACCCGCGACATTGGTCTTGCGCGTCGAAGGGCCGGTGGCGCTGGAAATCCAGCATACGTCGGATGTCATTCTGCAACGGGTGAACCGCTTTTTCGGCTGGAATGCCGTCGGGCGGATTGCAATCCGCCAAGCACCCCTGACGCGAAAAGGTGCGCCGAAGCGTCTAAAAGAACCGGACGCAGGAGCTGTCGCCCGCGTCGCCGACGGACTTGCAGATGTCGAGGACCCAGATTTGCGCGCGGCGCTCGCGCGGCTCGGTGCGTCGATCAAGGGAAATTGACGTAAGGCTTTACGCCGTCGAGACGGCCCGCCATTGCCACATTTGTGGTTTCAAGCTAGCGAACATCAACGATCGGACCTATCTCGATGTCCGACGAGCATTTTTCTGGAGCAGACCGTTGAACATCACGCGCCGCGCATTCACTGCCGTTCTTTCGCTGACCGGCCTTGCTGCCGCACTCGGTCTTTCGCCGTGGCGGCTTTTTAGCACCGCCAACGCTCAGACGGCTGAACAGATCGCAAAGCCGTCGATGCTGGGCGACATGACGCTCGGCCCCAAGGACGCAAGCGTGACCATCGTCGAATACGCGTCGATGACCTGCCCGCATTGTGCCGCCTTCACCAAGGACGTGTTTCCAAAACTGAAAACGGATTACGTCGACACAGGGAAAGTGCGTTTCATTTTTCGCGAGTTTCCGCTCGACAAGGTCGCGTTGGCAGCCTCTGCCGCGGCGCGCTGCATCGCCAAGGAAGACTCTGCGAAATATTTCACACTGGTCGATATTATTTTCAAGCAGCAGAATGAACTGGTGAACGATCCGCTGGCGACGATCAATCGCATCGGCAAGCAGGCCGGATTCTCTGAGGCGCAGATCAAGGCGTGCGTGGACGACGATCCGTCGATCCGCAAGAACATCATCGACGATCTCAAATACGCCAATGAGACGCTCAAGGTGAATTCGACGCCGTTCTTCTTCGTCAATGGCACAGCTGTGAAGGGCGAAACGTCGTTCGATGCCTTTGAGAAGCTGATCAAGCCGCTGCTGAAGAGCTAAGGCGCACTCATCCGTTCGTTGCGACGTCTGGAGTGGCCGCTAGCGGCCACAAGCATCGTTTTGAAATCTCAACAGGATTCAGCAGGAACCGGGCAGCAAAAGGCTTGGGAAAAGCCGGAGGTGCAGTTGCCCTCCCCTCGCCATCTCGCCATTGTCTGGCGGTTCGAGGCGCATCCCGCGACTCAGTTATGATGGATAAGCGCGCTACGGCCTTGTCCTGGTGGAGAAATTCAGCCTCCACCCAAAGAGCATCAACCGCATGAAACTGACGCGTCTTCGCCTCCACGGATTTAAGTCCTTCGTCGAACCGACCGATTTCCTGATCGAGCCGGGCCTGACCGGTGTGGTCGGGCCGAACGGCTGCGGCAAGTCGAATTTGGTCGAGGCATTGCGATGGGCGATGGGCGAGACCTCGCACAAATCGCTCCGCGCCGCCGACATGGATTCGGTGATCTTCGCCGGTTCAGGAAATCGCCCCGCGCGCAATCACGCCGAAGTGGCGATGACCATCGACAATTCCGATCGCTCCGCGCCGTCTGCGATGAACGATCAGGAGACGCTGGAGATTTCGCGGCGCATCGAGCGCGAAGCAGGCTCGGTCTATCGCATCAACGGCAAGGACGTCCGCGCGCGCGATATTCAAATTCTGTTTGCGGATGCCGCGACCGGCGCACGCTCGCCGGCGCTCGTCCATCAAGGTAAAATCGGTGAGATCATTCAGGCGCGCCCAGACCAGCGACGTCGTGTTTTGGAAGACGCCGCCGGCGTTGCAGGATTGCACGCGCGCCGTCACGAAGCTGAATTGCGTTTGAAAGCAGCCGAGACAAATCTCTTGCGCGTCGAGGACGTCATCGGCCAATTGGCGGGACAAATCGACGGTCTGAAGAAACAAGCGCGGCAGGCCATTCGTTTCAGAGAAGTCGCGGCCAAAGTGCGCAAGGCCGAAGCCATGCTGTTTCATTTGCGCTGGGTGCAATCGCAGGCCGATGTCACTGAGGCCGGCAAGACGCACGATCTGAATATTCGCGAACAGGCTGAGCGCACGCGCGAGCAGGCAGAAGCTGCGCGCATTCAAGCCGTCCGCGCATCGGAACTTCCGGGGTTGCGTGAAAACGAAGCGCGTGCCGCCGCAGGACTGCAGCGGCTGACTAACGCGCGCGAACTGCTCGACCGCGAGGAAGAGCGCGCGAAGGAACGCGTCAACGAGTTGGATCGGCGGCTCACACAATTTGCAGCCGACATCGCGCGCGAGCAGCGCCAATCGTCGGACGCGGATGTCGCAATGGGGCGGCTGGATTCCGAAGACGGCGTTCTCAAGCAGGAAATCAAATCCGGCGTCGATAAGCGCAGCGGCGCGGATGGACGCGTCGCTGAAGCCGAAACAATTCTTACTGCCGCAGAGCGGACCTTCTCTGAACTGACGACGGCGCTGGCTGATCTCACCGCGAAGCGTCATCAATTCGAGGACGGTATCCGTTCGCATCGCGAACGGCTTGGAAAGCTCGATCAGGACATCGCCAACGTCGAGAACGAAGTCACAAAGCTCTCGACCGAAACATCCGGCCTTGGCAATCTCGGCGCGCTTGCGACCACGATGCAGGCCGTTCAACAGACTTTGTCGAAGGCCGTTGCGAGCGTCGAAGCAAGTGAAGCGGTGCACATCGCAGCGCGCTCAAAACTCGAAGCGGCACGAACGCCTCTCTCGGAGGCCGACCAGCGGCTGCAGCGGCTCGAGACTGAAGCCAAGACGATTTCCAAACTGGTCCACGGCGAAACCAAGAATCTCTGGCCGCCAATTATCGACGGCGTCAGCGTCGGCAAGGGTTACGAGAAAGCGCTCGGTGCGGCACTCGGCGACGATCTCGATGCGCCTGTTGAACCGACCGCACCGATGCGCTGGTCCAATTTAGGTGCCATCGAAGGCGATCCGTCATTGCCTGCGGGCGTGAAGCCTTTGTCTGCGCATGTCGAAGCGCCGCCCGAACTGGCGCGACGATTGGCGCAGATCGGCGTTGTGAGCCGCGAGCGCGGCGCCCAACTGGCTTTGCAACTCAAAACCGGGCAACGTCTGGTTTCGCCTGAAGGCGATCTGTGGCGGTGGGACGGTTTCATCGCCGCTGCGCACGCGCCGACCGGGGCGGCACGACGTCTGGCGGAACGCGCACGACTCAGTGACATCGAAGCCGAACTGGAACAGGCGCGTCTTGATGCGACTTCAAAGCGTCAGGCTTTGGAAAAGGCCGAAGCCGAACTGAAAGCGGCATCTGCCGCCGAGACCGCAGCGCGAGATGCGGCGCGATCCGCACAACGCGACGCGGATGCCGCACGTGAAACTCATGCCGCAACTGAGCGCGAAATCAGCCGCCACGCCGCGCGGCGGTCAGCGCACGATGAAGCGCGCACGCGTCTTGCCGCCGACCGCACCGAGGCCGACGGCGCGCATTTCAGTCTCGTTGCTGCGCTGGGTGAATTGCCGAAAAGCACCGAGACGGAGGCCAAGCTCGCCTCCGCGCGTAGCGACATGGAAGGCCATCGCAAGATTGCAGCCGACGTCCGCGCCGAAGCGCAGGCGCTAGCCCGCGAGGCCGAACTCGCCAATCGCCGCGTCCAGGCCATTTTGGCCGAGCGCAACGAGTGGCAAAGCCGCAAAGAAAATGCGGCCTCGCAGATCTCGACCGTCGAAGCCCGCATCGTCGAAGTCAAAACCGAGCGCGCCGAACTCGACAAGGCACCCGTTGTGTTCGCTGAAAAGCGCCGCGCACTGATCAGTGAGATCGAAACTGCGGAATCCAGTCGCCGCACCGCTGCAGACGCGCTTGCTGCCGCAGAAACCTTGATGGCGGAAACCGACAAAGCGGCACGGGCTTCGCTCGATGGGTTGTCCGCCGCGCGCGAAGCGTGCGCCCGCTCGGAAGAGCGCATGGACGGCACCAAACGCCGTCTTGACGACATCGAGCGCGAAATCCGCGACATGCTCGAAGTCGAACCGCAGGGCGTCGCGGCGCTGGCGGAAATTGCGCCGGGAGCGGAATTACCGCCAGTGACGGAGATCGAAGCCGATCTGGAAAAAATGCGCCGCGACCGCGATCGTCTTGGCGCAGTCAACCTGCTCGCCGAAGAAGAACTGCGCGAAGTTGAAGCGCAGCACCTGACATTAACAACCGAGCGTGACGATCTGGTCGAGGCCATCAAGCGGCTGCGACAGGGCATCCAGAGTCTCAACAAGGAAGCTCGTGAGCGATTGTTGGCGTCATTCGAAGTGGTCAACGCGCATTTCAAGCGGCTGTTCACCGAGCTGTTCGGCGGCGGCCAAGCTGAGTTGCATCTGATCGAGAGCGACGATCCGCTTGAAGCGGGTCTTGAGATCATCGCCAAGCCACCCGGCAAGAAACCGCAAACGCTGTCGCTGCTCTCGGGCGGCGAACAGGCCTTGACGGCGCTGGCGCTGATCTTCGCGGTGTTCCTCACCAACCCAGCGCCGATCTGCGTGCTGGACGAAGTCGATGCGCCGCTGGACGATCACAACGTCGAACGCTTCTGCAACCTGCTGCATGAGATGACGCGCTCGACCGAAACACGCTTCATCATCATCACGCACAATCCGATCACGATGGCGCGCATGAACCGGCTGTTCGGCGTCACTATGGCGGAACGCGGTGTGTCGCAGCTAGTGTCGGTCGATCTTGAAAGTGCCGTGAAAATCCTCGACCAGAACGTGGCATAATCGCCTTATAATCTCCTTGGGCCGCGCACGGCCCGAGGACTTCTATGACGCACGATCTTCCTGCCGAACTCAAAGCAGCACTTGAACGCAAAGCCCAAGGCGTCTCGCGCAAAGACGCGGCGCAGCGTGCGGATACTATTTCAAAAAACTATCGCGGCGGCGGCGATTCAAAATCCATCAAGACCGAGGAGGATGCCCTCGCTTACGCACTTTCGCGCATGCCAGCAACTTACGCAGCTATCGCTGCTTGTCTCAATGCGATCATGGAAATTCGGGCCGACTTTAAACCTGTGAGCTTGCTAGATATCGGCGCTGGACCGGGCACTGCGACGTGGGCGGCCGCGGAAGCGTTTTCCTCGTTGAATAATTTTAAGTTGCTGGATTCCAATCCTGTACTGCGTGAGCTTGCTGTCGAATTGTCGCGCTCGGGTTCGCGCTTAACCGCGCTAAACTACAGCCAAGGCAACGCCGAAAAACTGCTTGATGATGCATCGTCGGCAGATTTGGTCATCGCGAGCTATCTGATCGGCGAGCTTTCTAACTCCGGGCGAATGGCTCTCGCCGATGCGATGTGGGCGAAGACGAACGATACTCTGCTGATTGTCGAGCCCGGTACGCCCAATGGATACGCGCGCATCATCGAAATGCGGACACGATTGATCGTCAAAGGTGCCCGTGCGATTGCACCATGCCCGCACGACAACGCCTGTCCGCTGATCGCACCCGACTGGTGTCACTTCTCTCAACGCCTTGCACGGTCGCGCGCGCACAAACACCTTAAAGGTGCTGAACTTCCTTACGAGGACGAGAAATTCAGTTATGTCGCGTTGACGCGCACAAATTTGACCGAACGCCCTTCACGCGTTCTCGCTCAACCGAAAGTCACGAAGATTGCGGTGACAGCAAAGCTCTGCGCCAAAGACGGTGTTAAGATTGAGAACGTCCCGCATCGGGACAAACAAAATTATTCCCGCGCGCGTAAAATAAACTGGGGCGACGCCATATTTGGAACTCCGAATTCAACTCCGGAATAGTTTCTTCTCGCCGAGCTTTATTCAGTGGCGCGTTCGCTTCGTCACATCATTTGTCGGGAGTGAAGCTGCGATGTCCCGTACATACGCTGCAGTCGCTGCTTTGACTTTTATTATGACCACCGCTGCATCGGCACAGATGCTCAAGACTGCCGACACGACGAAAGGCAAGACCTTCGTCGACGCCAAGGGCATGACGCTTTACACGTTCGACAGGGGTGCCGACGGCAAGTCGATATGCAACGGGCCTTGCGCTGAAAATTGGCCGGCGCTTGCAGCAGCCGACGACGCCAAACCATCCGCCTAGATGACAATTGTTGCGCGCGACGCCGGCATGAAGATGTGGGCCTATAAAGGCAAGCCACTCTACCCCTTCAAGAAGGACGCGGTTCCCGGCGACATCAACGGCGATGGCTTTCTCAACGGTGCCTGGCATCTGGCGAAGCCATAATCTGTCAGAGATCCGTGAGCGCCTTTTTATTGGGCGAACCCAATCCCGCTTCTTTCCGAGAAGTGGGATTTTCCCTGCAATCAAGCCAGAAACTCGCGCCTGTGCGCGTTAACGAAGTCCGCAGTATTAACCCTAACTCCCGTGTAAGGAATTGAATTATCCCTTGTTTCTGCCATGTTCGAACGGAATGCAGGGATGCGTGTCGGCGGGCCAAGCAACGCTCTTTCGCGCCACATCCGTCCTCAATGTAGTGCTATCGTTCGCGTTCAGTTTAAGTCGCGTAACGCGTTAGGGAATTTCATGGCGAAGCCGACAGTCATCGTAGTGGGCGCGGACAAGGGTGGTGTCGGCAAGACCACTGTCTCGCGTACCGTTCTCGATTATTTCACTGCGAACAACGTGCCGGCGCGCGCGTTCGATACCGAGTCGCCTCGCGGAACGCTGAAGCGTTTCCATCCCGATATTACCGAGATCGTCGATGTAACCAGCACATCCGATCAGATGAAAATCTTCGACACGCTCAACATGTCCGGCAACGCCGTCACCGTCATCGACGTTCGCGCAGGACTGATGTCCCCGACCCTCGCCTCCTTGCGCGACATTGGGTTTCTGGATGCTGCCAAATCCGGCCAGATCACATTTGCGGTTTTCCACATTCTCGGCCCTTCCATCGCGTCGTTGGATGAAATCGCCGAGACCGCGAACTTCATGGACGGCGCAAAGTATTTTCTGGTGAAGAACTTCATCAACAACACCAGCTTCTTTGAATGGGATCAGGCGACTTACAATTCCTATTTCCGTCGCATCAAGAATGCGACCGAGATCACGATTCCGAAGCTGAACGAAATGGCCTATGAGCAGGTCGAAGTTGCGTCCGTTCCGTTCCTCAAATTCGTCGCCAACAAAGGCACGCGTGACGAAGCCGCGAATTATTCATTCGTGCTGCGCGGTTATGTGCGTCACTGGCTCGGCAACGTCTGGGGCGAATTCGACCGCATCAAGCTGACGGAAATCGTCGGCGCGAAGGAAAAAGCGACGCCGCGAATTGTGGGCGAAGGCTAACCGAGTGGTCCGGTTCTGGCATTCGCATCCCGCCTCAGCAACTATCTTTGCGAATGCCAGAACCAAAGGACCACTCGAATTTTTAACTTCTAGTGTCCTTTCGGATCCGACGTTCGCTTTAGAGAGTGCTGCAAAATGAAGCGAACGTCGGATTCAGGACACTAGCGTAGATTGCGCCGATGCGTCGCACGCCCGTCTACATTGTCTGCTCGCCGCGCCCCGATGTGGGTAAAACGCTCGTCGCGCGGCTTCTCACTGAGTTTCTTCTTCTCCAGAACGGCTCCGTCACCGCGTTCGACATCAATATCCGCGAACCGTCGCTGCTCGACTACCTTCCAGAGTTGACCGAAACCGCGCTGATCAGTGACACCTTCGGCCAGATGGCGCTGATGGATCGCCTGGTCCTCAACGACGCCGTACCCAAAGTGGTCGACCTCGGCTTTCATGCCTTCGATGACTTCTTCAGAATTGTCACCGAAATCGGATACATGAAGGAAGCCGAGCGTCGCGGCATCGATCCGATCATTCTTTATCTGTCGGGTGCCGATCGCGCCTCGACACGGGAATGGACCAAGCTGCACAAGAATTTTACGAGAATTGCGATTGTGTCCGTCGAAAACGAGCACGTCCTTCGCGGTGCATTGCCCGATGTCTATGCGGGCGCGCGTCCGCTGAAAATTGCCGCCCTGCCAGCGTTTTTGAAGTCCATCATCGGGCGAACGAATTTTTCATTCACCGACTATTTGCGCTCGACGGTGGATCAATCGTCGGAACTGCACAAATGGGTGCGGGCAAACTACACGCTGTTCCGCGAGCTTGAGCTGAACTTGATCCTGCACAAGCTATAAGAGCGGGCCGTCTTAGTGCCCCTCGAAAGTCATTAACGTTCGCACCGGAACGTCCATCGCGCGAAGCTTGGCAGCGCCTCCCAACTCCGGCAGGTCGATGATGAAACAGGCCGCA
Source organism: Hyphomicrobiales bacterium (assembly GCA_038230475.1). Taxonomy (GTDB): domain Bacteria; phylum Pseudomonadota; class Alphaproteobacteria; order Rhizobiales; family Xanthobacteraceae; genus Afipia. Next base: position 144,035 of record JBBRNE010000001.1, read on the forward strand.
ACCACGTCCGCTCCAATTTGGCGCAACAATTTCACCGCACCCTCCGCCGTGCCACCGGTCGCGATCAGATCGTCAATCAGAATCACGCGCTCCCCCGGCGCAATTGCGTCGGCATGCACTTCCATTTCATCCAGACCGTATTCCAGTGAGTAGGCGATCTTCACCGTAGTGTGCGGCAGCTTGCCTTTTTTCCGGATCGGCACGAAACCCGCGGAGACCTGATGCGCGACCGCGCCGCCGAGGATGAAGCCTCGAGCCTCCATGCCTGCGACCTTGTCGATCTTGGACCCGGCCCACGGCTGTACCAACTCATCGACCGCGCGGCGAAACGCGCGCGCATTGCCGAGTAACGTGGTGATGTCGCGAAACATGATGCCGGGTTTCGGATAATCCGGAATGGTGCGGATCGATGCTTTCAAATCGTTTTCGAGATTCATGATCGTCACTTTCAAAGTCCGGCAAGAATTTATATCTCAATTGTTGGTGGGTTGGCCAAGCCGGAATGCATTCTCCACAATCCGAAGCCCGACATCGCCCTGAAGCGACATCAGCGACTCAGGATGAAATTGCACGCCGCCCACCGGCAGAGTTTTGTGTTCGATCGCCATCGCAATGCCGTCCTCGGTCGTCGCGGTGACTGTAAGCACGTCCGGCATGGTATCGCGTTCGACGTATAGCGAATGATAGCGGCCGATCACAACTTCATTGGGAAGATTGCCCATCAGCGTGCCGCCGCGCACTTGAACACGCGAGGGCCGTCCATGCGCAGGCAAGGGCAATTGTCCGAGCTTGCCGCCAAAATATTCGCCGATCGCTTGCACGCCGAGGCAAACGCCGAAAATCGGGAGCTTCTTGTCGAGCGCAGCACCGATGAATTTTGAAATCCCGAAATCTTCCGGCCGTCCGGGACCGGGTGACAGAACCAGCAGGTCATACTTATTTTTGGCAAGCAGTTCGAGCGCGTGAGAATGACGGGTGACGCTGACGTCCGCGCCGACTTGGCGGAAATAATCTGCCAGCATGTGGACGAAGGAATCGTCGTGGTCGATCAACAAAACCTTCTTGCCGGAGCCGGTTGCATCGGGCGCGAAAGCCGATAGCGGTTTCGGCGGATCTCCGCGCAGCGCCTGAAACAGCGCGGCTGCCTTGGTCTGGCATTCTTTCTCTTCGGCAACCGGATCGGAATCGAACAGCAATGTCGCGCCGACCCGCACTTCGGCGAGGCCATCCTTCATGCGGATGGTACGGATCGTCAGGCCTGTATTGATGCTGCCGTCGAAACCAATCATGCCGAGCGCGCCGGCATACCAGCGACGAGATGAGCGCTCGTGATCTTCCACGAACTGCATCGCCCAGAGTTTCGGCGCGCCGGTGACAGTGACCGCCCAGCAGTGCGTGAGAAATGCATCGATGGCGTCAAAGCCAGGACGTAGCATGCCTTCGACATGATCGACGGTGTGAAACAACTTGGAATAGGTTTCGATCTGGCGCCGCGCCAAAACCTTGATCGACCCCGGCACGCAAACGCGCGCTTTGTCGTTGCGATCGACGTCGGTGCACATATTGAGTTCGAATTCGTCTTTCTCCGAATTCAGCAATTCCTGAATCTGTTTCGCGTCACCGATAGCGTCCGCACCCCGCGCGATGGTGCCTGAAATCGGGCAGGTCTCGATGCGCCGCCCGTCGGAGCGCACGAACATTTCAGGTGATGCTGCCACAAGAAATTCACCGTCGCCGAGATTGATCAGCGCGCCATAGGGCGACGGATTGATTCTGCACAGGCGTTGAAACACTTCCGCAGGCGTGCGCTCGCAAGGCTCGGCGAACAATTGTCCAGGCACCGCCTCGAACAAATCGCCGCGCGCAAACGCTTTCCGCGCAGTTTCCACTGTGACCTGATAGTCGCCGGGGGCGTGATCGGCGAAACCTTCGTGCTTGGTCTTGGTGTAAACGCTCGAAGGTGTTTCGCGCGAAACGCCCTTGGTGGATTTGCTCTTCCACGCAAAATCATAACTCAGGACCACGCCGCGCCCGGTCGCGCGATCGTAAGCCAGAATGCGATCCGGCACATAGAGGACGATGTCGCGCTGGTCGGCTGCGCGGGCGCGCTTCTGCACCAAATCTTCCATCTGAAAAACAAGATCGTAGGCAAATGCGCCGAACAGGCCGAGCAGTGGATCGTCCTGTGAATTGAACGCTGCGATGATGTCGCGCACGAGAGACATGATAGACGCGCGGCGGGTGCGTTGATCCTCGTCCACTGGAGCCGCGCCACGCGTGATCGTTCCTTTGAGGCGCGTCGCACTCTTCTCGGTCATCGTCGCGCACGGCTCAACGATCGTTTCAGCGAGAAACGCGACGAGAACCTTGCCACGTTCGTTCAGGGCTTCGATGGTAAAATCGGTGCCGGAGGATTCAAGTTTCAGCGGCGGATCGGAAAATCCCAGATCGAAACTCTCGTACCGACCCGGCACAGTGGTGCCCGACGACAGCACAACGCCGCGACATTTATCCAAGCGTTCGATCAACGTGTCGAGCGCGGTACCGCCGGTAAATGTCTCGACCGAGCGCAAAACATCGAGACCGCGAGCAGTCTTGTAGTCACTTTGCGCGGGAAGAGAAAAAAGCGTCCTGTTCATCGAATCCTCTTAAGCAACTTGGATGAGGAACGCCATACAGGACAAACAAAAGGCCGCCTCTGCATGGCGGCCTCACGATCAATCACACAAAATCGTACCGGCCACCTTTAGAAGGTGCGCCACCAAAGTCTGGCTAGGCAGGACAAATTGTTCATGGGGGCAAAACATCATTCGTGGGAGATGATGTCAAGAGCTTCGCCGAGACAGAATACACGCCATTGCGTTCATGCGTTTCCGGGCTAGGCTGATAACGGGGAATTCAAGGAGACGCACATGGCCTTTGCAGTCACAAGCGACAGCTTCAAAGACAGCGACGCCCTCGCCAAGGATCACATTCTCTCGTCGGATTTCGGGTTCGGATGCGCAGGCGGCAATCTGTCGCCTCATCTGCGATGGACCGACGCACCGGCAGGCACCAAGAGCTTTGCTATCACCTGCTACGATCCCGACGCGCCAACCGGAAGCGGCTTTTGGCATTGGGTGGCGATCAAGATTCCATCAACTGTAACTGAACTGATGCTCGGCGCGGGAAGCGCGAACGGGAAAATGCCACAGGGCTCACTTCAGACCCGGACGGATTTCGGCAAGCCCGGTTATGGCGGACCCTGCCCGCCGGAAGGCGATCACGCACATCGATATTTTTTCACGGTATATGCAGTCGGCGGTGACATCAAAGCTACCGCCGATACGTCCGCCGCCGTGGTGGGATTTCAACTCCATTTCAATACGCTGGCGAAAGCGACGATCATGGGACTGTTCAAGCGCTGATAAAATATTCCCTGACCGCGTCGCAAAAGAAAAAAGCTCCCATAAGGGAGCTTTTTGTTGCGGGAGCAATCGCGCAATCGTTGACCAATTTACGCGTATTCTTATCGCAAAACCGGCGCCCACTTTGGCGGAATACGCGCTAATGCGCGTTGGCCCAGACCTTCTTCTTGGTGAAATACAACAGCCCGCTTAGCAGCAGCAGGAACACCATGACCTGCATACCAAGACGCTTGCGCGCCTCGAGCTTCGGCTCGGCGGTCCACATCAGGAAGGCTGACACGTCCTTAGCATATTGCTGAACGGTTGCAGGCGAACCATCGTCGAAGGTAATCTGTCCGTCGCTGAGTGGAGGCGGCATCTTGATCGCGTGGCCGGGATAAATCTTGTTGTAATAAGAGCCTTCCGGAAGGCTGAAACCAGCCGGCGGTTTTTCTTCAAAGCCCTGAAGCAACGCGTCGATATAGTTTGGGCCGCGCTCCTGGAATTGGGTGAAGAAGTCGAACACGAATTGCGGAAAACCGCGCTCATAGGAGCGCGCTTTGGCCATCAGCGACAGATCGGGTGGATACGCTCCGCCGTTGGCCGACCGTGCAGCCGGTTCGTTGGGGAACGGCGACGGGAAATAATCCGCCGGGCGACCGGGGCGATCGAACATGTCGCCGGCATCGTTCGGCCCGTCCTTGACGGTGTAGCCGGCGGCAAATGCCTCAGCCTGCGCCACGGAATATCCAGGGCCGCCCGGATCGGCAATATTGCGGAACGCGACATACGATAACGAATGACAGGCCGAGCAGACTTCCTTGTAGACCTTGAGGCCGCGTTGCAATTGCGCCTGATCGAATTTGCCGAGCGGTCCTGCGAACGACCATTTCAGCGATGGGGGAATCGCGCCATGAGCGTCATCGGCCGCAAGCGACTTGGTCGCGCCGCCGAGCAACAACGAACCGCCGACGAGGAAGGCGAACAGCAATGACGCGAGGGCTTTGCCGGATTTCGACAGCACATCGTCCGCGATCGAATTCGGAAGCGGGCGGGTTTTTTCGACGCGCGCGAGAACCGGCAGCACGATCAAGAAATAGGCGAAGTAGCAGAACGTCAGGATGCGGCCCGCGACCACGTAGATGCCTTCCGGCGGCTTGGCGCCGAGATAGCCAAGTCCGATGCAGACCACCACGAAGAACCAGAAGAACTGCTTGGCCAATGGGCGATAACGCGACGAGCGCACCTTCGCACTGTCGAGCCACGGCAAGAACGCAAGCACGACAATCGCGCCGAACATCGCCATGACACCGGCAAGCTTGTTCGGGATCGAACGCAGGATCGCGTAGAACGGCAGATAGTACCATTCAGGCACGATATGCGCCGGCGTCACGCCGGGATTGGCCGGGATATAGTTGTCTGCGTCGCCGAGATAGTTCGGCACGTAGAACACGAACCAGGCAAAGAACAGCAGGAAGCACGACATACCGAACGCGTCTTTAATCGTCGCGTAAGGTGTGAACGCCACGGTGTCCTTCTGCGTCTTCGGCTCGACGCCAGCCGGATTGTTCTGCCCCGCGACATGCAGCGCCCAGACGTGCAGCACGACGACGCCAGCAATGACGAATGGCAGCAGGTAGTGCAGCGAGAAAAATCGATTCAGTGTGGGATTACCGACCGAGTAGCCGCCCCACAACAGAGTGACGATGCTGTCGCCGACCACAGGAATTGCGCCGAACAAATTGGTGATGACGGTCGCGCCCCAGAAACTCATCTGGCCCCAAGGCAACACGTAACCCATGAAGCCGGTTGCCATCATCAAAAGGTAGATGATGACGCCGAGAATCCAGAGCACTTCGCGCGGCTCCTTGTATGAGCCGTAATAAAGACCGCGGAACATGTGTATGTAGACGGCGACGAAGAACATGGACGCGCCGTTGGAGTGCACGTAGCGAAGCAGCCATCCATAGTTGACGTCGCGGACGAGCAGTTCGACCGACTTGAATGCGAAATCGACATGCGGTGTATAATGCATCGCCAAAATAACGCCGGTGATAATCTGCACACCGAGCATCAGCGACAGGATGCCGCCGAAGGTCCACCAGTAATTCAGGTTACGCGGTGTCGGATACGCAACGAAGGACGAGTGCATCAGGCCAAAAATCGGAAGACGCCGTTCGATCCATTTCACAACTGGATTTGTTGGCTGGAAGTTGGATGGTCCGCTCATGATGCGATCCTGAAAAACCTGAAAAGATTGAAGCGATGCGACCGGTCAGATCAACCGATCTTGATTTTAGTGTCCGAGAGGAAGGCGTATGGCGGCACAGCCAGATTCAGCGGCGCCGGTCCCTGGCGAATGCGACCGGAGGAGTCGTACTGCGAGCCGTGGCACGGGCAGAAGAAGCCGTCGTAATTGCCTTCATGCGCAATCGGGATACATCCGAGATGCGTGCAGATACCGATGACGACGAGCCACTGTTCGTGACCTTCCTTGGTGCGCGATTGATCGCTCTGCGGATCGGGCAGGCTCGCGACCGGCACGGCGCGCGCTTCATCGACCTGCTTTTTAGTACGGTTCATGATGTAGATCGGCTTGCCGCGCCAGAAAACCTTGATGTCCTGCCCCGAGGCGATCGGTGCCAAATCCACGTCGATGGGCGCGCCCGCGGCGATGGTCGAAGCATCCGGATTCATTTGGGCGATCAGCGGCCATGCCGCTGCGACGGCACCCATTGCGCCGACGGCTCCGGTTGCGACAAAGAGAAAATCCCGGCGAGTCGGATCAGCCGAAGAAGAGGACGTCACGATTGCAAACCCTTTCCGAACTGCGGCCGGGGGAACCGCTCCCGATTGTGCGCGGTGGGCGCCCTTCCAGAAGCAGCCGGTGCCCGCGGGCTCCGCGGTGGCAGAATGACCACTTGTCCCACTCAACCGGGCAGAACATACGGTCTAGAATCGATCTATTGGCACCCTTGCCGAAAGAGCGCAAGCCCGCTATCGGCACACTTTAGTGCGATGCACGAAAACTTCCCAAAGCGAATTAAATTAGTAAGTTACCCGCCGGGCCGAGAGGCTTATTCAGATGCGTATCGCCCTCTACCAGCCCGACATCCCACAAAACACTGGCACGATTCTACGGCTCTGCGCCTGCCTGAAAGTCGAGGCGCATATCATCGAGCCAGCGGGATTTCCGGTGTCGGACCGGCATTTTCGCCGCGCCGGAATGGACTATCTGGATCAGGTGACAATCGTGCGCCACGACTCGTGGGCTGGATTCGAAGAATGGCGCACGGCGGCAAAATGCCCGCTGATTTTATTCACGACGAGGGCCGCGCGTCCCTATCTCGACCACGAATACAGTGCTGAGGATATACTTCTGTTCGGACGGGAATCCGCCGGTGTACCGGACAACGTTCATGACGCGGCCGACGCGCGATTGGTCATTCCGATCGCGCCCGGAATGCGCTCGCTGAACGTGGCAATGACGGCAGCAATGGCACTCGGCGAGGCGTTGCGGCAAACGACCAATAGAGTGTTTTCAAGCGAAGTGGGTACCGGTTCGCGTGAAGAAAATACGATCAAATAAGAGGACCACCGAGTTGAGCTACGCGGTCAAAGAAATCTTCCTGACATTGCAGGGCGAAGGCGCTCACGCCGGTCGCGCGTCGGTCTTTTGCCGTTTCAGTGGCTGCAATCTGTGGAGTGGCCGCGAAGAAGATCGCGCCGACGCCGTCTGCAAATTTTGCGACACCGACTTCGTCGGCACCGACGGCACGCAAGGCGGGCGCTATGCTTCGGCGGACGAACTTGCAGCCGCCGTTGAGGCGCAATGGATCGGCCCGCCGGATGACCGTTACACTGTGCTGACCGGCGGCGAACCGTTACTGCAGGTCGATGCAACGCTGATCGATGCACTTCATGCGAGAGGATTTGAGATTGCGGTGGAAACCAACGGCACCATTGAGGCCCCTCCGGGCCTCGATTGGGTCTGCGTCAGTCCAAAAGCCGGAACCGAACTCATCATTCGCGAAGGGCATGAATTGAAACTGGTCTATCCGCAGGTGGAGAACACGCCGGAGAATTTCGAGAACCTGAAATTTGAGCGGTTTTCGTTGCAGCCGATGGATGGACCTGACATAGCGCGCAGCACCGAGGCTGCGATCGCCTATTGTCTGGATCATCCGCAATGGCGTCTCAGCGTTCAAACGCACAAGACACTCGGTATTCGATAGAATATTCGTCAGACAGGACCGGCAATACGCGATGTGGGAATTGACGAAATCGTTCCGTTTTGAGGCTGCGCATTCATTGCCCGGTACAACGCTGGGTGACTCCAGCGACGAAATTCACGGCCATTCTTTTCGGGCCGAAGTCAGTATTCGCGGTACGCCCGATCCAGAAACGGGAATGGTGCTCGACCTCGGCGTTCTCGAACAGCGGATGGGCGAAGTCCAGAAAATGCTGGATCACAAGCTGCTGGATCGTATTCAAACGCTGGGACCGGCGACGCTGGAAAATCTCTCGCGTTTCATCTGGGACCGTGTGCAGCATGCCGGCCGCGTGACAAAAGTGACAGTCCACCGCGACAGCTGCAACGAAAGCTGCACGTATTTCGGGCCCGATTCCGGCATCTGAGGTTCAGGGACCGCGCATGGTCACGACGACGATCGAACAGCGCAAGCAGACAGCTCAGGCGTGGTTTGAAAAACTGCGCGACGATCTTTGCGCAGCGCTCGAAAAACTCGAAACTGAAGCTCCCGCTGCGCTCTATCCGGGTGACGCGTCACGCTTCGAACGCACGGCGTGGCAGCGCACCGATCACACTGGTAAACCCGGCGGCGGCGGAGTGATGTCGATGCTGCGCGGGCGGCTGTTCGAGAAGGCCGGCGTGCATTGCTCGACCGTGTATGGAGAATTTGCGCCGGAGTTTCGCGCGCAAATTCCGGGAGCGGCGGACGATCCGCGCTTCTGGGCGTCGGGGATTTCACTGATTGCGCATCCGCGCAATCCCAACGTGCCAGCGGTTCACATGAACACACGCTTCGTCGTGACGACGAAGTCCTGGTTCGGCGGCGGCGCCGACCTCACCCCGGTCCTTGACCGGCGACGCACGCAACAAGACCCGGACTCGGTGGACTTCCACGCCGCCATGAAGAGCGCTTGCGACGCCCATTCGACCATCGCGCCCTACGACAAATTCAAAACATGGTGCGACGAGTATTTCTATCTCACACACCGCAAGGAAGCGCGCGGCATTGGCGGCATCTTTTACGACTGGCTCGATACGGGAAATTGGAACGCGGACCTGGCCTTCACGCAAGACGTCGGACGAGCCTTCACGAAAGTCTATCCGGCGCTGGTGCGGCGCAACTTCAAGGCCAAATGGGGCCCCTCCGACCGCGAGGAGCAACTGGTTCGTCGCGGGCGTTATGTGGAGTTCAATTTGCTTTACGATCGGGGCACGATTTTCGGGCTCAAAACCGGCGGCAATGTCGATTCGATCCTGTCCTCGATGCCGCCTGAGGTGAAGTGGCCTTGAGTGCCTTCCGGAGTCGGGTTGCCGACGCGGAAATGCTTGAAAACAATGCAGTTTTTGACGAAATTCCGCGTGTGGCGCATACAGCACACTGGCGCCATAAGAGTCGAGCCGAGGTGCTATTTCGCTGGAATCGGTTGAGCTAGACGTTCCATCCAAGTATCCCTGTTGCCATAGGTGTGGCGGAATCGTGCCGCCATCGAAATTTTTCAGGGGCTACCATGCGCAAGATTGGTCTTCTCGTTTTCACGGCTGCTGTTTTGGGCATTGCCTCCGCAGCATCAGCCGCTGACATGGGCGCTGCCGCTCCAATCTATAGTAAGGCACCTGCTCCTGCGCCCGTCTGGTCTTGGTCCGGTTCTTATATCGGCGGATTTGTCGGCGGCGCGTCTGGTGCCAGCGATTTCACCAACACCAATCCATTCGCTGTCACACCGCCAGCATCTTACAAGCTCGGCTCAACATTTATCGGCGGCTACACCAGCGGCTACAACTGGCAGCTCTCGCCGAGTTGGTTGCTCGGCTATGAAGGTGAGACGGGTTATATCCACGTTAAGACCCAAGGCGTTTTCCCGACTGCAGCTCCCGCTTTCGGCGAAACGCAAGTCGGAAACTTCTACAATGTTTGGGCAGCCCGTCTCGGCTACGTAACGGGATCGTCGCTCATTTACGCAAAGGGCGGCGCGGTGCTGACGCGTTTTGACACCGGCGTATTTACTGGCGGTGCCGCCGGCGGATTTACCAACCACAATTATGCGCTCGGCTACGCGGTTGGCGGCGGCTGGGAATATGCGTTGGATACGAAGTGGAGCATCAAGGCCGAGTACCTCTATCTTGGCTTTGACAAGGACTTCACTTACTCCGGCCTCACGCCGGTCGTGGCATCGACAACGCATTTCTCGGGTCTTCACACCGGCAAGGTCGGCCTCAATTACAAGTGGGATTGGTTCAACTTCCTTCGTTGATCCGACTTTGTTTAAACGGAATTCAAAAGCCCCGGATATTGTCCGGGGCTTTTTTGTTGGCCGCATTTCATGAGGCTTGGCTGTGGCGCTAAAGTCTGTGATCGTGCTGGAAGCGGGCAACCGCCTCATCAGCAAGCGTCTTGAGCGCGGCAGCATCGAGCGGAAAATCGGCTGCGAGCCACGTATCCTCCGCCTGCGACAGAACACGGCCCAGCGCCGGTCCCTCCGCGATGCCACGCGAGATGAAATCCGAAGCCTTTAGAGGAAATACCGGCGCGGTCCAACGCCCCGGCAGCGTTGCAAGCTCCACCCAACGCGCCTGATCCGCGGCCGCCGGCATCCGCGCCCACGCCAGCATCAGCCGGTCGCGGTAGATGGCCTCGCCCAGCTTATAGAGACGGCGACGGGCGAACTGATCGCCCATGCCGCCAAGCTTCCACCACCGGTGTCCCATCATCTCTAAACGTTTGGTTTCGGCATTGGACAGGCGCAGGCGACGCGACAGCCGCTTCGCATCCTCGGTGACGGCCACCGTCAACGCGCCAAGCCTGCGAACCGGATCCGGCCCGAGGCCGAGTTTCGGTTCGACCTCTTTGGTCATCCTCTTGAAAGGGCCGCGATAGACCACCCCGCCAATCAGCCTCAGCAGCAACCCCGCATCGTCCATTGCAATCAGTGCCGCATAGGCACCTTTGGCGACGACGAGCTTGAGCATCTCCCTGCGGATGCGCTCGGCAGACAATTCATGCAGACCGTCTCTTCCGGCAATGCAGGCGGAATAACCATCGCGATCCGGCTCGCCTTCGCCGTAAGCCGCGTGGATGCGGAAAAATCTCAAAATGCGCAGATAGTCCTCGGCGATGCGCTGGGACGGGTCGCCGATAAAGCGCACGCGCCGCGCGGCGATGTCGTCGAGACCGCCGACATCGTCATGGATCGTCCCATCCGGCGTCGCCGACATGCCGTTAATACTGAAATCGCGGCGCCTGGCGTCGCGCTTCCAATCGCGGCCGAACGCGACCTTCGCCTTGCGGCCGTAGGTCTCGATGTCTTCGCGCAATGTCGTGACTTCGACCGGCTCGCCGTCGATCACCAGCGTGACCGTGCCATGATCGATGCCGGTTGGAACGCTTTTGATTTTCGCGAGCGCCGCGCGGCGAATGACTTCGTCAGGCAACGCCGTGGTTGCGATATCGACTTCGACGACCGGTAAACCCAGTAGCGCGTTGCGTACCGCTCCACCGACGGCGCGCGCCTCTTCACCCTCCGCGTTCAGCAACGCCAGCACACACGCGGCAGGCCCCGATGTCAGCCACAGCGCGTCACGCAGCGAACGCACGGCATTCATTTTTCAGATCCCTGAATCAGTTTGCCGTTTTCCATATGCGCGGGCGTGTAGGTCAGGCCGGGCGGAACGCCGGAAAAATTCGCGAGAAGAACGAGACTGAGGATGACAAGCGCAAACGCGCAGAGCGCCAGCTTGGCGATCAGATGCATCGGCCATGACGACTGAACGAGGACACTCGAGCGCGTCGCGAACAGGTACGCGCCATACAGCACGAACGGGATCAGAAAGATTCCGATTTCGGTTAGAACAGGACGGATCATGCGTGTCCGCTCATAAATAAATCCGCTCGTAAAGCGCGCGCAACATCCCGGCCGTCGCACCCCAGATGTAACGCTGCTCGAATGGCATTTCGTAAAAAGAGCGATTCATGCCGCGAAATTCCTTGGTGCCGAGCTTGTGGTTGTCCGGGTCCATCAGAAAAGCAAGCGGGACTTCAAAAACGTCGTCCACCTCGTCCTTGCTCACGGCCAACTCAAATCCAACCCGCACCCGCGCCACTACCGGCATGATGCGAAAGCCGAACCCCGTTGCGTAGACATCGAGATAGCCGACAGGATCGACGAATGCGCGCTTGAGACCGATTTCCTCATCGGCTTCGCGCAAAGCTGCATCGAGCGGCGAAGCATCGCTCGTCTCGATCTTGCCGCCCGGAAACGAAATCTGTCCTGCGTGTTCGTTGAGATGCGCCGCACGCGTCGTGAGCAGCACTGTCGGCATCTCGCGTTCCACAACGGCGATAAGCACCGCCGCCGAACGCAACGGTTTCTCTTTTGCGATAATCTGCAACATCGCATCGGTTCCGAAATCGCCGGTCGGTGCCAATATTGCCGGATCGGTCAATCCCGGCGGCACATTGAAGCTGAGACGCGCGCGCGCACGACGGAAAAATTCGTCCGAGTCCATGTTAAGCGGAGCGTCGAGTTTGGCGAGCGCCTGATGCAAATTGCTGTCGGTCACGAGGCGTCCCTCGCCTGCGCGGCGTCGGCCATCGCGAAAAATTCACCGCCCGACATCACCCCGAACATCTCGCGGCCATTCACCGTTCGCTCCTCACCCATCGCTACCAGATCATAATAAAGCGCGCGCGTGACTTTCGCCCATAGATCCGCGCGCACGTGAAGATAGGGCGTCAATCCGCCGTCATGTGCTGCGTCGAATCGCAGACGATGATCGCCATTGCAGGCAACCCAGTCATCGACATTGGTGCGAAAGCTCAACCGCCGCGACGCATGTTCATCCTCAATGGTCATTTCAACGGCCATGAACGGCACGTCATCGACGCGGATGCCGACCTTCTCGACCGGCGTGACGAGAAAATACTTATCCTTCTCACGCTTGAGAATTGTTGAAAACAGCTTCACCAGCGCCGGACGCCCGATTGGCGTGCCGAGATAAAACCACGTGCCGTCGGTCGCGATTCGCATATCGAGATCGCCACAGAATGGCGGATTCCAAAGATGAACCGGCGGCAGCCCTTTTTGGGCTGCGCCGCGTGCAGCCTGGGTCAATCCCTCGAGGCGCTGCGCGGGGTTGGCGTCCTGCTTCTGCCCTTGGTTCGCCATTCTTTTCCCTGACGTTGAAGCAGTTGTTTGGCACGATTGGTGCACGTCTGGAAACGATGAAATTGTGCCGAAAACCGGAAGGAACTACTCGCCACAACGTGATCGAGTCGACCGTCTGTGGACCTTAAGATGGGGACAGCTTTGAGCCGTAAGACATTACGGAATACTTGGCCTTTGCATGAGTTTAGCATGGTTAGAAGCAGATCGAGACTCGGTAAACTTTAAGGAGTTTGGGCGTTATGGCTGGCAGCGACAGTGTCGAAAAGCTCGAGGACGTGATCGTCCGATCCGCCGAGCAAATTGCAGGCAACATCCGCGCCGTCAAGGACGCGATCTCGACCGTGATTTTCGGTCAGGATCGCGTTGTTGAAAATGCGCTGGTCACGATCCTGTCCGGCGGTCATGCGCTTTTGATCGGCGTGCCGGGTCTTGCCAAAACCAAACTTGTCGAGACGCTCGGCATCACGCTCGGTCTCGACGCCAAGCGCGTGCAGTTCACACCCGATCTGATGCCGTCGGACATTCTCGGCGCTGAAGTGCTGGATGAATCCGCCGCCGGAAAACGATCGTTCCGATTTATCGCAGGCCCGGTTTTCGCGCAGCTTCTGATGGCGGACGAAATCAACCGCGCCAGCCCACGCACGCAATCCGCACTGCTGCAGGCGATGCAGGAACAACACATCACGGTTGCGGGCGCGCGCCACGATCTTCCCAAACCTTTTCATGTGCTGGCGACACAAAACCCGCTTGAGCAGGAAGGCACATATCCCCTGCCTGAAGCGCAACTCGATCGATTCCTCATGGAGATCGACGTCGAATATCCGAACCGCGATGCAGAGCGGCGCATCCTGTTTGAGACGACAGGCGCAGAACAAATTGCGGCAAAGGCCGCGATGACGACCGACACGCTGCTCACCGCGCAACGGCTGGTGCGCCGTTTGCCGGTCGGCGATTCCGTAGTCGAGGCTATTCTCACGCTGGTCAGATCCGCGCGACCGGGAGACGAAGGTGGCCAAGCCGGAAAATTCATCGCGTGGGGACCGGGTCCACGCGCGAGCCAGGCATTAATGCTCGCGGTTCGCGCAAAAGCCTTGCTCGACGGGCGCCTTGCGCCGTCGATCGACGATGTGCTCGACCTCGCCGAGCCTGTTCTGAAACACCGCATGGCTTTGACTTTCTCAGCGCGCGCGGAAGGACAGACGATCACGAATATCATTGCGCAGCTCAAGGCGCGAATTGGATAGATGATGGCGCAGCCACGCCTCGATAAAGCACAAAACGAAGCGGTCGGCGCTGCCGTCGGCAAAAGCCGGAAGCTCGCCGCGCGTGTGCCACGTTTGATTCTCGAGGCAAGACGCGTTGCTGCGACGATTATTCATGGGCTGCACGGGCGCCGACGCGCCGGCACCGGAGAAAATTTTTGGCAATATCGCCGCTTCACGAATGGCGAGCCGTCAAGCAATGTCGATTGGCGACGCTCGGCGCGGGACGATCATCTTTATGTTCGCGAACGCGAATGGGAATCGTCACATACGGTTTGGCTCTGGATCGATCGCTCGCCATCGATGGATTTCAATTCGCATCTGACGGAGTGGAGCAAACTCGACCGCGCGCTAGTCGCCGGATTCGCACTCGCAGAAATTCTCGTGCAGGGCGGCGAACGCGTGGGAATTCCGGGTTTGATGCGACCGACCGCAAATCGCAACATCATTGAAACGATGGCGCAGGCGATTGTCCATGACCCCAGCCAGCAGCCGAGCCTGCCTGCGTATTTCGCGCCCGCGCCATTCTCGGAAGTGCTGTTGTTGTCCGATCTTTGGAGTCCCGTCTCTGAGTTTCGGAATATCGTTGGGCAACTCGCGGCCAACGGCGCGCGCGGCCATGTCGTCCAGATTGTCGATCCTGCCGAAGAAACCTTTCCCTATTCCGGGCGCGTGGAATTTGTTGAACCCGAAGCTGGTGGCACCATTACCGCAGGACGTGCGGAGAAGTGGCGCGCGAATTACCAGGCGATCGTTGCCAATCACCGCGCAGCGCTGCGCGCCGAGACCGAACAATTCGGCTGGAGTTTCACGATTCATCGTACCGATCGCGGCCCGACTGAATTGTTGTTCGCCGTGCACGCGCGGATGGGCGCCGGCGCGCACGCCATCTTCAGTGATCGTCAATCCGAGCAGAGCAATTCGGGCAAAAATTTGGGCAAGAATTTAGGCAAGTCCGTATGATGGGACTGCCGCTCTCCTTCGCCGAACCGCTGTTGCTACTTGGATTGCTAAGCCTTCCGGCATTGTGGTGGCTGCTGCGCGTGATGCCGCCGCGACCGAAGCGGATCGATTTTCCGCCAACACGATTGCTGTTCGACATCGCGCCGAAGGAAGAAACCCCTTCGCAAACGCCGTGGTGGCTGACGGCGTTGCGCCTTTTCGCGGCGGCGCTGGTGATATTTGCAGCGGCCGGGCCGATCTGGAATCCGGGCGAAGGTATCGGCCGATCGAGCGCGCCGCTAATTCTATTGCTCGATGACGGCTGGACCGCAGCCGCAAGTTGGGATGCCCGCATCAAGACGGCGGATGAGTTGATCGCCAACGCAGATTCGGACCGCCGCGCGGTTGCGATCGTGCCGCTATCGGAGACAACGAAAGACATCACATTGATGCCGGCCGGCACCGCGCGCGTCGCCTTGCGTCAACTTGCGCCGAAGCCTTATGCGGTTGAGCGCGTTGAAACGTTGCCCGCGCTGGGGCGTTTTCTCAAGGCGACCGGCGAAGGCGACGTGGTTTGGCTCAGCGATGGCGTCGATACTGGACGCGGCAGTGAATTCACCGGAGGTCTTACCAAAACGATTGGCGATCGTTCGTTGACGATTGTCGAAGGCGGCACGCCGCCCGCGCACGCGTTGGCCGCCGCAGAAAATGCCGCCGCAAAAATGACGGTGAAGGTGCTGCGCGCCAATGTCGGCGCATCGGATGTTGGATTGGTTCGGGCCCTCGACCAAAAGGGCGCGGCTATCGGCGAAGCGCGTTTCGCATTCGGCGTCCAGGAGCGCGAGACTGAAGCAAGTTTCGACCTGCCGGTCGAATTGCGCAACGACATTGCGCGGCTGGATATTTTGGGCGAACGCTCAGCGGGTGCCGTTCAATTGCTCGACAAGCGCTGGCGGCGACGCGCCATCGGTATCGTCTCCGGTGCGACAAGCGATACTGCGCAGCCGCTATTGGCCTCGACGTTTTATCTCACGCGTGCGCTCGCCCCGTTCGCCGATGTGCGTGCTGGCGAACGCGGGTCGCCGGCTGTGGCCATTGCTGATTTTCTCGATCAAAAATTGTCGATGATCGTGCTGGCGGATGTCGGAACTCTTTCGCCTGACATTCGCGACCGCTTGAACGCGTGGATAGATCAAGGTGGCGTTCTGCTGAGATTTGCAGGGCCGCGCCTCGCCGCAGGCGATGACGATCTGGTGCCGGTCAAACTGCGTCGCGGCGGTCGCAGTCTCGGCGGCAGTCTCACATGGGAAAAGCCGCAGGCACTTGCAGCTTTTGCATCGGACGGTCCGTTCGCAGGGCTGCCGGTGCCGAAGGACATCACGGTAACGCGTCAGGTGCTTGCCGAGCCGGATCCCGCGCTGGCCTCGCGCAGTTGGGCGACACTTCAGGACGGCACGCCATTGGTCACAGGCGAACACCGCAACAAGGGCGTCATTGTGCTTTTTCACGTCAGCGCGGATGTGCGCTGGTCGGATTTGCCATTGTCTGGCACCTTTGTCGAAATGCTGCGGCGAGTCGTCGATATGTCCGGCACCACGGCAAATCCAGGCGCAGGCGTCGCGGCGGAAGCGACCGCGGAGACTGTTGCCCCGGTCAGGACGCTCGACGGTTTCGGCGCATACGGACCGCCGCCTTCAACGGCAAAACCTATCCGTGCCGATTTTCGCGACCGCGCCACGCTCGATCACCCGCCGGGATTTTATGGACCCGCCGACGGACCGCTCGCGGTCAACACGCTTGCCGCAGCAGATCGTATCGCACCGCTCGACACATCTGCATTGAAAGCGCGCCGCTCCACCTACACCAACGCCGAGCCGAAAGACTTGCGCGGCATTCTTCTTTCAACGGCATTGTTGCTCTTTCTCATCGACGCGATCATTGTCGCCGTGCTCGGCGGAGGCTTGGCAGCACTGGTCAAACGCCGGGCGACAACAGTTACACTCATCATTTCGTTTGCGCTGGCCTCCGTCGTGTCGTTGCCGTCGCCTGCACAAGCGCAATCAAATAAGCCTGCTGCGGCTAAACCGACGGCACCGAAGTCCAGCGATGACTTTGCCATCAAGGCGGTTGCGCAGACCCGTCTTGCCTACGTGGTCACGGGAAACGCAGATGTCGATTCCATCGTCAAGGCAGGCCTGTCGGGCCTGACGTTGTTTCTCGCCCAACGCACCGCGCTAGAAGCAGGAGATCCCGTCGGCGTCGATCCGGCACGCGACGAGCTTGCATTTTTCCCTCTGATCTATTGGCCAGTCATTCCCGGAGCGCCGAAGCCGTCTCAGGATACGCTCAATCGTCTGGACGCCTACATGAAGCAAGGCGGCACGGTTTTGTTCGATACCCGCGATGCAGTCGAAGCGCCGACCGGTCCCGGTGGTGAATCGCAGACCCCGGGTATGCTGACGTTGCGCAATATTCTCTCGTCGCTCGACATCCCGGAGATTGAACCAGTGCCGCGCGATCACGTGCTGACGAAAACATTTTATTTACTGCGAGATTTTCCCGGCCGATTCAACTCCGGGCAAACTTGGGTGGAGACACTGCCGCGTGCCGATGACGAAGACGCCGCCGACCGACCCGTGCGCGGTGGTGACGGCGTCTCTCCGATCATCATTACGTCCAACGATCTAGCAGGCGCGTGGGCGATGCGCAGCGACGGACAACCAATGCTGCCGCTGACGCCCGGCGATCCGCGCCAGCGCGAATTCGCTTTCCGCGCCGGCGTCAACATCGTGATGTACACGCTGACCGGCAACTACAAGGCCGATCAAGTTCACGCGCCCGCGCTGATCGAGCGATTGGGCCAATGAGCACGATCGGGGAAAGTGGACACCGGTTTTCCGTCAAAATCATGCGAAGGTAAAAAGAGTCTTCATGCAATACGGCATCGCGTTCGCGCCCCTCGTCCCTTTGCTCGTGCTGTGGCTTGCACTTGCGGCGATCGTCGTCATCGCAGCATTTTTGCTGATTGCGCGCGCGCGCGGCGGAGCCATCCGTGTCCTAGCGCTAGCGTTATTCCTGCTCGCGCTCGCCAATCCGTCGTTCACGCGCGAAGAACGCGAACCGTTGACATCGGTTGCAGCGGTCATCGTCGATAAAAGCCCAAGCCAAAATTTCGGCGAGCGCACGCGAGAGACGAATGAAGCCCGCGACGGGCTCGTTTCCAGATTAAAGGAAATCAAAGGCCTTGAAGTTCGCGTCGTCGAAGCCGGACAAGCCGACGGCGAGACCGATGGCACAAAACTGTTCTCCGCTGTCACCTCCGCACTTTCGGATGTGCCTACTGATCGCGTCGCGGGAGCATTTCTCATCACCGACGGACGCGTCCATGACATTCCCGCGAATGCCGCCGCAGTCGGCTTCACCGCGCCGGTTCACGCGCTGATCACGGGGCGCAGCGACGAACGCGATCGCCGCATCGCCATTGTAGCAGCACCGCGTTTCGGCATTGTCGGCCAAAGCCAGACCATCACATACCGGCTCGACGATCAGGGTGTGACCGGCGAGACAGCGCGCGTCACGGTGCGACGTGATGGCGATGTGCTGAGCGAACGCGCGGTGCGCAGCGGCGAGCGGGTCAGCCTGACGCTTGAAGTGCCGCACGCCGGGCCGAACATTGTCGAGATCGAAGCTTCAAAGCTCGAAAATGAACTCACTCCGGTGAACAATCGTGCGGTCGTCTCCATTGACGGCGTGCGCGACAAGCTTCGCGTGCTTCTGGTATCGGGCGAGCCGCATGCCGGTGAACGGACATGGCGCAATCTTCTCAAATCCGACGCCAGCGTTGATCTGGTGCATTTCACAATTCTGCGTCCGCCCGAAAAGCAGGACGGCACGCCGATCAACGAACTGTCGCTGATCGCGTTTCCCACGCGCGAATTGTTTCAACAGAAGATCAACGAATTTCAACTGATCATCTTCGATCGTTACGCTCGGCAAGGTGTGCTGCCGATTTCATACTTCGACAACATCACGCGCTACGTGCGAAGCGGTGGCGCAGTTTTGGTTTCGGCCGGCCCCGATTATGCGAGCCCGACCAGCATATGGCGGACGCCGCTGGATTCGGTACTGCCCGCCGAACCGGTCGGCGTCATCGAGCAGGCTTTCACTGCGCGCCTGAGCGACATCGGAAAGCGTCATCCTGTCACGCGCGGGCTTGAAGGCTCTGCGAGCGAACCGCCGCACTGGAGCCGTTTCTTTCGTCTGGTCGATACACGCAATCCAACCAATCCGCCGGTGATGGAAGGTGCAGACGGCAAGCCGCTATTGTTGCTGTCGCGGCAAGGCGAAGGCCGCGTGGCGCTTTTGTTGTCCGATCAGATCTGGCTATGGGCGCGCGGCTACGAAGGCGGCGGCCCGCATCTCGATCTGCTGCGCCGGATTTCGCACTGGCTGATGAAACAACCGGACCTCGATGAGGAAGCGCTGCGGTTGAAGATCGAAGGACGCGATCTCGTTGTCGCGCGGCAAACAACGTCCGATGCCGCTGCACCCGTCACTGTCACCTCGCCGTCAGGTGCGACGCGCGAACTATCATTAAGTGCAAGCAATCCGGGCGAATGGCGCGCAGCGACAAGCGCCGATGAACTGGGGCTGTGGCAAGCGACCGACGGAACGCTGAAGGCACTTATCAATGTCGGCCCGATCAACCCGAAGGAATTTTCTGAAGTCACGTCAACCGTCGAAACGCTAAAGCCGCTGATCCGATCGACGGGCGGTGACGCACGACGCATTGCAGAAGGCGGAAGTATCGATCTGCCGCGGATCCTGCCGGTGCGTGCCTCGTCGGTGTTTCGCGGCGAAGGCTGGCTCGGCGTGAAAATGCGCGACGCCAGTGTCGTCCGCGGCATCGGTGTATTGCCGATTTTCGCCGGCCTCATCGGCTTGCTGCTGCTGCTCGGCGCGTTCGCCTCGACTTGGCTACGCGAGGGCCGCTGAGCTAAATCTTCAATGTTGACAGGGGCGCTTTGAGCGGCGATGTTATATTATTACATCTGGAACCGGCTTCCGGGACCTGATGTGTTTGGGGCGTATCGCGATGAATTGGCTCAGGCTGAGAGCACAAAAACTGTCACTTCTCGCGCTGTTCGCGCTGGCAATGCAGTTCGGCCTGTCGTTTGGTCACAATCACCTCGACCGCACCTTCATCGGCACGGCGCTCTCAAGCCAGATCGCAGTTTCGTCGCCCGACACCAACGGCGACGGCGATACACGCAACGATGTTTGCGCGATCTGCACGACCGTCGCGATGACCGGGTCTGCGGTCAACGCAGCACCCCCGACGCTGCCACACCCGATAAACTTCGTCGCAACGGAAATTTTCTCGACTGGCGGATTCATTCGCTTCGAGGCGCGGCGACCTGTTTTTCAATCGCGCGCACCTCCCCTCGTCTGACACTGACTGCCTCGCGATCTCATACCTCTCCGCTCAATGCGGATTTGCCTTCGAGATCACCCGAAGTTGTTCCACCGAAAAGAAGTCCGAGACTCGCAAAGAGCTGGGCTTGGCGGTGTCAGGAAAACCATCATGTTGCCTTCAAGACCTCAACGTGCGCTCTTGCTTGGAAGCTGCTCGCTGATTTTAATTTCAACGTTCGGTGACAACGCTTTTTCGCAAAGCACGAGCACGACCTCTCCCGCAGCCAATCCCAGCGGTTCTCCCACCAATCTTCCGCAGGGACAGACGCTACCGGAAATCAACGTAACGGCCCCGCGCAAGCGAGCAGAAGCGCCACGACGGCCACGCGTCGTCATTCCGACCGAACGTGCATCGAGCGATGAGAAACTAGCGACGCAAAACGCGCAGCTTGATGCGGCCCGCGGCAACATCGTGGCACCGACGGGTGCAAGTTCGACGACCTTTAGCCGCGAGGCCATTCGCGCCATGCCGCAAGGCACTGAGGCGCCGCTTGACAAGGTGTTACTGCAGTTCCCCGGCGTATCGCAGGATTCCGCCGCAGCGGGCGAACTGCATGTGCGCAACGAACATGCCAACGTGCAATACCGGATCAACGGCATTGCGTTGCCGGATGGCGTCGGCGGTTTCGGCCAGTTTCTGGACACGGGCATCGTCGGCAGCCTATCTTTGCTGACCGGCGCGCTGCCTGCGCAATATGGACTGCGAACCGCAGGCGTCGTCGATATCACGACGCGCGCCGATGCCTTCAACAACAGCGGGAGCGTCGGTGTCTATGGCGGCAGCCACGGCACCTTCACGCCGAGCTTCGAATATGGCGGCACTGCCGGAAACACGCAGTATTTTGTCTCCGGCCGCTATTTCGGCAGCAACCTTGGAATTGAAAATCCGACGTCAAGCCGCAACGCGATCCACGATCATACCGATCAAGGCAAGGGCTTTGCTTATGTATCGACCACGCTCGACGATTTCTCACGCATCGTGTTCATCGGCGGCACATCGACTAGCGCATATCAAATTCCAAACAATCCCGGACAGAGTGGATTGAACAGTAACGGCAATCCCTTTGTCCCCTACGCCTTCGATTCCGCAAACCTCAACGAACGGCAAACCGAGACCAACCAGTTTGGCGTGCTGGCGTATCAGAGGTCGATCAACGGCTTAGACATGCAGCTGTCAGCGTTCACACGATACAGCACGCTGTATTTCACACCGGATGCGATCGGCGACCTCGCGTTCAACGGCGTAGCGTCGGACGTCTATCGCCGCAGCCAGACGACAGGCATCGCGTCCGACAATGCCTATCGCTGGTCGGATGCACATACGTTACGTTTCGGTTTTCAGGTCAGCGGTGAAAAGTCGCTGGTCAGCAACACGTCAACGGCAATTCTTGTGGATGGTGCCGGTGACTCGCTGGCACCCCTTCAAACCACGACCTTCAACGATTCCAGTTCTAAGCTGGGCTTCCTGCTCAGCACCTACGCGTCCGATGAATGGAAGATTACGAATCAACTGACGCTGAACACCGGACTGCGTTTCGACCAGATGTATTCCTACACCAACGCCAACCAACTCAGCCCGCGCGTCAATCTAGTCTATAAGCCGTTCGAGGGCACGACTTTCCACGCTGGCTATGCGCGCAACTTCACACCGGCACCACAGGTTCTGGCCGCGCCGACGAATACCGCGCTTGCAATGGGAACGACGCAGGAGCCGGCGGCGGCAGGCCCCTACGGGCAGGTTAAACCCGAACGATCAAACGTGTATGACATCGGCGTCACGCAGAAAGTGCTGCCCGGTCTCGAACTCGGCGTCGACGCTTACTATAAGCAAGCACGGAATCTTCTCGATGATGGACAGTTCGGCGCTGCCTATGTGCTGACTGCGTTCAATTACGATCGCGCAACGAATATGGGAGTCGAGTTTAAGGGCAACTACGTCAACGGCAACTTCCGCGCTTATGCAAATCTTGCAATCGCGCAGCAGAAAGCCACCACCGTTGTTTCGAACCAGTTCCTGTTCGACCCGGCAGATCTCGCTTATATTCAGTCGCACTATATCTATACCGATCACGCCCAGCTTTACTCAGGTTCTGCCGGCGCATCGTATCTTTGGAACGGCACGCGATTTTCTGCGAACATGATCTACGGGAGCGGCCTGCGTGCCGACGCTGTGAATCCCGACGGCACGACCGTTCCGAATGGCGCGCACCTGCCGTTCTACACGCAGACCAATCTCGGCATTTCGCGCGAATTATTCACGCCGGGATCGACCAAACCGCTGACCGTGCGCTTCGATGTCGTCAACCTGTTCGACAATATTTACCAGTTGAGGGACGGTTCTGGTATCGGCGTGTTTGCGCCTCAATACGGGCCACGGCGGGGATTCTTCGTCGGTCTCTCACAAAAATTGTGAGGGGCACTGAAGTTCAAACCGACGCCGTCCAATTCGGGCGAATCGCGCCACTGACGTCGTTGAATGCGCCGTCAGCGAGTTCGCAGATCAGTACCCGCGCCGAATCGACCGGACCCGGCATCGTGACCTGTCCTTTCGGAATCTGCTTGAAGCCAACGCGATTGTAATAAGGTTCGTCGCCGACAAGCACGACAAGACGATGGCCTTTTGCTTTGGCGTTTTGCAAGGCGCGCTCAAGCAATGCCCGCCCGACGCCACGCTCGCGGAACGGCGGTTCGACAGTCAACGGCCCGAGCAACAACGCGGGGGTATCGCCGATACATATTGGGAGAAGCCGCACCGAGCCGACCATGAGCGTGCCGATCCGCGCTATGAAAGACAGATTGAGCACGTGATCGATCTGCTCGCGTAGCCGATAGGCGCTGAGAACGTAACGCCCCGGCCCGAACGTGCGCTCATGTAAACGCTCGATCGCCTGCGCGTCGTTCGTGCTCTCGGTAGTGACTGTAAGTGAAAGGTCGGTCATCGTGGATCGCGAGTTAGCATTTGACGCGGTCGCGGTCCATTGCCGGCGGCGGCTTTATGCGGCCAGAATCAACTTTTACCGACGGCTGGCTGCGACAGGTAGGCCAGTAATTTGATCTCGCGCCGCCCACGCGTCACGGTGTCCAGTACAAGACCCGACGACACCGAAAGAACCGCGAGAATCATCAGTCCCATCGACAGCACCGCCGTCGGCAGACGTGGCACGATACCGAGCTCGAGATAGGTCAGCACGACCGGGATCGCCAGACCGATCGAGACGAGCATCAGGAACGCACCGATGATGCTGAAAAAACGCAACGGCTTTTCCGAGCGATAGAGCTTCAAAATGGTATTGAGAATCCGAAAGCCGTCGCGCCAAGTGTTGAGCTTGCTGAACGAACCTTCCGGGCGCGCATAATAAGGCGTCTCGATTTCCGCGACCGGCAACGCCAATTCAAGCGCGTGAACAGTCAATTCCGTCTCAATCTCGAAGCCGTCGGACAGCACAGGAAAAGATTTTACGAAGCGACGCGAGAACACCCGATAGCCGGAGAGAATGTCAGTGAAAGCCTGCCCGAAAACGGCGGCGAGAAAACTCGTCAGCATCCAGTTGCCGGTGCGATGGCCGGGACGATATGCGGCCTGTTCTTGATCGACGCGAAAACCAACGACCATATCGAGGTGATCGTTGATCAGTTTTTCGATCATCTTCGGCGCGCTTGGCGCGTCGTACGTCGCATCGCCATCGACCAGCACATAAATATCGGCGTCGATGTCGGCAAACATCCTGCGCACGACATGACCCTTGCCCTGACGGCGCTCGCTGCGCACATCGGCACCGGCCTCGCGCGCGAGTGCCATCGTGTTATCGGACGAATTGTTGTCGTAGACATGGATTTGCGCGTCGGGCAGCACTTTACGAAAGTCTGCGACCACTGTGGCGACGGCTGCGGCCTCGTTGAAGCACGGCACCAGCACGGCGACACGCGGCTGCGCGGTCAGAACCTGCGGGCGTTCGGATTCTGCGAAGCGATTGAGCGCATCGGCTAGGCCAGCAAGATCGCCGCGCATGCCGTCCTCACGAACGGCGGACAATTGGCGTTTGAGATCGGACGCGGCGCTCATTGAATGGTCCTGGGATGGCCCTGAATCGTTAACTTTCGCTTCAGACCATAGATGTCGTTCGCTAACGATCTCTAACTCCAGTCGGTCATAACGGGCTGATTTTGGAGGACTTCAGCAAGCCGCAACCGAGTGCCTCGCGTGGTGTCAGGCGGTAAATCTGCAAAGTCAAAGAAACCGCAGGCGACAATCTCATGGTTCGGCTCGGGCAGCCGGTCGTGATTGAATTTCCGCACGATATAGACCGCCACATGATCGCGCGGCGAGATTTTGCGATTAAAAAATAGTCCATGCAGCGGCGGCTCGCCCGTCAGTTCGATCCGCCCTTCCTCGATCAATTCGCGCTTCAGCGAATCCATAAAAGTCTCGCCGGTCTCAACCCCGCCGCCTGGTAAATGCCAGCCGGAAACGTAGCTGTGTTTGACCAAAAACACACGGTTATGCGCATCGATAACCACCGCGCGAACGCCGAGCGTCATGCCGCGTGCAAAGCGCGAATAAAAATGAAAGACGCGGCGGATCAGCGGTTCGAATTTCAACCGTAAATTTCTTTCAGTCACGCCGGAAGGCTCCGTTGATTCCCAAGGTCGCGTCTATCGGACTTGCATAGCACCCTGTGTCTTGCCAAACAGCATTTATGACGGCTTTTGTGCTTGCTCATTTGTCCGACCCGCATCTCGGCCCAATGCCGCAGGCGCGGCTGCGCGACCTCGCGAACAAACGCGCTATCGGTTACTTCAACTGGAAGCGCAAACGTCACGCCATTCATCGCAGCGAAGTGCTGGCTGAACTGGTCGCTGATATGCACGCGCAACGCCCCGATCACATCGCGATCACAGGCGATCTTGTGAACATCGCTTTGCCGCTGGAATTCACGGCGGCGCGCAAGTGGCTTGAAAAGGTCGGTGCGCCTCACGACGTCTCGCTGGTGCCGGGAAATCACGATGCCTATGTCACGGGAATTCGCGAACACTTCCCCAAGGCATGGGCGGAATATCTGCACGGGGATGGCGTCGCCGCGCGTGAACCAGCCGTGTTTCCCTTTGTACGCAGGCGCGGCCCGACTGCGCTGATCGGCGTCTCCACAGCCGTTCCCACCGCGCCGTTCATGGCGACAGGGCGTCTCGGGCGCAATCAGCGCGCCGCGCTGGAAAACCTTTTGCCGAAGTTGGCATTGGAAAATCTTTTTCGCGTGCTGCTGATCCATCATCCGCCCGTGACATCGAAGGGTCGCTGGACCGCGCGTTTGCAAGATTCGGATGAGTTGCTTGCGCTGGTCGCAAAGCACGGCGTCGAACTTGTGTTGCACGGTCACGATCATCGTCACGCGACGATCTGGATCGACGGGCCTCAGGGAAAAATTCCGGCGATCGGTGTGCCGTCCGCGTCGGCGCTGGCGCGCGGTCATAACCAGCCTGCGGCCTATAATTTATTTTCGATCGAGCGCAGCGGACATGCGTGGCGCTGCGACCGGCGCGTGCGCGGATTTTCCGCAGACATGGTTTTTGGCGATATCAAGAACGAAAAGTTGATCTAAATTCCCCGCAGCGACATCATCATCGCGAGGCCGAACAGCGCGGCGATACCAAACAGAAATCCGAGCACGAATGTCCAAAAACCGCCGCGTCGCTTCGCAGGTTCAGCCGTCGGCTGCGTTGGAGTCGTCGGCACCACCAGCGCATGCTCGCGCTCCACCATGCGGCGCGCGATGTAATCGGTGACAGCATCGACCATCACCGGTACGTCATGCGACTCGGCGAGGACCGTGCGTCCAAAGCGCGTGTCCTGCACTAAGCGATAGATCCGCTTATCACGCCCCATCATGATGTGGGCAACGGCATCGACCCAAAGCCGCGGCGTATCGCCCTGGCTGATGCCGCGATCAAATAGATCGACGCCTGCAGGAATTTCAGCGAACAGCGGATCGAGCGCCTCGTTGAGAATTTCCAGACGCGCCACCTCGGCATCGCGTAAATCGACGACGACGCCGGTCCGGTCGGCCGTCTCAATACGTGCCTTGCGCAGGGCGTCGCGCAGCCGCACGGGAGCCGTGCCGCCGGTCGGATCGCTTTCTGCATTTGTGTCGGACATCGTCAGAACCTTTGTTCCTATCCCCTTAACCTATCAGTAACTCTGAGACCGGCAAAGGCAGGAAAAAGGCCGTCAAACAAGGGATTCCGTCTCAAAACAAAGCAGCCTCATCCGGTTTCCCGAACGAGGCTGAAAGTTTAGGGCGGAACGACGAATCCCGCCCGGGAGGTCGTAAAATCGATCAGGCAGTCGCGCGCTGTGGTTCTTCCACAATCGAGAAGCGCACGCCGGCGCGGTGACGGTTCTCTTCGGAAACCTGCTTCCAGGCATCCTCTGCTTCCTTACGGGTTTTGAACGGACCCTGGACCTGCGCTGAGCCTTCCACGAGCTTGTGGAAGTTCATCGAGCCGAACTCGCCGCCAATCACCCAGAAATTGCTACCGCTCATGTGAGCCTCCGTTAGTTAGCTTGAAGTGGAATAGTTTTGCTCAGATTCGATTGTCAGCCGAACTGGTTCATCGTGTTGTGAGCGCCACCCGCCTTCAGCGCTGCTTCGCCAGCAAAGTATCCCTTGTGATCGTCGCCGATGTCGGAGCCGGCCATGTTCTGATGCTTCGCGCAGGCGATACCCTGACGGATTTCCGCGCGCTGAACATTCTTCACGTAGCCGAGCATGCCCTGTTCGCCGAAGTATTCCTTCGCGAGGTTGTCGGTCGACAGAGCTGCCGTGTGATAGGTCGGCAGCGTGATCAGGTGGTGGAAGATGCCGGCACGCTTGGACGAATCCGCCTGGAAGGTACGGATCAACTCGTCGGCTTCGATTGCCAGCGGCGTGTTGTCGTATTCCACCTTCATCAGATCGGCGCGATTATACTTACTGACGTCCTTACCGGCTTCCTTCATGGCATCGTAAACCTGCCAACGGAAATTCAGCGTCCAGTTGAACGACGGCGAGTTGTTATAAGCGAGCTTGGCGTTCGGGATCACCTTACGAATTCGGTCGACCATTTTGGCAACCTGTTCGATGTGCGGCTTCTCGGTTTCGATCCACAGCAAATCCGAGCCGTTCTGCAGCGAAGTGATGCTGTCGAGTACGCAGCGGTCTTCACCCGTGCCTGCGCGGAACTGATACAGATTGCTGGGCAGACGCTTCGGACGCATCAGCTTGCCGTTGCGGCTGATGATGACGTCGCCGTTGCCGATCTTGGATGCATCGACTTCTTCGCAGTCGAGGAAGGCGTTGTACTGGTCGCCAAGATCACCTGGCTTGTGGCTGACAGCGATCTGCTGCGTGAGGCCTGCGCCGAGCGAGTCGGTGCGGGTCACGATGATGCCGTTGTCCACGCCCATTTCGAGGAACGCGTGGCGGCAGGCACGGATCTTCGCCAGGAACACTTCGTGCGGCACAGTGACCTTGCCGTCCTGATGCCCGCACTGCTTTTCATCCGAGACCTGATTTTCGATCTGCAATGCGCAAGCGCCTGCTTCGATCATCTTCTTGGCAAGCAGATAGGTTGCTTCGGCATTGCCGAAGCCTGCGTCGATATCGGCGATGACTGGCACAACGTGCGTCTGGAAATTGTCGACCTTCTCAATCAGCGCCTTTTCCTTGGCCTTGTCGCCAGCTTTGCGCGCATCATCGATCCCCCGGAAGATATCGTTGAGTTCGCGCGAATCGGCCTGACGCAAAAACGTGTAGAGCTCTTCGATCAGCGCCGGCACTGAGGTTTTCTCGTGCATCGACTGATCCGGCAGCGGGCCGAATTCGGAACGCAGAGCAGCGATCATCCAGCCCGACAGGTAAAGGTAGCGACGGTCGGTCTTGCCGCCGAAATGCTTCTTGATCGAGATCAGCTTCTGCTGGGCGATGAAGCCATGCCAGCAACCCAGCGACTGGGTGTACTTGGTGGAATCAGCGTCATACGCAGCCATATCCGCGCGCATCAGGTCCGCCGTGTAGCGGGCGATGTCGAGACCAGTCTTGAAACGGTTCTGCAATCGCATGCGCGCGACGGCTTCGGCGGTCACGCCGTTCCATGTGCCGTTGTCCTTGAGGAGGGTTTCAGCGGCCTTGATTTCGGCCTGATAGGACGACGGGCCCTGAATTGTGTGGTCGGTGATGTTGCGCGTCTGGTAATTCATGATCGTTCCAATCCACATTCGTGACAGATGTTTGCAAAACGTGGCCGGACTTAAACGCCAGAATCACCAATTCGTACAGATAGCTTGTAATTGAATGGTGATATGTTGTATCATCGCGACATGTAATAGTTGTTAATTTGTAACTATTGTCACAAACGAGACTTGGTATGGCCTCAGAATCTGGCAAAAAGCTGTTTGTGGGGCCCCGCTTCCGGCGGATCCGCCAGCAGCTCGGCCTGTCACAGACCCAGATAGCCGAGGGGCTAGGCATCTCGCCGAGCTATATCAACCTGATCGAGCGCAATCAGCGTCCGGTCACGGCGCAGATCCTGCTGCGGCTGGCCGAGACCTACGACCTCGATCTGCGCGATCTTGCGACCGCCGACGAAGATCGGTTTTTCGCTGAGCTGAATGAGATTTTTTCCGACCCGCTGTTCCGGCAGATCGACCTGCCGAAACAAGAGCTGCGCGACCTGGCCGAATTGTGTCCCGGCGTCACCCATTCGCTGCAACGGCTTTACGCCGCCTACACCGAGGCGCGCCGCAGCGAGACAATGGTTGCCGCACAGTTCGCCGGACGGGATGAGGCCACCGGCACGCGGTACGAAGGCAATCCGATCGAGCGCGTACGCGATTTGATCGAAGCCAACCGCAATTATTTTCCGGAACTGGAGACCGCTGCCGAAAGCCTCCGCGACGAAATCGATTCGACCTCGCAAGATTTGTTCGCGGCACTCGCAACGCGGTTGCGCGAAAAACATTCAACCATTGTGCGGATCATGCCGGTGGACGTGATGCGCGAGACCTTACGCCGTTGGGATCGCCATCGCCGACAATTGTTGATTTCGGAACTGGTCGATGCGCCGGGACGCGCGTTTCAACTTGCAATCCAGATCGGTCTTGCCGAATGCAGCGCCGCCATCGACGGCATCGTTGCGCGCGGTGGTCCGCTCGACGAGATCCCGCGCAAGCTTTATCGGATCACTCTCGCAAACTATTTCGCCGCCGCTTTGATGATGCCGTATCAGGCATTTCATTCAGCCGCTGAAACGCTCGGCTACGACATTCAGGTGCTAGGCCAGCGCTTCAATGTCGGCTTCGAGCAAATCTGCCATCGCCTGACCACGCTGCAACGACCCAATGCGCGCGGCGTGCCGTTCTTCATGTTGCGCGTCGATAACGCGGGCAACGTCTCGAAGCGGTTTTCATCCGGCACGTTCCCGTTCTCGAAATTCGGCGGCACCTGTCCGCTGTGGAATGTGCATTCGACGTTCGATACGCCGGACCGGATGTTGCAGCAGGTCGTCGAACTGCCGGACGGCAGCCGTTATTTCTCCATCGCCCAAATGGTGCGGCGTCCTGCCGCGCCTTACCCGCAACCGCAACCGCGCTTCGCCATCGGGCTTGGATGCGAAATCCGCCATGCCTCGAAGCTCGTTTACGCCAGCGGATTGGATCTGGAGAAAGTTCAGGGCACGCCCATCGGCGTCAATTGCCGGCTTTGCGAGCGGGAGAATTGTAGTCAGCGGGCCGAGCCGCCGTTGACCCGCACCTTGATCCTCGACGAGAATACACGCCGCGTCTCATCGTTCTCGTTCAGCAGTGCGCGAGAACTGTAGACGCCACGCAATTCCCACTCAGGCCGGTGATTCATGCTGACACGCGTCTCGACGATTTCTCTTGCGGCCGCGTTGCTGCTGCTCGCCTCGCCTTCGTTCGCACAACAACAAGCCTGCCGCACGGGCACCAGCTTCGACCGCTATCTTGCCGAGTTGAAGCAGGACGCGATCAAGGAGGGCGTCTCGCAGC
The DNA here is from genome assembly GCA_038230475.1 of Hyphomicrobiales bacterium. Taxonomy (GTDB): domain Bacteria; phylum Pseudomonadota; class Alphaproteobacteria; order Rhizobiales; family Xanthobacteraceae; genus Afipia. The sequence continues at coordinate 174,556 of JBBRNE010000001.1, forward strand.
GGGCACTCGCAAGCGCTTCGCCGTTCCTTGTTTACGATCCCTCCATCGTCAACCGCGACCGCGGCCAGCGCGTGTTCGGACAGATCTTCTCCGAGTTCGCAGGACGCATGGCGTCGGATGGACGACGCGTCAAAGGCCAGCAGTTGATCCAGACTTACGCGCAGGCCTTTGCGCGCGCCGAAAAAGAATACGGCGTGCCGCCTGCGGTGATTACAGCTTTCTGGGCACTGGAAAGCGATTTCGGCGCCGTGCAAGGCAAACTCTCGTCCCTACGGTCACTTGTTACGCTGGCTTACGACTGCCGCCGTTCGCAAATGTTTCACGACGAAACCATCGCAGCCTTGAAGATCGTCGATCGCGGCGACCTTTCGCCGGACCAGATGATCGGCTCATGGGCTGGTGAACTCGGCATGACGCAATTTTTGCCGACACACTATTTCAACTACGCCGTGGACTACGACGGCGACGGTCATCGCGATCTGCTGCACAGCGCACCGGACGTGATTGGCTCGACCGCGAACTACATCGGGACCGGCCTGAAATGGCGGCGCGGCGAACCGTGGCTGCAGGAAGTTCGCGTGCCCGCGAATTTGCCGTGGGAGAAAGCCGACCTCACGGTCAAGCTTCCGCGTTCGCAATGGGCTCAGTACGGCGTGACCTACGCCAACGGGAAACCGTTGCCGAAGGATGACATGCCAGCATCGGTGCTGCTGCCGATGGGGCGCACCGGACCCGCGTTCCTCGCCTACGCAAATTTCGGCGCTTACACCGAGTGGAATAACTCGCTGATCTACGCGACTACGGCGGGTTATCTCGCAACCCGCATCGCAGGTGCGGGCCCGATGCAGAAACCTGCGACTGCGGTCGTGCAGCTTTCCTTCGAGCACATCAAAGAATTGCAGCAGATTCTCACACGCCAAGGCTTCAATGTCGGCAAGATCGACGGCGTGCTCGGCCAGCAAAGCCGCATCGCGGTGAAAACGGTTCAGCTCAAATACGGCCTGCCCGCGGATTCGTGGCCGACCGAAGAATTGCTGGCACGTATGCGCGGCGGGTCGCGCTGATTCTTAGAAAGCAAGCGCAATCGAGCTTTCGTTGCGCCTTGTCATTGCCCTGCGAGCACTTAGTTGCCCAAGGTCGGCAACTTTAGAAACTCGCCCAAGCGTACAAATTCAAGGGCATCAACTCAAAGGCATCACATGTCATTTTACGACGGCTCAGTTCCAGTATTCGTTCGCCAGCTTAACGCGTTGGCCGCCATTCTCGCGAAAGGCGAAGCCTACGCAAAAGAGAAAAGCATCGACCCCAGCGTGTTGTTGAACGCCCGACTGCATCCAGCAATGTACCCGCTGACGCGTCAGATTCAGCTGGCTTGCGATTTTTCTGGCAAGGCATGCGCGCGCTTCACGCAAAACGAATTGCCGTCGATGCCGGACACCGAGAGCACGTTTGAACAGCTGCAGGCGCGCATCAAGAAAGTTTTGGCCAATATCGAAGCGTTGCCCGCCGCTAAATATGAAGGCGCGGAAAAACGTGACAACACGTTCAACATCGGGCCGGACAAAACGATGACGCTGAATGGCCAGCAGTTCCTCAATCACTCGGCGTTTCCAAATTTCTTTTTCCATTGCACGACCGCCTACGATATTTTGCGGCACAATGGCGTCGAATTGAGCAAACGCGACTTCCTTGGCATTGCCTGACATTTCGTCATCGACTGAACCCGGAGATATTCCATCTCCGGGTTCATCTTTTGAGAGACTGCGCATTTCGTCGTCCGTCTTCTTGCGCGAACGGGACTGCATGTGAGCCATGTTCAAGGAGCCGGGCCTTGCAGCGAACGTCTGTTCGCTTTACATGCAGATGCATCGACCTCGCTTACATTGGGAAGAACATGACAGCCTCAAAACTTTTCGAGCCATACACACTTGGGCCCATCACACTTGCGAACCGCAGCGTTATGGCGCCGCTCACGCGCAACCGCGCCGTCGCCGGTCTCGTGCCGAATCCTCTTGCAGTCGAATATTACGGCCAGCGCGCATCGGCCGGTCTTCTGATTACCGAAGCCAGCCAGGTGTCGCAGCAGGGACAAGGCTATCAAGATACGCCCGGCATTTACTCCAAGGACCAGATTACTGGCTGGCGTAAAGTCTCCGATCGCGTGCATGAGCGCGGCGGCAAGATTTTTCTTCAGCTCTGGCATGTCGGCCGCGTGTCGCACACGTCATTGCAGGAAAATGGCCAAGCGCCGGTTGCTCCGTCAGTCGTCCGCGCCAAGGGCAAGACCTTCGTCGGCGGCACTTTTACTGACGTATCAGAACCGCGCGCGCTGGCGCTCGAAGAAATTCCAGGCATCATCGAGAGCTTCAAACAGGGAAGCGCAAACGCAATCACTGCCGGATTCGACGGCGTGGAAATTCATGGTGCCAACGGCTACCTGCTCGACCAGTTCGCCAAGGACGGCGCCAACAAGCGCACTGACGCCTATGGTGGCTCGATCGAGAACCGCGCCAAGCTGATGCTCGAAGTGTCGAAGGCTGTTTCCGGCGAAGTCGGCGCAGATCGCACCGGTATTCGTCTTTCGCCTGTGACGCCTTCCAACGATATTTCCGACAGCAACCCGCAAGCGCTGTTCGATCATATCGTCGATCATCTCAGCGCGCTGAAGCTGATTTACATCCATGTCATCGAAGGCGCGACAGGCGGCCCGCGCGACATTGCGCCGTTCGATTACGACAGCCTGCGCAAGCGCTTCAAGGGCACCTATATCGCCAACAACGGCTACGATTTCAAATTAGCGAACGAGAGACTTGAAGCGAACAAAGCGGATCTTATCGCATTCGGAAAATTGTTCATCGCCAATCCGGATCTGGTGGAGCGACTGAAAAATGGCACGCCGCTTAATGAGCCCGACAAAGCGACATTTTACGGCGGCGGCGCGAAGGGTTACACGGACTATCCGACGCTCGCCCAATCGAAAGTATCGGCGGCGTAAAAAAGTTTCGTTGAAAACACAAAGGGCCGGGAGCAATCCCGGCCCTTTCGTTTTGGAAAGGCTCAGCCTACCCAGAGAGATTACGCGACCGCTGTCTCTGGACCCACAGCGATAAATCTGGTTACGGCGCGCTCGGCTTCGCGGGCGCTGCTGAAAATTCGGCCTTCCAGAGAATTGAATCGGTGAGAGGCCGCAAAAAAGCGAAATCCCCGCCTGTCACGAACCACGATACCGGCAGCTTCCGAGCTGACTTCGATGATGTAGGTATCTGACATTTTGATGCCCTTGCCCCCACGTTGTGACGTTTTCTTTGCGTACTCACTCCGACCGATACAAAAAGTTTCGCTGTCTCCAGACCGTTCTATGCATGTCGCGGGCCAATTGAAAAACCGGCCAACCTCAGCCGATTTGACTGCTGGACAGGCGAACACTGACTCTTCGATAAGCAGTGCGCCGAACCAATAGGCGGTTCGTGCGACAGGCGCATAACGAAAACGCAATTAGGATGCGGCGCGGCAGAGGCTTCGAATCAGGCCGTGACGGGCGCCGAATCTTGCTTGATCACCTGAGGATGCCCCTGATCGTCGACGGCGACGTAGGTATAGTTGCCGTCAGTCACGAGGATTGTGGCCTCCTCGTTGCGGCGTTGAACCCAAGCTTCGAGGTGAACGCAGATCGAGGTGCGACCGATACGCGCGGTGTTGGCGTAAACCGATACCACGTCACCCACGAACACCGGTTTGCGGAAGGTCATCGCCTCAACGGCGACAGTCACGTTCCGACTCTTGGTCGTCTTGTAGGCAAAAATACTCCCGGCCAAATCCATCTGACTCATGAGCCAGCCACCGAAAATATCGCCGTTTTGGTTGGTGTCGGCTGGCATCGCCAGCGCGCGGATCGACAACTCTCCTGAAGGCGCAGCAGGAGCGGGCGGGGCATGAATCGGCGCATCGGGCATCAATCAAAATCCATCGAAATGAAAAATTATATTACTTGAATTTGCTCCAGCCAGCATCGGGTGTGAAGCGATCGCCGAACTTCGCCTTGAGCATCTCCAAAGCTGCGACGATATCGGCAGCGCCGCGCGACTTGGCGTAGTTGACTGGACCTCCCCGGAAGGGCGCGTAGCCGGTGCCGAAAATCATCGCGCCATCGACCAGATCGGAATTATCCACGATGCCTTCGCGCAGACATGCGACGCAGACATTTGACATGGGGAGAACGAGGCGATCGATCATTTCCTGCGTCGGCTTGACCTGCGACGGCGTCTTGATGGCATGACCATCTTTCCATTCGTAGAAACCCTTGCCGGTCTTGCGGCCGAGTTCGCCGTTCTTGACCTTGTCACGCAGCCAGTCTGGCGCGGCGGGCAACGCCTTGTCGCCAAATTTCGAACGCAGCATGTCGCCGACCGCGAGACAAATATCAAGGCCAACCTGATCGGCCAGTTCAATCGGCCCCATCGGCATGCCAAATTTTTCGGCGGCAGCGTCAATCGTTGCCTTATCGATCTTCTCGTCGAGCATCACCATCGCTTCCAGCATGTAAGGCGTCAACGCGCGGTTGACGAGGAAGCCGGGTGAACTTTTCACCGGCAGCGGCAGACGATCTATCGCGCCGACGAATCTCAATGCGCGTGCATAGGATTCCTGATCGACGGCGTCATGGCTGACGACCTCGACAAGCTGAAGCCGCGAAACAGGGTTGAAAAAATGCAATCCGAGCAAGTGTTGTGGATTTTTCAGCGTCGTGCGCAGATCCTGCAACGGAATGCTCGACGTGTTGGTCGCCAGGATCGCGCCTTCCTTCATGATCGGCTCAAGCCCGGCATAGACTTTTTGCTTGAGGCCGAGATTTTCTGGAACCGCCTCAATAATCAGATCGGCGTTGCGCACGCCCTGACCGTTCATGTCGGGAATTAAACGATCCAGTGCATCGCGCTGATCGGTTTTCTTTCGGATGATCTTGCCGAACAAATCCGCCGCGCGCTTGATCGCGCCCGCAATCGGCTCCGGCTTCATGTCGGCAAGCGTAACGTTTAGCCCCTGATTGGCGCACCAAGCAGCAATGTCGCCGCCCATCGCGCCAGCACCGATAACGTGGACGTGCTTCACGGTGTTTTCGCCGTCGGCCAGCTTCTTCATTTGCTCGCGAAGAAAAAACACGCGGATGAGATTCTGCGCGGTTGGCGTCACCATGAGATTGGCGAACGATGTTTTTTCGGCGCTCAACATTGCCGCACGATTGCCGCCGTGTTTTTCCCAAAGATCGACCAGCGCGTAAGGCGCGGGATAATGTTCCTCGGGTGCCGCTTTACGTGCCTCCGCGCGCATGCGCGAACCGAGAATGCCGCGCACCGGCCCAAAATTCATCAAATGTCCAAGCAGGCTTTGCTTGTGCGGTTTGAGACGACCGAAGATCGCGTCCTTCACGGCTCCAAGAACATGACGCTCCTGCGTCACCGCATCGACGAGCCCGAGCGACTTCGCCTTGCGCGCGTCGATAGTTTTTCCGGTGAGCATCAGCGTCATGGCCTCGAGCGGACTGACGAGATGTGTAAATCGCGCGGTGCCGCCGAGACCCGGATGCAGGCCGAGCATGACTTCAGGAAATCCAAACCGCGCGTTGTCGATGGCGATGCGTGTATTGCATGCGAGTGCCACTTCAAGTCCCCCGCCCAGACAGAAGCCGTGGATGACGGCAACGCTTGGCACTTTCAATGCTTCAAGTCGATCGACGACCGCATGTGCGCGCGCCATTTGTGTTTCGACCTGACGCGGATCGGATACGCCTCGGAATTCATTGACGTCAGCACCGGCGATAAAACCTGACGTTTTTGCGGATCGGACAACGATGCCGGCTGGGCGATCCTGCTCAAGGGCTGCGATGACGGTCTCGAATTCTTCGAGAACAGCTGCTGACAAAGTGTTTGCGCTTGTTCCTTCGCGATCGAACAGCAACCACGCGATGCCGTCTTCGTCGCGCGTCAGCTTGAAATTCTTGTAAGGCCCGCTCGCAGGCTTCGGCCCGAGTTCGAGCACGCGGTCCTTGAGAGCGTCCATGATTCGTGAATCCATGATCGTTCCCTATACCGTTTCAATCAACATGGCACCGCCGAGCCCGCCGCCGATACATTCCGTGGCGATGCCGCGTTTGGTGCCGAGACGTTTCATGGCGTTGACGAGATGCAACACAATGCGATTGCCGCTGGTGCCGACCGGATGGCCGAGACTGATCGCACCGCCATCGACGTTGAGCCTCATTTGATCGATCCGGCCCGCCGCTCCGCTCAGGCCGAGAATCTTTCGACAGAACTCTTCGTCGTTCCATGCTGCAAGGCACGCAAGCAATTGCGACGCGAATGCTTCGTTGATCTCCCAGGTCTCGATGTCCTGAAGTTTAAGATTGTTACGCTTCATCAATTCGGTCGATGAGAGCACCGGCCCAAAGCCCATAATCGCGGGATCCAGTCCCGCCCATTCACTGTCGACAATGACAGCCTTCGGCTTGAGGTTATGTTTGGTGACAGCATCTTCCGACGCCAGAATCGTCCAGCACGCGCCGTCGGTAATTTGCGAGGAATTGCCGGGTGTGACTTGTCCCCAAGGCCGCTCGAATGCCGGCTTGAGTTTGGCGAGTTTATCCGTTGAGGAATCCGGCCGCACGCCATCGTCATGATCGTAGAATTTTCCGTCACGCCCGAACGCGGTCTCAACTTCACCCTTGAGAAATCCCTGCTCCTGCGCATTCGCCAATCGTTTGTGACTCTCCACCGAATAGGCGTCGGCTTGCTCGCGCGTCACGCACATCAGATGCGCGATAACTTCGGCGGTCTGACCCATATTGAGGTCGGTGATCGGGTCTGTCAGTCCGCGCTCGAGGCCGATGATTGGGTTGAAATAGCTCGGCCGCGCTTTCAAGAAGGCTGCGATTTTCGCAAGCGGCCCCTTGGCGGTGGCGAATTTCGCAAACCAGCGCACACCGGATTGCGGAAACACCAGCGGGGCGTAGCTCAATGCTTCCGCGCCGCCTGCCAAAATCATGTCGGCCTTGCCCATCTGAATATAACGATATGCTGTGTCGATCGACTGCATGCCGGAGCCGCAATTGATCTGCATCGTGAACGCAACCATGCGTTCGCCCATGCCAAGACGAAGTGCAGCGACGCGCGCCGGATTCATTTCGTCCGCAATCACGTTGACGCAGCCCAGAATGACCTGATCGAACGCGTCGGATGCGAAAGGCTGCCGCGCGAGCAGAGGCCGCCCCGCCTGCACCGCAAGATCCACCGGCGTGAATAGGCCGGGGCCGCCTTGGGCTTTTAAAAACGGCGTGCGTGCGCCATCGACAATATAAACCGGGCGCGCCATCAGCCGGCCGCCCGGTCAGGCGTTGTCTGTTTCTGCTCAGGTTTCTTCTTGTAGATCGGCGACAGTGCCTCGGGCGCAAAATCATCGACTTCGATCACCAGCGTCACCGCATCGTGGGCGGCTTTGAGCTTACTGCCTTCATCGGCGGTAATGACGCCCTTCTTCACGGCTTCATCCCGATCGCGAAGATGCGCGGCACGCATTTTCTTCTCAATCGGTTCGTTGGCCGTGACGAGTAAAAATGCGCGTTCCAGCCGTCCGAGCGGGCCGTCATCGTCGATGTGAAAAAGCCCGGCGGTCAAACGATCGCGCACCGCCGACGGTTCAAGAATGAGTTGCGCGCAACGCTGCACGATCTCATCCGACGGTCCTAACGGATTGGCACCGAGCGGCTGCACGATGAGCTTCAGGAAAACGGCGACGAAACGGTTAGGCAGGTTCGCGAGGATTTCCGCGAGACGATTTTCAATCGTGCGGATACCGTCCGCCATGACCCATTGAAGTGCTGGTAAATCTGCATCCTGCCGGCCCTCATCTTCCCAGCGCTTTAGCGTGGCTGAAAGAAGATAAAGCTCAGAGAGAATGTCGCCGAACCGCGCCGACAACATTTCCCGGCGTTTCAACGCGCCGCCGAGCGTGAGCAGCGCCATGTCGGCGCAAAGCGCGAACGCGGTCGAATAACGCGAAAGCTGGCGATAGTAACGGGTCGCGGCACCGGCATCGGGCGCGGGAGCGAAGATGCCGCCGGTCCAGCAGCGTCCCCACGCGCGGAAGATGTTGACCACTGCGTGACCCGCATGTTTCCAGAAATACTTGTCGAAATCGATTAAGCCTTGAGTCTGATCAGGATTCCCAATCGCGTTGATTTCTTCCAGCAGATAGGGATGCGCGCGCGTCGCGCCCTGCCCGAACACGATGAGATTGCGCGTCAGGATATTCGCTCCCTCAACGGTGATCGCCACCGGCACCGAACGATAAAGATTGCCCATATAATTCTGCGGGCCGTCGATCACGGCCTTTCCGCCATGAACGTCCATCGCGTCATCGACAACTATACGCAGCCGTTCAGTTGCATGCAGCTTCATGATGCCGGAAATGACCGCCGGATGTTTGCCCTGATTGAGCGCGGCACATGTCAAACGCCGCGCAGCATCGACCTGATAGGCCGTGCCAGCGATGCGCGCGAGGCGCTCCTCGATGCCCTCGAATTTTCCGATCGGCACATGAAATTGCTCACGGATGCGCGCATACGCGCCGGTCACGCGCGCGCAGTAAGCTGCACCCGCTGCGGATTGCGATGGCAACGAAATACCGCGACCGGCAGCAAGCGCACTCATGAGCATCTTCCACCCTTGCCCGATACGCTCCTGGCCGCCGATGATGTGATCCATCGGAATGAAAACGTCCTTGCCCCAATTCGGGCCGTTCTGGAAAACCTGCATCGCCGGCAGATGACGATGTCCGATGGACACGCCCGGAAGATTCGTTGGGATCAGGGCAACCGTGATGCCGAGATCCTCCTCGCTGCCGATCAGATGATCCGGATCGTGCACTTTGAATGCGAGGCCAAGAAGCGTCGCAACTGGGCCGAGCGTAATGTAACGCTTGTGCCAGTTTAGTCGAAGCCCGAGCGTTTCCTTGCCGTTGAACATGCCCTTGCAGATCACGCCGGTGTCGATCATTGAGGCGGCATCGGATCCCGCTTCAGGGCTGGTCAAACCGAAGCACGGAATTTCGCGGCCGTCGGCTAAACCCGGCAACCATTTATTTTGCTGCTCCTTAGTGCCGAAGCGCATCAAGAGTTCGCCGGGTCCGAGCGAGTTCGGCACCATCACCGTGACGGCCGCAGTGACCGAGCGCGATGATATTTTGCGAACGACTTCCGAATGCGCGTAAGGCGAGAAACCGAGTCCACCGAATTCCTTCGGAATAATCATTCCGAAAAATTTGTTGCGCTTGATGAATTCCCACACTTCAGGCGGCAGATCGCGCCACTCCCAAATCACCTTCCAGTCGTCGATCATGCTGCAAAGCTGTTCGACTGGACCTGAGAGAAAAGCGTTCTCCTCCGCGGTCAATGTCGCTGGCGCATTGGCAAGAAGTTTCGACCAGTCAGGATTTCCGGTGAACAGGTCGGCGTCCCACCACACATCGCCAGCTTCGAGAGCCTCGCGTTCGGTGTCCGACATCGGCGGCAGCGCTTTATGCGCCCAGGCAAAAATCGGTTTGGTGATGACATCGCGGCGAAATGAGAAGCTCATGGGGTCATTCCTCATGTGAAATCGCACAGACAGCCAGGACCGACGCCTTGAGCGATGCAATGCCTAAACTACAGGGATAAATTACAACGCGATCGGCTCGGGCAGAATGACAATTTCGGCCCTATGTCGGTTTTGACGCGAAAACCTGTAAAATTATATGCGCGTCAACAACATGCATGCTAGCCCAACGTTCCGAAACCACCGCCTAAACTATTGGCCATATCACTAGAACTTGCTTTGATAATTGGCTGGCCGGTCAGCGCGGCCGGACCATCTCGAACATCATATCCGGTCGGATTTCAGCATAATCGCCCATCCGCCCGGCACGTAGAATCGGGTGTGCGTCCGCGGTCTGATAAACGCCGTCCTTGATGAGCCGCTTGTCGATATAGACGGCGACCACCTCGCCGAACACCATCCACGCATCCGCCTTTGCACCGTCGGCGCCTTCGAGCTGGATCAGTTGCGTCAACTTGCATTCGAACGATGCAAGACTTTCGCCGACGCGCGGCACATTCACCTTGCGGCTGGGCACCTTGGTCAGGCCCGAGATGTCAAACTCGTCGGTTTCATGCGGTACGCTGGCCGACGTCAGGTTCATCTGCTCGGCGATGTGCTTCGTCGCCAGATTCCAGCAAAATTCCTTCGTCTCCTTGATGTTGGAGACGCTGTCCTTCATGCCGATGCTGGAGAAGCCGATGATCGGCGGCACATAACAGAACGCATTAAAGAAACTGTACGGCGCCAGATTCACGTGACCCTTCGAGTCCTGCGACGAAATCCATCCGATAGGACGAGGACCAACGATCGCGTTGAACGGATCGTGCTTGAGGCCGTGACCGTGCGATGGTTCGTAGAAATGATAATCGGTTCCCGACATCTTTTTCTTTCTTTTTATAATGTTCCAACTCAACAGATTGGGAACATCGGGTCAATCCGTGCGTTGTTGAGGGTGATATAAATAAGGAGAGTTGTTATGGGTGCTACGGCAGACAAAGTTAAAGGCGCGACCAACGAAGCAATCGGCAAGGCCAAGCAGGGCCTCGGCAATGCAACTGGCTCGGAGAAGCTGAAAGGCGAAGGCGCCATTCAGGAAGCCAAGGGCCACGGTCAGCAGGCCGTCGGCAGCGCGAAGGACGCGGCGAAGTCCGCGATCAATCAAGCAGCCGATGCGGCGAACAAGAAGCTCTGATTGTTCTTGATTGAGTTGAAATTGACCGGCCCAAGTAAATATCGGTCCCTGGGCTGGTTTTTTTGCGCGAATTTATCAATAGGATTTTGGCAAACCCAAAACTTTCTCGGCGATGAAGCTAAGAATGAGTTGCGGACTGATCGGCGCGATGCGCGGGATCATCACTTCACGAAGATAACGCTCAACGTGATATTCTTTCGCATAGCCAAACCCGCCATGCGTCATCACAGCCTGCTGGCATGCATCGAACCCCGCCTCGCCCGCGAGATACTTCGCGGCATTGGCGGCTGGTCCGCATGACAAGCCTTGGTCGTATTGCCATGCCGCCGACAGCGTCATCAGCCATGCGGCCTCTAAATCCATCCAGTTTTTCGCGAGCGGATGCTGGATCGCCTGATTTTGACCAATTGGCCGATTAAACACGATACGTTGTTTTGCATAATCGGCGGCACGCGCCAGCGCCACCATCCCCAGCCCGATGGCTTCTGCCGCGATCAGCACGCGTTCCGGATTCATTCCGTGCAGAATATATTCAAAGCCGCGCCCTTCTTCGCCGATACGATCTGCAACTGGAATTTCAAAGTCTGCGATGAACAGTTCATTTGAATCGATGGCCTTACGGCCCATCTTCTCTATCTCATGAACCTTGATGCGCTCGCGATCAAAATCCGTATAAAACAGACTCAAGCCTTGCGTGGGCGTCTTCACGTCTTCGAGCGGCGTCGTGCGCGCGAGTAGCAGAATTTTGTGTGCAACTTGCGCCGTCGAAATCCAAACCTTCTGGCCGTTGACGATGTATTTGTCGCCCTTGCGCACAGCGCGCGTTTTCAACTGCGTGGTGTTGAGGCCGGTATTTGGCTCGGTAACGGCGAAGCACGCTTTCTCGCGGCCCTCAACGATGCCCGGCAGCATACGCTTGCGTTGTTCGTCGGCGCCGAACACCACGACGGGATTGAGCCCGAATACATTCATATGAACTGCGGAAGCGCCCGACATTCCCGCACCGGATTCGGAGATCGCGCGCATCATGATCGCCGCCTCGACGATGCCGAGACCGGAGCCGCCGAATTGTTCTGGAATGCAGATACCGAGCCAACCAGCTTTGGCGATAGCGTCGTAGAACTCGTGCGGGAAGCCGCCGTCGCGGTCTTTCGTCAGCCAATATTTGTCGCCGAACTGCGCGCAGATTTTCGCAATCGCGTCGCGAATGGAGTTCTGCTGGGCGGTTAGTACGAAGTCCATTGAGAACGATCCTCGATCTTGCTAACTTCATTACGGCTGAAAGAAACACGTCGCACAACGGAAAAGCGAAGAACGCCGCAGAGGAATTGACGCAGGAAAACCGAGATGGCAACAGACCAAGAGCTTCTGAGCGGCCTCAACCGCGACTATATCGATTCCGTCCAGAATTCGGATGTGAAACGCTTCGATGAAATCCTCGCGAAGGAATTCTATTGTTCGAATCCGGATCGCTCATTGGTCGATCGCGCGCAATTCCTGAAGCAAACTGCGAAGCCGGTCACGATCAAAAATCTGGAAGCTGAAGATGTCATCATTCGCATCATCGGCAATGTCGCGATCATCCATGCGCGCACGAGCTACCAGATGCCGGACGGCAGCGCAGGTGCTGGCCGCTACACCGATGTGTGGGCCAAACAAAACGACAAATGGCTTGCCGTCTCCGCCCACGTCACGCGATAGGATTTGCGAAAATTTGGTAGCGAGAGAGGGACTCGAACCCCCGACCCCAGGATTATGATTCCCGTGCTCTAACCAGCTGAGCTACCTCGCCAAATGCCCGGTGGCGCTTTGAATGAAAGCGGCAGCGAACGGACGGCATATAAGAAGTCGCTCAAATGCCTGTCAAGCAACCACAGGCTATCGAAATATATCATTTCGGGCGAACCGACGGATCGCCGCCGGGACTGCCGGGCGGCGGAATGATCGGCATCGTGCCGACATTCGGGGCCGGCGCGTGCATTTCCGGATCGACGCCCGGTGGCGGGCAAAGCACGCCGTCGGATCTTGCGAGCTTGTCGCCGAGCGGTTCGCTGGCCTGCCCCGAGGTGGAATTTCCGCGCGGGACGATGGTGCCGTCCTGCGGGGCAATTTGCGTCGGCGCGCAATTCGCAGGTCCGCGCCCGGCATTGGACGGAGCCGTTTCCGCAGGCGGCGTCGCGCGCGAAGGAGGCGCTTGCGCCGATGCTGCGACCGGCAAGGCCACAATCGCACCGATCAAGAGAATGGAATGTTTCATGCTCATGAGAACAAAACGCGCCAAACACGTCGATGTTCCCTACGGAAAATCGCCGTTTAATTCTTGCGGTAGCGAATGAGCGAAAAATGCCCCATCGGCGGCATGGGGCGGCGCTCGATCAATGTTGCACCGCCGTGTTTTGCGGCCCAATTCACCAGACGTGCCCACGGAAATTCCGGTCGCCAACCCAGACGCCGTGCCAGCGGTGCAAAGCTTAGCTCGAAAATTTTTCGCGGCCCGCTTTCCGCGCCGATGTGGTTGACCAGAATTAACTCGCCGCCCGGTTTCAGGACGCGAATAAAATCATCGAGTGTCGCTTCGGGGTCCGGCACGGCCGTGATCACATATTGTGCCACCACCGCGTCGAACGAATTATCAGGGAACGCAAGATTCTTCGCGTCCATCACCGACAGTGTCTCGACATTGGTGAGGCTGAGCGCGCGCACGCGCTCCTGTGCCTTGCGCAACATCGGTTCGGAAATATCGACGCCGTGCAGTTTCGTGCTGCGAGAATAATCCGACAGCGACAATCCGGTGCCGACGCCGACATCGAGGATTCGTCCGCCGATCGCGTCAGCAACGGCGATGGTGGATTTGCGGCCTTCTTCGAAGACTTTGCCGAACACTAAGTCGTATATGGGCGCCCACGCCGCATAAGACTTCGCCACACCGGCGCGACTGATGTCCTCGGCCATTGCGCTAACCGGCAATCGCTTCGCGAAGGCCGTGCGCTTCCCGCACCACACGCGGCGATGCGCTCTTGATAAAGCCGCCGCCCAGCACGCGCGCTTGTCCCGCAGGCGCATCGTAAAACACGCAGGCCTGACCGGGCGATACGCCGTCTTCGCCATCGACTAGTTCGACGACATATTCGCCGTCGATATGCCGCAGCCACGCCGGCTGCTGCGGGCGCGTCGAACGCACCTTGACGAAAATCTCAAGGCCATCGCCGACAGCACGATTGAGCGGACCGTCGCCGATCCAGTTGATGTCGCGCAATTGAATGTTGTTGACGCTCAGGGCTTCGCGCGGACCGACGATCACGCGCCGGGACACGGCGTCGAGCTTGACCACATAAAGCGGTGCGGATGCGGCAACACCGAGACCGCGGCGCTGGCCGATGGTGAAATTCACGATGCCGTTGTGTTTGCCGAGAACATGCCCGTCGAGGTCGACGATGTCGCCCGGCTCCAGCGCGTTCGGCTTCAGCCGTTCGATCACATCGGTATAGCGGCCCGTCGGCACGAAGCAGATGTCCTGGCTGTCGTTTTTCTCGGCAACGGACAAACCGAAACGCCGTGCAAGTTCGCGCGTTTGCGCCTTCGTCATGTCGCCGAGCGGAAAGCGTACATCCGCCAATTGATCCTGCGTGGTGGCGAACAGAAAATAACTCTGATCGCGATCGACATCAGCCGCACACACCAGCGCGCGCGAACCATCGCTCATCCTGCGCGAAGCAACGTAGTGCCCGGTCGCGAGCGCCTTGGCGCCGAGTTCACGCGCGGTCGCCAGCAGATCGCGAAATTTGATCGAGCGGTTGCATTCGATACATGGCACTGGCGTTTCGCCGTGGACGTAGCTCTCGGCGAAACTTTCGATCACGGATTCACGAAAGCGGCTTTCATAGTCCAGCACGTAATGAGGGATTCCAATGCGGGATGCGACATCTCGCGCGTCATGAATGTCCTGACCCGCGCAGCAAGCGCCCTTGCGATGGGTCGCAGCACCGTGGTCGTAAAGTTGAAGGGTAATGCCGATGACATCGTAGCCCTCGGCCTTCAACAGCGCAGCCGTCGTCGAGGAATCGACGCCGCCCGACATGGCGACGACGACCCGCGTGTCCTGCGGGCGACCTTCGAGGTCGAGGCTATTGAGCATGGTTCGGCCAATCTCGGTTGAGGCGGTTTGGAACCGCCGGCAACCCATAATCTCAGATGATGGCCTTTATTATAGGGCGCTCCCTTGGGTGGCAATCGCGCGGCTGAAGCCCGGAACAAGCGGGCAAATCTTGCCGCAAGGCAGAATCGCACCGGCTTTGAGGCCTCTCAGGCTGGTGTTCCATTCACATAAGCAATTGATTTTGTTACATATAATGTCTTCGCGGCAATGGCCCGGTCCTTGCTGATTATCCGGTGAGTAACATCGCGAAAGGCCACCCGTGTTCCGAGTTTCACCTGAAGCCGCCAATTCCGCCGCCTCGCTTAGTGCGCGGGCCAAGCAAACACGACCCCAGCCGTCCGATTCCGACGGTTTTTCGGCTTTGGTGGACAGCAATGCGACGCCCGACACGGATCGCACGGCGAATTCGGCACCCGATGCACCGCCCAAGCGGCTCGACAATAGCGACACGGCCCCCAAGGCGGATAACCGGCCTGACACCAAGACCGACAACCCTCCTGACGATGGCACCAAGACGCGGCTGATCAATTCAAAGGGCGGCAACGCCAAAACCGACAAGGCCGACACCGGTAATTCGGAGAATACCAAGCCCGATGCCGCGAAGTCGAATTCCGAGGTAACAGCCGCGAGCGATGCTGCCGGCACGACCGCAAAGGCGGACATCATCGCAGCTGCCGCCAACGCAGCTCTCGTCACTGTATCTGGCGATGCTTCGGCCAAGACATCGGCCAAGACATCGACCAAGACATCGGCAGAGACCACCGAAACCAAGCCGTCTCCAGACAAGAAGGCGAAAGACACCGTCGCAGCCGATACGGCTGCGCCAGCAGTCTCAGCAGCCCTTGTAGATGCTTCGGCTGTTGTCGCCGTCGCCGTCTCGACCGCAATTGCCATCGATGTTCAAACCCAAACACCGGCTGTGAAACTCGACGCGCAAACCGGGATTATTCAGTCGGTCGCGAGTACCTCGCCCGCAGCCATTGCAACATCCGAAGCAAAAGCTTCTGCCAACTTGGCGACCGAAGCAGCAAAGCCCGTTGCCGCGCAGGCGGTTTCGGCAACAGAGACGCAACAGATCACGCCAGCCGCTGCGGACGTGCAAACCGACTCTCAGCCGGTCGACGCGCCAAAGATAGCCACAACAGACACTCCATCGGCGTCGATCGCAACGACCGCAACGCCTGCTCCCGGACTTGATGCTTCAGCCGTGACGGATGCTGCGGACGCAGCAAACGTGCAGGCCACAGCACCCACGCCAGTTTCCGGCAAGCCAAAGGCCAACAATACCGCTTCCAATGCCGATAAACCGGCTCTCGCAAGCGCCGGCGCCTCGGCAACCGACACGCCATTAGATACACCTTCATTGCCCGGACAAACCGCTGACAGCGCCGCGCTGCGTCGCGCCCAGCACGCCGCACATGCCGACAGCAAACCCGACACGGTCGATGCACCTGTCGACAATGCCGATGCACCTGCAACAGACGCCAAACCCGCAAGCGCACCTGCAACGCCCGCAACTGCAGAGCAACGCGCTGCGCCGGTCGTTGCTCGCCCATTGTCGAGCGACTTGAACTTTCAGGCCGCTCAAACCCAACCCGCGCAAGCTCCGCAGATTCAAACGCCAAACCTCACGGTTACGCCTGCAACACAGCTCAATACGACGCTCGCCAACACGCCCGTCCCGGTCAGCGGCCTCGCGGTCGATATTGCGTTGCGCGCAGCGGGCGGCTCCAGCCGTTTTGAAATCAGGCTCGATCCGGCAGAACTCGGTCGCATCGATGTTCGTCTGGACGTCGACAAGCACGGCAACGTCACCTCGCACCTGACGGTCGAGCGCCCTGCGACGCTCGATATGCTGCGCCAGGACGCGCCGAAATTGCAGCAAGCCCTGCAGGATGCCGGTCTCAAGACCGGCGACAGCGGACTGCAGTTCAGCCTGCGCGATCAGTCGCAAGGCCGCAACGACAATAACGAATCGGGCCGTAATACGCAGCGCTTGATTATCAGCGAAGAAGACACGGTGCCTGCGCAGGTCGCCGGACTGACTTATGGCCGTTCGCTCGGTTCGAGCAGCGGCGTCGACATCAGCGTTTGAGGAGTTAGACAATGGCCATTGATGCAACATTGCCGATAACACCCACATCGGCGGCAGCCGCTGCGACGTCTAGCACAAGCACCAGCGGCACAAGTTCAAACGCGACGACGGGGCTTGCGAGCAATTTCCAGACGTTCCTGACGCTGCTGACGACTCAGTTGCAGAACCAGAACCCGCTCGATCCGCTGGACACCAACCAATTCACGGCGCAGCTCGTGCAGTTCGCGCAAGTCGAACAGCAATTGAAAGCCAACGATCAGCTGACATCGCTGGTCTCCTTGCAGAAAACCGCGCAATCGACTCAGGCGCTCAATTTCGTCGGCCAGACCGTTGCAGTCGATGGATCCACCGTCGCATTCAACGGCTCCGCGACATGGAATCTCAACGCCGCGAAGGACGCCAACGCGACCGTCACGATCTCTAACTCTGCGGGACAAGAAGTTTACAACGGCGGCTATTCGCTCAAAGCTGGCAATGCGAGCTTCGTGTGGGACGGCAAGGGCAATGACGGCGTGCAATGGCCTCCCGGCAACTACAAGATGGTCGTGGCTGCGAAAGACAGCAGCGGCGCGCCTGTGACCGTCTCAACCGAAATCCAGGGCGTGGTCGATTCCGCCGATCTCACCGCGAGCCCGGTGTTGTTGTCGATGGGCGGAAACAACTACACCATCGACCAGATCAAGCGCGTGATCCGCACCACGACCGCGTCGGGTTCGTAACGTCAAAACTCAAATCTGAATCAAATCTAAATCCCGCTCTTTCGCCAGAGCGGGCTTAGTCGTTCTTATTGAAGGCTTATTGCGCCTTTGAACTTAGGTAAATTTTAAGTCGCGGCGGGTACGTTGTTCAGACGAGTTCAGTTGTTTTCGAGTTTGTGAGTACACCATGACAGAACCCCACCGCCCGAGGGTCAAGTACGTCATCGGGCCAGATGGCAGTCCGTTAACGATTGCGGATCTTCCGGCTCCCGGTACGAAGCGTTGGGTTATCCGACGTAAGGCCGAAGTCGTTGCCGCAGTTCGCGGTGGCCTCCTCTCGCTTGAGGAAGCCTGCAGCCGATATACGCTGACTGTCGATGAATTCCTGTCCTGGCAGTTCTCGATCGACCAGCATGGCCTCGCCGGTCTGCGCACCACGCGCATCCAGCAGTACCGCCAATAAACCTCGTCTTCCAATCAATCGCATTTTTCGAAAACCGGCTTCTCATCAGGAAGCCGGTTTTTGGCATTTGAGAGGTTTCTGCACCGCCGTTAACCGGCGTTAACCATATAGAAACCATACCTAGGCAAATTCTGCCCAGTCGGCATGTGGTGCCGAATCTGGGGCTAGTTCGTTGCAGGGTTTGTTGGCATTCCTCAAAGGTCTGGGTGCGGCGCGAATGGCGGCAATGGTCGCCGTGACGCTCGCGCTTGTCGGCTTTTTCGGCTTTGTCATCATGCGCGTCACCGCGCCGCAGATGACGACGCTTTTCACCGACCTCACCTACGATGACTCCTCCGGCATCATCAAGGAACTGGATCGTCAGGCGATCCCCTACGAATTGAAGAATGATGGTGCCATCATCCTGGTGCCCAAGGATAAAGTCACCAAGCTGCGATTGAAGCTCGCAGAAGGCGGCATGCCGAAGGGCGGCGGCGTCGGTTACGAGATTTTCGACAAATCCGACGCGCTCGGCTCAACCAGCTTCGTCCAGAACATCAATCACCTGCGCGCGCTGGAAGGCGAACTCGCCCGCACCATCAAGGGTATCGACCGCATTCAGGCCGCCCGCGTCCATCTCGTATTGCCGGATCGGCCGTTGTTCTCACGCGAAACTCCGGAGCCATCGGCCTCCATCGTGTTGCGCGTGCGGGGTCAACTGGAACCAGCTCAAGTCCGCGCCATCCGTCATATTGTGGCGTCCGCCGTCAACGGCATGAAAGCGCAGCGCGTTTCCATCGTCGATGAGACCGGACAACTTCTCGCCAACGGCGGTGCCGCAGATGGCTCTGCGGACGGCGCGACCGGCGACGAACGCCGCGCTGCTTTTGAAAAACGCATGCGCGATCAGGTCGAGCAAATCGTCTCATCCGTCGTCGGTTCGGGCCGCGCCCGCGTTCAGCTATCCGCCGATTTCGACTACAACAAGATCACGCAGACATCCGACAAGTTCGATCCGGAAGGCCGTGTGCTGCGCTCGAGTCAGTCGCGCGAAGAATCCTCGGCAACCGCAAATACAAACGACGGTCAAGTCACCGTCAACAATGAATTGCCGGGCAATCAGCCGCAAGGCGGTGCGACAGCGACACCGAAGGATCAAAGCAAGAAGAGCGAGGAAATCAACAATTACGAGATTTCCCGTGTCACCAAAACAGAAGTCACCGAAGCGGGCCGCGTCAACCGTATCTCTGTCGCTGTTCTGGTCGATGGCACTTACAACAAAAATGAAAAGGGCGAAATCGTCTACACGGTTCGCCCGAAAGAGGAATTGGATCGCATCGGCGCGCTGGTCCGCTCGGCGATCGGCTTCGAGCAGAAGCGCGGCGATCAGGTTGAGATCGTTAATCTGAAATTTGCGGAAGAGCCGTCGATCATCCCGGTGAATGAGCCGAAGGGATTTCTCGGCATGTTCCAGTTCACCAAAGACGACATTATGTATTTCATCGAACTCGGCATGATGTCGATCCTCGGCCTGATCGTGCTGCTGATGGTCGTGCGCCCGTTGCTCAAGCGCGTTCTCGCGGCCGATCCGGCGCAGGCCGCCAAGCCGTCGGCGCTGCCTGTGCCCACGGAAGCCGCGGCACCGAGTCACGCCCAGATCGCCCACAACAATGCAACGACGCAAATGATCGATGTCGCGCAGGTGCAAGGTCAAGTGCATGCGCAATCGGTGCATCGCGTCGGCGAACTCGCAGAACGCAATCCGACCGAAACCGCATCGATCATTCGTCAGTGGCTCACGGAACCGGCGTAATCGCAAATGGCATCAGCACCCGCATTGGCAGCTCCGAGCAATTCCCCGACCGACATCGCAGGCGTCGTCGCTGCGCTGGCAAGCCGTCAGGGCAACCGTCCGCGCAGCAAACCGATGAGCGGGCCGAAGCGCGCCGCTATCATGATGCTGGCACTCGGCGAGCAATATGGCGGCAAGGTCTGGGCGATGCTCGACGACGACGAAGTGCGCGAACTGTCGATGGTGATGTCCACGCTCGGCACGGTCGAGGCAGATGTGGTCGAGGATCTGTTGCTCGAATTCGTCTCCAGAATGTCCGCGTCCGGCGCGCTGATGGGCAACTTCGACGCAACCGAACGGCTGCTGCAGCAATATCTGCCGTCCGAGCGCGTCACTGGCATCATGGATGAAATCCGCGGACCAGCTGGCCGCAACATGTGGGAGAAACTCTCCAACGTGCAGGAAGAAGTCCTCGCCAACTATCTCAAGAACGAATACCCACAAACTATTGCCGTCGTGCTCTCGAAATTGAAGCCGGAACACGCCGCGAGGGTGCTCGCAATCCTGCCCGAGGACATGGCGCTCGACGTCGTCGGCCGCATGCTCAAGATGGAAGCGGTGCAGAAGGAAGTCATCGAGCGTGTCGAGCAGACGCTGCGCACGGAATTCATGTCGAACCTGTCGCAGACCCGCCGCCGCGACGCACATGAGGTGATGGCCGAAATTTTCAACAATTTCGATCGCCAGACCGAAACCCGCTTCATTACATCGTTGGAAGAAGACAACCGCGAATCCGCCGAGCGCATCAAGGCGCTGATGTTCACCTTCGACGACCTCATCAAGCTCGATGCTGCATCCGCGCAGACACTGATGCGCCACGTCGACAAGGATAAATTGGGCATCGCGCTGAAGGGCGCGAACGACGCCGTGCGCCAATTCTTCATGGGCAACATGTCGACCCGCGCTGCAAAGATGCTCACCGACGACATGGCCGCCGCCGGACCGGTTCGTCTGCGCGACGTCGATGAAGCTCAGGCGCTCCTTGTGAATCTTGCGAAGGATCTCGCGGCCAAGGGCGAAATCATGCTGCAGAAAAACCGCGCCGACGACGAGTTGGTGTACTGATGGGCGCACCCGCAAAATTTCTGTTCGATCTCGACTTCGCGGCTCCCGACCTCGCCAAGGAGCGCGCCGCGACGACTGCCCAAGTAGCACAACAAATCGTGGATGCGGAAACGCGCGGCTATCGCGAAGGTTTCGATGCGGCGGGGCGCGAGGCCAAGGCCGAGAGCGACCGCCGCGCAGCGCTCGCGCTTGAAGAAATCGGAATCGCCATCAAGGCAATTGCCGGTAAGTTTTCCAGCGTCGAAGGCAGAATGGAAACCGAAGCCGTCGACGTAGCGCTTGCGGTCGCGCGGAAGCTTTGTAGCGAGTTGATGGCGGCCGAACCGCTCGGCGAAGTTATGGCGCTGGTGCAGGACTGTTTCCGGCATCTCACATCGACGCCTCACATCGTCGTGCGCATCAACGACGATCTTTACGACGCGGCACGCGAACACATTGAACAGCTTGCCAAGCGGTCCGGCTTTGAGGGGCGTCTCGTCATTCTCGCCGAGCCGGGCATTTCTGGTGGCGACTGCAAGATCGAATGGGCCGACGGCGGTGTCACGCTGGATCGCGCCTCCATTGAGGCCAAAATCAACGAACTCGTCGGGCGCTATCTGGCGACCCGCAATCAGGCTGGACCAACCACCAGCCATGAGGACCGACCATGAGCGACACAGACACAAACGTTCCCCTTCCGGAATTGAACGCCGCCGACGTGCCGGCGGTTGACGATCAGACAATGTATGCCGACGACAATCCAGTGGCGCGCATTGCTGCAGATCTCGAGGCGGTGTTCGACGTCCCGGTTCAGGTCTCAGCCGTGCTTGGCCGTTCACGAATGGACGTCGCAGAATTGCTGAAGCTCGGGCCGGGCACCATCCTCGAACTCGACCGACGCGTTGGTGAGGCCATCGACATCTACGTCAACAACCGCCTCGTCGCGCGCGGCGAAGTTGTGCTGGTGGAAGACAAACTCGGCGTCACCATGACTGAAATCATCAAGGCGGAACGCGCCTGACACTTAACCGGCTAACCGTATCGAAAATGATGCGGACACAATAACAGGAGCAAACCATGCGGCTTCTCATCGTTGGCACACTCAAAGGCCAGCTCACCACCGCAACCAAGATCGCCATGGACAATGGCGCGAGCGTCACCCACGCCGAGAACACCGAACAGGCGATGGCTGTGTTGCGCGGCGGCAAGGGTGCAGATCTTTTGCTGGTCGATGTCGCGCTTGATATTCGCGACCTCGTGATGCGGCTGGAAGCCGAACACATCCATGTTCCTATTGTTGCCTGCGGCATCACGACCGACGCACGCGCTGCGGTTGCTGCCATTCACGCCGGCGCGAAGGAATACATCCCGCTGCCGCCCGATCCGGAACTGATCGCAGCCGTTCTCGCCGCCGTCGCCAACGACAGCCGGGATTTGATCTATCGTGATGAGGCGATGGCGAAGGTCATCAAGCTTGCGCAGCAGATCGCGGGCTCCGACGCCTCGGTGATGATCACGGGCGAATCCGGCACTGGCAAGGAAGTGCTGGCGCGTTACGTCCACACCCGTTCTAATCGCGCGAAGAAGCCGTTTATCTCGATCAACTGCGCGGCGATTCCCGAACACCTTCTCGAGTCTGAATTGTTTGGCCACGAGAAAGGCTCGTTCACCGGCGCAGTTGCGCGCCGCATCGGCAAATTCGAGGAAGCCACCGGCGGCACGCTGTTGCTGGACGAAGTTTCCGAAATGGATGTCCGGCTGCAATCAAAGTTGCTGCGCGCGATCCAAGAGCGCGTGATCGATCGCGTCGGCGGTACCAAGCCCGTGCCGGTCGATATTCGAATCATCGCCACCTCAAACCGCAATCTCGTCGACGCGGTCAAGGACGGCACATTCCGCGAGGATCTGCTGTTTCGCCTCAACGTCGTGAATCTGAAAATTCCGCCGCTGCGCGAACGGCCAGCGGATATTCTCGAATTGGCGTCGCACTTTGCCAAGAAATACTCCGACGCCAACGGCGTTCCGCTACGTCCCATTTCGACCGATGCGCGGCGTGTGCTGACGACGAACCGCTGGCAGGGCAATGTTCGCGAACTGGAAAACACCATTCATCGCTCGGTGCTGATGGCGAACGGCGACGAGATCGGACCCGATGCGATCCTGTCGCCGGATGGCGACCGGCTCGATCTCACCAAAACCGCACCTGCGGTCGCGCACGCAACCTTCGCGGCGGAGCAAGTCACGCGTTCGCTGGTGGGACGCACCGTGGCCGACGTCGAGCGCGACCTGATCATTGAAACGCTGAAGCATTGTCTCGGCAACCGCACCCATGCCGCGAACATTCTCGGCATCTCGATACGCACGCTGAGAAACAAACTCAATGAATACGCCGACGACGGCCAGCCGATCCCGCCGCCGAACTCCGGCGAGCTGCGCGGCGTCGCCGCAGCCTGATCCAATCGACCGACAAAAATGTGAGCAAACTCCGCCGGTGCGAAAGCACCGGCATTTTGCTTAGCCGCGCGCGGATTTCTCGACATTCGCAATTCTGACCGGCACGCCGAATTCGCGACGGCAAACTTCGGCCAACGCGGCGACACCCTCTCGGATGTCCTGAACCGATGGACTTGCGAAGCATAACCGCAACCGGCTTTTGCTATGAGCGGGGTTCACCGACCATTCGGCACCGGGGTTGATCGCGATACCGGACGCGAGCGCCGCCTGAAAAAGCCTCATGGTATCGACATTGTCGGGTAGCTTGACCCAAAGGAAAATTCCTCCTTTGGGATCGTCAAATTCAGCCGCTGTGCCAAACTGTTCGGCCAGCGCCTCCATCATTGCGTCCAGCTTGACGCGTAATCCCTTCGTCAGTTTCGGCACATGATCGGCGAAGTGAGTCGCGCAAAACTCGGCGAGCACCATCTGCTCGAGCGCGCCGGACCCTGCGTCTGTCTTGATGCTGAGAATACGAGACAGCACATTCCAGGGAGCGACGAGGTAGCCGACGCGCAAGGCGGGCGCGACCGATTTTGAAAACGATCCGATATGAATAACGCCGCCGGTTTGGCTCATTGCGTAAATCGCGGGCGGGCGTTTTCCGCTCCAGATCAAATCCGCATAGCAATCGTCCTCGAAAATGGGAACGCCATATTGCTCAGACAGCTTCAATAAGTCGCGGCGGCGCTGCTCGCTCATGATCGTACCGGTCGGATTTTGCACCGTCGGAATCGTGTAGATATATTTCGGACGCACACCCTTCTTCTTCAAATCATCCAGCGACGACTTGACCGCGTCGATCCGCATGCCGTCGTCGTCCAGCGGGATGCCGACAATGTTCACGCCGCGTCGCGTCAGCCGCGTGATCGATCCCTGATAGCATTCCTGCTCGATCAGCACCGTGTCGCCTTGCGACAACAGAATGCCATTCACGAGATCGAGGCCCTGCAGCGAACCGGACGTGATAAGAATTTCGTCGGCGGTGCATGAAATGCCTGCGTCGCGCCTGAGCTTGCCGACGAGAAATTCTCGCAACGGCCGATAGCCGAGAGGCCCGCTGTTCAGACCGTAAGTCGCAAGCGATGCGCCCTCGCGCTGAAGCACGGCATTCGATGCAGCGGTCAACCACTGAACCGGCACTTGATCTGCGTCGTTGTTGCCGCCGACAAAATTATATTTCGGAAAGCCCGACCATTTCACCGCGGGCGGCGGCAAGTCCTTGACCAGGACGGGTGAGAAGTCGAACGGGGCCGAACTCATGAACGCGTCTCCCAGAACACTCTTTTTGAACGAGGGAAACCCCCATCGCTGTTTTTTAGCTTTCTTGACTTGATTTATAGGCCGCCCGCAAACCGGCGCAAGTCATACGATCAAGCCGTGAGATCAAGCCGTGAGATCAAGCCATGCGATCAGGCGCGCGACGGCGTATCGGTTCGCTCGAAGATGACCGGAGGTCTTGAGGCGGGTTCGTCGACAACGATCGACCTGCGATAGAAGTTGAACGCGAACAGGCCAAACACCACGACAACAAAAACAACGACAAGTGCGACGGCAATGCGTTTCAAAATTTCAATCATCGCGCCGCGACCCGCCGTTGCCACGCCCACAACACCGGTGTGACGATCAATTCCATGATCAGCGCGAAGATCATGCCCTTCCCCGGCGCATCGCCGAGTGCGATTGCACCTAACAGGCGCATGACCCCACCCGTGAACACGATCAGCGTGAGCAACGCGAAACGGCTGCGATGTCTTTCAATATTGGGGATCGAAGCCCAGAAAATGAACCCGATAGCGAGGAGCAAGCCCGCAAGATAGTGGACGTGGCTCCACGACGACGCTGAGTTTGGCAGTTCGAGGAACTGCGGTCCGTAAATCACGCCACCCAGGCCCGCTCCAACTGGAACAAGGCCCACAATCGCGACAACAATTTGAAGGTAGCGGCGCTCCATGCAAGCATCCATTTCGGCAAAATCCGATCATTGCAATCATATAGGGGACCGTGGTCCGATTGTGACGATTGTTTCGCTGCGCAGACCGTGAATATTCAGCATATGAAAGCCGCGAGTCAGCTATTCAATTCTATCCTGACAGCTCTCCAGCTTTCTTCACCCGCCACCGACGATTTCCATGACCGCGTTCACCCCACATCAAGATCAGGCATTGCGTGCCGTTGCCGATTGGCTCAAGGCCAAACCCGGCAAAGGCTCGACGCCGCCGGTGTTTCGCCTTTTCGGTTATGCCGGCACCGGCAAAACGACGCTGGCGCGGCACATTGCCGACGGCGTCGATGGGGCGGTGAAGTTCGCAGCCTTCACCGGCAAGGCGGCGCTCGTGATGCGCAACAAGGGTTGCGACAACGCATCGACTATTCATTCCCTGAGTTATCGAACGCGTGAATCCGGCGAGGAGCAGCCGAGCTTTGAGTTGTGGGACGATGCGCCAGCCTCCAAAGCTAAACTCATCGTCATCGACGAATGTTCGATGGTTGATGCAGAATTAGGCCGCGACCTGATGTCGTTCGATTGCCCGCTGCTGGTGCTCGGCGATCCTGCACAATTGCCGCCGATTCAGGGCGGTGGATTTTTTACCGAAGCCGAACCCAATGCGATGCTCACCGAGGTTCACCGCCAGGCGCAGAACGATCCCATCGTGAGGATGTCGATGGCGGTGCGCGAAGGGCGCTCGCTCGATCTCGGTATATTTGGCGAATCTGAAGTCGTGCGGCGCGATGCGCTCGATCCGGATCGTGTCATGTCCGCCGACCAGGTTCTGGTTGGGCGCAACAACACGCGCCGCTCCTACAATATGCGCGTGCGGCAGAAGCAGAATATCGAAGACCCGTTGCCTGTTGCAGGCGACAAACTTGTGTGCCTTCGCAACAACCGCAAGAAGGCACTCTTCAACGGAGGGCTTTGGCGCGTGAAGTCGCGCGCGGCGTCGAAATCGAAAATCATCACGATGCGTCTGTCGCCCGACGAAGAATTTGGCGCGAAGGTGACAAAAGTCTCCGTGCGCGCCGATTGTTTCGGCGGCGGCATCGAGGACATTCCGTGGGAACAGCGCCGTCCTTACGACGAATTCGATTACGGCTACGTGCTGACCGTTCATAAATCGCAAGGCTCGCAATGGGACAACGTCGTCCTGTTCGACGAAAGCTTCGCATTTCAGGACAGCCGCGCGCGCTGGCTCTATACGGGCATCACACGCGCCGCAAAACGGTTAACGGTGGTGGTTTAATACTTTTTGCGAATGCTTGTTTTCGCAGCGCAATATGCAATCTGCTTGAGCGCTCCGTGCTTTGGAACATATGGTTCCGCGCAATCGGACACGAGAGGCCGATGCGTCTTGCCGTGACGAACACGGCGCCGGGGACAAAGGGACGACTTTCTCATGACTGATCTTGCGACTGGAGGACTCGGTCAGTCCGCTCCGGGCGTCATCGATGCGAACGTGGATACGCGAGCACCGCTGTGGAGGCGCGCATTCGACCGCGTCGGGCAGCTCAACGCCTACGACCTTGCGTCATGCGTAACAATTCTGTCCCTGGTCGTGATCGCATGCGTGACGTTCGACGACTACGCAATCTCGAACGACGAAGGCGTCCAGCATCATTACGGCGAACTTATCATCGCCTATTACAAAAGCGGCTTCACCGACCAGTCGCTGTTCAAGCTCGACAACCTCTATCTCTATGGCGGCCTGTTCGATATCGCGCTGGTGTTGCTCGGGCACGTCCTGCCGTTCGACCAATATGAGTTGCGCCATCTGATCTGCGCGCTGATCGGCATCGGCGGCATTGCAGCGGCAGCCGCAACTGCGCGGATGATCGCCGGATCGCGTGCGGGTTTCTTCGCCATTGTGGCACTTGCGCTTTGCGGGTCTTGGTACGGCGCAATGTTCAATCACACCAAGGGCATTCCGCTTGCGGCGTTCATGGCCGGCGCGACGTATTTTCTGATCCGGGCAACACGCGATCTGCCCACGCCGCGGATGCGCGATGTCGCCGGCTTCGGCGTCATGACCGGCGCCGCACTCGGGATCAAATCGCTAAGCCTCTTGCTGATCGGATATTTCGGAATCGCTGTTCTGATGAGCGTGCCGCGCCCGATCGCCGGATACTGGAAAGAGCGCACGCAGTTTGCGATGACGTCTGCACTGCATTTTTTGCCGGCGCTGGTGATCGCCTACATCATCATGGTTGTCGCGTGGCCGTGGGCCGCGCTTTCGCCTCTCAATCCGATCAAGGGCCTGTTGAGCTTCAACGATTTTCACTATCACATTCGCACGATCCTATTCGGCCAACTCTACGAGATGGCGGACGTGCCGCGTTATTATGTGCCGGTCTACATCGCGATCAGGCTGCCGTTACTGACATTAGGTGGCGTGCTCGCCGCATTTGCGCTGGTCCTCGTACCTTCGCTGGCCAAAGCGGCGAATATCGGCGGCCGACGCCGTCGCGAGATCGGATTTGTCGCTTTCATCGCGACCTTCCCTATTATCTGCCAGGTGATCACCCAAGGACCGGCGCTCGACGGCTGCCGGCATTTCCTTTTCATATTTCCGGCGCTTGCCGTGCTTGCGGGAATCGGTCTCAGCTTCGGCGTTAGCGCATTGGCGCGCTGGCATCGCAACGCCATGATAGCGGGTCTTGCGATGATCGCGGTCGCATACACGTGGACGACAGCAAAACTATTTCAGCTCCATCCTTACGAATATCTCTATTACAACCAGCTTGTCGGCGGGCTCGAAGGCGCGTCGCGTCGCTTCGTGACCGACTACTGGGTTAACATCATGCCGGAAGCCGTCGACGAACTGCATGACTTCCTCGACCGCACCGAACCTGCGACCGCGAAAACCCACCCGTACAATATCGCGGTCTGCGGCGAGCGCGTGTCATACGAAGAATATGCGCGGCCAAATCTGCACTGGATCAAGATGTGGAATTGGAAATACGCAGACTTCTATATCGCGCCAACGCACATGAACTGCGACCGCAATCTCGAGGGCAAGGTGGTCGCCAAAATCGAGCGCATGGGCGTCACCATCGGCGTTGTGAAAGATCGCCGCGGCATCCGTACGCCGGGACACAAACCGGGGACGGACTAGGCTCTCCGGTGCTCGGTCAGGCGACGTTGCGTTCCGGCGCAATGAGTTCATGTGGTTCATCGCCGCCGATCTGGCGTCGTAGTTCTTCCTCAAGAAACTCGTTGACGATGATGAGAGCCTTTAGCGCGCCGCGCAAATCGCCGCCGCAGGTCGCGATGGCACCGTCGACAGCACGGTCATAGCGGTCGAGATCGCTTTGATTGGCACATACGAACATTGCAGTTCTCCGGGCATCGATGCTGGTTGCTGATCTTTATTATTGATTCTTGTTGTCGATTCTTATTGTTCACTATTTGTTCTTTTGTTGGGTTGATTGTCAAGAACTGACTTTTCTCACCCGCTACGCGCGTGCGACTTATCCACCGCGCTGGCGAAAGATGAATGCGCCGCTATTTCGGATTCGGGTCCTTCAATCCCTCATCGGGGGCATCGAATTTACCTACGCGCTGAAGTTTTATCGCGTTCGCAAGCGTTCGCGCGACGTTTCGCGTTTCCTCCTGAAATGCCTCATCCTTGTCGAGCGCCTGATGCGAGGTCGCATATGGTTCGCCGTATCCGATGTAACCATCAAACTCGCTGCGCCCGCCCGCCGAAATCAATTCCATGTCGGTCAGCCAGTCGGACAACGAGCGCCGCAACGTCACGGCACCCGTGATGTCGCCATGCGTCACGATTCCATAATGACGCCCAGCCAGATGCTTCGGATAATTCCAGCCTTTCAGTTCGATGGCTTTCGCTTCCTGCGGATGTTTTCCGTGTGTCGTCGTCGGATCGGGATTGCCGCCGTCGGCGCACACCAGCCGGTCGATCATCGCCTTTAATCCTGTCGGCGCGTGATACCAGTTCACCGGCGTCACGATCATGATGCCGTGCGCCGCGACCCAGAGCGGATAGATGTCGTTCATCCAGTCCTCGGTCTGACCCAGCGAATAGTTCGGATAGCAACTGCACGGCCAGTGACACAGCGGCATCGATGTCGAGACGCACGCCTTACAAGGATGAATGTTCTTGCCGAATTCGGACGTCAGCCGCGACAGATCGAGAATATCGACCGCCATTGCCTGCTCCTCGAAAATCGGCTGTGCGATCTTGATCAGCCGCCAGGTTTTCGACATTTCGCCGGGGCATGTGTTTTCGCTGCGCGACGAGCCGTTGACGATCAGGATACGCGGCGACGCTTTGGGATCGTCGTGGCGTTTCTGTGCCGCGTGAATAGAATCGCGCGTGTTCAGCCAATCGACGGCCAGATCATAATCCGGATCGGCGAAGTCTTTGCCGGCCTTGCGCGTGCGCGGCGATTTGCGCCCCTTGATGTAACCATCCCAGGCCGTATCCATCACGGCGGCGATCTCCTTTTGCAGAGGATCGAAAGCTGGATCCGAAAATTGGCTGCGAAAGCGTTTGTTGAATTCGTCTTGCGACAATTCGACCGAGGGCATTCCCTTGCGGATATCGATGTCAGCCATCATTTATTCCCCTAATTCAAACGTTAACGAGACGTAAACTTGAGCCTCAACGCCCCGTTTCGGAGGCTGTTCCAGCCTTCCCTCGCAGGGCAAAAATTCCCTGCCGGGTTCACAAATAAGTGTGGCCGTCCGGGTGTAACAACACCATCTTCATCGCGTATCTCTGGCAACCCTCAACGCGATTCGAGTGACCGCAAAGGAAATTCCATGGGCAACAATTCATTCAGCCGGACAGCTCTGGCTTTGACAGCCGCAAGTGTGTTGGCCGTGTCGTGGTTCGTGGTCGGGCCTTCGCGCGCGGCAGAAGAAGGCGTCGTTATTCCGCCGCCTTCCGTTGACGTTGCGCCAAGCGACGGTCTCAAGAAACTCGTGCTTGCGGGCGGTTGTTTCTGGGGCGTGCAAGGCGTCTATCAGCACACCAAGGGCGTGACGCAGGCTGTGTCCGGATATTCCGGCGGTCTTTCCCGCACGGCAAACTATGACACTGTCGGACGCGGCGCATCGGGCCACGCCGAAGCGGTCCAAATCACTTACGATCCAAAACAGGTCAGCCTCGGCAAGCTGCTGCAGATTTATTTTTCGGTGGTGCAGGACCCGACACAACTCAACCGACAGGGACCGGACACTGGCACGCAATATCGCTCGACCGTGTTCACGTCGGATCCCGCAGAGCGCAATGTGGTCGAGTCCTACATTTCGCAACTCGACGCCGCGAAGGTCTATCCGAAGTCGATCGTCACCACCTTGGAGCCAATGCAGGGATTCTTTGCGGCGGAGGATTATCATCAGGACTACCTGACGCTGCATCCGAACCAGCCTTATATCGTGTTCAACGATCTGCCGAAGGTCGAGAACCTCAAGAAGCATTTCGCCGACAACTATCGCGCAAAGCCCGCGCTGGTGCGTGACGCCAACGCCAGCAACTAAATACGTCAAGTCGGCCACAACGAACGGCGGCCGGAAGGCCGCCGTTTTACGTGTTTCAGTATCGAATTCCACCAACGCAAGGAGCAAACATGTCCGACGCAAAAACCAAGACCGGAATCATGACCGGCTCCGGCAAGATTGAGAAATCCGAGAGCGAATGGCGCAACGAATTGACGCCGATGCAATACGCCGTGCTGCGCGAGAAGGCGACGGAGCGGCCGTTTACAGGTGAATACGATCACGCTTTCGATCCCGGCACTTACGTGTGCGCGGGATGCGGACAATCGCTGTTCGAATCGGATGCCAAGTTCGATTCAGGCTGCGGCTGGCCGGCCTTTTCGCAACCTGCAAAAGAGAGTGCGGTCGCCGAGGAAAGCGACGGTACGCACGGCATGGCCCGCACCGAGGTGTTGTGTTCCAAATGTCAGGGCCATCTGGGCCATGTGTTCCCGGACGGACCCGGACCGACGGGTTTGCGCTACTGCATCAACTCGGCGTCATTGAAACTTTTGCCTAAGTAACAACGTCTATAGATCACGCGTATGGGACTAAAACTGGCTTGAAAAGGCCACATTCGGAACCATTTCTGAATCGATGTGTTTCGGCTCGATCCGAACGCAAAAAACAAAAAAATCGCCCAACAACTCGAAGGATAAATGCCATGTCTAAGACATCGCGCCAGTTGGTTCTCGGAATCGGCTTTGCCGGTCTCCTGATTGAGGCCGTCGTGTCTCACCCTTCGCTCGCGGCCGATAAGGTTGTGCTGTTCAAGGTCACCACCCCGAAGGACCAAATCGTCATCGGCCTGACCAAGGACGAAATCGATCAGCTTCCTGGCAAGAATGCCGCTGCCGTGGCCAAAGTTCTCAAAGACAACGGCTATATGCAGGTCTGGCAATATGGCGAACGGCCCGGCGTCAGCGGACAGACCGAACAGGCACCGATCAAGAAGTTCGTTTTGACGGCCAATACGGCGGTCCAGATCGAGCCGTTCAAGACGCAATTGCGCGTGGTGCCGATCACCGAAGAGAAAATGGCCGAAGCAAAGCCCGACGTCGGATTCCAGCCGCGAACATTGCGCTGACCTCGCGCGCTTAATCTGCGCGATTTCGGACATAAGCTCGCGAATTAAACGCAAATCAAACAGCCCGCAGCCCAACCGCAGCGGGCTTTTTGTGTCGTGGATGCGTGTAGAGCGTTGAAATTCAAGCGCTTATTCGCCCGCACCAGGGCACTGCCGCCCGTTCATCATGCGCCCATTGTCGGGTCGCAATTGGCGAAAAAAGGCCTATATTAGCAACTGTTCTGGAATGAATGACGATGCGCCGCGCGGCGCTCCATCGACCCGCGCCCCGCTCGTCATGACCGCCCAAATCAACATCAAGAAGGCCGAAGATCATGGCTGCGTTCAACTACAACACCGAAGCCGAACTGTTTCCTGCGGCGATCCGCAAGAAGAAACGTGCTGGCTTTGCGTACCGACGCTTCCCCACCGCAGCCGAGGCCGTGCAATTCGCGATCGAACAGCTTCCCGCCGACTCGCTGAACGGCGCGTATCTCCAGGTGGACGAGGCCCGCTTCGACCAGAGCGGCATCCGCACGCTGTATGAGTCCGCCGAATTCCCGCTGAAGCGCAATCGCCCGAAGCCCGCGCCTGCTGTCGAAGACGAAAAGCAGACCGCAGCAGGTTGATTTATCTGCGCATGATCTGATCCGAAAACCGGTTCCCACTTTTCGGGATCACGCGTCTAAACATCCATCCTCGGTTGCTTGTCCATCCACTTCTTGAGCAACCGCATGTTGCGGATGTTGGCGCGGAACATGACGTCGAACGCGTCGCCGACAAGCGGCACCAGCCCCACCACCCCGTCCAGCGCAACGTTACCCAGCATCCGCGCGATGATGTGTTTCGGCGCGCCGAGCGAACGCGCTTCGCGCACCAGCCACAGCTGAATCACGGTGGTGAGCAAATCTCCGACCACAGGCACAAGCCCGATCAGGCCGTCGATGCCGTAACGAATGTTCGTGCCCGGCAACACGAACGCAACGTCGAGCAATTTCGCCAAGGCATCGAGCCGCGCGAAACGCTGCTCGCGCGTCAGCTTGCCGAAGCCAATGCCACCGATCGCGCCGCTTAGATTTTCAAAATCCATTCCGGGAGCGAAAGCTCCACCCATGCGCCCGGCGAACCCGCCGGACCTTGAAGCGCCGTGAACCTCGTTGCCGTCCTGGTCGATTGTTGCCGCGCGCTTGCCATTGGTATTTTGGCGACCGCAAGCGTTCCCGCGCGCACCGGACGTGCGCCCAAGAATTTCGCCATCCAAAACATCGTCCTTCACAGGCATCGCTAAAATCCACGCTAAAATTCTTGGCCAAAACCCTCGTCGACCCAAAACGCACAAGTCACGTTACATAGGAACGCGCAGGCGGCTTACAAGTTGCGTCATGCCTCCTGTTTCCGGCGTCCTTGCCGCGATTTGTCGCACGCGATTTGAGCAGCGCCAGGCACTGCTGCCGCTCCATCGCAAGGGCGTTCCATTCACTCACCTGGCTATCCGTCATCGGCTCATTTGTGTCCGCCTTGAACACGCACTCACGACTGAGATCCACGCAGCGCCGCGCGCGCCGGCAATCGGAAAATTCGCAATGGCGCGAGCCATCGCAAAGCTCCGCGAGGCGTTTCATCACGCGATGCAGCCGCCACGCGTGACGCTTATATGTTTCCGATTGCTCCGCCACTCCTGATCCTCCAAAATAAGCGCACGCGACATCCACTCCGCACCATGCAGAGCGCCGAACCCGAATTGTCCCCGAAACGTTTTCCCCTCAACGAAGAGGGGTCGGAGCGCCGAAAAGCGCGCCTTGGTAGTTGTGCCGCCGCGGCGCGATGTTGCGAACATCGCGGGCTCCGCTGCGGAAACGCCTTTCGACGCTCCGGCGCGGCGATTTCTGTCCCCGGTGCCGTTCTTCCGGACGCGCGATGCGACGATCTTTTGGACCGCCGCGCATCCGGGCGGATTTCTCCACCGTTCTCGCGCTCCGCGTCCAGCCAGTGAAGGCGGGCTCTCATAGTGGAGCCGGACGGCGAACCGAGGCCTCCCGCATGCGTGCGAGTGCGTCACTCTCACGCCTGCGGGCGCCGCATCCCGCCCCGCGCAATCACGCGTCCCTGGCAACGCCCCTCAAGTGAGGCGGGGGTATAGCGAAGGATGGGAAAACAGTCCGCTTTTGACCAATCCAGGCCAAACCTATTTTTGAAATCGAAAAACCTGAAATCGACATGATGTATGCCTTCCCCACATAGAGATGGAGACAGTAACACGCCCATTCTAAATCACTAATTCAATGGTCCAAACTAAACCTGCCGTGGGGGCAAGCGAAAATCGGCAAACAAAATTTTTGGTCAGAAACGGTTGGTTGGACTTCCCATCGCTATACCCCCCCCCTCAAGTGAGGCGGGATGGATAGGAATATAGTCATATCATGGGGATTGTCAAGCCAAATCAAAATCAGCGAAAGGCATTATTTTTATCTAAAGGCTGGCTTCTTTCCAGCGCGGCGACGCGGCGATCTACGTCTTCTAGTGCGCGCAAAATTAGATCCGCAAAGTCGCGACCACTCAGCTTATCCATCTTTTCAATATGCGCCCGAAGTTGGCGGGTGATTGGGGAGAGTTCTGCCATTGAGGTTTGTCCAGCTTATTTTTGAGGAACGCAAGCTTCGACAAATCTTAATCCGAGATCGGTGAGTCGATAGGAATATTTGATACGTTCTCCACTCTGCTGGCGAGATTCTGAATACGTTGGCTCACGGTCGGTTTCAAAAATCCCAGCAATTCCTAATTGTTGAAGATGCTGCATGTAGAAAGACAAATTTTCTGGAAACGTGAGTTCGTCTCTCGGAAATTCATCGACCTCAATTTTATCGGGATAAAAACGATTGGCTTTTAGAGCAAAGGTTTGCACAAAAATAAATTTTGCTGCTTTGTCGGCCAATCTCGCCAATATTTTTGCCTCATCAGAGGACAGTTGCTTGATAATGTAGGGGTAAGATGGATGCGCGAGATGAACGCGGTTGCGGTCCATCGTGCTGCTCAATAACTGAGAAAACATTTCGTCGATGGGCGTCCCTTCCGGCTCATAGCGCACGCCTTCCAATACCGGTCCTAGAATCTGTGGGGCTGGAGAAACCCGACTCTCTTCAGGTACGCGCCTAATCGAACCGTCCAAAAAACTTCGAAAACGATCCTGAAGTGCAGCGAGCATTTGCACTGGAGCTAATGCGAGTTGCAGAACTTTTACAATATCGAGCGCAATTTGGCCCGTTTGCTTTGTAGCGGGTGATAAAGCGTCATCATAAATTGCTTTTACAGGAAGCTGTTTGGCCAACTCTTTTACGAATTCATCTTCGATGGACACTAAAATATCCTTTCACTAATCCTCATCGCTCCGCGACAGAATCTTGACCTTCTTCACACCAGCCAGTTTGCCGATTTTCGTCACGAACGATTCAACTTCGCCGGACGAGGTTTTGCTCAACACCACTGTCACGTCGTCGGTCTTGGCATTTCGCACCGACGCATGAAAGCACGGGCCCTCAAGAAAATACCCGCGCAAAAATAATTTGTGAAATTCTCAAAACGCCAAGAACCGCAAAGGCAATCAGGCCGTAGACGACTGCATTCACGGCCCACCCAATGACCGTGCCCACGAAGACGGAACTGCCGACCGCTCCCCAGAACAAATACGCCGCGGCCATGCCCGGAAATTCCACGTCCGACCAGTGGCTCGTGCCGTTTCGCATCGATGGGATCGCCATAAAAATCGTCGAGATCAGAAACCCAATTCCCATTGCGATGACTAGAATTCTTTTCATAAGTGAACCGCCTCACTGATCCTCATCGCTCCGCGACAAAATCTTCACCTTCTTGACACCAGTGAGCCTGCCGATTTTCGTCACGAACGAATCCACCTCGCTCGATGACGTCTTGCTCAACACCACCGTCACATCATCCACCTTGGTATTTCGCGCCGAGGCGTGAAAGCGCTTGATGCGTCCGGTGCGGATGCCCAGCGTCTGCCGCAGATTTTCCGGCGACAGTGCGCCGCGCGCGGTCTCGACATGGATGCGAAACGTCTGGTTGCGCGTTCTGTACGCTTCTTCGAGCGGCTTCACGCCCGCGAGAATCAAAAGAATGATGGCGGTCGATGCCGCCGCCGCAAAATATAATCCGCCGCCGACCGCAAGCCCGATCGCCGCCACGCTCCAGATGCTCGCCGCCGTCGTCAGCCCGCGAATGACTTCGCCGCGCGCCAATATCGCACCCGCGCCGAGAAAGCCGATGCCGGAGACGACCTGTGCTGCGACGCGCGACGGATCGAGCACGACATGCTCCTGCGTGATAACTGCGGCAAATCCAAATGCCGATACCAGCATGAACAGACACGCGCCGACGCTGACCAGCATGTGGGTGCGAATTCCGGCGCTCCATAACAAGCGTTCGCGCTCGAACCCGATCAGGCTTCCGAGGGCGGCGGCCGCGAGCAACCGTTCGAGCGTTTCCCAATTCGTCAGAAGAGTCATATTGCCTCCCCGTTTTATTTTTAGGCCGCTTCAGCAGGCGGTCGCTTTAATATGGGACGCCATGCCGATCATGTGAAGTGTCACGTCACGCATCGTGATGACGTTGCAAAGCAAAACGCCGGACCCTGCGGTAGGTGAAAGAATAGCTTTGGCAACGTAAGCGTTTCGCGCTTGATTGTGCTTCAAACGACAGTCAAGATCATGCAATTAAAATTAAGGGAGGAATATATGCGCCAGACGATTGTCGTCATAGCTTTGCTTGTTTTGAATTTTTCTTCGGCCTTCGCACAAGACAGGCCAACTAAGCCAACGAAGGGCTGGATGCTGTGCTCGCAATGGTGCGCCAAATGCAAGCCCGACCCAGCTTGCACGTCCACCTGCCAGAATACCGGCAACCGCTATGTCCACGACAGCTGCTCTGTCCGTGGCGGCGGCTAGTCAACGCACTTGGCTGGGTTTGCGTCTCTATAATCTGAGAAATGTCGTGATCCTAGAAGTGCGGCGCCGTTGTCAGCAACGACGCCGCACTCTGTGACGTTCAGCGCGTTACTTCTGAATTATTTCTTGCCCTGCTGGTAAGCCGAGCCGCCGCCCTTGGGCTTTTCCGATTTCGGCTTCTTCTTTTCCTTGCTGCCCTTGTCCTTGCCTTTGGCCATCGCGTCCTCCCGTTGCAAACCCGCCGCCATACCGGCGGCCCGGTGCAAGCCTAGCAGATTTTTGGAAAACGTGGAGAGGGCTTAAGCGCGCACTCACAACAAAGACGTGGCTACGCGCACTCTATGGGAAGACGTGGCTACGCGCTTTTGCGCAGCGGCAATTCGCGCTGCAGCGGCGTCGGATCGTGGATCGCGTAGCCGTTCTTGCCGTTGGCCTTGGCCTCGTAAAGCGCGCGATCCGCGCCCGCCATCAGCCGCTCGGCATTGCGGGCAATGTCCGGTCGCCATTGCGCAACGCCGATGCTGGCTTTCAGCGGGATCTGCGCGTTGAGCCCCTCACTATTATGCTTTTCGCACGCCTCCAGCACGTGGCGCGCAATCATCGCGCCTTCGCGCAGCGTGGTCGCAGGCAGAATGATACAGAATTCGTCGCCGCCGGAGCGGGCCAGCAAATCGCCGGGACGCAGTCGCGATTGCGCCGCGCGGGTGAACAGCCGCAGGCATTCGTCGCCGGCACCGTGACCGTAGTTGTCGTTAATTTCCTTGAAGCCGTCGAGATCGATCGCCAGCAGCGAGAAGACTTCCTCGGTGCGGGTTGCATCCGTGCAGGCGCCGGACAGCCGCTGTAACAATTGACGTCGATTGGCGATGCCGGTGAGATCGTCCTGCAGGGCCAGGTCCGCAACTTCGGCGCGCAGCCGGTCCACCGCCATCAAGATGAAACCGAAATTCCACGCCATCGACAGGAACACCAAAACCAGAATGAGCGAGGCCTGAAGTGCGTTGAAATCGACGAAGGAGACACCACCGCCGATGTGCATCACCGCGGCCGCAGAGCGAAACACATGAACGCCGATGATGAGCAGGCCCAGAACGCCGGTCAGCCGCGCGCCGGGCGTCTTGCCGCCAGCCTTTTGCGACAGCAACAGCGACAACGTCATAATGATCGGGACCGATTGGCCGAAGGAATAGATCGCAATCCGCATTGGCATGTCGTCGCGGGCGTAGACGAAGAACGCCATGCCGGCGGTGCACAGGCCGGTCGTCAGAAGCGACGCAACCCACGGCACTTTATGTCCGTAGAAGCGCTTGATGCCCATCATGCACAGGCAGCAGGCGAAAATCAGCAGGGCACCGGCGATCAGCAGCGGCGTCAGCGTCCCGGTTTGGCCGCGCAGCATCGACACCGACGCACCTGCGGCAGCCACGAAGGCTGCTGCGGTCCAGAACCGCGCCGCCTCGAAATTCGGATAGCTGCGCATGATGTAGGTCCAGACCAGACCCAGCGCGAGGAAGTTGAAGACGAACACGATCCACAGCGTCGGTACGCTCAACATGCGAGCACCGTCAGCGCATAAATCGCTTTGTCTTCAACGGCTTTTGCCTTTTCGGCCATCGTTCCACACCTGACGCGTCCCATCATCCCGCATGCAGGATGCGACGGCGGCGCTTAACGGAGTCTCACTACGATCTCGCAATCATGGATGTGGTTTTGAATCGATGAAGACGCATTCAAAGGGCGTTTCGGACCGGGACACATCGCCGAAAACGCACCCGCATCGCGGTCGATCACGCGAGGCCGCGGCAACTTTAGCGCCCCGTTAACCGTGACGGCTCGCGCCCGCGACGCCTCCCGCACACATCGATCGGCAATCCACAACTGTGACCGCGCGGACATCATCGCTGTCATAAACTCTGCACAACTCGCGAAAAGTCGAGACAACTCAACGCGAATCAGTTCCGAATGCAGTTGAGGCTGCGGCGAGGTTGGCCCTCCGCCTGATGGGTCTCGAGTAGAGTTTCTTTTTTCAACTCAAACCTGCGAGGATTTACCATGGCTAAGAAAGCAAAGAAGGCTAAGAAGGCGAAGAAGGCCAAGAAGAAGAAGTCAAAGAAGTAACTTCCAGCGGCCTGGGTGGAGCAATTCGCCCGGGCCGCTATCAAGAACGAAGCGTAACGACAAAAACAGCGGGCTCAACTTACAAAAGTTGGCCCGCTTTTTTGATTCCCTTCTTTCACACAGTCTTCTAACAAGTTGCGCGTCCGCGCGGAACAGTTGCTCATCCCGCGATATCATGCCGCGTTGTTTGCGTTTGCTATCCACCACAGTCTGACTGCGGGACATAACTCTTATTGGAAGGATCATTTATGCGACCGGCATTTTGGTTATTCGGAATTTTTTTGTCGTCGATTGTTTCGGGCGCGATGTTGTCACCATCCCCGACTGACGCCGCAGGTTGCCCACGCGGCACGGTTCCTGTCCCGGAAACCGACAATTGCGTACCCGCGCGCCGAGCGCCGTCGTCGTCCGGGTCGCTTAAGAGCACGAAATGTTTCTTCACTAGCGGACCACGAAAAGGTCAGACAGTCGACTATGCCGGACTGGGTCTGGCACCGATTGCAATCGGTAAGGTCTGCAATGACGGCGTGGCCAGCCAAGGCGTCGTTGTGCCGCGCTGAATGTTGCGAAATTCAAAAGTAAAAGGCGGGCCATGTGCCCGCCTTTTTGACTCTCGATCAAAAACGTAAAGCGCTCACTTTCCGCCGAGTTGATCGGCGAAATAAGCGATGGTCTTGCGATAAATCTCGGCGCGATTCCATTCGCGCATGACGTCGAAGTTCGGCGAGCCCGCGTGGTAATCGCCGCCCGTCTTCCATCCGTTGGTCTTGAGCAGGTTGGCAGTCGAGGCCAGCACATCCGGCGCCGAATGACGCAGGTCGACATGGCCGTTGCCGTCGAAGTCGACGCCGTACTTGATATAGGACGACGGCAAAAACTGCGTCTGCCCGATCTCGCCTGCATAAGCGCCGACCATGTCGTTTGGCGCAAGATCGCCGCGCTGAAGAATCTTCAAAGCAGAGATCAACTCGCCCTGAAACAAATCGGTGCGGCGGCAATCATGCGCCATGGTCGCCAGCGTGCGGATCACCGGGAGCTTGCCGATGTCGCCCTTGCCGAAATCGCTTTCCAGCCCCCAGATCGCGACCAGAATTTCCGCCGGCACGCCGAAGCGCTGCTCGATACGCGACAACAGCGAGGCGTTGCGCAGCAGCATGTTCTTGCCGGCATTGATGCGCTGGGGGCCGACGCGCGTGGAGACATATTGCTCGAAGGTCTTGTTGAAGGTGCCGCGCTGGCGGCGATCGAAGGCCAGCACGTTGGCATCTTGCGTGACGCCGGAAAGCGCCGAATCGATCACATTGCGCGAAACCCCCGCCGCCTGCGCATCGCGCGAGATGTTGGCGACGAAGGTGTTGAAATCTCCGCCGCATTGGGCGGCGAATGTGGGGGTGGCGAGCGCGGAGGCGAAAAAAATCACTGAGGCAGCGACGAGAAAACGACGTTTGCGCATGGCGCTTTTCCCTTAAATCAAATGTGGACTATAGCATGCGAAATTAGGGGAAAACGGGGCGAAGCCATCAAGGACGGGTGATGATCCCGCCCAATTCCTCGCCAATGCTCCGGCTTCCGGTTCCTGCGGTGAGGCAACTCGCATTGACTGACTCGATCAGTTGCACAATGCTTCGCACCTTCAATTTTCACGACCAACACATTGGGGGCACCAATGAGTAAGTCTCTCTTGTTAGCTGCAGCCTTTTTGCTGGCATGCACACCGCTTGGAACGACACAGGCGGATGCTGCTGGTGTCTGCTCGCAAGTCAACATGCCGGTTTGCGCGGTGACGAAAGACGGAGTTCGCAAAAACTATACGAATGCGGGCTGCGCCGGCATCGAAGGCGCGAGAGTCCTTCACAAGGATGCGTGCCGCTGGGTGACGTGCGTTCCGTGGGTGAAGCCAGTTTGCGCAAACGATCCCGCCACGCGCAAGCCCACGAGATACGATAGTATTTGTTCGGCGGAGTTCTACAGCGCGACGGTGCTGAACGATGGTGCGTGTCCGGTGAAGAGATGAAGGTTGGATCGACTTTATTGATTGCGATGAGCTGTTCCACTTTCACGATCGCCTTGGCCGGTTGCGGCGTCCGACCGCAACCGGGTAAGGTCGGGTTCGGCTGTGAATGAACGCGATCTGACGGACGCCGCATGCGACGCCTGATGAAATTTCTACACACGATGGGCGCCATCGGCCTGATGGGCGCGATGGCGTGTCTCGTCGTGCTGCTTTATCTGACGCCCGCCCCGGCGACGGCAACGCTGGCCGAATATGCAGCACTACGCAGCGCGATGAACGAAATCGCCAGATGGATTTTTCTTCCCTCAATGGTGCTGACGGTGATTGCGGGGTTGCTGGCGATTGCTGTGAACCGCGCGTTTCACAATGCGGGCTGGGCGTGGGCGAAACTCGCCACCGGCGTTTTGCTTTTCGAATGGAGTCTGGCCGGGATTTACGGCCCGATGCAGGACGAAGCGGATCTCAGCGCGAAAGTTCTCGCAGGCGGCGCGGACATCGCAACGCTTGCGGTATCGCTCGGCGCGGAGCGCGGTTCATTATTGGTGATGCTTGGCGTCGCGACGGCGAATGTGGTGCTTGGTGTTTGGCGGCCGAAGCTGACGAGCATTCCGGATTAAAAAAACGGCGGGCTTTTGACCCGCCGTTTTGTTTCGATGGATTTCCGGGTCAAGCCCGGCAATGACAATAAACACCCAAGTTTATTGTCAGCATTAATTGTCGAGAAAAGACCGCAATTTGCGCGACCGGCTCGGATGCTTCAGCTTGCGCAGCGCCTTCGCTTCGATCTGGCGAATACGTTCGCGCGTCACTGAGAACTGCTGGCCGACTTCTTCCAGAGTGTGGTCGGTGTTCATGCCGCTGCCGAAGCGCATACGCAACACGCGCTCCTCGCGTGGCGTGAGCGAGGCCAGCACGCGCGTCGTCGTCTCGCGCAGATTGCTCTGGATCGCTGCATCGATCGGCAGTACCGCGTTCTTGTCCTCGATGAAATCGCCGAGATGTGAATCTTCCTCGTCGCCCACGGGGGTTTCGAGCGAGAGCGGCTCTTTCGCGATCTTGAGAACCTTGCGCACCTTCTCCAGCGGCATTCCCAATTTTTCGGCGAGTTCTTCCGGCGTCGGCTCGCGACCGATTTCGTTCAGCATCTGGCGCGAGGTGCGCACGATCTTGTTGATGGTCTCGATCATGTGCACGGGAATACGAATCGTGCGCGCTTGGTCTGCAATGCTGCGCGTGATGGCCTGACGAATCCACCACGTCGCATAGGTCGAGAATTTATAACCACGGCGATATTCGAATTTATCGACCGCTTTCATCAGACCAATGTTGCCTTCCTGAATGAGATCGAGGAATTGCAAACCACGGTTGGTGTATTTCTTCGCAATCGAAATCACGAGGCGCAAATTCGCCTCCACCATTTCCTTCTTGGCTTGCCGGGCTTCGCGCTCGCCCTTCTGCACGCCGTGGACGATCTTGCGGAATTCGCCGATCTCAAGCCCCGTGAGCGCCGCCAGTTCCTGAATGTTCTGGCGCATCTCCTTGATCTTGTCTTTTTCGACCGCGACGAAATTCTTCCAGCCCTTGGCGGCGAATTTCGACACACGATTGAGCCAGCGCGGATCGAGTTCCGAGCCGACATAGTTCTTGAGGAAATCATCGCGGCCAACGCCGTGCGAGTCACCGAGGCGGAACAGGCGGCCCTCGAACGACACCAGCTTCTTGTTGATGTCGTAGAGCTGCTCGACCAGCGAATCGATACGCGCCTGATTCAGGCGCAGCGACTTCACCTCGACGATGATGTCGTCCTTGAGCTTCTTATATTTGCGCTCCTGCGACGGCGACAGCGTCTCGCTCTGCAACTGGTTGGCGATGTCCTGTTCCTGAAGACGTCGCAGCTTCTTGTAGTTCTCGGCGATCTTGTCAAACGTCTCGACGACCTTCGGCTTCAATTCGGCCTCGATGGCCGCAAGCGACATCTGGTTCTCGAACTCGTCGTCCTCGTCGTCGTCGGTCGGAGGTGCGGCACCTTCGGCGGCATCGCCGTCGGCGGACGCGGCACGGAACGGCGTCGCGGACGGAGGCGCTGCGGGAGGCGACGCCGAAGGCGGCACGGCCGCCTGCGAGGAAATCACCTGCACGGTGCCGTCGGCATTGATGATGGCGTTGGTCGGCTTGCCGTCCGGCCCGATCGGACCGGCGATCATTGCCGGGTTCATATTGTTCTTGGCGTCCGGACCGGCGTAAGTGGCCTCAAGGTCGATGATGTCGCGAAGGAAGATTTTTCCTTCGTTGAGTTCATCGCGCCAGATGATGATGGCCTGAAACGTCAGCGGGCTTTCGCAAAGACCTGCGATCATCGCCTCGCGACCGGCCTCGATGCGTTTTGCAATCGCGATTTCGCCTTCGCGCGACAGCAGCTCGACAGTGCCCATCTCGCGCAGATACATGCGCACGGGATCGTCGGTGCGCTCGCCGGGTTCGGACTTCTTGACTTCGGTGACGGCCTTCTGCGTGACCTCGA
Organism: Hyphomicrobiales bacterium; assembly: GCA_038230475.1. Classification (GTDB taxonomy): domain Bacteria; phylum Pseudomonadota; class Alphaproteobacteria; order Rhizobiales; family Xanthobacteraceae; genus Afipia. The sequence goes on from JBBRNE010000001.1 coordinate 218,332, forward strand.
CAAGTTCGTTGTCGGTGTCGTCGTCGGCCTCTTCCTGCTTTTCGTCTTCGCTGTCGGCGTCGTCCGACTCAGAGACGTTGATGCCCATGTCGGAGAGCATCGCCATGATGTCTTCGATCTGTTCGGGCGAGGTCTGATCCGAGGGCAGCACTTCGTTGAGCTGATCGAAGGTCACGAAGCCGCGCTTCTTGGCCTGTTTGATCATCTTCTTGACGGCAGCATCCGACAGATCGAGCAACGGCGAGGGAGCGTCGGCGGAATCCTTCTCAGGCGTCTCGATGGCCTTTTCTTTTTCCTTGTCCTTGATCGCTACCGTCTTCGCCTTGCTGGCCATTCACTGCTCCTGAAACGCGCGCGACACGGGCGCTCGCCCGCATCGAAGTGATCTCGTCCCGCTCCCGCTAGTGTCCCGTATCCGACGTTCGTTTCACTCTGCAGTGAAGTCTGTACGAACGTCGGATACGAAGGACACTAGCCAGTTATAATTCGAGTAATCCTTTGGTTCTGACATTCGTAAAAGTGCCTGCGGAGGATCGGATACGAATGTCAGAACCGGATTACTCGGATGCGGAAAGGGCGGCGCTTGTGACAGCACCACCCGGGTCGGATTTGAGATATGGACCAGACCTTTAGGCCTGAGCCGTTAAGCTTCGATTAACCCTGTTTTTGCGGGTAAAAACCCGGTTTGGCGAGTCTTTTTAAGGCCTTGGCGGCGGCCTCCAGCGGCATTTTTATTCAAACACTGCGCTGGAACCGGCCCGACAATTCGCCAAAGCCCTCGATCAGCGCCTCAAGGCCATCCGCTTCGGCAAGCCGGGCTTTCACATCGCGCAGCCAGTTGAGGTTTTGCTCACCGCTGTCTTGGCTGTCTTGCCCAAGCGCCAGTTCGGCGTCCTTGAGTTCTCTAAGTAATGAGTGCCATTGGCGATGCAAGGCGACGAGCTGGTGCCATGTCGACAGAACATCCTCGCGCGCAGCACCCGGCTGCGCGCCCCACACATCCTTGGTGGTGACGGCGCTCTCAACACGCTGTAATTGCTCGGAAAATCCGGCCTTTTCGAGAGATTCCTTAAGCCGCGCACTTTCCGTGGCTTCGTCTTCATTGTGCGAATAATTCGAAAACGCGCCGACGATCGCAGCCCGCAATTTATGCGCTTCGGGATGGGCCAGTTCCAGCGCGGTCGCTTCCTCAAGATGATCGTGCAGCAGCCACGGATGATTGATCAGCGATTGCAGGATCAGCGCCTCGCGGCGGGACAACGAACTGCGCTGGCCGCGCATGATCGGCGAGTTCGCCAGATGCGGACTGGCGACCTGATAGGGACCGCGCGGCACCGGCCTCGCGGCTGTGGATAGACCGCCGCGCGGGTCGGCCCGCCCTGCCGTGAATGGTCCACGAGGTTGAAATCTGCGCGCTGATTCGCTGCCGAAGCCGGGCTGGTTGAAGCCGCCTTGATTGCTCCACTGCCCGCGAGTGCCGCCGCGATTTCCGCCTTGATAGTTTCCTTGCGGCGAAAACGCCGAGTGCAGCCGCTGCGTGAAGTACTGCCAGTAATAACGACGCACCGTTTCGTCTTTAATGCCGTTCGACAATTCCTTGATGCGCGCCTCAAGGGCCGCACGACGCTCAGGCGTGGCGAACGATCCGCCTTCGGTTTCGCGCGACCAGATCATCTCGCCGAGCGGCTTTGCAGCGGCAATCACTTCCTCAATGGCACCTCGCCCGCCGGAGCGTGCAAGATCGTCGGGGTCTTGTCCTTCGGGCAGCAACGCGAAGCGCAAACTCTTTCCGGGCTTGAGAAGCGGCATCGCCAAATCCGCCGCGCGATAGGCCGCGCGCTGACCCGCACCGTCGCCGTCGAAACATAAAATCGGCTCGTCCGCCATTTTCCACAGCAGCGCGAGTTGGTTTTCCGTCAGCGCCGTGCCGAGCGGGGCGACGCTGGCGTTGAAGCCAACGCTGACCATCGCGATGACATCGACATAACCCTCGACCACGACAAGCTGCGCGGAATTATTTTGCGCAGACTGCATAGACTTGCCTGCGTTATGCGCCGCCTCTCGCGCCATCGCAAGATTGTAGAGATTGTCGCCCTTGTGAAACAAAGGCGTCTCCGGCGAATTGAGATATTTCGCCTTGGCCTCTTTATCAAGCGCACGTCCGCCGAACGCGATGACGCGATTGCGCACATCGGTAATCGGAAACATCACGCGATCGCGAAACCGATCGTAAGGCACCGGAATGTCGTCGCCTGCGATCAAGAGCCCTGCCTCGACCATGTCGTCGACGGAGATACCTTGGCTGCCGAGATGCTCCTTCAGCGCGAAGCGCTCAGCCGACGCATAGCCCATGCGAAACTGAAGCTGCGTCGCGGGCTGAATGGAGCGGTCGGCAAGATAGCCGCGCGCCTTCGCGCCAATACGCGAGGTGAGCGTGTCGGCGAAAAACTTCGCGGCGAGGTCCATCACATCGTAAAGCGTCTTGCGCCGCTGCTCGTGACGCGCGGCATCGGGTGTGACTGCGGGTAACGGGATGCCGGCCATCGACGCAAGACGCTCGACGGCTTCAGGGAAACCCACGCCTTCGGTTTCCATCAGAAAGGAGATGATGTCGCCGTGCTTGCCGCTGGAGAAGTCGTGATAAAAACCCTTTTGGTCGTTGACCGTGAAGGACGGCGTTTTTTCCTGGTGAAAAGGCGACAGGCCCTTCCATTCCTTGCCGGCCTTTTTCAATTTCACGCGGCGGCCCACGACTTCCGAGACCGGAAGCCGCGCGCGCAGCTCATCGAGAAATTGGGGCGTAAAGCGCATGGAATTAGGGACCGACTCAGCGGCAAGAGTGCCAACCGAACATCAATATAGGGTTGAGGGAGCAATCCCCCAAAGGGCGATCGCTTGTCCCCGTTAGTCACAGCCAGTGTTTCTGCTTATTAGATAAGAAATACAGCGAATTGCAGCCCGAAATCCGGGCTTTGAAACGATCCGCGTCCCGCGTATCGATTTGCGTATGTTCACGGTATTCAGCGGCGGCGAAAGCGGACAGTGGCGGATCGTATCGCTATCGCCTGCGGCAGGCGAACGGCTCGCACCGGCGAAGTTTCTATCCATCGACGCATCGCTTCAAATCGGCTTATCAGGCTCGGAAAGTCCCTGGCAACTCACCGGCGTTGCGAGTTACGTGCGCTATGTCGAACGGCCCGAGAAAATCGCACTCACATCAAATCAAGCCGTACTCGGCCGCAAAGAGGCAACGCGTGCTGCGCTCATTCCGATCCGGAAATCCTCGGCTTGGTGGGAATTGACTCAGGATGAGCGACGAAAAATCTTCGAGGATAAATCCCGCCACATCGCCCACAGCCTGAAATATCTGCCTGCCATTGCGCGGCAGCTTTATCATTGCCGCGATCTCGGCGAGCCATTCGATTTCCTGACGTGGTTCGAATATGCACCCGGACACGGCGCGATGTTCGAAGACCTCGTCGGTCATCTTCGCGGCACCGAAGAATGGACATTCGTCGAGCGTGAAGTGGATATCAGGCTGACGCGGGATTGACCGGCGCGACCGAAGCGTCTTCGACCACTTCGTCGCTGATGATGAGAAACTTCGCCAGATTCATGCGCCCGAACGTCGTCGAGATCGCGACGTCGGCGGCATCGCGCCCCGTCGCCATCACGATGCGGCCGATGCGCGGCTTGTTGTGGCGCGCATCGAATGTGTACCACTTGCCGGACAGATACACTTCGTACCAGCCCGACAGGTCCATCGGTGCCGGATCGAACGGAATACCGATGTCGCCCATGTAACCGGTGACGTAGCGCGCCGGAATATTCATGCAGCGACATAGCGTCAGCGCCAAATGCGCGTAGTCGCGGCAGACGCCGACCTTCTCGTTGAACACATCGAACGCGCTCTTGGTCGGCCGCGCGTGTTCATATCCGAACCGCACATGATTGTGCACCCAGGCGTTAATCGCCTGCACGCGCGCCCAGCCGGTCGGCGTATTGCCGAACTGCGACCACGCAAAGTCGGTCAGATGATCGGTCTCGCAATAGCGGCTCGCCATCAGATAAAGCAAAACTTCGTCGGGCAATTGTTCGATCGGCATCTGCTGCGCTTCCGGCACGATTGCATCTTCCATGCCGGTGTCGCGCACCAGCGCGTCGAGCTTGAAGGTGATGCCGCCCGGCGGCGCGATCAACCGGCCGCAAACGTTGCCGAAACTGTCGTGATAATAGCGAATGCGAACGTTCGGCTCGGTGACGATGGTTTCCTCGCCGACGATGTCGCGCGCGCGCGACGGATGAATGTTCATCATGATGACCATCGGCGTTGCCGCGACGGCCTCATACCTGATTTCAAATCCAACCCGGATCAACATGCTGCGGCCGCCTTCGCATCGTCGCCGGCTGACGTGACTTGAATGGACACGTCCATGCCGAGGAATGCGCTCGCGGCGCCCACATAAGTCCCATGCAACGGGATTGCCTGATGCGGATCGCGCGCGACCGCGACACGAATGAGATTTCGATTACCGACGATGCCGTTGGTCGGATCGAATTCAACCCAACCCGCGCTTGGCAGATACGCCCGCACCCATGCGTGGGTCGAGCCGCCGCCGACATAACCATGCGACTTGTCGCCGGGGATGTGGAGATAGCCGCTGGCGAAGCGCGCCGCGATTCCGAGACGGCGCAATGCCTCCATCATGAACAGCGCGAAATCACGACACGTTCCGGATTTCATCTGCAGCGTATCGAGCGGATGTTGCGTGCCGTGCTCATAGCGCTTGCGATAGGAAAATTCCTTTCGCACGCCATGCGTCATGCCGACCAGAATATCGAGCGTCGGTGTTTGTCCTGTCGCGCTCAGGAATTGTCGCGCCCAGTCCGCCAGCACGTCATCCGGGTCGCTGTATTGCGGCGTGATCGAAGGCATTAGGTCCGGCAATTCGTCGCGGTCGTATTGAAACGGATAATAATAAGCCTTGTCGCCAGGCTTCAGCGCAACTTCGTCGAGCGGATAATGCTCGACCGTCACCGTGCTATTGAACACCAGCCGGTTGGATTTTTCCGTGAAGCTTGCGATCGCAACGCTGTTGCCGAACACGTCGTGAATCCAGTGCAACGACGAGGGCTTGGGCGAAATTTCAAGTTCGCTCGTCAGCACGCGCAGATCGTGCCCGTCACGCGGGCGAAGCATGACCTGATGCTCGCCGAACCCGACAGGGCGGTCGTAGCGATACTCGGTCTTGTGGTGAATTGTCAGCAGGGGCATCTTGCTGCTCATCATGTCGCTGGTCATAAATCCATTCTACACGCTCTGCGGCAGCATTTCCGGCTAATTCTTCGACTAATTCTTGGGCTATCTTTGAAATTGGATGCCGCAGCGCTAGGCAGAAATCGTAAAAATGACTTTGCACGACGAAGGCGTCACCACACTACTCCTCGCAAGCGCAGAAGTTCCACCCGTGCTGCAAGAAAATGCCAGCAGCACGTCGCCGTTCTTCTTCACCTGCGATCATTATGGCCGTCTCATTCCGCGCGCGCTCGGCGATCTCGGCGTGCCGACCAGCGAACTCTCGCGCCACATTGCGTGGGACATCGGTATCGCTGGCGTTGCTGAACAGCTCGCGAAAGACATGGGGGTGCATCTGATCGCGCAGCGCTACTCGCGTCTCGTCATCGACTGCAACCGGCCCTTCGAGTCATCGGGCTCGATTCCAATTATGAGCGAAGCCACCGAAATTCCCGGCAACAGCGGATTGACTGAAGATCAAATCGCGGCACGACGCCGTGCGATCTTCGCGCCCTATCACGCGCGAATTAGTCAGGCACTCGACGCACGCAAGGCGCGCGGGCATCCGACCGTTTTGATTTCGCTGCACTCGTTCACGCCAACTTACGCAGGCATCGCGCGGCCCTGGCACATCGGCACGCTCTATAATCGCGACAAACATCTGCCGCGCCTGCTGCGCGACGCGTTGCGAATGGAACGCGGTCTCGTCGTCGGCGACAACGAACCTTATGCAGTGAGCGATGCGAGCGACTACACCATTCCCGTTCACGCGGAAAAACGCGGCCTGATGAACACTGGAATCGAAATCCGTCAGGATTTGATCGAGGATGAATCCGGCCAGCGACAATGGGCGGACCGACTTGCAGGAATCTTTCGCGCGCTTGAAGAAAAACTGATCTAGCGCCGAATCATCTGGCTTGCGTCAGCGCAAGCCAAATCCCACCGCCGATCATCAATCCGCCAGACACGCGCGACACCATTCGCGCGCGCCGCGCGGAGAGAAATTTTCCGGCTCGGCCGGCAATCACTGCGTATGCACCGTCGGACAACGCTGCGATCACCATGAATGTGATTCCAAGAATGGCTATCTGCGGCAGCAACTCGCGCTTCATATCGAGGAACTGCGGGATGAACGCGCCGAAAAACACCAGCACCTTTGGATTGCTCAGGAGAACCAGAAATCCCTGAAGGAAAAATCCACCGCGCGGCGGAGGCGGCGGTGCGTCCACGTCGCGCGCCGTATCGGGCGACAAAATAAGTCTGATGCCAAGCCAGACCAGATAGGCCGCGCCCGCAAGCTTCACCCAGAAAAACCAGGTGCCCATCGCCGCCATCAGAGATGTGAGGCCGACCGCGACGATCGAAATAACAATGGCGGAGCCCGCCTGTGCGCCGAGAACGTTCGTGAGCGCCGCGCGCGTGCCGTGACGCAAGCCGTTGGCGATCACCAGCGTGACGATCGGTCCCGGCACGATGGCAAGAACGATGCAAGCGGCGATGTAGGCGAGATAGACGTCGAACGACATGGCCTCTCCTGTTTCAGGCACAAAGCCAGATGGGTTCTCGCAAAACAAGCCCGCAAATCAAGGCTTCCCATTGCCTCTTGACAGGCAACCATTTGGTTGCCTATTATCCAAACCATGGACGAGGTCTTCAAGGCGCTGGCCGACACTTCAAGGCGTTCGCTGCTGGACCGGCTTCATGCGCGCAACGGTCAAACGTTGCTCGAACTCTGCGACGGCCTCGCCATGACGCGGCAGGCCGTGACCAAGCATCTCGGCATTCTCGAAGATGCGAACCTCGTAACCACGCTCAGGCATGGCCGCGAGAAGCTGCACTATCTCAACCCGGTGCCGATCCATCAGATCGGTGAGCGGTGGATTGCGAAATTCGAGCGGGCGAAGCTTGTCGCGCTCAGCGAGTTAAAAAAACAACTGGAGAAGCGTGATGAGTAAGCCTGAATTTATCTACACCACCTTTATCAGAAGCACGCCGGAGAAAGTTTTCCACGCGCTGAGCGACACGGCCTTCACCGAGAAATACTGGATGGGATGCATCTTGCGTTCGGACTGGAAAATCGGCTCGGCCATGAAGATGGATCGCGGCGGCAAGACGATGAACGAATGCGTCATCCTCGAATCCGATCCGCCGCGTAAGCTGTCTTATAGCTGGCTCACTGTGTTCGACGAGACAATGAAAAAGGAAAAGCCCTCAAAGGTGACGTTCATCATCGAGGCGCGCGACGCTGAGATCGTCAAGCTCACCGTCACGCATGACGGCTTCAGCGAGGGCAGCACGACGCTGCCGAGCATTTCCACCGGTTGGCCGATGGTGCTCGCCAGCTTGAAGAGTTTGCTGGAAACCGGCGCATCGTTGCACATCGAACCTGGAGAAGGCGAATAGCGATCATGGACATTAGCAAGTTCAAGCCCGACATCGTTTATGTGATCTACATCGCGTCCACACCTGAGAAGGTGTGGACCGCACTGACGACCGCCGAGTTCTCCAAACAGTATTTCTTCGACTTCGGGATTGAGATGGAATCGAAAGTCGGAGGCAAATTTGTTGTGCGTGCGCCGGATGGCTCGCTTCATATCGACGGCGAAGTTCTCGTCTGCAACTCGCCGCACAGATTGAGCGTGACGTGGAACGTCAACTGGGCTGGATTGGTCGAGAAACTCGGCCAGACGATTGTCACTTACGACATCGCGCAGATGGGCGACGCTGTAAGATTGACGATGACAGAGTCGCACGAGCGCGAACTCGGCGAGGATATTCTCTCCGGCGGACGCATGGGTTGGCCCGCGATTCTCTCAAGCCTCAAGAGCGTGCTGGAAACCGGAAAGCCGCTGGCGGTGAAGATGGAGCCGCCGATGAAAATGATCGCTGCTTTGAAGGCGATGGGCGTGAAAATTCCGGGAGGTTAGTTATTTCTGTCATCGCCGGGCTTGTCCCGGCGATCCCGGCAAGTGGGGCACGTGCCCTGAAAATCGGGATGCCCGGCACAAGGCCGGGCATGACAAATTGAAACTAACCCCGCGCCCGCAACTCGCGCCGCAAAACTTTTCCCGTCGCTGTCATTGGCAGTTCGGTCGCGAATTGAATCATTCGCGGATACTCGTGCGCGGCGAGCTGCACTTTCACGAATTCCTGAATGTCTTTCGCGAGTTTATCGCCCGCCTCGAAACCCGGTCGCAGCACGATCCATGCCTTGATGGACTCGGTGCGGATCGGATCTGGAATCCCCACAACTGCCGACATCGCCACCGCCGGATGCTTCATCAGCGTGTGTTCGATCTCCGACGGGCCGACGCGATAGCCCGCCGTCGTAATCACATCGTCCTCGCGGCTGACGTACCAGAAGTAACCGTCGTCGTCCTGAATACCGAGGTCGCCGGTCATCATAAAGCCGCCTGCGTATTTTTTCGCAGTCGAACCCGGGTTGCGCCAGTATTCCAGCATCATGCATGGGTTCGGGGCACGCACGCCGACGATGCCGCGTTCGCCGCGCGGCAATTCAACGCCCTGCTCGTTGACAATACGCACATCGAAACCTGGCGTCGGCTTGCCCATCGATCCCGGCTTGATGGGATAGAGTTTCTCGTTCGCACCAATCACAAGATTGCATTCGGTCTGGCCGTAAACCTCATGCACTTCGATTCCAAATGTCGCGCGCACCCAGCCCAGCAATTCCGCGCCGAGCGACTCGCCGCCGCTCAACATGCTGCGCAGCTTGACGCCATCATGTTTCACGCCCGCTTGCCGCATCAGCTTCAGCGCGGTCGGCGGAAGAAACACGTTGCGCACTTTATGATCGGCCATCAATTGCATTGCCGCATGCGGCTCGAATTTTTTAGCGCGATGGCCGAGCACCGGCACGCCGTGAAACCACGCGCATAACAGCGCATTGAAAAGGCCACCGATCCACGCCCAGTCCGCGGGCGTCCACATCACGTCATCAGCCTTCGGGAAAAAATCATGCACCGTCTCGACGCATGGCATATGGCCGAGCAGCACGCGATGCGCGTGCAGCGCGCCTTTCGGATTTCCCGTGGTGCCGGAGGTGTAGATGATGATCGCAGGATCTTCAGAACTGGTACCGACGTTGACAAATTCCGCCGACGCCACGTCGATGGACGTCCAGAATGACTTTGCGCCATTCGGCACATTGTCGCCGGCAACGTAGATGTGTTTCAGATCCGGCAGCTTGTCGCGAATTTTCATCAGCTTCGCGTAGCCGCCTTCGTCCGTAACGACGGCCTTTGCGTTGCTGTTGGAGAGGCGAAACTCCAGCGCGTCCTCGCCGAACAACATGAACAGCGGCACTGACACCATGCCGGAACGAAATGCTGCGAGATGCGCCAGGGGAAGTTCAACGGATTGCGAGAGAAACACCGCAACACGGTCGCCACGCACAAGGCCATCGGCTTTCAGGACATTGGCGAATTTTTTCGACCAGCCGCGCATCTGCGCGAAGGTATAACGCTGCGTGCCGCCGTTCTCATCGGCATAGATCAACGCGAGCTTGTCGCCATCGGCGTGAAGATCGCAGCACGCCACCGCCATGTTGAAGCGCGCCGGAATGTCCCAGCGAAAGCCGCTATAAAGTTTGTCGTAAGAATCTGTTTCGGTGAGCATCGGCAATCTCCCCGGCCCGAACTATCCGGAGAGCGCGGCCTTCACCAATCCGCTGGCCTTGCCGAAATCCATTTGGCCTGCGTATTTGCCTTTCAGCACACCGATCACCTTGCCCATGTCCTTCATGCCGGCGGCGCCGGTTTCCTTGACGGCAGCGGCAATCGCGGCCTTCACTTCGTCGTCGGACATTTGCTTGGGAAGATACGCGCTGATGATCGCGATTTCCTGGCGCTCCTGATCGGCGAGTTCGTTGCGATTGCCTTTGACGTAAAGCTCGACGGATTCCTGACGCTGCTTGATCATCTTCTGCATCAGGCCGAGAATGTCTTCGTCCGCGAGCGGCGGCTTGCTTTGTCCGCGCGCCTCGATGTCGGCATTCTTCAGCGACGCGTTGACCATGCGGAGCGTGGACAATTTTCGCTCGTCCTTCGCCTTCATCGCGTCCTTGACGGCATTGTTGATGGCATCGCGCAGCATTGTCATCTCCCTCGGTCGTTATCTTGCAGCGCGGCGCGCCATTGCTGGCACCAGATGTAAGCCGTCTGGCTGCGTCCGGCAATCTCGTTGCTTACATCTTCAGCCAGTCGAGCATGGCCGTCGTGGTCGCTTCGGGCTTCTCAAGCTGAACCATATGTCCGCAATCCGGAATCACCACAAGCTTCGCGCCGGGAATGCCTTTGGCGAGTTCGTAGGAAAATTCGTTCTTTACCATATTGTCGGTGTCGCTGGTCAGCACCAACGTCGGACATTTGATCGACGCCAGCAGCGGCAACGAATCCGACCGGCTCATGATCGCTTCGATCTGCGCGATGAAACGATCCGCCCCAACATCGTTCGCCATATCCATCACGATCTTCTTGATTCCTGTGTCGGCGATCCGAGTCGGATGAACGAATTTGGCGAACAGCTTTTCGACAATGGCTGGATAGCCGCCCGCTCGGGTCTCAGCAATTAATGCGCGACGGCCTTCCGATGCCTCCGGCATCTCCGGCCGTGCCGAGGTTGAAAGCAATCCGAGCCGCGCGATGCGCTCCGGCGCTTGCCGAAACATTTCCAGCGCGATGTATCCGCCCATCGAATGACCCGCGAGCGCGAAACGTTTCGGCGCTTCATCGAGGATGCGTTTGGCAATTCCCGCCATCGTGTTGTCGCGGATGTGATTGGGAATCATCACCGGCCCCACGCGCCACAGCGCAGGAATTTGCGGCGTATAAATACGCGGCGAACAGACGAGGCCGGGAACGAGCAGCAGCGGCAGCGTTTCGGTCATGGCGCTTCCCTCGGCGCGTCTCTTTACGTGTTGAACCGGAAATGCATCACGTCGCCATCGGCCACGACATATTCTTTGCCCTCGAGGCGTAATTTGCCGCCGTCGCGCGCGCCGGCTTCTCCGCCGAGCTTGACGTAGTCATCGTAGGCGATGGTCTCAGCCCGGATGAAGCCTTTCTCGAAGTCAGTGTGAATGACGCCCGCCGCAGCCGGTCCCTTGGTGCCTTTCGTGATGGTCCACGCGCGCGCTTCCTTCGGGCCGACGGTGAAATAGGTGATGAGATGCAACAACTCGTAACCTTTGCGAATGAGTCGGTCCAAGCCCGCTTCTTCGAGGCCGAGCGTGTCGAGAAATTCCGCGCGTTCCTCCTTCGACAGAACCGCGATCTCGGATTCGATCTTGGCGGAAATGGCCACAGCCACTGCGCCTTCTTTCTTGGCGTGCTCCATGACTTGCTTGGAAAAATTGTTGCCCTGCGCAGCCGCGCCCTCTTCGACGTTGCAGACATAAAGAACCGGCTTCGACGTCAAAAGGCCGAGCATACGGAACGCGCGTTCTTCTTCCGGCTTGCGTTCGAGAAACCGCGCGGGCTTGCCGTCGCGCAGAAGTTTGAGCGAGCGCTCGACCAGTTCGAGTTGTTCTTTCGAATCTTTATCGCCGCCTTTGGCTTTCTTCGAAAGGTTATCAACGCGCTTCTCGAGGCTCTCAAGATCGGCGAGCATCAATTCGGTCTCGATGATTTCGATGTCGGCGAGCGGCGCAATTTTGCCTTCGACATGAGTGATGTCGGAATCTTCAAAACAACGCACCACATGCGCGACCGCATCGACTTCGCGAATGGTCGCGAGAAATTGGTTGCCGAGCCCCTCGCCTTGCGACGCGCCCTTCACGAGGCCGGCAATGTCCACAAACGTCAATCGCGTCGGAATGATCTGTGCGGATTTCGCGATCGCCGACAATTTGTCGAGACGCGGATCGGGCACGGCGACTTCGCCGACATTCGGCTCGATGGTACAGAACGGATAATTCGCCGCCTGCGCCGCCGCCGTTTCCGTCAGCGCGTTGAAGAGAGTGGACTTGCCGACATTGGGCAGTCCGACGATGCCGCATTTGAAACCCATAATCGTTCCTCGAAACCTATCGTTCGTCGTTGCGAGCGAAGCGAAGCAATCCAGAACAACCGTTCAAAATGGATTGCTTCGGCGCGGTGCGCCTCGCAATGACAATCTGCATTTTATTTGGCGTCTTCGCCCTCGTCCTTCTCGCCAAAACCTTTTGCATGCATCGCAAGATGCACCTTGTTCGCGAACGTCGAATCTTTGCCTGTCACGATCAGCCCCGCATTGTCGGCCACGATATCGCACAACGCACTTACCCACGGCATATCGCTTTTGGCGAAATCGGACAGAACATGGATATGCACCATGTCCTTGATGCCGGGATGTCCGACGCCGAGACGCACGCGGCGATACTCGTTGCCGATATGCGCAGAGATCGAACGCAACCCGTTATGACCCGCGATGCCGCCGCCGACTTTCACGCGAATTTTCGCGGCCGGCAATTCGATCTCGTCGTGGAACACGGTGATGTCGGCGACTTCAATCTTGAAGAACTTCGCAGCCTCGCCGACCGAATTGCCCGACTCGTTCATGAAAGTCGTCGGCTTGAGAAGAATGACGCGCTCAGTGTCGAGCGTGCCCTCTGACGTCTCGCCCTGAAACCTGCGGCGCCACGGACCGAATCCGTGACGCCGCGCGATCTCGTCGATAGCCATGAACCCGATATTGTGCCGATTGGCCTGATACTTCGCGCCGGGATTTCCCAGTCCGACGAACAGGCGCATGGTACGGGTTCTCGATCCTTACTTCTTCTTGTCGCCGCCGCCAGCAGGTGCTTTCGCAGCACCGGCTGCGGGCGCCTTCGCACCAGCCGCAGGCGCTTTCGCACCGGCTGCGGGAGCAGCACCGGCTGCGGGAGCAGCACCGGCCGCAGGCGCGGCACCAGCCGCAGGCGCGGCACCGGCCACAGGCGCGGCGGCAGCGGCGGCAGCAGCAGCCGCAGCGGCCTTGAGTTCTTCCGCGTAACCCGACGGCGGCACGATGGTGACGAGCGTTGCGTCAGAGCGTGTGAACAGTTTCACGCCGCCCGGCAGCTTGATGTCGGCCATATGAAGCGAGGTGCCGATGTCGAGCTTGGCGACGTCAACTTCGATGAACTGCGGAATATTATCCGCCGGCACTTCGAGTTCGATGGCGTGCGTGACGATGTTGACCGCGCCGCCGCGCTTGACGCCCGGCGAGGCTTCCGCGTTCAGAACATGCAATGGAACGTTGACGCGGATCTTGGCGCCTTCGCCGAGCCGCAGGAAATCGACATGCAATGGAAAATCGCGCACCGGATCGAGCGCAAAGTCGCGCGGAATCACGCGATGCTTCTTGCCGTCGAGGTCGATGTCGTGAACCGTCGTCAGGAAGCGGCCGGCGCCGATGCGCAAACGCAGTTCCTGATCGTCGAGCGAGATCGTGAGCGGGGGTTGGTTGTTTCCATAGATCACTGCCGGGATACGGCCAGCGCGACGTTCAGCCCGGGCGGCCCCCTTGCCGGCCTTCGGACGAGCGGTCGCCTTCAATTCCTTGACGGTCGCCATTGTTACGTTCCTTAGATTTTCAAAAGTGAAGGGCCGCAGAGCGGCCCGGTTTAACGCAGCAGCAAGCCTCCAGGGGTGCGGGGGCTGCAAGCGTGGCGGGTTTCTAGCGGCTTGAGGCCGCAATGACAAGGAAATGAGGGGTTTTTCATGGTGGAGGTCGTGGCCTGTGCGTTACATCGCCGCGTTCGCTCCCCGTTTAGCTATAGCGGCAATTGGCCAGAAATCATGTAATTTATCAATGGTTTGCGGCTTTCAACGATGCCCTGCGCGACGCCCGCTGCGGGAAGACTAGACCGCCGACCGCTCGACCATCGCCCGTTTTTGGCCGGGCTGAACAACCATCGCTTTGAAGAATCCGCCCAGCGGCTTTTCGACCAGATAATACACCGCAACGCCGGTCGCGGTACTTAGGAGACATCCGGCGATCAGGAACAGGATCGTCGCGGTCAAACCCAACGCTCCGCCCGCAAACACGACAACGTTCTTCAGGGCAGCGAGCGCGACACTGTGCGTCAGATAAATCGAGTAGGATGCATCGCCCAGTAATGCCGGAAGCCGCCAGTGCCTGAGTTGCGGCTCTAGGCAAATCCCGCCGATCACGATGAGCGCAGCCGGCAATCCCCAGCAGACAAACCGATAGGCCGAGATATCGGCAGCCGACAACGACATGGTGGCGAACAATGTGCCAAGCCCCGCCGCGATCAACAGCACGGCCGCACATACGATAATGGCAGAACGCGGCAGCGCTCGATTTTCATAGGCAATTCCGATCAGGCAGCCGATCGCAAACTCGATCATCAATGGGCTTGTATAGGTGAGCGCCATCGCCGTCGCTGGCGGCACCCATAACCGCAGCGATACAAGTCCGCATAATACAGCGCCGACGAAAAGTAACCGTCGCAATCGCGACTGCAGCAGGCCGCCGGCAAATACCAGGTAGAAAAACATCTCGAAATTCAGCGTCCAGCCGGCAATGAGAAGCGGTTGAATTTCCCCGCTGCGTGTCGAAAAATACGGAATGAACAGCAACGACTGAATGAGATCGGCGACCGGCGGCAACGCCGCACGATCGCGGAAGATAAACCATCCGAAGTAAAGCAGCAGCGTGATCGTCCAATACAGCGGAACGATGCGCAAGATCCGATGCTGGATGAACGAAAGCGGCGTGATGGACCCGCTTGCCGTCGTGGTCCACATGATGAAGCCGCTGATGACGAAGAAAATATCCACACCCGCCGCGCCGAAGGACGGCGCACGCGCACCGAAATATTCGCTCGCCATGCCTTGGGCATGGAACAGCACCACCATCAACGCGGCGGCGGCACGCAGGTATTGGATCGACCAAATCTTCTGCATTTGAATTCGGTGTCGCCGGTTTCGACTGATAAACCCTGAAAGCGGTATCTCATTCCGCCTTTTCCGTTCCAACCGTAGGCCGATTGCACGGTTACGGAAGCGACAGTGGCGTGATCGGAGCATCAATGGCTCGTTAAGGATAACCCTTAAGGGTCGAGAACGGGTTTCCCGGTATCTGTCGTTACTTACGTAATGCATACCGAGAGCCTGAAATGGCCGCGCTGGCTGAAAAAATCCAAACAACCCGGCGCCTGCTGCTCGCCTCCGATGTCGAGGACGAGCACAGCGAACTCGCGCGCATCCTGAAGAACGCGGGCAGCGTCGAATCGATCTCAATCTTCGACCTGCCCGATCATCCGGCCAGCGATTTTTCCGGCGTCATTGTCGACATTGATCTGACTTCGATCGAGGCGGTGCAGCGCGTGCGCAAGAAACTCACCGGCAAGGCGTATCAGGCGCTGCCGAGATTGTTCGTGCTCGCCGACTCGCTGCATCATGGATCGGCGCAGGCGTGGGCGCTCGGCGCCACCGATACGATCCAGCGACCGTTCGATCCCGAAAGCATCCTGCATCGCATTCGTCACGCGTTTCCCGAGACGCCGCAGGATGAAAAGACAAGTGCTGCGAAATTTCTCAGCAAAGGCGTCGCCGCAGCTCAAGCCGTGATGGTCAAGATTTTCGAGCGGTTGCCTGCGGGAATCCCGTTGACGATCGACGACGTGCTGCAGGCGGAGACGGAAATTCTAAAAGCGTTACGCAGATGCTCGCTCAAAGAGTGGCTGCTCGCGGTCAGCAAGCATCACAAGCGCAGCTATCGGCACACTCTTTTAGTGGCGGGCTACGCGGTCGCCTTCGCGCAATATCTCGGCATGCGCGAGGAAGACCAACGGCGCGTCGCGCGCGCGGCTCTGGTGCACGATGTCGGGATGGCGTTCATTCCGGTGACAATTCTCGACAAGACATCGGAACTGACTATCGAGGAAAACAACATCGTCGCGGGGCACGCGCGGCTCGGCTACGACGCGCTGAAAAAGCAGGGCGGCTTTCCCGGCGAGATGCTCGACGTGGTGCTGCATCATCACGAGATGCTGGACGGGTCGGGTTATCCCGAAGCGCTGACCGGCGAACGCCTCAGCGACATAGTTCGCATCGTCACGCTGGTCGATACTTATGCGTCGCTGATGGAAGCGCGCAACGATCTACCGCCGCTGTCGTCTGCTCGCGCCTTTGCCATCCTTGAAAAGATGACCGGCAAGATCGACACGGCATTGCTGCATGCGTTCCGGCCGGTTGCGTTCGGATCTTAAGCCCCGAGCAGCTTCTTCTCCAGCGCATCGATGCGCGCTTTCAAGGTCTCGTTCTCTTCGCGAGCCAATCGCGCCATGTCCTTCACGGCATCGAATTCCTCGCGCTTGACGAGGTCGAGATCGCGCAGGATGCGCTCGGCCTGCCCGCGCACCACCGTCTCCACTTCGCGCTTGACGCCCTGAGCAGCACCTGCGGCGTCGTTCATCACGCGTGCGATCTCGTCGAAAAACCGGTTGCTGGTCTGCGTCATCGTCGTTCTCCGTTGCCGCGTTCGGCCTGACAAGACAATGGTGATGGCGCAGCGTCGGCGCAAGGTGTAAATCCCTTTCGTTGTCATGACCAAACTTGTTCCGGCCATCTCGACTGATAGGTCCTCACTCTCAAAATCGAGATCACCGGGACAAGCCCGGTGATGACAAATTACGATTTCGCTGCTCGGATAACCGCATGCTCGCCATCGCCTTTCCCGTCTTCGACCCCATCGCCATCGCCATCGGGCCCATCGCGATCCGCTGGTACGCGCTGGCCTATATCGGCGGCATCGTGCTGGGCTGGATTTACGCCCGCAAGATCATCCAGAACGAACGGCTGTGGGGCGGCAAGGCACCGTTCACGCTGCTGGATTTCGACGACTTCATCCTGTGGGTCACAATCGGAATCATCGTCGGCGGACGCACCGGCTACGTGCTGTTCTACAATTTCAGCTTCTTCATGCAGCACCCCGCAGAAATTCTCGAACTGTGGAAAGGCGGCATGTCGTTTCACGGCGGCTTCCTCGGCTGCGTCGCCGCCGTTTTGCTGTTCGGCTGGAAGCGCAATATTTCGGTGCTGTCGCTCGGCGACGTCACCTGCGCGGTCGGGCCGATCGGATTGTTTCTTGGCCGCATCGCCAACTTCATCAACAGCGAGCTATGGGGCCGCACCGCCGACCCGAGCCTGTCCTGGGCGATCGTGTTCCCGAACGGCGGGCCGCTGCCGCGTCACCCGAGTCAACTTTACGAGGCGGGGCTAGAGGGCGTGGTGTTGTTCATCGCACTGTTTATTTTCATTCGCTCCGGCGCGCTGAAACGCCCCGGCCTCATTATCGGCGCGTTCGCGACGCTTTACGGTTTGGCTCGTATCAGCGGCGAATTCTTCCGCGAACCCGACCCGCAACTCGGATTTCTGTGGGGCGGGACGACGATGGGAATGCTATTGTCGGTGCCGATGATCATTGCGGGCCTCATGTTCATGATAGTCGCCAACCAACGCGGTGAACGAACGACGAGCAAGATCAACACCGCGACGAAGTCCTGAGATTTGGAATAAGAGCTTTGGCCACCAAAATCACCCCGCTCGAAAAAATTATCCGCAGGCAAATCGCGGCGCACGGCCCGATGCCGGTGTCGCGCTACATGGAATTGTGCCTGACGCATCCGGACTATGGCTACTACCTCAAGCAAGACCCCCTCGGGCGCGACGGCGACTTCGTCACCGCGCCTGAAGTCAGCCAGATGTTCGGTGAGTTGATCGGACTCTGGGCCGCCTCGGTGTGGAGCGCTATGGGCTCGCCGAATGAAGTCAAATTCATCGAGCTTGGACCTGGACGCGGTACACTGATGGCAGACGCCTTGCGCGCGATAAAAATTCTGCCGCAGTTCCACAAGGCCGTGTCGGTCCATCTGGTCGAACCGAGTCCTGCGTTGCGCGCAAAACAGGACGAGACGCTCGGCAACGTCAAACATGTTGAATGGTACGACAGCATCGTCGACGTGCCGGAAGGACCGGCAATCATTTTCGCCAATGAATATTTCGACGTGCTGCCGATCCATCAGGCCGTGAAAGCAGACGACGGTTGGCACGAACGCATGATCGATGTCGATGACGACATTTTTATCTATGGCGTCGCCAAACAACCCATCCCGCGTTTCGAGGTGCTGTTGCCCGCGCATGCGCGCGCCGCGCCGAACGGCGCTATCTTCGAATGGCGGCCAGACGCAGCGATGATGAGCATTGCACAGCGCGTTCGAAATCAGGGCGGTGCCGCGCTCATTATCGATTACGGACATCTGCGCAGCGATGCCGGCGATACCTTCCAGGCCGTCGCCAAACACAGCTTCACCAATCCGCTGCGTAACCCCGGCGACTCCGACGTCACCGCGCATGTGGATTTTCAGGCGCTGGCGCGCGCGGCGGAAACAATGGGCGCACGCGTTCACGGGCCCGTCGAGCAAGGCGCATTTCTCAACAAGCTCGGCATCGAGCAGCGATCGCTGACGCTGATGAAAACCTCCTCGCACGAAGACTCCGTGCTGGTTGCCGGCGCACTGAAGCGTCTCACCGGGAAGGGCCGCAACGGCATGGGCCAATTATTCAAGGTGCTCGGCATTTCGCATCCCTCGATTGCGACGCTGGCAGCCTTGTCCGACGACGCACCCTCCGGCTCGAAAATCGTCGGCGCCAAATCGTGACCTTCAACTCATCGCTTCTCGCAGCCGTGCCTGATCTGCATCACGCTTTTTTCACGCGTGAAGGCGGCGTCTCGAAAGGCATGTATGAGAGTCTCAACGGCGGGCTTGGATCGAACGACGACCCCGCGCATGTGATCGAGAATCGCACGCGCATGGCCAAGCATATCAACGTCGCGCCGGCGCATTTCCTCACCGTGTTTCAGATTCACTCGCCCGATGTCGCGGTCGCAACCGCGCCGTGGGACAATGCAACGCGTCCGCGCGCCGACGCGATGGTCACGAAGGTGCCGGGCATCGCCCTTGGCGTCACCGCTGCCGATTGCGGGCCGATTTTGTTCGTCGATCCGAAAGCGCGCGTGATCGGTGCAGCGCATGCCGGATGGAGGGGCGCATTCGGCGGCGTACTCGAAAACACAATTGCGGCGATGGAAAATCTCGGCGCGTCCCGCAGCGACATTATCGCCGCTATCGGTCCGCTGATCCGGCAAGGTAGTTACGAAGTCGGCCCTGAATTCGCGACGCAATTCACCAAAGCCGACGAGCGCAATGCGCGGTTCTTCATTCCATCGACACGCGCTGGCCATTCAATGTTCGATCTCGCCGGCTACATCCGCCGCCGCCTCGAACTCGCGGACATTCTGATGATCGACGATGTCGAGGTCGATACATATTCCGACGAGCGGCTGTTCAGTTACCGCCGCACCACGCATCGCAAGGAAGCGGATTACGGCCGCAACATCCACGCGATTGTGTTGACGGGCTGATTGCGCAGCATTCATGCCCCGCGCCCTAGACGTTAACGCATTTTAACGATATCGCTCGACCGAGCCTGAAGGTTAGGTCAAACGTCCCGGAACGGGACTTTCGGACGGCGATCGGTGGCGTACAGCGTTCATAAATCGGCAGACGTTATTCAGCGCAGCGGCAGATGCCTCGCGCTGTTTGCGTCGCTCGCTCTCCTGTCGGGCTGCGCGTCCGGCGGCACCAAAATTGCGCTGTCGTCGCCGCTGTCGTTCGGGTCGACCGTTGCCTTCGAATCCGTCGATGGACCGCCGCCACCTGTGTTCGACCGCCTGGTCCGCGCGCTGGAAACCGAGTCCGCCGCCAAGAGCTTCACCATCGTGTCGCGCGAATCGTCCGCCAACTACCGGATCAGAAGCTATCTCTCGGCGCAGGTCCGCCGCGGCAAAGCGAAAATCGCGTGGGTCTGGGACGTGTACGATCGCGACCAGCAGCGCGCGCTGCGCCTCAGCGGCGAAGAACTCGGCGGCAAAGCCGGTCGCGATGCCTGGGCTACTGCAGACGATCAACTGATGCGCCGAATCGCACAGGCCGGACTCAGCGGTGTGTCCAGCTTGATCAGCGGGGCGGGCGTTCCCGCGCAAGAGCCGCCGGCACCTGAGTCGCCGCGAACCGGACCCGCCGTCGCCTCGGCAGACGAAAACACGCCGGAATCGGACACCGGCAAAATGACGGCTGTCGCCTTCAGCGCCCATTAAGCAACATCGCCATGACTAACACCTGTTTTTACAGGATAAAGTGCACCTTCTTATTGCCAGCCGCGCTCCGTCCTTGGTAGACCCTCGCACGTGCGAAAGCGCCTTTGAAACTGGTTCCGCAAGGCCGATGATATGTTAAAGAGCGTATCCCCCACGTCGAAGGGAGAGGCTGCGATTTCGGCGAAAAACGGCTCCATCAAACTCGTGGCCGGCAATTCAAATCCGGATTTGGCCGCAGCAATTTCGTCGTGGCTTAATGTGCCGATGACGAAAGCGAGCGTGCGCCGCTTCGCCGACAACGAAATTTTCGTCGAGGTGCTGGAGAATGTTCGCGGCTCCGACGTGTTCATCATTCAGTCGACGTCGTATCCCGCCAACGACCATCTGATGGAGTTGCTGATTATCACCGACGCGCTGCGCCGCGCCTCCGCGCGCCGCATCACCGCCGTGATCCCCTACTTCGGCTACGCAAGACAGGACCGCAAGGTCGGCTCACGTTCGCCGATTTCTGCAAAGCTCGTTGCGAACCTGATTACCCATGCGGGTGCCGACCGCGTGATGACGCTCGACCTGCACGCCGGACAGATTCAGGGCTTCTTCGATATTCCGACCGACAATCTTTATGCCTCACCCGTCATGGTGAAGGACATTCGCGACAAGTTCGACCTGACAAAAGTCATGGTGGTATCGCCCGACGTTGGCGGCGTGGTGCGCGCGCGCGGACTTGCAAAACGCATCAACGCGCCACTCGCTATCATCGACAAGCGCCGCGAACGCGCCGGCGACTCCGAAGTCATGAACGTGATCGGCGATGTCGCCGGTTACACCTGTATCCTGATCGACGACATCGTCGACTCCGGCGGCACGCTGGTGAACGCTGCAGACGCGCTGCTCGCCAACGGCGCCAAGGATGTTTACGCCTACATCACGCATGGCGTTTTGTCCGGCGGTGCGGTTCCGCGCATCACCGGCTCGAAGCTGAAAGAGTTGGTCATCACCGATTCGATTCAGCCGACCGAAGCGATGCGCAAGGCGCACAATATCCGTGTGTTGCCGATCGCGTCCCTGATCGGCGACGCCATCGGCCGCACCGCGTCCGAAGAATCGGTGTCGCGCCTGTTCGACTGAAGCCATTATCAATTTCGATATTGTCATGGCCGGGCTTGTCCCGGCCATCTGCGTCTGGGCAAATCTCCCAAAGGCGTGGATGCACGGCACAAGGCCGGGCAAGACGGAGGAATGACCCGCAATCCGCGCATTTGATTCCGGTTTGTTCTCTTATGCACAGGCCAAAAACGCGGCGTGTTTTCGGTTAAGCGTTTGCTCAGACTCATAAATCCAATTCGTAAACGCCCGAAGCACACCCCTATCCCCCGATCGCGTTTAGCTGTTGATGAATCAGCGATTTCGCCCATTGCCTGTGGACGGGATTCCGCGCGGCGTTGCGCGCCTTTGGCAAATCACCGATCAATTGATGCACGCTAGTTGGCGACATCGCGTTTGGTTCAGCGTTCGCACCCTCACAACAACAGGGCTTTTGCAGCATGTCCCACTTGGACATCATTACGGATTCGCGGACCAACCCGCTGGGCGTCGTCGAGGACATCGCCGCATCGAACGACTGGTCGTTCGAACGCTCCGGCGACGACGAAGTCACGATTTTGACGCACGGAAAATGGACCGACTATCAGCTGTCCTTCACATGGATGAGCGAGATCGACGCACTGCATCTGGCCTGTGCGTTCGACATGAAGGTGCCGGAGGCGCGGCGCGAGGAAGTGCGGCGTCTGATCGCGGCGATCAACGAGCAATTATGGGTCGGGCATTTCGATCTGTGGACCACGACGGGCTCGGTGATGTTCCGGCAGGCGCTGATTCTTCCCGGTAAGCTCGTCGCGTCGCCAACACAATGCGAGCTGATGCTGGAAAGCTCGCTCGGTGCGTGCGAACGCTATTATCCGGCGCTGCAATTCGTCATCTGGGCAGGCAAGACCGCGCAGGACGCCATGAGTGCGGCGATGTTCGACACCGCAGGCGAGGCCTGAGCGGCGAAAGGCTTCACCGTGAGCGATCCTGTGAGCCGCCCCACCATCGTCGTTCTGGAAACATTCGGCGGCGATGACCGCAAGATCATCAGCGACACGCTGATGATCTACAACGAAAAGGTCGCGGGTCCTTCGGGGCTACAGCCTTTAGTCATTTCAATTCAGGATCCGAAAACCGGAGAGAAGCTTGGCGGCTTGCTGGGCCGGACGATTTATGGATGGCTGGTGATCGAACTGGTCGGTGTGCCAGAAAAATATCGCGGCCAGAATATCGGCACCGAAATCGTCAAGCAGGCCGAAGCGATCGCCCGCACTCGCGGCTGCAAAGGCGCGTGGGTCGATACTTACGCATTTCAGGCACCGGGTTTTTACGAGAAGCTCGGCTTTACGCGGTTCGGCACCATCGAAGGCCATCCGCCGGGATCGAGCCGCGTGTTCCTGAAGAAGGAATTCGTCTGACTGTCATCACCGGGCTTGTCCCGATGATCCCGATTTGCAATGCACTGTGCCCAGATGATCGGGATGGCCGGGACAAGCCCGGCCATGACGAATAGGATGTTACCCGGCCTCTCCGGATCAGAACATGAGCGACGCACTCAAAAATCTCACCGGCACCATCGTTCTCGCGGGCGCGGGCAAGATGGGCGGCGCGATGCTGTCCGGCTGGCTGTCGCAGGGTCTCGATCCGAAGCGCGTCGTCGTGATCGAGCCGCATCCGTCCGACGAAACGCGCGGTTTTGTCACGAAAGGCGTGAAGCTCAATCCAGCGACAAAAGACATCGACGCGGCCGATGTTCTGGTCGTCGCCGTCAAGCCGCAAATGTTTCGCGAGGCCGGACCCCAGTTGAAAGCCCTCGTCGGCGCAAACACGCTTGTTGTCTCCATCATGGCAGGGACGACGCTCGCGGCGTTGAAAGACGTTTGCGGCGGCGTGGCCGTGCGCGCGATGCCGAACACACCCGCCGCCATCGGACGCGGCATCACTGTTGCCGTCGCAGGCGCAGGTGTTTCAGAAACTCAACGTAAAACGGCCGACGCACTTTTGCGCGCAACCGGTTCGGTCGAATGGATCGATACTGAATCCTTGATGGATGCGGTGACAGCGGTATCGGGCTCCGGCCCGGCATACATTTTTCTGCTCGCCGAGGAACTCGCACGCGCAGGGATCGCGGCAGGATTGCCCGAAGCACTCGCAACGAAATTGGCGCGTGAAACCGTGGCAGGTTCCGGCGAATTATTGCGCCGCTCAGAATTGACCAGCACAACTTTGCGCGAGAACGTCACCTCGCCCGGCGGCACGACTGCGGCTGCGTTGAATGTGCTGATGGGCAAGGATGGATTCCAGTCTCTGTTGACGCGCGCGGTCGAGGCCGCAACGAAACGATCGAAAGAACTGTCGAAGTAACAAAAGAGGACGACGCCGATGCTCGACAGAACGCCCAAGCTCAATCCCGACGATCTGGTTGCCATCGACATTCATACCCACGCCGAAGAACCCTGCGGCACGCATGGCGACGACGGCTATGACGAATTTCAGGCGCAGATGGCGGAATACTTCAAGTCGCCGCACAAGCATCCGCCGACCGTGCCCGAAACCGCCGCCTATTATCGCTCCAAGAAAATCGCCGCCGTGATCTTCCCGGTCGATGCCGAGCGCGAAACGGGTTTTCGCCGTTACAACAATTATGAGATGGCGGAACTAGCGGCGCAGAATTCGGACGTCCTGATTCCCTTCGCCAGCATCGATCCGGCCAAAGGCAAGCTCGGCGCCCGCGAGGCGCGCACGCTGATCGCGGATTATGGAATCAAAGGTTTCAAATTCCATCCCACCATGCAGGGCTTCTATCCGAACGACCGCATGGCCTATCAACTTTATGAGGCGATCAACGAAGCCGGCGCGATTGCGCTGTTTCACACCGGGCAAACGGGTGTGGGATCGGGCATGCGCGGCGGCAACGGTATGCGGCTGAAATATTCCAACCCGATGTATATCGACGACGTCGCGGTGGATTTCCCCGACATGAAAATCATTCTCGCGCACCCATCGTTTCCCTGGCAGGAAGAGGCGCTGTCGGTCGCGACCCACAAGCCGAACGTCTATATCGACCTCTCCGGCTGGTCGCCGAAATATTTCCCGCCGATTCTGGTGCGCTACGTCAACACCATTCTCCAAGATAAGATGCTGTTCGGTTCGGACTGGCCGGTCATTACGCCGGATCGCTGGCTGTCGGATTTCGCCAAGCTCGACATCCGCGACGAAGTTCGTCCGAAGGTTTTGAAGGCGAATGCGCGCAAGCTGCTGAACATCTGAGCCGGATTCATGAGCGTCGAATCCGTTCGTGCGTTTTTCGCTGCAAACGCGCCGGATATTTCCGTCATCGAGTCGGATAGAAGTTCGGCGACCGTCGCGCTCGCCGCCGAGGCATTCGGCGTCACGCCTGCGGAAATCGCCAAGACTCTGTCTCTGCGCGTCGGCGACAAAATTATTCTTGTCGTGACTTGCGGCACCGCGCGGCTCGACAACAAGAAGGCACGTGGGGTTTTCGGTGCCAAGCCACGGATGCTCAACGCTGACGAAGCGCTCGAAGCAACAGGCCATCCCGTTGGCGGTATTTGTCCCTTTGGGTTAAAGACGCCGCTTCAGGTCTATTGCGATGTGTCGATGAGGCCGTTCGCCGAAGTGGTCCCCGCAGCTGGCTCGATCAACAGCGCAGTGCGCATTTCACCGCAGCGCATGGCGGAATTGACGCGCGCCGAATGGGTCGATGTCTGCGAGGCTCAGGCATGACACACAATGACGATGGCCCCGCGCGCTTCAAGCGAAACTGGCTTGCGTTCAACGAGAACCGAGGGTTGCGCCCGCATCTGTTGCGCAATTTCATTATCGTCGTCGTAGTCTGTCTGCTCCTGAGCGCCTTGCTCGCGTTCATCAACGGCGTCACGCGCTAGCGCCAAACGTCAATTGATCGCCGACGATCCTGCCACGCCCGCACCGGCATTTACCAGGCTGTCGGCAAGATAAGTCGCAAGCTCGCTGACGACGCGCGAATTGGTGCGGCGGCCCTGCGAGTAAACAAGCTCCACTGTCGGTAAATCCGGCAGACGGACATTATGACTGATGACGCGCAGCGGCGGTTCAACCAGCGCGCGCGCCAACACCGTAATCCCCATGCCTGCGATGGCGGCGGCGCGCAGCAACTCGAAGCTCGGGCTGACAAAGCTGAGATGCCATGCACGCTGTTCTTCCTGTAGTGCCGTGATCGCGCAGCGGCGATAGGCGCAACCTTCCGGAAACAAAATGAGCGGCATCGACTCGACCGCGTCCGGCATATAGTTCGCACCAGCGACCCAGACCAGTTGTTCGCGCAGCGTCACGGTGCCGAGCTTTGCGCCGGTCTCCTGTTTGAAGAAGGCGAGATCGAATTCGCCGCGCGCACTGCGCTTCATCAGGTTTTCGGATTGATTGGCTTCAATTTCGAGGCCGACCATCGGGTGCATCGCCTTGAAGCCCGCAAGCCAGGTGGTGAAATCGCGCCCGAAGAAATCCAAAGGTACGCCGAGCCGCACGAAACCCGTCAGCACATCGTCCGACATCGAGGCAAAAGCTTCATCGTTGAGCTGCATCATTCGCCGCGCATATTGCAGCAGCTTGGTGCCTTCGGAGGTGAGTTCGAGAACGCGCCCCTTGCGACGCTCAAGCAGGCTTTTTCCGACCTGCTTTTCCAGCTTGTTGATCTGCTGGCTGATGGTGGATTGCGACCGCCCAACGGTTTCCCCCGCACGCGAGAAACTCATGCTGTCTGCAACCAGCAGGAACGTGCGTAGACAATCGTTGTCGAAATTCATCATTCGCTCCCCAGCATCATAAATAGCGATTGAGACCATCGCTTTAATTAATTTTGTCACTTTACAGGCCGCGCGTAAAGACGAACCAGCCACTATTCGCAAACGTGAATGATGGCAGCACCCGCACAAAGCGGGGCAAAGAATCTGACAGGGAGCGGAGCTTCCCGCGCGTCGAACGCGACGCCCGGATTTCACCGCCGCGATCAAACTTTGGCGCGCGCCAAGCAAAGCCGACATTGCGCCTCGCCCCCGAAGGCAGGCGCGCGTCCGTCTTTCTTGGCTCGGCACAGACGACACGCGACACCGAAACAACCGGGGGAGTCACCATGGCTGGAAATGCAAAGATGGTAGAGGCGGCACACGCTTCGATCAGGGCGTTAATCGCCGAAAAACTGAAATATCTCGTGCCGATGACCATCATTTTCATGGTCGGCTATATCGGTCTCACCATTCTTGCGGGCTTCGCCAAGGGCGTCACCGGCATCAAGGTGATCGGCTCGTTCAATGTCGGCTATCTGCTGATCACATTGAACTATGTGCTCTCGTGGGTGCTTGCGATCGTCTACGTCCGCATCGCCAACAATGTGTTCGATCCATTGGCCGAAAAGGCCGCAGCCGAAATCAAGGGAGCATCGCGATGAGCACAACTCTGGTCATCTTCATCGCCATTCTCGCCGTTACGCTCGGCATCACCTATTGGGCAGCGATGCGAACCCGCACCACCAGCGAGTTCTACGCCGCCGATAGCCAGTTGACGGCATCGCAAAATGGTTTTGCCCTCGCGGGCGACTGGTGCAGCGCCGCAGCGTTTCTCGGCTTCACGGGGTTAACCGCGCTTTATGGCATGGACGGCGCGTTTTATGCGATCGGTCCGCTGGTCGCATTCTGTACGGTGCTGTTTCTGATCGCAGAACCGCTGCGCAACACCGGAAAATATACGCTCGGTGACGTCATTCAGAGTCGCATGAAAACCCGCACATCGCTGCTGGCGACCATTGTCGGTACCGTTGTTGTCAACTTCGCTTATCTGATGCCGCAGATGGCGGGCGCAGGCGTGCTGGTGAAACTTCTCACCGGCATTTCCTACGACTGGTCGATCATTTTCGTCGGCATCTCGATGATCGTTTATGTCGGCTTCGGCGGCATGATCGCAACCACATGGGTGCAAATTGTCAAAGCCGTGTTGATGCTTGCAGCCGGCGCGATCATTCTCGTCATGATCCTGATGCTGGTGAAGTTCAATCCGCTGACGATTTTCGATCAGGCGGAAGCCAAGGTCGGCGCGAACTACATGCTACCGGGTAACTATTTGAAAAACCCGTTCGACCAAATCTCGCTCGGTCTTGGTTACGCGCTGGGGCTTGCGGGATTGCCGCACGTCATGACGCGGTTCTACACCGTGCCGGATGCCAAGACGGCGCGCCGCTCCGTCGTGTGGGTCATGTTCCTTGCAGGCGCGTTCTTCGCAGGAACGACCTTGTTCGGTCTTGCTGCCGCGACTTACGTCGGACAGGACGCCATCAAAGCTGCTGGCGGCGGCGGCAACCTGACGCTGCCCCTACTCGCGCAGTATCTCGGCGGCGGCAAGGGCACGTTCGGCGGCGACTTGATGCTCGGCTTCGTGGCGGCGGTTGCGGTTGCGACCATCCTCGCTGTCGTCTCCGGACTCACGCTCTCGACGTCGGGCGCCATCGCGCACGACTTCTACGCCACCTGGTTGATGAAGGGTAAGGCGGATCCGAAGAAGGAAGTCACCATTGCGCGCTACACTGCAATCGTCATTGGCCTGTTGGCGATGGTGCTCGGCATTCTCGCGCAGGGCGTCAACGTCGCGGTGCTGGTCATTCTGGCGATCTGCGTCGCGGCGAGTGCCAATTTTCCGGTGCTGGTGCTGTCATTGTTCTGGCGGCGCTTCAACACCGGCGGCGTGGTCGGCGGCATGGCCGTTGGCCTGATCTCGTCGGTCGTGCTGGCAATGATCGGACCCGCGATGCGCGGTGCAGATGCATTGTGGCCGCTGGTCAATCCGACAGTGGTGTCGCTGCCGCTCGGCTTCCTCGGCTGCTATCTCGGCACCATCCTCTACGGCCGCGACGCGGAGAACGAAGCCCGCTTCGATGACTTCTCGCTGCAGGTTCACACCGGCGTCGCGCCAAAATAAAATATCAAGATTGCGCTCCGGCATTGCTTTGCCGGAGCGCGTTCAATTCACGAAAATCAAAAACAATGCAAAAGCAATGAAGGCAGTTCTATGACGATTAAAGCCTTGGTATTCGATGCGTATGGCACATTGTACGACGTACAATCGGTCGCTGCCGTCACCGATGAAGCATTTCCCGGCCACGGCGAAATGATCAGCCAGATTTGGCGGATGAAGCAACTCGAATACACGTGGCTTCGCTCGCTGATGGGGCGCTACGAGGACTTCGAAGTCATCACCCGCGACACACTGACTTACACGCTGGCCGTCCTCGGCCTAAAACACAGCTCCAGCATGTTCGACCGCATCATGGACAAATATGTCCACCTTGATCTCTATCCCGATGCACGCGATGCGCTGGCCGCGTTGAAGGGGTACAAACTGGCAATCTTGTCGAACGGCTCGACCGGAATGCTCAACGCTCTCGTAAAAAACACCGGCCTCGACAAAATTCTCGACGCCACCATCAGCATCGACTCGAAGAAGATCTTTAAGCCCAGTCCGCAAGCCTACATGCTGATCGAAGAAAAACTCGGCGTTAAGCCGAGCGAAGTTCTGTTTGTCTCATCCAATCCATTCGATGCCTGCGGCGCAAAGGCGTTCGGTTTGAATGTCGCGTGGATCGAGCGCGTGACGCCCGAAGCGATGGCGTTGGAATGCAAGAAAACCGACATGGTGCGTCCGCTCACCATGTTCCGCGCCATGCGAATGCAGATGGATCATTTCGGCCTCGATCCGGACTACCGCGTCAAGGGATTGAGCGGATTGCCAAGCTTACTCGCCGCGAAGTGAAATAGTTCAAGGCCGCAAACAAATACTTTCGTGACCCGATTCACGGAGCGCAGATTCGCGCGTGAAGCCATTCAACACCGATGGAGAACAGCCATGCCGCATTACAACATTCTCATTCTTGGGGCGTCGTATGGATCGCTGCTGGCATCGAAGATGATGTTCGGCGGCCATAACGTGAAATTGGTCTGTCTGCCTGCTGAAGCCGACCTCATCAATTCCGAAGGCTTTCGCGTTCGTATGCCGATCCGCGGTCGCACAGAAAGCATCGAGATCGATTCCCGCAAGTTGCCTGGTAAGGTGTCGGCGGCCGGACCCGCTGACGTCAATCCGAAAGACTACGATCTGATCGGGCTCGCGATGCAGGAGCCGCAATACGGATCGAGCGGCGTGCGCGAGCTTCTCGACGCCGTGGCGAAATCACGCGTGCCGTGCATGTCGATCATGAACATGCCGCCGCTGCCATACATGAAGCGTATCCCCGGTTTGGACGACGCGGCGCTGAAGGTCGCCTACACCAATCCCGCAGTGTGGGACAATTTCGATCCGGGCACGCTCACCCTCTGCAGCCCCGATCCGCAGGCGATTCGACCGCCGGATGAAAAGGTCAATGTGCTGCAGGTGACGCTGCCGACAAATTTCAAGGTCGCGCGGTTCGACAGCGATGCGAGTAATAAAATCCTGCGCAACATCGAAGCCGATATTGACGCGGTGCGGTTTGAAACTCCCGAAGGCAAGATCGAGCTTCCGGTCAAGTTGCGCTTCCACGACTCGCTGTTTGTGCCGCTCGCGAAATGGCCAATGCTGATGGCGGGTAACTACCGCTGCATCACCAAGGACGGAATGCGTACTGCAAAAGAAGCCGTACTTACCGATATTGAGGAATCGCGCGCGATCTATGATTTCGTGATCGATGTTTGCGTCAAGCTCGGTGCTAAACGCGACGAACTAGTGCCGTTCGAGAAATATGCCGCAGCATCCGAAAGCCTGTCGCGACCTGCTTCGGCGGCGCGCGCGCTGAACAATGGCGCACCGAACATCGAGCGGGCCGACAAGCTGGTTCAACTCGTCGCCAAACAGAAAGGCATGAGCAACCCTATCCTCGACGCCATCGTCCATCTCGTCGATGCAAGACTCGATGCGAATCGAAAGAAAGCCGCGGCGTGATGCCGAACGAGATGTTGCTAAGTCGGAGGCCTAAGCGACCAGCCCAGACACCGCTTTCACGGCCGCGCTGTCGGGGAACACCGAGTCCGCCAGCACCTTATCGCCAAGACCGAGATGATCGCGCAGCACGCCTTTGATGACGCCACGTAAATCCGTCGTCGGCTTGAGGTCGCGATTTTCGTAGAGGTTTGCGAGTTTTAACCCTGGCCAATCCGAAATCACGCGACCGCCTTTCACAGCTCCGCCAGCCAGCAATGCGATCGT
Source organism: Hyphomicrobiales bacterium (assembly GCA_038230475.1). Taxonomy (GTDB): domain Bacteria; phylum Pseudomonadota; class Alphaproteobacteria; order Rhizobiales; family Xanthobacteraceae; genus Afipia. The sequence continues at coordinate 249,107 of JBBRNE010000001.1, forward strand.
ACCGGTGCCGTGATCGGTACCATCGGTGCCATTGATCTTCGCCGTGAGGCCGAATTCCGTTGCAACGACGACAACAGTGTCACGCCATTTATCGCCGAGGCCGCTCTCGAATTCCGCGAACGCCCCGTCGAGACCGCCGAGCAATTGCGCCAGCCGTCCGACCGGACCGCCCTCGTTCGCATGTGTGTCCCAGCCGTCGAATGCGAGGGCCGCGATGCGCGGGCCGTCGTCGCTCGCCATCAGTTTCGCGGCACCTTTCGCCGCAAACCTCATCGCGGCGACGCCGTAATTACCAGGCTTCGGCTTCATGCTGTCGTCGCTCAGCGCGATCTTGTCGACCTGCAATCCCTGCGAGAGCGCTGCGGCGAGAGCCGGATCGCGATGATTGTAGAGATCGAGCAGTCGTGCGGCAGTGTCGTCCGCCGCCTGCGGCAATGACGCGGGTGTCCATCCGACAGTTGGCGCAGCACCACGCAACACCAACGGCGTTGTCGGTCCGACCGCAAGGCCGCTTGTCACACGTTCGCCACGCGGTAAATTTTCCAAAGCGCGATTGAGCCAGCCGCTTTGGACGCGGCCCGGGCCTGCAAAGCCGCTCTCAAGCACGTCCTGCCCGTCGAAATGCGAACGCTCGCGATAGGATGTCGCGACGGCATGAACCACCGCCGCCTTGTTGCCTTTATACATGCGCGCGAATTCCGGCATCGACGGATGCAGAGCGAAAAACGAATCGAGCGGGATCGCCGCGTGAGGCCCGTCGCGCGTCAGCGCAATCGAGCCGTGCAGGCCGGCATAGTCCGGATCACCGATCGGTGCCACAGTCGCAAGACCATCGAGCGCGCCGCGCAGAATGACGACGATGAGGCGCGGATCGCGCCCGTCCGCCGCGCGCGCGAATTTCGGCAGGTACGCCCATGCGGAGAACGTCGCCGCTCCCAGCAAAAGCGAGCGACGCGAGATTCCATTCGACAAATGGCCTTCGCAACAATCCAGACTATTCGCCGACTGATTTGTCATGCTCATCTCCTCTGGAATTCCGGCGACATCAGCAACAGCGCGAACGCCTGCTGCTTTGACTCGGCACGCTCGATGGTCTGACGTGTTTCAATAGACGCCGCTTCACCTGCCGCGACATCGAGCAACGCGCGCGGATCGAATGCGTCACCAAGACGCGTCGCGATGGATGACGCAATATCGAGCCGCAGCTTCATGTTTTCCGGTGCCGCCCATGCGGCGTTGGTGTCAGGAAATCCGTTCGGTCCCTGCGGCGTCCAAAGCGGTTGACCCAAAACACCGAGTCCGCCCAGATAACGCATCGGCTCTTCCGGCATGCGCGCGATCAAGCGTCCGCTGCCAACCAGAAATTCATACGGCATGCGCAGCTTGGTCATCGGCGCGCGCCACGCTTCGTCGGAGTCCACGAGCGCTAGCGTCACCGCCTTGAGATCGCCGTCCGTCTTTTTGAAAACGTTTTCGAGATTCGCGACCAGCGCTTGCGGCGGATCGTCGGCCACAAAATGCCGCGCAAATTTTGTTGCGATGAATTTCGCGGTGGATGGATGCCGCGCGATGTCTTCGAGTGCCGCCTCGCCCTGCGCACGGCCCTCCTGCTCGTACCACTTACCAAGAAGTTTGTGCGCGCCGGGCTCATGGAAATTGGCGACAAAGATGAAATTGCCGGGCGGCGCGAGGCGTCCTTGTCGCCCCGCGAATGTCCAGCCGGTGATGATGCGCGCGAGCGACGTGACGTCCTCTTGGGTGTAGCCGCCGCCGACGCCGAGCGTATGCAGTTCCATGATCTCGCGCGCGAGGTTTTCGTTAATCCCCTTGTTGCGGTTGACGCCGGCGCGCGAATTCGGACCCATCGACTGCTGATTGTCGAGAAAGAAGATCATCGCCGGATGCTGTTCGACCGCTTTCAACATTTCGCCGAAATGCCCGAGCACATGCGGACGGATCGCTTCGCGCTCGAACGCGCCGGCCCACATCCGTGCCAGCTCGCCCTTGTTCGCGGAAATACAAAAATGATTCGACCAAAAGCTAACCAGCCGCTCGACGAAACCGCTTTCGGCAATATTGGCGCGCTGCAATTTTGCCAGCGCCTCGGCGCGGAATGTCTTTTGAATGATATTGAGCGGTGGCGGCTTTTGGGGCGCACCATTCGGTTGCATCGCCTCGGGCGTGACCGCACCCGAAACCGACGGCTGCATCGACGGCCTGGCGTCAGCGCTCATCGTCGAGTCGGGCTTCGGCTCGGCGCCGCTCGCTGCCTCCATCTTCACGTCGGCTGGTTTGTCAGTGGACGCCATTGCATCGGCAGCTTTGGTCTCCGCGACCTTCACCGCCTTCTCACGCAGTTCCTTGACGCCTTTCTGATAGTCAAAAACTTGCTGCGCCAGTTCAGGCGTCGCCAGCAATCCCGGCGCTTCCAGTAGCGCTGCATTGGGACGAAACAGTTCGGCCTTGACGAAGCCGCGCGGATCGGACGCCGCACTGGAAAAATCGCTGGCCGCGCCGCCGCGCGCGCCGAGACCGAAACGATTGAGCGCAACGAGTGCGCCTTGCGGATCGCGGGCCATTCGATGTCTCGCAGCTTTCTTGCGGTTGATCCCGGACCTTGGTCGGCCCAATATACATCGGCGTTCATCAGTTTAGGGCAGACGCCGATGAACCGAACATGAAAGTTTCGGCCAAATTGCGATTCGCTGCATGACAAATCTGTCAGGAACTTCTGCAACCGCCGGTTCGCGCACGCTGAATTGTCCGCGCTGCGGAACCGCGTTCTCATGCAGCCTGACGGGTGAATGTTGGTGCGCTGCGGAAACTGCCAGATTGCCAATGCCGGTCGGCGGCGAGGATTGCCTCTGTCAGAACTGCTTTCGCGCCGAAGCCGAACGCGCTAGCCGTGACGCAGCTTCATCGCGACAATCACCAGCGTGAACAGCATCGAGATCGTGTTGGCCACGATCAACGGCCAGTTGTCGATGGCGATGCCATAGACCAACCAGAGTAAAATGCCGGCTGCGAAAATCAGATTGGTCCACAGCGAGATCGCACGCGTATCTCTGGTGCGCACGACGCGTACCGCCTGCGGCAACCAGCAGATCGTGGTCAGCACGGCACCTGCCGCGCCGACCCAGTGAATGTCGGGAGTGAATGCGCCCATGCCGAGGGTTATCAGCGATTCTCTCTTTAATGATGACAGCCGCGTAACAGGCGCGTCCGTTACAGCGCATATCCCGGCGATTTGCGCGCCATGCCGCCGAACGCGTCCAGTAATTTTTCACGCCACGCGTAAATCGGATCGTCCGCGGCGAGCAGCTTGAATGCCGATGTCGCCCGCGCCCACTGAAAAGGACCGAACACGATATAGTCGCCGTAATTCGGCTTGTCGCCACCAATGAACGGCTGCGCGCGCAACGTCACCCGCAGCGGCTCTAGCGTCTTGCGCCACGCCTCAACGCGCTGATCGCGATCCGCAATAACGTCTTCGAGCCTTTTGCCGAAACGCGCTTCACGCGATTCGCGGAAATATTTCTGATCGACCGGGCCGAGCTGGCCGTGAACGTCGGCGACGATAAACGGTGCGATGCTCCCCGCCATGAGATCGCCCCACGAATTGACCATGCGCGCCATCGCGCGACCGCCTGTTCCGCCGAACAGCGACGGCTTGTCCGGATGTTTGTCTTCGAGATAATTCGCGATCGCCCATGAATCCGCGACCGCCTTGTCGCCGTCAAGCAGCACCGGCACCTTGTCGGAGTTATGCGGCTTGATCGCGTCCTTCTCGGTGAACCGCCACGGAAGGGTCTGCGCTTCAAGTCCCTTGTGCGCGAGCGCCATGCGGGTGCGCCAGCAATAAGGGCTAAACAGTCTCTCAGGATCGGACCCGCACAGTTCGAAAAGTTTCAGCGTCGCGGCCATTGATTCAAGCCTTCACCACGGAAGCGGTTTGGCCGAATAGAATTTTTTTCTGCTCGTCAGTGCTGATGGTCGGGTTGGGATTGGTCTTCGGTCCTTGCGCATAAGCGCGCACGGTCGCGGGCTTCGCTTTAATCGCTTCAAACCAGCGCTTGAGATGCGGGAAGTCTTCCAGCTTCTGGCCCTGCCGCTCGTAAGGAACGATCCATGGATAGGACGCCATGTCGGCGATGGAATATTCGCCCGCCATGTAGTCGCGATCCGCAAGGCGCTTGTTCAGCACGCCGTAAAGGCGATTGGTCTCGTTGACGTAGCGGTTGATGGCGTAGGGTAATTTTTCCGGCGCGTAGGCGCTGAAGTGATGGTTCTGTCCGAGCATCGGGCCGAGACCGCCCATCTGCCACATTAGCCATTGCAGCACGTCGAAGCGCTTGCGTAGATCTTGCGGCATGAACTTGCCGGTTTTCTCCGCAAGGTAAATCAGAATCGCGCCGGATTCGAAAATCGCAACCGGCTTGCCGCCGTCGGTTGGCTTCTGATCGATGATCGCGGGCATCCGGTTGTTCGGCGAAAACGCCAGAAACTCCGGTTTGAACTGATCGCCAGCACCGATGTTGACCGGATGGATTTTGTAGTCGAGGCCGGTCTCTTCGAGAAACATTGTGATCTTGTGGCCGTTCGGCGTGGGCCAGTAATAAAGGTCGATCATTGCGGCGATCCTGCTGATGTGAAGGTGGGCGGCTCATCGGACCGGCTGCAGCCAGCGATCCGATTTCAATGCCAATGCATGAACTTCGCCCGATCGGGTGCAAAAAGTCAAGCGGACGCCATGCGCCACGCGCTTTTGTGATACGCGTAACGCGCAGTAACAAATCTATTCCACGCTCGCTTTGCGCGGCTCGACGATCTCGAATCCGGTCGAGAACTCATCGAGCAGGCCGAATAGCTCGCGCAGCTTCAGCGGATTGCCGCCGACCTTGACGTCGCCGGTGACGACGCTGCCGAGAAACGTGCGCTGTTTGAGCGTAATCGCGTCGAGCGCCGCGCGCGTCAGCGTCACGCTGGTATCGGCATTCGAGTCGAGCTTGCCCGATGTGTGGGTGAGCGCGGAATTTTCGAGATTCATCACATAGGTCTCATTCAGGTCCGTGAAGGTCCAGTTGATGACGATGTGCTTGCCTTCCGCTTTGAGAGCGTTGAGACGCACGCCGAGAAAATCGAACGCAAGATCGATCGACACGCCTTTCAGCAAGTCGACGTTGGCGGTGGACGGGGCCTGTTCGGCGAGACCTTTGCGCAACTCAAGCGCGCCGAGCAGGTAGGCGTTGCGCCATGTCCCGGCCTCGCTCTGGTAGCCAAGCTGTTCCAATGCATCGGCACCGAGTTCGCGCGCGTCCTTGTTCGACGGATCGGCAAACACAAGCTGGCTCATGACGCTCGCGACCCAGCGATATTGTCCATTCTTGAAATCGTCGCGTGCGCGTTTGATCGTCGCCTCCGCGCCGCCCATATATTCGACCTGCTTCTTCGCGTAGTCGGCACGCGGCAACGGATTGAGATCGGCGGGATTGCCATCGTACCAGCCGAGATAGAACTGATAGACCGCCTTCGCGTTATGACTGAGCGTGCCGTAATAACCGCGCACCGCCCATTCGTTTGCCAGCGACGGCGGCAGTTTCAACTGCTCGGCGATTTCCGTCGACGTGAGACCGTGGTTGAGCAGCCGCACCGTCTGGTCGTGGATGAATTTATAGAGATCGCGTTGTTTCTTGAGGAACGCCACGATGCGCTCATTGCCCCACATCGGCCAGTGATGCTGCGCGATCTCGACATCGGTCTTGTCGCCGTAGCGCTCGATGGCCTCGCCGATATAGCGCGACCACAAACGTCCGTCGCGAATTTCCGCGCCGCGCAGCGTGTAGAGGTTGTGCATGTTGTGGGTGGCGTCTTCCGCCATGTTCAGCATTCTGAACTGCGGGAAATACATCAGCATCTCGGCGGGCGCTTCCGAACCCGGCACCAGATGAAATTCAATCTCGACGCCGTCGATGGTGCGCGTCTCATAGCTTTGCTTGATGAGATCGTTCGGCGCGATCAGCGAGATCGTGCCTTTGGACAGAGCCTTGCCGAGACCCGTATCGATCTGGCCTTTTTCTCCGACAGGCAACGCGCTACCGAACTGATATTGTGCACGCCGCGCCATCGCGTTGCCGGCGATGACGTTTTCGGCGACCGCATGTTCCATAAACCCGTCCGGGCCGATTACCTTGACCTTGCCCTGCTGCGCATCCTCCGCGCTGATGACACCCTTGGCACCGCCGAAATGATCGGCATGGCTGTGGCTGTAAATCACGGCGACGACGGGTTTCGACGCGACGTTCTTGAGATAAAGATCGAGTGCGGCCTTTGCCGTCTCATTGGAAAGCAGCGGATCGATCAGGATCAATCCGGTGTTGCCCTCGATGATCGTGAGATTGGACAGATCGATTCCACGAACTTGATAGACGCGGTCCGTCACTTTGAAGAGGCCGTTCACGGCATTGAGTTGCGATTGCCGCCATAGGCTCGGGTTGACGGTCGCGGGCACCGAATCGTTTTTCAGGAAATCATACTGCTTGCTGTCCCAGACCTGTTTACCGCCCTCGCCCGACACCATGCCGTCCGGCAACGTTGCGATGAAGCCGCGCTTAGCGTCGTCGAAATCGGCGCGGTCGTTGAACGGCAGCGTCTTGAGAAAAGTGTCGTTGACCGCGCGGCTGGCGGATTCGGCATCCTTCGATTGCGCGAATGACGACGACGCGATGAACATGATTCCGAGTGAAGCAGTCGCAAGCGATACGGCGATGCGAATTGTGGTCATGTGAGGCTCCCGGACTTTCGCGCGATCTGCAGCACACGCCGCGCGTTAGCCTCAGCCTAACAGGTCCGATGCTGGAGTTTCACAGCAAATTTGGGCAGGGAGCGCAACGGCAAACGGCGCCGCACGGGAGAGTGCAGCGCCGTTGCCGATGGCCGGGACAGTGGGACATCAATCCCGGTTCAAGACTCACATGCCGAGAATGGCAATGTCCTTCACGGTGCCGCTGACGCCGGAGATTTTCGCGGCTTCAGTTGCCTTGCCGGTTGCCAGATCGACGCTGTAGAGCGTGCCGTCCGCCATCAGCCAAGCTTCGTTCTTGCCGTTGCCGTCCGACCAGATGTCGAACGCCACGGTTGCCGGCTTGATGCCGAGCTTGCCGACGGCAGCGAGTACGCCGTCATTCGGCGGTGCCTGCTTGATCAAACCGCCGATGGTACCGTCGATATTGAACAGCGCCGTCTCTTTGGTGCCCTTCACCGAATTGGTGTAAGCGCCGCCGATGATGTTCGGCTTCTCGCCCTTGTGCATGTCGGCGTCGGCATATTTGTGATCGCCGTCCTTCGTCACCTTGCCGCTATCGACATCGGCGCGCAGGTTCATGCCGTCGGCACCCATCACGCGCAGCTTGTCGGCAACCGGGTTGAAGTCGACCGTGACCACGACGCCCTTGGCGATCATGGTTTCGAGCTTGGTCTTGGTAGTCGCCTTGCCGTCGGCGGCAATCGTCACAACGGTTCCGTCATCGACGAGGCCGTAAAGCAAGCCATCGGCAGGACGAACGTCGATGCCGACCAGCGCGCCGGAAATTCCGGACACCTTGACGGATTTTGTGGCCTTCTTCTGTGCTGTGTCGACAGTTGCGATGGTGTCGTTGCCGATCAGAGCCGCGACAGTTGCTGCGTTCGCAGCAACGGAACCCATCAAAAGAGCCGCGGATGCGGCGATAAGCGAAGTGAACTTCATGACAAAACTCCCTGTGTTTCGTCGGTCCACCGACCAGAATGCGGGGACCGATACAGGGCATACCCGGCGCAACCGCCAAACGGATGCAGGCCTTTCAAAATTATTTTTCATTCCGGGTGCATCCAAATGCCGCACAGCGGAGGTATAAAGGCTATGCGATTTCTCAACGATGACACGGGCTTCTGCTTTGGACAGCCGAACCGACAGTTCCCTGCTCAACCACGCGCGCGAAGCGCAGCTTTCGGCTGCGCTGGCACGGTGCGCGGCGGGCGACCGCGCGGCATTGCAAATGATTTACGATAGCGAGGCTGCACGCATGATCGGCGTCGCGCGGCGCATCCTGTTTCGTCAGGATCTGGCGGAAGAAGCGGTTCAAGATGCGTTCATGCGCATCTGGCGCGGTGCGAACGGATTCGACCCAAAGCGCGGCAGTGCGGTTGGCTGGCTTTATGCCGTGGTGAGAAACCGCGCGCTGAGTATCTATCGCAACGAACATCGTTACGATCACGACAGCGGACATACCGAGGATCTCACGCCGGACGATTCCATCGCGCGGCTGCCGGAAACAAGCGCGCTGCGTCGTTGTCTGGAAAAAATCGAACGCCCGCGCCGCGATGTCGTGGTGCTGGCCTACGTTCACGGCATGAGTCACGGCGAGCTTGCAGAACGCCTTAAAGTGCCGCTCGGCACCGTTAAGAGTTGGGTACGCCGCAGCCTGATGTCGCTTCAGGAGTGCATGGGATGAGCATGCACGACGAACGCGACGAATTGGCCGCAGACTTTGTGATGGGATTGCTGGAGCCTTCCGAGCAAGTCATCGCGGAAAATCGCATTGCGACCGATGCGGAATTTGCAGCGTCGGTGGAAACTTGGCGCATGCGGCTTTCCGATTTCGATACGAGTGCCGAACCCGTGACTCCGTCGGCCGCGCTTTGGCAGAGGATCGCCGCTGAAACTAAAAAAGATACAAACTCCTCATTGCCCGGAATGCGAAACGCCGTGCTCGGCGCGACCTTGTGGAACAACCTCGGCTTCTGGCGTGCGACCGGCTTAGGGGGCAGCTTCGCGGCGATACTGTTTGCAGTGATCGCCATCGGCGCATTGACGACGTCGAAAGAATTACGTCGTGACTTGGTCGCATTGGCCCAAAGCAAGCCAGTCTATGTCGCGGTGCTCGTCAACGAAGCCACCAAGGAAGCGGGAGCCGTCGTCAACGCATTTGCCAACGGCCGCGTCGAACTCATCCCGCTCAAGGATATCGAGGTGCCGCCGGGCAAGACGCTGCAGGTCTGGACGCTGTGGGACCGCGCAGTCGGCCCAAAACCGATCGGGCTCACGGGGAAATCGACCACCTTGCAGCTCGATCTCGATCAACTGCCTGAAACTGTCTCAAATCAGTTGTTCGAGATCACGCTTGAACCGGAAGGCGGCTCGCCCATCGGACGCCCGACCGGGCCGATCCTTTTCAAGGGCAACGCCGCGCGGACGCTGTAAAATCTGCAGCCCGCCGTCCGATGCATAGGGATTATCGCGCCTTCGCCCTTTTCTGATCGAACTTCTCGCACCATATTTGCCGCATGGCGAAGAACCCTAGCGCTCCGAAAAAGCCGCTCAAAACTCCGAAATCCAAAGCACATCGCCCTGACGTGCAGCCGATGGAGCCTGCGCTCGCCGAGATTTTGAATCCGGCGATCAATCGCGGCGAAAGCGGGCTCGGTTCGGGAACAGGTTTGCAACCACCGCCGGACAATTCCAAGGACCGCCGCTCCGGTGGAGAAGCCGCAATCCATCGTTCGCGCACGTCCACCCCGAAAGATTTTAACGATGGCGATCCACGCTCCACGCCCCTGCGCCCGAATCCGCAACCTTACGGCGCACGCTTAAGCGAAAATCGCGCCGCGTTCGAGGAGGCACCGCAAGCGACTTACAACACCAGCGCGACCATTCCTGCGCTCGATCCTGAACTCGCAACGCAACTCGGCTTCACCACCGAGGAAGAAGACGCCGCCGCAATGGCGCGTCCGCCGCGCAACAAGATGGAAGCGCTTGGCGTGCAAGCGACCGCCGACGCGCTGGACAATCTGATGCGCGATGGCCGCCCCGAATTTCGCGACGAGAACGGCCAGATTAAAATCTGGGCGCCGCATCGCCCGCCCCGCCCGGAGAAATCCGAAGGTGGCGTTCGTTTCGAAATCAAATCCGAATATGAGCCGAAAGGCGACCAGCCGACTGCGATCAAGGAATTGGTCGAAGGCATCAAGCGCAACGATCGAACTCAAGTGCTGCTCGGCGTCACGGGTTCAGGCAAGACTTACACGATGGCACACGTGATCGAGGCCACGCAAAGACCCGCAATCATTCTCGCGCCGAACAAAACTTTGGCCGCGCAGCTTTACGGTGAGTTCAAGAGTTTCTTTCCCGACAACGCGGTGGAGTATTTCGTTTCCTATTACGACTACTACCAGCCCGAAGCGTATGTGCCGCGCACCGACACCTACATCGAAAAAGATTCGTCGATCAACGAACAGATCGACCGCATGCGCCATTCGGCGACACGCGCGCTGCTGGAGCGCGACGACGTGATTATCGTGGCCTCCGTGTCGTGCATCTACGGTATCGGTTCGGTCGAAACTTACACCGCGATGACGTTCGCGATGAAAAAGGGAGAGCGCATCAACCAGCGCCAGATCATCGCCGATCTCGTTGCGCTTCAATACAAGCGCACGTCTGCAGACTTCACGCGCGGCACGTTTCGCATTCGCGGCGACGTCATTGACATTTTCCCGGCGCATTATGAAGATCGCGCTTGGCGCGTGAATACATTCGGCGACACCATCGAAAACATCGAGGAGTTCGATCCGCTCACCGGCCACAAGCAAGACGAGCTTGAGTTCATCAAGGTTTATGCGAATTCGCATTACGTCACGCCGCGACCGACGCTGATTCAGGCGATGAAGAGCATCAAGGCCGAACTGAAATGGCGGCTCGATGAGTTGAATGCGCAAGGCCGCCTGTTAGAGGCACAACGCCTCGAACAGCGCACGACGTTCGATCTCGAAATGATGGAGGCCACTGGCTCCTGCGCCGGCATCGAAAACTATTCGCGCTATCTCACTGGCCGCAAGCCGGGCGAGCCGCCGCCGACATTGTTCGAGTATGTCCCTGACAATGCGCTCGTGTTCGCGGACGAAAGCCACGTCACCGTGCCGCAAATCGGCGGCATGTTCAAAGGCGACTTCCGCCGCAAGGCGACGCTTGCCGAATATGGATTCCGCCTGCCCTCATGCATGGACAATCGGCCATTACGTTTTGAAGAATGGGACATGATGCGCCCGCAATCGGTCGCGGTGTCGGCAACTCCGAGCGCGTGGGAGTTGAACGAATCTGGCGGCGTGTTTGTCGAGCAGGTTATTCGCCCAACCGGCTTGATCGATCCCCCCGTGAACATTCGACCTGCACGGACTCAAGTTGACGATCTCGTCGGCGAAGTACGCGCCACCGCGCAAGCGGGTTATCGTTCGCTCGTCACCGTATTGACCAAGCGCATGGCGGAAGACTTGACCGAATATCTGCACGAACAGGGCATTCGCGTCCGCTACATGCACAGCGACATCGACACCATCGAGCGCATCGAGATCATTCGCGATTTGAGACTCGGCGCGTTCGATGCGCTGGTGGGCATCAATCTGTTGCGCGAAGGTCTCGACATTCCGGAGTGTGCGCTGGTCGCCATTCTCGATGCCGACAAGGAAGGTTTTCTGCGCAGCGAGACATCACTGATCCAAACCATCGGTCGCGCCGCGCGCAACGTCGACGGCAAGGTCATTCTTTACGCTGACCAGATCACCGGCTCGATGCAGCGCGCGATCGCGGAAACCGACCGCCGCCGGGAGAAGCAAGTCGAATACAACACGCTGCATGGCATCACGCCGGAGAGCATCAAGAAAAACATCGGCGACATTCTCGGCAGCGTCTACGAACGCGATCACGTGCTGGTGGACGTCGGCGAAGGCAGCATGGCCGACGACGTCATGAGCATCGGGCATAATTTCGAGGCAGTGTTGGGCGATCTCGAAACACGCATGCGCGAAGCCGCCGCCGATTTGAATTTCGAGGAAGCCGCGCGCTTGCGCGACGAAGTGAAGCGCTTGCGCGCCACCGAACTCGCCGTGGTGGACGATCCCACCATCAAGCAGCGCGGCGTTGCCGCAAGGGCCGGTGCTTACGCCGGCAAGAAGAAGTACGGCGACGCTGCGAATTTACCCGCGCAACTCGACAAGGCCGCTGCGCGAAACAAATCGCGCGCGAAGAAACCGACGCTCGATGAGATGGGACCGGGCGTGGAAAGCCGCATCTATCAACCGCGAAGCATGACGGAATCAATGCCGAACGCGCTGCCGCGCGCGCGCAAAGGCGACGACTCAGACTCGACATCCAAGAGTAAGATCATTCAGCCGACCGACTCGCGCCAATCCGGGCCGGAATTCGGCGGCCGCGCTGCTGCGCCCTCGCCTCGTTCATCCGGCGGCGCACCGGGACATCGGGGACGGTGGAAGAAACGGTAACACCCACTACTTCGCCAATACCCGCGCCAAATCAATCAATCCCGTTGAAATCGGCTTGGTCTTGCCGGCAATCTCCGCAAGCGGCGTGCGCGTGATGTCGCCGCGCTGTTCGCCGATCAGCACGCCGAACATGCCTTCGCTCAACGATTTTACCGCGGCCACACCGAGTCGCGTCGCGAGTAGACGGTCGAATGCGGTCGGCGGCGCGCCGCGCACGACGTGACCGAGCACGGTGGCGCGCAGTTCAAAACCAACCAGCCGCTTGTCCTTCTCGAAATGCGCGAGGATATGCGCGGCGTTTTCTTTGACACCTTCGGCGATCACGACGATGGCGTGTGTCTTGCCGCGCTCATAGGCCGCGCGCAACCGCTCAGAAATGGTTTCTGCCGACACTTCAAATTCCGGCGTCGAGATCACTTCCGCGCCCCCGGCGAGGCCGGCCATCATGGCGAGATAACCGCAATGCCGCCCCATCGTCTCGACCAGAAATGCGCGGTTATGCGACGAGCCAGTCGTGCGCAAATGGTCGATGGCCTGCAGCGTCACGTTGATCGCGGTGTCGCAGCCGATGGTCACATCGGTGCCGTAGAGATCGTTGTCGATGGTGGACGCGATGCCGACCACCGGAAATCCAAGCTGGCCGAACACATGCGACCCGGTCTGCGAGCCGTTGCCTCCGATCACAACCAGACCATCGATGCCGCGCTTGGACAGATTGCGCAGCGCCTTCGAGCGGCCGCTCTCCTCGTGAAATTCCTTCGAGCGCGCGCTGCCGAGAAACGTACCGCCGATCTGGATGATGCCGCCAACGTCGCGCGCGTTGAGTTGTTCGATCTGATCGGCGATCAGGCCCTGCCAGCCATGACGCACGCCGTGGACATTCATGCCCTGATCCAGCGCGCTGCGGGTGACGGCGCGAATGGCGGCGTTCATGCCGGCGGCGTCGCCGCCGCTGGTAAGAATGGCAATCGATTTCATGAGGCAAGACTATTGCGGCGGATGCTGTACGTCCACCTTCGGCGGACAGAAGAAGCGATAGGTGCGAGACAATCGCATTCGTGAAGCTTATCGTCGCCGCTGGCCAATAATTGGCCATGGAATATACAAGCGCATGTCTGACATTTCATGGCGGTTGGGATCATTCGATGCCGTTCTGATCGTTCTCGTGCTGTGCTCACCCGGCTTTTTTATCGGGCTTGTTCTTGGAGCATTTGGAAATCCAAAACGTCGCGTAGTTGGCGCATTCATCGGTGCGGTGGTAGGCACGGCTTTGGCGGCCGCCTATCTTTATATCTGCCTGAATTCAAAAATCGTACTTATGGCGGACGGATTCAACGGCGGACTTACCGAGTCGTTCCGCATCGGTTGGCCGGGTTTCATCGCGGGCGCAGTGGTGGGAAGTTTTCTCAATCCAACACGCAGGGTCGTCGCGTCACTGTGCGGGGCTGCTTTTGGCTTCATCCTTTGGCTTGGCGTGTGGGCCGCTTTCTTCTAACAATGCACGACCGACATCTTTCACGGAACCTTTGAATGCGAATTCTGATTGCAGCGCTAGCCCTGATGTTCGCAACGACATCGGCATTCCACGTGGGGGACGCCTCCGCGGCGAAAAAGGCGACCGGTGCCAAGCAGGGAGCTGCGCCGGACGAAGTCGACGACGACACGTCGCAGCCGACACTGCTCGATAATTTCAAGGACGCGCCCAAGGCACCTGAACTTGCCTGCGCCGGCCCCTTCGCGAAGGATACCAGCCACGCGAAACTCACGACGGAATTCGGCGCGAAGAATGTCGTATTCAAGGATGTCGAGACGTCCGGCAATTACTTGAAGAAGGCGACGGTGATTTTCGACAATGACCCGACCAAGCGCGCGGTGTTTTTCTGGGGCGACGACAAGGTCCGCGCGAAGCCGACGGCGATCCTGATCGAAGCGCCATCGACCTGGCTGGGACCGGGAGGATTGCGCAACGGACTTCCATTGAAGGATCTCGAAAAGCTCAACGGCGGCTCTTTCAGCATCGTCGCGTTCGGCGGCGTCAATGGTGGCGTCGTCTCGGGCCTCAAGGGACCGTTCATGAATATCGCCGGCGGCTGCACGGTGACGGCGCGCTTCGAGCCGGGGATCGCCAATCCTCTGCCGCCACGCTTCGCCTCGGTCACGGGAGACCAGACTCTGGTCTCGAGCAATTTCGTGCTGCGCCGGGTTCGTGCGCAAATCAGCGAATGGCGGGTTAATTACCAATAACGACTCGCGAATCGCGGAAATCGCCTCGCGTCCAACGCCAGCGAGCACCCCGCTGTTTTGACGCTGTTATTTTCGATCAATTCGTGAGCGGTTTTCGCTCATGCGCGCCATTTCGGCAGAAAGCCCGCAATGGCTGCATTTGTGCAATGCAGCTGCGCCATTGCCGATCGCCCGAAAACATATAGGTCCATTGCAACCGTAAAGGCAACATTCCGGCACGGCGTCAAAGGCGACGCCCTCTGGGCCGTTTGTTGATCTGTAAATTTCAATTTCAGGATCGATAAAATGACAGAGCACAGCCTCTGGAGTTTTTCGCGCGCGATTTATCGTGCGCTCAACGAACGCCAGACCGATCAGTTAGAAGACTTGCTAGACGATAATATCGATTGGGCTATTTACGGCCCTATCGACATGTTTGCTTTCCTCGGCGCGCGCCGTGGCAAGGAAGCGGTCCTCGATGCCGTTCGCAAAATGGCCGATGCGATCAGCATTCATCGCTTCGATCGCGAATCCGTCATGCTCGGCGAAGATAGTGCAGCATCACTGATCCGCTATTCGGTCACGCCCGCAAACAGTGACAAGCCGATCAGTGTGCGACTTGCACATTTTGCTCAGTTCAAGGCGGGGCGGCTGGTCAGCCTTCGCGCCGTGATGGACACATTCGATCTCGTCGAACAAACTCTCGGCCGGCAAATTCATCTGCCGCAGATCGCTTAGACTATCGATTCATTTTCTTTGGATTTTTTGTGCACAATTGCCGCAATACAAGACGGCGAACGTCGTTAAACTGAAACGGCCCCGCCTAGGCGGGGCCGATCTTTATTCAGCTTAACGCTGGATCACGATCGCTGGGCCGCGATTGTGCTGACGATGACGCCAGCCGTGGTCGCGGTGACGCCATTCGGCGCGCGCATGATAACCGCGATCATAATTGCGATGCACGCCGCCCTTTTTGATCACGATGGTCTGGGCAGATGCCGGGACCGCGAACGCAACGGCTGCAGCCGCCACCATCATCATTGCAATTTTCTTCATAGGTTCCTCCTCAAAATTGTCCGCCTCGAATTGGCGCATCTCAATGCTTGAGGACTCGATATGTTCCGGCTGTCGAACCAATGAAGTCACAATTGCGACAAACACATTTGGAACAAAATGCATGCGGGCGAAAAGTTGCGCACGATGCAGCCAATCGAGGCGCGGAACCCGCTACGAAAGATGATATTAACCACCGTCGGCCCACCTTGATGAGAGCGAATTCCGAACGGCCTGATGTATTGCCATGATTCAATCAGCGAAGCGCAACTCCATCATATTCGTGGCGACAATGCTTCTGCCGTTGGCGGCGACGCCGCTGCGCGCGCAAGACGCACGCCCGGACGACGAATCTGCGCGAGCGACTGAGGAGTTCGTGCCGCCGGCGGATTTTGACTGGAGCCAGCTCGCGACCGATCCATCTTCGCTGCTCAACAAGACTCTGAAGCCCGGCGGCAAGTCCACAGCGTCTAACAACGACATGTCGTGGAAACGCGACGACAAGCCTGATGGGTCCGCAGCGCTGACCGTGAAACAGCCGGTCGTGCCGTTCTGGGATACGCGTATCGGCGCCGACATGAACGTGGTGACGCAAACGCCGATGACATCGGGTGAACTGCTGGCGCAGAAGATGGCGCATAACGATCAACCGACCCAATCGAACGGGACTGCATGGGCGGCGATGACGGCTCCGGGTCTTGGCATGATCTGGGACAAGACGTCCATCGAAGCGCGCATCGACCCGTCGCAGGACCAGAGCAAGGTCGGAACGTCGCTGCAAAAGACGTTGCCGCTCGCAGGTAACGAGTATGCGCTGACATTTCAGAACGGTTACAGCGTCACGCAGCAGACGCTGGTGCCCGTCACGGGTCTCACCGGCAAAACTGCGCGGAATTACGAGGTCGATCAATCGGCCAAGTTCAGCCTCAACAACACCGGAACCAGTTTCATCGCCGGACAGACGTTTTCGAGCGCAACGCCGGAAGAAAAATGGCTTCGCAAACTCGGTGCCGAGCAGAAAATCTTTGGCGGCGTCAGCGTGACAGGCACCGTCGCCGAGACGCCGCTGGGTGTCCCCGATCGTAGTCTCACTGCCAAATATAAATATAGCTGGTGAATTCCGGTCGTTTTTATTCGTCCACAAATGAGTTGATCCCCGCCGTATATTGGCCGCGATGCGGTCAAACTCGGCTGCCCTGATCGGCCTGTTACTTCGTCGTGCGGGGATATCCGCGCTCGCTCAATCAGCGAAACAGGGGAAAGCCGATGAACGCCCATCAAGCAGAACAATTCGAACGAACCGATGAGGAAGCCGATCTCTCGACCGTCACGGACGTCGAGGCGGGAATTCGCGATTTCGTCCGCAACGACATCGCGTATCTGCGCAGGCCGACGCCGAGCATGGTTCCTCCAAGCTCACCCGTCGAGGTTGCCGAAGCGACGGTCAACAATGTCAATTCACTGATTCAACGCGTTGCAGGTGCGTCGATGACCGAAATTGAAAACCTGATCGCCGATCTCGAAGGCCTCCGCGAACTGATGCACAACGAAGGACAGCGCGTTCAGCGTGAACTCGCCGGATACGCACAACTCAGCCAGACGGCGATGAAATCGAGCCGGATGATCGCCGATAGTCTCGCGCAGTGGAAGCGCGCGACGCCTCCGGCCGACTAAGACGCCCGCCACTCAACGAACCCGCCGCCCTTTTCACGAAGGGTGGCGTTTTTATGCGGTGGGTTTTCTCGACAGGAATGCCGATCCAAGAAACGAGAACGCAAGTTCATCGCGCTGGTTGAAGGCGGTGTTGTAGAATCCAACCAGTCCCCATTGCGGCCGAGACTCCAGCGGTCGCATGAGATTGACCTCCGACGAATAGGTCAGCGTATCGCCAGCCAGCACGGGTTTCAGCCATTTCAATTCGCGAAAACCGGGCGACGGCCCCGACACGATCGGCGTCTCGCCCTTCGCAATCGCCGCCGCCGCCTCGCGCTTGAAGCTCTCGACGGTGAGTCGCATGTAAATTGCAGCAACATGCCAACCCGATGCTGCGAGACCACCGAACATGGACTTTCTTCCGACTTCTTCATCGAGATGAAACGGCTGCGGGTCGAATTGCCGTGCGAATTTTTTGATCAAGTCGGCGGTGAAGGTGAACGATCCCATCTCGCGCCGGTCGCCGATCTTGATGTCCTCGAAATACGGCATCGCGCTTAGACCTTCACCGCAGGCACACGCCGCATCACCATGATCGGCAATTGCAATGTCATCAACGTGGTGCCGGACGCATTGCGCATGTGGTTCATCAAGGTCACGAAGCCGACATCGCCGCGGCTTCCGGATTCGCGCGTTCCAACCACCTCCACATCGACGCTGAGATCGTCGCCGGGTCGCAGCGGCGACACCCATTTTACTTCATCGACGCCCGGCGCGCCCGCTGAGGCGATACGATGAATGAATCCGTCCCAGCAAATCCGCATCAGCAGCGAACACATGTGCCAGCCCGAACCCGAAAGGCCCTTCAGCATCGAGCGATTTGCGGCTTCGTCGTCGAGATGCATTGGCTGCGGATCGAACTCGGTTGCGAACGCAATGATGTCCTCACGCGAAACATGATGCGGCCCGAACGTCCCCAAGGGACCGGGCTTGAAATCCTCGAAATATAGTTTCATGGAGTCGTTCGATGACGCGGCTGACATTTGCCCGGAGTGTGGCGAATATTCGCGATAACCTCAAGCCATCCCCCGCGAGTTGCGTTTCGCGTATTTCCCGCAAGCGCGACAAATGACAAGATGGGCGGCAATCAGTCGCTTCCGCCGATTCGCGCGGCATCGCCCTGCATAAACGGAGAACTGCCCATGCTGCGCTTCAACGATCTTTTCCAGTGGGACAGGTTCATCACACCGAGCATTATCAAATCGTTTTACTGGCTGATCATCGTATTGATTGTGCTGTTCGGCGTTTCCGGAATCTTTTCCGGCCTGACGCTGATGGCCGTCAGCCCGTTCGGCGGCTTCGTCGTGCTGCTGTCAGCGTTAGCGGGAATTCTGGTCGGGATCATCCTGTCGCGCATCGCCGCCGAATTCGTTCTGATCGTGTTCCGGATGAATGAACATCTCGGCGCGATCCGTGAACAAGGCCGCCAGCGCTGATTACGCCACCCCGCGTGCGCGCCCTTCCCAATAGGGCGCGCGCAACGCCTTGCGGTCGATCTTGCCGAGGCCCGTGACAGGAATTGTTTCGACGAAGTCGATCGACTTCGGCGACCATGGCGCGCCGCGCTTATCCTTTACATGGGCCTGCAATTCCGTAGCGCCGCTATTTGCACCCGCCTTCAGCACCACGAACGCCTTCACCGCCTCGCCCCATTTGTCGTCCGGAATGCCGATCACAGCCGCCGACGCAACAGATCGATGCGACATCAGTGCATCCTCGACTTCGCGGGGATAAATATTAAAGCCGCCGGAAATGATCATGTCTTTGGTGCGGTCGACGATATAAAAAAATCCGTCTTCGTCTTTGACCGCGACGTCGCCGGTGTGCAGCCATCCGCCTTTCAGCGCCTCGGCGTCGGCGTCTGGACGCTTCCAATAACCATCCATCACCAGAGGCCCGCGCACGCAGATTTCACCCGGCTCATTGACGCCGACTTCCTTCATATCGGCGTCGAACAGTTTCACATCGACTGCCGGACTCGGGCGTCCGCATGACCCGAAGCGATGAGGCTTGGTCTCGTCGTGGTCGATCTTGCGCAATGATGTAATGCACTGTGGACATTCAGTCTGGCCGTAAAGCTGCACAAACACCTTGCCGAAAATCCTGATGCCTTCGAGAAGACGATCCGGTGACATCGGTGCGGCGCCATAGATAATCGTCTCCAAGGATGACAAGTCGTAGCGCTTGCGCAACTCGACATTGTCGATCAGCGCGTAGATCAATGTCGGCACAAGAAATGTCGAATTGATTTTTTCTTCGGCAACGACGCGAGCATAAACACCCGGATCGAAACCTTGCGTCATGCACATCAGGCCGCCGCGCATCATCACCATGAAAAACGTGACGCCAGCGGCATGGGTTATCGGTGTTGCGGCGAGAAAGCGAATGTCCTGCGGCCAGTCCCAATCCGCATAAAGCAGCATCGACATCGTGACCAGCACGCGATGCGGCATCATCACGCCTTTGGAGCGCCCCGTCGTACCTCCGGTGTAAGCCAGCAATGCGAGATCGCGCGAGGAGCTTTCATCGACGAGAGGCGCGGCTTTCATCTTCGCCATGTCCGGTAGTACGTCGCGCAGTCCATCCGCCGGGCCGATCGACAGCAGATGCTTCAATCCCGGGGCGCGTTTTTGAATCGCGAATCCCCGCGCAGCAAATTTCGCGCCTTCGACGATCAAAATATCAGCTTCGCAATCCTCTACGATGTAAGCGTGATCGTCCTCCGCAGCCATCGGATGCAGCGGCGTGTAACGCGCGCCCATCACCAGCGCCGCGCAACTCGCAGCCCATGCTTCGGCGCGATTGCTGGAGAGAACCGAAATGCCCTTGCCTTTGGTCAGGCCGAGCGAGCGATACAGCGCGATGAATCGCGACACCGCCTCGCCAAATTCGCGGTATGTCCAGCGAACTGTCCCATCGGCGATGGCGGGCTGATCGGCAAAACGCGCGACTGCGTTGACGATCAGACTGCCCATCGTTCCGCCATTGTGGAGGTCGCGCAAATCCGGCGCAGCGCTCATGGAATGTCTCCCGCCCTGTTGCGGCTCTTGCGACCGCTGCCGCGCAGATTAGGCGGCGTTGATAGCGTGTCAAATATGCAAAACCTCATGTGAATCGGAGCTTTCCACCTTTGACGCGGCGCGGCGCAAAGGTTATGTGATGCGCTTATGACAACAAACGACAATTCGTCAGCCTGGCCGGACCATAAACCGACTGCGCTGCTGGTGCTTGCAGATGGCACCGTGCTGGAAGGCTTCGGCCTCGGTGCGGAAGGCTCCGCTGTCGGCGAGGTCTGCTTCAACACCGCGATGACGGGTTATGAGGAAATCCTCACCGATCCGTCTTACGCCGGCCAGCTCATCACCTTCACATTCCCGCACATCGGCAACGTCGGCACCAACGACGAAGACATCGAGACGATTAACATGGCGGCGACACCGGGCGCACGCGGCGTCATCCTGCGCGCCGCAATCACCGATCCGTCGAACTATCGCGCCACCAAGCATCTCGATGCATGGCTGAAGGCGCGCGGCATCATCGGTCTGTCGGGAATCGACACCCGCGCGCTGACTGCATTGATCCGCGGCAAAGGCATGCCCAACGCCGTCATTTCACATAATCAGGACGGCAAGTTCGACCTTCATGCGCTGAAAGAAGAAGCGCGCGAATGGCCGGGCCTTGAAGGCATGGACCTCGTGCCGATGGTGACGAGCGCGCAGCGCTTCGACTGGGACGAAACGCCGTGGGTCTGGGAAAAAGGTTTCGGTAAACTCGACAAGCCTGAATTCAACGTCGTCGCCATCGACTATGGCATCAAGCGCAACATCCTGCGGCTGCTCGCCGGTGAAGGCTGCAAGGTCACGGTCGTCACCGCGAAAACGTCCGCCGAAGATATTCTGGCGATGAAACCGGACGGCGTCTTTCTGTCGAACGGCCCCGGCGATCCTGCGGAAACGGGGAAATACGCGGTGCCGGTTATCAAGAAGGTGATCGAGTCGGGAACGCCGACATTCGGGATTTGTCTCGGCCACCAGATGCTCGGCATCGCGGTCGGCGGCAAGACGACGAAGATGCATCAGGGCCATCACGGCGCGAACCATCCGGTCAAGGACATGACCACCGGCAAGGTTGAAATCACGTCGATGAACCACGGCTTCGCCGTCGATAAAACAACGCTGCCGAAAAACGTCGAGCAGACTCACATCTCGTTGTTCGACGATTCCAACTGCGGTATTGCGCTGAAAGACAAGCCCGTGTTTTCGGTGCAATACCACCCCGAAGCATCGCCTGGCCCGCGCGACTCGCATTATCTGTTCAAGCGCTTTGCGGATCTGATGCGCGCAAAGAAGCGAGCATGAAAACGCCCGCTGCGAGAGCGGGCGTTTTGGCATCTCGAAGAATATCTTCGCTTACGCCTCATTGCCGCCTTCCTGACGGCTGGCTTCAAACAGAAACCATGTGCGGCGTTCAGCCTGATCGATAAAAACCTCAATCACGCTCGTTGTCGCCGAGTCGTCGTATTTGCTGGCGACTTCGTGCGCCTTGCGCATGTTGGCAACCAGCTTCTTGTTATCGCTCATCAGTTCGCGCAGCATTTCACGCGGCGGCACGAATTTTTCATCGTTGTCCTCGATGGTTTGCAGCTTTGCAATCTGGCCGATCGAGCGGATCGTGGTGCCGCCGATCTTGCGGACACGCTCGGCGAGATCGTCAGTGGTCGCGAAAATCTGGTCGCTCTGTTCATCAAGTAGTAGATGATAGTCGCGAAAGTGACGCCCGCTGACGTGCCAGTGAAAATTCTTGGTCTTCAGATAGAGGGCAAACGAATCGGCCAAGACGACGTTCACGGCGGCGGAGATCTTGTCGACGCCCTCCGGAGGCAGATCGGTCGGGGTATCGAGATCGGGCGAGACACTATTCTTTGTTTTGCTCACGTCATGCTTCCTGTTAGGAGACGGGAAATTCCGGCGATGGACATCGACCGGTATTCCATTTAACGCATTCTTCACCCGCCGGTTCCATGACCGGAACTTCACAATAAGGCATGATCTTCTCCGAAAACCGGTCCCCACTTTTCGGGATCATGCGCAGTCCCGGACAAACCATGGACGACTGGATCGACTATTACGATTCCACCCACACGATTTACGTCAGCAAGCTGCACCGCGACGTCCATTTTCGCATGATTGCCGATGACATCGTTCGCTATATTCCTTCCCCCGACGCTGTCGTTCTGGATTATTCCTGCGGCGAGGCGCTTTCCGCGGCACAAGTTGCAGCGGCGTGCGGTCAACTCATTCTGGCAGAGCCCGCGCCGGGTGTTCGTGGACGGCTCACCGCGCGCTTTGCGCAAAATCCGAAAATCAGCGTCCGCTCGCTCGACGATCTCCTAAAACTTCAAGATGCCTCAGTCGATCTGGCCGTGATGAATTCGGTGGCGCAATATATGACATTCGCCGAACTCGATGCAGCATTCGCACTGATGCGGCGAATCCTCAAGCCCCGCGGAAAATTCGTCCTCGGCGATATTCTGCGTCCGGGTGTGGGTGCAGCGACCGACGTGATCGCGTTGCTCGACCTCGCCGTCCGCAACGGATTTCTTACCGATGCGTTGTGGGGTCTCGCGCGAACGGCGCTGTCCGATTACTGGCAACTCCGCCAAAGCATCGGCCTGCAGCGCTACACCGCATCCGATATGACAGCGAAGCTAACGGCTGCCGGATTTTCGGCGTCGCTCGAATCGAAAAATATCGGCTACAATTCATCGCGAATGACCTTTATCGCGATGTAAACTATCCGAAATATCGGCCGATTAAGGTTAAGTCCGGATCCGTGTGGACTTCGCGTAACGCGACGGTAACTTTGTCCTCGGCCCGGTGGCGGAAGACGTCGACGCGGAAACTGTGCAAGGTTTTTTATCCTGGTTCAAATCCAGGCCGGGCCTCCAATTCCCTCCGCACCAATGCGCGACATTGGCACCGATAAATTCCTATCTGGTCGCAGTCTCGGCGATCGTCGCAAGCTTGGCTTCCGTTGCCTTTGCTCCATTGACCAATTTTTCGCTCGCGGCGTCGAACCCGTGACGATTCAAAGTCGCAGATGTGAAAGCTGCGCTGTTGTAGCTGACGAACACCTCTGCTGCTTGATTTTCCCACACCAGCATCTTCAGCGGCAGGTCGATCGCCAGCGTAGGATGTTCGAGGAACTGCGGCGTTCCGGCTTTCGGATTGCCGACGACCAACACCGTCGTTGGCGGCATTGAAAGACCCGCAGCCTTCGCCGCAGCCGCGTGGTCAATACGCGTGAAGACCACCAGCCCGTTTTCTTTGGCCGAGGCTTCAAGGCGATCAAGCGTCACAGCAAAAGGATGAGAACTTCGCTTGGTGACGAGATCGTCCGCTGCGTAAGCGGACGTCACGCTATGGAACAGAATGGCGGCGGCGACATATTTTGCATTCAGCATGATAGGTTCCTGGCTTGAAAAGATGATGCTCAATACTCTTCGTTCGCCACGCGCGATTGTTTCGCGGCCATTGGATAGCGCGGCGCGCAAGCGGATCGCGGGAGGCACTTCGACTGCGCAGGGTTGTTGATTTAATTGTCGAAAATGCCGGTTGATTGCACTGTTAAGACCCTTTCGCGCCTGCGGAATCTGGTCTAAAGACACGGCGCGCGCGAGGGGAACCTAGCGGCAGCGCATGATCCGCCAAAGTGTAGGCGGTTTGGCGACTAGATCATGCGCTTATTAAAAGTAAGAGCGCGATCGGACGCAAAACCGGTTTCCACTTTTGCTGATCGCGCTCTGTTTCAAGGGACGCGCGAATGCGCGCCCTTTTTTTGTGCCTAAATTCCTGTTCGTGAGACTTGATGCCCAAACGTAACGACATCTCGACGATCCTCATCATTGGCGCCGGCCCCATCGTGATCGGTCAGGCTTGCGAGTTCGATTATTCCGGCACCCAAGCCGTCAAGACGCTGAAGGAAGAGGGCTATAGGATCGTCCTCGTCAATTCCAATCCGGCCACGATCATGACCGATCCGGAATTGGCCGACGCGACCTATATCGAGCCGATCACGCCTGAGATCGTCGCCAAGATCATCGAAAAAGAACGCAACGTGAAGCCCGGCGGCTTCGCATTGTTGCCGACGATGGGCGGACAGACCGCGCTGAATTGCGCGTTGTCGCTCCGCAAGCAAGGCACGCTGGATAAATTCAATGTCGAGATGATCGGCGCGACCGCCGACGCCATCGACAAGGCGGAAGATCGCGGGCGCTTTCGTGAGGCGATGACCAAAATCGGACTCGAGACGCCGCGCTCAATCCAGATCAAGAATTTACCCGATGCGCTGCGCGCGCTTGACGACATCGGCCTGCCAGCAATCATTCGTCCCTCATTCACGATGGGCGGCACCGGCGGCGGCATCGCCTATACCAAGGCCGAGTTCATCGAAATCGTCGAGCGCGGCATCGACGCCTCGCCGACCGACGAAGTGCTGATCGAAGAGTCAGTGCTGGGTTGGAAAGAATTTGAGATGGAAGTGGTCCGCGACACCGCAGACAACTGCATCATCGTCTGCTCGATCGAGAATCTCGATCCAATGGGCGTGCATACCGGCGACTCGATCACGGTGGCACCCGCGCTCACTCTGACAGATAAAGAATATCAGATCATGCGCGACGCCTCATTGGCAGTGCTGCGTGAAATCGGCGTCGAGACCGGCGGATCGAACGTGCAGTTCGGTGTCAATCCGGCCGACGGACGTATGGTCGTCATTGAAATGAATCCGCGCGTGTCGCGCTCGTCGGCGCTTGCTTCCAAGGCAACCGGATTTCCGATTGCGAAGGTCGCGGCGAAACTTGCGGTCGGCTACACGCTGGACGAAATCGCCAACGACATCACTGGTGGCGCGACGCCTGCGTCGTTCGAGCCGACCATCGATTACGTCGTCACTAAAATTCCGCGCTTCGCGTTCGAGAAATTTCCCGGCGCGTCGCGGACTTTGACGACGTCGATGAAGTCGGTCGGCGAAGTGATGGCCATTGGCCGCACGTTTCAGGAATCGTTGCAGAAAGCGCTGCGCGGCCTTGAGACGGGCCTCACAGGTCTCGACGAAATCGAAATCGAAGGCCTCGGCCAAAGCGACGACAAAAATGCCGTTCGCGCGGCACTCGGTACACCGACGCCGGATCGTCTGCTGCAAGTCGCGCAGGCGATGCGGCTCGGCTGGTCGAACGACGAAATTTTTACGTCATGCAAAATCGATCCGTGGTTCCTCGCCGAGATGCGAGGCATCGTCGAGATGGAAGCCAAAATCAAGCAGCACGGTTTGCCGGGTAACGCGCATGGCATGCGTACACTCAAAGCCATGGGGTTCTCCGACGCGCGGCTTGCCGTGCTGGCCGGCACTACCGAAGCCGAGGTGAAATCGCTGCGGCGAACGATGAATGTGCGTCCCGTGTTCAAGCGCATCGACACCTGCGCGGCGGAATTCGCCTCGCCAACCGCTTACATGTATTCGACCTACGAAACGCCATTCGCCGGCAAGGTTGCTGACGAAGCCGCGCCGTCGGACAAAAACAAGGTCATCATTCTCGGCGGCGGACCTAATCGTATCGGTCAAGGCATCGAGTTCGACTATTGCTGCTGCCACGCCTGCTTCGCGCTGCATGACGCGGGCTTCGAAACCATTATGATCAACTGCAATCCGGAAACGGTCTCGACGGATTACGACACTGCGGATCGCCTTTACTTCGAACCGCTCACCGCCGAAGACGTTCTCGAAATCATCGACACCGAACGCAGCAACGGAAAACTTCACGGCGTCATCGTGCAGTTCGGCGGTCAAACGCCGCTGAAACTCGCGCGCGCGCTGGAAGAAGCCAACGTTCCCATTCTAGGCACCTCGCCCGACGCCATCGATCTGGCCGAAGACCGCGACCGCTTCAAACGCGTGCTCGACAAGCTGCATCTGAAGCAACCGAAAAACGGCATCGCTTATTCCGTCGAACAGGCGCGGCTCGTAGCAAGCGATCTCGGCTTGCCGCTGGTCGTGCGTCCGTCATATGTGCTTGGTGGCCGCGCGATGCAGATCATCCGCGAAGAAACGCAACTCGGCGATTATCTGCTCGGCACTTTACCTGAACTCGTCCCCGCCGACGTGAAGGCGCGCTATCCGAACGACAAGACCGGCCAGATCAACACTGTTTTGGGCAAGAATCCTTTGCTGTTTGATCGCTATCTGTCGGACGCGACCGAGATCGACGTCGACTGCCTGTGCGACGGCAAGGATACGTTCATCGTCGGCATCATGGAGCACATCGAAGAAGCGGGTATTCATTCTGGCGACTCGGCATGTTCGCTGCCGCCGCACTCGCTCGATCCCGCAATGATTTCCGAGCTCGAGCGGCAGACACGCGAACTTGCGCTCGGCCTCGATGTCGTCGGCCTCATGAACGTGCAGTTCGCGATCAAGGATGGCGACATTTACGTGCTCGAAGTCAATCCGCGCGCGTCGCGCACGGTGCCGTTCGTCGCGAAGGTCGTCGGCATTCCGGTTGCGAAGATTGCCGCGCGCATCATGGCGGGCGAAAAACTGGCCAGCTTCAAGTTGAAGCGGCGCAAGCTCGGCCATGTCGGCGTCAAGGAATCGGTATTTCCGTTCGCGCGTTTTCCCGGCGTCGATACGGTGTTGGGCCCGGAGATGAAATCCACCGGAGAGATCATGGGCATCGATCGATCGTTCGCGGTGGCGTTTGCGAAAAGTCAGTTGGGCGGCGGCACGCGCGTCCCGCGCAATGGCACCGTATTTGTCTCCGTGCGGGAGAGCGACAAGGCGCGAATTCTCGACGCGGTGAAGCTGCTGTCATCGCTCGGCTTCAAGGTGATCGCCACTTCAGGCACGCAGCGCTTCCTTGCCGAGAACGGCGTGCCTGCCGTGAAGATCAACAAAGTGCTGGAAGGCCGGCCGCATATCGTTGACGCCATCATCAACGGCGATGTGCAACTCGTTTTCAATACCACCGAAGGCCCGCAAGCGCTCGCCGACAGCCGCTCGTTGCGGCGGGGTGCCCTCTTGCATAAAGTGCCATATTACACCACTCTTTCAGGTGCGCTGGCGGCGGCACAGGGCATCCGGGCCTATATTGGCGGAGACCTCGAAGTCCGCACCTTGCAGAGTTATTTCTCGGATATCTAAGTTGGACTGCTGCTGCTTAAGCGGCCGCAATGAAATCGCGAGAAAGCCGGAAGGAACTGGCTGACCTCGACAATGTTCTCATTCGGCGTCCGGCAGATCGAAATGGCGGACGGTCTTACATCAGATGTTTCGCGCGCGAAAGTTAGCGCACGAAATCGAAGGACGAAGTTAAATGGTTGAAATGGTACCCATGACCCAGGCGGGCCATACCGCACTGGAGGAAGAATTAAAGAAGCGGCAGTCGGTGGATCGTCCACGCATCGTCGAGGCGATCGCGGAAGCGCGCGCGCATGGCGATCTTTCGGAGAATGCGGAATATCACGCCGCCAAGGAAGCGCAGTCGCATAACGAAGGCCGCATCGCGGAGCTTGAAGATCAACTCGCACGCTCCGAGATCATCGACGTGTCGAAGCTGTCCGGCGATACGATCAAGTTCGGCGCGACGGTCACGCTGATCGATGAGGACACCGACAAGAAAGCCGTCTGGCAGATCGTCGGCGAATCCGAGGCCGATGCCAAGAAAGGTCGCATCTCGATCACATCACCGCTCGCGCGCGCGCTGATCGGCAAGAAGAAGGGCGCGTCGGTCGAAGTCGTCGCACCCGGCGGCGCGAAGGCTTACGAAGTTACCAAGGTTGACTGGAAGTAAAGGCAATTTTGTCTTGAATTGCCGCCTTCAAAAATGGCCGGACGAATGTCCGGCCGTTTTTGTGATATAGACGAGCGGCCAATCGGGTTGATTTGACGGCGACGGATTTTGAAATGATACAGCGATCTAAATTCATGGTGTTGGTTGTTGTCGCAACGACCATGCTGGGCGACATGACTTTCGCCGCCGACTTGCCTGTTCCGCCGCCTGTAAAACCGAGAGCTGTTCAGACGCAACAAAGCATCATCCCCGTGCAAAAGAATCAACCCAATTGCAGCCGTTGGACAGATGAATGCTTGAGCTGCTCGCGCGGCCCAGACGGTGCAGCGCCGACATGTTCGAACATCGGCTTTGCGTGTCAGCCGCAAGCTATCCGCTGCCTGTCGAATTAAAGTTCCGCACAGCGAACTGCGCGAACCAAAATCCACCTACGACAACAGCGCACTGTTTGGGTTTATTCCGCGCTGCGCTGCAAATTTCCCCGCCGGTTGCGTACGCCCCCGCTTTCGTGACAAGCGTCCGCAAGTTATGATTCGTCGTGGAATCAACCGGGGGTTTATCCAATGAATGAAAGTTTTCTTGCGGCGTATCGTCCGCAACTGCTCAGCCTGCTTCGCATCGTTACTGGCCTGCTGATGTTTCACTACGGCCTTGCAAAAATCTTGAAATTTCCAGTGGTGCCGATGTTCGCGAACATTCCGCCTCTGATTCAGTTCGCAGGCTATCTTGAACTGATCCTCGGCGCGTTGTTGCTGATCGGCCTGTTCTCGCGCCTCGCCGCCTTTATACTGTCGGGTGAAATGGCTGCCGCCTACTTCATGGGCCACATGATGAAGACTGCAGACCCAGTGATCTATCCGGCGCTTAACGGCGGCTCAGCAGCGATCATGCTTTGCTTCGCTTGCCTGTATCTTGCTGCGGCAGGTCCGGGACCTTGGAGCGTCGACGCCGCGATGCGCAACAAGCACTGATTTTAAAATTGGGCGTGATCTTTTCCGAAAGCCAGTACCGGGATCACGTCCTCAAGAAGAATATCAAAGTTAAAACCGCGCCGATGGCCACCACCACGGCGCGGATTATTTTTTCAGGTATGCGCCGCGCGAAGCCGACGCCGTAATATCCGCCGACAGCGGCCGAGACCATCGTGACAAGCGCCTGCGGCCAGTGCACCAGGCCACCCGCGATCAGCAACGCCGCCGAGACCACCTGAATGAGAAACGCGACAAGAATCTTGGTCGCGTTAGCCTTGTGGTAGTCCCCACTCTCGAGGATGGACAACGCGGCGAGCATGATGATGCCGACGCCCGCGCCGAAAAATCCGCCGTAAATGGAAACCACCGTCATCAGCGCGTAGGCGCTTGTCTTCATGCCGACGCCGCCTTCGTTCGACCAAGGTTCGACCGCAGCGCGAATCCGTTCGCTAAATGCGAACAGCAATGTCGCCATCAGCAGCAGCCACGGCACCATCGGGCGAAAACCACCGTCGCCGAGCCAGATCAGCAGCAACGCGCCGACGGCACCGCCGACGAGGCCGATGATCGCAAACGGAATCATCTCGCGGTAATGCTTGCGCACTTCCGAGCGATAGGCGGCGACGCTGGCGAGATTGGCGGGTGTAAGCGCAACAGCACTCGTCGCATTGGCATCGAGCGTTGTCAGTCCGCTGACGACGAGGGCTGCGAACGATACGAACGTGCCGCCGCCCGCAATAGCATTCATCGTGCCCGCGATGAAACCGGCCACCGCCAGCACGATGATTTGAAAAACAGTCACGACGTGCCCATTAAGAAATTTCCCTTCACGCGATTGGGAGCGAGGGAAGCGCGCGAACACCGGCTTTTAGATCACGCGCGATTGCGGCGATAGGCTGCGATTGCGGCCTTGCCATGCGTGACGAGTGCGGATCAGCGCAGCCGCGGGTCAACCGTTCGGCGTCATCAATTCAAGCGGCACCGCAGCTTCATATTTGGAATTGTGGAGGACCAGTGACGTCCGCACGTTGCGGACGTGCGGTGCCGCCGTCAGATGCGCGACGAAGCTTTGGAACGTCGTCATGTCGGGCGCGACGCATTTCAGAATGAAGTCGACATCGCCGGACAGCATCCAGCACTCGCGCACCAGCGGTTCGTGTCGAACGAAGTCCTCGAACGCTTTGAGGTCGGCATCGGCCTGGCTGGACAGATGGACCGAGGCGAACACCGTCACATCGAAGCCGAGCTTTGCCGGATCGAGTAATCCTCGGTAGCCTTGGATATAGCCCGCCTCTTCCAGCGTGCGAACGCGGCGCAGACAGGGCGGCGGCGATATGCCGACCCGTTTCGCCAGTTCGACATTGGTGATTCGACCGTCCGCCTGTATTTCGGCAAGAATTTTCAGGTCGATTTCGTCCAGCCCCTTAGACACAGGTTGTGCGCCCCCGTTTTCGAAACATTTCTTGCAATTTTCCGAATTAGTTTTAGCGAGCAAGAATGTTTCGCGCAATTTTATTTCGCAGATGTCGTATCACGGACGCGTTTGGGGAAATTTTTGCAATAGGGGTTGCGTTACTTGCATAGCTCTCCAGATGGCCTACATTCGGAACTAATACTTTTGATGCTTCAGCGGGCATTTTCCGCCTGATCGCTCACCAATCTCATGCAGAACAGCCAAGAGTCGGATCATGGCCGCCCCCATTCATGCCAAGGTCGTCATCGTCGGATCAGGCCCAGCGGGTTACACGGCCGCTATCTATGCCGCGCGCGCGATGCTCGAACCGGTGCTGATCCAGGGAATTCAGCCCGGCGGCCAGCTCACCATCACCACTGACGTCGAAAACTATCCGGGCTTTGCGGATGTGATTCAGGGCCCGTGGCTGATGGAGCAGATGGAAAAGCAGGCAGCGCATGTCGGCACCAAGATCGTCACCGACCACGTCAACAAGCTCGAGCTTGGCCAGCGCCCGTTCCGTATCACCTGCGATTCCGGCGACGTGTATCTGGCCGAAACCGTAATTCTGTCGACCGGCGCGCAGGCGCGCTGGCTCGGAACTGCCTCGGAAGAAAAATTCAAGGGCTTCGGCGTCTCGGCCTGCGCGACCTGCGACGGCTTCTTCTATCGCGGCAAGGATGTATTCGTCATCGGCGGCGGCAACACTGCGGTCGAGGAAGCACTGTTCCTGACCAATTTCGCCTCGAAGGTGACACTCGTTCACCGCCGCGACAGTTTGCGCGCCGAGCGCATTTTGCAGGAGCGGTTGTTCAAGCACCCGAAGATCAATGTGATCTGGGACAGCGAAGTCGATGAAATCCTCGGCGCGGAAAATCCCTCGAAGGTCACGAAGATTCGGCTGAAAAATTTGAAGACGAACGCAACGACGGAATTTCCCGCCGACGGCGTCTTCATCGCAATCGGCCATGCCCCCGCAACCGAATTGGTGACGGGACAATTGAAATTGAAATCCTCGGGCTATGTCGAGATCGCGGCGCATTCGACCGCAACCTCCGTGCCGGGTGTGTTCGCGGCAGGCGACGTCGCCGACGAGACTTATCGTCAGGCCGTGACGGCGGCGGGTCTCGGCTGCATGGCGGCGCTTGAAGCCGAACGCTTTATCACGGCGCGCGCGACCGACCGCGCGGCGGCGGAATAGCCATGGCCCGATCACGCGACGGATTCAGCGACATGGACTGGGACAAGCTCAAGGTCTTTCATGCGGCAGCGGAAGCTGGAAGTTTTACGCATGCCGGCGAACAGCTCGGCCTGTCGCAATCGGCGGTATCGCGCCAGGTCAGCGCGCTTGAACAGGAATTGTCTGTCTCGCTGTTTCACCGCCACGCGCGGGGATTGATCCTGACCGAACAGGGCGATCTTCTGTTTCGCACCGCGCACGATGTTTTCATGCAGCTGCAGGCTGCGCGTGCGAAGTTGACCGACAGCCGTGAGCGGCCAAGCGGCGATTTGAAGCTAACGACCACACCGGGCGTGGGCATCAACTGGCTGATTCCGCGGCTTGGCGAATTCACATCGCTTTATCCCGACATCAGAATTTCTTTGATCGTGACCGACGAAGAACTCGATTTGTCGATGCGCGAGGCCGATGTGGCAATCCGCACCCGCAAGCCGACGCAGCCTGATCTGATCCAACGCAAGCTGTTCTCGATGGGTTTTCACGCTTATTGCTCGCCGGAATACATCAAGCGTTTCGGCACCCCGCGCGCGCTCGACGATCTCGACGCGCATCGCATCATCATGCTCAGCGATACGAACGTGCCGCCCCACCTGCAGAACCGGAGTTGGCTGGTCGAGGCCGGCCGCAATGGAGCGGGGCCGCGCGAGGCATTCTTCAAGGTCAACAACATCCTCGGTCTTGTCCGGGCTTGCCAGCAGGGACTCGGAATTGCTGCGCTGCCAGATTATCTGGTCGAGGAAAACAACCGCCTGGTGCAACTTTTCGGTGAATCCGATTCAATCCAGTTGGATACGTATTTCGTTTATCCCGAAGAGTTGAAGTCGGTGGCGCGCGTGCAGGTTTTTCGCGATTTTATCGTCAGCAAAGCGCAGCGCTGGCCCCACAGCTGAAAATTCAAACAAACATTTGAGCCCGCATATCCCGCATGACTGACATGTCAGGATCGGAGTTGTTCGCATCGCTCAGCGGATCATACTCGCTCCCATACTGAGTGCCCGCGATCGCGCATTGTCCCCCTCCTCCAGCGGCACGGGAACTTAGTTATCCCTCTTGGAAGGTGATTGTGTCGGCCTCACGTGGCCAAAACTGAACAGGCCGGGCTCTTGAGCCCGGCCTTTTTTCTTCGTTTTTAATTTCCGTTTCGCTTAGCGCAAATTGACGCGCGACAGACGCAGCGCATTGCCGATCA
Organism: Hyphomicrobiales bacterium; assembly: GCA_038230475.1. Lineage (GTDB taxonomy): Bacteria > Pseudomonadota > Alphaproteobacteria > Rhizobiales > Xanthobacteraceae > Afipia. Next base: position 282,104 of record JBBRNE010000001.1, read on the forward strand.
CGCTGACGGACGACAACGCCATCGCCGCAGCACCCACCATCGGCGAGAGCAAAATTCCGAACACCGGATAGAGCACACCCGCCGCAATCGGGATGCCGGCGGCATTGTAGAGAAAGGCGAATGCCAGATTCTGGCGGATATTTCGTATCGTCGCGCGTGACAATTCATAGGCCTCGACCAACCCGCCGAGATCTCCGCGCAGCAACGTGATGCCAGCGCTCTCGATTGCGACATCGGTCCCCGTGCCCATCGCGATGCCGACATCGGCCGCCGCCAGAGCTGGCGCATCATTGATGCCGTCCCCCACCATCGCCACGCGACGTCCCTCGCTGCGCAATCGAGACACAACGTCGCTCTTTCGTTCGGGCAGCACGCCTGCTTCCACGTCGGCGATACCGAGTGTTTTTGCGACCGCTTGAGCAGTGGTCTCATTGTCACCCGTCAACATCACGATATGCAGCCCGCAGGCGCGCAACGCTTTAAGCGCAGAAACGGCACCAGCTTTAATTGGATCGGCGACGGCGATAACACCGACAGTCTTTCCGTCGGCAGCAACATAGATCGCCGTCGCGCCGTTGTTGCGTTGTGCTTCGGCTTCGGGTCGGAACGCCGCAACATCGGTATTCGCTTCACGCATCAGCGCGTCATTGCCGACGGAAATTTTCTTTCCTTCGATAGTCGCAACCGCGCCCTTGCCTGTCGAAGATTCAAATCCGCTCACATCGGCAAGTTTGATTTCGCGATCCTTCGCGGCATTGAGGATTGCGTAGGCAAGGGGATGTTCGCTGCCGCGCTCGACGCTTGCGGCGAGACGTAGCAATTCATTCTCGTTCATATCCTTGGCGATCACGGCAACGACCTTTGGCTTGCCCTCGGTGAGCGTGCCTGTCTTGTCGATCACCAGCGTGTCGATGCGCTCCATTCGTTCCAATGCTTCGGCGTCACGGATCAGAATTCCGCTTTGTGCGCCCCGACCCACGCCGACCATGATCGACATCGGCGTCGCAAGTCCGAGCGCGCAGGGACATGCAATGATGAGCACTGTCACCGCCGCGACAAGCGCGTAAGTCAGTCGCGGCTCCGGCCCGAACATCGCCCACGCCGTAAATGCAATCACAGCCGTCGCAATCACCATCGGTACAAACCAACCCGCAACCTGATCGGCGAGACGCTGCACCGGTGCGCGCGAGCGCTGCGCGCGCCCGACGAGGTCCACAATACGCGCCAGCATGGTATCGCGGCCGATTTTCTCCGCGCGCATCACGAGGCCACCGCTCTGGTTGACCGTGCCGCCGATCAGTTGCGCGCCTTTGTTCTTGGTAAGCGGCATCGATTCACCTGTGACAAGCGATTCATCGACCAGCGATGAGCCTTCCGTCACCACGCCATCGACCGGGATTTTCTCACCAGGGCGAACGCGCAGCAAATCTCCGACCGCAATCGCGTCGATGGAAATTTCCTCGTCACTGTTTCCGGTGACGCGCCGCGCAGTTTTCGGCGATAGGCCGAGCAGCGCACGGATGGCACCCGACGTGTTTGCCCGCGCGCGCAATTCGAGAACCTGACCGAGCAGAACGAGCACGGTTATGATGGCAGCAGCTTCAAAATAAACGGCGACCGTACCGTGCATGTCGCGAAACGCCTGCGGAAATAGCTGTGGCACCAGCGTCGCGACGACGCTGTAAACATACGCGACACCCGTGCCCATCGCGATCAACGTGAACATATTGAGATTGCGCGTCACAAGTGATTGCCAGCCGCGCACGAAGAACGGCCAGCCGCCCCACAATACAACCGGCGTCGCCAACGCGAACGACACCCAGTTCGCCGTTTGCGGCGAAAGCAAATGCATGCCGCCGAAATGTGCCGTCATTTCCAACACAAATACCGGCAGCGTCAGCGCAAGCGAAATCCCGAACCGCCGCGTCATATCGATCAGTTCGGGATCAGGCTTGTCGTCGAGTGAGATGGTTTCAGGCTCAAGTGCCATGCCGCATTTCGGGCAGCTTCCAGGCCCGATCTGCCGGACTTCCGGATGCATCGGGCAAGTGTAGATCGCGTCGGCTGGCGCGTTAGCGTCGTGCTTGTGTTCGGCGTGATCGCGTTTCGACGCGAGGAATTTTTCCGGCTCGGCCTCAAAGCGCGTCTTGCAGCGATCCGAACAGAAAAAATAATCCGTGCCCTTGTACGTAAAGCGGCGCTTCGACGTTTTCGGATCGACTGTCATGCCGCAGACGGGATCGGTCGCGGTCTTGCTTGTATCTGCGTTAGGTGCGGCCCGATTTTCCACGCGGTTCATCTGTTGTAGATAGTGTGGAAGCGGCAGATTTTCAGGAGTGGTACAGTTGGGTGGGCTCGAACCACCGACCTCCGGATCCACAATCCGGCGCTCTAACCAACTGAGCTACAACTGCACATTCTTGAGTGGTTTCGCTCGGCAAAAGCCATGCGATTTCGCGGGAAACTAGGTGCAACGCTCCCCTTTGGCAAGACGAGATCGAGACCATGATAAGGCATCAAAAAGCCCGGACCGAAGGTCCGGGCTTTCAAATTTTAAGGCTCAATCTTCCTTGAATCAGGCGCTGATCTTGAAGGTCTTAGCAGCGTTGGCCTTGATCGGTTCGACGGTCTCGGTGGCTACTTTCTGGGTGAACTCGGCGAGATCCTTGGCCTGCGCGGTGACGACTTCGTACTGCTTGCGCGCATGCGCGTTCTTCAACTCGAAAGCTTCCGGAAGCGACTTCACGCCCATGAGCGACTGGGCGAAATCGAAAGCCGACCCGGTGTTGAGCTTGGCGATGTCGATGATCTTCGCGGTGAAGTCACCCGCGCCTTTGGAGGCCGATGTGTAGGCGGCTTCAAGAGCGCCTGTTACTCTCGGCAGCTTCTTTGAGCTTCTGGTAGCCGTCGCGGGCCGTCGTAACGCCCTTCTCTGCGAAGGCACGCATCTGCTCAGGAACCTGAAACGGGACGACGGTGAAAACGGATCGGTCGCACTCATGTGAAACATCCTTCGGGTTTGACCCCCCAGGACCGGCACAATTACCGTCGAGGCGGGTCGATCCGGTCGCTCAATGGCGACTGTCTCCCCGCATAATATTGAAAAATTGGTGCATTGCAATAAAATATTGCAATGCACTATTGCATGGCTGAAGAGGCTTGGCCGTGTGCGCCTGACGTCAGGCCTTTGGCTTTGCCACGTCCATCGCAGCCTTGGTGACGGTCTGGCCCAACTCGCTGGCCTGTTCCGCCAACGCCTTCATCTGGGCCTGCACATATTCGGTGTGGAGGCGCATGACTTCGGTCAAGTCCTTGGCATGGATGAGAGACTGGGCGTAGGCGAGCGAGGCCTGCACGTTCTTCTCGGCGTAGGAAATCGCCTTGGAACTGATGTCCTTGGCGCTGGCCCGGGCCATTTCACCTTTGCCGCCGAACGATGCGGCGGTCTGCTGCGCGCTGCCGATAAAGCTGTCGAAGGCCTTGCGCGCCTGATCGAAGCTGGCTTCCGCCATTGAGCGCATTTCCTTCGGAATTTCGAAACGATCGCCGTCTGCCATGTGACTCACTCCTGTTGAAACCTACTGACTTCGTGTCGGCCCTCGATCCGCGTGTTCCGCCACATTATCGGGAAGCTGCCACGCGTGTATGACGCAGCGCAATGACCCTCCGCCCGACGCTCTATCGTGAGCCTTTGAATTTCTTTTGCAACACCTCAACGCGCGATGCGACCTTAAGGTCCGGCATGCCCGGCCAAATTAAGGTTATCGCCGGTTTCAATACGTGTGCCGCCGCCGTGCCGTGGACCTCGCCCCGGGCAAGCCATACTAATGATTTGTTAAGGCTATCGGACCTCACCGCCGCCGGTTTCCGGCGGTATCTGAGGAGCGAAAACAGTTCGTGGACTTTTCGATAATGAGCGATGCAAGCGCCCTGCTGCAAGGCATCCGCGATCCGCAACTGGCGGTTTACGCGACAAGCAGCATGCCCGCTTGGCTGTGGTCGATCGACGGCACGCGCGTCCTCTGGTCCAACTCGGTTGCAGCCCAGATTTTCGGCGCGCGCAACGCCGCTATTCTTGCAGAAAAACCCATCGGGCCTGCAGATCCGCATCGCCGCCAGATCGTTCAACTCGCATCGCAACTTTCGCAAACCGGCGCGGCTCGCATGGAAAGACTACGCGGCTTCGGCGCACCGTTCGGCCGGCTACTGACCTGCGCATGTTCGCGATTGACGCTATCGGATGGGACGGTCGCAATTCTTGTCGCTGCGACTGAAGGTGCCGGACGGACGATCCCGATCAACGAGCGCGTTACAAGTCTGCTTAATGGTGTATCGACTCCATCAATCGCATTTTCTCCAGATGGATCTTTCGCCGGAGCCAACGACGCCGCGAAAATTTTCTCGACATTCTTCAATCACCTCACGGGATCTGAATTCGACTCCGTTCGTGAGACCGCATTGCGCGACGGCGAAGCTGCTTTCCCTGCGAACATCGGACGCGGATCGTTACATCGCGTCGGTGCGGGCAGCGAAAAAATTCTTGTTGCACTGATCGACGAGATCTTTGTGCCGGAGCGGGTGGAGATACCGCCGACGCCGCTTGCCGAGACACCGGCGGCAGAAGCAGTTGTTGCAGCGGCTTCGCCGGTTGCTGTGGCTGAAGTCGCTCATGTCGATACCGAAATCGCGCATGAATCTTTACCAACGGATGTTTTCGGCACGCCGTTCGAGGAAATCATCCCAAGCGTGACGACGACCGAACACGTCGCGCCGCTGGAAGCTGAACCAACACCAGCACCAATATCCACGCCTGTTCCGCCGGAAACGGTTGCTGAATCCGTCAAAAGCGAAACACCTGTTCAGGCCCGTGCGACAGACGAAAACAACCCGGTGCATCGCATCTCGGCAACGCTCGCCGAAATGGATGGACCGCATCTGGCTGCACGCCGCCATCCGCTCCGCTTCATGTGGCAAATGGACGAGCACAGCCGCTTCTCGCTGGGCTCAGATGAATTTTCGCGGCTGATCGGTTCGCGGACCGCCGCGGCCTTCGGACGGCTATGGAGTGAGATCGCGCAAGTGCTCGGGATCGACCCCGAAGGCAAAGTCGCTGCCGCCGTTGCTACGCGCGGCACATGGAGCAACGTCGTCGTGGAATGGCCCGCCGATGGTTCGGGCGCGCGGCTACCAGTTGAACTGTCGGGACTGCCGGTGTTCGACCGCGCGCAGAATTTCATCGGCTATCGAGGCTTCGGCGTCTGCCGTGACATTGAGGCTCTGGCACGTCTCGCCGCCCAGCGCCGCGATGAAATTCTGTATTCCTCGACATCCACAGCCTCAAAACAACGAACCGATTCTGTGACGACGCCGGACGAGAAGCCACGCGAAGTGCTAGCAACGGATCCAGGCAAAGCTGACAACGAAACACAGAAGGCCGCCGTGGACGAAGCTTCGTTAAATACCCCCCAGAACGTTCTGCCGTTCCGTCAAATGAACGAGCCGAAGCCGCTGGTTCTCACCCCCGGCGAAAGCGTCGCGTTCGACGAGTTGGGGCGGCGTCTCTCTGCAGGGCTCGACGGCGAGACAACGCCGGATGCTCTCGCATCGGATTTTTCGCCCGCGAACGACGCAACGATGCCGACTGAGCAAACCGAAAATCCGAAACCGCAAATCCCGCCTGCATTCCTGCAACCGGAAGCGCCGCCACCGCGCGTCAACTCCGCACAGGACACACAACTCATCGACAGACTTCCGGTTGGCGTTCTTGTTTATCGGCTCGACCGGTTGCTTTACGCCAACCGCGCGTTTCTGGAACGCGCGGGCTTCGCCAACTTGCACGAACTGACTGAGGCCGGCGGCCTCGATGCGTTGTTCGTCGAGCCCGGCAAAGAAGCGGGTGCAAGCACATCCGAAGCCGGCGCATCGGTCGTTATCTCGGCGACGAAAACGAAGAACGCCGGAAATACCCCTAGCGAAGCAAAGCTGTTTGCAATTTCATGGGACAATGAGCCTGCAATGGCGCTGATGTTCTCCAGCGCGCAATCGGATGCCATCGTCCCGCCGCCAGTCGTAATTGCCCCAGCAACGCCACCCAAAGATTCCACGCAGGCTGAGGAACTCAGCACCATTCTCGACACCACGGCCGAAGGCATCGTGATGTTCGACGGTCTCGGCCGCATCCTGTCCTGCAATAAAAGCGCTGAGGCCCTGTTCAGCCGCAGCAGCGACGAAATTGCCGCGCTGAACCTGATCGATCTTTTCGCTCCGGAAAGTCAGCGCACCGTTCTGGATCATCTTGAGAACGCCAAGAATGCGAGCATCGCGAGCCTGCTCGATCATGGCCGCGACATTCTCGGCCGTGTGCGCGACGGCCGCACCATTCCGCTCTCGATGACGATGGGAAGGACGCGACCCGAGAGTGCGAGATTTTTTGCGGTGTTCCGCGATCTCTCGCAGGTGAAGAAAAGCGAAAGCGAACTCGTCCAGGCCAGGCGCCAGTCGGAACGCGCGACAATGGCGAAGTCGGACGTGCTTGGCAGGATCAGCCACGAAGTGCGCATGCCGCTCAATGCCATCATCGGCTTTGCGGACGTCATGATCGAGGAGCGCTTCGGCCCGCTCGGCAACGAGCGCTATGTCGAATACATGAAGGACATCCGCACTTCCGGTCAACGCGTCATGACGATCATCGACGATTTACTCGATCTGTCGCGGATCGAATCCGGCAAGATCGAATTGGCCTTCGTCAATCAGGATCTGAACAACTTAATCGAACAATGCGTTGCGGTGATGCAACCGCAGGCTAATCGCGAGCGCATCATCATCCGCACATCGCTCGCGCACGCTCTGCCGTCCGTGAAAGCGGACGCACGTGCACTTCGGCAAATCGCAATGAACTTGATCGGAAGTTCGATTCACCTTGCCAATGCCGGCGGGCAAGTGATCGTCTCGACCGCGACAACGGATTTCGGCGACATTGCGCTGCGCGTGCGCGACACCGGACCGGGCCTGAACGACAACGAGATCGCAGCAGCCATGGCGCCGTTCAGAACGGCAGCCGCGACCGATCATATTTCTTCAGACAATTCGGCGGTCAGCCTGTCACTAACTAAGGCGTTGGTCGAAGCCAACAAGGCGAAATTCAACATCAAGACCGCGCCGCATTCCGGCACCTTGATCGAAGTGGTGTTCTCGCACGCCAGCGCGATTGCGTAAGCGCCTTTAAGCGTTCTTCAACGCGACGCGATATGTGCCTTCGGTCTGGGCTTTCACTTGATCGAGTGTCACGCCGTCGGCCAACTCAATCAGCGCCATGCCGTCCTTGCCGTGCTTGTCGATGGTAAATACGGCCAGATCCGTCACCACCATGTCCACCACCTTCTCGCCAGTGAGCGGAAGGTTGCATTTGTGAAGAAGTTTCGGGCCGTCCTTGGCCGAATGCTCCATCACGACGATGACCTTCTTGACGCCTGCGACGAGATCCATTGCACCGCCCATACCCTTTACCATCTTGCCGGGGATCATCCAGTTGGCGAGATCGCCGTTCTCCGCGACCTGCATCGCGCCCAAAATCGACAAGTCGATGTGGCCGCCACGCACCATCCCGAACGAGTCCGCACTCGAGAAATAACTGGTCGAAGGCAGTTCGCTGACCGTCTGCTTGCCGGCGTTGATGAGGTCCGCATCCTCTTCGCCCTCATAGGGGAAAGGACCCATGCCCATCATTCCGTTCTCGCTCTGCAACAGAACGTCCACGCCCTCCGGAATGAAATTCGAGACAAGCGTCGGAATGCCGATGCCGAGATTGACGTAGTAGCCGTCGCGCAGTTCCTTCGCGGCGCGGGCGGCCATCTGTTCGCGGGTCCAGGCCATAAACTTCTCCTGCTTTAATTTCAGGCCGCGGGGCGCGGACGTGTGTTGCGGAATTCGATGTGCTTCTTTGCGCTGCTCACATCAATGATGCGCTTTACGAATATTCCCGGCGTGTGGATGTGATCGGGGTCGATCTCACCCGCCGGCACCAGATGCTCGACTTCAGCGACGGTGACTTTGGCTGCCGTCGCCATCATCGGATTGAAGTTGCGCGCGGTCTTGCGGTACACGAGATTTCCGGCGGTGTCGCCTTTCCACGCATGTACGATCGCCAGATCAGCGAACAGGCCACGCTCCATAATGTATTTCTGGCCGTCGAAGATTTTTTCTTCCTTGCCTTCGGCGATCAACGTGCCAACGCCGGTCTTGGTGTAGAACGCCGGAATACCTGCACCGCCGGCGCGAATACGCTCTGCAAGCGTGCCCTGCGGATTGAATTCGAGTTCAAGTTCGCCTGCGAGATATTGCTGCGCGAACAATTTGTTCTCGCCGACATATGACGAGATCATCTTCTTGATCTGGCGCGTTTCGAGCAAACGGCTGAGACCGATGCCATCGACACCGGCATTGTTCGAAATCACGGTCAGGTTCTTGACGCCGGATTCGCGGATCGCATCGGACAATGTCTCCGCGATACCGCATAGACCGAAGCCGCCCGACATTATCATCATGCCGTCCTTCAGGACGCCTGCGAGCGCGGATTTGGCGTCGGGGAAAACCTTTTTCATATCTCGTGCAACCCGATGGTAGAGCGGCAATGCCGCATGGCTGACATTAACGCTGGCGTTATTAGGCGAAATCTTCAAGACCCGTCAATCGGCGCGCCTTTACTATGGCGACGGGAAGTGGCTTCCGCGCCAGCGACGGCCTTGAAAGCGTCAAGAAAAGCCATCAAGTTGCAGGCCGCTCGACCGGAAATAACGCCGGTCGATGCTCACAAAACGCAATCATAACGGATCATTTCATTGACGCTGGCCCAAGGAATTAAACGCCTCGCGATGCCTATTGCGGCGTTGCTAGGCCTTGGGCTGATCGGACTGATCGCAACGTCATGGCTGATCGACAAGAACGCCGTCCGGGTTGCCGTCGAGCGGCAACTTCGTATCGCTACCGGATTAGATCTTGTCGTCGTCGGTGACGTCGAAGTGTCGGTACTCCCCGGCAGTTATGTGACACTTCGTAAAGTCCGGTTGAACGGCGCGGATACGAAGACCGGCGAACCCCTTGCCGCCGATGAACTCACTGCCAATCTGCGATTACTCCCGCTCCTGATGCGACGATATGAGATCGCAGACGTCACGCTTGTCAACCCGCGCTTTAACGTCGTGCGCAACACTGACGGCCAAAACAACTGGACAACAATTGCCGAGACGCTGGCACAATCGATCAAGCCGGGTATCGACAATTCAGTTTCGTTTTCCGAAATACGCATCGTTGACGGCGTTCTCAACTACAAGAACGAGGCGGGCGGCACGACTGAAACCGTATCCGACATCGACTTGTCGGTCGGCTGGCCGTCGATCTCGCGTTCGTTCGCAGCCACAGGACAGTTCGACTGGCGCGGCGAGCGCGTGGACTGCAGCCTGTCGATCGCCGACTTCATCGCTGCTCTTTCCGGCGATCGTTCGGGATTGAAGATGCGCGTGACGAGCAACCCGCTAAAAGTTGCGTTCGACGGTACCGTTGCAAATCGCACCAGTCTCATGATGGAAGGCGCAATGAGCGCGGACAGCCCGTCGCTGCGCAATGCTTTGCGCTGGGCTGGTGAAACGACACCCGGCACAGGCGGCATGGGACGGTTCGCACTGAAGGCCCGCGCCAATATCGTCGGCGAATCCGCCGCTCTCACCGACGTCGTCGTGGAACTCGACGGCAACGCGGCCGAAGGCGTCATCACCTACACCCGGGGTGAGCGGCAAACGCTGCAGGCGACCCTCGCAGCCGATGCGCTGGACTTCACGCCCTATATCAACACAGTCCGTTTCCTCGCCAGCGGCGCGCGAGACTGGAACAGACAGTTGTTCGATCTGCGTGGACTGTCCGCCACCGATCTCGACATGCGACTGTCGGCGGCGAAAGTCGTCATCGGCCCATCAAAACTGGGTCGAACGGCGCTCGGCGCGAACTTGCGCAACGGCACGCTCGTTCTCAGCGTCGGCGAAGCGCAAATTTACGGCGGAATTCTCAAAGGCTCGCTCGGCATCGCGCGTTCGGACGCGGTCGCAGATGTGAAAGCGCAATTCCAGTTGAACGATATCGACTTGGAATCGGGCGCCAACGAATTGTTCGGTTTTCGCAAATTGACTGGTCGGGGAAATATCAACCTCGCGCTAGAGGCTTCCGGATCAAGTCCTTACGCGCTGACGCAATCACTGAGCGGAACGGTTGCGTTGACCGGGCACGACGGTGCGATCGGCGGATTCAATGTCGAGCAATTGCTGAAGCGCCTCGAACGCCGACCGTTATCCGGTGCCGGAAATTTCCGCAGCGGAAGCACTCCATTCGATCGGCTGAACATTGCACTTCACATCAATGACGGCGTAGCCACGATAGACGAGGCGCACGTTGAAGGACCGAGCGCGCAGCTGATGCTCTCCGGCACGACATCCGTTCCCGCGCGTGAATACGATCTGAAAGGAGTCGCCGGTTTGATTTCGGTAAGCGAGACCTCTCCTGCTTTTCAACTGCCCTTCGTTGTGCAGGGACCGTGGGACGATCCGCTGGTGTTCCCGGATTCGGATTCGCTGATCCGCCGTTCGCCGGCGTCTGCGCCGCTGCTGGATTCCCTGAAAAACCGCAAGACCATCGACGCGGTGAAATCGGCGATCGATCGTTTTACCGGCAACCGGCAGCTCCCCGCTACGAATACGCCTGCGACGCAAGGGGCAACGACGCAAACTTCGGCTCCAACTGCGGCTGACACTACGCCAAGCAACGACACGCAAGCGCCGTCGTCTGCCGTAAGCACGCCGTCTGCGGGGAAATCGAACTGATATTTCAGAGCGGTGCTGCGCTTTCACCCCGCTCGCTCGACAGTTTCGAGGCGAGCGACGCCGCGACAATCACGATTGCGACGGCGGCGATCACCAGAGTGCAAATGGCATTGATCTCCGGCTTCACGCCGAGCCGCACTTCCGAATAAATTCTAATCGGCAATGTCGATGAGCCCGGGCCCGTCGTAAAGCTCGCAATCACCAGATCGTCGAGCGACAGCGTGAAGGCCAGCATCCATCCCGCCGCAATCGATGGCAACATCAGCGGCAGCGTGACAGCAACGAACGCCTGCACCGGTCTGCAACCGAGATCCATCGCGGATTCTTCCAGACTGCGATCGAGAGCGCCGAGTCGCGACTGCACGACGACAGCGACAAAGCACATCGTCAGCGTTGTATGAGCGATGGTGACGGTCCAAAAGCCACGTCCCGCATCCACTGCGACGAACAGCAGCAACAACGAAAGGCCAGTAATCACTTCCGGCATCACGAGCGGCGCGTAGAGCATTCCTGAAAAAAGTGTTCGCCCCTTGAAGTGTTCGCCGCGCGCCAGCGCAACAGCCGCCAGCGTACCCAGAACAGTTGCCGCCGTCGCAGAGACCGCAGCGACACGCAGACTCATCCATGCCGCTTCCAGCATCGCGTCGTCGTTGAAAAACTCCGTGTACCAACGCAGCGACCAGCCGCCCCACACCGTCACAAGCCGTGACGCGTTGAAGGAATAGATGACGAGAATCACAATAGGCAGATAGAGAAATGCCAACCCCAACGCGACCGCAACGCCGTTGAAGGCCGAGAGCTTTCCATAAGAGCGCGCGGCCATTACGCGTTTCCTTCAAGATGACGGCGCTGTAGTTTCTCGTAGACCAGGAGCGGCACGAGCAGCAACGCAAGGAGCACTACGGCGGCGGCCGACGCCACCGGCCAGTCCTTGTTCGTGAAAAATTCCAACCACAATGTCTGACCGATCATCATGCGGTCCGAGCCTGCAAGCAGATCGGGGATTACGAACTCGCCGACGATGGGAATGAAACACAACAGCACGCCCGCGCCTATGCCAGGCAGCGACAGCGGGAACGTCACCAGCCAGAACGCCTTGAAACGCGAGCAGCCGAGATCGGCTGCGGCTTCAAGCAACGCGTCGTCCATTTTCGACAATGTCGCGTAGAGCGGAAGAATCATGAATGGGAAATACGAGTAGACGATGCCAAGATACATCGCAGAGTCGGTCGAGAGCCAAACCAATGGTTTGTCGATGATGCCAAGCGCCAGCAGCGTCTTATTCAGAAGGCCATCGTGCTGGAGGATGTTGATCCACGCGTAGATGCGAATCAGGAATGACGTCCAGAACGGAATAATGACAAGCATCATCGCGATCGGCTGCCAGCGTTGCGGCAAACGCGACATGCCGTAAGCAACCGGATACGCCGTTAGCAGAAGGATCGCGGTGGAGACAAGCGCAACGTAAACGCTACGACCGTAAGAGAGAATGTAGAGATCGTCGGAAATCAACAACCTAAAATTATCGAACGAAAGTTTCGACGCTGCGACCTTGAACGCTTCCCAACCCGCCGCGAGGTCGAGCACCGGCACATAGGGTGGTTGCGCGATGGCGGTCTGCGACAACGCGATCTTCAGCACGAAGCCGAACGGCACAAGAAAAAACAACACCATCCACACATAGGGCAACAGCGACGCGATCCGCGCAGGACGTGTGAAGATGCGGCGCGCGCTCATCGATCCAGCACCACAACATCCCGCACAGCGAAAGAAACGGAAACACTCTGTCCGTTCGCAAAACTGTCGGTCGTCTCGCGCGATGCGTTTGCCAGCGCAACCCGCAGAACTGCGCCGGAGGCGAGCTTGACCTTGCAGATCGAAACACCGCCCAGAAAACTGATATCGCTTAACTCACCTTCAAAACTGTTTTCGGAATCCGCATCGCCCTCCACGCGATGAGCCAGACGGATTTTCTCAGGCCGGATCGCAAGGCAAACATCGAAACCCGCGCTCATCGGCGCATGCGCCGCAATCACGTGACCTGCGCCGGTCGCCGCAACCGTGACACGATCACCGTCATGCGAGACGACCTTGCCCTCGATCAAATTGATGTCGCCGACGAAGCCCGCGATCCAACGCGAGTTCGGTGTTTCATAGAGTTGCCGCGGCGTCGCGACCTGTACCAGGCGGCCCTTGTCCATGACGCCTATTCTATCGGCGACCGTCATCGCTTCGCTCTGGTCGTGCGTCACGATAATAAATGTCATGCAGAGGCGGCGCTGCACCTCCATCAATTCATCTTGCGTGATCTCGCGCAGTTTTTTGTCGAGCGCCGCGAGCGGTTCGTCCAACAGTAGCATCTGTGGACGCCGCGCCAGCGAACGCGCCAGCGCCACGCGCTGACGCTGGCCGCCGGAAAGCTGATCGGGACGTCGCCTCTCAAGACCTTCGAGACGCACCAACGCGATCATCTCTGCCACGCGCGCGGCGATATCAGCCTTCGGTATGTCCATGCGTTTGAGGCCGAAAGCAATGTTGTTCTCGACCGTGAGGTGCGGAAACAGCGCGTAGTTTTGAAACATCATATTGACGGGCCGCAGATGCGGCGGCACGTCCGCGATGTTTTTGCCGTTCAGATAAATTTCGCCCGCATCCGGCGTCTCGAAGCCCGCCAGCATCCGCAGCAACGTCGTCTTGCCGCAGCCGCTTGGGCCGAGCAGCGCGAAGAACTCGCCCTCGGCTATGTCCAGCGATAGAGAATCGACCGCAGTAAAACCGCCGAAGCGTTTGACGGCGGATGCGATGCGCAGCAATGGGGCTTTGTCGGGCAGCGGCTCGCTCATGCGTGGACCGCTGCATGTTGCGTCATGAACTGCGAAAGCGCCTCGCGATCCTGGGACGACATCGTCATTCCGAGCTTGGAGCGTCGCCACAGAACATCGTCGGCGAAACGCGCCCACTCATTCGTCATCAAATAGCGCACCTCCGCGCCAGTCAGATCTTCACCGAACACCGGGCCAAGATCGGTCATGACCTTGGCGTCGCCGAGAATTGTATCGGTGCGCGTCCCGTAGGCCGAGACCAGACGCCGCGCGTGACGGTCTCGGAGAAACGGCCATTGCAATAGCACGCGCGCGACCTGCCCGTCGAATTCAGTCCAGTCAAAATCGCCGCCGGGCAGCACGGTCGACGCCGTCCACGCGTCTTTCGTCACGAAGAATGGCGCAAGACGCATCATCGCCAATTCGGCGCGCCGTCGCGACATCGTTGTAGTGCCGCCGAGCAACGTCATCAACGGAGCCTCACCGTACTTCCGCTCGAGCCGCATATAGCCATCGCGACGCCACCGCGAGCTCCTGCCGTCGGCTTGGACGTTCGGACCTGACATCGCGTGAAGGACATCGGTCGGTTCGATACGTTCGCGGAAGTATCTGTTCACCGCCTTGCAAAGATAGAGAACATCGTTCGCAGTTGCCGACACGAATTTGGGGTCGTCCGTAAACTTCTGTTCGACCGCGCCGATCAACGTGAAGTCCCGCTCGAAGGGCGCAGCGTAGATCATTCGCTTGTCGTCATTCTGGAAAACATAGACGTTGTCGTGGTCGAACCGGCGCTTCACCACAATCTGCGTGACGCGCGTGAAACTCGTTTGGGCGCCGGGTCTTTGTAGGACCGCCTCTGACACGGTGTTGCTCCAAGCGCCAGTGGCGTTCACCAGCGCACGAGAGGTCATAATCTCGCGGTTTCCACGGTTGATGACCGCGAGCTTCCAGACTTCGGATCGATCAGCACGCGAACAGCGGGCGCCGGTCATGATTGTCGCGCCACGGTCCGCCGCATCGCGAGCATTGAGAATGACATACCGTGTTTCGTCGATGGTGCAGTCGGAATATTCGAACGCGACGCCGAAGGCGCGCTTAAGCGGAAGCCCCATTTCGTGAATTGTGAAATCGTGCGTCTGTGCCTTTGGAAGCGAATGTGGCGGCGCGAGGTTATCGTAAACGTAGAGTCCCGCCTTAAGCATCGTCGGTGGACGTTCCTTCTCATGAACCGGCAGAACGAAACGCACAGGCCGCGCCAGATGCGGCGCGTTCCGCAATGTCAAATCGCGTTCCGCAAGAGCGCCGCGTACGCGCAGCACCGCAGCGTGTTCGAGGTCGATGAAATTGCCATGCAACAGATGCGGCGATGAAGCAGCGGCACCGCTGCCGAGATCGTTCTGTTCGAAAAGAACGACGCGCAAACCGCGCCCGGCGGCGTCGCGCGCAACACTGACACCGTTGAGACCCCCGCCGATGATCGCGACATCGAAATCAGCCATGCCGCGATGATCTCCGACGGTTGCCGGGGCAAGTCAAGGATTTTGAAAAGCGGACGCTTCTGACAGATTAGCGGTCCGTCAGCCCGTCAGGCGTGCGGTTTCGGTCGAGCTTGCAACCGGGCGGCCGACGCTGGCCGCGTGCTGAGCGATGGGACCCGGCCTGCCGGTGAAGTAACCCTGAATGGTATTGCAGTTTACTTTGCGCAAGAAATCCAGCTGTTCCTGCGTTTCAACGCCCTCAGCCACGATCAGAATATCCAATCCATCGCCAAGACCAACAATCGCGCGAATGATAGCTGCTGATTGTGGGTTACGACCGAGATTCATCACAAACGTGCGGTCGATCTTGATCTTGTCGAACGGGAATGCCTGCAAATAAGTCAGCGAAGAATATCCGCTGCCGAAATCGTCCATCGCGATATGCACGCCGAGCGCCTTCAGCCGTCGTAGGAGCGACAGCCCGCGATCCATGTCGTCGATCAGCACGCCCTCGGTGATTTCAAGTTCCAGACGGTGGGCCTGAAGACCGGTCTCGAGGAGAATGGCGTGTACGAGGCCTACGACGTCGCCGTGCATGAATTGTGCGGGTGAAAGGTTGACCGAAACCTGCAACGGGTTCGGCCAGGAAGCCGCCTCGCGACACGCCTCGCGCAAAATCCATTCGCCCATCTCGACGATCAGACCACTCTCTTCCGCAAGCGGAATAAACTCGCCAGGAGAAACATTGCCGCGGATCGGATGGGACCAACGCGCCAATGCCTCGAAGCCGATGGTCTCGCGGCTGTTGGCATCGCCGAAGAGCACCTGCGGCTGATAGTGCAGCGACAACTCGCCATTTCGGATCGCCGCCGATAGGTCCTGATGCAAAGCGCGGCGATCGCGAACCTTTTGGTCCATTTGCGCAGCGAAGAATTCCACAGAGCCGCGAGAATTCACCTTGGCGCGGAAAAGTGCCGCGTCGGCGTTGGCGAGCAGCGCCTCAGCGCCATCGCCGTCACGAGGGAAAATAGAAATGCCGATGGTCAAGCCGACGCGCACCGAACGTTCATCGACGATAAACTGGTCCCGCATCGTCTCAGCGAGCCGTGCGGCGAGTTCCGCAGCAGCGTGGGGCTGAACGCCATCAATGATCAATCCGAACTCGTCGCCGCTCAGACGCGCAACAACACCGCCGCGCGCGGCCTCCTGAATGCGTCTCGACACCTCAATCAGCAAGCGGTCGCCGACCTCGTGGCCAAACACGTCGTTGATTTCCTTGAGGCGGTCGAGATCGATCGACAGAACAGCAAATTCCTCTTCTGTTCCCCCGCACGCGTCGATCATCTGCGACAACGCCTGCAGGAAAGCGGCGCGGTTCGGTAGTTCAGTCAACGCGTCGTGATACGCCATGTGGGCCATCCGCGATTCGGTTTCGCGACGGTCGGTAATGTCTTCGTTGGTGTTGATGAGATATTGCGGCTCGCCGTTTTCATCGAGCACGGTCACACGACGTGTAAGAAAAAGACGCAGGCCGTTCTCTGTTTGGATTGGGTGTTCCTCGGTAACGATACCTTTTTTGCGCACCGCGTCTTCGTCACGCTTGCCAATAAATTTCGCATCGCGCTCGTTGTAGACGTCGTCGATCGTCAGCCCGATAACATCCTCGCGGCTGCGGTTAAGAATGGATTCCGCGCCGCGATTAGCCAACACGTACTGATTGTCGCTCAGCCGCTTCACGACGAGCGCGACTGGGACGTTATCGACCACGAGTTCAAGGAATTTCTTGGCGTCGCGAACCTCGCGCGACATGGAACGTCGATCGGTGACATCCTCGAAAAGCGATATGAGATATTCCGGCTGGTTCTTGTCATTGCGCGCAATGACGCGACTGCAGGAAACAATGCGCTGACCGCTGCGAAGATCAACGGAGAGTTCAGAATGGGTACGGCCGGTCGCAGACGCAATTGCCTCTCTGTCCAGTTCAGCGACAGATCTGGCGTTTTCAGGCTTGTAAAGACTCTCCGCGGTTTTTCCGATGATTTGATCGCGCTCGAAACCGCAGTATTGTTCAAACGCACGGTTCGCCAGAATATAGCGACCATCCTCGATGGTTTTTGCGGCGACGCAGACCGGAATATTATCGATGACGGATTCAAGAAATTTTTTCGTGCTGGCGAGTTCCTTCATGAGTTTGCGCTGTTCGCTGCACTCATCGTGGGTAGAGACAATTCCACCGTTTGGAAGTTTGCAGTGCTTCACAAGAATGGAGCGACCATCCGCAAGCTCGCAGACATGCCCGTTCGGTTGTCGCACATCGCTATAATACTGCTCAATATCGCCCTGAAGAGTTCCCGTCGTCGCGCGCAACTCAACGAGATCTTGTCCCGTCATAGCTGAATGGAGGTCCGACCGCGAGAGACCGTAAAGCTCAAGGTAACGATCGTTGCAAAACACGATACGCTTTCGCGCATCGAGCATGACAATTCCCTGACTGAGATTATTGAGTGCGGAGCCGACAAATGCACTGCGTCGGATATTGGCGTGGCGGGCCTTGCGCAAAGCCGTCATCACCCACAGAATCACAGACGCGAGAAACGCGAAGACGACAAAGCCGCCGATGATGAGTTGCCATATCATCGTGCGATGGGAATTGGCCGTCGGCATCGCTACAAATGAGCCATCGGGCGACGCAGCGATCTGCGCGCTCGCGTGATCGCAAAGAAAAAAGGCGGCGAGCAAAAACACAGCAAAGCCGATTGGATTTGCTGTCGGTACGTGCGCCTGCTTCTGCCAGCCCGTCATTTCAAGTCCGCGGAATTCTTCGCGGACACTCTCTGGTTGTACCCCTTTGAATCAGGTAAACGCGTACTCCAAGGCCGGTGCAATATGACTTAAATGAATGCAATTGGGCGTCTATGCTTAACGAAACGATAACACCAGTTGCATTGCGGACGAGCGGCTTGTGCAAGAAGTGATCAGGCAGGCATACCCAATTTCAGGCAACGATCATGGAGAGCGTTGATTGCGTCGTCGTCGGCGCGGGCGTCGTCGGCCTTGCATCCGCGCGCCGGCTTGCGAAAGCAGGCCTCGATGTCATCGTGCTGGAAGCTGCCGACGACATCGGCACCGGAACTTCCTCGCGCAACAGCGAAGTTATTCACGCCGGAATCTACTATCCCGGCGGAAGCCTGATGGCGCAGCTCTGCGTCAGCGGCAAAGAAATGCTCTACGCATATTGCGACGATCACGGCGTTCCGTATCGCCGCTGCGGCAAGTTGATTGTCGCGACGAACGAGAGCGAGAACGGAAAACTCGCCGCGATCAAGTCCCACGCCGAGGACAACGGCGTTTGCGACATGAAAACACTGAGCATGGAGGAGGCACTTGCGCTGGAACCGGCGCTGAATTGCACAGCCGCGTTGCTCTCGCCGTCCACCGGC
The DNA here is from genome assembly GCA_038230475.1 of Hyphomicrobiales bacterium. Taxonomy (GTDB): domain Bacteria; phylum Pseudomonadota; class Alphaproteobacteria; order Rhizobiales; family Xanthobacteraceae; genus Afipia. The sequence continues at coordinate 300,709 of JBBRNE010000001.1, forward strand.
ATCATCGATAGCCACGCCTACATGCTGGCATTGCGCGGTGACATCGAAAATTCTGGCGGCGCGCTGGCGTTTCATGCGCCGTTTCTGAAAGCCAAAGCGATTTCCAGCGGTTTTGAATTGGAAGTTGGAGGTGATGCGCCAATGACGCTCCACTGCCGTCTACTCATAAATTCGGCAGGTTTGTCGGCACCGACCATCGCGCGCGCCGTCGACGGCATGCCCGTCGACCGCATCCCAAAATCGTATTACGCCAAAGGAAATTATTTCAGTTGTAGCGCGCGCGCGCCCTTTTCGCGGCTGATCTATCCGGTGCCCGAGCCCGGCGGACTCGGCGTGCATCTCACCATCGACATGGGAGGACAGGCTAAATTCGGCCCCGATGTCGAATGGGTGGACAAGCTCGACTATGCCGTGGATCCAACGCGTGCGGAGCTATTTTATCCCGCGATCCGCCGCTATTGGCCGACCTTGCCCGACGGCGCGCTCATGCCAAGTTACTCAGGCATCCGCCCAAAAATCGTGCCGCCTGCGGTCGCTCGTCAGGATTTCGTAATCCAAAGTCCGCAAGATCATGGCGTCGCCGGACTGATCAATCTGTTCGGCATCGAATCGCCCGGATTGACGTCGTCGCTTGCAATTGGCGACCGCGTCGCAGCGCTGTCGGGCGTCACGCAATAGCGCTAGCCGCATACAGCCCTGGATCAAGACGCTGATTTTACCGGAAAATGCAGCCAGATCAGTGAACGGTCAAACTCGCCGAATGGCGGATACGCTCGATTTCGTCTTTCAGCACCAGTTTGCGGCGCTTCAATTCGATGATTTGGAGGTCGTCGGTGGAAAGATGCTTGAGGGCATCGTGCAATTCGCTTTCCAGAACGTCGTGTTTCCGTTCCAGTTCAACGAGATGCGCCTGAATTGCCATAAGAAGTCTCCCTTTTAAGTGGACCTCAGATTTAATTCTGGATGAGTGAGTGTACATGAGCCGCAGCATCTGTCGACTCGGATTGAAAAACGATCCCTGCGATATTTTGTATCGTTGGGAACGAATCGTGACGGAACTGTCCCTTGATACCGCCGCTGGAACTGGCTGCAATTTTCTGCAATGACAGACCCACAAATGCTTCAGCAAAACGTGCTGAGAATTCGATCAATTAAAGTCACTTACGGTTATGGCCGAACAAGACAATAGCGAATTCGCTGCCGAATTAGCGCGGCTCAATCAGGAGCATCGCGACCTCGATGCCGCGATTGAGGCGCTGCACCAATCGCCGGCGCCGGACCTGCTCAGGTTGCAACGCCTGAAAAAACGCAAGCTGCAATTGCGCGACCGCATTTCCTTCCTCGAAGACCAGATCACGCCCGACATTATCGCTTGAGTTTGACCGCATGCGGCAAACTGCGCCGCGTTTGCTTTCGCTCATACATCGCGCGGTCGGCGCGCTCGACCACCCCTACCGCATCGTCCATCGTGCCGAGCATCGCAATTCCTGCCGAGGCCCCCGCCGAAATCGCCTGACCCTTGAAGACGAATGTCAGTGCGTCGATCGCTTCTTCCAGTGCAGCAGCCTTTGTCAACGCATCGCTTTCGGTGAGATTCCAGAGCAACAGCCCGAACTCATCGCCCCCTAGCCGTCCGACCACATCGGATGAGCGCACATGGCGCATGAGAACGGCGACCACGCCCTTGAGCACGGCGTCGCCCGCCGCATGACCGAATGTATCGTTGACGGGTTTGAGCCGATCGACATCCAGCACAATGAGCGCGCCCGTTGCGCCATAACGTTTGATGAAGGCGACGGAGCGGTTCAGTTCGCGCTCGAAGCCGCGCCGGTTGTAGATGTTGAGAAGGAAGTCGGTGTCGGCCCAGGCCTGCAATTCGTCGATCCGCGCCAGCGCGGCAGCGAGCTTCGATTTCAGTGACTTGACGGTCTTGGCCGAACCGGAGGCCGCGGGCTTTGCGGCTCGCGAAATGGTTACACGTTTTGACGACCGTGCGCCGGAACGAGGTTTTTTAGCAGCTTTCTTCGACAATTTGCCTGCCCAGCGCCTTCAGAGGACTTGCCGGTATTGACCATGAAAGGATATTCCTTTCCCGACAACTTGCCACCCAAATCGCCAACCCTACAATCTGCCTCCTTTTCCGAGGCCGAGAAAACTTTTTTCATGACCGCCCCCGTCGCCATCATCATGGGAAGCCAGTCCGATTGGGACACCATGCAACATGCTGCCGAGACGCTGACCGCGCTTGGCGTCAGCCATGAGGCGCTGATCGTGTCCGCGCATCGCACGCCGGAGCGGCTCTACACATTTGCCAAGGGCGCGAAAGCCGCCGGATTCAAAATCATCATCGCGGGTGCTGGAGGCGCTGCACATCTGCCCGGCATGGCCGCGTCGATGACGGAACTGCCGGTGTTCGGCGTACCCGTAGAGTCGAAAGCCCTGTCGGGAATGGACTCGCTGTATTCGATTGTGCAAATGCCTGCCGGAGTTCCGGTTGGCACCTTGGCGATCGGAAAACCCGGCGCTATCAATGCCGCCCTACTCGCCGCGAGCGTGCTAGCGCTCAACGACGCCGGACTCGCGACCCGGCTTGCAGCATGGCGCAAGAAGCAAACCGAGGCGGTCGGCGAGCGCCCCGAGGAATCGACTAAGTGACCCCATCCCATCGGGTGACGCTGAAGCCAGGCGACACCATCGGCATTCTCGGCGGCGGGCAGTTGGGCCGGATGTTGGCATTGGCCGCGGCGCGCCTCGGACTCAAAGCGCAGATTTTTTCGCCCGATCCGGACTCGCCGGCATTTGACGTCGTGCAAAACGCGACTTGTGCCGAATACGCCGATGTCGAAGCGCTTGAACTGTTCGCAAGCGACGTCAATGTCATTACCTATGAGTTTGAGAATATCCCCTCGTCTGCTGCGATGATTCTCGCGGCGCGGCGCACGGTGCTGCCCGATCCAAAAGTGCTGGAGACGACACAGGATCGTTTAGCCGAGAAGAATTTCGTGCAATCCCTCGGCATTACCACCGCGCGTTACGCCGACGTGGCATCTGCACAAGACCTCAAGGCTGCGATCGCGAAACTCGGTTTGCCCGCCGTGCTCAAGACTCGCCGCTTCGGTTATGACGGCAAAGGCCAGACGATGGTGCGAGCCGGCGACGATCCAGAAAAAATCTGGGACGAGTTGCAGACAAAGTCTGCGATCCTTGAAGCTTTCGTGCCGTTCGAGCGCGAAATCTCGGTGATCGCCGCGCGTGGCTTCGACGGTGAAGTCGTCTGTTACGACGTGACCGAGAACGAGCACCGCGATCACATTCTAAAAAACTCGCATGCGCCGGCAGCGATTCCAGAAGCACTCGCAGGTCAGGCGCGCGACATCGCGACGAAGATCGCAACGGCGCTCGACTATGTCGGCGTACTGGCGGTAGAGATGTTTGTCGTGCCGGGTGCGAATGGGCTGACGCTATTGGTCAACGAAATCGCGCCGCGTGTGCATAATTCCGGGCACTGGACGCTGGACGGCGCGTCCGTCTCGCAGTTCGAGCAGCATATACGCGCCATTGCAGGATGGCCGCTAGGCCATCCCGTCCGCCACGGCGACATCACCATGACCAATCTCATTGGCAGCGACGTCGACGACTATGTCCATTGGCTGTCGAAGCCCGGCGCCACCGTGCACCTTTACGGCAAGGGCAATGCCCGGCCGGGGCGCAAAATGGGCCATGTGACAGTGGTCAAACCCGCCGATTCGCGACGTAAATAGCGCGCCTGATGCGCTTTTTTCGACCCGTGGTCAGGCCCCGCGCAGGTGGACATTTAACCAATCGTCTGGTACATCCGCGCCCTTGATGTGATGGGTATGGCCTTTGTCGGCTCCTCGACATCGACAGAATTTCAAACCAATAGATGAAGAGGATGCCGCGTGCAGGTTCTCGTTCGCGATAACAATGTCGACCAGGCTCTCAAGGCGCTGAAGAAAAAAATGCAGCGCGAGGGCATTTTCCGCGAGATGAAGCTTCGCGGTCACTATGAAAAGCCATCCGAGAAGAAGGCCCGAGAAAAGGCGGAAGCCGTTCGCCGCGCCCGCAAGCTCGCGCGCAAGAAGCTGCAGCGCGAAGGTCTGTTGCCGATGAAGCCGAAGCCGGTGTTCGGCGCGGGTCCGGGTGCAGAGCGCGGTGGTGCTGGCGGTGGACGCGGCGGTGCTGGCGGCGGTCATGGTGGCGGCGGACGCGGTGGTCCTCGCTAAACGATCAATTCAGTTCTGAATACGAAAACGCGGACCTCTTAGGTCCGCGTTTTTGTCTGTCGCGTTGTGCGCTGATTAGTTGGTGTCGGGAATGACCGCGCGGAACACCGACTTCGCCGACGACACCACGCCTTTCGCGGTGGATGCAATATCTTCCGCAACCGAAGTGCGTTCGTTGGTACGAAGATCCAGCGGTCGCGAAGGAATATCCGCGGGCGGCGTCAAGCCAGGTGGATTATTGATCCTTGCCATCGGGGGTTGGGGCGCAGGCGCGACTGTGACTTCGTTCAACGGCGGCACAACGCTCACAGATGGCGGCGGAGCGGCAACAACCGGCGCTGGCATTGGCGGCTGCACCGGCGGCGAAGGCGTGTACGTCACATTCACGCGGGCGCGCTCTTGCGGGCGGGGCGCTTCCTGAACGCGAACGGCTTCCTGCGCACGCGGAGCCTCGGACGGCTGAGGCTGTTCCGAACCGCGCAACCGCGCGATCGCTTCGCGGGCGATTTCGTTAGCGTCGCGGGTGTCCTCCGCCTTAGCGGTCGACTCAACTGGAGCAGCAGGCGCAGCCTTCGCACGCAGCATCGGCTGATGACGGCGAGGTTCGGCGGGCTCCGATTTCGCAGATTCAGCCTTCACGGACTCGGACTTCGCAGACTCAAGCTTCGAAGGCTCGGCTTTCGCAGCTTTGGAAGCGGAGGCCTCGGCAGGCTTCGCGGCCTTGTCCTTGCCGCCTTCCTTGGCTGTATCGGCAGGCACCATCACCGCCGCCTTCGGCTTGTCCGCATCCGACTTGGCGTTGATGTAGTGCGTGACGATGTAGGCCCCGATCACCGTAGCGACGATCGAGGGGATAACTTCGAGGATATATTTCGATAAAAACTTGCCGACCATTTCCAACCACTCCCGCAACGCGTGAGATGCGGGAACTTTGGGGCCGATTGAGGGATCAACTGCGACGGCAACGTGGCAATCGCACCGTTTGCGCAGTTTTCAGAGCCATTCAAAACAAAATGGTTAAGGCACCAGCACCAAAAAAATGAACACAGCGAACACCAGCATGTGGACAAGACCGAACAGGATGTTGGTCCGTCCGGTGCCGAAGGTCAGAAGGCTGATCAGCATGGTCATGAGCAACAGCACCATGTCGCGCGCGCCGAGACCCAGTACAAGCGTCTTGTCGAGCACAAAGGCAGCGATGGCGACCGCCGGGACGGTCAGGCCGATCGTGGCAATGGACGATCCGAGCGCGAGGTTGATGCTCTTCTGGAGGTCGTTTCGTCGCGCAGCAGCGAGCGCCGCAACACTCTCGGGCAGCAAAATCAAAAGCGCGACAACGACACCTGCAAATGCCGGCGGCGCGCCGATGGCGGTCGCGCCGGCATCCACCACCAGCGAAAATTTCTTGGCAAGAAGCACCACCGCGAGCAGCGACACCAGCAACAGGACAACGCTCAGAATCAAAATCTTGCTCGATGCCGCGGGATGATCGGCGTCGATGCCGTCGTCGTCGGCGATGAAATAATCACGATGACGAATCGTCTGCGTGTAAAGAAATACGCCGTACAGAACAACGGTGACGATGCTAACGAAGGTAAGCTGGCTCGCGGAATAGACCGGCCCCGGCGTTGCTTGCGTGTAATTGGGCAACACCAACGTGATCGTTGCGAGCACGATGAGAACGCTGAGATAGACGTTAACGCCGGTGACCTGAAAATCTTGCTCGCGATAACGCAAGCCGCCAGCCAGAATGCACAGACCCACAAGCCCGTTGCAGACGATCATAACCACGGCAAACACCGTATCGCGTGCCAGCGTCGGCACGGCCTTGTCGCCGAGCATGATGGTCGCAATCAACGCCACTTCAATGATCGTCACCGCCAGTGTCAAAAGTAGCGTGCCATAGGGCTCGCCGATTTTCTGCGCGATGACTTCAGCGTGGTGAACTGCGGCAAACACGGTACCGAACAGCACAACAAGAAGCACCGCTGCATAAGCCAAGCCCGGGATCGAATGCGAGAATCCGATACCGGAAATTGAAGACGCGGCAAAAAGCAAAACGGCCAGCAAGGGAAATACCCATGCTGACCGCGGCATATGTGCGTGTGCGCTCAAGGAGAGTGCGGACTATTTCTTCGCCTTCTTAGCTTTCTTTCTCTTCGCAGCCGTTCTCTTCTTCTTGGCCATGACGTAGGCCGTGACCTTCTTCGACGAGTGCCCAACTGCCTTGACCGCTGCCTTCAGCGCGGCCGGCGTGATCTTCAGCTTCTTCGACCAATAGCGGACTTCGTAAGGCTGGCTCAACGCGATCAGAGCACGGTCGCGCGCCTTGTGCTTCAGCATCTTGATGTAGGCTTCAACCTTCTTGGCGGAATGACCGACCTTCTTGACGGCAGCCTTCAGCTTCAACGGCGTGACTTTGAATTTCTTGGACCAGTAACGGACCTCGTAGGGCTCGCTCAACGCAATCAACCCGCGGTCACCCGCGCCGCGTTTTTTCTTGTTGTCTGCCATGTCGTCCTCCTGCTGGTGGGATTCGTGTTTACAGGGCCTTGACGATGTTCTCCGTCATTTTCTTGGCGTCTCCAAGCAACATCATGGTGTTGTCACGATAAAACAGTGGATTATCGACGCCGGCGTAACCCGAAGCCAGCGAGCGCTTAATGAACATCACGGTGCCGGCTTTCCAGACTTGCAGCACCGGCATGCCGTAAATCGGAGATTTCGGGTCGTCTTCAGCAGCGGGATTGGTCACGTCGTTAGCGCCGATCACAAAAGCCACATCCGCCTGTGCGAATTCAGAGTTGATGTCTTCAAGCTCGAACACTTCATCGTAAGGCACGTTGGCTTCGGCGAGCAGCACATTCATATGGCCGGGCATGCGGCCCGCCACTGGGTGAATGGCGTACTTCACCTCGACACCTTCTTTCTTCAGAGTGTCGGCCATTTCGCGAAGCGCATGCTGCGCCTGCGCCACCGCCATGCCGTAACCCGGCACGATGATAACTTTCTGCGCGTTCTTCATGATGAAGGCTGCGTCATCAGCCGAGCCGAGCTTGACGGGCTTCACTTCGCCGCCAGCAGCTGCGGCCGGGCCGCCGCTGTCGCCACCAAAGCCACCGAGAATGACGGAGATGAACGAACGATTCATCGCGTGGCACATGATGTAGGACAGAATCGCGCCGGATGAACCGACGAGAGCGCCGGTGATGATCAGTGCCGAGTTGCCGAGCGTGAAGCCGATGCCCGCAGCCGCCCAGCCTGAATAAGAGTTCAGCATCGAGATCACGACAGGCATATCCGCGCCACCGATCGGGATAATGAGGAGCGCGCCGAGCACGAGCGCAAGAATCGTAATCATCCAGAAATCGAACGTGCTTTGAGAGTCGACAAGTCCGTAGATGAAGAACACCAGCGCCAGCGCCAGCGCGATGTTGATGACATGACGCAGCGGCAGAATGATCGGCGAGCCGCTCATTCTGCCCGACAGTTTCATGAACGCGATCACCGAACCCGTAAACGTCAGAGCGCCGATGGCGACGCCGAGCGACATTTCAATCAGGCTCGACGCGTGGATATTTCCACGCGTGCCGATGTCAAACGCTGCAGGTGCATAAAACGCGCCCGCTGCAACCAGCACTGCCGCCATGCCGACCAGCGAGTGAAATGCCGCGACCAGTTCAGGCATCGAGGTCATCGGCACTTTTCGAGCGATCACTGCACCGATGCCTCCGCCAATGCCGATGCCGAGGATCACAAGAATCCATCCGACGATTCCGGTCGGCGGATGGGCGGCAAGCGTCGTGACGATTGCGATCGTCATGCCGATCATGCCGAACCAGTTGCCCTGGCGCGACGAGGCGGGGCTCGAGAGCCCGCGCAGCGACAGAATGAAGAGGACGCCTGCGACGAGATAAAGGACGGCGGCGAGATTCGCGTTCATGATACGCCCTTACTTCTTTTTCTTCTGGTACATCGCCAGCATGCGCTGAGTGACCAGAAAGCCGCCGAAAATATTCACGCAGGCGAAAATCAGCGCGACGAAACCGAACGCGCGCGCCCAGATCGGACCGTTGTCGTCACCCGCGAGCGACACGCCGACCGCTAGCAGAGCGCCGACCACGATGACGGACGAAATTGCGTTGGTCACAGACATCAGCGGCGTATGCAGCGCGGGTGTCACCGACCACACCACAAAGTAGCCGACAAAAACGGCGAGTACGAAAATCGACAGACGGAAGACGAACGGATCGACGGCCTCGATACCATGCATGGGTGTGCTCCTATGCCTTCTCTAGTTAAGACTTGGGCTGGAAATTCGGATGAATGATCGCGCCGTCTTTCGTGAGCGCGGTCGCTTTCACGAGTTCGTCATCCCACTTCACCGCGAGCGACTTGGTTGCCTTGTCGAACATCGTCTCGATGAACGAAAACAGGTTGCGCGAATAAAGACTCGACGCGGACGCCGCGACGCGGCCCGCCAAATTTGTATAGCCGACGATCTTCACGCCGCCGACTTCCGCCACTTCATTCGCCTTGGCACCTTCGACGTTGCCGCCACGCTCGACCGCGAGATCGACCAGCACCGAACCCGGCTTCATCGACTTCACCATTTCGGCCGTGACGAGTTTCGGCGCGGGCCGGCCCGGTATGAGCGCGGTCGTAATAATGATGTCCTGCTTCTTGATGTGTTCTGCCGTGAGTGCGGCCTGTTTTGCTTGATACTCTTTCGACATTTCCTTGGCGTAGCCGCCGGCGGTTTCCGCCTGCTTGAACTCTTCATCCTCGACGGCGAGAAACTTCGCACCAAGTGATTCAACCTGCTCTTTCACAGCAGGACGCACGTCGGTCGCGGTCACGACCGCACCGAGACGTCGCGCAGTAGCAATCGCCTGCAAGCCTGCAACGCCGACGCCCATGACGAAAACTTTGGCCGCAGGCACGGTGCCTGCTGCCGTCATCATCATCGGGAATGCGCGGCCAAATACTTCGGCGGATTCAATCACCGCGCGGTAGCCTGCAAGGTTTGCCTGCGACGACAACACGTCCATCACCTGCGCACGCGTGATGCGCGGCATTAACTCCATTGCGAAAGCGGAGACGCCCGCCGACGCCATCGCTTTCAACGCGGCGTCGTTGCCGTAGGGGTCCATGATCGCGATGATCAACGCCCCTTTTTTGTATTTGGAAAGTTCGGATGCCTCAGGCCGCTTCACCTTGATGACGATGTCGGCGTCTTTCACCGCGTCCGCGCTCAGGATTGCGCCCGCAACAGCATACTCCGAATCGAGCAGACCCGACTTGATGCCCGCACCCGGTTCGATCGCGACGTCGATGCCGAGCGCCTTGAATTTCTTCACGGTGTCCGGCGTCGCCGCGACACGCGGCTCGGCTGCATCGATTTCCTTGACAATCGCAATTTTCATGACGCCTCCCGCAGCCGTTCGGCCGCGTATGACTTAACCACCGGCAGCGACGCCGGTGAACAACGAAGTTCGGATCAGGTGAGGAAAATCGCCATCAGACCGACGATGGCAATCACGGTCAGGGTGCCGTACTTCACCAGCACCAAAAAGCCTTCGTAAGTCTGCTCGTGCTGCGGATAGTCCATGCCATCTGCCTGCGTGTAAGCGACTTCGTCGTGTCCAGACATTGAGAGCCTCCAACCGTGTGTCCCGTTGAGGCGGAAATACCTCAATTGCCGGGTCAGGGCAACGGCGGCGGGCGTTTCCGACCTACTGAAATACAAGTCATGCGCGTTCCCAAACGGCAGATAGGCTCAGCCCATCGCTTCAAGTTCATCGATCAAGGCTTCGATCACCGACAATCCGCCGTCCCAGAATTTCGGGTCTCTCGCATCCAAACCGAATGGCTTGAGCAGTTCGGAATAATGCTTGGTGCCCCCCGCCGAGAGCATGGCGAGATACCGCTCCGCGAAACCGTCCGACGCTTTCTCGTAAACCGCATACAGCGAATTCACGAGGCAATCGCCGAACGCATACGCATAAACGTAAAATGGCGAGTGGATGAAGTGCGGAATATACATCCAGTAGGTCTCATAGCCCGGCTTGATTTCGATCGCAGGCCCGAGGCTCTCGCTCTGAACACTCAGCCAAAGTTCGCCAATACGTTGAGCAGTGAGTTCGCCATTGCGGCGCTCGGTGTGAACGGCGCGCTCGAAGGAATAGAACGCGATCTGGCGTACGACCGTGTTGATCATGTCCTCGACCTTGCCCGCGAGCAGCGCTTGACGCTGTTTCGCGTTCTTGGTCTGCGCGAGGAGACGCTTAAAGGTCAGCATCTCGCCGAACACACTCGCCGTCTCCGCAAGCGTCAGCGGCGTCGGCGCCATCAACGCGCCCTGCTTTGCAGCCAGCACCTGATGCACGCCGTGACCGAGTTCATGAGCGAGCGTCATCACGTCGCGTGGTTTGCCTTGGTAATTCATCAGCACATAAGGATGCGCCGACGGCGTGGTCGGATGCGAGAACGCGCCCGGCGCCTTGCCCGCACGCACCGGCGCATCAATCCAGCGATCGGTGAAAAACTTTTCCGCGATGCTCGCCATCTGAGGCGAGAAATCACCGTAGGCTTTCAGGATTGTGCCCTTCGCCTCGTTCCATCCGATCTGGCCGGTCGCAGCAAACGGCAGCGGCGCGTTGCGATCCCAGAATGGCATTGATTTTTTCTTCAGCCACCGCGCTTTCATCTTGTAGTAGCGATGCGAAATTCGCGGATAGGCGGCGCGCACGGACGCGACCAATGCATCGACCACTTCGCGCTCGACGCGATTGTTGAGATGGCGTGAGTCGGCAATGTCCTTGAAGCCGCGCCAGCGGTCGGAAATTTCCTTGTCCTTGGCGAGCGTATTGGTGATGAGCGCGAAGGTGCCCTCATTGGCCTTAAAGGTCTTCGCCAGGGCCTGCGCTGCAGCCTTGCGATTGGCCTGCTTTTTATCTTGCAAGAGATTCAACGCAGGCTCGATGGCAAGTTCTTTTGCACCGACCTTGAAGCGTAGCCCGGAAATGGTTTGGTCGAACTGCCTGTTCCACGCGCTGTAAGCCGTTGAAGATTTTTCGTGAAACAGTTGCTCGACGCGATCTTCCAGCTGATACGGCTTGTCCTTGCGCAGATCTTCAAGCCATGGGCGATAATGATTGAGAGCTGGCACCTGCATCGCCCGTTCGATGGCGGCATCTTCAACGCGATTAAGTTCCAGCGCAAAGAACAACAGATGCACGGATGCGGCGGTGATGCGCTCCGACACGTCGCCGTAGAATTTCGTAATTGCCGGATCGACGGTGTTGCCGGCGTGCGCAAGACCCGCAAACGAGCCGAGCCGTCCTGCGAGATCGTCGATCGTCTCGTATCGCTTGATTGCGTCGGCGAGCCATTTTCCGCCGTCTGGCTTCGTTACGCCTTCCGCGATCCTGCCCTTATAAGCACTCTCGAAGGCCGCGCAGTCGGCATCGAGCTTGTCGAGATCTCGCACGATTTCCGGCGCATCGATCGACGGATAGAGATCGGCGAGGTTCCATTCCGGCAACCCACCAGGCTTCCCGCTGGATTTAGTTTTCGCCGAAGATTTGCGAAGAGCGGATGTCGCGCGTGCAGCCATCGTTCAAACCTGTGTTTTGCCGAACCCGATGCCGGGCAGTCTTGAACTCTTAAGAGGGCATTAATCGGCTTCCGCCAGAGTGCCCCGATTCGAGACAGATAGTTGAGAAGTGCGGGGAATACCATGGCTGCGACCATCCTGATTGCCGACGACGACGCCGTTCAGCGCCGCCTGGTCGAGAACATGGTGCAGCGGTTCGGTTATGACGTCGTCGTTGTCGACAGCGGCGATGCCGCGATTGCGCACTTGATAGACGCTGAGAACAACGCCATCGATGCGATGGTGCTCGATCTCGTCATGCCCGGTCTCGACGGCATGGGCGTGCTGGCGAAAATTCGCGAACTCAACTTCGATATTCCCGTCATCGTGCAGACTGCGCATGGCGGCATCGACAATGTCGTCTCCGCGATGCGCTCAGGCGCGCACGATTTCGTCGTCAAGCCAGTTGGCGTCGAGCGGCTCCAAGTCAGCCTTCGCAATGCACTGAATGCCAGCGCATTGAAGGGTGAACTGCAACGTATTCGTCACAGCCGCGAAGGCAAACTGACATTCAAAGACATCGTCACGCGCTCCGAAGCGATGGGCAATGTCATCGCGATGGGCAAGAAAGCCGCATCGTCGGCGATCCCGGTTTTGATCGAAGGCGAATCCGGCGTCGGCAAGGAACTTATCTCACGCGCCATCCACGGATCGAGCGACCGCAGCGCCAAGCCTTTCATTGCCGTCAACTGCGGTGCGCTGCCGGAAAATCTCGTTGAATCTATTTTGTTCGGCCACGAGAAGGGAGCGTTTACCGGAGCCACTGAAAGACACGCAGGCAAGTTCGTCGAAGCATCCGGCGGCACTTTGTTTCTGGACGAAATCAGCGAATTGCCTCTGGCTGCACAGGTCAAATTGCTGCGCGCTTTGCAGCAGGGCGAGGTCGAAGCCGTCGGCGGGCGCAAACCCGTCAAGGTTGATGTGCGCATCGTGTCGGCAACCAATCGCAATTTGCTCGATCGCGTGAAGGCCGGACAATTTCGCGAAGACCTGTTCTATCGCCTTCACGTGCTGCCGCTGACGATACCGCCGCTCCGCGCCCGTCGCGAAGACATTCCCCATCTCGTGCGTCATTTCGTGGCGCGGTTTTGCGCCGAAGAAAATCGTCAGATCGCCGGCATCAGTGGCGAGGCGATGGCATCGTTGGGCCAGATGCCGTGGCCGGGAAACGTGCGTCAGCTGGAGAACGCCATCTACCGCGCTGTCGTCATGAGCGAGGGCGGACCGCTTCAGATTGCGGATTTTCCGCAGGCATCGGTTCAGGTCGATCACGGTACGATTGTTTTGGAGCGCTCGCGCTCCTCCGAACCATCAAGCCAAGTTAATGGTATTGAAATACCTATTGTTCCTGCGGCGGCTCCTGGAAAATTCCAACCGGCCTTCGGCTGCCTCATCATGGTCGGCGAGGACGGCGAAGTCCGACCGCTCGAAGAGATGGAAGCCGAGGCAATTCGATTTGCGATTTCGCACTATCGCGGACAGATGTCGGAGGTCGCACGGCGTCTGAAGATCGGCCGCTCAACCCTGTACCGGAAGCTCGAAGACGCTGACAGCAACGCACCGGATTCCGGCTCGTCTGAGATAAACGGCTAAGCTCGGGTGGTTTAAATGCGGCGTTTCTGCGCCGGTATTTTATCGCCCACCGATAAACGTTGCGGCGCGGTGACAGACCTCGAAAAAGCGCGCGGCAATATGCGCAAACCGTTGCAAGCGGACGCAAATTGAAGTCATTTTCCCATCGTTGACTTTGAGTTGATAGGGTGGCGCTGGCCGCCATTATCCGGCACGTGTACGGTTTCGCCGAATCCATCAAGCGGGACGCGCGGCAAGGTCCGAAGTCGGGCTTGCAACACAGTTCCAAAGGTCAAAATCGAGAGCTGTTCCATGACGGGACAGTTTCACCCAAGGGGTGCGACAGAATGCGTGACTTTACGAGCGGCCGTGGCGGACTAACCGGTTTCGACCGCGTGCTTGTGGCCGTTGCCGCGACATTCCTCACCGTGGCCGCAAGCGGCGCATCCGCACAGAGCGACGCGTATAAGAGCACGACCGAAAAAGTTATCGATGCAGCCGTGCCTGCTCCTGCGAACGTTCAGCCGCCAAGCGCCGCCGACGTCAAGATCGATGCAACAACTCCAGCTGCGCCTTCGACTGCTGCCGCTACTCCGGCCGCACCGACTGCCGCGACAGATTCCGCCAAGAAGGAAGAGGCCGCAACGCCTCCTGCCGCCGCTCCGTCAACAGCGACTGCAACACCTGCGGTCGATACAGCAAAGCCTGCCTCCGATGTCGCCGCGACCTTGCCGCCTGCAGCAGAGAAGCTGCGCGATCTCATCGCCTCTAAGGGCGCTAAATATTTCGATCGCAAGAACGAACGAGCGGCTGTCGAGAATTTTTACAAGGATCGCAGTTACGCATCGTTGTGGACCGATGGTGATGTCCTCAACTCGCGTGGCAAGAGCGTGATTGCACGGTTGAAGGATGCCGTTGCCGATGGCTTGAACCCGGCCGATTATCCGACACCCGATTTCGCGGCGGCGACCACGCCGGACGCTTTGGCCGAAGCCGAACTGAAACTCACCGAGAGCATGCTTGATTATGCGCGGCAAGCGCAGAGCGGCCGCATGCACTGGTCGCGCGTCAGTGCGGACATTTTATATCCCGAACATCCGGTCGATCCGGTCGAAGTTCTGATCAACGTTTCAACCGCGAAGGACGCATCCGCCGCGCTGGATGGATACAACCCTCAGCACAAGGGATATCAGGCGCTGAAAGCCAAGCTGGCCGTTCTGACGGGCGCAACCGAGGACGCTTCAAAACAGATCGCCGATGGAGCGACGCTGAAGTTCGTCAAACCGCCGAAAATAGGTCCGGCTCCAGACGTGATGGAAGACGCGCGCGTGCCGATGCTTCGCACGAAGCTCGGCATCACCGAGAATGCCGACGACACGCATTACGATGCGAAGGTCTCCGAGGCGGTTCGTAAATTCCAGGCGAACAACAATCTGAAAGCCACCGGCGTTCTCGACGACCAGACCGCGCGCGCTCTGAACGGTCCGAAGAAAGATAAGCAGATCGACATCGTGCGCGTGAACATGGAGCGCTGGCGCTGGCTGCCTCGCGAGCTTGGCGTGGCTTCACTCGGCAATGCCTATGTGATTCTGAACGTACCCGACTACACGCTCAAGGTGATGCAGAACGGCGCGCAAGTTTGGACCACGCGCGTCGTGACCGGCAAACCAGGGGAGCACGCCACGCCGCTTCTGTCGGAGACGATGAAGTTCATCACCGTTAACCCGACATGGAACGTGCCGCCGTCGATCATCTACAACGAGTATCTGCCGGCTCTGCAGCAGGATCCGCAGGTGCTTGAACGAATGGGCTTGAAGCTTTCACGGGCGCAGGATGGCAGCGTTCGAATCTCGCAGCCACCGGGCGAAGCCAACGCGCTCGGTCGCATCCGCTTTAACTTCCCGAACAAATTCCTCGTCTATCAGCACGACACGCCGGACAAGAATCTGTTCGCCAAGGATGAGCGCGCCTTCAGCCACGGCTGCATGCGCGTGCAGTATCCGGATCAGTACGCAGCAACCTTGCTCGGTATCGTCCTGCCGAAGGACAATTACACACCTGAAAAAATCAAAGCGATGTACGGCCGCGGCGAGGTCAACATCAATTTCCCGACCGCGATTCCTGTCAACATCACTTATCAGACTGCCTTCGTGGACGATGCCGGCAATCTGCAGATGCGCAAGGACGTGTATGGCCGCGATGCCAAGATGATCCCAATGATGAAGGGCAGCGAGGGTAAGAATCTCGACGCCGCAATCGCGGTTGCCGCCCAACCGAACTACGTGCGCCCAACCAATGTCCGGATCCCCGGCGACAGCTTCGCCAGCGATGGTCCGAGCTTCTTCCAGCGGCTGTTCGGAGCCCCGACGCCTCCGCCAGCCCCGGTTCGGGCCCGCCGCACACAGCGTTGATACAAAAGCCGGTTTGCTGGTTTTCCGCTGACTTTCCAAGGGCCTCGCCTCGCGCGGGGCCCTTTCTGCGTTAACCGTCGGGAAAATCCGTCACCACCGGCATCGGCCTACCGGCGCTTTTCTGCCATACTCAAGGGGTTAGGTCGGGCTATCGACCCGGGGGCTAGACGTAAATATCCGTTAACCGTCCGGCTTTAAGACTATGTTCACCATCGCCCGTTGCGTGGGGTAACGGGATTGGCGACTGACGGCTGACGGGAATCTGAGTGGCGGGCATTCCACGCAACGTTAGGTCTATGTCACCTCCGCGAGCCGGTCTGCGCGCGTGTCTAACCTCGTTGCTTCTGATCGCCGGCGCAGGCTCCGTGCATAACGCGACTGCGGACAACGACACCCGCACACTTTCTTTTCACCACACCCATTCCGACGAAGACCTCACCATTACCTTCAAGCGCGACGGTCGCTACGACGAAGGCGCGCTGAAGAAGATCAATCATTTTCTCCGCGACTGGCGAAGCCAAGATGCGACGGTGATGGATCGTCGATTGTTCGACATCATCTGGGAAGTTTATCGCGACGTCGACGGCAAGCAGCCGATCCAGATCATCTCCGCCTATCGCTCTCCCGCTACCAACGCGATGCTCCGCCGCCGCTCCTCGGGAGTTGCGCGCTTCAGCCAGCATATGCAGGGTCATGCGATGGATTTCTTCATTCCCGGCGTGCAGCTTGAGCAAATCCGCTTCGCGGGGCTTCGCCTGCAGCGTGGCGGCGTCGGTTTCTATCCCACATCCGGCTCACCCTTCGTGCATCTGGATGTCGGCAACATTCGATATTGGCCGCGCATGTCGCGCGACCAACTTGCGAAAGTGTTCCCGGACGGCCGCACTGTTTACCTGCCGTCAGACGGAAAGCAGATGGCAGGTTACGACCTCGCACTCGCCGATATCGAAAAGCGCGGCGATGGTGCCGAAGCGCCTGCGAAATCGCAGAGCCTGTTTGCCGGATTGCTGTTTCACAAACATTCCGATGATGAGGAAGAATCCGCGCCAGACGTCGCAGCAGCAAAGCCGAGCTTGAAGGACAAATCGATTGCCGCGGTCGAAGCCGTGGCAGCGAAGGCCGAAAAGCTTGCCGAGGCGATTCCACTGCCGCGCATCAGACCGGCAAACGCGGCGTCCTCGCAACAAGTTGCTTCGGTCGAGCCACAAACAGTTGCGCTCGCGAAACCTCCGCCTCAAGCTCGCACCAACACACCAGTCGATACAATCAACGCCCGTGGCATCTGGGACAACGTACCGATGCCATCGCAGCCCGCTGCCGCAGCGACAGCAGCCCAGAAAGCGAAAGGCGAAATTCTCGCATCTGCCGACCCACAGCCCAATATGGCGGGATCGCCAAATACCTCGCAGGCCCTAGCTTACGCGACGCCGACACCGCCCGTCGACAGCAGCAAGATGGTCGCCGCGACCGGAGCTCTGCCAAGCAATGCTTCGGCGTCCGATCAGGTCTCAATGCAGGCCGCAGCAACAACGCTGGTTCGCTTGGCGTCACATGAAATGAATGGACTGTGGCTGCGCGCGATGATTCTCGCGCCGAGCGCCAGCAGGTCGCTATCGACTACGGTCGTTGGCGATCAGGATATGACCGTGCTGAAGGCGCACTTCATAAAGCCGAAATCATCGGTTGCGATGTCGTTCTCGGACGATCCGCATCTGGGAATGATTTGCGAGCAATTTACCGGTGCAGCCATCGCGACGCTGCCGACGACATCGTTTGGCTTGAAAACCGCGGCCCTGCGCTGAGCGGGCGAGACGGCCAGTGCCTCAGTTCAACATTCCGAGCGCCTGCATATAGGTTTCCAGAATTGTCTCCTGTTCCTGGCGCTCATTGGCGTCCTGTTTGCGCAAACGGACGATCGTGCGGAGTGCCTTGACGTCGAAGCCGTTGCCCTTGGCTTCGCCATAGACGTCCCGGATGTCGTCAAAAATCGTCTTCTTTTCTTCTTCCAGTCGCTCGACGCGCGCGATGATGGCTTTAAGCTGGTCTTTCGCGAAGCGGTGCACGGTTTCTTCGTTGGCGGCAGCCGAAGTGGCCATCGGATACTCCTGAACTTTTGAACTTTTGAACTTTTGAACTTTTGAACTTTTTGTAAGTCTGATGCGTGCAGAAGCACATCATCGCACTTTTACATTCAGGAGTACTGAGGTTCAGGTCAAGGCAGTGCTCGCGATCATCCACAATGACCACAGGACAATAAAAAATCGGCGCACGAGCGCCGATTTGACTTGCGCGCCGCGCGGCAACTTAATGCCCGGCGTTGCTCTTTTTGAACGCATCGGCCTGTGCCGGCGTTGCTTCATTCTGATGCTTCGCCTTCCAGGTGTCGTACGGCATGCCGTAAACCTCTTCGCGGCTTTCGTCTTTGGTCAGGGCAACACCTTTTTGGTCGGCGGCGTCCTTGAGCCAGTTCGACAGGCAGTTGCGGCAGAAGCCTGCGAGATTCATCAGGTCGATATTCTGGACGTCGGCGCGTCCGCGCAAATGATCAACCAGACGGCGAAATACCGCCGCTTCCAGTTCCGTTCGGGTGTTGTCGTCAATGCTCATCACGGCCTCTTCGCAATACTTGGGCGGCTTCTCGATTTGCGGTGACGCAGTTTACGACTCTTACATGGTGCGCTGTCACACAATCCGCCATATCGCCAGTCAAAACCAGTTTAACCTGAGCCATAGTCCGCTCAGATGACACGATTTTGGATGGCTGGACCGTTGACAGCATAAGAGCGTTACGCGAAATCAACAATCAGTTGATATAACTTGAATAAATGACAGCTTCCGATTTCAGCCCCCGCAGCGCATCGCTCCGCCGCACCATCCTCGCCAGCCTGACCGGGCTCATGGCGTTCGTAACTCTGTGCGCGTGGAGTGCCCCCGCTGCCGCAGATTTCCGGCTTTGCAACAACACTTCGAGCCGCGTCGGCATCGCGCTTGGATACAAAGACAATGAAGGCTGGGTCACGGAAGGTTGGTGGAACGTCTCGTCCCACAATTGCGAGACCCTGCTGCGCGGAACGCTGGTCGCTCGATATTATTATATCTACGCGATCGATTACGACCGCGGCGGCGAATGGTCGGGACAGGCGTTCATGTGTTCGCGCGACAAGGAATTCACCATCAAGGGCACGGAGGATTGCCTCGCGCGCGGCTTCGATCGCACAGGCTATTTCGAAGTGGACACCGGCGAACAGCGTGCGTGGACCGTCCAGCTGACTGAGTCCAACGAACAGAACAAGAAATCACCGGGGCTTCCCGGATTGCCGAACGCGCCAGGGGCCACGCCGGGGCCGAATTTTCCCTCCGGCACCGCGCCCGGAAGCAAGCAATGAGACGCCTGCGACGTATCAAAATTCTCGCGACGCTCGGCCCTGTATCGTCGGACAGCGCGACGATCCGCAAACTGTTCGAGGCCGGCGCGGATGTGTTCCGCATCAATATGAGCCACACGCCGCACGACAAGATGCGTGAACTCGTGGAAACGATTCGCAATGTTGAGAGCAGCTACGGCCGACCGATCGGAATTCTCGTCGATCTGCAAGGACCGAAGCTGCGTCTCGGCGCATTCACTGACGGCTCGGCGCAGGTCACGACTGGCGAAATGTTCACGCTTGATTCCGATCCCACGCCGGGCGACAAAACCCGCGTCTATCTTCCGCATCCGGAAATCCTTCAGGCGCTTCGGCCTGGCCATTCACTTCTAATCGACGACGGCAAGTTGCGTTTAATCGCGGATCAAACCACGCCGGATCGCGCGCG
Organism: Hyphomicrobiales bacterium; assembly: GCA_038230475.1. Taxonomy (GTDB): domain Bacteria; phylum Pseudomonadota; class Alphaproteobacteria; order Rhizobiales; family Xanthobacteraceae; genus Afipia. The sequence continues at coordinate 320,406 of JBBRNE010000001.1, forward strand.
CCTTCGCGTCGTCACCGGAGGGAAAATCTCGGACCGCAAGGGCGTGAGCCTCCCCGATACCGATCTGCCGCTATCGGCAATGACGGCGAAGGACCGCGTCGATCTGGAGGCAGCGCTTGAGACCGGCATCGACTGGATTGCATTGTCGTTCGTGCAGCGCGCGGAGGACGTCATTGAGGCCAAAAAACTGGTGCGCGGCCGCGCCGCAGTCATGTCGAAAATCGAAAAACCTCAGGCCATCGATCGTCTCGCCGAGATCATGGAAGCGTCCGACGCAATTATGGTTGCGCGCGGAGATCTCGGCGTTGAGTTACCGGCGGAGCGAGTGCCCGGTCTGCAAAAACAAATGACGCGCTTGGCCAGACGTGCGGGCAAGCCTGTCGTCATCGCGACGCAGATGCTTGAGTCGATGATTACGTCGCCGGTGCCGACGCGTGCCGAAGTCTCGGACGTCGCCACTGCGGTGTTCGAAGGTGCAGACGCCATCATGCTGTCTGCAGAGTCTGCTGCCGGAAAATTTCCGATCGAAGCGGTGCAGACCATGAATCGTATCGGCGAGGAAGTTGAGCGCGACCCCACCTATCGCGGCGTCATCGATTCACAACGTCCTGAGCCGGAATCGACTGCCGGTGACGCCATCGCCGACGCCGCGCGGCAAATTGCAGAAACACTCGACCTTCCCACGATCGTATGCTGGACAGATTCAGGTTCAACCGCCATGCGCGTGGCACGCGAACGCCCGAGGCCGCCCGTCGTCGCTATTACGCCAAATCTTGCAACAGGTCGAAAACTTGCTGCCGTATGGGGTGTGCATTGCGTCATCGCTGAAGAAGCCCAAGATCAGGACGATATGATCGACCGCGCAGGACGGATTGCTTTTCGCGACGGATTCGCAAAGGCAGGTCAGCGCGTGATTATCGTCGCCGGAGTTCCACTTGGAACGCCCGGCACGACCAACATGGTACGCATCGCCTATGTCGGACCGAACCGCGACGCGGATATCTGACACCTGTCTCATCCGTTGGTTTAGTTGTCGCGCAAATTTTCGTGTTGCTCTTGCGACCCAAAGAATCCCGCCGCATCCTACCGTTCATAACTCTTCCTGATTGTCGACTCCCTGCTCGGTTGCCGACGTGAAGGAAGCGAAGGCGACAACAGATCGCCGAAACGGACTGCTCGTCCAACGAAAGGGAGAACGCCATGATCGATAGACGTGGTCTCATCAAGAATTCGACTGCCTTGTTTGCTGCAGGCTTCGCAACCCACCCGCTCCGCGCGTTCGCTGAAACCGTAACTCTGCCGTTCGACAACGGCGAGCGGCCGTTGGTGCGGTATCCGCAGAAGCGCCCGATGATCGGACTTACGGCGCGCCCGCCACAGCTTGAGACGCCGTTCTCGGTCTTCAACGAAGGCGTCATCACGCCGAACGATGCGTTCTTCGTTCGCTATCACCTCGCCGACGTTCCTTATGACATCGACGCGGACACCTTCACCCTCGCGATCACGGGAAAGGTCGACAAGCCGTTGAAGCTCTCGCTCGCCGACATTCGGAAAATGCCGTCGACTGAGATCGTCGCCGTGAATCAGTGCTCAGGCAACAGTCGTGGACTTTTCACGCCACGCGTGGCCGGTGGCCAACTCGGCAATGGCGCAATGGGCAATGCGCGCTGGAAAGGCGTCCCGCTAAAGACGGTGCTCGACAGGGCCGGCGTGCAGTCTGGCGCAAAGCAGGCCGTGTTCGCCGGCATGGACGGACCGGTGTCCGACAAGACGCCTGATTTTGCAAAGTCACTCGATATCGATCACGCGCGAGACGGTGAAGTCATGCTCGCCTATGGGATGAACGGCGAGAATCTACCTTTGCTCAACGGATTTCCGCTGCGTCTGGTCGTGCCAGGATATTACGGCACTTACTGGGTCAAGCACGTCAACGAAATCACCGTCGTTGACAGCGTTTTCGAAAATTTCTGGATGAAACCCGCCTACCGGATTCCCGACAACGATTGCAACTGCGTCGAACCGGGCACGGCGCCGAAAGCGACGATCCCGATCAATCGCTTCACCGTGCGCTCCTTCATCACCAATGTCGCCGACGGCACGAAAATGAAGGCGGGCACTACAGCGTTGAAGGGCATTGCCTTCGATGGCGGCAAGGGCATCAAGGAAGTCTCGGTTTCGTCCGATGGTGGCAAGACCTGGATGCCGACCACGCTCGGCAAGGATCTTGGAAAATACTCGTTCCGCGAATGGCAAGCGAAGGTGAATCTCGCAGCAGGTCCGCACGAGTTGAAAGTTCGCGCGACGAGCAACGACGGCAAGATGCAGCCGATGGAGGCGTCGTGGAATCCGGCAGGCTACCTGCGCAATGTCGTTGAGACCGTTCGCGTTACGGCAGCTTGAGGAGAGCGATCATGAAACATTTCAAAATCATCGCGTCGTCTTTTGCCTCCGGTTGCGCGATCGCTGCGGTTCTTGCTGTTGCCGCCGTGACATCGGTCAACGCAAAGCCATTCAGCTATAAGCTGCCTGAAGAGAAGGCGGCGTTTAAGCCCGGCACTAACATGGATGTCGCGCGGAACAACTGCACGGCATGTCATTCCGTCGATTACGTCCAGACCCAACCGCGCGGCCCGAAATTCAAGAAGGATTTCTGGCAGGCGGAAGTGACGAAGATGATCAAAGTCTATGGCGCGCCGATCGACGATACGGACGTTCCCAAGATCGTGGACTATCTGACGGACAATTACTGATTGCGACCGGCGAGTTGCAGGCGCTGCCCGCAGCTCGCCCTAATTCGCTGCCGCTGCGTTGGTGCGCGATAATTGCGCCAACATCGACTCGATCTCCCCGACGATCAGATCGGGTGCAGCGATCTGCGGCATGTGGCCCACATTCGGCAGCACGATCAGCTTTGTTCTTGGAACGGCCGCCGCGAAAGGCCGCGCATGGACTTGTGGCGACACTACTTCATCGGCGTCTCCAGTGATAATGGTCACCGGCACCTTGATCTTGGGATAGTCCGGCGATCGCTTCGTCACTTCGGCTTTCAATGTCCCGAGATCCCATGCGTTGCTAAGAAAAACGCGCGGTCGAAGCACCATCTGCACCTGTGTGTCGTCGATATATCCATCCGGCATCGGCTGCGGATAAAGCACATACCGTGTACCCGACTCTATGTAGAAGGCACCGATCGGCAGAACCATCGTGTAGACCAGCAAAGGTCCTATGATTGGAAAGACTGCAACTTTATTGACCTGACCGACGCCGCCGCCCCGCCACGGATACAGAACCGGCGACAGCATGACGAGGCCGGCAACGCGTTGCGGATAGCTAAGCGCCAATTCCGGCATGACCGCACCACCGAGCGAATGGCCAACAAATAGTGCCTGCGTAACTCCCAATTTTCCCAGGGCTTCGTCGATCATCCTCGCTTGAATGGCCGGAGACGTTTCCTTGATGCTGTCGCGCGTGCTCCAGCCGAGGCCTGGCCGGTCGATCAGAATGACGCGATGTTTCTTGGCAAGCAGATCGCCAAGCGGCAACCGCATCGTCTCGAGACTCGAGCTTGCCCCGTGAACGAGAACAATCGGCAAACCCGGTGCATCCTTGGGACCGAGTTCGACAAAGTGAAGCCTCGCACCGGTGACATCGACAAAACCTCCTCTCGGCGGATATTTCTGCGACAAAACGAATACGCCGACCTGTGTGACCAGCGCCAACACCACGAGCGCGATCACAAGACCCGACAAAATCATTGAGGAAATCCGGAAGAGTTTTTTCACGAAGCAACTACGCGCTGGAGTTAGATCGGTTTCGTACACGCTTCACGCGCGAACGCAAGCCGCCTAAATATCTCGACCCTCGACCTTCTCGGTGAGCGTCTTCACCAAGTCGGGAACACGTTCAAGATAAGGGTTGATGGCAAGCGCCTTTCGGAACACGTCGAGTGCATGTTTGTCGTCGCCGGTTTCCTGCATGATCAGACCCAATCCAACCAACGCACCGAAATGGCGCGGCTCGCGGATCAGCACCTGACGAATGTCTTCGATTGAATGCACGTAGTCGTTTTGAAGGTAATGTAGCGTCGCGCGGCGGTTCCACGCCTCGACGTAATCAGGACGGAGCTTGATGACAGCGTCGAGCAGCTTCAGCGCAACATCCATGTCCTTGCCGTCCATCGCTGCCTTAGCGCGCAGCATCAGAAGTGCAGCGGTGTCGCTATTGGTCGATGTCCATACCGACCAGATACGCGCCTCAACGGCCTTTGCACTTTCTTGATCGGGAGCTGCTTTCAGCGCGCCGAACAGAAAGTCGAGATTCTTCATCTTGTCGCTGCCGATGCGCGGCAACTTAGACGGCGCTTCCGGGATTTTTCTTGGTTTCTCCGACGGACCGATTTCCGGATGCTGCGCCGACGCCGGAACAGAAAGCACCGCCAGCACGAGTGCACCGAAAATCAGATTCGCCTTGGGTGCGGTTCGCATACGCATGGCGAAAGTGTAAACGCGCAACGCGCCGCATGCAAAGTCCTGCGGCGTCAAACGAGCGTGATGGGAACTATGTGTGGATCGTGAAGCGTTGGCGATGCGCCCGCCCAGCCGAACGATTCAGCCCTGGCGCGCTTTGAAGCGGCGCTTCACCTTGTTGATCACATAAACCCGGCCCTTACGGCGGACCAAACGGTTGTCACGGTCACGACCGCGCAGGGATTTCAGCGAATTACGGACCTTCATGGGACAATGCTCTCTGGAAGGCCGCGTTGCAGGCCGTCGTTGGAAAGGGTCGATCGAATTGGCAATGTCCCGTGGCTCGTGGCCGCGCGAGACAGGCGGTTTCTAGGCGATGGGGGACCGGAATGTCAATCCAATCAAGGCCTTTTCCGGCTTTTTGGGCCGAATCGGCCTGCTGCTGGCGGACATTCGTGCCGGACGAAATCGACCGCTTCGGGCCTGTAATCGCTACGAAAATCTCACTGTCGGCCTTCGGTCACTCAGCGGGAGCGGTCGGGAACTCCACCATCGCCTCGCCCACCGCGACCTTCTCGTCGTTTTGGTTGCGCACAAGAACGTCGATGAGCACCCAGCGTGAATTTGTCGTGGTCTGTTTGGATTTGACAATGCCGACCGGCTGGATGGTGTCGCCGGGCTTCACCGGCTTCAGCCATCGCGTCTCAAGACGGCGATGAATAGCGCCGGCTGGATAGGCCCAATCGGTCAGCATACGGGTGATGAGCCCGAAATTGTTCATGCCATGCATGATGATGCCGCCGAAGTTGGTCTTGCCGAAGCTGTTCTTCATGTAGTCGTCGTCGAGATGCAACGGATTGTAGTCGAGCGAACCATCGCAAAAGAGGCGAATGGATTCGCGCGAAACCTCGAACTTCGGCCCGTCAATGGTTTCGCCCGCAAAGAGTTTTTCGAACGTCATCGTCATGATCGAATCCTCACATCGGCCGGATGGTTTGGCCGCGACCGGAGCAGATGACATCGCCGTGCTGGTTGAAGAACACGTTGTCATGGACCACGAACAGCCGCTCGCGCTTGATGAATTTGTCGAGTGCGCGCGCCTGCAGTGTGACGGTGTCGCCGGGTCGAGCCGGCCTGTTGTAGCTCCACGACTGACCTGCGTTGACCGTACCCGGTGTTCGCATCCAGTCGTCCGCAGGCGTGCATGCGAACATGAGAAGAATGTGGATCGACGGTGGCGCGATCAAGCCGCCATAGGGCGTGCTTTTTGCGTAAGCCTCGTCGAAATAAAGCGGATGGTCTTCGCCGACCGAGCGGCAGTAAAGCTGGATCGCTTTCTTGGTAAGTTTGTAGGGAAGCGTTTTGCGCGACTCACCGGGAACGATGCTGTCCCAAACCTTGCGCAGATTTGCGTCTTTCCAGAAGTCCGTCTCGAATGCCTGCGCCTGCGCCATCGATACTCCTCGCTTCTCGCTATTGAACTAGACCGGCACTCTGACCGCCGCCCGCAATCCACCCATCGGGCTGTCGCCGAGCGTGATGTCGCCGCCATGCGAACGCGCAATATCGCGCGCAATCGCAAGACCCAGTCCCGTTCCGCCCTCGTCCTGATTGCGAGCGTCATCCAACCGTAAAAACGGCTTGAAGACTTCCTCGCGCATGTTGAGCGGGATGCCCGGCCCGTCGTCATCGATCGTAACCGTAAGATAAAGGTGATCGCGATGGCCGGTGATAGAAATATCGTTGGCATGACGCGCGGCATTCGAGACAAGGTTGGCAAGGCAGCGTTTGAAAGACGCAGGCTTTACCGTCATTATCGGTTGACCGTGGAATATGACAGTCGCCTTATGGCCCTGACGCTCAGCTTCGCCGCGTAATTCCTCCAATGCTTGCTCCATGTCGGTCGGCTGCGCCTGTTCGCCGTTGTCGCCGCGCGCAAACGAAAGATACGCCTCTAACATGCCGCTCATCTCATCGACGTCCTTGCGCATGTCTTCCGCTTCAGGACCGTCGCCGATCAAGGCCAGTTCGAGCTTGAAACGCGTCAGAATGGTGCGCAAGTCATGCGATACGCCGGCCAGCATCGCGGTTCGCTGATCGATGTTGCGCTCGACGCGTGATTTCATTTCCATGAAAGCCTGAGCGGCGCGACGAACTTCGCGCGCGCCACGCGGGCGGAAGTCCGGCACATCGCGACCCTTGCCGAAATTCTCGGCGGCATCCGCAAGCCGCAGGATCGGCTTGATCTGGTTGCGCAAGAATAAGACTGCGACGATCAGCAGGATCGATGACGTGCCGACCATCCAGAACAAGAAGATTTCGGAGTTCGACGCGTAAGCCGCGTTGCGCTGCGCGTAGATTCGCATCACCTCATCGTCGAGCTTGATCCGAATTTCGACGATGGAAGACTTGCCGACGGTGTCGATCCAGAACGGTCGTCCGATCTGGCGGCCTATCTGAACGGACAATGCTTGATCGAGCAACGAGAAGAACGGTTTCGGTCCCGGCGGCGGCATATCGTTGACGGGCAAAAAATCGACCACAAGACCGAGCCGTTGCTGCGCAATCTTGCGCAATTGCGTGCGATCCTTGTCCTGCGGATAAACTTTATAGACGTCGATGAGCGATGCGATGTCCTGCACGACCGCAGTCGACAGGCGGCGCGTGACCGTATTCCAATGCCGCTCCATGAATACGAACGCGACCACCGATTGCAAAATGACCATCGGCGCGATGATGATGAGCAGCGCGCGGGCATACAGCCCCTTCGGCATCAACTCCTTGAAGGCACGGCCAAGCCAGACGTTCCAGTCGGACACGCGCCGCGATGCGGTTCGGATGAAAGCCAGGCCCGTATCCAGCGTGCTCATGTCGGTTTGCTCACGGCGACGCAACGAGGCGATAGCCGATGCCGCGGACCGCCTGAAGGAACAATGGATTCGCCGGATCGCGCTCGATCTTGCGGCGCAGACGATTGATCTGCACATCGACCGCGCGTTCGTTCGCGCCGTCGCCGCCGGTGAGAGCGCCGCGCGGCACTGTTTCGCCAGGCGCATTTGCAAGAATCCGCAGCATCTCGCGTTCGCGGTCGGTGAGATGAATGGTCTTGTCGCCTTCGCGCAGCTCGCCGCGTTCGAGATGATAAACATAAGGGCCGAAAGCGACCGACTTCAGCGTCGGCGTGACAACCGGTGCTGCGCGTTTAAGAATGTTGGCGATGCGCAGCACTAGTTCGCGCGGCTCGAATGGCTTGGCAACGTAATCGTCCGCGCCAATCTGTAATCCCTCGATCCGGCTTTCGGCTTCGTGACGTGCTGTCAGCATCACAATCGGGACCGATGAGGACACGCGGATCGAGCGCGCAAGCTCGAAGCCGGTTTCACCCGGCATCATCACGTCGAGAATAAGCAAGTCGAAATGCAAACCTAGTAATTTGGCGCGCGCGTCGGCCGCGCTCTTGGCCGTGGTGACACGATAGCCTTCGCTCGCGAGAAAACGCGAAAGCAAATCGCGAATCCGGCGATCGTCATCGACCAGCAAAAGATGCGGCGCATCGTCCGCGGGTTCGACGCCGGTCCGCTCCGAAGTCACAATGTCGCTCACTGCCGATCCTTCATGGCTTGTGACTACCAGCAAGAATCACCTCAAGCACCTTGTCGGGATCCGCATGATCGATCATCCCCAAAAGAAATTGCCGTACATTTTCCGCGCCCGCGGCATCGATACCCTGAAGCGCCCGCGAGATGCGGTCGGTCTGTAACCCTGCGAGCTTGGCAACAAGCGCCTCGCCCTTTGCCGTGGCGAAAAGAAGACGCTGCCGCTTGTCGCTGCTGCCGGCCTTCTGAACGATATAGCCTTCGTCCAGCAACTGTTTGAGCACACGTCCCAGTGACTGTTTGGTGATGCGAAGGACATCGAGCAGGTCGGCCACCTTCAACCCCGGATAACGGCTAACGAAATGCACAACGCGGTGGTGCGCGCGGCCGAACCCGAACTCCTCCAGCACTGCGTCGGCGTCGCCGACAAAGTCGCGATAGGCGAAAAACAGCAGTTCGATTATGTCCCAACGCAGGTCGGCGCGACCATAGGCTGAGGTGTCGCCGGCTTTCGAGCCCATGCGCCCCTGTTTTCCGGCCTTGAAATTTATGTCAGTCATATTGACATATATACGGTTCAATGTTACAAAAAAGGCGTCCTCAACGAAATATTCTGATACTTCGTTGGACTAAGTGACCGTGCTGACTGTCCAATTTGGGCGGAATGCCCGGCAGAAAGCGAATTTATCTACCGTACGATTGTCGGTCGACACTCCACGAAACATACTGGACTTAACACCTCAAAACAAACGGCAAGCCGCCGCGTGCAAGGCTCGCCGAACCGGAGAAACGCGATGGGAGTGTCCTTCGACAAAATCGATGGCGACGTCTTGGTAAAATTCGAAATCCGACCCGCGACGAATCCAACATCGGAAAAGGATCGCGTGGCCAAGCTCGCAGACCCAGGCTTCGGGCGGATTTTCACCGATCACATGGCCGTGGTTCGCTACAGCCAGGCGAAGGGCTGGCATGACGCGCGCGTCGAATCCCGCGCGAATTTCGCGCTCGATCCGGCCACCGCAGTATTGCATTACGCTCAGGAAATTTTCGAAGGCCTCAAGGCTTACAAACGCGACGACGGCGGCGTGAATCTGTTCCGTCCCGATGCCAACGCCCGCCGCTTTCAGAATTCCGCCGACCGCATGGCAATGGCGCCGCTGCCGGAGTCTGTGTTCATCGAAGCAGTCGAGCAACTCGTGCGCATTGATCGCGCATGGATGCCGGGCGGCGATGGCAGCCTTTACCTGCGACCCTTCATGATCGCGAACGAAGTCTTCCTCGGTGTGAAACCCTCCGCGGAATACATCTTTGCCGTCATTGCCTCGCCGGTCGGCTCTTATTTCAAAGGCGGACCCGCGCCGGTGTCGATCTGGGTTTCGGAAAACTATACGCGTGCAGCGATCGGCGGCACCGGCGCCGTCAAGTGCGGCGGCAACTACGCCGCCAGCCTTCGCGCGCAGGCCGAAGCTATCGATCATGGTTGCGATCAAGTTGTCTTCCTCGATGCAGTCGAACGCCGCTACATCGAAGAACTCGGCGGCATGAATGTCTTTTTCGTGTTTGACGACGGGTCAATGCTGACGCCGCCGCTCGGGACAATTCTGCCAGGCATCACGCGCGATTCGATTATCGCGCTTACCAATGAGACCGGCACGCGCGTGCGCGAAGAAACCTACACGATCGACCAGTGGCGCGCCGACGCAGCCAGCGGAAAGCTCAAGGAAGCTTTCGCCTGCGGCACGGCGGCGGTGATCTCGCCGATCGGAAAGGTTTGCTCCGCGAGCGGAGATTTCCTCATCAGCGGTGGCGCAGCAGGTCCCGTTGCGATGGGGATGCGCAAGACGCTGGTCGACATCCAGTACGGTCGTGCATCCGACACGCACAACTGGATCCGAAAGGTGCTTTGACGAGCGGCGGGAATTATTCCGCCGCTGGCGTGGTGAACTACAACGCGTCCGCCTCGACCCAGAACACTTCGCCTTCGGACTCATCGGTATCGAGCCAAAGCAGCGGCAGCTTCCGGTAAGCACGGTCCAGATTTTCGCGTCCGCGCCCAATTTCGCAAAGCAATCCGCCGTATGGCGTGAGATGCTGCTTCGCTTCATTCAAAATTATTCGCACAAGATCGAGACCGTCCGTGCCTCCGTCGAACGCCATCTTCGGCTCGAACTCGCATTCACGCGGCAGTCCGGCCATACCACCGGCATCGACATAAGGTGGATTGGCGATGATGAGATCGTAGCGCGCATCCCCGATGGGTGAGAACAAATCACCGCGATGAAGTGCGACACGGTTTTCAAGTTCGTAGTCGCCGACATTCCGCTTTGCAACGTCTAGAGCATCGGCAGACAGATCGACGGCGTCGATTGTTGCATTCGGAAATCGCTGCGCCGCGAGAATAGCGAGGCAGCCGGAGCCAGTACAAAGATCCAGCACGCGCTTGACGTTCGCCGGATCGCCGATCAGCGACAGCTCGCCGCCATCGAAATGTGTTTCCAGTAACTCGCCGATGTAAGAACGGGGAACGATTGTTCGCTCATCCACGTAAAACGGCTGGCCGAGCATGTACATCCGGTTCACGAGGTAGGCGGCGGGCTTACGCGTCTCGATGCGCTGCGTGACCAGATCGTCGAAACGCTGTTTCGCGGCGGAAGACACCGGCTTCTTTGCGATGCTGTCGAATTCTGCGGGGTGAACGCCGAGAGTCTCGCAAAGAAGAAAAGCCGCCTCCGCGATCGGATCGGCGGTCCCATGCGCGAAAACAAGATTGGCCTTGGCGTAACGCCGCGCCGCGTCAAGCACGAGCGTCGCCGCTGTAATTTTTGCTGCAGTTTTTGAAGGTTTCTTTTTTGCGAGAAATTTCTTCTTCGGCATCGATTGTCTGGCGGAGGCCGTCCGCGTCTTGCGCCCGGTCACGGCTTCTTCCAGCGCGCGGTTGCCGCGTCGTCATACGCCTGCGCATCGATCCAGACACGCTCTTTCGCACCCACCATCCGCTCTTCCGATTTCCAAAACGGCGCGTTTGTTTTGAGATAGTCCATCAAAAATTCCGCAGCTTGAAACGCCGCCTCGCGATGCACCGACGCCGTCAGCACGAGCACGATATTGTCGCCGGGCACAACGCGGCCATAACGATGAATAACCGTGACTCCATCGAGCGGCCACCGCGATGTCGCCTCGGCTGCATGCCGCGCGATCTCTTCCTCTGCCATGCCTGGATAATGTTCGAGCGTCATCGCTTCGATTGCGTCGTTTCCCGTTCCGCCTCGGCAAATTCCCGAAAAACTGACAACGGCTCCGATATCGGCCGAGCCCTTGGTCAGTGCCGCCATCTCCGCCGCGATATCGAAATCGTCGGGCTGGATGCGGATCGTCACAGTGGCAGGCATGAAACTCAGCCGCCAGTCATCGGCGGGAAGAACGCGATTTCGCGCGCGCCCGCAATCGCAGTATCAGGTTTTACGTGCGTGTGGTCGATCGCGGCGCGGATGATGCGCGGTGTCGCAAATGCGTTGGCGTATTCCTCGCCGCGCGTGATAAGCCACTGCATCAAGTCGCTAACGGTACGCACATTTATTGGCGGCTCGACGGTTTCATCCGCCTTTCCGACGCGCTCGCGCACCCATGCGAAATAGAGAACCTTCATCCGTCCGCCTCGGTCAGATGGTGAATACCAGCGCGAAGATAATCCCAGCCCGTGTAGATGGTGAAGATTGCTGAGATCCACAACAGCACGATACCGATCATCGTGGTCGACGGCAAAATGATTTCGCCGGCCTCGCCCGCGATCAAAAATCCGATAGCAACGAGTTGAATGGTCGTTTTCCATTTCGCCAGATGCGACACCGGCACACTCACGCGAATGGCGGCGAGATATTCGCGCAATCCCGACACTAAAATCTCGCGGCACAGAATGACGATAGCCGCCCACAGAGACCAGCCGCGAATCGTATTATCAGCCGCGAGCATCAAGAGACACGACGCCACCAAGAGCTTATCTGCGATCGGATCGAGCATGCGGCCGAATGCGGATTGCTGATCCAATATCCGTGCATAGTATCCGTCGAGAAAATCGGTCACGCCCGCGGCGATGAAAACGAACAGCGCGACCCAGCGCAGCCAGAGCGGCGCGCCGAGGATCGATTGCGCGTACATGCAGCCGACCACCACCGGCACGGCGACGATCCGCGAATAGGTCAGAAGGTTCGGCAGAGCGAAGGAGTGTTTTGCCGCGCTTCGTGTGGTGACGCTGTTCATCGGCCTTACCAATACTGCCGTAGCGCGAAGGTCAACCGCCGCGCCCGGCCATCTTCAACGATTTGGATGACGGCTTGTTGTAGCGCCATCATCCGGCATTTGGGTGAAAGAATTCGAAAATCTTGCGCGCGCTTTCGGCGCTGACGCCCGGAACCTTCCCCAAATCGACCATCGAGGCGCGCTCGATCTCTTTCAGGGTACCGAAATGCATGAGCAACGCGCGCTTGCGCGACGGTCCGATGCCCGGAATTTCCTGCAATCCCGCCTCGCGAATGTCTTTCTTTCGCAGGTTGCGATGCGAGCCGATCACGAACCGATGCGCCTCGTCCCGCATCCGCTGAATAAAATAAAGCACCGGGTCGCGCGGCTCAAGCTTGAGCGACGGCTTGTCTGGCATGAACAGGGTCTCGCGTCCCGCGTCGCGGTCCGGCCCCTTCGACACCGCAATCAACGAAACGTCGGTAAGATTGAGCCCGGTAAAGATGTCGCGCACCGCATTGAGCTGGCCGAGACCGCCATCGATGATGACGAGATCGGGCCATTGCGGGATTGATTCGTCGTCGTTGCTAAGCGGCGTCGGGGTACCGCCGACCGATGTTTCGCTGAGAAGGCGCTTGAAGCGGCGCTCTAGTACTTCGCGCATCATCCCGTAATCGTCGCCGGGCGTGAGGTCTTTAGACTTGATATTGAACTTGCGGTATTGGTTTTTGAGAAATCCATCGGGTCCGGCAACGATCATCGCGCCCACCGCATTCGTGCCTTGAATGTGGCTGTTGTCGTATACCTCGATGCGTTTCGGGACGCGCGGCAACCCAAGTGTGGTCGCAAGCCCCTGCAGCAGCCTAGTCTGTGTCGCCGTGTCGGCGAGTTTGCGGCCCAAGGCCTCGCGCGCATTGGTCAGCGCATGACCGACGAGTTCTTTCTTTTCGCCCCGCTGCGGCGTCGAAACTTCGACCTTGTGGCCTGACTTCACACCAAGCGCTTCGGCAAGCAGCACTTCGTCCTCGATCTTGTGCGACAGCAAGATCATTTTGGGCGGCGGCTTGTCATCGTAGAATTGCGTGAGAAACGAGCCGAGCACTTCTTCGGGCGCAATCGATTTGTCCGCGCGCGGAAAGTAAGCGCGGTTGCCCCAGTTCTGTCCGGTACGGAAGAAAAAAACCTCCACGCAGGAATAACCGCCCTCCTGATGGATGGCGAATACGTCGGCTTCTTCGACGGTGCGCGGATTGATGCCCTGCTGCGATTGAATCGCGGAGAGCGCCGCGAGACGGTCGCGATAAAGCGCCGCACGTTCGAATTCGAGATCGCCGGAAGCTTTCTCCATTTCGATTGCGAGTTCTTGCTTCACGAGACGGCTGCGCCCGGAGAGAAACTCGTTCGCCTCGCGCACCAGTTCGGTATAGCCAGGGAAATCGATCTCCTGCGTGCACGGCCCCGAACAGCGTTTGATTTGATAAAGCAAGCACGGTCGGGTGCGGCTTTCGAAAAATGAATCGGTGCAAGAACGCACGAGGAAGGCGCGCTGCAACGCAGTGATGGTACGATTGACGGAGCCTACCGACGCGAACGGTCCGTAGTAACGTCCAGTCCTCGATTGCGCGCCGCGATGTTTCAAAATCTGCGGCGCCCAATGGTCGCCGGTAATTAAAATATATGGAAACGATTTATCGTCGCGCAGCAGCACGTTAAAGCGCGGCCGCAATTGCTTGATGAGATTCGCCTCTAACAGCAACGCCTCTGTCTCGGTCGCCGTGGACACAATTTCGACCGCGACCGTTGCGGCGATCATGCGAGCGATGCGCGACGGATGGCCCGTGGGCCGCGCGTAGGATGCGAGGCGTTTTTTGACGCTCTTTGCTTTGCCGACATAAAGCACATCGTTCGCCGCGTTCAACATGCGGTAGACGCCGGGCGATGTCGGCGCGAGCTTGACCGCGCGTTCGATAGCGGCGCGCCCGATCGCAAGCGTGCCTTCGCTGGCAAGATCGATTCCATCCTCGATCTGCTCGGGCAGACGCGCCTCTTCATCATCGTCGCTGGAGATCGTCGCGGGGTCCACATCCTGTCCGCGCAGATTTGCGGATGGAGTTGCGGCGGCTGAAGTATCCAATGCCGGGTTTTCCGGCATGACCGGTGGATCGCTGGTGTCACTCGTCATAATCTAAATCTATGCGCTGCGCGGTCGATCATCCAGAGAGCACCGATCGCACAAAGTGGCCCGATGTATTCCCCGCCGCCGTCACAATCGTAACGTTTTCTTAAGGACGTTAATGCGGCGGTAAGCCGGATTAACGACTGTTTAACGTAAAAATCTCAATAAATCTTACAGATAAAAAGTGGGAATCCGTAACCACGCCAATCTTCGGGGGCCGCGCGAAATTTCGCGGACGAGGGTTGTAGGACGGGCGATAGCGAGGGTTCTCGCGAGGAGTATTGAGATGCGTAAAACGGCATTTGGGGCGATCTTCTTCGCTGCGATGGGCATGACTGTTTCCGCACAAGCGGCAGATTTAGGGTATCGGCGCCCCGTGGCACCTTATGCGGCGGAGCCCTTGGTCTATAGCTGGGTCGGCCCCTATATCGGTGCCAACCTCGGCTACAACTGGGGCGACATTACCAACAATCCGACCAAACCATCGGGTGTACTTGGCGGCGTTCAGGCTGGCTACAATTGGCAGAACGGTGCGTGGGTGTTCGGCCTTGAAGGCGACGTCCAGATCAACGGAGCCGACGACACGTTCGCGCCCTGGAAGTTTTCCAACCCCTGGTTTGGCACCGCGCGCGGTCGCGTCGGTTACGCCTTCAATAACGTTCTCGTTTACGGCACCGGCGGTCTCGCATTTGGCGAAATCAGCGGGCAAAACTTCCTGCTGTCCGAAAACCACAGCTCGTTCGGTTGGACGGCAGGCCTCGGTGCGGAGTTCGCTCTGACGAAAAACTGGTCGGCGAAGGCCGAATATCTTTACGTCGATCTATCCGACAAGAACTTTACGATCACGGGATTGCCCAACGGCTATCAGTTCGGCGTGGTGCGTCTTGGCGTGAACTACCACTTCTAAGTTTTGCGCAAGACGAAATGAAATAATCCCGGGCCGTTTGCCCGGGATTTTTATTTGCGGCACGCGTATTCTACGCGCAGCGCAAGACGAGTTGCGCGCGACAATATCAACTCAAACACTCACGCCTTTCGGCGTTTGTCTCAGGACGTAATCACAAGATCGACCGCCTTGGGGCCTTTGCCCTTCTTGTCCGGTTCGACGTCGAACGTAATCCGCTGTCCTTCGGTCAGATCCTTCAAGCCTGCACGTTCGACGGCCGTGATGTGCACGAACACATCGCGCCCGCCATCGTCCGGCTTGATGAAGCCGTATCCGCGCTCGGCATTGAAGAACTTGACCGTACCTGTCATCGGCATCGGGAACCCCTCCCCGCATTGCTTCGCCGAACCGCAACCGCGTTTCGGCCGACCGGACATTTACTGCCGGAATGCAAGGGACTTGGGAGGCGTCTCGATTTTTATGAGTACGCCTGAAGCCTTTATCGTTCCGGCGCGACCATTCGCGGACGCGGACGTAAAGCCAGCCATTCACACGGTCAGCATAATACCAATTCGGGCAGACTGCCTACCGCGCTCTTAGGGCGGTTGTGGCCATCTGCACGTTCTCAACCGCCTTGCGCAATGCACTATGCTTTGGTCAATTCGACTCTGAAACGCGCAGCGCCACCCACACCGAGCGGCTTTTCAAGTTCCGGCAAAATTGTTTTCAGTTCCTGCACCATCGTCCATGGCGGATTGACGATCAATAAACCCGCTGACACGAGACCTGAGTCCGCCGTTTGCGGCGCGACGCTGAATTCAACGCGCAGGCATTTCGATTCACCGGTTTCGTTCGGGTTGGCAACGCGCGCTACATGCTGTGCAAGCGTATCGGTGGCACGCCGATCCTTGACCGGATACCAGAGCATGTAGATGCCGGTCGGCCACTTCGTATGAGCGGTGGAAAATCCTTCGGCAAGACGCTCGAATTCGTCGCGCTGTTCGTAAGGCGGATCGATCAGAACGAGCCCACGCCGCTCGTTCGGCGGCACGAAGGCGGAAAGTGCCATCCAGCCATCGAGGTCTACCACGCGTGCCTGCTCATCGCGCCGCAGTGCTGCGATCAATTGCTTGCGGGCCTTCGCCTCTAACTCGCAGGCAACGAGACGATCTTGTGGACGCAAGAGTGCCCGCGCCACCAGTGGCGAGCCGGGATAGGCCGTCAAATCGCGTTGTGGATTGAAAACGCGAACGATGTCGAGATAAGGCGCAACCAACGCGCGTGCGGCATCGGAAAAACGCGCCTGCATCAACCGCGCGATGCCTGTTCGCCATTCTCCGCTGCGGGTCGCCTCGTCGCCAGAGAGATCATAGAGCCCAGCGCCCGCATGTGTATCGATCACGCGAAACGCGGCCGGCTTTTCATGCAGATAAGTAAGAATCCGCGTCAACACGATGTGCTTGATGACGTCGGCGAAATTCCCGGCATGGAACGCGTGGCGGTAGTTCATGATGGAGCGTTACGACATCACGCGATGAAAGTAACCCTCACCTTCACGCACAGCGAACGCGCTTATCCTCCGCGGATTGGCGGCATCACCACCGTATCGCGGCGACATGCGCGGCGGTCGATTTCCTCGCAGGCTCGGAATTGCAGATCCTTGCTCATGCAAATGCGCACTTCGCTGAGGCGCTTGCTGTCACAAGTCACGGCGATCGCGGTATTGCTCAATCCCGGATTGACCTTGATGAAGGCTTCCTCGATTTCAGCAGGAGAAACACTCTTCGGATCGGCGAGATCGAGATAGTCCGGCGGGATTTTGACGGCGGCGCGCGCCTTGCGGATGGTTTCAAAGTAAGCGCGCTGGCCCATTCCCGAACAGGTTCCGTGCTTGTCCCACTCGTTGTAAATCAGCCCCGGGGCCGGCATGAGATCGAGCATGGATGTCATCAGGCTGCGCTCGAGCCGTGGCGCTGGGCGCTGGCAATAATTCGGAAAGCCGCGGTCGTATTGCGGCCACAGCCCATGCACGACGAAGGAATAGGGGCGTCCAGCGCATTGCGTTTGGGTGCTGCGTCCGGTGCTGCCGCGCTCGCTCGACGCCTCGCAAAATGAAGGCGACCACGACAGCGACAACACGTAGAAGTCGAACTCACCCGGAGCGTTCTGCCGCTTGTCCTGCGCCCAGCTCGGGCCGCTAAATGCAAAGCTAGCCACGATCACTGCAAAAATTATTCTGGAAATCAGTCTCGAAACATCGGCGGATAAAAAACCAGCGGTTGTCGAACCGATCATGGCTACGCTCCCTCACCCTCAATGCCCAAAGCCTATTCAGGGCGTGGTGAAAACACAAGAACATTTAGAGAACAAAAACGACGCGAGTCTAAAGCCGACAAGAGATTTATCTGATGGGAGGGCTTTAGGTCAGCCCGCGCCTATGGCTTTGCAGCCTTGCAGGCTGGGTTATAGGCCCAATCGCGGTCAAGGCCGACCACGCACCATTCGACGCCCGAACCGAAGCCAGCAAAGCCACCATCCTCGATAATCGAATAGTGGACGTCACGGGCGCGCCCGTCGCTCAGCATGGCGCTGGCGGCGCAGAAGCGGCGTGGAATGCTCTGGCTGGCCCACGGCCGGAGGGCGACTTCATGGACATCTGCGAAGCCCGTAATCTCGAGGTTCGAATTCCAGAATTTGTACTCTTTTTTAGAGAACTGGGCCGAAATCGTACGAAGTGCGTCGCCGCACTCTCCCATTTTGCCGCTGTAACGCGGTCCACTCAGATAGACGCCCCGCTCGATGAGGCCCGCAGCCTTTGCAGCAGGGGCAAACGACATCACGACGGCAATCGCGCCGAACGCAGCCGCAAGGCCGATTTTTCTGAGTGAATGAAGAAGATCGCGCATCGAACAGCCCACCGGAAATCGCTGCAACGGAAGGTGGCGCGTCGGCGACATAGGGTCAAGTGCAACGCGGCAACACTTCGGATTTACCCCCTCGCATCGGCGGCCGGTGTTCTTTCCATGCTCTGCAGCTGGCCCTATGGTGGATGGAGAGTCGATTGGAGAGCGCGATGCGGATAATGATTTTTTCGGTATTGGCTTCGGTGTTGGGGCTTGCGTTGACCGGTCCGTCGCACGCCGGCTCAGTGCCAGCCTTTAAGGGCAACGACACCGGCGGTATCATCGCCTACCAGCTTTTCCTTGACGGCGTCGACATCAAGGCCCTCGCGGTCAATCACTGCGCAGGATACGGAAAATCAGTAAAGCTACTCGGCGCGCAAGCCAATCCAGGCGGATATATTTCGTTCGAATGCGTCTGGGTCCATCCAGGCTACAACGACGCGCCGCTGCGGGCCGCGTACTGATCGCAACGGGAGCGTGTCGATGCGGCGGCAAAACATCCGTTACGCCCTTTGTGCTTTCCTGATCTCCTGCGCCACCGGGGCGCTCGCCGATCCGATAGAAATGCCGAACCGCAAGCCCGGCCTGTGGGAAGTGAAGATCAATCGCAGCGGAGGTCAGATTCCTGCGCAAACCGTGCAGCATTGCACTGATGTTTCAACCGACAAGGATATGAACGCTAGTTTCGGTCCGATGACCAAGGAGATGTGCTCCAAGCAGGACATGCGGAAGACATCGACCGGCATGGTCATCGACTCCACCTGCAACATCGGCGGCATGACGTCGGTGTCGCATATGGAAGTCACCGGCGATTTCAATTCGGCCTATACGATCAAAATGACGTCCCAAGTCAGCGGAGGTCCCGCAAAGACACCGCATGAAACGGTCACGATGATGGATGGAAAGTGGCTCGGCGCATGCAAGGCCGACCAGAAGCCCGGCGACATGATCATGCCCGGCGGCGTCAAGATGAACATCACGGATCTGGCGAAACTTCGCAGCTCGATGCCGAAGCAGTGACATGGCCGCTGTGGAGGGAGTTTTCTATTTCGGCATGATCTGGTCCGAATACCGATTCTCGCTTTTCGGGATCATGCCCTAGCGCGCGATCTTCCACGGATCGTATTTTTCTTTCGAATCCGGAATTTTTGACATCGCGGCCTTCGCGGCGGCTTCGTTTTCCTTCCGCTCACGCAGCGTATTGGTAGCTGCCTTTTCGGCTTTGCCGTTGTCGCCGCTTGGAGGGCCCTTGCCCTGCGCGAAGGCCGGAGTGATCAGCAGTGAGATAAAGATTGCGCTCAGAATTGATTTCATTTGGTCCTCATCGTGCTTCACCGCGATGAATTGTATCACTTTCCAGATGCAGAGACAGTCGAACGCCAGCCGCGGCTTTCAGAAATTCGTGAAATTACGACCATAAAGTCAACTCGCGCCGAAACGTTTTTCGAATTTTGCCATATCAACGACGCCGCGCCGATGGGTGCCAACGCCGATCTTGCGTTCGCCGTCCCATGCTTCGACCGCGAACAGCACGCTTCTCGGTGCGATTTCGATGACGCGCGACGTGATCCGCACTTCGCGCCCCACGGGCGTCGCGGCGAGGTGCTTCACATTGACTTCCATGCCAACACTGACGTGGCCTACCGGCAAAAGTGCCGCGACGGAAGATGTGGCCGCCATCTCCATGTGAAGGATCATCACCGGCGTCGCATAGACCGCCGGCATGGTGCTAAGAAAATGCTGCACCGTCATGTCATGCGTGACGGTAACAATCTTCTCACCCAGTAGACCGATGGTAACTTTGTCGAGAACGCCCAATTTTTCAGACTCAGAGCGAGTTACTTCGCGGCGGCCTTACGCTCAATGAAGGTTTTGCCGCCCTTCATCTTGTGCGACAGCGGCGCTTCGTTGATCTGGATCACCACCATCTCGGCATCGACGCCGAGATTTTTTACCAGCGCCTGCGTGATGTCGCGCATCATGCCGGCCTTCTGCTCGTCGGTGCGGCCATTCGCCATGTTCACTGTGATCTCTGGCATTGTGGTTTCTCCCTTTCCTGTTTTCTTAAACGTGTTTTGCCCACGGCACATTGTGTCGCGCGAGAATTTTTTTAACTTCTTCGACCAGCTTGCTTTCGGGCACGGCGGTTTGCGCTTCGCCCTGCTGCTTTTGCAGGAAAGCATCGCGGTCTTTCGCGTCGCCGCCAACTTGGGCACCGAGAATCAAATCCTTGATCTGGACGATGCTTTGGGCTTTTTCGTCGCCGCCCTGAATAATCGCGCAGGGCGAATTGCGACGGTCGGCGTATTTGAACTGCACGCCGAGATTGTTTTTCGGATTACCAAGATAAAGTTCGGCGCGAATCCCTGCGTTGCGCAGCGTCGCAACGAATTTTTGATATTGCGCGATCTCGTTGCGGTCCATCACCAGCACAACGACTGGACCGAACTCAGGCGTCGTATCGATCTTACCGAGCATCGTGAGCGCGGCCTGCAACCGCGACACGCCGATGGAAAATCCCGTCGCAGGCACAGGCTCACCGCGAAAGCGCGACACGAGTCCGTCGTAACGCCCGCCACCGCCGACGGAACCGAAGACGACCGGCTGGCCTTTTTCATTCGGAATTTTTTCGAGCAACTCAACTTCATAAACCGCACCCGTATAGTATTCTAGGCCGCGGACAACCGAAGGATCGATGCGGACACGCGTTTCGTATCCAGCTTGCTCGATCAATTCTTTGATCGCCACAAGTTCTGCAACAGCGGCTTCACCAACAGCGCTGCCGCTAACAGCGGTTTCAAAATTGGCAATCGTAACTTCGTTATTTGAGTTGCCACTTATAGCGCCTGAGCCTTCTTCACCCCAACCTGTGAAGTTGAGAATTCGGGTGATCGCTACGTCATCTAAGCCAGCACCCTTTGTAAAGTCGCCACTCTCATCCTTACGACCAGGACCTAACAACAAGGCAGTTCCGTCAAAACCCAATCGATCAACCTTATCGATTGCGCGCAATACAGAGAGCCGCTTCTCTGCTGGAACCTTTACTGCGTCCATCACGCCATCAAGCACCTTGCGGTTGTTAACCTTCACCACATAAGAGCCGCGCGGAATGCCGAGCGCTTCCATCGTGTCGGCCGCCATCATGCACATCTCGGCGTCGGCCGCAGGCGATGCACTGCCGACAGTATCCGCGTCGAACTGCAAGAACTGCCGAAAGCGTCCCGGTCCCGGCTTCTCGTTGCGATAAACGTAACCATGACGATATGAGCGATACGGCTTTGGCAGCGTCTCGAAATTTTCCGCGACGTAGCGCGCGAGAGGCGCGGTCAGATCGTAACGCAACGAAATCCATTGCTCGTCGTCGTCCTGAAACGAGAACACGCCTTCGTTGGGTCGATCCTGATCGGGCAAAAACTTTCCGAGCGCGTCAGTGTATTCCATCGCCGGTGTTTCCACCGGCTCGAAGCCGTAACGCTCATAGACCTCGCGGATTTTCTCGACCATGACGCGCGTCGCCGCGATCTCGGACGGCGTTCGGTCAACGAGACCGCGCGGCAGCCGCGCACGCAATTTCTGGGGCTTTTTGGGTTTGTCGGCCATGCGCGGTTGGTATCAGCGCGGGCACGGGCGAGCAAGATAAACACAGCCCGTCATACGCGGGCTTGACCCGCGTATCCATCACGCGAGAGAGATGGATTGCCGGGTCAAAGCCTGGCAATGACAGCCTTTGGCTCAAAGCTAGTTCACCAGCACCGCGCCGTCGCAACGCACGCCCGTCACCCACACATCGGCCTGTCCGAGCCCCACACCGAGCGATTGCAGCACCGACGCCAACAGCGTGTCGATCGACGACGTCGCCCCGCTAATGATGCTTGTCACCAATGGGCCGATGCCGGGAATCGGCAAGCCCAGCGGCCCGAGTTGCACGGTGAGCGACAGATCGTTTAACAGGCTCGACGTCAGCGACGAGGTGAAGCCCGTCGTGTTCACGGTCTTCTTGGTCTGCGCCTGAATGTCCGCGTAGCTGAAGTTCACATTGGTGGGCGAGGTGTTGGCCATCGTCGCATGCGCGCGGCCCGTGACCTGGATGATTCCAAGATTGACGATTTTTACAGCAGGCGGATTCACGGCGCTGGAAAAGTTTGACATGTTCGCTGCCGTCACGTTGCCGATCCATGCGTCCACAATGCCCGGCGACACGCCAAGCTGCACAGACGAGGTGTTCACGTTCGGATAGCCGCACGACACCGAATTGAGTGTCGCCGTACCTGACGCGATCTCGACATAGACCGGAAGATTGACGACTGACACCGATCCCGACCCGACCAACTGTATTTGAAGCAGGATGCGGGTCTGCGCGGTATGCACGGTCGCGCCTGCCGAGCCGACTGCGACCCAGCTTGTGCCGACAGGCCGCTCGCCGACCGTTGCCAATAGCGTCACGCTGGCGATACTGGGTAGGGAAAGATTGACGTTCGCAGCAATCTGATTGGTGCCGTTGGCGAGCGCGCCGGTCGCGGACAACAAATCAAGCGCAGAGACTGTGACGCCGGTTTTCGGCTTTTGTCCGACGGTCATTGTGCCATAAGGCCCAGCGCTGATCAGTGAGCTTGGCGCGACGGTTTTTGTGATACCCGCCATCGCGAGAGAAACGTTTGACAACGCTGTGGTCGCGGCATTCAACCCGTTGTCCACCGTCTGCGCCGTCACCATCGCGGAGACAATGTCCGCGACCTTTACGTTGCTACTCAGTAGCGAATCGTAGGTGACGCCGGTGAGATTAGCTTTCGTCGCCAACGCCGACATGAAATCGAACGCGTCGATCTTGGCGTCGATCAACGATTGATAGTCCATCGCCGACAGCGACAGTGTCGTGCCCAGCATACTGCCGAGCAGCGAATTCAGAAGTCCGCCGTTGAGCGACGCGAGCCGCGAGCCGATGGCAAAGCTCGCCAACTGCGTCGTACTCGCGACCGCCGTGGTGTTGATCGTGAACTGGCTCGCGCTCGTCAGCACGCGGCCGAAATAGAGCGGCGTCTGCGTTCGCATCGTGACGCGCACAGCATTTGCGGGTGTCGCGGCGGCGACGAAACGCTGGACCGGCGCGAGCGCAGCGTTTGCCGTGTAGACGCCCTGCTCGACAGCCACGAGCGAACTGGACGGATAATTGTTTTTGGTCACGGCTGCAGTCGCGGCAGCCGTTGCATGTGTGAGATCGCTCGCCGCGACAATGGCTGCTAAATCCGCTGCGCTTTGCACCTTGCGGCGATCCGCAAAAATCGTTCCGACATCGACGCCGAGCGCAGCGCAACCAATCACGAGAAACATCACGCCCACCGACATGATCGCGATGTTGCCGCGCTGGTCGTGAGCGAAACGCCGGAGCAGATGTCGCATCATGGCCTCTTTTTTTAGTAGCCACCGCGCGGAATCGCCGCCGAACGCATAATTGTTGAAGGCGGCGCGGGCACGAACGATGGCAGCGAATAGATGAACATGCTTGAGGCGTCGTAATTGACGGTAACGACGAACACGTTACTGTCGGTTGCAGACGTCGCCGCGTTGACGCTGACATGATTAGCCGCGATCAGCGGATAGGAATTCACATTCCCTGTGACGTAGGCGTTGGCGAGCGAACTTCGTTCGCTCTCGCTCAATCCCGCGACGGAAGAGCGAGCGGCTTCCGCAGCCAGTTGCTGGACGCCATGCACAACCACGAGATACGAGCCGAACACCGCGACGCCGAACACGATCAGGACGAACGACGGCAGGATCATCGCGAACTCGACAGCGGATGCGCCGTGATTTTCGCGGTGGAATTTTCCGATAAGTTTGGCTGTGTGTTTCATACCCGCATGAGGCCATACAACCTTTAAGGGTGCATGAATCTATCTACTACTAAAGGTGGTATGCTGTTGCTGACGCGATTTGGAGAACCACATAGTGGTAGCATCGCGCAGTGTTGCATTTCGGCGCGCTGCGGAAGCTGATAGGTTGCGCGCAACGAACGCACCTCCTTTGCCGGAAGGAACACGCCTTGAATATTCAGCACCCACGCCCGTCCGTCGCCACGCCGAACGATCTCGACGCCTACTGGATGCCGTTCACCGCCAACCGCGCCTTCAAGCGCAATCCGCGCATGATCGTCGGCGCCAAGGACATGCATTATTTCGCGTCGGACGGACGCAGCATTCTCGATGGCGCGTCGGGCATGTGGTGCACGAACGCGGGACACGGCCGCGTGCAGATTTCGGAAGCGATTGCCAAGTCAGCGGCAACGCTGGATTACGCGCCACCGTTTCAGTTCGGCCACCCTCAAGCGTTTGAGCTTGCAAGCCGCATCGCCGATCTCGCGCCGAAGGGCCTCGAGCATGTGTTCTTCTGCAACTCCGGTTCGGAAGCGGTCGATACTGCGTTGAAGGTCGCGCTCGCCTATCACAATGTTCGTGGTGAAGCGTCGCGCACGCGCCTTATCGGTCGCGAGCGCGGCTATCACGGCGTCGGCTTCGGCGGCATCTCCGTCGGCGGCATGGTCAACAACCGCAAGATGTTCGGCACGCTGCTCACAGGCGTCGATCATCTGCCGACGACCTACGATCGCGAGAAGATGGCGTTCAGCAAGGGCGAACCCGAATGGGGCGCGCATCTTGCGGATGAACTTGAGCGAATTGTCGGTATTCACGGCGCTTCTACGATCGCCGCCGTCATCGTTGAGCCGATGGCGGGTTCGACGGGTGTCGTCGTGACGCCGAAGGGCTATCTGCAGAAGCTGCGCGCGATCTGCGACAAGCATGGAATTCTTTTGATCTTCGACGAAGTCATCACCGGCTACGGACGCCTCGGCTATGCATTCGCGGCAGAGCGCTACGGCGTCGTGCCGGACATGATAACGTTCGCTAAAGGCATCACCAATGGAGCGGTGCCGATGGGCGGCGTGCTGATCCGCGACAGTATCCACGACACTTTCATGACCGGACCCGATCATGCTGTCGAACTTTTCCACGGATACACTTATTCGGCGCATCCACTGGCCTGCGCTGCAGGTCTGGCGACCCTTGATCTGTATCGTCAGGAAGACCTGTTTGCGCGCGCCCGCGCGCTGGAACCGAAATGGGCGGACGCCGTCATGGCGCTGCGCAAAGAGCCGAATGTGGTCGACATCCGCACCGTCGGCATTTCGGCCGGCATCGACCTTGCGCCAAAGACAAACACGCCGGGATTACGCGGATTCGAGGCGCTCGACGGCGCGTTCCACAACCACGACCTGATGATCCGCGTCGCGGGCGATACCATCTGCCTGACCCCGCCGCTGATCGTGTCCGAGAGCCAGATCGGTGAGATCATGGACAAAGTCGCGAAGGTGATCCGCGCTGTTGCCTAATGGCAGCAGCGCCTTATGGATTGCGGCAAGCAGCGCAAATCAAAGAACAATTTCCCGTCGAATCAAACTTGGTGCTAGACTGCACGCCCAAGGGGTTGGGCGCACTGCATGATCCGCATTTCGACGATTTTCATCGCCATCTGCATGGTGCTGATTGCAGCCTCGCTCGGGCTGGTTCTCTATTCGCTGGCCGGCGTGGGCGGTTCCGAATCTGCCATCGTTGCACTGACCGCGCTGACCTTCCTCATTCTCTACAATGCCGTGTCGATGCGGCTGCGCGACCGAACCGATGTTGGCAGCCAGATCGCCGATCTGTCGCGCGGCACCGCTGACCTCGCGCGGCAGGTCGCGGAGTTCGGCCGGCGCATGGGCGCGATCGAAGCGAAGCTTTCAACGACAGATACGTCGGGACAGGATCGTATCCAGTCCGTGATGGGCGAGATCGGCGAATTGGGTACGCTGGTGAAACAGCTTGCGGACTCCGTCGCAGCACATGACGACATGCTGGCAAACGCTGGCAATGCGGCTGGCGCGATCATCGCTCCCAAAGGCGTCTCGGATGTCGTGGACGTAACGGCTGCTCCGGACAAACTCGCCGAAAAGCCGCCGGCACCTGCCAACCTGAACAACGCACAAATTCTAACGGCAGTGAAGAACGCAATCGATGCCAGCCGCATCGACCTCTATCTGCAGCCAATGGTGACGCTGCCTCAGCGCAAAGTGCGTTTTTACGAAGCCGTCTCACGGCTGCGCGACGACAAGGATCAGGTGCTGACCGCGGGCGATTTCGTCGGCACGGCCGAGGCCGCCGGTCTGATGGGCCAGATCGACAACATGGTGATGTTCCGCTGCGTTCAGGTGCTGCGCCGCTTGATGGTTCGCAGCAAGGACGTCGGTGTGTTTTGCAATGTCTCTGCCGTGACACTTGGCAATCCGGCAATCTTCAGCCAGTGCCTCGAATTTCTCGAAGCCAACCGCGTGCTGGCGCCGTCGCTGGTGCTGGAATTCAAACAGAATACATTCCGGCACCTCGGACCAGTCGAGAGCGAACACCTCGCGACGCTGGCGCGGCTTGGCTACGGCTTCTCGATCGACAACGTCACGGATTTGCGCATCGATGCGCGCGAGCTTGCCGATCGCGGCGTCAAGTTCATCAAGGTGCCTGCCTCCATGCTGCTCGATCAAAAGCAACTGTCGTCGTCGGACATTCACGCCGCGGATCTGTCAGATATGCTGGCTCGCTTCGGAATTGATCTTGTCGCCGAGCGAATCGAAGGCGAACGCACCGTCATCGACTTGCTCGATTACGATGTCCGCTTCGGCCAAGGCTTCTTGTTTGCGCCGCCTCGCCCTCTGCGCCCGGAAGGGTCATCGCCATCCGCGTCCGATACCGCCCCCGCCAATTCGCGAAAGACAAGCGCGCTTTCCGCTGCCGCCGTATCGGTGTCCGCGAAGGTCGAGGCCAGCTCCGACGATGGCCGCTTGACGGGAAACGCCGCGCTCGCACGTCGCGTCGCGAAAAGCTGATTGCAGCCCGCAAGATGATTCCAAGATGATGCAATGACGAAGCTGCGGTTTGCCGATCATGCGCGCGAGTTGGCCGCTGGCGCCGACATCATCCTGAGCGACATCTGGGGTGTCATTCACGACGGCCTGAAGAGTTTCCCGGACGCCTGCAAAGCACTGCATACTTTTCGTCAGCAGGGCGGCACCGTCGTTCTCATTACAAATGCACCGCGCCCCGCAGATTCCGTGCAGCGGCAACTGCGTAAGATGAGCATCGCTGACGACACCTATGACGCCATCGTTTCATCCGGCGACTTGACCCGGAATTACGTCGCGGCACACCTTCAGCAATCGATGTTTTCGATCGGCCCCGAACGGGACAATCCGATGTTCCGCAAACTCGACGTCACATTCGCGCCTCTCGAGAAGGCGGACTACATCATCTGCACTGGGCCTTTCGACGACGAAGTTGAGACCGCCGAAGATTATCGCAACATGATGGTGCAGGCGCGTGAGCGCAATCTGACATTCATCTGCGCCAACCCCGATATCGTGGTCGAACGCGGTGATCGGCTTATTTATTGCGCAGGCGCCATCGCCGAACTTTATCGTGAACTCGGTGGCGAAGTGATCTTCTACGGCAAGCCGCATCGGCCGATTTACGACCGCGCGCTCGAGCTTGCCGCCGCAAAGCGCGGCAACGCGACGCCGATGGATCGTATTCTTGCCATCGGCGATTCCGTTCGCACCGATCTGACCGGCGCGAATAATATGGGAATCGATTGTGTGTTCGTGACACGCGGAATCCATTCGGCGGATTTCCACGGCGTCGATGCGGTTGACGAATTCACGATCAAGCGGCTGTTCGGAGACGTGAAGCCACCGCGCGTTCTGATACGCGATCTTAAATGGTGATCACAACGCGTAAATGAAAATGCCCGACGTGAGGCCGGGCATTGTTCAAAGCCAAATATGTCGGAAGCGGTTACGCCGGCAAATCCGGGAACACGGCTTCGATCTTAGTCTTGAGGGTCGCGGCGTTGAACGGCTTGACGATGTAATTGTTCACGCCGGCCTTCTTTGCCGCGATGACGTTCTCGGTCTTTGATTCAGCCGTGATCATGATGAAAGGCGTCGTCGAAAGATTCGGATCACCTCGAACTTCCTTCAGAAGGTCGTAGCCGGTCATCGGCTCCATGTTCCAGTCCGAGATCACGAGGCCGTATTTCTTGCCGCGCATCTTGTTGAGCGCGGCCGAGCCGTCGCTCGCGTCGTCGATGTTCTCAAATCCGAGTTGTTTCAAAAGATTTCGTATGATGCGGATCATGGTGTTGTAATCGTCCACCACCAGAACCGACATCGATAAATCCATAGCCATTGCTGTTTTCTCCTCGAACGCAGCAACCGGCATGCGTCTTGAAACCAACGCCCGGCTTCTGCCAGTCGCTATGCCCGAACGTAGCATTGGCCATTAAACAGCCCGTTAACCGGCCATGTCCGGTGAACTACCCAGCCATGCCGTTACCTTGACTTCGCGCCCGAGCTGGGGGCACGGTTCCCTCAACGCGCTTCGGATTTCTGCCCAAAAATATGACAGCAAAATTTTCTATTATTCGCGACACCACGCCGCTAGGTGAGATCGTCAAGGGCGCGGTTGTGGCGCTTGGAAATTTCGACGGCGTTCATCTCGGACATCGCGTCGTGATCTCCTCAGCTATCGACATGGCCCGCAGGCTGCAGAAGCCTGCTTTCGTCGTGACGTTTGAGCCGCATCCGCGTAGCTTTTTCAGTCCGAACACGCCGCAGTTTCGGCTCACCAGCGCGACGGAGAAACTTCGTCTGTTGGCCGGCACGGGCCTGGACGGCGCGGTGATTATGACATTCGACGCGCATCGTGCTGGCACCTCCGCGCAAGACTTCATTAACCAAGATCTGATGACGCGGCTCGGCATCAGCGGTATCTGCGTCGGTTACGACTTTCATTTCGGCAAGGGCCGCAGTGGCTCGCCGACACTATTGGCCAGCGAAGCGCCACGGCTTCGCATCGAGGTCTATGTCCAGCCGCACGTGGACATCCTCGACCGTCCAGTCTCATCGAGCGCCATTCGCATGGCGCTAGCAGAGGGCCAGATTCGCGAGGCGACCGAAATGCTCGGCGGTCCATGGTTCATCTCGGGCCAAGTGATTCACGGCGAGAAACGTGGACGCGATCTCGGATATCCGACAGCCAATATTCGCCTCGACAAGAACTGCGGTCTCAAACACGGCATCTATGCCGTGCGCGTCGGGATCGGTGACAAACGCGTCGATGGCGTAGCGAGTTTCGGCCGAAGGCCGACATTCGACAATGGCGCACCGCTGCTGGAAATCTTCCTGTTCGATTTCAAGGGCGATCTTTATGGCCAGACGCTCGATGTCGCCTTCATCGCCTTTATCCGCGACGAGTTGCAGTTCGAAGATGTCAAAGCGCTGGTGCGGCAGATGGACGACGATAGCACCAAGGCTCACGCCGCGTTAGCCGCCGCACCCGATGCGTTCCCGAAACTCGGCAAGATCTGAAAATGATCGGCTGAAATCGCAATTTCCCGGTCGCGCCGGGTTTCCACTCTCCGCCAAAACGCGCTATTCACCACGCCATGACCGATAAGCTCAAATCAGACAGTCAGAAGACTGACGCCACCGACTATTCCAAGACGCTTTACCTGCCGCAGACGGATTTCCCGATGCGCGCCGGACTGCCGCAACGCGAGCCAGAAATTCTGGAACGCTGGAACAAGATCGACCTCTACAACAAGCTGCGTGAGAGCGCGAAAGGCCGCGCGAAATTTGTGCTTCATGACGGCCCGCCCTACGCCAACGGCAACATTCACATCGGCCACGCGCTAAATAAAATTCTCAAAGACGTGGTGACGCGCAGCCAACAGATGCTCGGTTTCGATTCCAATTATGTTCCCGGCTGGGATTGCCACGGCCTGCCGATCGAATGGAAAATCGAAGAAGAGTATCGCTCAAAGGGCAAGAACAAGGACGCGGTGCCGATCGTCGAGTTTCGCAAGGAATGCCGCGCCTTCGCGCAGAAATGGATCGACATTCAGCGCGAGGAATTCAAACGCCTCGGCGTGGTCGGCGACTGGGCGCATCCCTACACCACGATGAGCTTTCCGGCCGAAGCGCAGATCGCGCGCGAGCTGATGAAATTCGCCGCCAACGGCACGCTCTATCGCGGCTCGAAACCTGTGATGTGGAGCGTCGTCGAGAAGACCGCGCTGGCCGAAGCCGAGGTCGAATACGAGGACTATACGTCGGATACGGTGTGGGTGAAGTTTCGGGTCGCCAATCACGTCGGCATCTTCGAGGGCGCGAGCGTTGTAATCTGGACGACGACTCCGTGGACATTGCCGGGTAACCGCGCGATCAGCTTCTCGGCTAAAATTGGGTATGGACTTTATAAAGTCACCGACGCGCCCGCCGACAATTGGGCCAAGACCGGCGATCTTCTGATTCTCGCCGACAAACTCGCGGCCGATGTTTTCAAGCAGGCGCGCGTCACGTCATTTGAGAAAGTTCATTCGATCAACAATGACGAACTCGCGTCGTTGATCTGTTCGCATCCCCTGAAAGGTTTCGGCGGCGGTTATGAATTCACCGTGCCGCTACTCGACGGTGATCACGTCACCGACGATGCCGGCACCGGCTTCGTCCACACCGCTCCCGGTCACGGCCGCGAGGACTTCGACATCTGGACGGCAAATGCGCGCACACTTGAAGCGCGTGGCATTAGTTCAACAATTCCCTACACCGTCGATGCGGACGGCGCGTTGACGGCGCAGGCACCGGGCTTTGAGGGCAAGCGCGTCATCACTGACAAAGGCGAGAAGGGCGACGCCAACGAGGCCGTTATCAAGGCGCTATCGGAACGCGGCATGCTGCTGGCGCGCTCGCGCCTCAAACATCAATATCCGCATTCGTGGCGCTCGAAGAAGCCGGTGATCTATCGCAACACGCCGCAATGGTTCATCGCGATGGACAAAGACATTGCAGACAATGGCAAAGCGAAATCTGGCGACACACTGCGGCATCGCGCATTGCAGGCCATCAAAGTGACGCGTTGGGTACCCGAGCAAGGCCAGAACCGCATTACCGGCATGATCGCGGGCCGCCCGGACTGGGTCATTTCGCGCCAGCGTGCGTGGGGCGTGCCCATCACCGTATTCGTGCGCGAAAAAGGCGACGGCTCCGCCGAAATTTTGCAGGACGATAACGTCAACAAGCGCATCGCCGACGCGTTTGAAAAAGAAGGCGCGGACTCCTGGTACGTGGAAGGCGCGCGTGAACGTTTCCTCGGGTCGCACGCCAACGGAGACTGGAAGAAAGTCGACGACATCTGCGACGTCTGGTTTGACTCAGGTTCGACGCACGCCTTCGTGCTGGAAGATAAAAAGAACTTCCCTCAACTCGGAAACATCGTGCGCAAGATCGATGGCGGCAAAGATACAGTCATGTATCTTGAAGGCAGCGATCAGCACCGTGGCTGGTTTCATTCCTCGCTGCTGGAAAGCTGCGGCACACGTGGCCGCGCGCCTTACGACGTCGTGCTGACGCACGGCTTCACGCTCGACGAGCACGGCCGCAAAATGTCGAAGTCGCTCGGTAATACCACCGAGCCGCAGAAAGTCATCAAGGATTCTGGTGCGGACATTCTACGGCTCTGGGTCTGCGCGACTGACACTGCCGACGACCAGCGCATAGGTCCTGAGATTCTCAAGAACATTGTCGAAACCTATCGCAAGCTCCGCAACACGATCCGCTGGATGCTCGGCACGCTGCATCATTTCAAGCGCGGCGAAGCCGTCGCGTTCGCAGACATGCCCGAACTCGAACGATTGATGCTGCATCGGCTGAGCGAGGTCGATGCCATCGTCCGTCCGGCTTACGCGAATTTCGACTACAAGACGGTGATTGCGACATTGGCGAACTTTATGAATACCGAACTCTCGGCATTCTATTTCGACATCCGCAAAGACGCTCTTTATTGCGATCCGCCGTCGTCGAATACGCGCAAGGCTGCGCTGACGACCGTGGATATTATTTGCGACGCAATTCTGAAATGGCTCGCACCCGCCCTCAGCTTCACGACAGACGAAGCGTGGACGATGCTTCGCCCCGACGCCGAACCATCGGTGCATCTGACAACCTTACCGGAAAATCTCAGCACATACCGCGACGACGCTCTCGCCAAGAAGTGGGAAACCATTCGCGACGTGCGCCGCGTCGTCACCGGCGCTTTGGAAATCGAGCGCGCCGCTAAGCGCATCGGCTCGTCGCTGGAGGCGTCACCACTAATTTACATTTCGGACAAGACAACCTTCGCGACGATGTTCGACATCGATCTCGCGGAAATCTGCATCACATCGAATGCGATGGCGACAAATGAAACGCCGCCGGCAAATGCTTTCGCGCTCAGTGACGTACCCGGCGTCGCGGTCGTCGTCGAAAAAGCAGCTGGCACGAAATGCGCTCGCTCGTGGAAAATCCTCCCCACAGTCGGCGACGATAAAGAATATCCCGATGTATCGCCGCGCGACGCCGAAGCTCTTCGGGAATGGAAAGCGCTCGGCAAGGCGGCGGACGCGTGAGTACGCTGCTGCGGTCGGGTCTGATCGCGGCACTTGCTGCGCTCGCAATCGACCAAGCCTCAAAACTCTGGCTGCTTAACATCTATGAACTCGGCCGCCGTGGCGCGGTTGCCTTGACGCCGTTCTTCGATCTGGTGCTCGCTTGGAACACAGGCATCAGCTACGGCTGGTTTCAGGATTCAGGTCCGCTCGGCCAAACCATCCTTCTTGTCGTGAAGGGCATTGCCATCGTCGTTCTCGCATTCTGGATGGCACGGTCGGGAACGCGGCTGGCGGCTATCGGCCTTGGCTTGATCATCGGCGGTGCGATCGGCAATGCCATCGATCGGCTGGCTTATGGTGCAGTGGTCGATTTTGCGCTTTTGCACCTCCAAATCGGCGGGAAAACCTATAATTGGTACGTGTTTAACCTTGCCGACGCAGCGATCGTTGCCGGGGTAGCCGGGCTGCTGTATGACTCTTTTGTCGCCCCGGGCGCCGCAAAAACGCCCCGATAACAAGGGATATGGTTGGTTCAAATACAGCCAGCAGCATCCCGGCAGAAAGCCGGATTTGGTGCCAGAGATCGAACGGATCAGGACGAACGCGATGCGTCAGACTGAACTCAATCGTTTAGGTGTTGAGAGCTTCCAAAAGCCTCAGATGCGCGCGCTTCGGCTCGCTGCGGTTCTGCTCGGTGTCGGGATCGTTTTTGCCGCCGGACCGTTGCATGCCGGCGATGACGACGACGAAGATGCTCCGCAGAAAAGTTTCGAGCGCGGCATTCTCGACAACGTCATGAGCAGCATCGGTGGCAAACGCATCGAAGACGGCACGATCGACTACCGCGAGCGGTCTCCTCTCGTTATTCCATCCAAGACAAATACACTCCCGCCACCGCAAACAGCGAAAGCAAAACTCGCGCCGAACTGGCCGAAGGATCCTGACGAAGCCGAACGAAAGCGTGCCCGTGAGGAGGCTGCGAAGCCTGCCTTGTCTCCCGAGGAAGCGAGTCGGCCGCTAATGCCGAGCGAGTTGGCAACGAGAACTCCGAAAAGCCGCCGGGATACCGCGGCGTCGGCGAGTGGCAATAATTCCAGAAGCGAAACGCCGATCATGTTGATGCCTTCGCAACTCGGATACAACGGCGGAATGTTCTCGAATGCGTTCGGCGGTGATAAACAAGAAACTGCAAAATTTACCGGCGAACCAACGCGGAGCGATCTCACCGATCCGCCGACGGGCTATCAAACGCCATCGCCTAACTTCGCTTACGGCGCAGGACCCAGCAAAGGCACGGAAACGGTTTGCGATTCTGCGTCGGGTCAGTGCGAGAAGCGCGACATCAAGTAAGCGGCGTTTGCTGATCTTTCCGCGACTTTGCGACGTCGATCATACGCGTCACATTAGCGCGATTTAATATCGCGCTATCGCTTCAGGCCTTGCGTCAACCCCTGCAATGTCGCCTCCTGCGTCTTGAATATTTTTCACGCGACAATCGCTCCCCGAAAGTAGACGCATGACAGTCTTCCGCAAATT
Source organism: Hyphomicrobiales bacterium (assembly GCA_038230475.1). Lineage (GTDB taxonomy): Bacteria > Pseudomonadota > Alphaproteobacteria > Rhizobiales > Xanthobacteraceae > Afipia. The sequence goes on from JBBRNE010000001.1 coordinate 354,710, forward strand.
GACCGCTCGCGCCACGATGGTGCTGGGCGTCGTTCTCGCTACAAACGCCGTGGCAAGCGCACAATCCGCTCTGCCGGAACGCCCTGCAACATTTACGTTGAGCAACGGCCTCAATGTCGTGATCATCCAGGATCATCGCACTCCGGTCGTTACCCAGATGATCTGGTACAAAGTCGGGTCCGCCGACGAGACGCCGGGGAAATCCGGTCTCGCGCATTTTCTCGAACATTTGATGTTCAAGGGTACTGTGGCTCACCCGACCGGCGAGTTTTCAAAAACGATATCTCGTATCGGAGGCGCGGAGAACGCGTTCACCTCCAACGACTACACCGGCTACTATCAGCGCGTGCCGCGCGATCAACTTGCAAGCATGATGGAGTTCGAAGCGGATCGCATGACCGGACTCGTTCTGAAGGACGAGAATGTGCTGCCGGAGCGAGATGTGGTGCTGGAAGAATACAATATGCGTACCGCCAACAGTCCCGACGCGCGGCTGACAGAACAGATGATGGCTTCACTATACCTAAACCATCCTTACGGCAGGCCCGTGATCGGCTGGCGTGGCGAGATCGAGAAGCTCAATCGCGAGGACGCACTTGCATTCTACAAACGCTTCTATGCCCCGAACAACGCAACGCTGGTAATCGCGGGAGACGTCACCACCGACGAAATTCGCCCGATGATCGAGGCTACCTACGGCAAGATTCCACCTCAACCTTCAATTGCTCCACAGCGAATTCGACCGCAGGAGCCTCCACCAGCAGCACTGCGCACCGTCACACTCGCTGACCCCCGCGTCGAGGCGCCAAGCGTGCGGCGATATTTCCTCGTGCCATCGGCCGTGACTGCGTCGCCTGCGGAAGGTGCCGCTCTCGAAGTGCTCGCGCAACTGATGGGAAACGGCAACAACTCCTATCTCACCCGCGCGTTGGTCATAGACAAGAAGATCGCCGTTAGTTCCGGCGCTTGGTATCAATCTACGGCGCTCGACGCCACGCAGTTTGGAATCTCCGCGACACCCAAGCCCGGCGTCGATTTCTCGCAAATTGAACAGGTCTTCGACAACGTCATTACCGATTTAAGCCAAAACCCCGTGCGTGCCGAAGATCTTGATCGCGTGAAGACGCAGCTCATCGCGGAGACTGTCTACGCGCAGGACAACCAAATGACGCTTGCACGATGGTACGGCGCAGCGCTCACTGTCGGCCTGAGCGTTGACGATCTTCGCAGCTGGCCCGATCGCGTTCGCGCCGTTACCGCTCAACAGGTTCGTGACGCCGCACATAAGTGGTTGGACAGCAAAACAGCCGTGACAGGATATCTAGTTAAGGAAACGGCAAAAGCACAGCCCAATGAAATAGCCAAAGAGCCGGTCGTCACCAAGCGCGAGGAAAAACGATCGTGATCGCTTCTGGCAAGATCTTATATAAATTCGCTGCCGCACTGTTTGCCGCTACGGCGTCTCTCACTCTCGCATCGGCACCCGCCGCAGCCGCGACCAAAATCCAGCATCTGGTGTCGCCCGGCGGGATCGAAGCGTGGTTCGTTCAGGATGCCACCGTTCCGCTGGTCGCTATAGAGTATGCGTTCACCGGCGGATCGGCGCAGGACCCTGCCGACAAGCCCGGCGTCGGTAATATGACCGCAGAAATGGTCGATGAAGGCGCAGCCGATCTGGATTCCAAGACATTCCATGAGCGGTTGGACCGCCGCGCTATCGAGATGAGATTTTCGATTACCCGTGATTATTTTCGCGGCTCGATGCGAATGCTAAAGGAAAACAGCGACGAAGCCTTTGACTTGTTGCGGCTGGCTTTAACCTCTGCGCGTTTTGAAGCCGAGCCGCTGGACCGCGTGCGCGGTCAGATCATGTCGAACCTGCGGCGGGAATCGACCAGCCCCACATCGATCGCGAGCCGCCGTTTCTGGGAACAGGCTTATAACACACACCCCTATGCGCGGCCACCCAACGGATCATTGGAAAGTGTCCCCGCGATTCAATCCACCGATCTCAAAACCTACGTTCGGAAAGTTTTCGCGAAGGATAATCTCAAGATCGCGGTCGTCGGCGATATTGACGAAGCCTCGCTCGGAAAAATTCTCGACCAGACCTTCGGCGCCTTGCCTACGAAATCCGATTTGACCCTGGTCCCGGAGGTTGAGGTTGCAAAACCTCCGATGAAATCGTTTGTAACGCTGAATGTACCGCAAACATCGGTGTTGTTCGGCGGTCCGGGTATCACACGCGACGATCCCGACTTCATGGCGGCCTATATCGTCAATCACATTCTGGCTGGCGGCACACTGTCATCGCGGCTCTATAACGAAGTGCGTGAAAAGCGAGGCCTCGTCTATTCGGTTTCGGAATCTCTGATTTGGATGAAGAAATCGAATTTGTTCGCGGGCTCCACAGCGACACGCGCCGATAAGGCGACGGAAACGCTGGAGACGATTTCGGCTGAGTTGGCTAAGATGGGCGAAAGCGGCCCGACACAGCAAGAACTTGACGAAGCGAAGTCTTACCTCAAGGGTTCGCAGATGCTCGCGCTCGATACCTCATCGAAAATCGCTAGCGCACTTCTGCAGTATCAGCTCGATAATCTCGGCATCGACTACATCGAAAAACGCAATGCAATTGTCGATGCCGTGACGCTCGATCAAGCCAAACGCGTCGCCAAGCGCATTTGGGGTCAAGGACTTCTTAGCGTCAGCGTCGGCCGTGCGCCCGTTGCTTCCGCAGAGCCCACAAAGTAACCGGGCGACAGAATCGTATACCCGCTGTAAATTGCGGGTGCCATGCGGCGAGTGAACGATACCATCGAGATCGACGATTCCGAATTGCAGGAATCGTTTGTGCGTTCGTCAGGCCCCGGTGGCCAAAACGTCAACAAGGTTGCGACCGCCGTCCAGCTTCGCTTCAATGCGCGCGAATCGCGCACATTGCCGAATGATGTTGCGATCCGGCTGATGCGAATCGCCGGAAGCAAGCTTACGAAGAATGGCGTCATCGTCATCATCGCTCAACAACACCGCAGCTTGGAGCGCAATCGCGACGCTGCGCGGGAACGGCTGTTCGACATGATCCGCAAGGCCGCCATCAAACCGACGATCCGCAGGGCGACCAAGCCAACCAAAGCCTCCAAGACGCGCCGCCTCGACGGTAAGAAACACCGAAGTGACATCAAGGCAAAGCGCGGCTCGGGCCGCTTTGACGACTAAAACCTGCGTGATTAGCGGGCAAAAGCCTTGTCTTTGATTCGTGCCCTGCCCTTTAGCATCTTAAAATGGGCATTCACGCGAATCGCCGAAGTCCCATGCCCGTCCGCCAGCTCCCCGAACAGATCGTCAACCGCATCGCCGCCGGCGAAGTGGTGGAGCGGCCTGCGAGCGCGGTGAAAGAACTTGTGGAAAACGCCATCGACGCAGGCGCGGCACGGATCGATATCTTCACCGACGGCGGCGGGCGGCGGCGCATCGGCATCACCGATGATGGTTCAGGTATGACGCGCGATGACTTGGCACTTGCCGCGGACCGTCATGCGACCTCGAAGCTCGATGACGAGGATTTGCTGCGCATCCGCACGCTCGGCTTTCGCGGTGAAGCGTTGCCCTCCATCGGCGCTGTCGCACGTCTCGGCATCACCACGCGCCACGCCAGCGAACCTCATGCATGGGCGCTGAACGTTGACGGCGGACATAAATCCGATATCGCGCCTGCCGCACTGGCCACAGGCACGCGCGTCGAGGTCAACGACCTTTTTTTCGCGACGCCTGCGCGCCTGAAATTTCTCAAGACCGACCGCACCGAGGCTGAAGCAATTCGGGAGGTCGTTCGGCGTCTCGCAATGGCACGACCGGATATTGCGTTCTCGCTGTCCGGAGAGGAACGCGCGCCTGTGACTTGGGCCGCAGCATTGACCGGTGCCGCAGGGCGCTTGACGCGGCTCGGCGATATTCTAGGCACAGACTTCCGCGCCAATGCCATCGAGGTTCGCGCCGAGCGCGACGGCGTTGTGGTCGAAGGATTTGCCGCCGCGCCGTCGCTGACGCGCGCCAATGCGCTCGGGCAATATCTGTTCGTCAACGGACGTCCGGTGCGCGACAAACTCATTCTCGGCGCGGTTCGCGCGGCCTATTCGGACTATCTGCCGCGCGACCGGCATCCCGTTGTCGCGCTGTTCGTCTCGCTTGATACGCAAGAGGTGGACGCCAATGTGCATCCGGCAAAAACAGAAGTTCGCTTTCGTAATGCTGGCCTCGTGCGCGCATTGATCGTCCATGCGCTCAAAGAGGGACTCGCGCGCGAAGGAAAGCGCACTGCCGCCAATTCAGACGGAGCCGCAATCATGTCGTTCCGTCCCGGTAACCTCCCTCGCAGCGGCTGGGACTGGCGCTCGCCAAGCTATCCATCGGCACCAATGGCATTCAACGGATCGGCTGCGCCGTTCTACACAAACGAACTTGCAGAAGCCGCGCAGTCGATATTCGACACCGGCGCACCGACTGCAGACGTGCGTTTCAATGAAGCGCCGCGGGATCTGATTGACCGCCCGCTCGGCGCGGCCCGCACGCAAATTCATGAGACGTATATCGTCTCACAAACGCGAGACGGTCTGATCGTGGTCGACCAGCACGCTGCGCATGAACGTATCGTATATGAACGTCTAAAGGCATCGCTGGAGCGCAATGGCGTTCAGCGCCAGATACTGCTGATTCCCGAGATCGTCGAGATGGACGAAGCCACGGTCGAAAAGCTCGTCGCGCGCGCCGATGAGCTGGAGAAATTCGGTCTCGCGATCGAATCCTTCGGGCCCGGTGCGGTTGCAGTTCGCGAGACGCCGTCACTGCTCGGCAAGACCAACGCCGCGTCATTGCTGAGCGATCTCGCAGAGCATATGGCAGAGTGGGACGAAACGCTGCCGCTGGAACGCCGCCTGATGCATGTCGCCGCGACAATGGCCTGTCACGGCTCGGTGCGCGCGGGGCGCATCCTCAAGCCCGAGGAAATGAATGCGCTGCTGCGTGAGATGGAAGTGACGCCAAACTCAGGCCAATGCAACCACGGTCGCCCGACTTACGTCGAATTGAAACTTGCCGACATCGAAAAGCTGTTCGGGCGCCGGTAGCCACCGCTCAGCCCATCACCGGCCGCAAGAAAACAAACTCCGTTTCGTCATACGCACGGCGCTCAAGCTGCTCAAAACCGTCCGGGGCCTTGAAACTTGCTGCCTTCGATTCTTCGACGACGACCAGCGCTTTCGGTTTCAGCCATTTACCGCCGCGCAGTGACGCCACCGCCTTGCTCGACATTTCGCGACCGTAGGGCGGATCGAGAAACACCAACGAGAACGGCTCGACCGGATACGCTTCTCCCAAATTGGTCGCATCGCGCCGAAAAACTTTTGTCACACCGCCGAGACCCAAGGACTCCACATTGTTGCGCAACAACGCTCTCGCCTCTGCGCCATTGTCCACGAACAACGTGAATGCCGCGCCGCGCGAGATCGCCTCGATGCCGAGCGCGCCCGTGCCCGCGAACAGATCAAGCACCCGCGCGCCATCGATGGGATTCTCGTAAGCGTGCATCAGTATGTTGAAGAGAGATTCGCGCAGACGGTCCTGCGTTGGTCGAATGTCATTCGACGTCGGCGACGCGATACTGCGGCCTCTCAATCGTCCGCCGACAACGCGCATTTTAAGCCCCGAGCATAATCTTATCGGAAAACAGGTCTACACTTTTCCGGATCATGTTCACTCGTCCCGCGGCTTCAAATCGCGCTTGCCTTTATAGCCGCGCTGCGGACGACGCGGTGGTCCAAAGCCGCCTGCCTCTTCTTCGTTGCGCGCACGCGCTTCGTCGGACCCTGCGCGCGTCACTAAGATACGGCGACCCTTGCGGTCGGCGATCAACCCGCTTTTGCCAAGCGGCTTGACTCGGCCTTTTGGGCGAGGAGCACTTTCGCCCTCCACCGCGTCGCGAACCGGCTTGTCGAACTGCGCGCCGGAACTCGCGACAATCTTTTCGCCGAGTTGGTCGCGCAACACACGACTCTTAATTTCCTCGACTTGACCTTCCTCGATCTCTCCCAATTGAAACGGGCCATAGGAAATTCGGATCAGACGATTCACTTCAAGGCCGAGATACGCCATGACGTTACGAACCTCTCGATTCTTGCCCTCGCGAATCCCAAAAACGATCCAAACATTCGCGCCCTTGTCGCGTTCCAACGTCGCATCGATCGAACCATATTTGACGCCATCGACCTCGACGCCCTTCTTCAATTCATCGAGTTGCGCCTGCGTGACTTCGCCATGCGCGCGAACGCGATAGCGCCGCAGCCATCCGGTATCCGGAAGTTCGAGGGCGCGCGCGAGACCGCCGTCGTTGGTCAGAAGGAGCAGACCTTCGGTGTTGAAATCCAGCCGCCCGATACTGATGAGACGCGGCAGACCTTCCGGTAGATTATCGAAAACCGTGGGGCGGCCTTCTGGATCGTCGTGGGTCGTCATCAGGCCGCGCGGCTTGTGATACAGAAACAGCCGCGTGCGTTCTCGTTCTGGCAAAGGCTTGCCGTCAATCGTTACAACATCGTTCGATGTAATATCGAGCGCGGGCGAGTTGATAACGCGGCCATTTACCGCAACGCGACCCTGCACGATCCATTCCTCGGCATCGCGACGCGAACAAAGTCCCGCGCGCGACACGATCTTGGCGATGCGTTCGCCGGCTTTCTTTTTCGCTGGCGCTGCTTCGCGCGGTGCACGCTTGTCGGGGTCAGGCTTGCGCTCACGATAAGCGCCGCGGCCGCCGAAAGCAGGACGTTTGGCAAAAACTTTGCTGTCATCCTCGTTGTCGCGGCGCGGGCGTTCGTCACGCGATTCGCTGCGTGGATGCTCCTGCCATTCACTTCGACCTCGTGGTGCGCGATCGTCGCGCGGCTTGTCGGAACGGGGACGATCGAACTTTGGCCGCTCGCGGTCGGGTCGATCAGTTCGTGGACGATCGAATTTGCGCGGGCCACGGTCGGCGCCAACGGAGCGTTCCGGACGGTCGTCGCGCGAACGCGCAAATCGTGGGCGCTCAGATCTGCGCTCCTCGCTTGGTTTGTCGAACCCGCGACCACCATCTCGCGACGGCGGTCGGCTGTCGCGGAGTGAGCCATCGCGCGCCGGTTCACGCTTCTGCCACGGCTTGTCGCTGATGCGGTGTTCGCCGCGATTGAAATCCTTGCGTCCACCTCTGTCAGGGGCGCGGTTACGCGGCGCACGATCGTCGCGTTGCGGACGATCGTCACGGTTGAACCGCGCGGGACGAGGTGAATCGCCATGCTCGCCGCGCGGCTTAAACGGGCGCTTATCCGCGAACTTCTTCTCGCCAAAGCGCGTCGCGCTTGAGTTTCCGCCACCGCGAGACTCTCCGCGATTGTCGCGCGGCTTGAATGACGAGCGGCCTTCAGTGCCCGGCGCAGGCGCGCGATCTTTCCGGAAGCCATCGCCTTTGCCAGCGTAAGGCTTGGATGCGTAAGGCTTGGATGCGTAAGGCCGCTTATCGCCAGCCGGGCGTTTGTCCCCGAAACTCTTGCCACCAAATTTCTTGCCGCCGCCGCTCCGTGGCGATAACGACCGGGCCGGTCGATCGTCCCGCGATCGTTCTCCGCCGCCAGACCGCCCCTTGCCGCCGCCAGCACGGTCACGTCGCGGCGGACGGCCGTTGTTTTTATCGTTGTCGCGGGGCATGGATGATCTCACTGAAGGGATGACGGGCTGATAACAGAGTTCGTCCAAGGAAACGAGGCATGAGCGCGCGATCTTTTATGGATTTGGCTCTGAAACAGGCCGAAATCGCCGGATCGTCCGGCGAAGTGCCGATCGGCTGCGTGATCGTCCGTGACGGAGCGATCATCGCAGAAGCAGGCAATCGAACGCTGATCGACCGCGATCCAACAGCGCACGCCGAAATTCTGGCGATTCGAAGCGCTGGGCGCGCCTTGGCGAGTGAGCGGCTGATCGATTGTGACCTCTACGTCACACTGGAGCCGTGCACGATGTGCGCAGCGGCGATTTCATTCGCGCGTATTCGGCGTGTTTACTACGGCGCGAGCGATCCAAAGGGCGGCGGGGTCGACAACGGAGTCAGATTCTTCGCATCACCCACCTGCCATCACGCGCCGGAGGTCTATCCCTCCGTCGGCGAGAGCGAAGCGGCGGCGTTGCTGAAGGATTTTTTTAAAGCGAGGCGTTAAGCGCACGATCCGGAAAAATGGAATTCAACTTTCCAAGATGATCATGCGCAAAAATTAAAGCTTCAGCTTCATGCCTTCGTGCGACATCACAAAGCCAAGACGCTCGTAGAAACGCTGTGCATCCATGCGGCGCTTGTCGGTCATGAGCTGCAAGTGTCTGCAACCGCGTTCGCGCGATTTCTCGATCACAAATTTCATCATTTCTTCGCCGATGCCCTCGCCGCGCATCGAGCGGTCCACACGCACACCCTCGATCTGCGCAATCCATGCACCCTGATAGGACATACCCGGCAAAAATGTGAGTTGCAGACACCCCACGACATCTCCCTCCTCGTCCCACACATAAAGCATATTGTTCGAATCAGCGGCGATGGCATCGAACGCCGCTTCGTAGGCTTTTATGTTGCCTGAAGGATTCTCGCGACCATGCGAGAGCGCGTCGTCGCCCAACATCTCGACGATGCGCTTGATATCCTCACGTCGCGCCTCACGCAACATTATGCCGGCTCCGAGAAAAATGCGAGCAGCGCGGAAGCTGTGGCCTCCGGGTCTTCTTCTGTCAGGAAGTGTCCGGAATTGACAGACTGTCCGCGCACATTGGTCGCCCATGTTTTCCAAGTATCGAGCGGCGTCGCTGCGGACTGCGCGATTCCCGCATCGCCCCACAACGCCAGCATCGGGATCGTGATTTTATTGCCAGCGTCGTGATCTGCCTTGTCATGCTCGAAATCCGCATAGGCGCCGGCTCGATAATCCTCGCACATCGCATGAATACGAAGCGGATCGCTGAACGCCGCGAGGTAGTGTGCAAGCGCGCGCGGATCGAACGCTTTGAGGCTTTTCGACTTGGTCCAGCTTGTGAGCTTGTTCTTGAGATAACCATCAGCACTTGCACCCAGCAGCATTTCCGGCAGCGGCTCGGGCTGCGCCAGCAGCGCCCAGTGATAAATCTTCAAGGCATAGGCACGATCCATCCGCGCCCAGTATTCATAGGTCGGTAGAATATCCAGCGTCGCGAGGCGCGACAGCCGTCCTGGATGATCCAGCGCCAGCCGATAGGAGACGCGACCGCCGCGATCGTGACCCGCTAGAGCGAACCGCGCGTGGCCAAGCTGCTCCATCGCGTCGATCATCGTCTGCGCCATCGCGCGCTTGGTGAATGGCGTATGCTCGGCATCGCTCTGCGGTACGTCAGACCAGCCATAGCCTGGTAAGTCAGCAATGACGAGCGCGAATTTCTCGGCCAGCTTCGGCGCCACGCGATGCCACATCACATGCGTTTGCGAGAACCCATGCAATAACAGCAACGGCGGGCCATTGCCGCCGACGCGCGCAAAAACCCGACTACTATTTGTATTGATCCATTCGGACGAAAAGCCGGGAAACAGATCGGCGAGATCGGACATAGCTACACCTTCGCGTTCTTTTCTCGCGCGACGGCCTGCCAGCCGATATCGCGGCGACAGAATCCTTCGGGCCATTTGATACGGTCGATGGCTTCATAGGCGCGGCGCTGCGCTTCGCCGACCGTCTTGCCGGTCGCGGTGATGTTCAGCACGCGACCACCATTGGCTAGAATGTGTCCGCCACCAGATTTCGTTCCCGCGTGAAAAATTTCGACGCCTTCCACCTCTGCCGCTTCATGGAGTCCGTCGATACGCGTTCCCTTTGAGTATTCACCCGGATAGCCTTTCGCCGCCATCACGACCGTCAATGCGGGATCGGACAACCAGCGCAGATCGAAGTTCTTCAATTGTTCATCCACCGACGCGAGCAACGCCGGAACGAGATCGGACATCAACCGCATCATCAGCACCTGTGTTTCGGGATCGCCGAAACGAACGTTGTATTCGATCAGCTTGGGGCCGGTCTTCGTGATCATCAATCCGGCGAACAGCACGCCCTTGTATGGCATGCCTTTCGCAAACATCGCGCGGAGCGTCGGATAAATAATTTTATTCATCGTTTGCGCAATCAGAGCCTCCGTCATGACGGGCGCAGGCGAATATGCGCCCATGCCTCCGGTGTTCGGGCCTTTGTCGCCGTCAAACGCGCGCTTGTGATCCTGCGCGGTGGCCAGCGACAATCCATTCACGCCGTCGCACAGCACAAAGAACGAGGCCTCTTCGCCTTCTAGAAATTCTTCGACAACCGCCTCAGCACCCGGCGAGTTGAACAACGCATCAACTGCTGCTTCAGCTTCGGCAATTGTCATCGCGACGACGACGCCCTTGCCAGCCGCAAGCCCGTCGGCCTTCACGACAATCGGTGCACCTTGTTTGCGGATATAAGCCTTCGCCGCTACGGCGTCGCGAAATCGCTCATAGGCGGCCGTCGGAATATTATTCGCGCGACAAAGATCCTTTGTGAAACCCTTGGAGCTTTCAAGTTGCGAGGCTGCCTTGCTTGGACCGAAGGACTTGATTCCGGAAGCCGCTAGATCGTCGACAATGCCTGCCGCCAATGGTGCTTCGGGACCGACGACCACAAGATCAATTTTGTTCGACTGGCAAAATGCAATGACGGCGGTGTGATCGGCCACATCCAGCGCGACGCACTCGGCCTCCTGCGCGATGCCGGCATTGCCCGGCGCGCACCACAATTTCGTCAGCAGCGGCGAGCCCGCCATTTTCCACGCCAGCGCGTGTTCGCGCCCACCCGAACCGATCAAAAGGATATTCATGGAGGAGGATTGAACCGAGTTTTGTGCTACCGATAAAAGGGTTTAGCATGGCGCTCCGCCGCCGCAACAGATTCGAAGTTTCATGGCCAAGCGCGTCGCCGAAGCATTGCCGAATTCACAGGAATATACGGTTTCAGAGCTGTCCTCGGCGCTGAAGCGCACTGTTGAGAGTGCCTATGAGCACGTGCGCGTGCGCGGCGAAATTTCCGGATTTCGCGGCCCCCATTCCTCTGGCCACAGCTACTTCGCGCTCAAGGACGACGGTGCCAAGATCGAGGCCGTAATCTGGAAGGGCGTTTACGGGCGGATGAAGTTCAAGCCGCAGGAAGGGCTTGAAATCATAGCGACTGGAAAGCTCACGACCTATCCCGGCTCCTCGAAATATCAAATCGTGATCGAGGCCATCGAACCCGCAGGTGTCGGCGCGCTGATGGCGCTGATGGAAGAACGCAAAAAGAAACTCGCTGCCGAAGGGTTGTTCGACGAATCGCGCAAGCAATTGCTGCCGTGGTTGCCCGAAGTCATCGGCGTGGTGACGTCACCGACCGGTGCGGTGATCCGCGACATCCTGCATCGGCTTGAAGATCGCTTCCCAAGACGTGTATTGGTCTGGCCGGTGCGCGTGCAGGGCGAAGGCTCCGCAGAGCAAATCGCAGCGGCAATTCATGGTTTCAATGCGCTGCCCGAAAAGGGCAAAATTCCCCGACCGGATCTACTGATTGTCGCGCGTGGCGGTGGCTCGCTGGAAGACCTCTGGTCGTTCAACGAGGAGATCGTGGTGCGCGCCGCAGCCGAAAGCATGATCCCGCTGATTTCCGCCGTCGGCCATGAGACGGATGTGACGCTGATCGATTTTGCTTCGGACAAACGCGCGCCGACACCGACCGCCGCCGCCGAAATGGCAGTTCCAGTGCGCGCGGAACTGTTCGTCGAAATCACGGGATTTGCACGGCAAGCGCTGGCATCGTGGAGACGCAGTCAGGACAACCGCCGCACCGAATTGAAGGCCGCCATTCGTTCATTACCCAAGGCAAGCGAATTGCTGCACATTCCGCGCCAACGTCTGGATCGTGCCGGCGCGCAACTACCCCGCGCACTTCGCGCCAACGCCCACGTCTACGAGCGGCGACTCTCCGCAATCAGTGGACGCCTGACCGTCAACATACTTAAGACTCGGATAGTTTATGCGAGGGAGCAGGTCCAGCGGCTTGCTGTGAACGCGCGACGCTATAGCCGTCAGCACATTGAACAACGCGACACGCGCTTGAAATATTTATCGCAACTCTTGAACGCGCTGTCCTACCGAAGCGTTCTTGATCGCGGTTTCGCACTTGTACGAGACGCGAAGGGATCGTCCATTCATGCAGCAGCCCAGACCGGTTCAGGTCAGCATGTCGAAATCGAGTTTGCCGACGGGCGCGTCCGGGCCACAACAGATGCGGACGGATCCGGAACTACCAGTTCCGGGAACCCCGCAAGGCTTAGGACGACCGTCAAACGCACGACCGATTTTGGCATGAAGAAAGTCCAAGGCGACCTTTTCTGATCCGCCTGAGGGGTTTTCCATCCTGTCGATACGCCCTATATATCGACAAGGTGCTGCGCCAGTTGTCGCGGCGCGAACTGGAAAGTCTCCGTGCTTAATAAATTCGACCCATCCGGAAATGGCGAAGCGCAGGTCGAATTTCTCGATGGAGATTTTCGCGTGGCGTCACCAGGCTCCTACGTTCGCTGCGCTGTAACCGGCGAGCACATTCAGCTGGATGAGTTGAAATACTGGAGCGTGGACCGGCAGGAAGCTTATGCAACCCCGGAGGCCGTTTTGCAGCGGCACTATCCGGGAGCGATCAAGGCTTAGCTCCAGCTATTTGATCGCTTTACGCGCGTCGGAAATTCGCGTCACCACAAACTGACGCAGTTTTTCCTCATCTTCGAATTCCATCGACACCTTCAGCGTCACAATCTTAGTCGCATGTTTCGACAATCGAGCATCGCTTCGAATCCGCACCATATCCTTTGCGGTTGTCACCAGCTTTAACGATTTCGCAGTCGCCTCTGCGACCAGTCCCTCGATATCCGCCGGCGAGAACACGTGATGATCCGCGAAGGATCTTTCTCCAATAACATTTACGCCGTTCGCACGAAGTGTCGCAAAAAAACGCTGCGGATCGCCTATACCCGCAAATGCCAGTACGCGTTGCCCATGCAGCGCGTTCGCTGACGATTGATCTGCCTTTAGACTGGCGAGCAAAACGAGAGCGCCTCGATTCGCTGCCGCGCTCGAAATTAAATCGGCACTATGCCCTTCTCCCACTATGATCACTGCATTAGTTCGCGCGATCTGCGGCGGCAACGGCGCGCGTAACGGCCCAGCTGGAAAAACTTCGCCGTTACCTACACCGCGTTCGCCGTCGATGACAATCAAGGACAAATTCTTATTCAAGGATGGATTCTGGAATCCATCATCGAGAAGGACGACGCTCGCGCCCTCCGATTTTGCCAGCAAGGCGCCGGCCACACGATCTCGCGCGACAATGACCGGCACGTGCGAGGCCGTCATCAGCGGTTCGTCGCCCACGTCACGCGTGGTGTGAAATTGTGGATCGACGCGAACAGGACCTCCCAACTCACCGCCATATCCGCGGCTCACGACGAAGGGCGTTTCACCTGCAGTACGAAGGATACTCGCGACCTTCAGCGTCGCCGGTGTCTTTCCCGCGCCGCCGACGTGATAATTACCGATACAAATGACCGGAATGCCGATGTCTTGACCTGCGCGCTGCATCCGCCAGGCGGTTGCCGCACCATAAACAACACCGAGCGGCGATAGCAGAGCCGACATCATCGACGGCGGCCGGTACCAGAAGCCCGGCTCACGCATCGACGCCCTCTCCTTCCAGACGAAGTTGCAGAAGGTATGGCTCGAGCGCGTTAAGAGTTTTTTCCAAGGCCCCTCCAAGACGATCGACGACCTGCTCCGCCGCCTGCGTCGTTCGTTGACGCCCCATTGGGTTGGATAAAAGATATCCGAGCGCCTTGACGAATTCCTCGTCGTTATCTGCGTTGAGCGCGCCGCCTGATTGATCCAGCGCGTCGTAAATCTCAGCGAAATTGAAAACATGGGGGCCGTGAAGAACGGCCGCCCCGAGCTTGATGGCCTCGATCGGGTTCTGACCGCCGTGCCCGACCAGCGACCCTCCCATGAATGCAACAGGCGCCAAGCGGTAGAACAATCCCAGCTCGCCCATTGTGTCTGCAACATAGATCTCTGTTGAACCGGACGGCATTTGATCCTGCGACCGCAACGCGACCTGAATGCCAGCAGCCGTCAACATTCGCGCAATCGCAATGCCACGCTTGGGATGACGCGGCACGATAATCCCGAGCAATCCCGGAAAGTGGCCCACAAGCCGCCGGTAGGCGTCGAGGACGATCTCCTCCTCGCCCGCATGCGTCGATGCCGCAACGAACATCATCCGGCGTGAGGTTGCGGCTTTCATGCGCTCAAGTCGCTTCAGGTCGGCGGGCGGCGCGGCGACATCGAGCTTGAGGTTGCCGGATGTCGTCACATTCGGGCTGCCGAGCGCTGAAAATCGTTCGGCGTCGAGATCGGATTGCGCGAGACAGACGTCGAAACAATCCAGCAACGTCGAAATGGTATTGCGGAATCTCATCCAGCGAGGAAACGAGCGAGGCGACATCCGCGCATTAATGAGAACCATCGGAATGCGACGTTCAGAGGTCGCGAGAATCAGATTCGGCCAAAGATCGGATTCGATAAAAAGCGCGAGGCCGGGTTGCCAATATTCGAGGAAGGTCTCAACAAACCGCGGATTATCGAACGGAATGTATTGATGAATGACATCCTTCCGAAAACGCCGCTCAACCATCGTAGCGGCAGTTACCGTACCTGACGTGAGAAGAATCCGGATGCCCATCGCGCGAAGCCGCTCGATAAGTTCTCCTGCGGCAAGAACCTCACCGACGCTCGCGCCATGAATCCAAATCAGCGACCCAGCCGGACGCCCGAGCGTCGGAATGCCGCGCCGTTCATCAATACGTTCGGGATCTTCCTTACCCTGCTTGATACGGCGGTCGATGATCGCGCCGTACAGGGGTGTCGCAAGAGTGGACAACCTCCGGTAAAGGCGCAATGTGATCGGCCGCGCGCTAGGCATTGGCACCCTCATCGGGACGTCCGACAATCGAATAGGCGCGGCGCGTAAGGTCATTGAGTTGCGTCTCAAGTCTCAGACGCAGACGTTCCATCGTCGCTTCATCGGCATCGTGTGGCACCTTGATGATCTCGCTTCCCGTAATCACGCCTCGCCCGAAGGGAAGATGAACTACCGAGCGGTCCCAATTTTTTAGGCGTTTAAATCTGCTGGTGGCGATGGCGACAGGAAGGATAGGCCGCCCGGATTCACGCGCCAGCATGATAATGCCAAGACCAGCCTTCCTCGAAACCTTAGGCACATCCGCAGTCAACGCCATATTGATCCGCTCTTCGAGCACTCGAAGCATCGCCTTGAATGCCCCAACACCGCCCTTGCGGTGAAATGAATTTCCGTGATCGCCGGAGCCGCGTACCGTGCCGACATCGAGACGCTCTGCAGCAATCGCATTGATCTCACCATCGCGGTGACGCGAAATCAAAACCTTCGCAGGATATTTTTTGCGCTTGAGAAACGGCATCATGAAGTGCTGCCCATGCCAGAAAGCAACGATGACCGGCATTTCCGGTTCGATCAGCTCGTACATATCCGGCGGTTCGTAAGTGAACCTGTTCGTCCACCACACAAGCCTTAGAAATTCAGCCGCGATAAAACCAGCAAGATGCTGGACCCAGCCGGCCCGACCTAATTCTCTCAGAGCCCGTTTCAACGTGCGGACTTCGTATCTTGACCGGGATCGAGCAGCCGGTGGAGATGAACGATAAAGTAGCGCATATGGGCATTATCGACGGATTGCTGCGCCTTGGCCTTCCATGCGGCGTATGCCGTCGCATAATTCGGAAACAAACCGACGACTTCCACTTTGTCGAGATCCTTGAAAGTAACGTGTTCGAGGTCGAGCAATTCGCCGCCAATGACGAGATGAAGCAGTTGTTGTTGCACAGTTTCAGACATGAACTGAATTCCCAGATCGACAACCGGCCGCTGGAGTTAAGCACCAAATCGGCGAGCGAACATCAATAGATGGGATGCTTGCGAAAATGCTCGACGATGTGCTTGTGGCGCGCGCTGCCTGCCGCAACCAACAGCCCGTGACGGACATCGGCGCCGTTATAGACCAGAGGCTCCCCCGCCAGTGTGGTCATTTCCCCACCAGCTTCGTGCACGATTAAATCAGCCGCCGCAAGGTCCCAATCACGGCTGTTCCCGCCCGCGAAAGCAGCATCCAGCGCGCCTTCGCCGACCCGCGCAAGCCGGAGTGCAAGCGATCCGATACGCGGATGCAACCCCTCACCTTCCTTCATGCCGCCGAGACGCTCGACCAAGGGTTTCGGTCCGGCAATTTTTGGGAAATCGATCGCTGCTCCGGGTGCAGCGGCAATGTTGGCCTCGTTGAGTTTTGCGCCATGCGCCTTAGCTGCGAAGAAAAATTCATTCGTTGCTGGTGCGAAGATGGCGGCAAGCACAGGAGCACCATCTTTCACCAATGCGACACTGACCGACCAGTCCAGCTTATGTGCAAGATAAGCGCGCGTACCGTCGATGGGATCGACGATCCATGTTAGATCTTTTCCAATTCGTGCGGGATCGTCGGCGCTTTCCTCGGAAAGCCACCCGTAGTCGGGTGTCGCGTTGCGCAATCGCGTCTCGATCAGATCGTTGACCGCAATATCGGCCTCCGACACCGGAGATGAAGTGCCCTTGGTCCATGTTTTTAATTCGGTCTGAAACATCTTGAGCGCGAGTGCGCCCGCCTCGCGCACGGTATCCGCGAGGAGTGTAGCGTTACGTGCGAGGATTTCGTCGCCGATTAACTTGGAATTATCGTCCGGCAATCGTCAAACCCTCAATGCGCACGGTCGGCGCATTGACCCCGTACTTGAATTCCAAATCGTTCGCCGGAATCATCGACTTGAAAATTTCAAGCAAGTGACCGGCAATCGTCACCTCGCTCACCGCATATGTGAGTTCACCGTTCTCGATCCAGAATCCGGCAGCACCTCGGCTGTAGTCTCCGGTGACACTGTTGACACCGGAACCGATCAGATCGGTGATGTAAAACCCTTCCTTGATATCGGACATCAATTCAGTCGGTGTTTGCTTTCCCGGCTCGAGATGCAAGTTATATGCGCCGGGTGACGGTGATGAGGACACGCCGCGGTGGGCGTGCCCCGTCGTCACCATTCCCAACTCGCGTGCGGTCGCCGAATCCAGTAGCCACGAGGTAAGAACACCGCCATCAATGATCGCGAGCTTTTTTACCGCCACACCTTCTGCATCGAAAGACTGCGAACGCAGTCCACGCACACGCAGCGGGTCGTCGATGATGCGAATGCTCGTGTCGAACAATTGCTGGCCCAAGCGATCTTTCAGAAAGCTCGTTTTACGCGCAATCGAAGCGCCATTGACTGCGCCCACGAGATGGCCGACCAGCGATCCGGCGACGCGTGGATCGAAAACCACCGGCACCTTGCAGGTCGCGACCTTGCGCGGATTGACACGCGCAACCGTGCGCTCACCCGCGCGACGTCCGATACTTGCAGGCGATGCCAAATCGCTGGCATGGATTGCGGATGTGAAATCGTAATCGCGCTCCATGCCGGTGCCTTCGCCGGCAATCGCCGTCATCGAAATGCCCTGGCTCGATCGCAGATACGATCCATGGAAGCCGGTGCTGGTCACAAGCACCATTCCGCCGATGCCAGCCGATGCAGACGCGCCGCCCGATTTGGCGACACCCCTCACCGAAAGACCAGCAGCTTCGGCTTCGTGGGCGCGTCGTTCCAACTCCGACACCGTCGGCGCTTTGGGATCGAGCAGATCGAGTTTGGGGAAATTCTTTGCCAGTAACGATGGATCGGCAAGTCCTATGAATTCATCGTCGGGTGCCACCTTCGCCATTGCGACTGCGCGCTCGGCGAGTTTGGCGACATTGTCGCCGCTGACATCGCTGGTCGAAACCACAGCTTGCCGCTTGCCCACAAACACGCGAAGGCCGACATCGTCGCCTTCGGATCGCTCCGATTCCTCGACCTTGCCGTCACGAACCTCGACACCTTGAGACACACCACGAACGGCAATCGCATCGGATGCATCCGCTCCCGCGCGCTTTGCGGCATCGACCAGCCGTTGCGCCAGCTCACTCAAGGCGGATTGATCAAGGAGATCGGCTCGGCTGGAAGATTGCGGAGAGGTCAACGATGCGTTTGGTGAAGAGATCACAAATGAATTCCTGAGGCTTCAAGACGAATTGCGGTGATCATCAGATGTGCCTGTTTTACTGGGACTTCAAGCACTTTCAGCACTTCTCAGAAAGATATTCGCGAGCGCTTGAAACGTCTCGTCAATCATCCGCGCCAACTTCTCATCAATCATGCGAATTGAAGCGACGCAGCCCAGAAAAGATTAACCAGCCTTCTTAAGCGGATTCGGACGCCGCTCGGGCAATGTCGACCCATCGACCGGGAACATAATTCCGGCGTGGGAGATAAAGCCGTGAGGCGTCAATTCGGAGTCGGCGGGGTGCAACCCGTCGGGTCGAGCTGCTTATCGCAGCTCGACCCCCATTTTCTGCCGGTCAGCTTCGACGCGCGCGATGGCCGCGCCGATGGCGGCGTACGGCACATCGAAATTCATCGCGAAAGCATTTCCGTGCAGCGTGCCGTTCGTGGCGTCCGCATGGCAATACGCCTTCGCGTCAACGAATTTCTCGGCATCGCATGTCGCGCTACCGATGAAGGTCACGCGTTGATGCTCGCGCATCGCGATCCATCGCTTTCGATCCCGCTGGTCGTCACGACAGACGCCAAAGAACTTGAAAGTGCGTGGCAGTTGTGGAGCGACCTGCTGGCGCTGCCGCGGATCGAAGACGAAAATGACAACGGCCGTCAACCCTCGCCGCGCCGCCGCCGTCACAACGCGATTAGGTCGCGCCGTCCGAAATTCCTAGTTCGTCGCAAGGCCGGTCAGTATCTGACGCAGCCGCTCGTCCATAGCGACGAGCGCGAGATTATCGCGCGCAATTGAGAATGCTAATTCGCCCGCAGCACAGCGTCGGCAATCAATCCGGCAAACAGCAGCAACCCGGCGTCGCGATTCGATTTGAACAATCGCAGACACAGGGCCGAATCCTCGATTTTGATTCTGCTAATTTGCCACAGCAGATGGGCTGCGAACGTCATCAATCCGGCCCAAGCCAGCCATCCCGAGCCGCTCAGCCAAATCGACAATCCAATGAAAGCAGTTGCGAAACTGTAGAACACCGTCAACGCCAGTTGCGTGTGCTTGCCGAACAGCAGCGCAGTCGATTTGATTCCCACTAGAAGATCATCGTCGGTGTCTTGATGGGCGTAGATCGTGTCGTATCCGATCACCCAGCAGATCGAGCCGAGATAAAGCGCGATCGCTGCCGCGTCGATGCGCGATAGGATCACTGCGAACCCCATCAATGCGCCCCACGAGAACGCAAGGCCAAGCACGATCTGCGGCCAGTAAGTAATGCGCTTCATGAAGGGATAGACCGCGACGATTGCCAACGACGCGATGCCGGTAACAATCGCGAAAACATTGAACTGCAACAGCAACGCCAGACCAATCAGGGCCTGCAAAATCAGAAATACTACAGCCTGTCGAACCGTTACCTGCCCTGATGGAATCGGACGAGATCGCGTGCGATCGACACGCGCGTCGAGGTCACGGTCGGTGATGTCGTTCCAGGTGCATCCGGCGCCACGCATCACCATCGCGCCGATCATAAATAGTGGGATGACAAGGGGCAGATGGCAAAGATCGTGCGCGATTCCGGAGGCAAGTGCTGCGGACCACCAGCAAGGCAGCAGCAACAGCCACCACCCGATCGGCCGGTCGAAACGCGCCAGCCTCAGGTAAGGGCGCGCCCATAGCGGTGCATGAGTATCGACCCAGTTGGCCGTCGAGTCGGCAACCGGAACTACGGCGTCGCTCATACGCGAGAAATCATCGCGCGAGCACGTTGCCGCTCAGCGTATCGAAGGTGCTGCCGCCACTTCGCTTGGTTGCTTTGGCTTCCGGCAAGCTTGCGGATCCCAACGCTTCGCTCAGACTTGGGCCTGGCGCGGGACCGCCGCCTCCACCTCCGCCATTGGCGGCGGCGTTGCAAACCTTGTTCTGCAACTGTTCGGTCGCGGCGTGACCCTTTTTCATTTGCACGGCAGCCTCAGGCGGGATGCGGCACTTCTGAGCATTGGCCTCAATGAACTTGATCATCTTCACTTCCGACTGGCCGAATGCGGCGATCAGCTTGCACGCTTCCTGAGGCGGCGCATGGCGTTGGCCGGCTACCTTGATCGCCTTGGCTTTAGCTTCCGCGTCTTGGCGCAGCGACACAAAGCCGGTCTGACATTCTTGTGCGCCGGGAGGCGCTCCTTGTTCTTGGGGCGCACCGAACCCTCCACCCGCTCCGGGCGGAGGCGCCGAGAAACCACCGGACATCGGCGACGGAAACGATGACTGGGTCGGAGCAGGTCCAGGAGCGGCCATCATCGGGGGCGGCACGGCAGCCGCAGGCGCCGCAGCCTGACCCGGCAACGGTGCAGGAAATGCACCCTGTGCGAAAGCGGCAGCGTGGAAAATTAATGTCGCTGCAATCGACAGAACTATCAGGCTTGTGGACCGAGTTGGGGCCGTCACCGATTTACCTCCGGCAGGTTTAGCGTCCCTGGTGCACAGCTTGGCAGTAAAATGCCAAGGGCTACGTAATCGCAGATAACGCTCTTTCTACAATCCCTGCTGGGAGCTAACAACCCGTTGAATTTGTCAACAGCGCGGCGGTTGGCCGCGCAAACCGCTGGAAACCTTAATGCGTTCGATTAGAAGTCGGCGCTGGAAGGATCGTTGGATGCCGAAACTGGAAGCGCGAGGACCAAGGCTGTTCGTCGATACACCGCTGTCAGCTGGCATCGGCATTGCGCTCGATCGTGACCAGACCAATTACCTCGGCAACGTGCTGAGGCTGGCAGCGGGCACTTCCATTTCAGTCTTCAATGGCCGCGACGGTGAGTGGCAGGCGACGCTCGCAGGCCGCAAGCGCCCCGATCGTGCGGAGATCGGGAACCAGACCCGCCCGCAGGATTGGCTTCCCGACGTGGACTATGTTTTCGCGCCGCTGAAACATGCCCGGCTGGATTATATGGTGCAGAAAGCCGTGGAAATGGGCGCGGCACGCCTGCGCCCCGTTACAACAAGCTTTACACAGACGACCCGCATCAACGTCGACCGCATGCGCGCAAACGTCATCGAGGCGGCAGAACAATGTGGCATCCTGGCTCTTGCCGAGGTGCACGAGCCGCAACCGCTTGAGCGATATATCGTCCAGCGTGACGCGGGCCGTCTTCTGGTTTTTTGCGATGAGGAAACGCCTTTACACGATCCCGCAGCGGCGTTCGCAACCGAGGCAAAGACCAAGAGCGGCGGCATCGATGTCCTGATCGGGCCTGAGGGCGGTTTCGGGGAGGACGAGCGTGTCTTACTACTCAAGCAACCCCGTTTGTTACGTCTGTCGCTGGGGCCTCGAATTCTGAGGGCCGATACCGCTGCAGTGGCAGCTTTGGCGCTTGTTCAGACCGCGCTCGGGGATTGGCATTCAACTTGATACACGCTTAGGTTGTATATGCTAAATATCTCTCATTAAGGCACTTTCCGGATCTTCGTCGAAACGCTCGACATGCCGTGGTAAGGGACTGCCGCTCCAAGCATTTATGGACCTTAAGATGAGCCCGACCAGTGCCGCCGCCGCGACCGGGTCCGCCGCACTGGCGGAAGGCTTACTATTGTCGTTTGCCCAAGCTGGCTACGCAAAGGCCCAGCCCGCGATCCTGCAGCCGGCGGAGCCGTTTCTGGATCTCTCTGGCGAGGACATCCGCAAGAGCCTGTATCTAACGACCGACGCCAGCGGCACCGAACTGTGCCTGCGGCCCGATCTTACCATTCCGGTGGCGCAAGAATATCTGCGCTCGGCCAAGGCCGGGAAGCCTGCTGGCTTCTGCTATCTCGGCCCGGTGTTCCGTTATCGCGGCGGCCAGCCCAGCGAATTCATTCAAGCGGGCGTAGAATCTTTCGGTCGCCAGGACCACGCAGCCGCTGACGCCGAAATACTGGCGCTCGGTCTCGAAGCTGTTCGCACCTACGGAATTAAAAACGCCGACGTTCGCACCGGTGATGTCGCGTTGTTCGCTGCACTGATCGAAGCGCTGGACCTCTATCCTGTTTGGAAGCGCCGTCTGATCAAGGACTTTAATCGCAAGGTCTCGCTCGCGAAGGATCTCGAACGGCTCACGCTTGAGACAGGCAAAACGCGCAATGAATACGAAGGCGTGCTCGCAGCACTTGCGGGCTCCGATCGCAAGGCGGCGCTGGCACTCGTCACCGACCTGATGTCGATCGCTGGCACTAGCAACGTCGGTGGCCGTACGGTCTCCGAAATCGCCGACCGATTTCTCGAACAATCCACGCTCAAAGGCGGTGCGCTGCCCCGCGACGCACTGCAACTGATCGAACGCTTTCTCGCGATCTCCGGCGAACCCGACGAAGCGGCGGCGCAATTGCGAACCCTTGCATCGGATGCCAAGCTCAATCTGAATGCTGCCGTCGATCAATTCGAGAGCCGCACCGGTTTCATGGCAGCGCGCGGGATCGACACCAAGGCTATCCGTTTCTCAACCTCGTTTGGCCGCGGCCTCGATTATTACACCGGCTTCGAGTTCGAGTTGCATCGCGCGGGCAACGGCACTGAACCGTTGGTCGGTGGCGGTCGCTATGACGGATTGCTGTCACGCCTAGGCGCGCGCGAGCCGATACCTGCAGTCGGATTTTCCATCTGGATCGAAGCGTTGACGCAGGGAGGCAAATCATGACCTCCCCGTTCGTTCTCGCCGTGCCGTCCAAAGGTCGCCTTCAGGAAAACGCCGACGCGTTCTTCGCGCGGGCTGGTCTTGCTTTGGCAAAACCTCGTGGTGCGCGCGACTATCGCGGCACGATTGCAGGCCTCGACAATGTTGAGATTGCGTATCTTTCAGCAAGCGAGATCGCGGCTCAATTAGCGCGCGGAGCCGTGCATCTCGGTATCACCGGCGAAGACCTGATCCGCGAAAGCATTCACGAAGCCGACAAACGCGTGATGCTGATCGAAAGCCTCGGCTTCGGCAGCGCGAATGTCGTCGTTGCGGTCCCGCAAGCCTGGATCGACGTCCGCACGATGGCCGACCTCGATGATGTCGCGACCTCGTTTCGGGCACAGCACAATCACCGCATGCGGGTTGCGACGAAATACATCAACCTAACACGCAATTTCTTCGCGTCGCACGGCGTCGTCGATTACAGGATCGTCGAAAGCGCAGGTGCGACCGAAGGTGCGCCCGCGTCCGGCACCGCCGAACTGATCGTGGACATCACCACGACTGGTGCAACGCTTGCGGCCAATGGTCTCAAGGTGCTCGACGACGGCGTCATGCTGCGCAGCCACGCCAATCTGGTAGCCTCGCGCGATGCAGAATGGTCGCCGGATGCACGCGAGACCGCGCGGGTGATCTTCGACCACATCTCGGCAAGCGCACGCGCCCGCAAATACAAAGAAGTTCGCACCCGATTTGCGGGCTGCAATGTTGACGTGCTGACCGAGGCCCATAATCGCTTTGGCGTCGTATCTCCATTTGGCGGGCCGACGTCGTCCGGCATGGTAACGCTCCATTGCCCGCCGGCGCAGCTTTACGCTTTGGGAAGCTTCCTGCGCGATCGGGGTGCCGAGACGGTATCGGTGGCGTCGCTTGACTATGTCCTCGACCGCGATAACCCACTGTTCGCGCGGCTCGAAGGCTTCCTCAAAACGTAGGCGACTCAATGCAGTGGCAATGCGCGCGGCAATTGCCATATGATCGCTGCAAACTTACTTGGACGATGATCAATGATGCTCGGTGCGGATGTTTCTGACATGTCAGGCGACAGGCTCATCCCTGCCGCGCAAGGCTTGTCGATTGTTGTGCCCGCCTACAACGAGGCGGCGGGTCTCGCGCTTCTGCATGAGCGGCTGATTTCTCTTGCTGGAAAACTGAACCAGAGATACGGCCTCGTTTCCGAAGTCGTCTATGTCGATGACGGCAGCATCGATGCAACGCTGAGCATCGCGCGTGGCCTCTCGGCTTCAAATCTCGGTGTGCAGGTGGTTTCTCTGTCGCGTAATTTTGGCAAAGAAGCAGCCTTAATGGCCGGACTCGATCATGCGCGTCGCGGCGCAGTCCTCTTTATGGACGGAGACGGCCAACATGCGCCGGAGCTAGTGGAGACACTCGTTGGGCACTGGATCGAGGGCGGCTACGATGTCGTCTACACGGCGAAAGCACATCGCGACAACGAGTCGTTCTTGCGCCGTGTTGCCGTTCGCGGCTTTTATTTTCTGATCAACTGGGGCGCGCGCCAAAAGATCCCGGCGGATGCCGGCGACTTCCGTCTGCTCTCACCGCGCGCCGCAGCAGCGCTGCGGGCGCTTCCGGAACGCAATCGATTCTTCAAAGGCCTCGCAACTTGGATCGGCTTCAAACAAATCCGTGTCGACTATGAACCTGAGTCGCGAGCTTATGGGGTTACAACGTTCAGCCCCGGACGTTTGCTCGGTCTTTCGATCGAAGGGCTGACGTCGTTCTCCGTTGCGCCGCTGCGCATTGCTAGTCTCCTTGGGCTACTGCTCGCGTTCGTCGCTTTCCTGTTCGGTCTTTCGATCCTTTGGGAAACTGTCGTCAGCGGGAAATCCGTTCCCGGCTATCCTTCGCTAGTTGTCGGCCTGATGACGATCGGGGGCGTGCAACTCATCATGATCGGGATCGTCGGCGAATATATCGGCAAGATTCTTTCCGAAATGAAAGCGCGACCGATCTACTTCGTTGCAGAGCACACCGTTAAAAACGCCGAGAGTGCGACTGCCGCCGAAAATCCTACATCGCGGACCGCCGCTGAATGAACGGCGTTTCCCAGCCACGCCATATCTGGTTGTGCGCAGACGACTACGGAATAAGCCCCGGCGTTAATCGCGCGATCCGCAACCTGATCGACCTCAAGCGCATCAACGCAACATCAGTGATGGTGGTCGGAGCAGCTATCGACCGCGCTGAAATTGAAGCGTTGAAAACGTCAGTCGCGGCAAATCGCGATTGCGCCATCGGATTGCATGCGACGCTCACCGCGCCTTTTCATCCGCTGACCATGCATTTCAAGCCGCTCGATGGCGGACGTTTTTCACCGCTCGGAAAGCTGCTGCGAATGAGCTTTCTTCGACAGCTTGATCCGGAAATTATCGAGGCCGAATTGGTAGCGCAGCTCTCGTCGTTCAAGGAAATGTTCGGATGCGCGCCGGACTACGTCGATGGCCACCAGCACGCGCAATTATTTCCGCAAATCCGCGATGCGTTTATCACCGCAGTGAAATTCGCCGCGCCGAACGCATGTGTTCGCCAATGCAGACGATCGCTTCCGGTTGCGAAGCGCCTCGGCAATCCCAAAGCTCTTTTTCTCGACGCATTGAGCACTACCTTTCAGCGGAAATGCGAGCGCAAGAATATCTCGTTCAATTCGGGGTTTGCGGGCGCATACGATTTCGCGAAGCAATCCGATTTCAGGAGCCTCATGCAGGGATTTCTCGATGGGCTGCCGGAGGCTGGTCTCATCATGTGCCATCCCGGATTCGTCGATGAGATTCTCATCGGCCTCGATCCGCTGACGCATCAGCGCGAACGCGAGTATGCATATCTCGCGAGCGACGCTTTCATGGAACTGCTGGCAATGAACAACGTAACGCTCTCACGGACTTAATCGTTCTCCAACGACATTTTGTCGCAGTCTTCGCGTTAGCTTTCGCAAATTTAATCCGAAGCGCCACTTAACCCGACACAATGCCGCCCCACATTCGGGCGGCCACCCGCTTGGGTGAGCTTGAGGAGGAGCAATCCATGACACCGCAGGAACGCCAGCTCGTCGATGAATTGTTCGACCGTCTTGCGCGGCTGGAGACAGCGCCGCGCGAGACGGATGCTGAAACCGCTATTTCCAATGGGCTGCGCCGCGCCCCTCATGCGCCCTACACGCTCGTGCAAACGGTGCTGGTGCAGGAAGAAACGCTTAAGCGCGCGAACGCGCGAATTCAGGAACTCGAAAGCGGCCACGCTGAACACCGCCCGCCCGGAGGCTTCCTCGATTCAATGCGCGATGCGCTGCTCGGCCAATCGCAGTCGCGCGGCTCTGTGCCAAATGTGCCTCCTGGACATAACGAATACCGCGGTCCGGTTTGGAACAGCGGTCAAGTTTTGGGACAAGGCGATCCCCGCATGAACGCCGATCCACGCGCCTCCTCCGGCACTCCGTTTAGCGGCGGAAGCTCTTTTCTCGGAACCGCGGCTGCGACCGCCGCTGGCTTTGTCGGTGGCTCGATTCTGATGAACAGCATTCGTGGCCTGACGGGGGGCGGACACCAAAGTTTTAGCGACGCATCATCAGCAAGTGCGTCGCGCAACCCGTGGGACAACACCTCATCCAACGATCTCGCACGCGATGCCGGCATCAACGATATCGGAAAGAACAATAGCGGCGATCAACGGCAGAGTTTTGCTGATCACACATTGGACGATGACGCCGATGATGACTTCGATGGGAATGATTTGGATTCTGGCAGTGGCAGTGGCAGCGACTACGCCTGACCGCAAAGCACATCTCTGAAACGAAAACGGCCGCTGAGATCAGTGGCCGTTATTTTTTTGCAATTTGAACAAGTCAGATCACGACCACCTTGGTGCCGACCGGCACGCGGCCATAAAGATCAATCACATCTTGGTTGCGCATACGAATACAACCAGACGAGACGTTGGTGCCGATTGTCCAAGGTTCGTTCGAGCCGTGGATGCGATAAAGCGACGTGCCGAGATACATCGCGCGCGCGCCGAGCGGATTTTCAGGGCCGCCTTCCATATGACGCGGCAAATCCGGACGGCGCTTAAGCATTTCCGGCGGCGGGGTCCAATCCGGCCATTCTTTTTTGGCCGAAATCTGCTTCACGCCTGACCAGGTAAATCCCGGCTTGCCAACCCCAATGCCGTAACGCAGTGCCGTGCCGTTCGCCTGTACGAGAAAGAGAAACTTGTTCGGCGTGTCGATCACGAGCGTACCCGGAGCTTCCCTGCCGTCATAGCTGACGACTTGTTTTTCGAATTTCGGATCCATGCCGGGACGACTCGGTTCGATCGATTCTTCCTGAGGCCGCATCGCTTCTTGCGGATCCATCGGCGGCAGTTCGCGGCGCGCCCTCGGCGGCTCCTGACTTTGATAACGTGGGTCAGATGACTGACCGCCATTGAACAAAAATTCGATGAAGCCGCCGCCCATGGTAGAACGATCCTGATACGCAACCCGGATCGGGACCGGCGGCTGCGGAGCATAGATCACGCGGGGCTCAGGCGCCTTGGCCTGATCTTCGAACGCAAATGCGGGAAAGTTGCTGACGCCGATGAGAGACGCGCCGGCGACGAGCGCGAAATGGAAATGTTTCATGTCGACGTACTCTGTACTGTTTCGTCGTTGACGCGCGGACTGCGCGCCTGAACATGGATCATTTAGAATTAAAACCGCATCGTTTTGGTAAACGAAAACGGCTTTTGGATTCACCACGCCGTCAATCGCGATGTGTTGTTGCCGGTAGCGTTTATTTTCGATGAACGCAGGACGCTCATGGTTAATCGTTCGTGTTTGCCGATGCGTTGAGTGGCAGCCAGCTTCGCTGCATGAACTTCACGTTAAAACACATTGGCTACAAAGATTTATTCTTGGGACTGGGGCAATCGATGGCTATTCAGCGCAAACGTTTTCGCATTGAAGAATTTCAAGGAGAGACAGAAAGTCTTCCAATGATCGAGGGATTGGACGGCGACGCCATCCCGTTCCATCGCGAGATCATGGCGGAGTTGCGCGCTATCCGCGCTCAGATGGGAACTGCTCCTCGCGCCGAGTCCGTCACGCCGCAGCAATCCGAAGAGGCCAAAGTTCTGCTTGAAACATATCGTGCGCAGATCGAACAATGCGAGAAGCTCAAAGTAGAACTTGATCTCATTCACGAAGCGATCGACCGTACCAAACAGGAAATTGCCACGCTTCATGGCAAGAGCTTCAATGGCGACGAGATGGCCAAGGTCACGGGCGAACTCGGCGCAGTTGTCGGCGGCACCGAGGAAGCTACTCAGCAGATACTTGAAGCTGCTGAAGCGATCGATCAGGCTGCGACCGCGCTTGGCAAGGTCACGTCTGCCGACCAGCAGGCCCAACTGCGCGAAGAAATCCAGGAGCGTGTTGTTGGCATTTTCGAAGCGTGTAATTTTCAGGACCTCACCGGCCAGCGCATCGGCAAGGTGATGGGCACAATGAAATTCATCGAGCACCACATCAACGTCATGATGGACATCTGGGGCGGCGTCGATGCGATCAAGCAACATGCGCCGGCCGTGATCGATACGCGCGTCGGCGATGCGCGCTTGCTAAACGGCCCGAAGAGTGCCGACGACGATGGACATGCGTCGCAGGACGATATCGACGCGATGTTCAACTAAGTCGACGTATCATCACGTCGCCGACCGAAAACTGAACCAACTGCTAAGCGCGTGGCGCGCAACGCACATACACCATCGTCCCGTAACGACTGTTCGCATCGGGATCGATGAATTTGGTCTGCAGGACGCGGCCGTCGAAGGACACGATCTCGCGATCCTTCTCGCCGCCCGCGGGACCGGATGGACCGATATAGTTTTTACCGCCTTGACTACCCTTGAGACGGAGTTCTTGCGGCGTCGCTTCGTCGGGAAGATGCATCACAACGCCGCCGGTTGCACCCTGACCGATCACGTAAGGCTGTTTGCATTGCCCCTTGGCCGCAGCCTCAGTGCGCGCACGATCCTCAGGCTTGTGATATGCGGCGAGGCCCCAGCGACCGACGATCTCGTCGGGACGAATCGTAGAAGGAATCTCAGGCGCGGCGGCGGGCTCTAAAGCCGCCTGCTGCGAACGGCCTCCAAATCCGCTGAAGCCGCCCGTCGTGCCGCATCCACCAAGGAACGCTGACAGCAACGATAGTGCGATGAGATTGACGGTCGCAGGGACGCTGGATCGCTGGACGAACGTGGACATGATTACTCCCGGCACAAATTCCTGAACCCGCCTGCCCGAACCGACATGCCGGAACGTCAACCTGCGAACTTTTGGGGTCCCACCAATTACGCCCCCAGTCCTCAATGGTTTCCAGAGCATCCTACATTGGCCTCACCAAGGCCTTAAGGGCTTTGCTTGACAGGATCGGGGGCTCCCCATATTCCCGAAACCTCATTAGCACTCAATGGTTGCGATTGCTAAGGGCAGGCCCGAACCGCCTTAGCTCATTATTGTCGGTTCCCGACCGCGCCGGACATCAAATATGGAACATGAAAATCATAGGGAGATTTGATGGCCAAGACCACATTCCGTCCGCTGCACGACCGCGTCGTCGTCAAGCGCATTGATGACGAGGAAAAGACCAAGGGCGGCGTCATCATTCCTGACAATGCGAAGGAAAAGCCATCTCAGGGCCAGATCGTGACAGTCCGCCGCGGCGGACGTGACGAAGTCGGCAAGCTGATCCCAATCGACATCGAAGTTGGGAACTAAAGTGCTGTTCGGAAAATGGTCCGAAACTGAAGTGAAGCTCAATGGCGAAGAACTTCTGATCATGCAGGAATTCGACATCTTGGGTGTGCTGACATAAGGCCGAGTGACATATGATCCGCGGCCGCCTGCGGGCGGCCTTTTTCAGTTGCAGTTCGGGAAAACGTTGAATAATCCCGCGACAACATCACCGGCTTTTGGGATTGTCGCGCCGCCTGCAAAACATGCGACTCAAGGTTACGGAGCCAATTTATATGCGGAAATCGACGATTGGCTTGGGTGTTTTGGCCGTCGGCATGCTGTTGTCGCAGGCTCAGGCTCAGGATCCGAAGGATGCCGCCAAGAGCGCGCCGAAGGTGGCGGCGGCTGACGCGAGCGAGATGCGTTATTTCGCGACACTCGGAGATATTTTGGGCGATCTCCCGGTCGAAGCCTTCATAAGAGAGACCCGTCAAGGCGGAAAAGCCACCGCCGCAACAATCGATGTTTGCTATTCAGTATCTACCTCAACGGACCGAAAGGATCGATTTATTGTCGATCTGAAACCTGATGGCGAAAAGTTTTCGGGCTCTGGCCAAACCGCCGAGAGCAAAACTCCGGTCAGCGTCAATCTCGTGCGCAAAACAGTCAACAAGGCGATTACTTTCGAAGGCAAGATTATTGTCGGCGCAAACGCTTCGCTGGTTTCCTCTCCTGACAACGCCGACATTGATGAGAAAGAATTCCGGCAGATGCAGGTCGTCGATGACGATCTCGTGGAAGCACCGAAGGACTTTACGCAAGTCTCGCCGCAGTCTGTTGGCATTCGCGTCAAGCGCGAGGGGTTTCTCAATCTCGTCAAGGCTCTCAAAAGCGAAGACGTCCAGATCTCGCTCGACAGCATCGTGACCGATTGCAATGCGCTACGCACAGGCCAACAGGTGGTGCGGTTGATCGTCGATCCCGCGCGTACCAGCGCGTTGCTAGCCAGAATGAAGGTTTTGCCAAATGTCGTCGGTACCGGTTGGACCTCCGGCACTTACGACATGGACCGCGCCGTGCGGTTCTCGGCAAAAGACTGGAGCAGCAACGGCAAGTTCGACAAGGATAAATTCGCAACCGTGCTTTCCGCAGCGGCAGCGAGGACCATGTCGGCCAAACCCGCATCGGCGAAATGGAATGACATCACCGGCGAAATTACCTTCGTCGTCAAGCGCCCAAGTCAGCTCGCGCCCACACTCGATCTGGTCGAGACGCTCGAGACGACCGCATTAATCGGTCCCGAAAAACCTGGCGTCAGCGATCGCATGATCGTTTGGGTCGGCACGCCCACGAGCAAAACGACCGACGAAGCAACAGGTCCGCATTTGCGGTTCGCCGAGAGTTCCGGCGGCGAAGAAGAAAGCACCTTCAACGACGACGAAAGCATCATCAAGGCGCTTGCCGCGGATTTGAAGGGGCAGCGCTGGGACGCTGACAAGGCATCATGGAAATAGCGCAGCCCGATTTGCACCGTCATCACGGAGCTCGGTGACGAATGGCGCGTTACGATGTTGCTATTATCGGCTCTGGTCTCGGCGGCCTGACAACCGGCGCGATCCTGGCACGCGCTGGGCTCACAGTCCTGGTGGTTGAGCGCAGCAATTCGGTCGGCGGCGCGGCGTCCAGCTACAAGGTCGGCGATCTGTTCGTCGAAGGGTCGTTGCATGAGACCAGCGATCCCAATGACCCGCGTGATCCCAAGCACGATCCGCTGACGCGTGCCGGCGTTCTTGACGCCGTAAAATGGATTCCAACCGGCGCATTTTACGAAGTGTGCGGCGGCCCGGTCGGAAAATCGCTGATGCTTCTCGATGATTTCGACGCGGCGCGGAGAACCCTGACGGATCGCTTCCCGGAGGCGCGCGACGGGATTGATCGCCTGCTTAGCGAAGTGGAACAGATCGCGTCAGCAGCCGGAACATTGTCGCGCGGCGCATCCGCGTTTCGAAGACCGCTGCAGGCGTTAGACGCAGTCCGGAAACTTCTGCCAGTCGCGCGCGATTGGAATTTGTCTCTGTCGCAAAAGCTCGATCTAATCTTCGGAAATAACGAAGCCGTCAAATCGGCCCTCGCCGCCAATCTTTCCTACTATCACGACGACCCCTCAACGCTTGGGTGGGCGTTCTTTGCGATGGCGCAAGGCAGCTATCTTCTCAGTGGTGGACGTTACATCCAGGGCGGCTCGCAACGGCTTTCGAGTGCGCTCGCGCGAGTGATCATAAAATCTGCAGGATGTTCCGTCGTGTTGCGCCGCGCCGCCAGCGCCGTACAGCTTGATTCCAACGGGCGAGTTTGCGGCCTCACACATACGGCAAAAGACGGCAGCGATCCTCAAAGCGTTGAGTGTTCGCGTGTCGTCGGCAACGCGGCACCGGAAGTTCTTGCATCGTTGCTGCCGGACGCCGGCGCAGCAAAGTTGCGGAACGCCTATGCGAACCGTCGGGCTTCGATCTCGCTGTTCGCGTTGACGCTTGGGCTGTCTAGTTCTCCGGGGAAATTCGGCCTCCACAGCTATTCGACGCAGTTGTTGCCCAACTGGATGTTGGCGCTCAAAGACTATTCGCAAGGGACATCGCTGATGGGCGACGAGCCCGGCGAGCGCATGCCGCCGCTGTCCATCGTCAATTACAACGCCATCGATTCAGGCGTGCCGATGCCGCCTTACGTGCTGTCGATCGTGGGCCCGGATGCTCTGGCAAACTGGAGCGACATCGACCAGGACGAGTATCGCGCCAAGCGCACGCGCTGGCAGGATGCGATCGTGAGCTATCTCGACAAAAGCTATCCCGGGCTTGCGGGCGCTGTCGTCGCTTCGTCCTTCAACACCGCACTATCGGTGCGGCAATATCTCGGTGCACCGGAGGGGGCGGTGTACGGCTTTGCGCCGACACCGCCGCACGCATTTTTCAGCACGCCGAAGCGTTCGCCAGCGACCTCTATTCCGGGACTTTACCTCGCGTCAGCCTATGCGGGGTTTGGCGGTTATACCGGCGTCATCCAATCAGCGGGCACATGCGCCGACATGATTCTAAGAGATCGCCGATAGCATCAGTTGGTGTTGAGACGAAACCGCAACGTTTTCGTGCCGACGAACGTCACAAAATCGCCTTGCCGTTTCCATGTCGCTGCGTCAGCCAATGTGTTGAGCAATGCATCGTCGGCCTGCGCGCGTATCGGCGTGCAGCCGCGATCTTCCATCGCACCCGGAACGAAGATCACAGTGTCGTTGGCGACGGAGAACTGACCTTTGCCTGCCTTGCACCACAGATCGAGAACGGCCTCACCGCTTTCGCCTATTTCAAGTTGAGGAATCTTTTTCGATCCAGGCTGAGGCGAAGCGTCTAGCGTCATTTCCGTGCCAAACGGAAATTCGCTCGCGGCCTGCGCGGACGTACATCCGAACGAAGCCGGAATCAAAACCAAGGCAAGTGCCGTGTGTCGCAGAAATGTCATTACAGATTTTCCCGAAGTTCTACGTTCCGGCGCGTTTCTAGACATTAAGCGCCGCGATTGCCAGTGGAAATCTCGCTGAAATGACAAGCACAAAATGCAAATCCCCGCAGCTCGCGCTGCGGGGATTTGTTGGAACATCGTTGTTACTAAGGCGTTTTATTTTAGAACCATCGCTGTGAACGGATAGACATAAGCCTGCAGCATGACGAGCACGCCGACAAGACATGCCAGTGCGATGGAGTGCAAGAACACATAACGCAGGATCGAACCTTCATGGCCATACCAGTTGGTTGCGGTCGAGGCGACGACGATTGACTGCGCGTCGATCATCTTGCCCATAACGCCACCTGACGAGTTC
Source organism: Hyphomicrobiales bacterium (assembly GCA_038230475.1). Taxonomy (GTDB): domain Bacteria; phylum Pseudomonadota; class Alphaproteobacteria; order Rhizobiales; family Xanthobacteraceae; genus Afipia. The sequence continues at coordinate 388,337 of JBBRNE010000001.1, forward strand.
GCCGCAGCCATCAGGATCGGAGACAGGCCCAACTGTTCCGAAGTGATCTTCTGCAGGTTTCCGAACAGCACGTTCGAGGCGGTGTCCGATCCAGTCAGCGCCACGCCCAACCAGCCGAGCAAGGTGCCAAAGAATGGATACAGCACACCGGTTGCGGCGAATGCGAGACCGAGCGTCGCGTCAACACCTGACAAGCGCGTCAAAGTGCCGATGGCGAGCATCGCCGAAATCGTAATCAGCGAGATCGCGCAGACCTTGATCGTGCGGCCATATTCCGAGATCAGCTTGGCGGGCGAAAAGCCCATCAAGAAGCCGGAAATGATCGCGGCGATCAACATGCCCGTGCCGGTGAAGGATAGGTATGTGAATCCGAAGACAGCGCCTTCAGGCGTCGGCTTCGCCGCGACTGGCGGCACCTTGTTGATCATGTTGTGCAGTTCGGGCACAGGGTAATTCCATACAAAGATGGAATTTGCCCAAGTCTTGAATGCGCCGTTACCCCAGATCAGCATGATGACGCAGACGATGATCCAAGGCAGCAAAGCGCTCCAAAGCTGCGCCTGAGTTAGCGGCGTCTTGTTCATTGCCTTAGCCGGTTTCATGGTCGCAGCGGATTCATCATTGCCGCGAAGCTTTGGCGACAGCCAAAGTTCCTTCGGCTGCCAAACCTTCAGGAACAAGATCAGACAACCCATCGAAATCAGCGATGCGCCAATATCGACAATCCAAGGATTGATGAAGTTCGAGATCACGAACTGCGGGATCGCGAACGACACTCCGGTCACAAGGATCGCTGGCCAGATCGCCATCATGCCTCTCCAGCCGGCAAAGGCCCAGATCAGCCAGAATGGCACCAGCAGCGAGAAGAATGGCAATTGCCGTCCAACCATTGCGCCGAGGGTGTAGGGATCGAGACCCGTTACGGAAGCAAGGCCCTGAATCGGCGTTCCTAATGCGCCGAAGGCGACCGGAGCAGTATTCGCGATCAGCGACAGACCGGACGCCGCGAGCGGCGAGAAGCCGAGGCCGATCAACACCGCAGCGGTAATTGCGACCGGCGTACCAAAGCCCGACGCGCCTTCGAAGAACGCACCGAACGCAAATGCAATCAGCAGCAGTTGCAAGCGGCGGTCAGTGGTAACGCCTCCAATAGCGCGCTGGAGAAGTTCAAAGCGTCCCGTCTCAACCGTGATACGGTAGAGAAAGATGACGTTGAGAACGATCCAGCCAATCGGGAAAAAGCCGACGAAGATTCCTAGAACAGATGCGCGGATCGACAAGTTGGCAGGCATGGTGAAGACGAAGATGGCAACGATATTGGCCAAGATCAAAGCGATGATCGCGGCGATATGTGCCTTCACCTTGCCGCTGGCGATCAGCACCAACAGCGTGACGACCGGGATAGCGGCCGCAATTGTCGATAGCGCGGCATTGCCGAGCGGATTGTAAATTTGATTCCACATATACGTTCTCCCCCACGTTATTGTTATGAACGAAAGCCAGGGCGTGGATGGCAATCGTCTGCGTTGATCGGGAAGTTATCGGCGGACAGCATTGAGCACTTCCGCAGAACGGAAGTCGCTCACAACCTTGCGATAGAGAGGGACCCCCCGGCCCTTCGCCAGTCCGACATGCTAGAGTGAAGTGAGGAATTTGGACAAGATGTCGCAGCCTGCATCGATTACGACTTTCGTCTAACGCCTTGTATTTTTGTTCTTTCCCAAGCCCTTATGGGCGTTTCCCGGAGAAACAATCCTGTGAATGGCATCGGCTCTACGATCGCGGCTGTCTGGCGCATTTCAGCTCCCTATTTCCGTTCCGAAGACAAATGGGCGGGGCGGGGTTTATTGGCCGCAGTCATCGTGCTCGAACTCGGGTCGGTCGTTATCGCGGTACTGCTGAACAGCTGGAACAACCGCTTCTACAATGCACTCCAGGAACGCAACTGGGACAACTTCGTCTACGAACTCAGTTATTTCACTGTGCTAGCAATGATCTACATCGCGATCGCGGTGTATCAGCTTTATCTCAATCAGTGGCTACAGATCCGCTGGCGATCGTGGATGACGACAAATTACGTCACCAACTGGCTTGATCACGCAAATCACTACCGAATGCAATTGCAAGGCGACGCTGCGGACAACCCCGATCAGCGCATCACCGACGACGTCAAGCTCTATGTACAACGCACACTGGATATCGGCGTCGGATTGCTCAGCTCGGTGGTGACTTTATTTTCGTTTGTCGTGATCTTGTGGACGCTGTCCAACCAGGCCCCTCTGCATATGTTCGGGAAGGACGTCGACTTCCCTGGTTACATGGTTTGGGGCGCCCTCATTTATTCCGCACTTGGGACGTGGCTAACCCACGCCATCGGCTGGCCGCTGGTCGGACTCGACTTCCGTCAACAGAAGTATGAAGCCGACTTCCGCTTCAATCTGGTTCGCGTGCGGGAGAACTCCGAACAGATAGCACTTCTACACGGTGAAGCCGCAGAGCGAGGACGCCTGCTGTCGCGGTTTGGACACGTCGTCGAGAACTGGCTCGGCATCATGGTCCGAACCAAAAAGGTGACCGCTTTTACCGCGAGCTATTCGCAGGCATCCGTTATCTTTCCCTACATTCTGGTCGCACCAGCCTATTTCGCCGAAAAGATACAACTCGGCGGCATGATGCAGACTGCGTCCGCTTTCGGCAGCGTGCAAGGCGCGCTTTCATTCTTCATCAGCGTTTACCGGCAGCTAGCCGAGTGGCAGGCCGTCGTTGCGCGTCTTGACGGGTTTGAGGCGGGAATCGATTTGGCAAGATCTCTCGCTGCAAAACCGTCGATGATCCAAGTTGTGTCGGGAGCGGCGAAAGACAGGATCAGGCTCGATAACTTTGCAATCAACCTGCCGAATGGCGACGCGCTGCTCAACGCATCGGACTTTGCTTTGCAAAGCGGCGAGGCGACGCTCATCACCGGGCCTTCGGGCGCGGGGAAATCGACATTGCTGCGTGCGATCGCTGGCATCTGGCCCTACGGCAGCGGCGAAGTCGAGATTCCGGCAGGCGCTACTCTGATGACGCTGCCGCAACGGCCTTATTTTCCCGTCGGAACATTGTCCGCGGCGATTTCCTACCCCGCAAATGACGGTTCTTTCAGCGTGGGGCAGCTTCGCGACGTCCTAAATCTCGTGGGACTGCCCGCGCTCGCAGACAAACTTGAAGAGGACGGCCATTGGAATCGCATGCTCTCGCTCGGCGAGCAGCAACGCCTCGGCATCGCACGAGCGCTTCTTCAAATTCCGCAATACCTTTTCTTGGACGAAGCAACAGCATCGCTGGATGAACCGTCGGAGGCGATGCTTTACCGGCTGATTGCGGAGAAGCTTCCTGCCACCACGGTCATCTCAATCGGACATCGCAACACGCTCGGAGACTTTCACCAGCGGCAGGTCGTGCTCGTCCGTTCCGGCGGCCACCATGCGATCGGCGGCCAAACGGACGCCAAACTGGTTTGAGTTATCAAACTAGAAAATTCGACGCGCCAACTATAACCAGCGCTCTGGCCAAGGCCGTCGCCAAAGCCAGCGATGCCAAACCAACGCGAACAGTGTCAGCGTCAGTGCACCCGCCAGCACGGGTGCGATCAGAAATTGCCAAGGCAGATTGGCGGACACCACCAGCAAAGGATCGATGCCCGCCGGGGGATGAAATGTGTCCGTCACCATCATTGCCAGAACGGCTAGGCCAACGGCGACTGCGGCCACCCAGGGCTGCGGACCGATGCTTTTGACCATCGCAAGACCGATCAGCGTCGAGATGACGTGACCTCCGATCAAGGCGCGGGGCTGGGCAGCCGGTAACTGCGGAGATCCAATCACAAGCACGATCGACGTCGCGAACGGGATCACCGCCAAAGGGTAGAGGAATTTGGACGACAGCCATTCCATGCCGCCGATGGCGATTGCAGCACCCGCTCCTGCAACCACTCCAACCACCAGACGGCGATCGCAAATCTTGCTGCGGTAGGGTGAAATGGATTGTCGCCAGTTTTTGTTCACGGCGCACAGGTAGCCGGAATGGACGCACCGCACAAACAAAAAGGGCGGCAGATTTCTCTGCCGCCCTCGAAGTCAGAAGAAGAAGTTTACTTCAGGTTGGCCGCTGCGGTCAGGTCGACACCGAGCTTCGCGATGAAGGTCGAGCCGCACCACTTCGAAGCAAAACCATTAGCGCCACCGTTAACTCCAGGGGTAACCGTGGAGTAATCGCTGGTAAAGTAGTTGCAATTCTCTTTCGAGAGGTCGGTGTCGGAGTAACGCAGATCAAGAGTGAAGACCGACTTGGTGAAGCCAACGCCGATGTTCCAAGTATTGTAGTCTGCGTAAGCTCCCGTGCCGTTTTTACCCAAGAAGCCGTTGTTGATGAAGTAGAACGCATCTGGCGTTCCAAGGAACTGATGACCGTATTCAGCGGAAACATAAGAGCCAATGCTGTATGGCAACATCGTCGCCGGAAGAACGTACTTTGCCGTACCCGAAACATAGGTGCCTTCGGCGCCAGTGTTCACGAAGTTCGGCGAGTAGAAGACATTCGCGCCGACCGTGAAGGCGTCGGTAACGGTGTATGCAACCTTGCCGTAAACTTCGTAGAAGCTGGCGTCCTTCTTGGCGTAGTTAGCGTTGAACGGAAGACCGTTGTTTGGCGTATTGAAATCAATATTATTGCCGCAAATTCCGCCTGGGACGGCTGCGCCACCATTACCAAAGCACGACCCGCCTGGATACAGGTAGCCGAACACACCGAAGTCGAACGCAAATGCGCCGAAGGTCGGGCGGATACCGCCATAGATATCGACTTCAGCAGCTGCGCGGTTCGGGAACGAGATGCTCTCGAACGACGAACCGACGTACAACTGAAGGTTCGGGTTGATGTTGTAGCGCGGCTCGAAATAAGCGGTCACCGATGGGTTATGGTTCGACTGAGTGATGCCGCGGAACACGTAGTCGCTCATGATGGCCGAGCCGAATGCGATGTCCCAAGGATCAACAGCAGCGATCACCGGAGCCTTCTTGTAAACCTTAGCAGCAATGTCGGCAGCCGAAGCAGCCCCCGTGGACAGACCGATCGCAACGAGTGCTGCGACTGACAAACTTACTTTCTTCATGACGATCCCCATCATCGTTAAAATCCAGTGCGATTGCCGAAGGTCCGAATGACAAGCGTTAATCGACTGCGAATTAATTTCGTGGATGCAATGTGGTCGGCAATGCGGGCTAGGTGAAGCAAAAAACCCAAGCAAATGCCGCCTTTTTAGGCGTTTTGGCTTTTGTGGGAGATGTTGTGCGTCAGTGTGATATTCCAACAACAGATATTTGCCGCAATTGAGCATTTTGGGCCAAGATTTCTACATATTCAAACAGATTGAGGTCGACTTTAGCATTTGGAAGAGACGCGTCGGCCACCCGATTCTCCACTTTTTGCTGCCCTTTTTTGCCAAAAAAAGGCCGCGGCGATAAAGCCACGGCCTCTCGAATTTCCTTGTCCTGTCCGCTATCGGCGGACCACAAAATCAGTTGTTGCTGTCGTCCTTGTTTCCCGAGCTGAACCCGGAGGAAGACCAGCTTGGAGACGGCGCCGGTGCAGGCGCGGGGCGCGGAGGCGGATTCATCCAACTTGCCGCCGGTGCTGCTGGCTTTGGCATCACCATGGGTTTCGGCGCGCTCTTCTTCTTGGCAGCCTTCTTCTTCGTAGACTTCTTCTTCGCCGGCTTTTTGGCGGACTTCTTCTTCGAAGATTTTCTCGCCGATTTCTTTACAGATTTCTTGGCAGACTTTTTCGCAGACTTTTTCTTACCGGTTTTCTTCGCCTTTTTCGCCTTCTTGGCGGACTTCTTCTTCGCCGTCATCGACTTCTTCATTTTTTTGTTCTTCTTGCCCTTCTTCTTACGCTTAGCCATCGTCGTCCTCCATTTTCCGCCGAAAAAAATTTGCCGGCGTTCAAGCACTCCCAACGCGGGGGCTCTTCATCGATCCTTTGAACGATTCCGGCGGGGGTCCACCCATTGCCCAATCGAGAAGCTCGACCGTATGCGCAACAGGAAAAGACTTTCCGCCGGCGTTCTCACTCAAACCAATCTGCACCATGCATCCGATGTTGCCCGCCGATACGATGTCCGGCTCTATCGAGGCGATATTTGCGATCTTTCGTTCGCGCAATCGCTCTGCGATGTCGGGCTGAAGAATGTTGTACGTTCCCGCCGAACCGCAACACAGATGACTCTCCGGCACATCTTTCACCACGAAGCCGCTCTTGGAAAGCAATTCTTTCGGAAGCTGCGTGATTTTCTGACCGTGCTGCAACGAGCACGCGGAGTGATATGCGACAACGATATCGTTGCGGGTCTGGGGCCACTGGATGTCCATACCGCTCAAATACTCAGTCACATCCTTGGCAAGCGCCGATACCCGCGTCGCTTTTGCTGCAAACGCTCGGTCTTCACGTAGCATATAGCCGTAATCCTTGATGGTCGTGCCGCAGCCGGACGTGGTGACGAGGATGGCATCAAGACCGTTAGCGTCGGCCTCACTTGTCCAAAGTTCGATATTTGCACGTGCACGGCCTAGAGCGTCGCCGTCGCGTCCCATGTGATGGGTCAGCGACCCACAGCACTGCTCATCGGCCACCAATACCACCTCGATACCGTGGCGTGTGAGCAGGCGGATCGCAGCCCGATTGATTCCGGGAGACAGAACTTGTTGCGCGCAGCCCTGAAGCAACGCTATGCGTCCCCGTCGCTTACCCTCAGCTGGAAATGTCGTTCCTCCGACTGGGCCTTTGGCTGGCAAAGTAGAGGGCGCGAGCGCCAGCATCGCGCGAACACGGTCGAGGAACGTTGGAGTCGTTCGGCCTTTTGGTGACGCAGGCAACAATACAGCAAGCGGTTTGATAAAACGGGCCCCAATCATGCTGGCCCTGAACAATCCGGGCCGTGGCAGCACCGCTGCCAGCAACGCGCGCAACGCGCGATCAAGCAATGGACGCGAATAATTTGCCTCGATCTTCTCCCGACCTTGATCGACGAGATGCATATAGTTCACGCCCGAGGGGCATGTCGTCATGCATGCCAAACAAGAAAGGCAGCGGTCGATATGCTTGACGACCTCTTCCGTCGGCTTTCGGTCGTTTTCCAGCATCTCCTTGATGAGATAGATGCGGCCGCGCGGGCTATCGAGTTCATCCCCAAGCAAGACATAGGTCGGGCAAGTCGCGGTACAGAAACCGCAATGCACGCAAGCGCGCAGTATCTTGTCGGCTTCGCGAATGTCCGGATCTGCCAATTGCGCGAGCGAGAACTCCGTTTTCATACGGCTTTGCCTGCTTGTTGAAGTATGACCTTTTCGGAAAACCGCTTCACACTTTTCCGGGTCATGCTCTCACCATCCGGCCACGATTGAGAATGTTTTTGGGATCGAAGCTCGCCTTGACGCGCCGACCGAGCGCCGCGACCCCAGCCTGCTGGGGCTGGAATACCGCAACTGCGGCGCGCACTCGATCGGTGGCGCGGATCAGCATTGCGTGACCTCCGATTGCAGCTAACCGCTCGCGGACAAGCATTGCATGCGCATCCGCAGACGGCGGAAGTGCTGCCCAGATCAGCCCCCCGCCCCAGTCGTAGATCACGTCACCGCCCGTATCGCGCGCGAGCTTTTGACCGAATGCGCAGCCCGAAGCGGGCGGGCAAACAATTCGCCAGATAGGCCACGCGCCAAGCGTCCCCGATGCTGCGTAGGGTTCGACATCTCGCAACGCCGCCCAGGCCGCCGCAGACTCTGCATCTGCGATCATATCGACCGCACCGAACGACGAAAGCTTTTCGCCGAGAGAACGCGCGCGATCGAGCACCGACGCGCCGATGCCTTCCAGCCGTATCAGTGTCGCACTTTGTTGAGGCGTTGCTATCTTCGCCAGCCCGTCGGAATTACCACGGATAGTCGAAACCGGAAGGTGCGCCGCTCCAGAGGCATCGAACGCCGAGCCCAGTGCAGCCGTCATCACCCGCGCCGCAACTGCATCGTCAAGACCGCGCAGAACCAACGTGCGTTCGCTCTCAGCCTTCGGCGTGACTTTCAGCGTCATCTCGGTCATCACCGCGAGCGTGCCCCACGATCCTGCCATCAGCTTGCATAGATCGTAACCGGTGACGTTTTTAACCACGCGCCCGCCGGCCTTGAAGGAATCTCCGAAACCCGACACCGCATGAACACCGAGAAGGTGATCCCGCGCGCCACCGGACTTAATGCGGCGCGGCCCCGACAATCCTGCCGAGATCGTGCCGCCAATCGTGCCCGCACCGCGCGGCGTCCCCAGCAACAACGAGGTGTCCATTGGCTCGAACGCAAATTGCTGGTTTTTCGAATCAATGAGCGACATCACATCGGCCAGCGGCGCGCAGGCCTGCACCGTCAAAACAAGTTCATTCGGTTCGTAAAGCGTAACAGCGTTCAGCGCAGACAAATCGAGCAGCGCATTTGTGGACATCGGCAAGCCGATCGCGCGCTTGGTGCCGTGTCCTATGATCTCAAGCGGCTGCTCGGCAGCGAGCGCATCGCGCACCGCCTGCTCCACATCCTGCGCGTCGCGTACTTTCAGGGCGTCCACGAATAATTCCGATCAGAAACGCGGAATGTCGGGAAATGCGAGTTTGCCGCGATGGACATGAACCCGACCCAGTTCCGCGCAACGGTGCAATGTCGGAAACACCTTTCCCGGATTGAGCAATCCTTGTGTATCGAAAGCACATTTCAATCGCTGCTGTTGCGCGAGATCGATGTCGCTAAACATCTCCGGCATCAGGTCGCGCTTCTCGACGCCGACGCCATGCTCGCCGGTGAGCACGCCGCCCATCTCCACGCAAGCGCGCAGAATGTCCGCACCGAATGCCTCAGCCCTGTCCATCTCGTCGGGAACGTTCGCATCGTACAGAATGAGTGGATGCAAATTTCCGTCACCAGCGTGGAACACATTGGCGACGCGCAGACCATATTTCTTGGACAGATCGCGGATCCGAGCCAACACGGCGGGAAGCTTGCCGCGCGGAATCGTGCCGTCCATGCAGAGATAATCCGGCGACATGCGCCCAACAGCAGGAAACGCAGCCTTGCGTCCCGCCCAGAACAGCAGCCGCTCCTGTTCGGAATTTGAAATCTGCAATGTTGTCGAGCCGCAGCGGCGCGCGATTTTCTCGACGCGCTCGATCAATTCATCAACTTCAACGCTCGGGCCGTCGAGTTCGATAATCAACAGCGCTTCGACATCCAGCGGATAACCCGCATGGACGAAGGCCTCCGCCGCGTGAATGGCATTCTTGTCCATCATCTCCATGCCGCCGGGAATAATCCCCGCACCGATGATGTCCGCAACGCACTGACCGGCGTCCTCGACCTGAGCGAAGCCGACCATCAGTGCCCGCGCCGTTTCCGGCTTCTGCAGAATGCGAACTGTGACCTCGGTGATGACACCGAGCAAACCCTCGGAGCCATTGATAATCCCCATAAGATCATAGCCATCATTCTCAGGTGCCTTGCCGCCGATGCGCAGGATCTCGCCGGTGATCAGAACCATCTCGCAGCCAAGCACGTTGTTCGTCGTCATGCCGTATTTCAGGCTGTGCACGCCGCCGGAATTCTCCGCGACATTGCCGCCGATCGAACACGCAATCTGCGACGACGGATCGGGCGCGTAGTAAAATCCTTCATGCTCGACTGCCTGGCTGATGGCCAAATTGGTCACGCCGGGTTCGACCACGACAACACGATTCTCGAAATCAATCTCCCGAACGCGTTTGAATTTTCCGAGACCGAGCAGAACGCCGTCTTTCAGGGGCAGCGCGCCACCTGACAGCGATGTCCCGGATCCGCGCGGCACAACCTTGATGCCATTGTCGTGGCAATACTTCAGAATTTGGGAGACCTGCTCTGTCGTGTCGGGCAGCACAACGACCATCGGCGGCTGCCGATAGGCCGTCAGTCCGTCGGATTCATAGGGCACCATTTCGGCCGCACTGGAAATGACGCCCTCGCCTGGTACGATTTTGCTTAAGGCTGCGACGATTTCGTCGCGACGGTCCAGAGTCGCCTGATCCGGGGCGGGCATCATGATGGTCATGTACGAATCTCCAAGACGCAGCGCGTCTCAACCTGCCAGCGCGTTCATTTCCCGCTTGACCGGCAATGCCGGCATAACCGCCTGGACCACGAGGCCACGAGCACGCGCATCAAGCACGCCGACCGCGCGAAGTGCAAACAACGTAATGGTTTGCACAGCGTCGCGGAGCTTCACCGGATCGTCAAGATCGCTTGGCGCAAGCGGTCCTACCAGCGATTCATGAAGTGCGCCTATCAGTGCGGTCGCCGCAAGAGCTGTGTCCTGAGCCGGCAAATGACCGGCGCGCATAGCGGCTTCGATGCGCGATTCCATTTCGGTTGCGATTTCGCGGCGGCTGGCCATGCGCGATTCGGTGACATCGACATCGACCGGTTCAGCCAAAATGCCCCACGCCAGTTTGCGATTGGAGACGACATGCACCGCAACGGTCGTGACTGCGGCAGCCAGCGCCGACGATGGACCGGGCGCAGCTTCAGCCGCGCGGCGGATCGCCGATAATTCTGCGCGCGATACGTCGGCAATCAATTCTGAAATGAGATCGGCTTTCGAGGGGAAATAACGATAGACCGTGCCCGCAGCGACGTTCGCGCGCGTAGCGACAGGTGCAATTTGTACGGCGGACATGCCGCCATCGGCAGCAGCAGCACGCGCGGCAGCGAGAATCGCGTTACGACGCGCAGCAAGACGTTTCACGACCTGATGGGTTCGCCTATAAACCATTGAAGCCGTTCGTCTCCCTGAAAGAACTGAACAACAATTCAAAACGGGAAACAAGGCATTTGGTTCAATCGAAATCAAATTCGCAGCGCAGCAAAAGCATCTACGCGTGCGCGATCGTCAAGGTCGTCGAGTCGTTTTCTCGCTTGAACGACGCGATCGCACGATGCGCAATCAATCCGGCAACGATAAAGGTCGCGCCAAGGCCAACTGGCGCGACGACAAATTGAAACGAAACCAGCAATGCGATCGCGACACCGAGCAACGGTAATTCAAGGCGATGGAACCCATGCGTAATTCCTAAGCGCACGATCAGCGCCATCGGGATCGCCAGAACCACCATGTCGTATAAATAGAGATAGGGCGTTGCGAGCAAGGTTCCCGTCGCAAGCGCAGCGGCCTTGATTTCGTAAGATGCACGGCTGCACCACAATATCATCAGTGAGACCGCAACGGCTCCCGTGATTCCCCACTGCAGAATCCACGCGAGACTGTCATTGCCGCCGAGAAATCGCGTCAAAGACAGCACGCTTTGCATCTTGCCGAATTCTGCAAAGCCATCCGACAGAAAAGCCTGCGATGCGCGTGGCAGCCAGTGGAAGAAGGCGGCCCACGTCTCTGTGCCGAACGCCAGCCATGAGATCGCGGCGAGCGAAATCGCGGTGATTGCCGCCGACGCAAATGTTTTCCATTGCCGCGTAGCGATCAATACAAACGGAAACAATAATCCATATTGCGGCTTGTAGCTGAGCAGCCCAAGGCAAATGCCCGCGAGTAAAGGCCGCTTCGGCATCAGATAAAGTGTCCCGCCGATCAGCGACGCGGTGAGAAATCCGTTCTGGCCGATCATGGCGTTGCTGAGTGCAACGGGAAACGCACAAGCAAGCAGCCAGCCGATCCGATGATCGGTTAGCGCGCGGATTGTCAGAAGATAGGGGACGAAGCTCAACGCCATCCAGCCCGCGAACGCTGCAACATAGGGAAGCTTTGCAAGAAGTGCTGCCACGAACAAAAACGGCGGCGGGTAGTGCCAGCCGAAATAACCGTCGAAGGTTCGCCCAAGCACGACTTCCTGAACGTGCTTGTGCGCGTCCCAGTCATAGGCCGTCGCTGGATGTCCACCGAGAACGAGTTTGCCGGCGGCATAGACATTGGCAAAATCGATCGGAATTCCGTGGCCGCTTGAATCGAGAATCCACTGTCCGGACATCGCCGAAACGATGAGCGAAAACACGTTCATCACGCACAACGCGAGGCAGACCGAGATCACGGCGCGAGGTGCGCCGCTGGAAATAGCGTCGTCGAAAGTATGGGCCTGCGTCATTATCGCTGCGCGCATTAGGTTTGCACCTGCGACAACTTTTGCGGGAAGCGCCGTTCAATAGGCTCAATTGTTCCGAACACACCGGCGCGCCCAGCGACCATTCCCGCCATGATGAGCGTCGCGGCAAAGCCGGTCGGCGCGCCGACCACGGGATAGATAAAGAGCAGCGCGAGTACGGCTCCGAGCGCAGGCAATTCGTATTTTTGAAAGCCGCTGTTCAGACCGACACGAATAAGCAACGCAACGGGAATCGCGAGCACCATCACGTCATAAAGAAAGAGATACGGCGTTGCGAGTAGCGTTCCGGTTGCGAGACCTGCTGCTTTGATGGAGTAGCGAACCCGGCTGCGCCACAACGCGACAAGCGCGCAGGCGACAAGTGCCGTCATGGTCCATTGGCAAATCCACGCGAAATATTCGGTGCCGTCGAAATAACGCACGGTCGCAAAGATGCTTTGCATCTTGCCCCACGGCGCACGGCCTTCGGACAGAAACGCCTGCGACGCCATTGGCAGCCAATGCGCCCACGCCAGCCACGCTTCGGTGCCGAACGCGATCCATGACGCAAGCGTCATCAGAACAGCGACGATCGCGGCGGTGACGAACACGGTCCATTGCGCGGCGACGATGAGCACCAATGGAAACAGCAATCCGTATTGCGGCTTGTAGCTGAGGAAGCCGAGGCAGATGCCCGCGAGCACCGGGCGCACCGGCATCAGATAAAGAGTGCCGCCGACCAGTGCGGCGGTGAGAAATCCGTTCTGGCCGATCAGCGTATTCACCAACACGACTGGAAACGCCGCAGCGAGCAGCCAGCCGAATGGGCGACCGACAAGGCCGCGCATCACAAACGCGAACGGCACGAAGCTGATAAGCGGCCACGCCGCGTAGGCGATGGCGTAAGGAAAGCTCGCAAGAATTGCGGCGACGAACAAAAACGGCGGCGGATAATGCCACGCGAAATTGCCGGGATAACTCTGCCCGAGAATCTCGATCTGCAACTGCTTTTGAATCGCCCAGTCGTAGGCCGCAGCTGCATGGCCTTCGAGGGCGAGCTTGCCTGCGGACCAAACGTTTACGAAGTCGGTCGGAATGCCGAGGCCTTTGTCGTCGATGATCCACCAATGCCCGAGCCACGCCGCCGGAAAGAATGCGAGATGCAAAACCAACAACGCGAAACAAGCCATCATCAGAAATGGCGGCACTGCACGACTGGGCGTGCTGGCGGCGAGTGACGGAAACAGGGTCATGAAAATCCTCGGCGCACGTCTGCGCGGGCCGAAATTGCCCGGTTTGGCTTGATGAAGGCTTAAGTCAGCGAAGCAAATCCGCTCCTATGAAAAAGGCCGGTCACGAGGACCGGCCTTTTTGCAGAATTGGACGCGTAAGCTTTTGTTAAGATTGTGGCTGAGGCTCGAGACCCGCATCGGGACGCGGGCGCGGCTTGCCGGCCGGCGGTACTGCAGAGGTGCGCGGACCCGTCGGTTCCAGAACCGATTCGCGGTTCGGCTTTTTGCCCGCGAGCAGATCGGCAATCTCGTCGCCCGAGAGAGTCTCGAACTCGAGCAGACCCTTGGCGAGCGTTTCGAGGTCAGCGCGTTTCTCTGTGAGAATCTTTGTCGCTTCTTTGTAGCCTTCTTCGACAAAACGCCGAATCTCGGTGTCAATTTTCTGCACCGTCGCTTCTGACGCATTCTGAGTACGCGACACCGACATGCCGAGGAACACCTCGTCTTGGTTTTCGCCGTAGGACACCGTGCCGAGTTCTTCCGACAGACCCCAGCGCGTCACCATCATGCGAGCAAGGCGCGTGGCCTGCTCGATGTCGGACGATGCACCGGAAGTGACCTTGTCTCTGCCGAACACGAGTTCTTCCGCCACGCGTCCACCCATCATAATGGCGAGCCGCGAGGTCATCTGCTCTAGCGACATCGAGAGTTTGTCGCGTTCAGGCAATTGCATGACCATGCCAAGCGCACGTCCGCGCGGAATGATTGTCGCCTTGTGGATCGGGTCGGTCGCGATGACGTTGAGGCCGACGATGGCATGACCACCCTCGTGGTAGGCCGTAAGCATTTTTTCTTCTTCGGTCATGACGAGCGACTTGCGTTCTGCGCCCATCATCACCTTGTCTTTGGCCTCTTCGAACTCGGACTGCGTAACCATGCGCTTATTGCGGCGTGCGGCAGTCAATGCAGCTTCGTTGACGAGATTCATCAGATCTGCACCGGAAAAACCGGGCGTACCGCGTGCGATGGTTTTCAAGTTGATGTCCGGCGCGAGCGGCACCTTGCGGACGTGAACTTTCAAAATCTGCTCGCGACCGACGACATCCGGATTCGGCACCACGACCTGACGATCGAAGCGGCCCGGACGCAGCAATGCTGGATCGAGAACATCGGGACGATTGGTCGCAGCGATGAGGATCACACCTTCATTGGCCTCGAAGCCGTCCATCTCGACCAGCAACTGGTTCAGCGTCTGTTCGCGCTCATCGTTGCCGCCACCCAGACCTGCACCGCGATGACGGCCAACCGCGTCGATTTCGTCGATGAAGATGATGCAGGGAGCGTTCTTCTTGGCCTGCTCGAACATGTCGCGGACGCGCGACGCGCCGACACCGACGAACATTTCGACGAAGTCCGAACCTGAGATGGTGAAGAACGGCACGTTGGCTTCGCCCGCGACTGCGCGCGCGATCAGCGTCTTGCCGGTGCCGGGAGGGCCAACCAGCAACACGCCGCGCGGAATACGTCCGCCAAGGCGTTGATACTTTCCGGGGTCGCGGAGAAATTCGACGATCTCCTGCAAATCCTGTTTGGCTTCATCGACGCCCGCAACGTCTTCAAAGGTCACGCGGCCATGCGCTTCCGTGAGCATCTTGGCGCGCGACTTGCCGAAGCCCATCGCCTTGCCCGCTCCGCCCTGCATCTGGCGCGACAGAAAAACCCAAACGCCGATCAGAGCGATGAATGGCAGCCACGAGACTAAGAGTGAGACAAACCACGGCACGTTGTCGCCCGGCGCCTTCGCGGTGATCGAGACCTTGCCGTCATAGAGACGCTTCACGAGAGTCGGATCGCTCGGAGCATAGGTATGGAAAGTAGACCCGTTGGTGAATGTGCCGTTGATCTCCGGCCCCTGAATCACGACGTCGCGCACATGGCTCTGATCAACCTCGGTCAGAAGCTGCGAGAAACTGATGTCCTGCGAAGCAACCCGCTGCCCCGGATTCTGGAACAGGGTGAAAAGAGCCAACAGCAGCAGTACAATAATGACCCAGAGGGCGAAGTTGCGCAGATTGGCGTTCATTGGACTTCCTTGATGGCCGCGCGGATCACAGCCTTATATCCTTGGTCGAGAAACAGGTTTTTCGATTGGATGTGTCGTTAATCTAGGTGCAGTCCATCTCGATGCCAAGGGAACCACTTAGGACTATTTAACGCATACTAACGCCATTCCGGGTGAAATAAGGGAGTCATTCGGCCCTACTCCAACATTGGTTAAGAACGAAACCCGACCTTATTGAGCGCCCAAACGACCGCGACGGAGCGGCGCTGGAACAATTTTGACCCTGCTGCGATGGATACTGACAATCGCACCCGCCAGCGATTGCTTGAAACGAACGCGGTCGGGAGCTGGACCGCCCATTTTCAGAGACGAATCCATCGCCTGAAGCAGCGCTTCGACCTTGCCGAGCTCGGCCGGCCCTTCGTGCCCGATCCGATCGATCGCGCGCAACAGAAGCCGCACGCGGATTTCATCTGCCAACACAGAGAATGCCGCCAGATCGAAGCCGTCGCGCATTTGAGGTGCATCGATGCTCGCAAGATAACGTTCGGCACCCTCGGTCATAATGTCCAGAGCCGCATTGGCGCGCGCAAGCCGAGACGCGAGGCGCACCAGATTGCGAGCGTCCGCTCCTTCGGCAGCCAATACCGGCATCAATCCACGCAACCGAGAGCGGGTAAAACGCGGATCGCGATTGCTCGGATCGTCGGCGAAGGTAACTCCTGCCATGTGAAGGGTTGCGATCAGCCGCGCCTTCGGAATATCGAGCAGAGGTCGCGCAAGAACGACGCCTTCGCGCCGAGACTGTCTCGCCATCACTGCCAGTCCTGCGATACCGCTGCCCCGTGACATCCGCATGATGAATGTCTCGGCCTGATCGTCACGTGTGTGCGCGGTGAAAATGTGAGACGCGCGAACGACCATCGCTGCGCGCGTCAGAAGCCGGTAGCGCGCGTCGCGCGCCGCCGCCGGCAGTCCGGTTTTTGGTTTCGTTCCGGTCCAGCACAGGGTTCGATGATCGAGGTCGAGAGATTTTGCAAGTTGCTTGACGTCGCGCGCTTCTCGCACCGCTTCTTTTCGCAGACCGTGATCCACGGTCACCGCGACAAGTCGAGGACCGGATTTCAACGCCGCACGCCAGCGCGCGGCCAACCACATCAGCGCGATAGAGTCCGGTCCGCCGGAGACAGCAAGTACGATCGCCGGCGCGGCTTTCCAGTCGGCGAACAGCAGCTTCGCTTCAGACGCGGAGATAATTCTGGCAGTTTCGCCTTTGAACATGATCAATCCCGGCGGGCGGGAAGCCACCTTGCCGCATCATATTAGCAGCCCGCGCGCTTTTGTTCGCGGGCAACGCCCTGCTTCACGCCGTTCGAGGCTTTGGGATATTTACGCGTAATTTCGCCAAATGCAGCGCAGGCTGCTTCCTTTTCCTTCAGCGCCGCGAGCGACTGCCCAAGCCGGAGCAGCGCGTCGGGCGCTTTCGAGGAGGTGTCGTATTTCGTCGTCACGCCGAGAAAGGCTTCGGCAGCCTCGCGATATTTCTGGCGCTGAAACAAGCTCTCGCCCAACCAGTATTGCGAGTCGGGAAGGAGCTTGTCACTCGGATATTTGACCCCGAAGTTTCGCATCGTTTCCTCGGCAAGCGCATAGTCCTTGCGCTGAATGTAGCCTATTCCGAGATCAAACTCGTCGCGCGGCGTTTGCGAGGGGGGTGCTGTTGTCAGCGACGCGCTCGAGCTTCCTTGAGGCGGCAAAGGCTGAACTGGTGCGGCGTTCGGGTTGCGAGCGCCACCGACGTTCGACAGGTCGAGCGGCTCGCCCGCACCGCGACCCCCCGGCGCACCGACTGGACGATCATCCTGCGCCGGCATCTGTCCGCCACCAAGCGCACGCGGGACGCCAGGTGCATTGGGATTTTGGTTAGGGTCGAAGGCATCGCCGCGACGGCCGCCAGTAACAGGTGCTGTCACAACCGGAGGCGGCGACACCGGCGGAGCGTTATTCTCGGTCTGCGGAGCGGCTGACGGGTATGCGGAATTCTGCTGAGAGGGCGGCGAGGGTGTGGTGGCAACATTCGGCGGCGCGGGACGGAGCGGTGCCGCCTGCTGACCCGCAGGCTGGCCTTGTGCGCCGCTTTGGAGCGCCCGGAGTTGTTCTTCGAGCTGGCGGTTGCGGTATGTAATTTCTTCGTTCTGGCCAGTCAGCGTTCGCAGCTGGTTTTCCAGCTTTTCAATTCGCATCTCGGGATCCATGTCGGCCGACTGCGCTAGCGCATTACCGGCGAGACATAAAGTGACAGACGCAGAAATGACGCAGGCGAGAATTTTCAATCTAGACGACATTTGGACCCGGCGAAAATGAACAGGCATCGCTTTCAAAGCGATCGATATTGTCGGTTTCAGTACGCCAAAAATGTGACTTACGACAGGTCGAAACTCCGCGAGCAAAACAAAAACGGCGCCCGAAGGCGCCGCGATTGTCGAGCAATGCTCCGATCAGGAGCTGGCGTTGAGCACCGTCACCGCGCGGCGATTCTGCGACCAGCATGAAATGTCGTTACACACCGCAACTGGTCGTTCCTTGCCGTAAGAAATCGTACGCATGCGGCCGGGCTCAATACCGCGCGACGCGAGATAGCTTTTTACCGACTGCGCACGCTTGGCACCCAAAGCAATGTTGTATTCGCGGGTACCACGCTCGTCGGCATGGCCTTCGATCGTGAACGCATAGCGATTGTACTGTTGCAGCCACTGCGCCTGCTTTTCGAGCGTCGCAATCGCCTGCGACGACAATTCCGTCTGGTCGCTTTCGAAGAACACACGATCGCCGACATTGACCACGAAGTCTTGCTGGCTGCCGGGCGTCGCGGCGCTCGCCATTGCGTCCGACCCTGCGCCGTTTTTGTTGGCGCATGCGCTCATCGACAGCGCGACTGCCAGAACCGCGACCAGTTTCAATCCCTGGAGGATACTCATCTGATGTTTCATTCCGGAGCCTCCACGCTCAGGTTCTTGGACCGGTGTTCGGTCTACAGCGGCTTAGTTAAGCGAACGTTCCGTCAACCTTGATGGGTCATTGCTCAACACCCTCAAATGCCAGCCATCGGTGAAAAGCAACCGCGATGGTTAATGAGCCATAAATATGGCGCGACGGTGAATGTGCCAAGCGAAAAAAGCCCCGGACGAGGTCCATGGCTGTTTTGGAAATACTTGGTTCAGCGGTCGGCAGGTGACTTACAGGAAGGGAAAGCCTCAGGACCGAGGCACAATTGTTGCTCGGTCGAACGGGAACGGCGGCAAGGTCAGAACAGGAGCAAGCGATTCCGAGGCAACCTGGTCACGTTCGAACAATTTGCGACGCTCGAAGAAGGTAGAACGGAAATATGGGTAGCGCTCGAAAATCTTCTCGCGAACCCCGAGATAATCCGCCGCCATCAGACACAGCGGTTTTGTCAGGGTAGGATACGGCCGCGGTTCGCACAGAGGCGTTTGGAGAAACACTCGGCGATAGAATGCACGATGTTCCTTGCGAACCGTCGCAGTACCGATGTCGGCGTTAAAATAAGCGCACGCGACATACCCTAGCCGGACAGTGAGATACGGAAGTTCAGGGATACGGTGATCTCGATCGGGATCAGCCACGAAGCGGTTTGGATCGACAATTACCTTACCCTTGTCGAGCTCGGGCCGAAGTAAATCTGGAAACGCATCGACCGCAGGAGTTTCATCGTTCGGCGAAGCCGCCACGCTGACGCGAAGCGAGCTTGCAAGGACGCCGTCGAAATAAACGCCGAAAATCCAACTGTTGGGAAGGTTGTCGAAGCGATCAGTGAGACGCTGGTCGGCGCGTGGCTCAATCGCGCCTTCGTGAAGGTAAGCACGATATCGCAGCCGATAGATTTCTTCTTTTTCGAATTCAGTCTGTGCGAGCCGATAATCGACGCGATCAAGAAGTTCGCTGCCGCGTTCGTGAATATGGCTCGTTGCTTGTGTTGCCGAACCCATTTTTATGAGAGCTCCCGAGCTCGGTTATTGAAGTTCGTGCCAGTGATTTAGACGTTAAGGTTTTCTTAATTCGATTGCAAAGAGATCAGGGTATTAGGGTTAACACCCGCACTAACCGAAAGACTCACGTTGCGAATTTGCGCGACGGAATTTCGATGAAATGTCGAGAGGATTTTGACGTTGAGACAATTAAGCGATTGAACGCTTTGTCTTTGCTGTAGGTAGAGCGTTGGGTTCCATTCGCGCGTGCGACGCTTTGAGCAATTCACGCACTTGCGTGGCAGGAACCGGACGGCTGAACAGGAAGCCCTGCGCTTCGGTCACAGTCCCGTCGGCGCTCACCAATTCGAGTTGTTCATTGGTCTCGATACCTTCGACGACGACGGACATGCCGAGATCCGCACTGAGACGCGCCACACCGCGGAGCAATGTCAGTGGCCTGTCATTACCAATGCCCTCGAGGAACGAACGATCGATCTTCACCTTCTGCAGTGGGAAATTATGCAGATAGCTCAGACTCGAATAGCCGGTACCGAAATCATCTAGAGAAATGCGAACCCCGGCATCGCGTAATTGAGAGAGAACGTCGAGCGTCCACTGCGTATTGCGCAGTAGAGACGACTCGGTGATTTCGATTTCCAAACGATGCGCCGGCAAACCCGACACTTCGAGCGCGTAACGCACTTCACTCAATACGTCGCGCTGGTGAAATTGCTGTGGCGAGAAATTCACCGCAACGTTCACGCCTTCCGGCCACTTCATGCATTCCATGCAGGCTTTGCGCAGAATCCAGCGACCGAGATCGACAATGAGACCCATGTCCTCGACCACCGGAATAATATCCGCCGGAGAAACCGCGCCTCGCTCCGGATGATTCCACCGCAGCAATGCCTCGCAGGTCGAGATACGGCCTGACTTAAGATTGACCAGCGGCTGGTAGAACAGTTCGAATTCTTCATTTGCGAGCGCCTTGCGCAAATCCAATTCAAGGACCCGCCGGGCTTCGATTGTTTGAGCCATCTCTTCGCGAAAGAAGCAAAATGTGCCGCGACCGTCAGCCTTGGCACGGTAGAGCGCCATGTCGGCATTCTTTAGAAGAATGTCGGCGCTTACCCCAGGCGATGTCATTGCGATGCCGATGCTCGCGCCGATCTCGATCAGATGCTTGTCGACTTCGTAGCGCTCGCTCAGCCCGTCCACAATACGGCGAGCGAGGGCCGCCGCGTCTTCCTTCGACTCAAGATTGCGTTGGAAAACAACGAACTCGTCGCCGCCGAAGCGAGCGACAAAATCTTGTGGACGCAGCATGTGGCGCAAACGTTCGGTCACAAGGCAGAGCAGCTTGTCACCGCAAGGATGACCCAAGGTGTCATTCACCTGCTTGAACTGGTCGAGGTCGACGAAGAGAAGCGCCGATTGCGGCGCGTCGCCCGAGAGGGCCACCAGCTGTCGTTCGATTTCATCACGAAAACTTACGCGGTTCGGCAGACCCGTCAGTTCGTCGAAACGGGCCATGTGGCTAATGCGGGCTTCGGAATTGCGACGCTCCGTAATATCCTCGAGCAACACGACGATGCCACCGCTCGACATCGGCTGCAGTTTCCATGACACCGCGCGCTCGCCGCCCTCGCTAGGATTGACCGTCGTGATTTCAGCAGTCTTCGATTTTTCGATTGCGTCGATGATCGACATTCCGCTTGCGAAAGGCAGTGTACCGGCGCTCACGCATGACGAGATCACATCGCTAATGCTCGCTTGCCGATGCACGAGGTCGGTACAAATAGACATCATCTGCGTGAAGCGGTTGTTGATGACCACCAGACGGCCATCGCTTCCGAACATACACAAGCCGTTCGGCATGTTGTTTAGGGCAGTATCGAACTGGCCGGCGATCTGAGTGACGGTCTCACCTGCGAGCAGAGCGCGCGTGTGCACTTGATGGAGGTCGAGTGTGATGCGTTTCAGCGCAATGAAAAACAACGTGTTCAGCAAACCAAGCGCGAAGTAATAAAATCCGCCGTGCAAAAACAACGCCAAGCACATCGGACCACAAGCTGACAAAACCTGCAAATAGGCAATTCGTGGGCGGCCATAGTTGCGGCCGGCACCGGCTGCGATGTATCCGATCGTAACCGACAAACAAAGGAGATGGGCAACGGTATCGCTGCTCTCCAGCAATGCAACCCAGCACCACAGACCGAGCGATCCTGCGTAAAGGACAGCACCGACTTTATAGCGACGCTCCCATTCCGGTGCCGTCTCCGGCGTCAACGGCTTTCCATACTTCTCGTAGGAGCGCATGTCGTAGGTGCGCGCCATGCCGACGGCAATAATCAAAAGCGCGCATGGCCACAGCAATTCCGTACCGGTCTTCCATGCCGTGAGCACAGCAGCGATCGCCGCACAAACGGTGCCCGCGAACGAAGCCATAAAATTTTGGAAAAGCGAATCCACCAGCGCCACATAGATTGCGGGCGGCAGTAGCGCTTCGTCTTTGGCTCTTCGGAAGCCCGGGAGAGTCATTCACACGTCTCACGCGAGGAATTTCAGACTCTTTCTTAGCGTTCGTGAGTGAACTATTCCTGAGTCAACATCGTTAGCAATTCATTGGACTGGCTGGCGAATTCCGCGGAACTTTGCTCACATTGCGGGCGATCTGATCAAAATCAGACTCACTTTCCGTGTCGGAACACCCAAAATTTTAAATCACGGACAAATCCGAGCGAAAAAGTTCCTTCGCGGCCGCTGTCTTAACCAAGGATTAAAATTTGCCCTTAACAGCGGGTTAACAGCCGTAGAAAAAACGCACCTACAAGAGTACCTTCGTTCAATCAGTAAAGTTGAGTTGTGGAGGGTACCGATGAGTGATGCGATCGTGGCGCGCTCGGCGAAATTAGGCGATGCATGCGTGCGGGATATTCCTCGCCTGCTGACGAAAGATGAAATCCGCAACCTGTCGCAAATCGACAGCGTGAAATTCTCTTTAGCCGCTCTTCTCGAGTTTGGCCTGATCGCTGCTGCCATCTGGATCAGCGAAACTTGGTGGAATCCGGCGATCTATGCGCTGGCGGTCCTCGTGATCGGCTCGCGTATTAATGGGCTCGGTGGATTGATGCATGACGCCGCGCATTATCGCGCTTACCAGAACCGTTCATTGAATGATTTCATCGGCGAAATTATGGCGATCCCAACCACGACCTCGATGGCGGGTTATCGTAATAGCCATTTTGCCCATCATCGCGAGTTGAACAGCGAGAACGATCCGGATTGGACGCGCAACGTCGGACTTGAAGAGTTTGAATTTCCAACTTCGCCAGCAAACGCAGTAAAGCACGTCATGCAATATCTGTCGGGGCTGAAGATCAAGACTGCGCTCGGCGGATTTCACAAGAACGAAGAAACGCGAGACATTCCCACAGCCGTCAACCGCGCGCGGTTGTTTTTCTTCGCCGGATTGATTGCGGCATCGATCGCGCTAGGATTTTGGAAACTGATTCTGCTTTATTGGATCGTACCGCTCGCAACTGTGTTCCTCGCCATTCGCTACATTCGTAACGTCGCCGAGCACTACGCGGTCGAACATGAGAATGTGCTGAACGAGAGCCGCACCGTCATCGCACCATTCTGGCAGCTATGGCTGATCGCGCCTTGGGGTCTCAATTATCATCTCGAGCATCACCTGTTTCCGGGCGTGCCATGCTTCCGGCTTGCCGAATTGCACAGGCTCCTGATGACGCGCGATCCGTTCCCACAGATCGCTCATGTGACGCATGGCTATTTCGGCGGATTGCTACGCGACTGCACGTCGGACCATCACGGCGAGATGGCGGCTTCCAAGTCGTGAGCCGCGCTAAATCCCGAGGGCTTCCGAGCCCTCAGGACAACAGCGGTGACCACGCCGGATCGGACGCATATCCCGGTGTCGGTTGTTTTTGCTCGTTGCGGCCGGAAATATCGACAGTAAACAACGATGGGCCTCCCGCTCCGCCAGACTCGCGGAAAAACATCACAACGCGACCGTTCGGCGCAAAGGTCGGACCCTCGTTGTGAAATCCTGACGTTAGAATGCGTTCGCCCGATCCGTCCGGCTTGATGATACCGATGGAGAATTGCCCTCCGCCTTGCTTGGTGAAGGCGATATAATCCCCTCGAGGCGACCAAACAGGCGTCGAATAGCTTCCCTCTCCGAATGAAATACGCTGGGCAACACCACCAGTGGCGGCCATCACATAAATTTGCGGTTTTCCGCCGCGATCTGATTCAAAACAAATTCTAGCGGCGTCAGGCGAGTATGACGGCGATGTGTCAATCGCCGGCGTGTCAGTGAGGCGCGTCGTCGATTTCGACCGCAAATCCATCACGAACAGGTTTGAGTTGCCGCCTTGCTGCAAGCTCATGATGATGCGCTGGCCGTCTGGCGAAAAGCGCGGCGAGAACGACATGCCGGGAAAATTACCGACGATCTCGCGCTGTCCGGTCTCAACGTTGAAAAGATAAACGCGTGGATCGCCCTGCCCGTATTCCATGTAGGTAATTTCCTGCGTGGACGGCGAGAAGCGCGGCGTGATGACGAGGTCTGCGCCGCGCGTGAGGTAGCGCACATTGGCACCATCTTGATCCATCATCGCGAGCCGCTTGACGCGACGTTCCTTTGGACCGGTCTCATCCACAAACACCACGCGACTGTCGAAGTACCCCTTCTCGCCAGTCAGTCGCTCGTAGATTTGATCGGAAATGATATGCGCGATCCGCCGCCACGATTCCGGCGCCGTGAAATATTGCTGGCCGGTGAGCTGCTGCGTGGCGGGAACGTCCCACAATCTGAATTCCGCTTTCAGACGGCCATCGCCCTGTCGCGTCGTGCGACCCGTCACCAGCGCCTGTGCATTAATGCTGCGCCAGTTCGCAAACTGCGGCGCGACATCGACATTGGTAATGCGTTCGATGTAAGCCGCCTGATCGATCGGCGCGAACAAGCCGCTGCGCTTAAGGTTATTGGTGATGACTTGGGCTACGCCAACCGCGACTTCGCCATCGGCTTGCGTACCCGGCACAAAATTCGGAATCGCAATCGGGATCGGCTGGAATGTACCTTCGGTCACGGTCACGCGCGCCTGCGCCAGCGCCTTGCCTGAAGGCGAGACTGCGAGCAAACCCGCCGCGCCCGCGATCACATCGCGGCGTGTCAGGCTCAAACTTGCAGTTTTCTTGTTGTCGTCACGCATGCTCATGTGAATTTCATTCTGGCGGATAGGCCGTTCAAGACAATTCCTGGAATGCAGGAATGAAAAATTTCCATTCATCAAAGTACTGTGCTGGCAGTTGATATGGCTGGCACTCGATGATCGCGCGCCTCGCACTATCCTGATAGACGCGGAAGAACTGCGTCGCTGCGCCCGGAAGAGCAACCGGCATTGTTTCCAGCGTGCCGTCTTTCTTCAGTCTGATCTCGAATTCAGCGATAGTCTGCTGCACTTCGACACCGCCGTAAGGTTTTTTCCAGCATTTCTCGACCTGCTGGCGGAACATCGCGCCCCACGTCGCCGAATTGTTGGCAGCGTTGCCCTTCGCGGTTCCAAGCGCGGCATTCGCATTGATGGTGTCGCCCGTAATCGCCGCACGCGATGGATCACGCTTATCGAGAAGTGCGGCCATTTTGGTGGCGTCGAACACTCGCTCCTGCTTCGGCTTCGGCGGTTGAGGTGGCGTCGCCTTGGCTTGAGGTTTCGGCGGTGGCGGCTTCTTGCTCTCGTCTTTCTTGATCGCCTCCGCAATCGGATCGATTTTCGGCGGCTCCTGCTTTTCGGCAGGCTTGGGTTCGTCCTTCGGCTTGTCTTCGGCGACAGGCTTCGGCGGATCCGGCTTTTTCTCGACCGGTTTCTCGACAGGTTTGGGCGGCGGCGGGGGTGCAGCGTCGGTCACGACGGGCGGCTTCTCGGTAATCTTGCCGACTTGATCCTCCACCGGCGGCTTGGGTTCGGAGACTTTTTCGACAACCGGCTTCGGATTTTCTTTCTTACCCGTCTTCATGCCGGCGGTCGCTTTCGCGAACTGCTCTGCGGACACAATGTCCACCGGAAGCGATTCTTCCGGAATCGTCTCGAATGCTTTCGTCGAAAACGACACCAGACCCCAACCGATCACGATGACGTGCAGGGCGATCGACGCCGCGAGTGTCTTGTCGATCTTTGCGATTTTCACGTCAGGTCCCCTGCTCGACCTCGGTTACGAGAGCCACGCGCTTGAATCCTGCGGCTGATAGGCGACCCATCACGCGCATCACCGTTCCGTAATCCGCCTTGGTATCGCCGCGAACGAAAATGCGTTCATCCGCGCCACCTCGTGCATCGGTCACGGCTTTCAGTTTCGCCACCAACTCATCGATGGGAATTTCGGCGTTGTTCAAAAACACTTTGCCGCTGACCTGCACCGACAGCGTCAATGGCTCCTTGTCCTGATCGAGACTTTTCGCTGCCGTCTGCGGCAAATCGAGTGGCACGCCAACCGTCAGCAACGGAGCCGACACCATAAAGATGATCAGCAGCACCAACATCACGTCGACCATTGGCGTGACATTGATCTCGGCCATCACGTTGGCGCGGCGATAGTGACGGCGTCCGCCACCGCTCGATCCGCCACCCATATTCATGCCCATGCCGGTCGTCCTAACGCTGCGCTAAAGTTAACTGCGCTCACTCACTTGCACCTTACGCGCGCTCGTCGATCTGGCGCGACAGGATAGCGGAAAATTCGTCAGCAAAACCCTCAAGCCGCTGGGCCTGCCGGTTCACCTCGGATGTGAACTTATTGTAGAAAATAGTGGCGGGAATTGCGGCGATAAGGCCCATCGCGGTGGCAAAGAGCGCTTCCGCGATGCCGGGCGCCACGACCGCGAGCGATGTATTTTTCGAGGCGGCGATCGACTGGAAGCTCGACATGATGCCCCAGACAGTTCCGAACAGACCGACAAAGGGACTTGCCGAGCCGACTGTCGCAAGCACAAGCAAACGGCGATCCAGCCGTTCGATCTCGCGCGCGATCGAGACGCTCATCACCTTGTCGATGCGCATCTGAAGACCTGCAAAGGAATTCGACCGGCCTTCAAAGGAGCGCTTCCACTCGCGCATCGCCGCGACGAACAGCGCGGCCATCGACTGCGTCGGCTTGGCAGCGAGCGTCCGATACAATTCGTCGATGGACTGGCCGGACCAAAATGCCTGCTCGAAGCGATCCATTGCGCGCTTCGTGCGCGAATAAAGAAAGATCTTATCGATGGCGATCGCCCAAACCCACACCGAACAGGCGAGAAGGCCCAGCATGACCGCCTTCACGATGAAAGCCGCCTGCAGGAACAGCGAGATCAACGACACATCGGCAGAGGCCAGCGGCAGGGCGGACTGCGCCACATCGGCTGGATTCATGATCGGCTTCCTCTCAATGCGAGTATCCAAATATTCAAACGAACGCGCAGTCCCAGCCGAAATGCTGACGCTGCGGACCGCCCGGTTCCGATCTTCGTGTCGCATGGGATGGCCTGTCCCGAGGCCGCAATCTGAATCCCCTGCCAACGTGTCAAAACGAGGGCTGTCAGCGCCGATTAGCCCTTATAACCAAACGCTAATCATGGTTAAGGCGAAGTTACCAAAGCGCTATTTTGGGGTGCCGAGAAAGGCTTCCCGACCGGTCCGGGCTCTCAAAACGAAACCGCCCGCCTGATCAACAGGCGGGCGGTTTGTTTCTGTGGGGTCGAAACGGCGGTGCCTCAGCTCTGAGGCTGGTCGTTCGGCGGAGTCGGCCGCGGGCGATGCTGCGACATGAACTCGTCGAATTCCTGCTTGTCCTTGGCGTGACGCAGGCGATCGAGGAAATCCCTGAATTCGTTTTGCTCTTCCTCGAGACGGCGCAGTGTCTCCATACGATAATCGTCGAAGGCCCGGTTGCCACTCGATGGACCGTAGAAACTCCGGCCCTCCATGCGGTTACGCATCCGCTCCATCTTCCACTGCATCCGTTCCATCTTGTCGGCCCAGCGGCCGTGCCTTGTCATGCAACCCATTTTTCTGCTCCAGATTGAGTAGGCGAGAGCGGCCAGACCGAGCGGCCACCAGACGATGAAGCCAGCGACGGTCACAAGGATCATTCCGGGATGCCATCCCGGGCGCCATCCGCCGTGTTCGTTTTCAAAATGATCGGAATGCCGACCGGCCCAGGAAGGTCGGCCCCATTTGTCGAGATGCGCCGTATTGGTGTCTGCGGTACCGGCCATAAGCCACTCCCGTTTGTAAATGTAAATAACATTTACATAACTAAACCGTTCCTCGATTTTGTCAAGCGGGTCAGGAAACCGCCCTAAAATTTATTTTTTCTCGCCAGTCGTGGGTGGTCGCGAAACTTGCTCAACCTGAAATCCCAAGCCTTTCAGATAGATCAACACACCCGCTTCCAGCAGATCCTCCGGCGACATTGGGAGTTTGCGCCGCGACGCATCTCCGCGTGCAAACAGCGACGCGATGCCGTGCGACATCGACCAAATGTGTAAGGCCATCATCAGCGCAGGGGTCTTCGGCACGCCAGGTGGCGCCATCGCAACGAGCCGCTCGGACGCAGCCCGAATAACCGCGAAGGCGCGCTCACTTGCGACCAGCAATGATGGATTTGCATCGAGCGGAAGCCCGGATTCGAACATCGCTGAATAATGCGCCGGATGTTCGCGCGCGAAAGCGAGATAGGCTTTTCCAACGCGCTGAAAAGCGATCGGCGTGTCAGGACGACCTTCATCCCACGCGGCCGTGAGCACCGCTTCAAACCGCTCGTAGCCCTGTTGGGCTACGTTGGCCATCAACTCATCGCGGTCTCGGAAATGACGATAGGGTGCTGCGGGACTGACGCCAGCCGAACGCGCGGCCTCGGCGAAAGTGAATCCGCCCGAACCTTTTTCGGCAATCAGATCGAGCGCCGCTTGCATCAGCGCTTCTTTGAGATTGCCGTGATGGTAACCGCCTTCGCGGCGACGGTGTTCTTTTCGCCAGCTCATGTGAATAGTCATTACATGAGTTGAAGGGCCGCGTCACGCCGGAAAAATACAAGCGTGAAGGACAAGTTACCCGATCCGCTCAGCCGACGCTGCTTTTTCGGTGATCTGTCGCCATCATACTGCGCAATGCTTTCGGAATCGGGCGCGCACGTCCACCCGACACGAATGCGACTTTCACTTGTGCCGTCATTAGAACTTCATCGCCGCGCTTTACTTCCTGAAACATCGCGATCGATGCGCCTTTGATGTCATGCGGTGACGTTACAATCTCGAGAAGGTCGTCCATGCGCGCGGATTTCATGTAATCGATCTGCATGGCGCGAACCACGAAAGCAAAGCCGGGTGCTTCGCTTTGCGCTTCCGCAAACAACGCGTGCTGATCGGCACCTAGCAGTCGCAGATAATTGGTGCGGCCGCGCTCCATGAACCGCAAATAGTTTGCGTGATAGACGATGCCGGTGAAGTCGGTGTCCTCGTAGTAGACACGCAACGTCATGAAATGTTTGCCGTTACGAATAACGCCGTCGAGCGAGTCAGTCATCGTTTGACCCAAAGATGCCGAACTGCGACGGATCACGAGACGGCTCGGCCAATCCGAGGTGCTTGAAAGCATGCGTTGTCAGAAGCCGTCCGCGCGGCGTGCGCTGAAGATAACCGCATTGAATCAAAAACGGCTCGATGATGTCTTCAATGGCGTCGCGCGGTTCCGACAGCGCCGCTGCCAGTGTCTCGACGCCGACAGGGCCGCCGCCGTAGTTCATCGCAATCGTCGAGAGATAGCGCCTGTCCATCGCATCGAGGCCCGCCTTGTCGACTTCAAGTGCGCCGAGAGCGTTGTCGGCGATCTTTCTGTCGATAGCATCGGCGTCGGCAGCAGATGCGAAGTCGCGCACGCGCCGGAGCAATCTTCCCGCAATGCGCGGTGTGCCACGCGCACGCTTGGCGATCTCGTTGGCACCGTCCGGCGTGATGCCGATGTTAAGCACGCGCGCACCACGCGTCACGATCCTTTCAAGCTCGTCTTCCGTATAGAAATTCAAACGCACCGGAATCCCGAACCGATCGCGCAACGGATTGGTGAGAAGCCCGGCGCGCGTGGTCGCGCCAACCAGCGTAAATTTTGCAAGCTCAATCTTCACAGAGCGCGCTGCCGGCCCCTCACCGATAATAAGATCGAGCTGAAAATCCTCCATCGCCGGATAGAGAACTTCTTCGACTGCCGGATTGAGTCGATGGATTTCGTCGATAAAGAGTACATCGCGCTCCTCGAGATTTGTGAGCAAGGCCGCAAGATCACCGGCCTTGGCAATCACCGGGCCTGACGTGGCGCGAAAGCCGACACCGAGTTCACGCGCAACGATCTGCGCCAATGTGGTTTTGCCGAGCCCCGGCGGACCGACGAACAATACGTGGTCGAGCGCTTCGTGACGCTTGCGCGCCGCTTCGATGAACACGGACAGATTCGCGCGCGCCTGTTGCTGACCGACGAACTCCGACAGAATCTGTGGACGCAACGACGTGTCGCCGATGTCATCAGGGCGACGCTCCGGCGTCACGATACGCGGTGACGTCGGCGCGCTCACTTCGCCAACTCCTTCAGCCCGAGCCGAATGAGCTGCGCCGTCTCAGCCTTGTCGCCCGCGCTGCGCGATGCACTTGCGATGGCGGCTGCGGCCTGCGGATGACCGTAACCCAAATTGACGAGTGCAGAGATCGCATCGATCACGGGCCGTGGTGCACGATCCTCATCGACAGCACCAGACAAATGCACCAGTGCGGGATCGACACTCGCAAATGCCGGAGCTTTGTCTTTCAGTTCAGTGACGATGCGCTCGGCCACTTTCGGCCCCACACCGGGCGTTCGCGATACCGCCGCCCTGTCACGCAGCGCGATGGCGTTCGCCAGATCCGACGGCGGCAGCGTACTCAACACAGCGAGCGCCACTTTCGCACCAACGCCCTGCACTGTCTGAAGCAAACGAAACCATTCGCGTTCGGCATCCGAACGAAAACCAAACAGCTTGATCTGATCTTCGCGCACATATGTCTCGATCGATAGCACCGCCGCTTCGCCGGGCGACGGCAACGCCTGCAACGTGCGCGCGGAGCAATGCACCTGATACCCGACGCCTTGCACGTCGAGGATCACATAGTCCTCGCCATAGGAATCGATCAGGCCCTTGAGTTTGCCAATCATGCGCTGGCGACTTTCAGCTTCAGCATCGCGCTTTGGCGATGGTGCGCGTGCGTGATTGCAATCGCGAGCGCATCGGCGGCGTCCGGCGTTTGCGGATCCGCCTTTGGCAGCAACATTCGCAACATGACTTGAATCTGATTCTTGTCGGCATGACCGGCACCAACCACCGTCTTCTTCACTTGATTGGGCGCATACTCGGCAACGAGAATTCCGGCCATCGCGGGCGCGAGCATCGCCACACCCCTCGCCTGTCCAAGTTTGAGCGTCGATGCACCGTCCTTGTTGACGAAGGTTGCCTCGACCGCAGCTTCCATCGGCTTGTACTCACTGAGAATGCGGGCGAGACCTTTGTGGATCGCAAGCAACCGCTCGGCCAATGTCAGCGTGTCGCGCGATTCGACGGACCCGCACCCAACATAGATCAAGCGATTGCCATCGACATCGATCACGCCCCAGCCGGTTCGGCGCAGGCCCGGATCGATCCCCAGAATACGAACTGGTGTGCGAATCGGCAGAGAGATCATGGCACTTGATAGCATGTTCTCCCTTCGTACTGCTTACTTGGGGGAGACGAAAACGCCGAGTTTTACGCGCTCATCTTGGCCGCAAGCGCGTCGGACACCTCGAAATTCGCATACACGTTCTGGACGTCATCGTGCTCGTTCAGCAGGTCTAGCAGCTTGAACAGCTTTTCGCCGACCTCGTCGTCCACGGTGATTTGGTTCTGCGGTTTCCAAGTGAGTGCCGCCTTACGCGGTTCACCGAATTTGGCTTCCAGTGCTTTGGCGACATCTCGGAACGTCTCCTGCGACGCGTAGATCTCATGCCCGGTCTCACTCGAAGTGACGTCATCGGCACCTGCTTCGATTGCCGCATCGATCATCGCATCGTCGGATGCCGCCTTGGCGTCGTACTCGATGATGCCCAGATGATCGAACATAAAAGCGACCGAACCGATTTCGCCGAGATTGCCGCCGGACTTCGTAAAATAAGAGCGGATGTCAGACGCCGCACGATTGCGATTGTCGGTCAACGCCTCAACGATGACCGCAACGCCACCTGGACCGTAACCCTCGTAGCGAATCTCATCGTAGTTTTCGCCTTCTGCGCCTGTCGCCTTCTTGATCGCGCGCTCGATGTTGTCGCGCGGCATGTTCTCGACGCGTGCCGCAACAACCGCAGCGCGCAAGCGCGCATTCATCGCCGGATCCGGGGTTCCCAATTTGGCTGCCACGGTGATTTCCCGCGCAAGCTTGCCGAACAGCTTGGACTTCATCGCGTCCTGCTTGCCCTTGCGGTGCATGATGTTCTTGAATTGGGAATGTCCGGCCATGCAGGTGTCTCTTCGGGTCGCGATTGGAGGAGCAGGAGCGTTAACGGAAAACGTTCAACGGCGGCGGGTTTATAGGCCCGCAGAAGGTAAAATTAAAGCGGATCGGGCCGGTTTTGGTACGTCGGTATGGGAAAACACCGGGCTGGGGACGGCAGGCATTAACCATGAGTTCACGCAGGAATGCGAGACTTTCCGCCTGTCACTCATTGCCCAGAGATGTTCATGGCATTCGGTTTTTATCGCAAGCGCCTGCCTAAGCAGGCCGTAACCGAAGTGTTGCCTGCGGTCGTTCCGGTGCCGGCAGGTGAAACGGCCAAAGATCAGGCGGACGATTCTGCGCGTGAGATCCTCGAACTGCTTGAGCTTGAACTCACCGCGATGATCCGCCAGCTCGAACGCGCCGCCAACTCGGTGGCCAACGGCGCTCAATCGACTGCGGCCACCCTGACTGCAATTCGCCATCGCACCGAGACGCTGACCGAGCGCTCAGGCGACGCGCAGATGACCGCCGAGACGTTCTCGCAGGCTGCAGAGAAATTCACCGAATCCGCTTACGGCATCGGCGCGCAGGTTCGCGACGCCAGCAAACTTGCCGACGACGCCAGTGCAGCGGCGCGCGAGGCGAGCCTGAATGTCGAACGTCTGCGGGAATCTTCTGCTGCGATCGGGAACGTCGTCAACCTGATCGCGAATATCGCCAAGCAGACCACGCTGCTTGCGTTGAACTCAACGATCGAGGCCGCGCGCGCAGGCGCAGCAGGTAAAGGCTTTGCCGTTGTTGCTTCGGAAGTGAAGGCGCTGGCAGTTCAGACTCAGAGCGCCACCGAAGAAATCAAGAAGAAGATCGACGCTCTTCAAAAGGATGCTGCGACCTCATTCGATGCAGTGCATCGGATCACGACTGCAATCGAAGCCATCAAGCCGGTATTTGCTCACGTCAACGGCGCCGTCGCCGAACAGAACGAGACAACCGGCGAGATGACTCAAAATGCCGCGTCCGCCTCGCAATTTATCGTGTCCGTCAGCACCAGCAGCGCGGAAATCGACAGCGCAACAAAGGAAGCGGAAGCGCACGGAGAAAGCGTCGCTCAGGCGGGCAAAGCCGTAACGATGTTCGCGGAGAAACTCAAGACGCGCTGCGCGGTCTTGTTGCGCAAAGACGAAAATGCCGAGCGTAAAGTCGAGCGGATGCCATGCCGACTTCAGATCGAAATCGAATCGCAGCACTCTCGCATCAAGGCTGAAGTTTTTGAAATTTCTCTTGCTGGGTTGTTGATCGGCGGTCCCAACACCGGATCGATTCCAAAGAATGAAATCTTGAAGGCAACATTGCAGGACATCGGCGCATGCAACATCCGCGTCATTGAGCGCAATTCAGCAGGCGCACAGGCAGAGTTCGTCGCCTCCGACGCCATGCTCAAGGAGCTCATCGAGGACAAGGTTTGGAGCATCCACGATGAGAACACCGAATTCGTCACGCGCGCGATGGAAGCCGGCGACGCGATGACGAAAATTTTTGAGACCGGCGTTGCGAAGGGCGATGTCACACTCGAAGACCTGTTCGACGAAAATTACGTCAAGATCGAAGGCACCGAGCCCGTGCAGCACCGTAACCGGATGCTCGACTGGGCCGACCGTGCGCTGCCTGAATTCCAAGAAGCGTTCCTTGCGCGCGATAGTCGCCTTGCGTTCAGCGTCTGCATTGACCGCAACGGCTATCTACCCGTCCACAACAGGATTTACTCACAGCCGCAGCGTCCGGGCGATGTCGCGTTCAACACTGCAAGTTCGCGCAACCGCCGGATTTTCAATGACCCGGCAGGCCTCGCTGCAGGCCGCAACATCCGTTCATATCTGATCCAGAGCTACGCCCGCGACATGGGCAACGGCAAAACGGTGATGATGCGGGAGATCGACGTGCCGATTCGTGTCAACGGCCGACACTGGGGCGGATTTCGCACGGCCTACAAGGTCTAATAGAATTTTGCCTGGTCGTGTTGTCGTCACGCGAACCGGTTGCCACTTCTGCCGAAAACACTCCTACCAGAAATCCGGAACCGCGCGATCCAGTATTGGGCCCACCCGAACTGCCGCCACGCGCAACGCGAGCCCGGTCTTGTCGTCGGTCTCGACTGCAACGCCACTTAAAGTCGCGATGCCGTCCGCGGGCTCAAATCGTCCTGCAGGATAGCCGCGCAAAAATCGTCCCAACGGCTCATCCTTCACCATGCCAATGATCGACTGATAGTCGCCGGTCATTCCGGCATCGGTCATATACGCTGTGCCTCCGGGGAGAATCCGATGATCCGATGTCGGGACGTGCGTGTGAGTGCCAACCACGAGACTCGCTCGCCCATCGCAGAAATATCCGATCGCCTGCTTTTCGCTCGATGCCTCGGCGTGAAAATCGACGATCACGGCATCGGCGGCCTCGCGCAATGGACAGGCGTTTAGCTCGCGGTCGATCGTCGTGAACGGATCGTCGAACGGCTGCATGAAAATGCGACCGATGCCATTCACAACCAGCGCACGCTTGCCGTTCTTGGTATCGATTAGCGCAGCACCCCGGCCCGGCGTGCCTTTCGGAAAATTTACCGGTCGGATCAAACGAGGCGCACGCTCGATGAACACAAGCGCCTCACGCTGGTCCCACGAATGATTACCAAGCGTAATGGCGTCAGCGCCCGCATCGAGCAATTCCTGATAGATTGCTTCGGTGACACCGAAACCGCCGGCGGCGTTCTCGCCGTTGACGATGACGAGTTCAAGCTTCCAGTCACGTATGAGACCCGGCAAGGTTTCCGCGATGGCGGCTCGCCCGCTTCGCCCAACGACATCGCCGACAAACAGAATACGCACTTAAATTCTCCGCAGATCGATCAGTTCCCGCTCCGTTAGCACACAATCGAGATGTTCGTCGTGGGGCAACGCAGGGGCGATCTCGATTTCCTGCGCCGCGAAGGCAAGACCGATCACAGTAACTCTTTTCATGGCGCGGAGCTTTTGCAGCGTGCGGTCGTAATAGCCGCGGCCGTAACCGATGCGATGCCCCGCGCGATCGAATGCGGCGAGCGGCACAAGCACAATATCGGGATCGACCTCCGGCTGGTCGGATGAAGGTTGAAAAATTCCGTAACCCCCGCGCACCAGTCCCTCGTCCGAAGACCAAGAGCGAAAAATCAACGCGTGATCGCGCTTGACGATGACCGGCAGTGCGAGCTCGGCACCTTTCGTCGTCAGCGCACGCATGAGGGGAAAGGGATCGATCTCACTTTTGATCGGCGAATAACCGGCAACGATAGTTCCGAGCGGAAGCTCAAGATGAATTGGAATCGATGTCACGGCTTCGGAGCCGCGAACGCGCTGCTCCACGCTCATGGCATCGCGCTTCGACAACGCCGCGGCGCGCAATTCGTCTTTCGTGAGGGAAGAGGAAATAGCCGCGACCTCTGTTCGCTGAAAGAGAAGTGCGAAGCCGCGATGGCCGTTGAAGCACTCGATCCCGGAGCACCTACGAAAGTAGGTGGGCACCGTGTGTCCGAATCCACGGACTCGGCCAGGGACAGTTCCCGTAAGGATCGATAAGGCCCCGGAGATATATGGCTTCTGACGCGCGACGCAGCCTCGCTCGACCAATGTAGGCGCGAACGCGTCCCGCCGCCAGTATCAACTGGGCCTATCCGATGGCAATTCCGCTACGCGTTGGACGATTTAATTTTTGCGTCATCTTCTCGATCCGGTCGGACGCCGCATTCAGAGCGTTGGCGACCGCCGACTGCGTCGCGCGGGCGCGATCGGCAGATGCAATACGTACATCTCGCAAGGCGTTTATTTCCTCTTCGAGGGCGCGAACGCGCGATCCGGCATCGACCAGTTCATCCGCCACGGTAAGGGCCGCCATCACCGTCAAACGCTGGTCGCCGATTTCGCCGAACTTTCCGCGCAGACTGACGACACGAGATTCGAGATTCTCGGCAAGGCGAAGGAGTCGCGCCTCCTGTCCCTCCTCACACGCCATGCGATATTGACGACCGTTGATAGTGACGTTGACGTGGCTCATGTCGGCTCTCCGGAATCAATGACGGAGCGAATGGTGTCGATTGCGACATCGAGACGTTCGGCGATCTCGCGGTTGGCGCGCTCCAGTGCGCGCGAACGCACAAGCGTGCCGTCGAGTTCATTGGCGAGACGCGAACGGTCGGTGCCCAGCGCCTGAATCCGTGCCGCCAGATCATCCTCGGCGCGATCCGTGTCGCCACGCCGCTCGACTGCGCTTTCAAGCGCATCGAGAGCCGCGGCAAGCCGCCGCGTGGCGAGTTCGATGTCGCTTTGCGCAGCGGACGCCGACTCCAGATTGACTAAACCGTTGGCGTTACGATCGGTCATAGCGGAACAGCTGCCTTTTTTGTTCCGTTCGGCCGCGCAAAAGCTGCGAACCGACAGGCATTTAGAGGAATAAATTACGGCCAGTGGCAACCAAGCGCAACGCCAGCAACAAGCTATGCACCACTTAGCGAAACGGATGGCGCTGCAAAGGTCCAACGCCCTTGGACTCGCCGGAACCAGATGCTATCCACCCGCCCAAATAGGGCATTTCGAGGGTCTCAACCGATTCTCGCTTTTGATCTCTAAGACCATCTGAACACGACCAGCGAATTAAGGCAGAACCTTCATGACTACGCGCGTCGATCCGTCCCGCATGGCCAACGCGATCCGCGCACTTGCGATGGACGCGGTGGAGAAAGCGAAATCCGGACATCCGGGATTGCCGATGGGCGCGGCGGATATCGCAACCGTGCTGTTCACGCAATTTCTGAAATTCGACGCGAAGGATCCAAAGTGGTTCGACCGCGACCGTTTCGTTTTGTCGGCAGGCCACGGCTCCATGTTGCTGTACGCGTTGCTGTATCTGACGGGCAACAAAACAATGACGATCGAGCAGATCAAGAATTTCCGCCAACTCGGGTCGATCACACCGGGTCATCCGGAAAATTTCGTCACGCCCGGAATTGAAACCACGACCGGTCCGCTCGGTCAGGGCATCGCCACCGCCGTCGGCATGGCGCTGGCCGAACGGCGCATGGCTGCGGAATTCGGCGGTGATATCGTCGATCACCATACTTACGTTCTTGTTTCGGATGGCGACCTGATGGAAGGCATCAGCCAGGAAGCCATCGCGTTTGCTGGACATCTGAAGCTCAACAAAATGATCGTGCTGTTCGACGATAACGGCATATCCATCGACGGCGCGATCTCGATTTCGGATTCAGTCGATCAGGTGAAGCGTTTCGAAGCCGCGGGCTGGGCTGCAGAACGTATCGATGGTCACGATCAGAACGCCATTTCCGATGCGCTGACGCGCGCGCAGAAATCCGATCGTCCGTCTCTGATCGCCTGCAAGACAACCATTGGTTTCGGCGCGCCGACCAAAGCGGGTTCGGAAAAATCTCACGGTTCGCCTCTCGGTGCCGACGAGATCGCAGGCGCGCGTAAGAACCTGAAATGGGATTCGCCGCCGTTCGAGATTCCCGCCGACATTCTCGACGCATGGCGCGCGGCAGGATCGCGCGGCGCAAAGGCGCACGAAGAATGGACCAAGACTTTTTCGGGCAAAGACGTCGCGATGCGCGCTGAATTCGAGCGACGCATGAGTGGAAAACTTCCCGCGAAGGCGCTTGCAGATGCCGTTGCCAAGATGAAGGCATCGCTCTCCGCCGAGCCAAAGGAAATCGCCACGCGCACGGCGTCTGAGCACGCGCTCGAAGTTCTCACCGCAGCCGTTCCGGAAATGATTGGCGGCTCGGCGGACCTCACTGGCTCCAACAACACCCGCGTCAAAGGCATGGTCGCTGTTTCCGCCAATAATTACGGCGGACGCTACGTCAACTACGGTATCCGCGAGCACGGAATGGCTGCCGCGATGAACGGCATCACATTGCATGGCGGATTGATACCGTATTCCGGAACGTTCCTCGTCTTCGCAGACTATTTACGACCCGCGCTTCGACTAGCTGCGCTCATGGGCGAACGTGTGATTCATGTGCTGACGCACGACTCCATCGGCCTCGGCGAAGACGGCCCTACCCATCAGCCGGTGGAAACCATCGCGTCGCTGCGCGCGATTCCGAACCTCAACGTGTTCCGTCCCTGCGATACAGTTGAAACACTTGAGTGCTGGCAACTTGCACTCGAAGCAAAAGACCGTCCGAGCGTGCTGGCATTGACGCGCCAGAATCTACCGCAGCTTCGGCGCACGAACGATGCCGACAACAAGTGCGCTGCGGGCGCATATGAGATTTCAAAAGCCGACGGCCAAGCGCAAGTGTCGATCTTCGCGTCCGGTTCGGAGGTCTCGTTGGCAGTGGATGCGCAGAAGCTGCTCGCGGCGCGCGGCATTGCGACGCGGGTGGTGTCGGTGCCTTGCATGGACCTGTTGTTGGAACTGCCGGCAGCGAAGAAAGCTGCGATTATCGGGAACGCACCGGTCAAGATCGCCGTTGAGGCAGCAATCCGTCAGGGCTGGGATGCCATCATCGGCTCCGATGGCGCTTTCGTCGGCATGCGCGGATTCGGTGCAAGCGCCCCATATAAGGAGCTGTACCGGCATTTCGGGATCACAGCAGAAGCCGTGGCCGAAGCCGCGCAGGCCAAGCTGAAGGGCTGAGTTTAACTCTCGAGTGGCGAGTCGAAGTTTCCGGGCTCCGGACGTTGCATCGCGGCGTCATTCGGGGCAGAAAACGCCTTGAAAATAATCATTTCTGGCCTTCAAGGAGAATCTGAATGGCAGTCCGGGTCGCTATCAATGGATTTGGCCGAATTGGCCGCAATATTCTGCGGGCCATCCATGAATCCAAGCGCACGGACATTCAGGTCGTCGCCATCAACGATCTCGGCCCGGTCGAGACCAATGCCCATCTGCTGCGCTTCGATTCCGTGCATGGCCGCTTTCCGGGGACCGTAACGGTCGAAGGCGACTCCATCGACATCGGCCACGGCAAGATCAAAGTCACTGCTCATCGCGACCCAGCAACGCTGCCCTGGAAAGACCTCGGCATCGACATCGCGATGGAATGCACGGGCATTTTCAGCGCCAAAGCGAAAGCATCGGCGCATCTCACTGCAGGCGCCAAGCGTGTTCTGGTGTCCGCGCCATCGGACGGCGCTGACGCGACGATCGTGTACGGCGTGAACCACGACAAACTGACCAAGGATCATCTTGTCGTCTCGAACGGTTCGTGCACCACGAACTGTCTTGCGCCGGTTGCCAAGGTGCTGAACGACACCGTCGGTATTGAGACCGGTTTCATGACGACGATCCACGCCTACACGGGCGATCAGCCGACACTCGACACCATGCACAGCGATCTCTATCGCGGGCGGGCGGCTGCACTGTCGATGATCCCGACCTCTACAGGTGCCGCAAAAGCCATCGGTCTTGTGCTGCCGGAACTTCAGGGCAGGCTCGACGGCGTGGCGATCCGCGTGCCGACACCGAATGTCTCCGTCATTGACCTGAAGATCGTCGCCAAAAAATCGACGACTAAGGAAGAAATCAACGACGCCATCAAGCGTGCGTCGCAGCAGCAATTGAAGGGCATTCTCGCTTACACCGAACACCCAAACGTCTCGATCGACTTCAATCACGACCCGGCGTCATCGACGGTCGCGATGGATCAGACCAAGGTCCAGAACGGTACGTTGGTTCGCATCCTGACTTGGTACGATAATGAATGGGGTTTCTCCAACCGCATGTCGGACACAGCAATGGCGATGGCGAAGCTGATTTGAGACAGCGCTTCATTTAACTGCAACGAGCGCCAATGACCCGAGCATTCCGTACCCTCGACGACGTGGACGTGAAGGGAAAGCGCGTATTGTTGCGCGTCGATCTCAACGTGCCGATGGACAATGGTCGGGTTTCCGACACCACGCGTTTGCAGCGGATCGCCAATACCATCATCGAGCTGTCCGAGAAGGGCGCGAAGGTCATCCTCCTCGCGCATTTCGGTCGGCCAAAGGGTGTGGATCCGAAGGAGTCTTTGAAACCCGTCGCGATCGCGCTTGGCTATGTCGTGAAGCGCCAGGTACAATTTGCGACTGACTGCGTCGGTGACATCGCCGAGAAGGCCGTTGCCGCGATGAAAGACGGCGATGTTCTCTGCCTTGAGAACACGCGCTTTCATGCAGGCGAAGAAAAGAACGACCCGGCGTTTGTTGCACAACTCGCCAAGCTCGGCGACATCTGGGTCAACGACGCGTTTTCAGCGGCGCATCGAGCGCACGCTTCGACGGAAGGCCTCGGCCACAAATTACCCGCCTATGCTGGACGTACGATGGAAGCCGAGCTCGACGCGCTTGGCAAAGCGCTCGACGCGCCAACGCATCCGGTGATTGCCGTCATCGGCGGCGCCAAAGTCTCAACCAAACTTGACCTTCTGGAAAACCTCGTCAGCAAGGTCGACGCGCTGGTCATCGGCGGCGGCATGGCGAATACCTTCTTGCACGCACAAGGCATCAAGGTTGGAAAATCGCTTTGCGAAAAGGATTTGGCGGCGACGGCACTTCGGGTACTCGGAAAAGCGCAAGCCGCAAATTGCGCGATCATTCTGCCAGTCGATGCCGTGGTCGCATTTCAATTTGAGGCCAATGCCCCGTCTCACGCTTACGGCCTCGACGCTATTCCAGCCGACGGCATGATCCTCGATGTCGGGCCGCTTTCGATCGAACGGGTCAAATCGGCCATCGATGATGCAGCAACATTGGTCTGGAACGGCCCGCTCGGCGCGTTTGAAATGACGCCGTTCGACCGCGGCACGGTTCAGGCAGCCAAGCACGCCGCAGCACTTACGAAGGAAGGCAAGCTGATCTCTGTTGCTGGCGGAGGCGACACCGTTGCGGCATTGAACCACGCTGGCGTGGCGCAGGATTTTTCCTATGTTTCCACAGCCGGCGGCGCATTTCTCGAATGGATGGAAGGGAAACCTTTGCCAGGCGTCGAGGTTCTAAGAGTATCCTGAGGCGGCGTGGATTCGCATCCGCGCGGTCTTTTCAGCATCTATATTATGAAACGCCGCAGGCGCTGCCCCCAATCGGAGAATGAAGGCACATGGCTCGCATCACGTTGCGTCAATTGCTCGATCACGCGGCGGAACACGACTATGGCGTTCCGGCGTTCAACATCAATAATATGGAGCAGGCCCTCGCCATCATGGAGGCAGCATCCGCGCTCGATGCGCCAGTGATTATCCAAGCCTCGCGTGGCGCGCGGTCCTATGCCAACGACATCATGCTCAAGCACATGATGGATGCGGTGACGGAAATCTATCCGCAGATTCCGGTTTGCGTTCACCTCGACCACGGCAATGAACCGGCGACCTGCATGACCGCCATTCAGGCGGGTTTTACGTCGGTGATGATGGACGGCTCACTGAAAGCTGACGGCAAGACGCCCGGCGACTGGGATTACAATGTCGGTGTCACCAAGACCGTGACCGACATGGCGCATCTTGGCGGCATCTCGGTTGAGGGCGAACTCGGCGTGCTCGGCTCGCTGGAAACCGGCATGGGCGACAAGGAAGACGGCCACGGTGCAGAAGGCAAACTGTCGCATGACCAGCTTCTGACCAATCCCGACGAGGCTGTGAAATTCGTCAAGGAAACGCAAGTCGATGCACTCGCGATTGCGATGGGGACGTCGCACGGCGCGTATAAATTCACGCGCAAGCCCGACGGCGACATTCTGGCGATGAAGGTGATCGAGGAAATTCATCGCAAACTGCCGAATACACATTTGGTCATGCATGGCTCGTCGTCGGTGCCGCAAGACCTGCAGGATATTATCAACAAAT
This sequence comes from Hyphomicrobiales bacterium, assembly GCA_038230475.1. Classification (GTDB taxonomy): domain Bacteria; phylum Pseudomonadota; class Alphaproteobacteria; order Rhizobiales; family Xanthobacteraceae; genus Afipia. Next base: position 430,240 of record JBBRNE010000001.1, read on the forward strand.
TCGGCGGACAGATGAAACCGACATGGGGCGTGCCGGTCGCGGAAATTCAGCGCGGCATCAAAAACGGCGTGCGCAAAATCAATATCGATACCGACAACCGCATGGCGATGACGGGACAAATTCGCAAAGTGTTGAGCGAACATCCGAGCGAATTCGATCCGCGCAAATACCTCAAGCCCGCAATGGACGCGATGACGAAACTCTGCAAGCAGCGGCTGCAGGAATTCAATACCGCGGGGCAAGCCGGCAAGATCAAAAAGGTGCTCACCACAGCTCAGATGGCGCAGCGATATGCCAAGGGCGAACTCAACGCCAAGATCGCGTAAGATTGAAAGCGACGGGATTCGTATCGCCCCTTTTTTGGCCGCAGTCCGGGAGCATCACACCGACATCATGGCGACCAAACCCATTCCACCACGCCCATTGCCGAGAATCTATCTCGCGACGCCGCCGATTGCAGACCCCATCGCCATCGCAGAAGCACTTCCCGAATTGCTTCCAGCGGCGGATATCGCGGCCGTGCTTTTGAATCTTGTGGCAACGGATGAGCGCGGCATGATTCAGCGTGCCAAAACTCTTGCTCCAATTGTGCAGAATTCCGGCGCGGCTTTTTTGTTGAACGGCCATTTTGAACTTGCCGCGCGCGCCGGAGCGGACGGCGCGAATATCACCGGCGTGCAGGATTTGGACGATGCCCTTTCGAGCCTGAAGCCGGATCGCATTCTCGGCGTCGGCGGATTGGCGACGCGTCATGATGCCATGATGGCAGGTGAAGCTGGCGCGGATTATGTTCTGTTCGGCGAGCCGAATAAAAACGGCGAGCGCCCGTCATCCAACGCCATCTTCGAGCGGTTGCAATGGTGGGCTGACGTGTTCGAGCCACCTTGTGTTGGATTTGCCGCTTCGGTTGATGAAGTGGGATTGTTTACAGAAGCCGGCGCCGACTTCATTCTAGTCGGAGATTTCATTTGGCAGGATTCACGCGGTGCTCGCGACGCATTGATGGATATCAGCCAGACCATAAAGACACATTTCGATGGCGCTTTCGAACGGCCGAAAATCAATCAGGACTGATGCCGGAATGTTGGTTCGATTCTGCACACTGCGGTTTTGCTCTGTCGCTGCCTTGTCCGCGGCACTGACCACTGCGGCTTTCGCCCAAGTCTCTCTGACGCCAACTGCACCGAAAGCCGCGCGATCTCCCGCAACCGCCCAGCCAAAGACGCCACCTGCGCTAACGACGCAGACGGCCGCGCCCGCTCAAAAGAAAGCGGGGCGCACGACATCGTCCGCTGCCGTCAATACAAATGCCGACCTTGCTTACGGCGCGTTTCAAAACGGCGCGTATCTTACCGCACTGAAACTCGCGCAGGCGCGCTCTGAGCAAACCAACGATCCGAAATCGATGACGCTGGTCGGAGAAATTTACGCCAACGGCTTCGGCGTGAAGCAAGATGATGCCAAGGCCGCAGATTGGTACAAGCGCGCGGCGGATCTTGGCGACCGTGAGGCGATGTTCGGGCTCGCCATGCTCAAAATATCGGGACGCGGCGGCACGCAAGATCGTGAAGGCGGCGCAAAACTACTTGCAGAGTCAGCCAAACTCGGCAAGCCAGCAGCAGCCTACAATCTCGGACTGCTCTATCTCGAGGGACAATTGTTTCCGCAGGATCTCAAGCGCGCGGCGGAGCTTTTTAGACAGGCCGCCGACGCCGGCAGTCCAGAGGCGCAATACGCGCTCGCCACTTTTTATAAAGAAGGCCGTGGCGTCGAAAAGAATCTCGAGGAAGCCACACGACTTCTGCGCGCCGCAGCAGTCGCGGATAACATCGACGCAGAGGTCGAATACGCAATCGCGCTTTTCAACGGCACGGGAACGCCAAGAGACGTCAAGACCGCAATTGTCGTTTTGAATCGAGCAGCCCGGCAAAACAGCCCAATCGCACAAAATCGTCTCGCGCGCGTGCTGGTGTTCGGGCAAGGCGCACCCGTGGACAAGATCGACGGCTTTAAGTGGCATCTTATCGCGAAAACCGGAGGCAACAGCGATCCGGACATGGACGCGATGTTTCAGGAGCAAACACCGGAAGATCGCAAAAAATCGGAAGACCGGGCGAAGAAGTGGTTCGGAACGAAATAGCCGCGATTGATTGACGTCGGCACCCTTGACGTGTCTCGGCTTTGACGCCAAGCATCCCTCCTCATTCGCAATCGTGCCGCTTCCTCCGCCTGACCTGATTCCAACGGGTCGTTTCAGCAGAACCGATGCTTCATTCAGCGCTCATCAACGTCATGGTCAAATCCGCCCGACGCGCGGGCCGCAGCCTTAAGCGCGATCTCGGCGAAATCGAAAATCTTCAGGTGTCGCTGAAAGGTCCTGCGAATTTCGTTTCTCTTGCCGACAAGCGCGCTGAGCAGATGCTCTATGACGATTTGCTGAAGGCGCGCCCAGGATACGGCTTCATAGGCGAAGAAGGTGGCGCGCGCGAAGGCTCGGACAAATCCAACACATGGATCGTCGATCCGCTCGACGGCACGACGAATTTCCTCCACGGCATTCCGCAATTCGCAATCTCGATAGGACTTCAGCGCGAAGGCGTGATGATCGCCGGCGTGATCTACAATCCCGCGAATGACGAACTCTACATCGCTGAGCGCGGCAAGGGCGCGTTTCTCAACGACCAACGCATACGGGTCGCAGGCCGTAAAAAGCTCAACGATTGCGTCATCGCCTGCGGCCTGCCCCATATCGGACGCGGCGATCATGAATTGTCCCGCCGCGAAATGACGGAGTTACAGCCGAAGGTCGCGGGACTCAGAAGATTTGGCGCGGCCTCGTTGGATCTAGCGTTCGTCGCGGCGGGTCGTCTTGACGGCTATTGGGAGCGCAATCTTCAGCCGTGGGACATTGCAGCGGGCTTGATCATGGTGCGCGAGGCAGGCGGCATCGTCAGCGGCATCGAAGGCGGAGATACGGCGCTGCAAACCGGCAATGTCGTTTGCGGCAATGAGTTCGTGCAAAGCGAGTTGGTAAAGATTCTCAAGCCGCTGGGTTAGGCTTTTTTCATACGATAGTGGCTAACGCCCCATTCGCTGCCATCCGCGTAACCGAACAATCCCGCAGTCGCCAAAAAGAACCAGCGCCAACGTCGCACCCACAGTGCGGTGTCGTTGCGATAGACCGGACGAAACACTGCTTCAATATCGTCGCGATTGCGGTCGAAGTTTTTCAACCAATCCAGCGCCGTGCGCTGATAGTGAACGCCGCTCCAGCGCCACTCTTTCTCCACCTCGAACAAATCCGAATATTGCTGGATTAAATGATGACTTGGCATCACGCCGCCAGTGAAGAAATGCTGCGCAATCCAGTCTTCCTTATCCGCACGGTCGAACAGATACGCCCCAGAGCGATGCGTAAAGATATGCATGAAAAAGCGACCATCCGGATTAAGCCATGACCGCACGCGCGTCATCAATTCGCGCCAGTTCATCATGTGTTCGAACATCTCGACCGAAACGATGCGATCGAATGTCGCCTTCGGGTCGAACGCATTCATATCCTGCGTGATGACTGTCAAATTCGTCAATCCGCGCGAGCGCGCCGTGGCTTGAATGTATTCGCGTTGCGAATTGGAATTCGACACCGCGACAATTTTCGACTTCGGAAACTGACGCGCCATCCACAACGACAACGAACCCCAACCGCAACCGAGTTCAAGGATGGATTGTCCGTCGGCAAGGTCCGCGTGTTCGACGGTTTGGCGCAACGCTTCTTCTTCGGCTTCCTGCAATGTCGAGTTGGCGTTGTTGTAGAAACACGACGAATATTTCCGGTTCGGCCCAAGCGCGCGCGCGAAAAATTCAGTCGGCACCTCATAATGCTGCGCGTTGGCCTCTGCGGTGTTCTCGGCGATGGCGCGATTAGCCATTTCGCGGGCGAAGGCCGCATCCGTCTCGGCATTTCCCGTGGAAAGTTTATCCGCCGTGCGCGAACAAAGCGCGGTGATGCCGGCGCGAACGAGAGCATCCGGAAGCGGCGCACGCTCGACCTTGTCGATGATCGTCGAAATCAGGCTCATGGACGTTTTCTCAAATCTGCTGTGGCATCGGGAAAAACTTGCTGGTGCGTTTTTGGTAGGCACGGTACGCCTCGCCGCGCGAGCGCAGCATTTGCTCCTCGAGCGGTGGCACGCCTGTGACGTGAACGAGAATCCAGTACATGAAGATCGGCGCGAGCAGCGTGACCCAGCCCCACCCAAAATCGAGCGAAATCGCGATCATCGGATAAGCAAGCCAACCGAACCATTCGAAAAAATAATTGGGGTGCCGCGAGAATTTCCATAGGCCAACGTCGCAGACTTTGCCCTCGTTGGCGGAATCCGTACGAAATTTTTTGAGCTGCTCATCGGCAACCGTTTCACCGGCGATGCCCACGAACAAAATCAGCGCGCCGAGATAGTCCTGAATGCGCAAACCGTTAAACGGAAAATGCGCGGCGACGAAAATCGCAAACACCAGCGGAATCGAGCCGAAACCCTGGTTCTGCAAAAAGATAAACATCTTGCGCGGCGAATCGACGCCCCACTCTTTCGCGAAGGCTGCATAGCGCGGGTCGTCGGTGATGCCCGCCGTTCGGATCGCAATATGAGAGCCGAGACGAATGGCCCAGATCGCAACGATAATGGCTACGAGCCATTGGCGCGATGTGATCGGTGATCCGGACATTGACCAGAGCGCGCCGCACGCGCCGACAAGACCGAGCGAGAACGTCCAGATGGTATCGACCCAACCGGAATTACCGGTGCGTTGCTGAACTGCCCATGCGCCCGCCATCAAAATCGACAGCGCGATGGATTGAGCGATAAGCCCCCCGATGAAAAACCAAATCATTGTTATTCTCGCCTAAATTCTTTCCCGCACGCGACACTTAAAATACGTCTCCGGTTAATCCCGGTTTCACATCGAAGTTCCGGAATAGCGGGACAAATGCTGCGCGAAAAGCAGTACCTTACCTTTTATCCCGCCGCTGCTGTGCCATATTGATGCCTGACATAGCCTTCGCACACGGACCGACAATCGTAACATGGCGAAAACCCCCGATGAATTCGCCCTCCGCTCCTATCGGCCCAGCGATGAAGAAGCCGCCATCGCGCTTTGGCATCGAACCTGGAAGCAGGCCTATCCCGCCATCGATTTTCGCGCACGGCTTGATGCATGGCGTGTGCGCTGGCGCGACGAGCTCGTACCCACAGCGCGCATTGTCGTAGCCGAACAGAACGGCGCGATTGTCGGCTTCGCGACCGTTGATGCGACGGGCTATCTCGATCAACTCGTCGTCGACCCGGATATGTGGGGATCGCGCCTTGGAGACGCGCTGATGCACGAGGCGAAGGTATTGTCGCCCGGAGGCATTACGCTATTGGTCAATACCGACAACACACGCGCCATTCGTTTTTATGAGCGCAACGGATTCACGCATACGCATGACGACGTCAATCCGGTGTCCGGGCGTCCTGTCTATGGAATGGCGTGGCGACGATAAATCACGTCTCAAATTGCAGGCGCGCAAGCCGTGCGTAGAGGCCGTTTGCGGCTACCAGCGATGAATGCGTGCCCTGCTCGACAATGCGCCCGCTCTCCATCACAAGAATGCGGTCGCACGACAGAACAGTCGCAAGCCGATGCGCGATGACGAGCGTGGTGCGATGACGCATGAGCTCCTCCAGCGCGGTCTGCACCAACGTTTCGCTTTCGGCATCGAGCGCCGAAGTTGCTTCATCGAGCAACAGCAGCGGCGCATCGCGCAGGATCGCACGTGCGATCGCTATCCGTTGGCGTTGGCCGCCTGACAGCGTGACGCCGCGCTCGCCCAATTGGGTCTCAAACTTCAAAGGCAAACGCGAGATAAATTCGGTCGCATGAGCCAGATCGGCGGCGCGCGCGACTTCCGCGTCGCTGGCATCGGGTCGGCCGAAGCGGATGTTCTCAAGCGCACTGGTCGCGAACACCGCCGAATCCTGCGGGACCAATGCAATGCGCGAACGCACAGCAGCCGGATCGGCCTCACGGACCGGCACGCCATCGAACGAGATCGAGCCGTTCGCGGGATCGTAAAATCGCAGCAGCAAATGAAACAATGTGCTCTTGCCCGCGCCGGACGGCCCCACGATGGCAATTTTCTCACTTGCCTTGACCGAGAATGAAACGCCATCGACGGCGAGCGCGTCGGGGCGCGTCGGATAGGCAAAACGAACATTCTCAAACGTTACGTCACCTCTTGCAGGTATCGGCAATGCGCGCGGATTAGCCGGTGCTGCAATGTCCGGCTTGATGCGGAGAATTTCGAACAAACGCTCCGACGCGCCGGCCGCTTGAGAAATCTCTCCCCATACCTGACTGAGCTCGCCCAGTGCGCCGGCGGCGAATGCGGCATACAGCACGAACTGGCTGAGACGCCCTGGCGTGATCTCATGAATCAACACGTCGTGCGAACCGATCCAGAGAATCGCGACGACACTGGCAAAGATCAGAAAGATCACGATCGCGGTCAGAAACGCGCGTGCGCGCGTCGAGTTACGTGCAGCTTCATAGGCGCGCTCGACCTCCTTGCCGAACCGCATTTCTGCAAGTCGCTCGTTAGTGAAAGCCTGCAGCGTGCGGATTGCCCCAATCAGTTCCGATGCGTAGGACGAGGCATCGGCAAGAGTGTCCTGCGCGCTGCGCGATAATTTCTGTACGCGGCGACCGAACGCGACCAATGGCAAGACGATAAGAGGAATCACGGCAAGCACGAAGCCCGAGAGCTTGGGGCTGGTAATGACCATCATCGCCGCAGCGCCGATGAACAGAACGACATTGCGCAAAGCCATCGAGACCGATGCGCCGACAGCGGATTTAATTTGTGTAGTATCCGCAGTGAGACGCGAAACAAGTTCGCCACTGTGTGCAGTATCGAAAAAAGCCGGTGACAATGATGTCAGATGATTAAATACATCGCGCCGCAGATCCGCGACAATGCGCTCGCCGAGCGTGATCACAAGGTAGTATCGCGTAGCGCTTGCGATCGCGAGGACCGCGACGACGAATATCATCACCGAGAAGTAGCTGTTGATGAGCGCGACGCCTTCAGGGCTGAAGCCTAGATCGATCATGCGACGCACAGCGATCGGCACCGCAAGCGTTGCCCCCGAAGCTACGATCAGGGCGACAAGCGCAGCGAGTGCCTGACCGCGATAGCGCCCAACGTAAGGCGCAAGCGCCAGCAGCGGTCGGAGTTTCGGACGGCGCGATGGCGAAGACGCAGCGACCGGAGGCAATCCGGCGTTCAATTCCGTGCCTCGTTGCGGACGGGCCACTGCATCGCGAAGTTCAGCCGATGGTGCCGATGCAGCTTTCACTTCAAGTCGTTCCGCTGCGCTCATTCCATCCGCCGCCATCTGTCTGGAAGCATTCCAATAGGCTGCGAGGCCCACGCTGGCAAATGGCCTTCCGCGCTTGTTTCCGTGCCTGTCCTGCGATATAGACCGCGCAAATTCGCACCCAAATTCCAGACCTTACGGGCGCCAAGCGCCAGAGGACTTGCCATGAAACCCGAAATTCACCCGGATTATCATACAATTAAGGTCGTCATGACCGACGGTACCGAGTATTTGACGCGCTCGACCTACGGCAAGGAAGGCGACACACTGAACCTGGACATCGATTCCAAGTCGCATCCGGCCTGGACCGGCGGCAGTCAGCAGATGCTTGACCGTGGTGGTCGCGTTTCCCGCTTCCAGAAGAAATTCTCAGGCTTTCTGAAGAAGGAGTAGTCCTTCTTCAGATCCGGATATGAAAACGCCCCTGCTCGCGCCGGGGCGTTTTTCGTTTTAGGAATTGTAAAGAGACAATCAGCGCTCGAAGGCCGCCTTCAACATGTTCATCTGCGGCACCAGCGGATTGCCAATCGAAATATGATCGCTCGCGGGCGCATGGATCGTTGAATCCAGGCGCTTCACTTTTGTCTGTAGCATCATCGAACGCTCGATCAGTTCCTGCAAACTCATCGGCAGTTTCGCGATCATGTCCTCGGCACCGGGTTCGGCTGCCGTCAGCTTGACCTTGGTTTTCTCGCGATTGGCTTGCGTGAGCGTCATCTCACCTTCCTTGACCGCGCGATGAAGCAGCAGCCATGACGCAAGCTGCATCAATCGCGTTGTGAGACGCATGCTCTCCGTGGCGTAGACAAGGCTTGCAGATCGTTCCAGCGCTTTGGCCTCGGCGCGGCCTGCGCCGTCGAGATAGGCTGCGGTCTCCTCGACCAGATCCATGCCTTCACGAAACAGCGTCCCGAATGCTGCAGAATTGGTGATCCGTTCGCTGAGCACTACAAGGTCAGCTTCGCCTTGCGATTGGTTCGACATGGTTAACGCCTCACGCGATTGGTACGCTGGTTTTTTTATGATGAACAAATCATTGCGCGCCCGGGACCGGGAGTCCAGACACACTCAGCTTCAAAGCGGAGATATGGTTTCCAGCGGGATGCTGGCATCGAAGAATATCGATCTCGAAAGCGCAAAAAAAGAGCCGCCATTTCTGGCGGCTTTGAAAGTTTATAACAGGGAGGCGTCAAACAGAGTGGACAGGAGCCACTCGGTGTCCAAACAAGGACAATCCCAGTCATAATCCCGAAAGCTTAATGGGTCGTAAATGAACTAATCTTTTTACCATTCCTTCGGGTCTGTGGCCGGTGTGGCGAATGCGTCACGATTTGAAGGCGGCATTGGCGGCATCGCGGCTGGCGCGCTTCTTCGCCATATCGGCCTTCAGTCGCTCAATCTCGGAGGCGAGCAATGCGATGCGTTCTTCGATGTCCTCAGCAGATACGAGATAGAGATCCTGCCCGATCTCATGTGAGATGTTCTGCGTGACTTTCTTTATCGGCTTGTCGTCATCGTCGCTGGCCACGCTTCCCTCCCGGCTCTCGCAAGACTATAGCTTAACGCCATCATACTTCATCGCCTCTATCGATGCTGCGAGAATCAATCATGGACAAGCTGCCTTCCGAGATGACCGTCGTCGCCATCAGTAAGCCCGGCGGACCTGAGGTGCTTGTTCCCGAACAGCGCCCGGTACCGAAGCCTGCGCCGAACCAGATTCTCATCAAGGTTCAAGCTGCGGGCGTGAATCGTCCGGACGTTCTGCAGCGCATGGGATTATATCCGGTGCCTCCGGGCGCGAGCGATCTTCCGGGACTTGAGGTCGCGGGCGAGGTCGCCGCCCTCGGCGACGGCGTGAAGAAGTTCAAGCTCGGCGACAAGGTGATGTCGCTGGTCGCTGGCGGCGGCTACGCGGAATATTGCCTCACGCATGAAACTCACGGCATGGCCATTCCGAAAAATTTCTCAATGAACGAAGCAGGTGCCACCGCCGAAACGCTGATGACGGTTTGGCACAACGTGTTCGAGCGTGGCGGCTTGAAACCGGGCGAGACGCTTCTCATTCACGGCGGTTCATCGGGCATCGGCACGATGGCTATTCAGATGGCGAAGGCGCTTGGGGCGAAAGTCATCGTCACAGTCGGTTCGCAGGACAAGATCGATGCCTGTCTCAAACTCGGCGCCGATGTCGGCATCAACTACAAGACCGAAGACTTCGTCGCCAAGTCGAAAGCCGCGACGAACGATGCCGGCGTGAACGTTATTCTCGACATGGTCGGCGGCGACTACATCGACCGCAACTATGACGCCGCGGCTGTCGATGGACGTATCGTGCAGATTGCATTTCTCGGCGGACCGAAGGCCACGGCCAATTTCAGCAAGCTGATGATAAAGCGCCTTACGCACACTGGATCGACGCTTCGCCCACGCTCTGTGGCAGATAAAGCTGCGATGGTTAATGCGATCGAGGCCAAGGCAATGCCTTGGCTTTTGGACGGTCGCGTAAAACCTTTGATCGACAGCATGTTTCCGCTCAAAGATGCGTCGAAGGCGCATCAGCGGATGGAGTCGAGCCAACATATTGGCAAAATTGTGCTCACGGTTTAGGACCGCAAAGCAACTCGAAAGCCTTTGATTCACTTCATATTCGTGTCATTTATCGCGCTCTTCCGGCAGCTCTTCAGCGGGCCGGCGTGTTTAACGCGGAGACACCATCTTGCGGTCGGTCAGAAGCCTCGCGCTGGTTGCGTTTGGCCTCATGGTGTTTGTCGGCGCGCAACCTGCGCGCGCGCTTGACGCGATCAGCGTCCGCAGTGACGCGCCTGCCATCGATCTCACCGGCGTTCTCGAGTTCCAACACAGCGACACCGACCGCATTCAGGTTTCAACCGCGCCGGGCACCGACGGCATCGTGCGCCGCATCGAAGTGCGTGCGCGGGAAGGTGGCCAGAATTGGGTGGTGTTCGCGCTCTCCAACACCACCGACGATCAACTCGATCGTCTGATTGTCGTTCCTCATTATCGAATCGTGTCGTCGGGGTTGTTGTGGCCAGATCTCGGATTGTCACGCATCGTGTCGATGACGCCATCGACGGGCGACCGTCCTGAGCGACAAGACAGCGCCACCGCCGATATTTTCCGTATCACACTCGATCCCGGCGCAGTGATTACGCTCGTCGCTGAACTGCGCACCGACAAGATCCCGCAGCTCTATCTGTGGGAGCCGGAAGCCTACAAAGACAAGGTCAACTCCTTCACGATGTACCAAGGCATTGTGATCGGCATCTCAGGTTTGCTCGCACTGGTGCTGACGATCCTCTTCGTGGTCAAGGGCAGCATCATGTTTCCGGCCGCCGCTGCACTCGCATGGGCCGTGTTGCTTTACATCGGCATCGACTTCGGTTTCTGGGGCAAGGTGTTCGACATGTCGTCCGGCGCCGAGCGCATCTGGCGTGCATCGGGCGAGGCGATGCTCGCGGCAACATTGCTGGTGTTTCTATTTGCCTATCTCAATCTGTCGCGATGGCATGTGCGCTATTCGCACATCACGATCGGTTGGGTCGGATTTCTCGGTGCACTGGTTGCGCTCGCGCTGTACGATCCCGCAGTTGCATCCGGCATCGCACGAATCTCATTGGCGTTGATTGCGGCCTGCGGATTCGCGTTGATCGTCTATCTCTCGACACACGGCTTCGACCGCGCTGTGTTGCTGATCCCGACCTGGTTCCTGCTGCTGGTCTGGGTCATCGCCGCAGGCATGACGGTTGCGGGCGGCGTCACCAACGATATCGTCGGACCCGCGCTGCTCGGCGGTCTCGTGCTCATCGTCATGCTGATCGGTTTCACGGTCATGCAGCACGCCTTTGCCGGCGGCGGCGCGAGCATGGGCGTCGTCTCCGATGTGGAGCGCCGCGCGCTTGCGTTGACGGGCTCAGGCGATCTGATCTGGGATTGGGACGTCTCGGCAGATAAAGTCTTTACGAGTCCCGAGACTGAAACGTTGCTCGGCCTCAAACGAGGAACACTAGAAGGACCGGCCGCGAAATGGCTCGAGGTGCTTCACCCGCTCGATCAGGATCGTTTCCGCGCGGCTCTCGATAGCGTGCTCGATCAGCGGCGCGGGCGGCTGGTGCAGGACTTCCGGCTGCGGACGCCCGACGGTCACTTCATGTGGTTCGCACTGAAAGCAAGACCCGTGGTCGGCTCGGACGGCGAAGTTGCGCGTGTCGTCGGCACACTAAGCGACGTGACCGAATTGAAGAATTCCGAAGAACGGATGCTTCATGACTCGGTGCATGACAACCTGACCGGATTGCCGAACCGCCAGTTGTTCATCGATCGCCTCGCGGCGGTTTCGGCATTCGCAAAGACGACGCCGAATTTACGTCCGACGATCATGGTGATCGATCTCGACCGCTTCAAGCAGGTCAACGACTCTGTGGGTATCGCCGTCGGCGATTCCATTCTGTTGACCTTGGCAAGGCGGCTCGCGCGTATTCTTAAACCCCAGGATACGCTTGCGCGGCTGTCGGGCGACCAGTTCGGCCTGATCCTCACTTCCGAATACGAACCGGCACGCATCACCGCCTTCGCAGAGACAATCCGCAAGACCATCCGCGCGCCGATTGCATTTAATGGGCGTGAGATTTTCCTGACCGCGTCGATCGGTCTCGCGCTCAGCGATTCGCAGGTTCCGCTGACGGACGAGATCATCAAAGATGCAGAACTGGCGATGTACCACTCCAAACGCATCGGCGGAGATCGCATCGACGTCTACAAGCCCGCGATGCGCGCACGTCGCACTGACAGGCTCGCGCTCGAGTCCGAATTGCGCCGTGCTATCGAACGCGAGGAAATCACGATCCTGTACCAGCCCATCGTGCGGCTGGAAGATCGCACCGTCGCCGGCTTCGAAGCCTTGGCACGATGGGACCATCCCAAGCTCGGCCGCATGTCGCCGTTGGAATTCATTTCGATTGCGGAGGAGATCGGCCTTATCGTCGAACTCGGCCTGTTCGTGATGGACACCACGGCAAGACAACTTGCGCTTTGGCAGCGCACGGTACGCTCGCGCGAACCATTATTCGCCAGCGTCAACGTCTCGTCGCGCCAGTTGCTGCGCCACGATCTCATTCATGATGTGCGTAGCGTGTTGTCGCGCAACGCCGTTGCGCGCGGCTCGTTAAAGCTTGAGCTGACCGAATCTCTTGTGATGGAAAATCCGGAGCATGCCGCACAGATGCTGCACCGGATCAAGGAACTCGGCACCGGTTTGTCGCTCGACGATTTCGGCACCGGCCATTCGTCGCTCGCCTATCTTCAGCGCTTCCCATTCGACACCATCAAAATCGATCAATCTTTCGTTCGCACCACCAGTCGCGGAACGCGGCCGCTTCTGCTGAAATCCATCGTCGCGATGGCACACGATCTGAATATGCAGGTTGTTGCCGAGGGTGCGGAAACCGATTCGGACGCGGTCGAATTGTTTCAGCTTGGCTGCGAATACGCGCAAGGTTTCGCGTTCGGCGAGCCGATGGATGCGGACGCCACGATGCGGTTACTGACCGGCGAACAGGTTCCGAAGCCGCGCAATCGCCGACAGAGCGCGCGCGCTTCGTCAATCGCTGCGACGCAGGGCTAAATCGAATTTCTTGTTGATGCGTTCGCGTGCCGTCTGACGCGGTTGCGCTCAAGCGTGACCGGCTTCGTTCGACAGCATCGCAAGGTCAATTCCGATCTTATCGAGCGCGAGCTTGTATTTGTCCTCGATATTCCGTCCGAAGATCAAATCGGAATCAGCGGGACAATGCAGCCAGCCATTATGCTGGATTTCATTTTCAAGTTGCCCAGGTGCCCATCCGGCATAACCGAGCGCGAGGATCGCTTTTTCCGGGCCGGTACCGGCGGCGATGGCTTTCAGAATATCAAGCGTCGCGGTGAGACAGATGCCGTCGTCGATCGGTAGCGTGGCATTCTTGATGAAAAAATCACTGGAATGGAGCACGAAGCCGCGGCCCGTCTCGACAGGCCCGCCTTTGAGAACTTTCAGCCGTTCGGCGGAATCCGGCAGCGCGATCTGATGAGCCTCGTCGATGATGTCGAGCTGAACCAGCAATTCGGGGAAATCGATGCTGCCCGCAGCGCGATTGACAATAATGCCCATCGCGCCCTCGGGCGAGTGCGCGCAGAGATAGATCACCGAACGAGAAAAACGCTCGTCGTCCATCACGGGCATGGCGATAAGCAATTGCCCGTCGAGATAGCCCTGCCCCGTCGGCGCATGGCCATCCGCCGCTTCCTCGACGCTTGCAGGCTTGCCGGGTTTCTCGCTTTTCCGTTCCATCGTGGCCGACTCTCTTTTCGCCATCATCCTGATATTGGGTGATTTACCTGTCAATCAAGCTTAGGAACGAGCGGTGGATGGAACGGCAGTGGTTGCATCGAATTTTTCGACCGAGGCGTCACAAATGACGCCGGATCACGCGCAATTCAGTGGTTAGCGACAACCCCGTTCTGCTAAGGACGCCCGATGAATATCATTCCTGGCCGCGCCGCGCCGATTGCCGCCGGCATTCTCGTTGCCTGTATCTTTTCAACGCATGTCCAGGCGCAGGATGTCTCACCTTGGATTCGCGATGCGCATTCCTCCGTGCGGCTGATCGCAGGATCGCGCAGCGGCAGTGTATTTCTTGGCGGCATCGCTTTCGAGATTCAGCAGGGATGGAAAACCTACTGGCGCACACCCGGCGATTCCGGCGTGCCGCCGCGCTTCGATTTTTCCAAATCCGACAACGTCGAATCCGTCAGTATCCTTTGGCCAGCGCCGATGAAATTCCCGGACGGCGCAGGCGGGATTTCGTTCGGCTACCACAACCAGGTTCTCCTGCCGCTTCGTATTCTCGCAAAAAATGCCGACAAGCCTGTGACGCTTCGCGCCGAGATCAACTACGCGGTTTGTGAAAAGCTTTGCGTGCCGGTCGACGCCCGTTCCGAATTGAAGTTCGTCAGCGAGACCAGCACCGAAGACAACACCATTGCCACGGCGCTCGACAGCGTGCCGAAACCCGCGAAGATCGGCGATCCGGGTCCACTGACCATTCGCAGCGTCCGGCGCGACGGCAAACTTGGCGTGCTGGTGGATGTCGAAGCAACCGACAAAAAAGATGCCAATCTTTTTGCCGAAGGCCCGACGCTCGATTGGGCGCTGCCAGTGCCGAAGCTGGTGAAGCGTGACGCTTCGGGCGTCCAGCATTTCGCATTCGACCTCGACGGTCTGCCGCCAGGTACCAGCCCAGACAATGCGGCGTTGAAGCTGACTTTGGCGAGCGGCGACAAAGCCTACGAATACAATGTCAATTTGAAATAGCCAGATCCGCTTCCACGTCAACGTGGCGCGTGCAACGATCTTCGTCTAATAAGCGTTTATTGTAAGGGAGAGATACGATGACCATTAAAGTTGGCGACAAGCTACCGGAGGCGAAGTTTCGCGTGATGAGCGCGGACGGGCTTGTGGTGAAAACCACCGATGAAATTTTCAAGGGCAAGAAGGTCGCGCTGTTCGCCGTTCCTGGCGCTTATACCGGCACTTGCCACAAGATGCACATGCCGAGCATTTTTCTGAATGCTTATGCGATCAAAGGCAAGGGCATCGACACCATCGCGGTCGTCTCTGTGAACGATGCGTTCGTGATGAATGCTTGGAAGCGCGACACCGACCAGCGCGATGAAGCTGTTTTCCTTGCCGACGGCAACGCCGAATTCACCAAGGCCATAGGTATGGAATTGGACGCGTCCGGAAACGGCCTCGGCATTCGTTCGCAACGTTATTCGATGCTGGTCGACGACGGCGTGGTGAAGAAACTGAATAAGGAGCCGAACCCCGGCAAGGTCGAAGTCTCAGGCGGCGACACGCTGCTCGGACAACTTTAAGAATTGTCATTGCGAGCGAAGCGACGCAATCCAGCGCCAAACTGGATTGCTTCGTCGCTTCGCTCCTCGCAATGACGAAACGATAGAAAAATCCCTACCTAGCGACTTTCCGCCAACCCATCGCGGGCGAGTTGATCGACGCGCTCGTTCTCGGTGTGGCCCGCGTGACCCTTGACCCAGTGCCAGCGAATCTCGTGCTGCTTCAGCGCGGCATCCAGACGCTGCCACAGATCGACATTCTTCACCGGCTTTTTA
This sequence comes from Hyphomicrobiales bacterium, assembly GCA_038230475.1. Taxonomy (GTDB): domain Bacteria; phylum Pseudomonadota; class Alphaproteobacteria; order Rhizobiales; family Xanthobacteraceae; genus Afipia. The sequence continues at coordinate 445,842 of JBBRNE010000001.1, forward strand.
TCCGATGTGCGCCAGCCGTTCTTCTTCCAATTGTGAATCCACTCAGTGATGCCTTGGCGGACATATTGACTGTCGGTTGTCAGATCCACGGATGACGGCTTCTTAAGTGCCTCAAGCGCCGAAATTGCCGCCATCAATTCCATGCGATTGTTGGTCGATGGATTCTCGCCACCCTTCATTTCTTTTTCGGTATCGCCGAAACGCAAAAGAGCGCCCCAGCCGCCCGGTCCGGGATTTCCCGAACACGCGCCGTCGGTAAAAATCGTCACGCGCGGAAGATCGCTCACGCCGCGAACCCTTCAAGCCCGTAGTCGCTGACGCTTTTGACGCCCTGATGAAATCGCAGCTTGCGGACATATTCGAGCGGATCTTTCGGCCTCACAAGCGCGCCGGGCGGAACGTTCAGCCAATCGACGAGGCGTGTGAGCAAAAACCGAATCGACGCGCCGCGCGCCAGCAGCGGAAACGCAGACTGTTCAGCGGCCGTCAATTTGCGTTCGCGCATATAGGCATTGAGAAACGCCCGCGCCTTGGTCACGTTGAAGGAATGATCCGTCTCGAAACACCACGCATTCATGGTGATCGCGACGTCATATGCCAGCGCGTCGTTGCAGGCGAAATAGAAATCGATCAACCCCGATAGTCTATCGCCGAGAAACAAAACATTGTCCGGGAATGCGTCGGCGTGAATGATGCCTTGCGGCAGCGACTTCGGCCAATTCTTTTCGAGATAATCAAGTTCGGCACGGAGCAGATCGCGCAACCCATTCTGAACGCTGTCGGCGCGATCCGTCGCCTGATCGAACAGCGGCCGCCAACCCGGCACCGACAATGCATTCGGACGCGTCATCGAAAAATCCGCGCCGGCCAGATGCATTTTTGCCAATGCCTGACCGATCGCCGCGCAATGGGTGGCGTTAGGTTTGCGCGGCCACACGCCTTCGAGGAAATCGATGATGGCGGCGGGGCGGCCCGCGAGTTGACCTAGCGCCTGACCGGATGAATTCACGACCGGCTGGGGGCAGTTGATGCCGTGCTTGCCCAAGTGTGCCATGAGACCCAAAAAGAACGGCAGATCTTTGACGGCGACGCGCTTCTCATAGAGCGTCAGGAAAAAATATCCCTTGCTCGTGTGCAGAAGGTAGTTGGAATTCTCCACGCCCTCGGCAATGCCTTTATAAGACAGCAGTTCGCCGATGCCGTAGTGGGAAAGAAATTCCGCAAGGTCTTCGGCGGTAACATCGGTGTAGACCGCCATGTCACGCCTATTCCGCGGCGTCGTTCCGCAACGGACGCGGCAGCGGGAAGAACTCGTTTTCCTGCGCGGCGGATACGGTCTCCACGTTCAGCTTATAATGCTGCGCGAAGGCATCCATGATTTCCTCGACGATGACTTCCGGCGCGGATGCGCCAGCCGTGATGCCAAGCGTCTTGATGCCCTTGAACATCGACCAGTCGATTTCGGAGGCGCGCTGCACCAGCACCGAAACCTTGCAACCTTCGCGCTCCGCAACCTCACGAAGCCGCTGCGAGTTCGACGAGTTCGGCGAACCGACCACGACCATCGCTTCGACATGCGGCGCGACCTTCTTCACCGCAAGCTGGCGGTTGGTGGTGGCGTAGCAGATGTCTTCTTTGTGCGGGCCGTCGATGTTCGGGAATCTTTCCTTAAGCACCGCGACGATTTCCGCCGTGTCGTCGATCGACAACGTCGTCTGCGTCACGAACGCCAACTTGGAGGCGTTCTTCGGCTGGAACGTTCTTGCGGCTTCCATGGTCTCGATCAGGACAACGGCGCCCTTCGGCAACTGGCCGAGCGTGCCGACAACTTCCGGATGGCCGGCATGGCCGATCAAAATGATTTCGCGGCCGCGCTTGTAATGGATCGCCGCCTCGCGATGCACCTTCGTGACCAGCGGGCAGGTGGCATCCAGCGTGAAAAAGTTGCGCTTGTCGGCTTCATTGGGAATAGCCTTGGGAACGCCGTGCGCGGAAAACACCACCGGCGCGTCGGTTTCCGGAATTTCGTGCAACTCGGCGACGAAAATCGCGCCCTTGGCCTTCAGGCTTTCGACGACGTAGCGGTTATGCACGATTTCGTGACGGACATAGACCGGAGCGCCATAGAGCTTGAGCGCCCGTTCCACGGTGTCTATGGCCCGCACCACGCCGGCGCAGAAGCCACGCGGGGAACAAAGCACCACGGAAAGTTCGGGTTTTTGCGTTTCAGGGGTCATTTTTGAGCCGGATTCGAGCGTTTTAAAGGGTTTATCGCGGGATTATTACAGCACTATGTGACGGACTTGGGACCGCACTCCCCTATCTGTCAAGGGCGATCCGAACCATTGCGTGGCTCGCCCCTGCCAGACTATATAGGTGCGAATTCCCGTCATCACCGATGACTAAACGGCTTTACCCCCAAAAAATCCGGTGGGCGAAGCGTAAAGGAGATTTGCCATGAGCAATGCACCGCTGATGCCGAAGGCGACTGCCGTGTGGCTGGTTGATAATACCGCGCTGACCTTCGACCAGGTCGCCGAATTCACCAAAATGCACCCGCTGGAAGTCCGCGCCATCGCCGACGGCGACGCAGCCCAAGGCATCAAGGGCATGGACCCGATCTCGACCGGCCAGTTGTCCCGCGAAGAGATCGAGAAGGGCGAAGCTGATCCCGAGTATCAGCTGAAACTCGGCGAATCCAAGGTGACGCTGCCCGAAGCCAAGAAGAAAAAGGGCCCGCGCTACACGCCGGTGTCGCGCCGCCATGAGCGGCCGAGCGCCATTTTGTGGCTGGTGCGCAACCATCCGGAACTCAAAGACAGCCAGATCATGCGCCTCGTCGGCACCACCAAGACAACGATTGCCAGCGTGCGTGACCGTACCCACTGGAACGCCTCGACGCTGACGCCGATGGACCCTGTCACGCTCGGATTGTGCTCGCAGATCGAACTGGATTTCGAGGTCCAGCGCGCGGCCAAGGAAAAACCGGCGGGTACCGTTTACGGAGGCGCGACGCTGCTGCCGGCGTCCGAGACCACCCGCAAGGAAGCCGAGCACGAAGTCGCTGCGACCACCGAGAAGCAGCGCGACGACATGAACGTCGATGCCGTATTCGCCAAGCTTAAGAACATCGGCGGCACCAAGAAGGCCGACGACGAATAGATGAGCCCGGGCGGTTCAGTTAAACTGCCCGCCGCCTCTTTTCAAAAACAATATTTTTAAATAGGATTGCGCGTGAGCGGCAATGTCCGGTTTTGGACAGTCGCATTGCTGATCTTTAACGTGTTTAATTTTAACGCGCTTATTTTCAATTTGCTTATTTTCAATCTGCAAGGGCTGTGACGATGTCCAAGCTTTTTCGAACGAGCATTATTTTATCGACGCTGCTGTGCGGCGGCACCTTCGCTCATGCGCAGAAAATCGTCGACCCCTCCAAAGTCGCACCAGAGTTCCGCGAGGCCGCCGAAAAACGCCGCGCCGAACAGCTCAAGCAGATCGCGTGCAACAAGGCGGCAGACGAGCAGAAAATCGCGCCCCGCGAAAAGCTTAAATTCGTCGCTGACTGTTTCGACAAACCTTCCGAGAAGACGACCGACTTCTCTGCCTCCGCACGCGACACAACGCCCACGCCCACGCCAAAATAATCTCGCGGCGCATTTTAATGCGTCCGAGTTTTGCTTGCACGCGTCGTCGCGTTGAAAAAAGCGCGACGCGGTGGAGCGGCGGGAGGCGCCAGGATGTTTGCGAGACATCCATAAGGCGAGCCTTGCGATCGGCCCACCTTGCGCGGTTTGCATCGAGGTTTGCGAGACCTGCGTTGCGAACCGTGCGCGCCCAATGACGTAGGGCGCGGCACCTCCCGGCGCTCCACCTTGGTCACGTGGTTGCATCCCGAATGGCGATCATTCATCCGGAAATCAATACGGATTATATTCCTATTAGCCGGATTTTGTCAAGAGCACATAAAACGCGAGCCGAACTATTTCGCCTTCGTGTCCGCGTTCTTCGCCGCCTTGCGTGCATCCGCAATCGCGAGCTTGAACTGCTCCGCCGTCAATCCGCCGGGTACGCGGAAGGTGCCGACAACAAATGCGGGCGTGCCGTTAAATCCCAGTGCCGCGGCCTGCTGGTTGTTGCGCGACAGCAACGCGTCGATGGCATCCTTGTTGGTTTCCAGATCGGACTTGGCCTTCGCAAGATCGATACCGGCTTTGGCCAGCGTGTCGTCGATGGTGGTCTCAGTGAGACGACCGACGTGTCCGATCAGCGTGCGATGCGCGATCTCGAACTTGTTCTGATACTTCGAGGCGAGAACCATCTTGGCGGCATAGGGCGACGGATGGCCGAGAACCGGCCAATCCTTCAAAACGAGACGGATTTTGCCGTCGTCCTTCACGACCTGATCGACGATCGGTGCGATCTTCTTGCAGAACGGGCACTGATAGTCGGAGTATTCAACGATGGTAATGTCGCCATCCGGATTGCCAAGCACAGGAATATCAGGATCGCGGAGCACCTTGTCGCGCGACAAGACATCGGGCGAGGCGCTTTCCGCGTAAGCCTGTGGCGCCGCGAAGACGAACAACGCGAACGCGGTCGCGGCGATTGCGATGCGCGGAAACCTGAATTCAAAATTCATGAACGATCTTTCCGGTAAAATTTTCGCGCGATACATCCGCGATTAGCGGCCGTTTAACATGTCTTCAGCAAGGTTGCGATGCGCGCGTTCGAGACGGTTGGTGCGCGACGCCGCAACATCGCGATCCTTGAGGCACGCAACATAGTCCTTCGATCCTTGGGCGAAGCCCTGCCCGCGACAATACGCATCGTCATCCAAAGCGGCGGCCGGCTGATTGCGCTCGAACTGCGCGCACGCCGACAGCAGCAAAGCCGCAGTCAGAACCAAAACGTTGCGAATTCCAAACCGAGACATGCGTGCATTCGCCTGTTGAGTTACGGTGCAATGCCGCGGTTGTTACTCAAGTTCAATGGTGCCGTCGATCACATATGAAAGATCGACGCCTGGAATGCTGAGCGTCATCTTGGACGGCAGTTTTTCATTGCCCTTCAGCTTGCCTTTGGCAATAGCGTCGCGGATCGCCAATTCAATCTCACGCTGGCTGCCGACGCCCACCGTCTTGAGAAATTTCCGCAGGCTGCCGTTAAAGTTGTCTTCGTTCATGGCAAGGACTCCTCTTGTGGAACGGTGAATTGCAAATGCGGCTTATGCGCGACCCTTAACGGCGGTCTTGATTTCCTCCAGCACAATCGGATCCTCGATGGTTGCCGGCATGGTCCAGCTCTCGCCGTCGACGATTTTCTTGATGGTGCCGCGCAGGATTTTACCTGAGCGTGTTTTCGGCAGCCGCGCGACGGTGATCGCAAGCTTGAAGGCTGCGACCGGCCCAATTTTCTCGCGCACCAGCGCGACGATTTGTTTCTCCACATCGGCGACCGGCGTTGTCACGCCCGCTTTCAAGACGATGAACCCGCAAGGCACCTCGCCCTTCACCGCGTCCTTGATTCCCAGCACCGCGCATTCGGCGACGTCCGGGTGCGAGGCCAGCACTTCTTCCATGCCGCCGGTCGAGAGACGATGGCCTGCGACATTGATGATGTCGTCGGTGCGGCCCATGACGAAAACATAACCGTCTTTGTCGATGTACCCGGCGTCGGAGGTTTTGTAGTAGCCGGGAAATTCGTTGAAGTAGGCTTCCTTGCAGCGCTCGTCTTCCTGCCACAGCGTCGGCAAACATGCAGGCGGCAACGGCAGCTTGATAACGATCGAACCCATCGTGCCCGCAGGCAATTTCTTGGAAGCTTCGTCGACGACGTGAATATCGTATCCCGGCATACCGACCGTCGGCGAACCATGTTTCACAGGCAGCGCACCGATGCCCACCGGATTGCCCGCGATGCACCAGCCGGTCTCTGTCTGCCACCAATGATCGATCACGGGAATTTTGAGTTGCGTCTCCGCCCACTCCACAGTCGGCGGGTCCGCGCGTTCGCCCGCGAGAAACAGCGTACGAAATTTCGAGAGATCGTATTTGCGAATGAATTTTCCGTCCGGGTCTTCTTTCTTGATGGCGCGGAACGCGGTCGGCGCGGTGAAAAACGCAGCGGCTTTATGTTCGGAAATCACGCGCCAGAATGCGCCGGCATCCGGCGTGCCGATCGGTTTGCCCTCGTACATGATCGAGGTCGCGCCGTGAAACAGCGGCGCGTAGATAATGTAGCTGTGACCGACGACCCAGCCGATATCGGAGCCGCACCACCACACTTCTCCGGGCTTGACGCCGTAGAGATTGAACATCGACCATTTCAGCGCGACCAGATGACCGCCATTGTCGCGCACCACGCCCTTCGGCTTTCCGGTCGTACCGGATGTATAAAGAATGTAGAGCGGATCGGTCGCAAGCACTGGCACGCACGCCGCGATTTTCTTCGCTTTGATTGCTGCCTCGCGCAATGCGTTCCAGTCGTGATCGCGGCCTTTGACGAGGTCGCAGGTTTGTTGTGCACGTTGCAGGATGATGCACGCCTGCGGTTTGATGCTGGAGATGTTGATCGCCTCGTCGAGCAACGGCTTGTAATTCACGATGCGGGTTGGCTCGAGGCCGCAACTCGCAGACAATATCAGTTTCGGTTTTGCATCCTCGATGCGGGTCGCGAGTTCTTTCGCAGCAAAACCGCCGAACACGACCGAATGCACCGCACCGATGCGCGCACACGCCAGCATGGCGATCATCGCCTGCGGCACCATCGGCATATAGAGAATGACGCGGTCGCCTTTTGTGACGCCGAGGTCCTGCATCACCGCAGCGAACGTCGCGACTTCATGCAACAATTCAGCGTAAGTGAATTTCGTGATCGTGTGGGTCAGCGGTGAATCGTGAATCAGCGCGACCTGATTGGCGCGCGTCGAAATGTGACGGTCGAGCGCGTTGTAACAAGTATTCACAACGCCGCCGACGAACCAGCGTCCGTAAAGCCCCATTGAGGCATCGAACACTTTTTTTGCAGGCTCAATCCAATCGATCTCGCGCGCCGCTTCGCCCCAGAACCCCTCGGGGTCGCGCAGCGAACGTGCGTGAATTTCGGCATAGCGGCTTTTGGAAGTATCGGTCATCGTGCAGATCCTGGCGTGTCTCCGGCTATCATTGTAACCGCGAATTCCCAGCTTGTCGCATCGCCCTTCTATTTCTTGTCAGGCTGCTTCAGCGGCATTCGCGCGCCCTGCAACTCGATCTCATGAAAGAGCATCTTTCGGTTGGCCCTCGCGGCCTCGAAATCCGGCTTTAACCTGATCGCAGCATCGAGATCGGTGAGCGCGCGGCGGCGGTCGCCCTTGGCGCGCCACGCCATCGCACGACTGTTGAGCGCCTCCGTCAGCGCCGGATCAATTTTTAGCGCCGCGTCGTAATCGGCAATGGCGCGGTCGAGATCGCCCTTGGTATTGAAATCGTCGCCGCGTGTGAGAAGCGCCTTCGCATCCATTGCCTTGGGTGCGAACGCGTCATCGCCTTTGCACACGCTCATCGTCGTGACGTTGGTACCGACGGGGCGACCCAGAATTGCGGAGATTTGCTGACATTTTCCATCGATGCAAATATTCCACTCGCCCGCAAGCCCCGAATTGCCGAGCGCGACCTCGGGCAATTTCGGCAGTTGAGGCTTCCAGCGAAACCAGCCGCCGATCAGTCGTGCGTCCGGCGAAGGCTCCATGCCGGCACCGGAACCCTTCACACGCGCCTCGACGATTTCGAGACCTTGCGGCGTCACACGCCAGTCTTCCTGCCATTCGATCTTTTCGACCGAATGAACCCATGACAGCATGAACGCGCCAACCGTCAGCGTTTTGACCACGCCTGCGGATGCGAGACACAAACCCAAGAGATTACGCCGTCGCGGTTGTCGGCGCGGGACGCTTGCGCCATTGCCAGAACAGCATCACGGCGGCCAGTGCAAAGCCGACCGGATCGCTGTACGAAAATTCTCCCAGCAATAGCAGCGCCGCGACGAATGACAACAACCGCTCGGTCAGCGTCAAACGCGTGAACAGGAATCCGATCGCGACCATGCCGAACAGACCGATCGCGACCACCGCCTTGACAAAGGCATAGGCGACCGCGCCGTAGAATCCGAATTGCACCGCATGCGGATCGCCGTTCTGCAACATCAGCGCCGGTGAATACACAGCGATGAACGGAATAACGTAACCGGCCAGCGCAATGCGCATCGCTTCCCATCCGATTTTGTCGGGATTTTCTTTTGCAATGGGCGCTGCTGCCAAAGCTGCGAGCGCCACCGGCGGCGAGAGGTCGGCCATGATGCCGTAATAAAATGCGAACATATGGCTGACGATCAGCGGCACGCCGAGCTTGGACAACGCGGGTGCTGCGAGGGCTGCGACGATGATGTAAGTCGGGATCGTCGGGATACCTGTGCCGAGCAAAATGGAAAGCAGCATCGTCATGATGAGCGCGAGAAAAAGAGATTTCTCGCCAAGCCCAATCACCCAGCTTCCGAAGATGGTGCCGACGCCTGTCTGCGTCATCATGCCGATGATGGTGCCGACGATCGCGCAAGCCATGCCCACTGTCAGCGCGGACTTTGCACTCTCCGCCAGTGAATCGCGGCAGGCAACGAGCGTAGCGCGACCGCCTTGCGTGATCGCCGCGATCAGCACGAGTACGCCGACAATGGCCGCGACATAGCGAATGTCGACGCCGCTGCCGTTGCGGAACAGCGATCCCGTCACGAGTGCCAAGCCGATCCAGAAAATATAACGCAGCACAATGGTCGAGAAACCGGCGACGATGCTGGCGCCGAGAATCAGCGCCACAGTCAGCGCCAATCCCATCGAGCCTGCGTAAAGCGGCGTGAAACCCTCGAACAGCATGAAGACCAACGCTGCGAGCGGCAGCACGAGATACCAGCCGTTGACCAGCGCCTTCCAGGCGCTTGGAATTTCGGATTTCTTCATGCCGACAAGGCCGTATTTGCCGGCTTCGAGATGCACCATCCAGAAGGCAGAGGCGAAATAGAGAATCGCCGGAATCACGGCGGCCTTTACGATGACCGAATATTCGACGCCGAGCGTCTCGGCCATGATGAAGGCGACCGCGCCCATCACCGGCGGCATGATCTGTCCGCCCATCGAGGCCGTCGCCTCGACACCCGCCGCGAACGCGCGGCGATAGCCGAACCTGATCATCAGCGGAATTGTGAACTGGCCCACGGTGACGACGTTGGCAACGCCTGAACCCGAGATCGTGCCCATCATGCCGGATGCGACGACAGCGACTTTCGCCGGGCCGCCACGCGTGCCGCCGAACAGGCCGAGCGAGACGTCGGTGAAGAGTTTGATCATGCCGGCGCGCTCAAGGAACGAGCCGAACAGGATGAACAGGAAGATGTAGGTTGCCGACACGTAAATCGGCACGCCGTAGAACCCCTCGGTGCCATAGGACAGATGTGTGATGATCTGATCGTAGCCGTAACCACGATGATTGAGCGGCGATGGCAGATATTGTCCGAATGCCCAATACAGGATGCACGCGCCGCACATCAGCGGCAGCGCCCAGCCCATCAGGCGGCGCACGCCGTCGAAAATCAGAATGCCGAGTATCAAGCCAATGACGAGATCGAGTTTTGTCGGATCGCCATCGCGCTGAATCAACTCCGCATAGAAAAGATATTGATAAAGCCCACAGAAAAAGCCGATGCAGCCAACCAACCAGCCGACCGTGCGCCCGACATTCGACTTCGCCGTGAAGTTGGCAACAAGACCGTAAGTGAGCAAAATCAAAAAGCCGACGTGGATGCCGCGCACCGCCTGGCTCGGAAGAAAATTCCATGCGGCGACGAACAGCTGGAACGTCGCGAACGCAATGCCGATTGCATAGGCGAGATAAGCCCATTTTCCGGGACCGAAGCCCGGCGGAAAACCGTGCTCGAAATTATCGAGTTCGACCTTGACGGGTTCTTCGGTGCCATGCTCGTGCAACATCGGTCTCATCCCCACACAACCGAACGGCGTTTGCGCCTCGATATGATTGTCTCGCGATGGTTGGGCCTGTCGACCGTCCAATCGCTTTCATAGCATTGTTCAAGACGTGGATGCCCGGGACAAGCCCGGGCATGACGTCTTTAGTGATTCAAATCGGTTTGGATAAGGCCCTTACTTGATGATGCCCTTTTCCTTGAAATACTTGATCGCGCCCGGATGCAGCGGTGCGGGGCTGCCCATCGCCGCCGTCTCCACCTTGATCTCCTTGCCGGCGACATGCGAGTTCGCCAGTTCCGGCAGTGATTCATAGATCAGCTTGGTCATCTGATAAGCGATGTCGTCCGACACATCCGAATTGGTGACGAGATAGTTCACCACAGCGGCGGACGGAACGTCGGCTGTCTGGCCGGTGTAAGTGTTGGCCGGAATGATGACGGAAACGAACGGAGGTCCGATCTTATCGACGGTTTCCTTCGGTACGGCGACGACCGTGATCTGCGTCGAGCTGGAAAGATCCTTCAGCGACGCGACACCGAGGCCCGCCGATTGAAGCGTGGCGTTGAGCTGGCGATTCTTCATCAGGTCGACCGATTCAGCGAACGGCAGATATTCAACCTTGCCGAGATCCTTGTAGGACAGACCCGCCGCTTTAAGAATTGCGCGCGAGTTGAGTTCGGTGCCCGACTTCGGCGCGCCGACCGAGAGCGTCTTGCCCTTGAGATCGGCCAGCGTCTTGATGCCGCTGTCGGCTGTCGCAACGATCTGGATGTAATTCGGATAAATCGCACCGATGGTGCGCAGCTTCGAGAGCTTGGTCTTGAAGCCGGCTTCCTCGTCGCCATCGACGGCAGCTTTCAGCGAATCGCCAAGCGTGAAAGCGAGTTCGCCGCGACCCTGCTCGATCAAATTGAGATTCTCGACCGACGCCTTGGTGGCCTGCACTTGCGTTTTGACGTTCGGAATCTTGTCGCCGTAGATTTTTCCGATGGCGACACCCATCGGATAATACACGCCGGAGGTTCCGCCCGTCAGGATGTTGATGAATTGTTGGGCATGTGCGGCGGGCGAAGCCGTGACAACTGCAATGACAGAAGCGGCGGCGATCAAACTCTTTTTCATAGACAAATTCCTCCCGTGAATTTGGCGGGAAAGTGAACGTATGGGTGGTTGCGGTCAACCCGCAGAATTGGGAAACACAATACGTTTCATGAACTCACTAGCCATTGGTATGAGACGTTAAGCTGTTAGAGCATTGATACGGCGCGAATCGTTGCGCTGCACCATGGTGAAATCTGAGCTGACACATTGTTAGGACAACAAATTCAACGCCGACGACGATGAAATTTTCCAGACCTGCGCGTGACGATGCGCCTTCCCGCCTATTCCGCTTGCTGTATCCCGTGGCGCAATGGAACAATTCGCCGCAGGTTGGATTATTGCGACCATGCCCATAGTGACGCGTCCAGAAAGATCATCTTCCCGTCGCGGGACAATCGCGGCCGTGATGACAGGAGCGGCGACGCTGTTTGTCGTCGCCGCCGCCGCGTTGTTGTTATCCTACAAAATCGTGCCGCCGCCCGATGCGGCAGTCGTGATCGCCGACGAAGAGCACTCGACCTATGCGAGTACGCCCTGCGTCATGTTCAATACGCTGGACCGAGAACTCGTCACCAATCGCGCGGAAATCGCCGATCCTAACAAGGCAATCGATTTGCAGCCTTACGCCAACGAGAAAACTGTCGCTGTCATCAACGCCGACCCGCGATGGAGCCGCGACAAGGCGTGCAATTACGCAGCCGGCTTCGACCAGATCGTCACGCGCTGGATGCGGTTGGCGGGATATCGATCGCGGTGGGCGGAGGACGGACACTGGCGCTGGTAAAAAGATGTGAATTGGGTGACGCTGCGACGGGCCCGAGATTCTGCTCTTGAAGAGATTTGCGTGAGCACGCTGCAACAAAGCCAAACGAAGCGCTCTTTATTTTCGACCGACGGGGTTGCTGCGCCTTTGCGCCATGCGGTGTTTCGGCGCATCTGGCTCGCAAGTCTCCTGTCCAATCTCGGTCTGATGATCAACGGCGTGGGCGCTGCGTGGGCGATGACGCAGATGACGTCGTCTGCCGACATGGTGGCGCTGGTGCAGACCGCGCTGATGCTTCCCATCATGCTGCTGTCGCTGGCGGCCGGTGCCATCGCCGACATGTACGACCGCCGCGTGGTCGGTCTTGCAGCCTTGTCATTGGGATTGACCGGCGCGGTGACACTCGCCGTTCTCGCACATCTCAACGCCATCACCCCCAATAGTCTTCTCATCTTCTGTTTCATGATCGGCAGCGGCATGGCGCTGTTCGGTCCAGCCTGGCAGGCGTCCGTCAGCGAACAGGTACCGACGGATACGCTACCTGCTGCCGTTGCGTTGAACGGCATCAGCTACAACATCGCGCGCAGCTTCGGTCCGGCGCTGGGCGGCATCATCGTCGCGGCGGCAGGTGCGGTTGCAGCCTTTGTCTGCAACGTGCTGCTTTATATCCCGCTGCTGATCGTTCTTTATCTGTGGCGACGCACGCTGGAGCCATCGCGGCTGCCACCGGAGCGATTGCAGCGCGCCGTTGTTTCCGGCGTGCGCTACATCATTCATTCGCCGACGATACGCGTGGTGCTGTCGCGCACTCTTGTCACTGGGATCGCGGGCGGTTCGGTGTTGGCGCTTTTACCTTTGGTCGCGCGCGATCTTCTGAGCGGCGGCGCGCAGACATATGGCGTCATGCTTGGATGCTTCGGTATGGGCGGCGTGCTGGGTGCTGTGAACATATCGAGCGTGCGCAAGCACTTCAGCAGTGAAGTTGCGGTGCGCGGATGCGCGCTGACGATGGGCGCGGCAATTATCATTCTCGCCATCAGCCGCTGGCCATCGCTGACAGGCGCCGCGCTCGTGGTCGCGGGAACATCATGGATGATCGCCGTCACGCTGTTTAACATCGGCGTTCAGCTCTCGACCCCGCGATGGGTCGCGGGACGCGCGCTGGCGGCGTATCAGGCCGCCATTGCAGGCGGCGTCGCAGTCGGAAGCTGGATCTGGGGGCATGTCGCCAACTCCCTCGGCGTCGAAGGCGCGCTGATCGCCGCAGGGATTATCATGTTCATATCGCCGCTGCTCGCGATCTGGCTGCGGATGCCCTCGGTCGATGGTGTCAACAGCGACGCCGTCGATGCGTTGGCCGAGCCGGAAGTCAATCTTGCGATCTCTGCGCGCAGCGGGCCCATCGTCGTTGAAGTGGAGTATCGCGTGAATACCGACCGCGCGCGCGAATTTCATGACGTGATGCAGAAGGTTCAGGCCACGCGCAAGCGCAACGGCGCTTATGGATGGTCGATCTCACGCGACATCGCCGATCCGGAATTATGGACCGAGCGTTATCATTGCCCGACCTGGCTGGATTATTTGCGCCAGCGTAGCCGCGCTACCCAGTCCGAACGCGAGTTGCAAATACACGCCGTAGAATTTCACATGGGGCCGGAGCCAATCAGAATCCGCCGCATGCTGGAGCGGCCTGTCGGCTCGGTGCGGTGGAAGGACGACACGCCGGATCGCGCGGGATCGGACGTGCTGCAAATTCCGTCGTCCGCCAACAGCGGCGTTTGATCTTTAAGTCTGTTAGATTTATTTCAACTTCGTGCGATCAACCGAACGCGCACCGAGTTCAAACCAGCTGTTGGCGCGATCGAACATGCGCCAGTGGACTTTTTCGGCTTCCGCAAATTTGTCCGGCGGCAACAATGGCCGCAAAGAGGCAATCGCTTTTTCCCATTCGGCGCGAATCGGCCGTGGCGTGTTTGAGAAATCCGAACGAGGAATGTTCTTGTCCATCGTCGCTGCCCTTTTTCTTGCGGGTTCTTGTTTGCGGATGCAAAGGGAACGAACATCATGACATTCGCATGGCCAATACGAGTGCTAATCCCTCCCTGTGGATAACTTGGAACCGCGAAACCCACCTCGAATTGCGTTTTTCTACAATCACCCGGCAGGTCTCATAGCTGCTATGTTCAGACGCATCGCATTCCGGCAGATATATTTTTGCGGGCTTATTTTTTCGCAGCGGGAATTGAGACGACGATGGAATTTTCCGAATTGATGGCCAGCATGGCCAAACATGACGACGCCTGTTCGGTGACGGCAACCGAAGACTGGTTGCAGGGCCGCACAATTTACGGCGGATTGGCCGCGGCGTTTTGTCTTGAGGCGGTTGCGCAGCAACTCGGCGAACTTCCGCCGCTGCGTTCGGCACAGTTTTCCTTTGTCGGACCTGCCACGGGGACCGTGACAATCCGGCCTTCATTATTACGCAAAGGCAAATCCACACTGTTCGCCGGCGCAGATTTGTCCGGAGAGGCGGGATTGGCAACGCGCGCCACGCTTTGTTACGGCGCAGCTCGTGAATCCTCGCTCTCGCTCTCCGATGTCGGCTCACCAGACGTTAAAGAACCCGACGACTATCCGCCGTTCTTCGGGAAGATTCCGGGACTGAATTTCATTCAACATTTCGATGGACGACACGCCGCCGGCGCATTTCCATTCAGCGGCGCGGCAAAGCCTACGATGACGCTCTGGATTCGTCATCGCGACGAAAAAGCGCCGATGTCTTCCACGACGCTTGTTGCACTTGCCGACGCGCCGCCGCCGGCGTCCATCGTGATGTTCAAGAAGCAAGTCCCGATCAGCACGATGACATGGGCAATCGACATGCTGACCGACAGGCTGGAGACCGAAGGCGGGTGGTGGATCATCCGCACCACTGCAGAAGCCATCGCCGACGGTTATTCAAGCCAAACGATGAATGTCTGGAATTCGGCGCGGAAGCCCATGATGGTCGCACGGCAGAATATTGCGGTGTTCGCATGAGGCAATCCGGCAGGCCGCACATGGTTTGCCTACTGATGCTTTGCATTGCGTTTACGGTTGTGACGTCTGCTGCGCTGGCGCAGGCACCACCAGCAAGACAACCGCCCTCCTCCGCCACGCCGCCACAGATGGCGGACTATCGACGGAAACTCGCCGAATATCTCGAAGCGCGCAGGACTTTCGACGATCAGGCCGAATCCTACTGGAGTTCGATCACCGAGAAACGCAAATCGCGCAACGCCAAACGTCGCGGCGGCGAGACCGTCATCGTCACCGACTATGTGCTGACGCAACCCCCGGTTTATTCAGGCCCGCCGATGCCGACCGATCCTTCCGGGGCGCCGCCGCCGCAGCGACCGCCGCGTCAACCGATTCCAGTTGTCGCGGATTTCTTAAGAAACGCGATGGAGCATTTTCAGTTTGCCCCGCGCGCACCCACGTCCGAGATTGACTACAAAAGAGCCTATGCAAAAATCGCGTCGAGTTTCGGCCTGACGAAAGATCAGGCGGTACGGATTTACGGTTTCGAATCCGGCGGCAATGGCAAATACACCGTGCAGGCCGGACTTGAAGGAAGCAACCCCAACGCGCGCGCGATCTCGACCGCACTTGGCTACAATCAGCTGCTCACCACCAACACTCTCGACATGCTCGCCGAACATGGCGGCGTCATCCTGAAACATTTGCGCGACCAGGCCGCGCAAGTGGGCGGGTTACAGCGGCAGCAACTCGACCAAAAAATCGCGACGCTTCAGCGTATGATCGCATTCGCCAAGACTGTCCCCAACGAATGGAGCGCGCACGAAAAGCTCGGTGTCACGCCGCAAGGCATCGGCGTTCACGCGCTCAATCTCGACGCCGATGTGGGCCCCTTGCTTCAAACACTCAAGCTGATGGATTCCGTCAATTTCGCAAAGCGCAAGGGAATCACTGCTCCGCTTTCGGCCGCCGAACTTGAGATGATGAACCTCACCGGCGACGGCAACGGTTTCGATATGGTGTCGATGCCGCAGGCGATGCGGCCGCAAGTGCCGACCTCGAATTTTTTTCAGCGTCGAGGCTACGAGCGCAATCCCGTCGCGATACGAAATAATGTGGTGTCGAAACTCATTGCAGCGACAGATGCTAAAATGGACAAGGAAATCGCGTTGCCCGGTGCTAAGGATTTGGCGGCGGCGTTTTAATCTGCCGCCCTGGATGCTTGTTGGTGGTGGTCTCGAATGTTGATCGACGCGCGTTCGATACCGGCAGGAACGGCGATCGAAACCGAAGTCTGCATCATTGGCGGCGGCGCGGCAGGAATTACACTCGCGCGCGAATTCACCAATTCCGGCTTTCGCGTTGCCCTGCTGGAGAGCGGAGGCACCAGTCCAGACCAAGCGACACAACTACTCTATCGCGGCTCCAACGTCGGCCGGCCCTATTTCGATCCCGGAGATCCCAGCCTTCGTCTGAGATATTTCGGCGGCTCGACTAATCACTGGTCGGGCTGGTGTGCGATGCCGGACGCGCTTGATTTCGAAACCCGCGACGGCGTTGAGTTTTCTGGGTGGCCCTTTCCGCTTTCCCAGATGACGCCGTGGTATGAACGTGCGCAAGACGTCGTCCAGCTTGGACGCGATGGATATTCAACATCGGATTGGGGCATCGCGCCCTCCGACATTCCTCAGCCTTTCAACGGTCCGCATTTCGTGTGCCAGATTTTACAAAATAGCCCACCGACCGTTTTTGGCCGGGTCTACGAGGCCGCACTGACCAACGCGCCCCGTCTCACTGTTTATCTGAACGCCAACGCTCTTCGTCTCGACACCGGCGACAGCGACGGCGATGTGAAGCGCGTCGATGCAGGCACGCTTAGCGGCAAACGCTTTACGGTGCGGGCGAAAATTTACGTGCTCGCCACGGGCGGCATCGAAAACGCAAGACTATTGTTGTTGTCCAGCCGCGACGGCGGCAATGGAATCGGCAACGGTAACGATCTCGTCGGCCGGTTTTTCATGGTTCATCTGGAATATCCCGGCGGTGTAATCGCGCTTACGAATCCACATCTCGGCTCCAACTTTAGCACGGGCATTTCCGGCAGGGCGTTTGGTCAATCCGGCATCATGCGCCGCTTCATTTCCTATCTTTGCCTTTCCCAGGAGAGTCGCCGTACACGTCAACTGCCGCATCTGCGGTTTTTCTTGGGAGCTTCCGCGCCGTTGAATGCGGAAGAAAGCAAGGCTGCGGATTCTGCAAAAGATGTGAGTTCAGTGCTGCGCGACCTTTACGGTTTCGACAAAGGCGCAACGGAGAGACCGCACCAGCTTCCTTTCGGCTCACTCATCGTGAGATGCACATCGGAGCAAATGCCGAATCCGCAAAGCCGCGTCGCGCTCGGCGATGATAAGGATGCATTCGGTCTCCGCACGACGACGATCGACTGGCACCTCACGAAAGACAACAAGCGCGGCGTCGCTGCGGGCCATCGATTGTTCGGAACGGAGATCGGACGTGGCGGTCTCGGGCGGTTTCGTTCATCCGTGACTGAAGATGACGATCACTGGCCGCAAGATATGCGCGGCGACGAACACACAATGGGGACCACGCGCATGCATCGCGATCCGCGTTTGGGTGTTGTCGATGAGAACTGCCGCGTCCACGGCGTCGAGAATTTATTCGTGGCGGGCAGTTCGGTTTTTCCAACCGGAGGAGCGGCGAACCCGACGCTCACCATTGTCGCGCTCGCATTGCGGCTGGCGGATCACATCAAGGAGCGTCTCGCATGATCGATGCCTCTCAGCGGATCAGCAGGCGCGCGTTGAATGCAATTATTTTCAATGTAACTGCGTGGCCGTTCGTGCCGAGCGGATTTCTGACGAACGCCATCCCGTCACAGCAAGCCACGTCGTTGCAGAAAATGTCTCTATCTTTTTTTGAGAATCCCGATCGCGCCCGTGCCTTCGGCCAGGCGTGTTTGATGACTTTGACGCCGCCGGAGCGCTCATATGAAAAGCTCGACGCTTTTATTCGCGCTGAGTTGGGACAGGACAAAGGAATCGAAACGATGGCAAACGGCGAAACATTCAGAATCAAGGTGCTGCGGCGTATCCGCGACGATTTCGCCAACGGCGATGTCATGCGTGTCGATGGCTGGATATTGTCGTCCACTGAGGCACGACTATATGCGCTCGTTTCGCTTCATCTGCAGATTGCGTGAGATCACGTGGCACGCGCGCTCTATCGTGCGTAGAATGTTTCGAAATCAATCCGATGCGCGCGCCGCGCGGTCGGCTCGCTTGTTGGCCTTCTTTACCGCAATTTTACCGGCATGTTTCGCCTTCGCGCGCGATTCGCACTTGATCCTGAGTTCATCCAGTTCTTTGTCCGTGAGATGCTCGATGCCGACGAAGGAGTTATGCGCGGCACCGACGCGGATCAACTCATCCAGTTTGACCTGAATGGCAGCGCCATCGCGATTTTGCGAATTTTGAATCAAAAACACCATCAAGAACGTCACGATGGTGGTGCCGGTGTTGATGACGAGTTGCCACGTATCGGAATATTGGAAAATCGGCCCGGTAAGGGCCCACACGAGGACGACTGTCACCGCCGCCAAAAATGTCGTCGCGCGACCGGCGGCATTCGCAGTTGCGCTTGCGATCTCGCCGAAAACGCGCGCGAACTTATTCTCTTCCTTTTGGTGTTTTTCGGTTTTTGCGTGATGCCGCTTCGACGCCATGCGAATCAATAGCGCAGCTTTCAAAAGGTTCCATTCAGCAGCGACTGGGGGCCACAGCGTGGCAGACCGTGCGCGGGCATGCGTTGGCGACAATGAATTTCAAAAAAGCGAATGGTGCCCAGGGGCGGGATCGAACCACCGACACTGCGATTTTCAGTCGCATGCTCTACCAACTGAGCTACCTGGGCATCGCCCTCGAACGAAGCCCGAGCGGGGCCGAGAGGGAGAGCGCCGGTTTATAGTGAGGCAGGGCAATCCTGTCCAGCCGCCGACCCGATTTCGCGGCGATTCATGCGGTGCCTGGAATGCAGATAAGTCACTGGAAATCAAAGCATCTTGAAGCGCGCTCGAAGCAACGATCAGCCGTCCGAGGCGTCTTCGTCCTCGTCGGTGGCGCGCGCAGGGATCGCGTAAGAGCCCGACAGCCAGCGATTCAAATCGACATCGCGGCAACGCTCCGAGCAGAACGGTTTCGACGCCTCGATCGAGGGCTTGCCGCAGATCGGGCAAGGCTTGGAGGCCTCTGCTTTCGCGCTATTAGCCGCCACCGGCATTCAACCAGCCGTGACGGATCGGAAAGCCTTCGCCGCCGAGCAGCGCGGCCGACTCATATAAAGGCAGGCCGACAACGTTGGAATATGATCCCACCATCTTGACCACGAACGACCCCGCAATGCCCTGCACGGCGTAGCCGCCGGCTTTGCCGCGCCATTCGCCGGAGCCGATATAGGCCGTGATGTCGTCTTCGGCGAGACGCCTGAATCGCACACGCGTCTCGACCAGACGCTGGCGGAAAGTTTCCTTCGGTGTGACGATACAGATTGCGGTGTAGACGCGATGATTGCGGCCGGAAAGCAGACGCAGACATTGCGAGGCTTCATCGACCAGTTCGGCTTTTGGCAGAATACGCCGTCCGATGGCGACCACAGTGTCCGCTGCAAGAATATAGGCGCCGCGCAGTTCGTCATCGAGCTGCACGGACTTCAGCGCGGCGTCGGCCTTGGCGCGCGCCAGACGATTGGCACATACGCGCGGAAGTTCGCCACGCTTGGGCGTTTCATCGACGTCTGCAGGACGCAGCGCGTCGGGCTCAATGCCGGCCTGATTGAGCAGGCTGAGACGGCGCGGCGAGCCGGACGCAAGAACGAATTTTGGACGGCCTAACATGCGGGGATCGGTTCTGGCATGAGCGGCAGGCGGATGCCTGATTGAACGCATTACCTATCTGAACGCGCGCATTGCGACAACAGCGCAGACGCCGGGTTGGAGGTGAATTTCGCTATTCGTTGGCCACAGCTGGCGCGCCGAAGCGTTGCTGGATTTTCTGCCGTAACGTGTCGCGAACAGCACGATAGGCGTCGAGCTGCAATTCGCGTCGACCCTCGATGCCGACCGGGTCCGATGTCGGCCAATACTCGACTTCAGTCGCCAGCGTTGCCGTCATCTGCATCGCCTTGTGATGCGCCTCCGGCGACAGCGTGATGATGAGATCGAAATTGAAACCTTCCCAGTCTTCGAGATCTTCGACGGTCCAGGGCTTGTGCTTGGAAATATCCAAACCCGCTTCGTTCATCACCGCCACGGCAAACGGATCGAGTTCGGCTTTGCTGACTCCGGCGGACTGGATGTAAAGCCCACGCGGCGCGAGCTGCTTGAGCAATGTCGCCGCAATCGGCGAGCGCACACTATTTTGTCCGCACATGAACAGGACCGCCTGCGGCGAACGAGCAGTCAAATGAATCTCCATTTGCGCGTGATCCGATCCGAAAACCGGTATCCACTTTTCGGGATCACGCGAGACTCGCGCGCGACCCGACCCAAAAATCGGTATCCACTTTTCGGGGTCATGTACCGTCCCCTTTCCAGTGCAGAACTGAAATCAGCGTGAACAGCCGTCGCGCCGTCTCAAAATCGACGCGCACCTTTCCGTCAAGCCGTTCCATCAACGTGCGTGAACCTTCATCGTGAATTCCCCGCCGCCCCATGTCGATGGCTTCGATCTTGTCGGGGGTGGCTGTGCGGATCGCCTGATAGTAGCTGTCGCAGATCATGAAGTAATCCTTCACGATCCTGCGGAACGGCGTCAGCGACAACAGATGCACAACGACCGGCGCGCCGTCCTCGCGCTTGATGTCGAACATCAGGCGATTGCCGGTGATGCCGATATGCAGCGTGAACGGCCCGATATGATCGCCGTCCGGCGCGAACAGATTTTTCTCGACCAGATCGTAAATAGCAATCGCACGCTCGTGCTCGATGTCCGGGCCAGAGCGCCCGATCGATTCTTCGTCGAGCGTGACTGCAATGACGCGGTTGTTTGCGTCGTCTGGTGAGGGAATGCTCATGGCAAATTAAGACGCAATCCAACCGAGCGAGCATGTGCGTCGAGGCCCTCGGCCTTGCCGAGCGTCATCGCCGCCGGTCCCAACGCACGCAATTGATCCGGACCACATTTAAGGATCGACGTGCGCTTCATGAAATCGAGTACGCCGAGGCCCGACGAAAATCGCGCCGAGCGCGCCGTCGGCAAAACATGATTCGATCCGCCGACGTAATCGCCGATAGCTTCCGGCGTGTGGGCGCCGAGGAAAATCGCACCGGCGTTGCGGATTTTCGCGCTGATGCCCTCCGGATCCACAGTGATGATTTCGAGATGCTCGGCGGCAATAGTGTTCGCAAGCGCAATCGCGTCGTCCAGTTTCCTGACGAGAATAATCGCACCGAAATCTTTCCATGATGCGCGCGCGATGTCTGCACGCGGCAATGTCGTCAACTGCGCATCGACCGCGCGCTCAACTTCGCCCGCAAGCGCCTGATCGTCGGTAATGAGGATCGATTGCGCGTTGACATCATGCTCGGCCTGCGCCAGCAAATCCGCTGCGATCCAACTCGCGTTCGCGGTTTTATCCGCGATCACCAGCACTTCTGACGGCCCGGCGATCATGTCGATGCCCACTTTGCCGAACACAATGCGCTTGGCGGCCGCGACATAGGCGTTGCCGGGGCCAACAATTTTCGAGACCGGCTTTATCGTCGCTGTGCCATAGGCGAGCGCAGCAATCGCCTGCGCGCCACCAACGCGATAGATTTCCGAAACGCCGCCGAGTTTGGCCGCGGCCAGCACCAGCGGATTGAGTTTACCGTCGGGCGACGGCACCACCATCACCACGCGCTCGACGCCCGCGACTTTCGCCGGACTAGCGTTCATCAGCACCGACGACGGATACGCCGCCGTGCCGCCGGGGACATATAGACCCACCGCTTCGATAGCGCTCCAGCGCCAGCCGAGTTCGACGCCCTGCGCGTCGGTAAAGCTTTCGTCCTTCGGCATCTGGCGCTTGTGAAAAACTTCAATGCGGTCGCGCGCGAATGTCAGCGCCTCAAGCGTCGCCTTATCGCAGGCTTTCGCAGCCGCTTCGATTTCGCTGGGCGTAACGCGCATCCCATCGGCTTTTACATCAAGCCGATCGTATTTTTTTGTGGCTTCGATCAGCGCCGCGTCGCCGCGCTTCATCACATCGTCCACGATGGCGCGTGCAGCCGCATCGATGTCCGCAGACACTTCGCGCTTCATCGCGAGGAACTGGCTGAAGCGCTCGTTGAAATCGGCGGCGCGGCTGTCGAGACGGATCGGCATGAAGTGTCCTGGCGGCGGTTGCGCTCAATGGCGCGGGGCCAAATCGCGGTCAATCCATAGCATTCCAGCCCCCTGACTGCGAGACGGGGGGCGGCGCGCGGTGTCGCTTAGACGCCTGTTTTGACGGAAAGATCGTCGGTGTCCAGCCCACCGGCGAGATCATCCGGACCGAGGTCGGCCAGTTCGCATTCGATACATTCGACATCGAGCCGCAGAGCGCCGCCGTCGGAAAACAGCAACAGGACATTTCCGCCCGGCGATTCCGCTGCGTGAAATTCGATGCCAAGCAATGCGAGCGTCAGGTCGGGCGCGGCAATGTCGATATCGCGGGACTTACACGACAGCACACGGTCGAAGCGCAACGCCGAAACCAGCCTTCGCGAGGCGCTGCCGCCCGCGATGGCCTCGTCCCAATCGAGCCTTCGCATGCCGACGACCAGACGCTTCTCGCCCTGACGCCAGATGATATCTCCGGCGGCCACGGTCGCATCCTGAACATGCGCGGAAATCACCGCGAGGTCGTCTTCATCAAGTGCGATCAGCTTGCGTTGAAACATCGCCCCGCCAAACAATTACTAACCGCTGATGCGCTCGATGTTCGCACCGCACGCCGACAACTTTTCCTCAAGCCGCTCGAAACCGCGGTCGAGATGATAAATGCGGTTGACCATCGTCTCGCCTTCCGCCGCGAGACCCGCAATCACCAGCGATACCGATGCGCGCAAATCCGTCGCCATAACGGGCGCGCCCTTGAGCTGCGCAATGCCGTCGATGGTCGCCGTCTCGCCATCGAGCGCAATGCGCGCGCCGAAGCGTGCGAGTTCCTGCACGTGCATAAAGCGATTCTCAAAAATAGTCTCGGTGATGTGGGATGAGCCTTTCGCGCATGCCATCAGCGCCATCAATTGCGCCTGCAAGTCAGTCGGAAATCCGGGGAATGGCGCAGTCGCAACCGTCACCGGTTTGATGCCGGCACCGTTGCGCGAAATACGGATGCCTTCATTGTTCGGTGTCACCGTCGCGCCTGCCTGAATGAGAACGTCGAGCGCCGATTGCAGCAGTTCAGGCCGCGCACCGGCGAGTTGAACATCGCCGCCGGTCATGGCAACCGCCATCGCATAAGTGCCGGTCTCGATGCGATCGGGCAAAACAGTATGGCGCGCACCGTGCAATTTGGTCACGCCGTCGATGACGATACGCGGCGTTCCAGCGCCTGTGATTTTCGCGCCCATCTTGTTCAAACAGTCCGCGACATCGACAATCTCAGGTTCGCACGCGGCATTCGTAATTATGGTGCGGCCCTTCGCGAGTGTTGCTGCCATCAGCGCGACATGCGTACCGCTCACTGTGACTTTCGGAAAATCGATCTCCGCGCCGATCAAACCATTGGGCGCAGACGCGAGCACGTAGCCGCCGTCGATCTGAAGCGTTGCGCCGAGTTTTTCCAGCGCCATGATCAACAAATCCACCGGACGCGTACCGATGGCGCAGCCGCCGGGCAAGGACACCTTGCAGGCGTGCATGCGCGCCAAGAGAGGCGCGATCACCCAGAAGCTCGCGCGCATCTTCGAGACGAGTTCGTAGGGCGCAGTGGTGTCAATGATGTTCGCCGCCGAAATGTGCAGCGTCTGTCCCTGATACTCATGATCGCCGGGGCGCTTGCCCGCCGCCATGATGTCCAGACCGTGATTGCCGAGAATGCGCTGCAACTGCGCCACGTCGGCAAGACGCGGCACGTTGTCGAGAATCAGAGTTTCATCCGTCAGCAAAGCGGCAATCATCAAAGGCAGCGCAGCGTTCTTCGCGCCCGAAATCGGGATCGTGCCATTGAGCTTGTTGCCGCCGACGATGCGAATGCGATCCATGCCAAACCTGCTTGCTATGTGAAGCTGTCTTAGCGCGTTTACGACCCGCTGGAAACCGCCGCCCCGGCATGGGCCGTCGCTGAAAACCGGCGGCTTTTCAGCCTTTTGCAGCAAATCCCGCTCAAATCATGGCACGTGTTTAACCATCGCAAACGACGGAGCAGCGACCTAAACGCTGTTTATGTCTTCAACTTCGAGAACGGATTTCGGATAGCCGCGCGCCGCGACGCCGATCATCGCGCGGCCCACCTGTTCGGTCGTCGTGACGGAGTTCGGATAGAATTTGAACGCCAGCGACATCAAAGGCGAAATCGCCGTGTAAATTGTATCGACCCAAACCGTCTTCGAGCGCACGCCGTGCATCGGCTGGATCAGGCCGGGACGAAACATGTAGGCCGCCTTGAACGGCAGCTTGAGCAGATCGTTCTCGGTCTTGCCTTTGACGCGCGCCCACATCTGCGGGCCCTTCTCGGTGCTGTCGGTGCTGCGGCCTGTGACATAAACGAACGTCATTTGCGGATTGAGATTCGACAGCGCGTGCGCAGCGGCCAGTGTCACGTCATAGGTGATCGCGGTGTAGCGTTTCTCGTCCATGCCGATGGATGAGACGCCGAGGCAAAAGAAACACGCGTCGTAGCCGGTGAGATCCTTCTCGATTGAAGAATAATCGAGAAAGTCCTTGTGGACGATTTCGCGCAGCTTTGGATTCCGCGCATCGCTCGCACTGCGCCCGACGCTGACGACTTCTGTCACTTGCGGGTCGAGCAGGCATTCGCGCAGAACGCCCTGCCCGACCATGCCGGTCGCGCCGAAGATAATGACTTTCATGCGCGACCGATCAGGTTTGCGTTAAACAGAAGGACGGAATTTCTTCAAGCCGAGCACGATCATCACGACGAAGAACACCAGCGTTGCGCCCTGCACGGCCAGAAACGGCGGCTCGTTCTGCTTCGGAGCCAGTGCCGCGAACGCAGGGAATTTCATGAACAACTGAACGATCAAAACGAAAACGTTAAACCAAAGCGCAAGCAGAGCTGCCACGACGTAGATCGCGCGCCACTTGCCCGACAGTTTGAAGCTGTAAAGCGCGGCAACCGCCACCGCCAACAACACCAGCGAAATAATACCCACGATGTGTGACGGCAGCAGCGTTGTGAACGGAAAAAGGTAACCGCTCGCGCTCGTCACAATGGTGAGTACCAGAAACCACGCCGTCACCGCCGGCATTCTGTTCGACGTGACGATCCCATACGCCACGACAAGGCCAAGACCGATTGCAATAAAGCTGATGACCGTGTGGACCAGCGTGAATAAACCCAAAGACATTCCTAAAATCATGATGCGCCCCTTTTTTAGAACTGATCCAAGACTACTGTTTGTTGAGAAACTCCACCAGCTTCGGAATCACCTGATCAGGCGCTTCTTCCATCAGCCAATGACCGCTGCCTGGTACGAGCACGCCCTCGACATTCGAGGCGACCATTTTGCCTTGCTCGATCAAAAACGGCCCGCCGGCTTTTTCGCCTGACAGAACAAGCAGCGGCATCGTCAGCTTGGTTTTGGCGAGTTCGGCGAAGTCCTTCGCGTCGGTTGGGAAAGCCCGAAACACTTCCATGCCCGCCTTCATGTGACCGGGTCTTGCATATTCGCCCGCGTAGAATTTCCGGTCGGCTTCCGGGATCGACTTCGTCGCGTCACCCGCAAAGTCGTTCCAGAAATGTTCGAGATAGATCCGCTCGCGCCCCGTCACCAAAGCAAGCGGCGTCTTGCCAAAGAAGTGAAAGTGCCAGAGGTCGCGTAGCAGAAAGACAGTATTCCAATCGCCGACGCCGGGAAGAAACGCTTCCATCAACACGAGACGATCCACTTCGGCCGGGTATTGCGCAGCATAAGCGTAAGCGACCATCAAACCGATATCGTGACCGACCAGACGGATCTTCGGATAGCCGAGACTTTTGACAAGCGCATGAACATCCTGCGCCATTTCTTTCTTTGTATAGCCACTCTCAGGCGCCGATGTGCTGCCGAAGCCGCGCAGGTCCGGCGCGATGACCTCGTGATTTTTAGAAAGCTCCGCGATGAGCGGCAGCCACATATGGTTTGTTTCGGCAAATCCATGCAGCAGCACGACCGGATCGCCTTTGCCCGCGACCAGATATGACATCTTGATGCCGTTGACGTCGGTGACGCGGCTTTGCACGCCTGATGGGAGTGCCGACGTTTCAGCGGAGGCGTACGGCGATGCGAGCGCAATCGCGCTCACAAACAGAACGACACTCATTACTTTACGAAAGAAAAGCATTTCAAACCACCCTCAATAGTAGCGCGGGATCTTGCCATTGTGCGGCGTCTTGCGATCCGACAGATCGAAGATCACTTCATCGACGTAGCACCAACCCCAGCCTTCCGGCGGATCGTAACCTTCGATGATGGGATGTTGCGTGGTGTTAAAATGTTTCGTCGCATGCTTGTTGGGAGAGTCGTCGCAACAACCGACGTGACCGCAGGTTCGGCAAATTCGCAAATGCAGCCAGACATCGCCCGTCTTCAAACATTCCTCACAGCCAAGCGCACTCGGCGTGACGTCCTTGATTTCAGCGATGTGCTTACAGGGCATGATGTACTCTAACTCGTCCTCTGTCCGAGAACGATTAGACGTTAGACAAGTCAGACATGACAAAGTCAGACATGCGGCGTTGCCTTGTCTCCGAGATAACCATGAAGCGCCGCAACCACTTGCGCGCCCTCGCCGATGGCGCCACCGACGCGCTTAACCGAACCGGCTCGCACGTCGCCTACGGCGAAGACGCCGGGGACAGACGTCTCAAGCATGGAAACGGGATTTCGCCCGGCCTGTGCACCGGTAATGACAAAGCCGGCGCGATCGAGTTCGACGCCGCAGGTTTTCAGCCAATCGGTCGCAGGATCTGCTCCGACAAAAAGAAACACATTGCGAATATCGCCCGATGTTTCTTCGTTCGTTTTGCGATTGCGCCATCGCACGCGCTCAAGCCCTTCGTCCGGTGAGCCTTCAAGCGCCACGATCTCGGTGTTGTGCATCAATTCGATATTCGGCGTGGCCTCGATGCGGTCTATCAAATAGCGCGACATGCTGGCTGCCAACCCGTCGCCGCGCACCATCATGCGCACTTTGCTTGCGTGTCCCGACAAAAACACTGCGGCCTGTCCTGCCGAGTTACCGCCGCCGACCAGAATCACTTCCTGATCTGCGCATAATTTGCCTTCGATGGGAGACGCCCAATACCAGATGCCGCGCCCCTCGAATTGACTCAGGCTCTCGATGTCGGGCGTGCGGTAGCGCGCGCCGCTCGCAACCACGATCGACTTTGCATTGAGAAGCTGGCCACATGTTGTCTTGAGCGAGAAGAGACCATCGCTCCGACCGCAATCGAGCGATTCGGCTTTCACCGGGATCATCATGTCGGCACCGAATTTCTGCGCCTGCGTGAATGCGCGGCCCGCGAGTGCCTGACCGGAAATGCCGGTCGGAAAGCCGAGGTAATTTTCGATACGTGCGCTGGCGCCGGCTTGGCCTCCGAAATATTTTGCGTCGAGCACCGCGACCGCCAGTCCTTCGGACGCTGCATATACTGCGGTTGCAAGACCCGCCGGTCCGCCGCCGATAATCGCGACATCATAGAGCTTGTCGTGACGGCCGCCGATCATGCCCATCGCGTAGGCGAGTTCGGTCTCTCCGGGATTTTTCAACACGCGACCGTCGGGCACGACAACCAGCGGCAAATCGGACGGCGTCGGCGAATAGCGGGCAATCAAATCGGCCGCATCCTTGTCGGTCGCGGGATCGAGCAGATGATAGGGATTGCCGTTGCGCGCGAGAAATCCCTGCAACCGCACCACGCCGCCGAGCGAGGCCGAGCCAATCAAAACAGGGCCGCCGATGCCGTCTTCGATCAAACTCACTCGTCTCAGAATGAGCGCACGCATGATGCGCTCGCCCAAATCAGCCTCTGCGACGAGAAGCTTGCGCAAACTCTCGGATGGAATGAGAAGCGTCTCGACCTCGCCTTCCGCCGTGCCATCGACAAGCGCGCGGCGATTTGAAAGCTGTCCGATCTCGGCAAGGAATTGACCGACGCTTTGGTCGATCACCGGCGTGACGTGACCCATGCCGTCGCGCTGTGTAATGGCGACGCTGCCTTTGAGCACGACGAACATTCCGGGGCCGGGCTTGCCGGTCTCGAACAATTTTTCACCGTGCTTGTAGTTGCGGACTTCACCGAACCGGCGCATGCGCTCGATTTCTTTCGGCGTCAGCGTCGGAAAAGCCTGATCGTGGCGCGCATGCAGCGCGCCTGTCAGAACGGCGTTCGGCTGAGCCGTCGTAACGGTGTCACTCATTGTCTTGCGCCCCAACGCAACTCATTCGATCATCGTGTTGATGCCTTAGTTGTGCGTCCGTCGGCGAAACGCAATAACCGCTCGCTGCCTCACTCTTGCCCAATCATTTCTCCGACTTCTCTTCGGCTCGCGCACGCGCGTCATCTTCCGGCGTCACAACGGTCATTCCGGCGCGTCCGCGCGCTTGCGATTTGCGGCGCTTGAGATTTTCGCGCAACGACGCGGCAAGCCGCGCCTCACGCGACGGCTGGGTCTTGCGCTGGTGGGGATTGTCGTTGTCAACCATCGCCGGACGGACCCAATTGGTGCAAACTTTTCTTGACCATCATCCCGGATCGGCAACCATTGCGGAGCGTGTTGCCGCAAGCCGATCGGCGGGACACTATAGAATGAGGCTGCCATGAGCGTCGCACAAAATACCCTGTCGCCTACGGCAGAGAAAACCCTCGAAGGCTGGCATCGTTTCGTCGAGGCCCCGACGCAAGACAATCTGCGCCCGCTGCTGGCGGAGAAAATCGTGTTTCGCTCGCCGTTCGTGCATCTGCCGATCCCCGGAAAGCCTGCAAGCCTGCTGATTCTGACAACGGTCGTGACGATTTTCGAAAATTTCCGCTACCACCGTATCTTCGTTTCCGGGCCGGACAATGTGGCGCTGGAATTCAGCGCCAATATCGGCGAATGGCTGCTCAAGGGCGTCGATTTCATCCAATTCGATGCCGACGGCCTCATGGTCGATTTCGAGGTCATGGTGCGGCCGATCAAGGCTTTACAGGCGCTCGGCGAGCAGATGAGCGCCAGGATCGGCCCGCAACTGGCGATATTGAAGAAGCAAGGCGCGGCGGCGGGCTGAGTTCCGGCCGGACGTTTCCCTTTGCCAGTGAGGCTGCTCCGTGCTTGCGCGGAAAGCCTCCGTATGGCAAGGATCGCCCGCCTTTAGAGGCTTTTTTGCCGATTCATGTCATCCTTCTGGATCTGGCGTTCGCTGCCGTAGCTCAGTGGTAGAGCACTCCATTGGTAATGGAGAGGTCGACAGTTCAATCCTGTCTGGCAGCACCAGCCATCTTAGCTTTCGAAAATTGACCAACCCTATGCGCGCTGCTTTTTATCGGGCAATTGCATAGATTGACGCCAATACGGGCCATAGACATGCAAACTGCGGCCAGTCTTCGAACGGAATCTCCCAAAATTCTAACCAGCACGTAATTTGAGCTATTGGCACGGCGATTGCTTCGCACTGCAATAGTCAACGATGACTGCCGCCCGAAGAATCGCAAAGGCCAAAGCTGGCTGAAGCTCGGGGATATAGCGAAGCAGAGTCTTCTTGGAAGGCTCCTTTCAGTCGTCGCAACGTCTCCCGAATTTTGTCTGCCGATTCTGAATGGCTGCATTCATCAGATGCGAGCGACACGATCGTCGTATCGCGACAGATGCTTGGGGCATTAACAGAGGAGAGCAATAATGGCGTATATAGCACCTTCGGAATTCGTCACCAAAATGGTCGACGCCGGAGAATCCAAAGTTTTCATGTCGACGCGGGACACATTGATCCGCGCTTATATGGCGGGTGCGATTTTGGCGCTGGCCGCATGGTTTGCAATCACCATCACCACCAATACCGGTCAACCGCTCATCGGTGCACTGCTTTTTCCGGTCGGGTTCTGCATGTTGAACCTGTTCGGCTTCGATCTTCTGACCGGCGTATTCGTACTCGTTCCGCTCGCACTCATCAACAAGCGACCGGGCGTCACCATGGGTGGCCTGCTTAGAAACTGGTTCCTCGTGTTCATCGGTAATTTCGCCGGCGCTCTCACCACCGCATTCCTGATGGCGTTCGTCACCACGTTTGGTTTCACGCAAGAACCGGACAAGGTCGGCGCATTGATCGGTAACATCGGCGAAGCACGAACGCTGGGTTACGCGTCGCATGGCGCGGCCGGCATGGTCACGCTGTTTTTCCGCGGCGTGCTCTGCAACTGGATGGTTTCGGCCGGTGTCGTCGGCGCGATGATCTCCACCACTGTGCCCGGCAAGATCCTGGCGATGTGGATGCCGATTCTGGTGTTCTTCTACATGGTGTTCGAGCATTCCGTGGTGAACATGTTCCTGTTCCCAGCGGGACTGATGCTGCATGCGAAGTTCTCGATCTTGGATTACTTCATCTGGAACGAGCTTCCGACGGTGCTCGGCAATCTTGTCGGCGGCCTCGCCTTCACCGGCCTGACGCTTTATGCAACGCACATGATGACCGCCCCGAAACGCGTCCCAAAGCGCGCCTAAGCCTGATCGCGATTTACTCAATGGGGTCTCAACTGTACAAGTTGAGGCCCCTTTTATTTGGCGTGACGTATGCCGCATGAACTGAAAATTTCGGTCGGCCAGTATTCCGACAAGGGCCGGAAGGAGATCAATCAGGATTTCTATGGCGTTATGATTCCGAAAGAACCCTTGCTGAGTTCAAAGGGCATCGCCATTGCGATCGCGGACGGCATCAGCAGCAGCGACGTCAGTTCGATCGCAAGCGAAACCGCGATCAAGGATTTTCTTACCGACTATTACTGCACATCGGAATCCTGGTCGGTCAAAACCTCCGCCCACCGCGTGATCGCCGCGACGAATTCATGGCTGCACGCGCAGACGATGCGGAGCCATTATCGCTACGACAAGGACAAGGGTTACGTCTGCACGCTCAGCGCCATGGTGATTAAATCGACCACCGCGCATTTGTTTCACATCGGCGATTCGCGAATTTATCGTGTTGTCGGCAATGCGCTCGAACAGCTCACTAACGATCACCGCGTCGTCGTGTCGTCCGAGGAGCGTTATCTCGGTCGCGCGCTGGGCGTAAACTCCCAGATCGAAGTCGATTACCGGACCTTGCAGATCGAAGCCGGCGACACTTTCGTACTCGCCACTGACGGCGTGTATGAGCATTTGAACGCACGTTTCATAGTAAAAGCCATCAAGGACAAGGCGAACGATCTCGAAGGCGCTGCAAAGTCAATCGTCGAGGCCGCCTATGAGGAGGACAGTCCGGACAACCTGACGTTCCAGATCGTGCGTATCGATTCGCTGCCGGATTCAGATAGCAAAGAAGCATTCGATCGGGTTCCTGAATTGCCGCTTCCGCCGCTTCTCGAAGCCAGAATGGATTTCGACGGCTACAAAATCGTCCGCGAACTTCACGCCAGCAGCCGCAGTCATATTTATCTCGCGGTCGATAACGAAAGCGACGATCTCGCCGCCATCAAGATTCCCTCGATCGATCTGCGCGGCGATCCGGAATATCTGAAACGATTCATGATGGAGGAATGGATCGCCAGGCGCATCAACAGTCCGCATGTGATGAAGCCACGTCCGCAATCCCGAAAACCAAATTACATTTACGTCGCCTCCGAATTCATCGATGGCCAAACGCTGACGCAGTGGATGATCGACAATCCGAAACCGGACGTCGAAACCGTGCGCGGCATTGTCGAACAGATCGCCGTGGGGCTACGCGCGTTCCATCGCATGGAAATGCTGCATCAGGATTTGCGCCCCGAAAACATCATCATCGACAAAACCGGAACCGCGAAGATCATCGATTTCGGCTCCACTATCGTGACGGGAGTGGTCGAAGCGTCACCGCCCACGGACTACAACGAGATTTTAGGAACATTTCAATACACGGCGCCCGAATACTTTATCGGCGAGAACGGCACGCCGGGTTCGGACATGTTCTCGCTTGGCGTCATCACTTACCAAATGCTGACCGGACGGTTGCCTTACGGCACTCAGGTCGCGAAGCTGCGAACGACAGCACAACTTAAGAAGCTGAAATACCAGTCCGCAATCGACGACGACAACGCCGTCCCGGCGTGGGTCGATGGCGCTTTAAGGCGCGCGGTAAATCCCGATCCGAATAAGCGTTACGAGTCGCTCTCCGAATTCATCTTCGATCTTCGCCAGCCGAACCCGCGCTATCTCGGCCGACGTGAGACGCCGCTGATGGAACGCGACCCTTTGCTGTTCTGGAAATGTCTTTCTGCGATCTTCGCGATCATTATTATATTGTTGCTCGCGAACCGGCATGGCGCTCTTCTTTAAGGCGTGAGATAAATGCGCGTCATTTGCATGGGATCGAAATAAGGGATCGAGGCTATGGGCATTTCGCCGGTTTCCACCAACAGCAACTCGCCGCACGTATTGCGCAGCGATTGGACACGCGCGGAAACGCAAGCGCTCTACGATCTGCCATTCGCCGATTTGATGTTTCAAGCGCAAACAATTCACCGCGCGAATTTCGACCCCAACTACGTCGAGACCGCGAGCCTTTTGAGCATCAAGACAGGCGGTTGCCCGGAAGATTGCGGCTACTGCTCGCAGAGCGCCAAATACGATACCGGCGTCAAGGCGACCAAGCTCATGGACCAGACCTCCGTCGTCGAAGCCGCGCGGCGCGCGAAAGAAGCTGGTGCCGAACGCTTCTGCATGGCAGCGGCATGGCGCAATCCAAAGGACAAGGATCTGGATTCGGTTTGCGAAATGGTTTCCGCCGTCAAAGGCCTCGGCATGGAAACCTGCGTCACGCTCGGCATGCTGACTGAGCCGCAGGCCAAGCGCCTGCACGATGCAGGATTAGATTTCTATAACCACAACGTCGACACCTCGCCGGAGTTCTACGACAAGATCATCACCACGCGCACGATGCAGGATCGCATCGACACGCTCGCGCATGCGCGCAATGTCGGGCTGAAAGTCTGCTGCGGTGGCATCATCGGCATGGGCGAACAGGTCGACGATCGTCTCGGGATGTTGGTGCTGCTCGCCAATCTGCCCGTGCACCCGGAAAGCGTGCCGATCAACATGTGGAACGAAGTGACGGGCGTGCCCGTCAACGATACAGCGGAACAGGCCGATCCGATTGCGCTGGCACGCATGATTGCTGTCGCGCGCATCATGATGCCCAAAAGCGTCGTGCGGCTATCGGCGGGGCGCTCCTATATGACGGACGAGTTGCAGGCGCTGTGTTTCGTCGCGGGTGCAAACTCCATCTTCATCGGCGACGTGCTGTTGACCACAAAAAATCCGCAGACGGCGCGGGATGCGAATCTGCTGGATCGCCTCGGCATCAAGTCCCGGCTCGATCGCGTCCGCGACCATTCGGCGGAACATCCGATCTCGATCGCGTCGAACGCTGCAGAATAAGCACGTTTCAAACGGCTTTGTCTGAGCGCGCATGGCATCCATGCCGATCGGCACGAAATTCGACTGGCACAGTCCTCGACGCCGCGTTAAGCCGTGGCCGGACAACGCGATTGCGAAACAATGACTCGAACGACTGCCACCGCAAAATCCGCGACGACGGCGCTTGCTGCTGACGGACTGCGCTATCCATTCGAAACGCCGCCGAAGCCGGATGAAGCAATCGAAGTGGCGCCCGGCATCGTGTGGGTGCGCCTCGCGTTGCCGTTCCGGCTCAATCACGTGAACATCTATCTTCTGGCCGATGGCGACGGCTGGACCATGATCGATACCGGCATCGGCAACGAGGCGACCATCGCAGCATGGACCGCTTTGTTCGAAGGCTCGCTGAAGGATTTTAAGATCTCACGGCTGATCGTGACGCATGCGCATCCCGATCATGTCGGTCTCGCAGGCTGGATCGTCGAGCGCTTCGGTTGTCCACTTTATATGTCTCAGGTCGAATATCTTCAGAGCGCGTATCACCAGCATCGCGGCTCGGAAGAACGCAGATTGGCGCAGCGATTGTTTTTCCGCCGCCACGGCATGAGCGAGGACATCACGGATGCGCTGCTGGGTCGCGGTCAGGATTATCTGAAACGTGTTTCAGTCTTGCCTGCGTCATATCATCGACTCGCGAAAGGCGACGAGATTTCGATCGGCGCGCGCAAATTCACAATTCTCACCGGCGGCGGACACGCACTCGATCAGGTGATGCTGTATTGCGAGGCAGACAATATTTTTCTTTCGGCGGACCAGGTGCTGAGCAAGATTTCACCGAATGTGAGCGTATGGGCGGTTGAACCCGACGCGAATTCGCTCGGCGAATATCTGAAGTCGCTCGCTGAACTCAACGGCGCATTGAAGGACGACGTTCTTGTGCTGCCGGGACACGGCGTTCCATTCTACGGCGTCAAAACCCGCATCACACAGCTTGCCGATCATCACGAAGAGCGTTGCGATCTGATTGCAAAAGCCTGCGCGGAATTACCGAAGACGTCGGCGGAACTGGTGCCCGTCGTCTTTCACAAACATGTCTTGGACGCACACCAGACCGGTTTTGCCGCGGGCGAACTGATCGCTCATGTGAACTACATGATCGCTAATGGGCGTTTGAACGTCCTCGAGGGGCCCGACGGCGTCATCCAATTCAAGGCTGTGTGATCTGGCCGATTTTTGATCCGCCCCGCGCGACAGACCGACAAATTCGTCTCGACAGCAAATCTGGAAAGGGTCTAAAAAGGCCCAGCACGCACCAACGTCCCGCTCTTGAGCCGGGTTCCCGAGTAGGTTTTTGCAATGGATTACAACAGCTTCTTCGACGCAGCGCTTGAGCGCCTCCATGATGAGCGGCGCTATCGCGTGTTCGCCGATCTGGAACGTATCGCCGGCCGCTATCCGCACGCCGTGTGGCACTCGCCGGAGGGCCAGAAGCCGATCGTGATGTGGTGCTCGAATGACTATCTCGGAATGGGCCAGCATCCGAAGGTCGTGGGCGCAATGGTTGAAACCGCAACGCGCGTCGGCACGGGTGCGGGCGGCACGCGCAACATCGCCGGAAATAATCACTCGCTGATCCAGCTTGAACGCGAACTGGCCGACCTGCATGGCAAAGAAGCCGCACTCGTTTTCACATCGGGCTATGTGTCGAACCAAACCGGCATCGCGACGATCGCGAAGCTTATTCCTAACTGTCTTATCCTGTCCGACGCTTTCAATCATAACTCGATGATCGAGGGTATCCGGCAATCAGGCATCGAATACAAAATCTTCCGCCACAACGACGCGGCGCATCTCGAAGAATTGCTGCGCGCGAATCCGGGCCGTCCGACGCTGATCGTCTACGAGAGTCTTTATTCAATGGACGGTGACATTGCACCGCTCGCAAAATTCTGCGATCTCGCGGAAAAATACGGTGCGATGACCTATGTGGATGAAGTCCATGCGGTCGGCATGTACGGTCCGCGCGGCGGTGGTATTGCGGAACGCGACGGCGTTATGCATCGCATCGACATTCTCGAAGGCACGCTTGCGAAAGCGTTCGGCTGCCTCGGCGGCTACATCGCCGGCAGCGCCAAGATGATCGATGCCGTGCGCTCCTATGCGCCGGGCTTTATTTTCACCACTGCTTTGCCGCCGGCGATTTGCTCGGCCGCGACCGCCGCAATCAAGCATCTGAAGTCATCGTCGTGGGAACGCGAACGCCATCAAGAGCGCGCGGCGCGCGTGAAAGCGATCCTGACCGCTGCAGGCCTTCCTGTGATTGCCAGCGACACGCATATCGTGCCGGTGTTCGTCGGCGATCCGGAACGCTGCAAGCAGGCTTGCGACATTCTGCTCGAGGAATTTGGCATCTACATTCAGCCGATCAACTATCCGACCGTGCCCAAGGGTACCGAGCGGTTGCGCATCACGCCGTCGCCGTATCACGATGACGGCCTGATCGACGCGTTGGCCGATGCGCTCGTTCAGGTCTGGGACCGACTTAAACTGCCGCTGCACGCCAAGGCCGTCGCGGCGGAATAAACGCACCGCATCGAAGCCTACAGCGCGATCCGCGCCGTCGGCCGCACCGGCGTATCCGATAATACGATCCGCATCAGGTCGGCAGCATTACGCGCGCCGAGCTTGTCCATGATGCGCGCCCGATGAACCTCGATCGTGCGCGGGCTGATGCCGAGCCTCCGTCCCGCTTCCTTGTTCGATGCGCCGCGCGCGACCTGCGCCAGCACGTCACGCTCTCGCCTTGTCAGCAGATGCCGTCCTGAAAAATCCGCAAGCCCATCGATGTGTCCTGCCATCGACCTGCGATGGATAGCGACGGCTTCGCGCACGCGCTCGATCATGGCGTGTGCTGAAAACGGCTTTTCAAGAAAATCGAGCGCGCCGAGTTTCATCGCCTCGACCGCCATCGGCACATCGGAATGCCCGGAGATGATGAAGACCGGCGGCGCAAAGCGCATGCTCGAAAGCCGCTTCATAATGTCCAGCCCCGGAATGCCGGGAAGTTGCAAGTCGAGGATCACGCAGACTGGCGTCGTGATCTGAAGCTCCTCGAAGAAGGAACTGCCGTCGGGGAACCCCTTGGGCAAGAAGCCCTCAATCTTCAACAGCAAAGACAATGTGTCGCGAACGGATGGATCGTCGTCGATAATAAAAATCGGCAGTTGCGGGTCGATCGTCAGGAGTTGCCCCATTTGTTTCCTAAAGTGGCAATAACAAAATAATACAACTTATACGTGTATACGCTGATTCGCTTGAATTGCAAAGTGCGGACGGGTTCACCGCTCGGTAACAGCGACCTGATGCGCGACGGGATTGAGGGTAATAGAGTGGCGGTGAGATAGCCCGAGCAGGACCAATTTCGATGCTGCACGACTGGAGCGTGATCGCCGTCGCCTTCGGCTACATCGGACTTTTGTTCGTGGTCGCGAGCTACGGCGAAAAACTAACCAACCCCCAGCGCAGCCGGGCCGGCGGCCTGATCTATCCGCTGTCGCTTGCGATCTACTGCACGTCGTGGACATTTTTCGGTTCGGTCGGTCTTGCGACCCGAACTAGCATCGAGTTCGCAGCAATCTACGTCGGGCCGATCCTGATGATCGGGTTCTGCACGCCGGTCCTGATGCGCGTCATTCGTCTGGCGAAGGCGCAGAACATCACTTCAATCGCCGACTTCATCGCCGCGCGCTACGGCAAGAGCCAGGCGGTCGCGGCGACGGCGGCCTGCATCGCAATCATCGGCTCCGTACCCTACATCGCTCTCCAGCTCAAAGCGGTCGCCTCGTCGCTGGAGACTATTCTCAATCAGGATCAAGACATTTCCAGCATCCCTTATGTCGGGGACATCGCGCTGCTGGTGACGATTACGCTGGCGATGTTCGCGGTGCTGTTCGGCACTCGGCAGACCGACGCCACCGAACACCAGCACGGGTTGATGCTGGCAGTTGCAACCGAATCGATCATCAAGCTCGTTGCATTCATAGCGGCGGGTGTATTCGTCACTTTCTATATGTTCGGGCCGACAGAACTGATCCAACGCGCGATGAAGACCCCGGAAGCCGTTCGCGCCATCTATACTGCGCCCTCGATCGGAAATTTCCTGGCGATGACGCTGCTGTCGTTCTTCGCGATCATGCTGCTGCCGCGGCAATTTCACGTCAGCGTCGTCGAAAATTCGACCGAGGCCGAAGTCCGCCGCGCGCGCTGGCTGTTTCCGCTCTATCTCATCGCGATCAATATCTTCGTCATTCCCATCGCTCTTGCGGGTCTGATTTCATTTCCGTTCGGGCAGGTCGACAGCGACATGTACGTTCTGGCGCTGCCGACCTCGGCCGATGCAACGATCCTGAGCGTCATCGTTTTCGTCGGCGGCCTTTCGGCGGCAACCGCGATGGTGATCGTGGAATGTGTGGCTCTCGCCATCATGGTGTCCAACGACATTGTCGTACCGCTGGTGCTGTCGCGACGTCCGGCGACCCCGAGCGGCGAGCAGAATTTTGCGGCGTTCCTGCTTCAGGTTCGTCGCATCTCCATTTTTGCGATCATGGGGATGGCCTATCTTTACTATCGCGTGCTGGGGAACACGCAGCTCGCCGCCATCGGCCTGTTGTCATTCGCAGCAATTGCGCAGCTTGCCCCGTCGTTTTTCGGCGGCTTGATCTGGCGGCGTTCAACGGCGCGCGGCGCAATGGGCGGCATGCTCATCGGATTTCTGGTGTGGGCCTATACGCTGTTTCTGCCGAGCTTCGCCGATGTCGACCCGCGGGGTGCGCAATGGCTGGCCGAAGGGCCGTTCGGAATGGCGGCGTTGCGGCCGCAAGCGTTGTTCGGCACAGATCTCGCGCCGCTGATTCACGGCGTGGTCTGGAGCCTTTCCCTCAATATTCTCGCCTACATAGCGCTCTCGCTGATGCGGCAGCCGACTTCCATCGAGCGCGTCCAGGCCGATAAGTTCGTGCCTAACGAGCTTGCACCGATTGCGCCGAGTTTCATGCGTTGGCGCACGACCGTGACGGTGCAGGATCTTCTCAGCACGGTTGCACAATATCTCGGACCGGAACGCGCGCGCGAATCCTTCGAAACATTCGCAGCAAAACATCGCATCGCCATCGAAAAAAGCGCACCTGCCGACTTTCAATTGCTGCGTCATGCCGAACATCTGATCGCGTCGTCGATTGGCGCTGCCTCGTCGCGGCTTGTGATGTCACTGCTGCTGCGCAAACGCGCGGTGTCCGCCAAAGCGGCGCTCAAGTTACTCGACGACGCGCATGCCGCGCTGCATTTCAATCGCGAAATGCTGCAGACCGCACTCAATCACGTTCGTCAGGGAATTGCGGTCTTCAATCCGGAATTGCATCTGATTACGTCGAACAGGCAGTTCGGCGAAATCCTCGATCTGCCGGCGCAGCTTGTGCAGATCGGCATTCCCCTCACCGAAATTCTCGAATACATCGGCAGCGCCGAAAAGCCCGACGCCGACGTCGATGAAGCATTATTGCGGCGACGGCTTGACGCCTACACGACCGAAGGCGAGCCTTATCTTGAGCGGCTTTCCGGACGCAATATGGTCGTCGAAGTCCGCGCAAATCGAATGCCGGGTGGCGCTCTGGTGGTGACGTTCACGGACATCACG
This sequence comes from Hyphomicrobiales bacterium, assembly GCA_038230475.1. Classification (GTDB taxonomy): domain Bacteria; phylum Pseudomonadota; class Alphaproteobacteria; order Rhizobiales; family Xanthobacteraceae; genus Afipia. The sequence goes on from JBBRNE010000001.1 coordinate 485,218, forward strand.
CCGAGCTTTGAGGCCGCAGAAGCGCTCGAGCGCGCCAACGCCACGCTCGAGAAACGCGTGCGTGAGCGCACCGAGGAGCTCACCCGCTTAAATACGGAATTGGCGAGCGCAAAAAGCACGGCGGAAGAAGCCAATATTTCCAAGACACGTTTTCTCGCCGCGGCCAGCCACGACGTGCTTCAGCCGCTGAATGCAGCGCGGCTCTATGTCACCAGCCTCGTGGAGCGAAAAGCCAACGACGAAGATGCCCGCCTCGTCGGCAACATCGACGATTCGCTGGAGGCGATCGAAGAAATTCTCGGCGCGCTGCTCGACATCTCCCGGTTGGATTCAGGCGCGATGACGCCCTCGATCACCAGTTTCCGAATGAGCGATTTGATGCGTTCGCTCGAAGTCGAGTTTAAACCCGTAGCTCAAGCAAAGAAGCTCAAGCTGACTTTCGTGCCTTGCACACTTGCCGTGACATCCGATCGCGTGTTGCTGCGCCGGTTGCTTCAGAACCTGATCTCCAATGCCGTCAAATACACGCCCAAGGGCCGCGTGCTGGTCGGATGCCGCCGCATCGGGGATGCACTTCAAATCGGAATCTACGACACCGGCCTCGGCATCCCACTTCTCAAGCGCGGCGAAATCTTCAAGGAATTTCACCGTCTCGATCAGGGGGCGCGGATAGCGCGAGGTCTCGGACTAGGGCTCTCCATCGTCGAGCGGCTCGCGCGCGTTCTCAACCACGGCATCGTGGTCGATTCAAACCTAAGCGGCGGATCGCGCTTTTCGGTGACGATGCCGATCGCAAGAACCGTCACGCATATTTCCGCTATGGCCGGCGCGAACATGCTGGACAAGACGCCGATGAGCGGCACGCTGATCGTGTGCATCGAAAACGACCGCGCCATTCTCGACGGCATGAAAACTCTTTTGACTGGATGGGACGCCAAAGTGATCGCAGCCGCGGATCTCGTCTCAGCCAATGAGGCTATCGCTGCAGCCAATCAGCGCGTCACAGGCCTGCTGGTCGACTACCATTTGGATCGCGGCAACGGCATCGCTGCCATCCGCGACATTCGCCAGAAATTCGGCACCAGCATTCCGGCGATCCTGATTACGGCGGATCGCAGCCCGCAAGTCAGATACGCCGCGCGCGAAGAAGGCATCGTCGTGCTCAACAAGCCCGTGAAGCCTGCTGCGATGCGCGCGCTGCTAGGCCAATGGCGCGCGCAGCAAGTTGTTGCTGCGGAATGATCGCTTTTACTGCGTGACGCTGGTCTGATTCCACTGACCGCCGGCGATCTTCGCAGCCGCAATGACGGCTTGCGTGCGGCTTTCAACGCCGAGTTTTTGCAGAATGGCGGAAACGTGCGCCTTGATGGTTGCCTCCGACACGCCAAGTTCAAAAGCGATCTGCTTGTTCAGCAAACCTTCTGACAACATCATCAAAACGCGGACCTGTTGCGGGGTCAGCGTCACCAAACGGTCCCGTAATTTCATCATGTCTGGGTCTGCGACGGCCGACAGATCGACATCAGCGGGAATCCAAACATCCCCCTTCATTACTTTTCCAATCGCGTCGCGTAGCGTTTCCACGCCGAAGCGTTTGGGGATGAAGCCCGAGGCACCGAAATCCATCGAACGGCGGATTGTACCGACGTCGTCACTGGCTGAGACGATGACAACGGGAATCGCGGGAAACTGCGCACGCAAATAAATCAATCCTGAAAACCCACTAATGCCCGGCATCGAAAGATCGAGCAGAATGAGATCGACGTCGGTTTCCCGCTCAAGCAACGTCGTCAGTTCCTCGAACGAGCCTGCCTCGTTGATCTTCGCTGATGTCACGACGCTTGCGACAGCTTGACGCAAGGCATCGCGAAACAGCGGATGATCGTCGGCAATAACGAGATGGGTGCTGGACGCGCTCATCGATTCAGGACCGACCTCGAGGAATGGTTTCGGAGATAAACGGTCTTATCGACCGATGAAGACAGTAAAATCGAACATTCTCCGGCGTGAATTGCGATGCAAGCACGGGTGCCGCGCCCGAACTGCATCCTAATTCAACAGCACAATTGTGCAATGCGAGAGACTGGTGTGCCACGATTTGGCGTGCGCCGGGCCAAAAGTCGTATAGGGGCGTGTTTCACGCCGATGTTACCTTGGTTTCCGAACTCCTTGCGTTTCTAACCGGCAGAAGAAACGGCACGCGGGAGCGAACTTTCTTCAAAATCTCGTCAACACCTAAAGTCTGGGAGCATTTACGATGGCCACTACAATGACAGCCAATACCGTCCGCACCACGGGCGGCATGACTGGCGAAGAGCGCAAGGTGATTTTTGCGTCGTCGCTCGGTACCGTCTTCGAATGGTACGATTTCTACATCTACGGCACACTCGGCGCTTATCTCGCGAAGTACTTTTTCTCCGCAGTACCTCCGAATGTCGGATTCATTTTTGCGCTTCTTACGTTTGCGGCTGGCTTCGCCGTCCGTCCGTTCGGCGCGCTGATTTTCGGTCGTCTCGGCGATATCGTCGGCCGCAAATACACCTTCCTCATCACCATGGGCCTGATGGGCTTCGGCACCTTCTTCATCGGTCTGTTGCCGGGCTACGCAACCTGGGGCATCGCGGCTCCGATCGTTCTGATCATTCTTCGCCTGGTTCAGGGTCTGGCACTCGGTGGTGAATACGGCGGCGCTGCAATTTACGTCGCTGAACATGCTCCTAAGAATCGTCGCGGTTATTACACCTCGTGGATTCAGACCACTGCGACGCTCGGCCTGTTCATGGCGCTGCTGCTAATTCTAGGCATCCGCACCTATATGGGCGACGCTGCATTCGGTGACTGGGGTTGGCGCATTCCGTTCCTGCTCTCAGGCATCCTGCTCGCCGTTTCGCTTTGGATTCGCTTGAGCCTCTCCGAGTCCCCAATCTTCGCGAAGATGAAGGCGGAAGGTGCGACTTCCAAGAAGCCGCTTAGCGAAGCCTTCGGCCAGTGGTCGAATGCAAAGATCGCCATCGCCGCACTGTTCGGTGCGACAGCTGGTGAAGCGGTTGTCTGGTACGGCGGACAGTTCTACGCACTGTTCTTCCTCACCCAGACCTTGAAGGTTCCGGCTGTCACAGCGTGGATCATGATCGTCTGCGCACTCGCACTCGGCACGCCGTTCTTCATTCTGTTCGGCTGGCTTTCAGACAAAATCGGCCGCAAGCCGATCATTCTGGCAGGCTTCCTGCTGGCGGCATTGACGTACTTCCCGCTGTTCCAGGGAATTACCCACTTCGCCAACCCGAAGCTCGAGGCTGCTTTGTCTAAGGCACCTGTCACGGTAATCGCGGATCCGGCACAGTGCTCGTTCCAGTTCAAGGCAACCGGCACCGAGAAGTTCACAACGGGTTGCGACGTGGCAAAGTCCACGCTTGTCGGCCTTTCGGTGAACTACGCCAACCAAGCCGGCACGGGTAACGTCGCGCAGGTCAAGGTCGGCGATCAGACGCTGACTTCAGACAGCCCGGACTTCGCCAAGAACCTTGCTGCGGCAATCACCGCACATGGTTATCCAGCGTCGGCTAACCCTGCAGAGATCAACACCACGATGACCGTGCTGTTGCTGTGGATCCTCGTGATTTACGTCACCATGGTCTACGCCCCGATCGCTGCATGGCTGGTTGAACTGTTCCCAAGCCGCATCCGCTACACCGGCCTGTCGCTGCCATATCACATTGGCAACGGCTGGTTCGGCGGCTTCCTGCCGGCAACAGTGTTCGCCATCGTGGCTGCAACCGGAAACATCTACTCCGGTCTGTGGTACCCGATCGGAGTTGCACTGATGAGCTTGGTCGTCGGCTTCCTGTTCCTGCCGGAAACCAAGGACGTCGATATCACCAAGTAAGAATTGGGCCGGACACGTCCGGCTCACACTTCAAAACAAGTCGGCCACGGAGCAATCCGTGGCCGATTTTTATTGGCTACTTATAAGTACGCAGCGCCGCTAGATTTTTTCGGACAGTTTCTTCTGAATACGGTTCGCCATCTCGATCAGCCGGTCCCACATCCGGTCGATCAACGCCAAGAGCTTTTGATTGTCCGCGCGAAGCTGATCGAAATTGAGATTTGGCGAAGCTTCGACGTTTTTTTCCTGCTTCGGCGGCGTGGTCTCCGGTTTGACTGATGAAGATGACTCGCGCTGCGCGAGCTGGTCTTTCAGACTTTGATTTTCAGATCGAAGTTTTCCGATCTCCGAATCCAGCGCACCGCGCTCATCGGGTACCATGCGGCACACCCAGCCGCCTTTGTTGCTGCAGGTGGAGACGGCACCGGTGCGGGTGTCGAGCCGCAAAAATTCAGCTCCGACCGGCGACAATGTATAGCGGCCGTTTTCAGTGTCCGGCGTGGTTTGCGCAGCAACTTGACCGGTCACACAACAAAACGAGATCACCGCCGTTGCGAGCGCGAGACTTTGAAATCGGTGAGCTGCCTTCGCCCTCAATATCTGCGACATGACTGCCCTCGCAAAATGCAGCGATGATCGCTGCGTCACACCGCCGATGTGTAGGCTTTGCGGCCCGATTTCAACGCGTCGTCGAGCGATTCGATCCGGTCCTGGCCCCAAAAGACTTCGCCATCGAGGACCCAGGCGGGCGAGCCAAAGACTTCGGCCGCGATCGCGTCTTGGCGGTTTTTCTCGTAGAGCGCACCGATCTCATCGGATGCCGCACGCGCGACGAGCTTGGCGCCGGGCAACCCGGATTCGTCGGCAAGTTTCGTGATGGTGTCAGCATTGCCAAGATCGAGCTGCCCTTCCCAAACGCCTTTGTAGGCGCGGCGCAAAAATGGCTCAGGGTTGAGTCCGGCTTCAATCGCCGCGATCACAGCGCCGTCCGCCAACCGTCCATTAAACGGCCAGTGTTGCGGCTTGAGATGGAATTTAAGCCCGCGCTTGTCGCGCCAGCGCTGCAGTTCAAGCATACGATAATGCTGCCGCGCCGGGTGACGCTTAGCCAACGGCAACCCGCCAGTCTCTGCAAACAGTTCGCCCAGCGTGAGCGGCTTGTAATTGATCTTCAGTCCGTGCGAGCGCGCGACGTCATCGAACAACGCGTGCCCGATATAGGCCCACGGCGATTGCGTTGAAAAATAATAGTCGATCTGGCGTGCCATCTGCGCTCCCGGGCGTGTTGTTGTTTTCCCGATCCGAACAGACCGAGCCACCGTTATCAAGCGCCGAAGCGGTCAACCACTCCACTTCGCGGAACCACTCCGCAGGCCTGATTTCGCACTGCGGCGACAGCGATCATCTCACAAAATTTTTCGCGGAAAAACCGTTATAATTCAGGTAGATAGATGGTGTTCACGACGGCTTGACTTGGATTTACGCGCTAAGTATGGTCCGCGCGGCTTTTGAGGGCGATTGGGCGTCGTTTCCATCCATTTTCGGCATTGTTTCGGGTCTCCACAGCATGGCGGACGGCGCGGACAAGGGAAAAAGTGGACATCGCGACAAGTCGTCGTCCGACGAAGCTGCGCTTTCCGCAAGACTCGGTGATCTGAATCACCGGTTGTCCGAGATAAGAGACAGCCGAAAGATTCAGGCAGGCCAAACCGGAGCCGGAAGTGGGGACCAGGCAGCCAACGCTTCTGCGATGGCGCGCGGTCTTCGGCTTTCGTCCGAATTGGTCGTGGGTGTTCTTGTCGGGGCATTGATCGGTTGGGGTCTCGACAAGTTGCTGTCGACATCACCGTGGGGAATGATCGTGTTTCTGTTGCTCGGCTTTGCCGCCGGCGTCCGGAACGTGGTACGAGCCGCGCAGATGACCCCGGGCAATTCAGGCCAATAGAGCGTAAGCGGACGATTGTAATTCTGAGCTGGCGTTCGCCGGCCGACCAAAAGAGATGCGACGCGGATGGATCCGATCCACCAGTTCAATATCCAGAAGATCTTCACGATCGGCCACATCGGCGGTCAGGAGATCGCCTTCACCAATTCGTCGGCCTACATGTTTGCCGCCGTCGCAATCGTCGGATTGCTGATGCTGGCTCCGGGCCGGAAGCTGGTGCCGAGCCGCCTGCAGTCGGTCGCCGAAATTTCCTACGAATTCGTCGCTAACACGATCCGCTCCACTGCTGGATCCGAGGGCATGAAGTTCTTCCCGCTGATTTTCTCGCTGTTCATGTTCCTTGCGGTGTCGAACCTCGTCGGCATCATCCCCTACACTTTCACCATCGCCAGCCACATCATCGTCGCTGCGGCGCTATCGTTCCTGGTGTTCTTCACGGTTGTTATCTACGGCTTCTACAAGAACGGCCTGAAATTTTTCAAACTGTTCGTGCCATCGGGCATTCCGATCTTCATCCTGCCGCTGGTCGTGTTCATCGAAGTATTTTCGTTTTTCCTGCGGCCGATCTCGCATTCGGTGCGTCTGTTCGCCAACATGCTCGCGGGTCACATCGCGCTCAAGGTCTTCGCGAGCTTCATTCCGGTACTCGCGGGCATCGGCATCATCGGTTATTTCGGCGCCGTGCTGCCGCTCGGCATGGTGATCGCGCTCACCGCGCTCGAGTTGCTGGTCGCGTTCCTGCAAGCTTACGTCTTCACAATCCTCACCTGCATCTACATCAACGATGCAATTCATCCGGGCCACTGATCGGCCTCTCGCACCAATCTCTCAAAATCGAACAAGGAGTTTCGTTATGGATCCAGTAGCAGCAAAATACATCGGTGCCGGCATTGCGTGCATCGGCATGGGTGGCGCGGGCGCAGGCGTGGGCATCATCTTCGGTAATTACCTCGCCGCAGCTGTGCGCAATCCGTCTGCGGCTCAGGGCCAGTTCGGCAACCTGATTTTCGGCTTCGCCGTGACCGAAGCGCTTGGCATCTTCTCGCTGCTGATCGCACTCCTGCTGCTGTTCGCGCTCTAAGTCGCAACCGTCGGCCGGCACGGTTCATTCGCGAGCCGTGACCGGACGTAGAGGAGAATCCCGTGGCTGAAAGTCATGGTAAAGGCACAGCGGCTCATACCGAAGCGGAAGGCGGGCACGCCCGTGCCTTCCCGCCATTCGAGAAGAGCACGTTCGCCTCGCAGCTCTTTTCGCTGCTGATTGCGTTCGTCGCGCTGTATCTGATCGTGTCACGATTGGCGTTGCCGAAGGTCGGCGGCACCATCGATGCACGTCAGAATGCGATCGACGCGGATCTCGCCGCAGCGCAGAAGCTGAAGGACGAATCGGATGCAGCTCTAAAGGCTTACGAAGCCGAACTGGCAAACTCGCGAGCCAAGGCGCAGGCGATCAGCACGGAAGCGCGAGAAAAATTCAACGCCGCCGCCGAAGCTGAGCGCAAGACGCTGGAAGAACGCCTTGCCGCGAAGCTTGCCGATGCCGAGAAGACCATCGCCGCTACGCGCAAATCAGCGATGAGCAACGTCAACAGTATCGCTGCGGATGCCGCCGTCGCTATCGTGCAGCGCCTGACGGGCGTTGCGCCGGATGCCAAGGCTGTCGCCAGCGCGGTCGATGCGTCGTTGAAGGGATAACGCGATGTTGCACATGATGACCGAACCGGAATTCTGGGTCGCCGTCGGGTTCGTTATTCTGATGGGTGTGTTCGGCTATGTCGGCGTGCACAAGAGCGTGCTGACCGCGCTCGATCATCGCCGCGACCGCATCAAGGCCGAGCTTGATGACGCCAAGCGTCTGAAGGATGAAGCAGCAAAACTGCTTGCCGAATACCAGACGCGCCGCGCCGCAGCCGAGAAGGAAGCGCAGGATATTGTTGCAAGTGCCAAGGCAGAAGCAGAGCGCATCGCTGTTGAAGCCAGGGCCAAGATGGAAGACTTCGTCGCCCGCCGTACAAAGACCGCCGAGAGCAAGATCGCTCAGGCCGAGACGCAGGCGATTGCCGACGTTCGCGCTGCCGCTGCTGAAGCTGCCGTGACTGCAGCATCGACGATCATGTCGCAGTCGGTCAAAGGTCAGGTCGCAGACGATCTGATTTCCAAGGGCATCAAGGACGTTCGCGACAAGCTAAACTGAGAGCGCGACCAAAATATAATGAAGCCGGCGCGATCAATTCGACGCCGGCTTTTTTATTTTCCGTTGCGCCACCTTGAGGGCCGCTACTTCTTCTTTTTAGGCTTCCCTCTGGTTGGCGCTTCCGGCTTTAATCCGGCCGGATCGAAGCCGATATAGAGGACGTACTTCTCGTTCGCTTCGGCAGTCGGCGTCGGATAGGAAAGATCTTCCGCAACCAGGCTGAAGTCAGTGCTTCCCGTCGAGTCGACATTGACGGTCGTCTTGTAGGCCTTGGTCGCGATAATCTTTTCAGGCGCGCCGTCCTGCACTACCGCAATGCGAATCGGCACTTCCACCGTGGGCGGCGCACCCGCGGGACCGACGACGATACGGCCCTGAATGCCGATGGTCGCGGTAATCTGACTTCCTTTCAGATTGCATGAGCGTGCGGTGCGCGTGATTGAGCCTTGGTAACGAAGGTCGTTGCCGCTGGCCTCCTTGCCTGGCAATCCGACCGCCAACGTCGAAGCGCCGAAGCGGATCGCAACGCTCGGGCAATTTAATCCACTGTTATCGGTCGACTGCGTCGATGGTGTAGAGGTTGTGGTCGCCTCCTGGGTATTCGATCCGAACAATTGACTGAACCTGCTGCTGACCGACGACGTCGAACCGGTCCCCGAAGATGTGCCGAACATGCTTCCGCCGCCGCAACCCGTCAGCACGACCGCGGCCGTTGCGGCCAGCATGGCGCCAACTGCGCGCTTTGCGTTGCTTTTCATGATTGCTTCCGGCGGCTCAAAAGAACGAGGCGCTTTATAACAGGCCAAAGGCGGCAAACCAAAGGCGTAACCGGCCCTTGCACCAGCACTGGTTAACCGCGGACATCCTCGTCCAGCACCCCGTACAGGTAGTGATCCTGCCAGACGCCATTGATACAGAGATATCGGCGCGCCAACCCTTCGCGTGCAAAGCCGCATTTCTCGAGAACTCTCACCGAAGCATAGTTGGCCGGGATGCAGGCGGCTTCAACACGATGCAGGTTGAGTTCACCGAACAGCGTCGGCAACAGCACGCGCAGCGCGGATGTCATGTAACCCTTGCCGGTGAATGGCTGGCCGATCCAGTAACCGATTGTCCCGGCCTGCACGATGCCGCGACGAACATTCGCAAGCGTCACTCCGCCGATGATTGCTTCGTCATCTTCGCGCACAATCACAAATGGATAAGCGCGGTCCTCTGCGACGTCCTCGGCGTAACGCCGCAGCCGCCGTCGAAATCCCGAACGCGTCAGATCGTCCGACGGCCAAATCGGTTCCCACGGCGTCAGAAACGATCGGCTTGCCTCGCGCAGATCGCTCCACTGCGGATAATCGGACATCGCTGGAGCACGCAGCGTTAGCCCGTGTCCTTGAGGAGCGAGCGTTGGAGTAGATGTTGACGGAAGACGGAATAGAGCCACGAACTAGACCTCCGATCGCGGATAGTATGACTATCCGCTGTCTTCAACTGCGGAATAATAGCGGAAAATTTCGCTCGGTGCGGCACCTCGACATGCTCTAGTGGAGTAACGCTCGGGCCTTGGGATGGGACAAGCCCTCGGCCAATGCCGCAGCGGTATCGAGGCCCCTGCCATTTCCAAGTGCGACAACGGCAGGCCGGCTGCGGCTAAGCAATCCGCGCGCAGCGTTGCGCGTCGTCTCGACGCTGACGGCGTCAATCCGCGTCACAAGTTCTTCTACCGTTAACGGGCGGCCGTAGGCCAAAATATGACGCGCCATCTGTTCGGCGCGCGCGCTGCAGCTTTCCAGCGCCATCAGCAATCCGGCTTTCATCTGCGCTTTCGCGCGCGCGATTTCCGCCTCCGTCAATGTCTCGACGGCATTGTTTATTTCATCGACGATGACTTCCATCATCTCGGGCGCATCGCTCGGATCTGTGCCGGTATAGAGACCGAAGAAACCCGTGTCGGAATACGGCGCGTGAAACGTATAGATCGAATAGCAAAGCCCGCGCTTCTCGCGCACTTCCTGAAACAAGCGCGACGACATGCCGCCACCGAGAATGTTGGTGAAAACCTGCAAGCTGAACAACGACAGGTCGGATTGCGGAAGGCCCTCCATCGCCAGCGCCAAATGTGCTTGTTCGAGATCGCGATGAATAACGCGTGAGCCGCCCTTGCCGAACATGGCAGGCACAGGTTTGGGCGACGGCACACCGGCAAAACTTGCAAAGCGCTTCTCGACTTCCGAGACGACACTCTTGTGATTGACGGCGCCCGCTGCGGCCACGACCATTTCCGGACCGCGATAATGCGTTGTCAGGTAATTGCGCAATCCGTCGCGCGTAATTCCAGCCAGCGTCGCCGGCGTGCCGAGCAACGAACGGCCCATCGGATGATCGGGATAACAAAGTTCACTGAGATGTTCGAATACCACGTCGTCGGGCGTATCCTGCGCCGCACCGATTTCCTGTGCGATCACGCTCTTCTCGCGCTCAAGCTCGTCGGCCTCGAATGCCGGATTGGCGAGAATGTCGGACAGCACTTCGAGCGCTAACGGCACGTCCGCCTTCAGAACGCGCGCATAATAGGCTGTGGTTTCGGTGCTGGTTGCGGCATTGAGATCGCCGCCAACCGCTTCGATGTCTTCCACGATCTCGCGCGAACTTCGTGTTGTGGTGCCCTTAAACGCCATGTGTTCGAGCAGATGCGACATGCCGTGCTCGTCGGGCTTCTCGTCGCGGCCGCCGACGCCGGTCCACACGCCGAGCGCCGCCGTCTCCAGATGCGGCATGGTATCGGTGATCACGGTCAGTCCGGATGGCAACTTCGTGACATCGACGCTCATCCAGATACTCCCTGCTTGGCCGCGCGGCTGACGGATCGCACGAACCGCTCGACTTCACTTTGATCGTTTTTCATCACCTTGATTTGCTCGGGCTTCGTCATAAGCCCGTCGAGCCATACTGGCAACGCCGGTCGCACGCCACTCGCGGCTTCGACCGCATCGGGGAATTTCGCGGCGTGCGCGGTGGACAGAATGATATTCGGCACTGTCGAGACCGGCTTGTCCTGTTCGGCAACCGCAAGCGCAACGGCAGTGTGCGGATCGATCAGATCGCCGTTCTCGCGCCAAGCCGTACGGATCGCCGCACTGGTTTCGGTTTCGTCAGCACGTCCAGCGTCGAAATCCTTACGGATATTCGCGAGCACCGCATCCGGCAACACAAAGCGCCCCGACTGCGCGAGCGAGGCCATCAGCGATCGTACGACAGAACTGTCGCGCCCCGCGGCCTCGAAGATCAGCCGCTCGAAATTCGACGAAATCTGAATATCCATCGACGGCGACACGGTCGCATGAACCTGTCGCACCTCATAAATGCCGGTCTTGAGCGTGCGCGCGAGAATATCATTGACGTTCACAGCGATACGCAAGCGACGAATGGGCAGCCCCATTTGTTTTGCAACGTAGCCTGCGAAAATGTCGCCGAAGTTTCCGGTCGGCACTGTGAAGTCGACTTCGCGCGCCGGCGCCCCGAGTGCGACCGCAGCCGTGAAATAATAAACCACTTGCGCCACGATGCGTGCCCAGTTGATCGAGTTCACGCCCGACAACGAGACCGCATCGCGAAACGCATGGTGATTAAACAGACCCTTTACGATGTTCTGGCAATCGTCGAAATTGCCCTCGACGGCGAGTGCATGAACGTTAGCAGCGCCCGACGTCGTCATCATGCGTCGCTGCACATTCGAAATTCGACCGTTCGGAAACAGCACGATGAGATCGACACTGTCGCGACCGGCGAACGCATCGACCGCAGCGCCTCCGGTATCGCCCGACGTGGCAACGACGATGGTGGTTTTCTGGTTTCGCTTGGCGAGAACGTGATCCATCAGCCGCGACAGCAACTGCATTGCCACATCTTTGAATGCCAGCGTCGGCCCGTGGAAAAGCTCAAGCACGAATTTATTCGACCCAATTTGATCGAGCGGCACGACGGCGGGATGGCGAAACGTCGCATAAGCTTCTGCCGCCATGCGGCCAAGCTCGGCATCGGAGATTTCGCCCGCCACGAATGGACGAATGACTTCGACGGCGACTTCCCAATACGGACGTCCGAAAAATCCGGTGATGGTCTCGCGGCTGAGTTGCGGCCAAGCTTCGGGCACGTAGAGGCCGCCGTCGCGGGCAAGCCCGGTCAGCATCACGTCGGAAAATCCAAGACGGGGCGCTTCGCCCCGGGTCGAAAGATAGACCGTCAAGTCGCCCTCCAAAGGCCAGCGTCTTTATAAGCCTTTGATTTGTATGAAGGATCGCGTTCGCCCGTGGCGAAAACGAGCTGCACCATATCGGCTGCGCCGCGGCTTCACAAGGAAGGGCTAGATCGCAAGTGGCTCCGTGTCACGCCCGTCGCTGGCCGAAAATCCAGAACCCGAAGGTGGCGGCAACGGCAAGTGCGAGGCCGAACCAGGTGATCGCGTATTGCAGGTGATCGTCCTTGAGGTGGACCTGAAGCGGCGCTGGCTTCGGCACGCCGGATTTAGGCGTAGGCGTTTCGAGATCGATATAAAACGGCGCGACCTCGCCCCAGCCATAGGCACGCGCCATCGACAGATGATCGCGCAGGAACCAAAGCCGCCTTCCGGCGTCTTCATGCGGCGTGAACCAGCCGGCTTTTTCCGGAAAACGGATATAGCCGGTGAGTTTGACCGGCTCGCGCGACGCGTCGCCTTTTGCGGTCGCCCCATCCGGCAGGAAACCGCGATCGACGACAACTATATCACCATTCGCAAGACGCGCCGGCGTGAAAACAAATGTGCCCAGACCGCTGATGTCGGTGCGTAACGCAGAGCCTGAGCTGTAAACTGCCGCGTTCGAATCCGACTGAAACGCCGCGAGAAATACGACACGCCTGAACTCATCGCGCTCGGGCGTGAGATTGCTCCATTGCGACTTCGGGGGAAGTGAAACCGGTGCAGTCGCGAGGCGCTCGGTCAGCGCCGCGATCAACGCATGCTTCTCGTCCTTGCGATGCAATTGCCAAACGCCGAGACTGATTAGCAGAGACACCATCACCAACGCGATCATCGCAAGACCTGCGATACTTCGTGGCCGAGGTGCAACGGTTTTCGCGATTCGAGTCATTCAGGCTTACGAATAACAAGTTGGCCTTCGGCGGCCTTATGATGAAACTGCAAAGCAATCAAAAGCGACTTCATGGCGCGCAGCGGCCACAGCGTCGTCGCCAATATAAGCGGAACCCACAACACGGCATGAAGCCAGAACGGCGGTTGGTATTTGATTTCAACAATGAGCGCGGCGCCGACGACGATGAAACCCGCGATCATAATGATGAAGATCGCAGGACCGTCTCCAGCGTCGATGAATGAATAGTCGAGGCCACAGGACTCGCATCGCGTGCGCAGCTTGAGAAATCCGTCGTAGAGCTTACCGGTGCCACAACGCGGGCACTTGCAGGCAAGCCCCGCAACGAATGGCGAGACAGACGTATCGGCTTTCGGATAATCGAGATTTTCTGACATCGCAGTTGAGTTTATCCCAAAGAACCTGAATGAAGTCTCTGATTAAAAAAGGGCGGCTCGAAAGCCGCCCTTGATCCTATCGATGATGAAGCGACTATCAGTGTCCGCCGTGGGCGATGCCCTCAGGGCCGTGACCCCAGACGTAGATGCAGATGAACAGAAACAGCCACACCACGTCGACGAAGTGCCAGTACCAAGCGGCAAACTCGAAACCGAGATGCTGCGTCGGAGTGAACTGACCGGCGTAAACGCGCATCAAGCACACCAAGAGGAAGATGGTACCCACAAGAACGTGGAAACCGTGGAAGCCGGTGGCCATGAAGAACGTCGCGCCGTAAATGTTGCCCTTAAAGTCGAAAGCCGCGTGACTGTATTCGTAAGCCTGCACGCAGGTGAAACACGCGCCGAGAACGCAGGTAAGGATGAGACCCCACTTCACGCCCTGACGATCATTCTCCAGAAGCGCGTGGTGCGCCCAGGTGACGGTCGTGCCGGATGTGAGTAGAATCAGCGTATTGAGCAGCGGCAGATGCCACGGATCGAACGTCTCAATCCCCTTCGGCGGCCACACACCGCCAAACAGCACGTCACGGGCTGCATGCACCGGATCGGCAGGGAAAAGCGCCGAATTGAAATAGGCCCAGAACCACGCGACAAAGAACATCACTTCTGAAGCGATGAACAGGATCATGCCGTAGCGATGGCTGATCTGAACCACACGCGTATGATCCCCCTTGTAGGTCGCCTCGCGGATCACGTCCGCCCACCAGCTTGCGAAGGTGTAGAGGATACCGACGGTGCCGACACCGAACACCAGAGGTGCCGCAGCGTACAAATGATGCATCCACGAAATCGCGCCGACGGCCATGACGAACGCCGAGATCGATCCGACGATCGGCCACGGGCTCGGATCGACGAGATGGTAATCGTGTTGTTTGGCGTGAGCGTCAGCCATGACAGAGTCTCCGTGAGCGGTGCCGGCCGGGGCCGGCGCATGTTAACAAGATTGTATCAGAATTCTTCGTCAAAGACTGCCCCTGCGTTTGTCCGGCTCCGTTGCGGCCACCGGCTTCGGCTCGGGATCCTTCACAGGGTAGAACGTGTAGGACAGCGTGATCGAGTTCAAACCGTCGTAGTCGTGATCCTCAGCGAGTTTCGGATCGATGTAGAACACCACAGCCAGCTCGCGCTTTTCGCCTGCAGAGAAAGTCTGCTCGGTAAAACAAAAGCAATTGATCTTCTGGAAATACGATCCCACCGTGAGCGGCGCGACGTTATAAGCCGCCTGTCCGGTCGTCGCACGCGCTGCCTGGTTTGTGACGGTGTAATAGACTGTCACGACTTCGCCGATCTTGACGTCGATCGAATTTTTTTCCGGCTCGAACTTCCAAGGTAGTCCGCCACTGACATTGGAATCGAACCGTACCGAAATCTGGCGCCCGATGGCTGAAGACGGCGCCGGTGTCGATTTGGCGACCTGCGTGGTGCCGTTGAAGCCGGTCGTGCGGCAGAACCAGTTGTAGAACGGCACGGCAGCGAAAGACGCGCCGACCATCAACGCCACCACGAATCCGCAGATCGACGCCACAACGACATCGCGCCCGACGCGAGGCTGTGTCTTGCGAATGTTGGTCGGCTCTTGCGTCATCGGTTCTTATGTCTCGATTACAATGGCCGCACGAACAGGCCGGGGCCGCGCACCAACGTCACCGCAAAGAACAGGATGACGAGTACTCCGAGCGCCCACGCGATGGCGAGCGAGCGTTCGCGCTGCCTCTTCTTCTGCTCCGGGGTGAGGATAATTCCATTCAACTTCTTCTTCGCCATCACAATGCCCGCACTCATAACCATGCCCGCGCAACCGCGGATGCCACAACTTCAAGCAACAGCACCGCGAACAAAATGAACAGATAAAGAATGGAAAACTTGAACAGTCGCCGCGTCGCGCGCAAGGCGTCGCTTCCGGTGCGGTATCGATAAACCTCGATCGCAAGCCACATCATACCAGCGCCCAGCACAAGCGACGTCACGCCATAGATCGCGTCGAAGTACCCAAGCGGCCACGGCGCGAATGCAACCGTCACAAGCAGCACGGTATAGAGCAGAATCTGCAACCGCGTCGCGTCGGGACCAGCGACATTCGGCAGCATCGGCACATTGGCGCGCGCGTAGTCGTCGGTACGAAACAACGCCAGCGCCCAGAAATGCGGCGGTGTCCAAAGGAAGATAATCAGAAACAGCAGAATAGGCTCAGGTGACACCGAACCCGTCGCTGCGGCCCATGCGATCACCGGCGGCAAAGCACCAGCGGCACCTCCGATCACGATGTTCTGCGCGGTCCAACGCTTCAACCACATCGTGTAAATCGCTACGTAAAAGAAGATCGTGAAAGCCAACAACCCGGCGGACAACCAATTGACAAGTACGCCGAGCGTCATCACCGAGAAAAAGGCCAGCGTCATGCCGAACGCCAATGCTTCGCCGGGCGTCACACGTCCGCGCGGAATGGGACGATTTGCTGTACGCGACATCAGCGCGTCGATGTCACCTTCGTACCACATATTCAGCGCGCCTGCCGCGCCGCCGCCAACCGCAATGCAGAGGATCGAGGTGATCGCCAACACCGGATGCAAATGTCCCGGCGCAATGAGAAGGCCGACCAATGCGGTAAAGACGACGAGCGACATGACGCGCGGCTTAAGCAGAGCGATGTAGTCACGGACGCCCGCTTCGGAAATGCGCGGCGCCAGATCGATCGCGTGATGGTCGACAATCGACAAGACTGATCTCACTTCCTTTAAGACTTCACCCACCGACGGCATTTGGCCGCGGTGGATGTCTTAATCGCAGCCGAAGGCGTTACTGAACGCGCGGCAGGATCTCGAATTGATGGAACGGCGGCGGAGAAGGCAGCGTCCACTCCAGCGTGGTCGCACCGACGCCCCACGGGTTGTTACCGGCTGGAACCTTCTTCACGAACGCCTGAACGACTCCGAAGATGAAAATAAGCACTCCGAATCCAGAGAGATAGGAGCCGAGCGACGACACCAGATTCCAGCCCGCGAAAGCATCCGGGTAATCGACATAGCGGCGCGGCATGCCCGACAGGCCGAGGAAATGCTGCGGGAAGAACACCACATTGACGCCGATGAACGTGACCCAGAAATGCAGCTTGCCGACGAATTCCGAATACATGTAGCCGGTCATTTTCGGAAACCAGTAGTACCAGCCCGCGAAGATAGCGAACACGGCACCGAGCGACAGCACGTAGTGGAAATGCGCGACGACGTAATACGTGTCCTGCAGCACGCGATCGACGCCTGCGTTGGCAAGAACAACGCCGGTGACACCGCCGAGCGTGAACAGGAAGATGAAGCCCATTGCCCACACCATCGGCGTCTTGAACTCGATCGAGCCGCCCCACATCGTGGCGATCCACGAAAAGATTTTCACGCCGGTCGGCACCGCGATGACCATCGTGGCCGCAACGAAGTATGCCTGCGTCGCCGACGACATACCCACGGTGTACATGTGGTGCGCCCACACGACAAAGCCGATCGCGCCGATAGCCACCATCGCATAGGCCATGCCGAGATAGCCGAAAACGGGTTTTTTGGAGAAGGTCGAGACGATCTGCGAGACCATCCCGAAGCCCGGCAAAATAAGAATGTAGACTTCAGGATGGCCGAAGAACCAGAACAGATGCTGGAACAGCACCGGATCGCCGCCGCCTTCGGCTGAGAAGAATGTCGTGCCGAAATTACGATCGGTCAGAAGCATCGTGATTGCGCCTGCGAGCACCGGCAACGCCAACAGCAACAGAAACACAGTGACGAGAATCGACCACACGAACAACGGCATCTTGTGCAACGTCATGCCAGGTGCGCGCATGTTGAAGATGGTGGTGATGAAATTGATCGCGCCCAGAATCGACGACGCGCCGGCCAGATGCAGCGACAGGATCGCAAAATCGACCGCCGGGCCCGGATGACCCGTCGTCGAGAGCGGTGCGTACATCGTCCAACCCGCGCCGACGCCGTTTCCGCCCGGCTCGCCTTCAACGAACGTCGAGATCAGAAGCAGCGCAAAGGACGCAGGCAGCAGCCAGAACGAGATGTTGTTCATGCGCGGGAACGCCATGTCCGGCGCGCCGATCATCAGTGGCACGAACCAATTTCCGAAGCCCCCGATCATCGCGGGCATCACCATGAAGAAGATCATGATGAGGCCGTGCGAGGTCACGAACACGTTGTAGGTGTGAGACTCATGAAACAGCTGAACGCCAGGATACATTAGCTCGATGCGGATCGCGATCGACATTGCGCCGCCGATGATTCCCGCGATGATCGCGAAGATAAGGTACATCGTGCCGATGTCCTTATGGTTCGTCGAATAGACATAACGCCGCCACCCGGTCGGGTGATCGTGCGCATGATCGTCATGGGCGTGATCGTGAGTTGCAGCGGAGGTAGCCATTTTTAGATCCTTTGAACCTTGCAGTCCGTCAACCTTGAAGTTCGAGCGCCTTGCGTTGTTTTAGCATCACAGACGCGCTTAACGTGCGGCAGCTCCAATCGATGCGAATTCGTTCGCCGGGTTCGCTGCAAATTTCTTCTTCGCTGCCTCAACCCAGGCCGCGAATTCCTGATCGTTCACGACCCGAACCGCGATTGGCATGAATGCATGGTCCTTGCCACACAGTTCGGAACACTGACCGTAATACATGCCTTCCTTCGTCGCCTTAAACCACGTCTCGTTGAGGCGACCCGGAACGGCGTCGATCTTGATGCCGAACGAAGGAACGGCGAAAGCGTGGATGACATCGGCACCAGTCACTTGGACGCGGATCACCTTGTTCACGGGCACCACGACTTCATTATCAACACCCAAAAGACGAGGCTGCTTGTCGGCGACGAGCAACGAGTCGAATTCGAACTTGCCGTTGTCCGGATAAGCGTAAGTCCAATACCACTGCTTGCCGGTTGCCTTGATCGTGAGGTCGGCTGGCGGAATATCGAGTTCCTGGAACAGCAGGCGAAACGAAGGCACGGCGATGCCGACCAGAATGAGAACCGGAATAATGGTCCACGCAACTTCGATCAGCGTGTGGTGTGTCGTTTTCGATGGGATCGGGTTGGCTTTGGCATTGAATTTAACCGCGACAATGATCAGCAACGCGAGGACGAAAAGCGTGATCGCGGTGATGAGCCAGAGCAGGAAGTTGTGAAACCAGACGATGTTGTCCATCACCGGTGAGGCCGAACCTTGAAGAGTGTATTCCCAAGGAGTTGGCTGTCCGGTTCCAGCAAACGCCGCGCCGGCCGCCGCGAACACGCCAGCCACTACGGCAAAACCCAGAATCCGTCGGCCGATTTGGCCCTTCGACATCTTCATGCCGTTCTCGCTCCTGCTCTTGTCGGTAATGTCCCTGCCATGCGGCAAAGATGTTGGATAAGGCCTGCTTTTTCCATCGCGATCGGACTTTTGGCCATTGGCCAAACGGTTAGAACGCGTCGAATTTCATGCTTCTCAAACCACAATTCCGGGCCTGCTGCAATGCACGTAATAAGGTGTCGGGAAGCCCGGAAATCCGTAGGAGGAAAGGGCAAAAGCGCTTGCCGAATTATGGTGATGCTTGACAGTTACGGTGTCCGATGTACCCAACGGTCGAGCCTGCGGCGAAAGCGCGATTCGGCGAAGCGTACAGGTCCGGAGCGGCGGCCCGTCGCCCTCAAGACGCCGTCATTGCCGTGAAACTGCCGAGGAATTGGACCTGATGGGCCTTTCTGACCAGCGAGTTTTCAGCGTGACTAACATTTTTCCGTACCGCGGGCGTATGGCCGCGCCTTTTTGGGCAGCGATCTGCACCGTACTTTCGATTTTCGCTGGAACAGCCGGACCCGCGATTGCGCAAGGTGCCGTCAAGGCAACGTTCGGCGATTGGCAAATCCGCTGCGATACCCCGGCGGGCGCCCAGGCCGAACAATGCGCGCTGATCCAGAGCGTCGTCGCCGAGGACCGGTCCAACGCAGGCCTGACCGTCATTATTCTGAAAACGGCCGACCAGAAGAGCAAGCTGATGCGGGTCGTGGCCCCTCTCGGGGTATTGCTGCCATCCGGTCTTGGGCTCAAACTCGACAATGCCGACGTCGGCCGCGCCGGGTTTGTGCGTTGTCTGCCCAACGGCTGCGTTGCCGAAGTTGTCATGGACGACAAGCTGCTGGGTCAGTTGCGAACCGCAAAAACCGCAACTTTCATTATCTTTGAGACCCCGGAAGAAGGCATTGGCTTCCCGCTCAGCCTCAAGGGTATCGGCGAGGGTTACGACAAGCTGCCATAATAACCGGCTGATATTTGGCGCCATCTTTGACCTAATCATATCTCGCTATCGCCCTTGCGCCTGATCGTGCCTATCTTGGGTATGCCATCCGCGCCTGGAGTTTCCATGACCAATTCGCTACCTGATATTTCTGCGACATCCTCGCTGCTTGATCGCGCGGGGCTCGACCGCGACGAAGTTCGTAAGGAGATCGTGCGCGGATTGACCGGCGCCGACGACGGTGAGTTGTTTCTGGAATATCGCCAGTCGGAAGGACTTGGTTTCGACAACGGGCGCTTGAAGCAAGCGACCTACGACACCGCGCAGGGATTTGGGTTGCGCGCGGTTAAGGATGACGCAGTCGGCTACGCCCATTCATCAGATGTCTCAATTTCGGCTCTCGGTCGCGCGGCGGATGCCGTGCATGCAGTTCGCGGCGGATATAACGGCACGTTCGCGGCGGCACCCGCGCATACCAATGTGCGCCTTTATGGCGATGAGAACCCGCTCGATGGCGTCGCATTCGAGGCGAAGGTTAAATTGCTCGCGGAGATCGATGCCTATGTTCGCGACAAGGATCCGCGGGTCCGACAAGTCTCGGTTAGTCTCGGCGCAAGCTGGCAGGTCGTTGAAATCCTCAGACCCGACGGCGAGAGCTATCGCGACATTCGTCCGCTGGTTCGTGTGAATGTTTCAGTCGTTGCCGGGTCAGGCGATCGTCAGGAAACCGGCAGTCATGGCTACGGAGGACGCGAGGGCTATCAGCGCTTCATCGAAACCAAAGCGTGGCGCGCAGCAGCCGACGGCGCAATCCGTCAGGCGATGGTCAATCTGGAATCGGTGCCGGCACCTGCCGGCGAGATGGATGTCGTGCTCGGTCCGGGTTGGCCCGGTGTGATGTTGCACGAAGCCGTCGGTCACGGGCTTGAGGGCGATTTCAACCGCAAGCAGACATCGGCCTTTGCGGGATTAATGGGTCAGCAGGTTGCAGCAAAGGGCGTGACCGTCGTTGACGACGGCACGATCTCTGCGCGGCGCGGCTCTCTCTCAATCGATGACGAAGGCACGCCAACCAACAAAACCATTCTGATCGAGGACGGCAAACTCGTCGGTTACATGCAGGATCGGCAAAACGCGCGGCTCATGAATATGAAGCCGACCGGCAACGGGCGGCGCGAATCCTACGCCCATGTCCCGATGCCGCGCATGACCAACACTTACATGCTCGCGGGAGACCGCGATCCCGCGGAAATTCTTAGCTCAGTGAAAAATGGAATCTTCGCAGCTAATTTCGGGGGCGGTCAGGTCGACATCACGTCGGGCAAATATGTCTTCCAATGCACCGAGGCCTATAAAATCGAAAACGGCAAACTCGGCGCGCCACTGAAGGGCGCCATGCTGATCGGCAACGGCCCGACAGATCTGCATCGCATTTCGATGGTCGGCAACGATCTCGAACTCGATGCCGGCATCGGAACCTGCGGCAAAAACGGTCAGGGCGTTCCTGTGGGTGTCGGTCAGCCGACACTGCGCATGGATCGGATTACAGTCGGCGGCACGGGCTAGAAGCGCGTCGTCAAATCGGTAAGCCACGCTGGCGATGCCTCGACCAATAGAGCTTCGAGACGCTTGTCTGCTCCTGTGACGATGCCGATGCCTATCAACAGCAACGCGACGCCGAGTAATATTTTACCAAACTGTCCCGCCGATAGCATGCGATCGCGCATTGAGACCAACGCCGCGCGTGATAGCAGTCCCAAAACGGCGAGCGGCAATGCGGCACCGATTCCGAACACCAGCATGGTGAGCGCAACCTGACCGAGATTTTCGCCTCGCGATGCAAGCAATGAGGCCGCACCGAGAGTCGGGCCGACGCATGGCGACCAGACTGCGCCCAGCAAGAGACCCATCGCAAACTGGCCGCCCAGTCCCGCCGTCTCAAACCCGCCGAACTGCCGATCCGCCCAGCCTGATAGAGGTCCGCCGAATGTGGCAAGGCGGGTCTGCCATGCGGGCACGAGAAGCAAGAGACCCATCGCGATCATGATAACCGCTGCAACCGAGCGGAAGAAACTCGCATCGATGCCCAGCGAAAAACCCACAACCGCAATCAGCAGGCCAAGTACTGTGAAAGATATGGCCAGACCCGCGGCCAGAGCCAATGGACCGAATCGATGCTGCGCGACGGCCGCGCCAAGCACGATCGGAAGCAACGGCAACACGCAGGGTGACAGAATAGATAGCAACCCCGCAGAAAATGCGAGCGCGATAGCGACCATGCCAGATCAGAGTGCCTTGTCGAGCAATGCCGCGATGGAATCTCGCCGCGTGTCGCCGACAGAGCGCCCCACTTCGGAGCCACCCTTAAAAACGATCAACGTCGATTGGGCCTGCGCGCCGAATTTTCTAACATCGGCTTTCTGCGCGTCGAAATCGACGCGAAAAACTTTCAGATTCTTGAATTGCGGCTGCGCGATGAGTTCGCCAATGATCGGTGCCTGCGCCTTGCAGGTCGGGCACCAGTCGGCATGAATTTCAACAAGGATCGGTGCGCCAGACGTTTGGGCCGCCTTGAAAGCCGTCTCCGAATAAGGCGTCAATGCGAACGCGGACTGGAGAAAGCCGATTGCTACGATCGCAGTTGCCACAAGAACAGCGCGCAGCGCGGTTGAAGTCGATGTCATGCGTTACCCTCTTTCCGAAGTTCAAGAAGTGGAGCGCCGGTACACTGCCACACAGCAGATACGCTTTGACTTTCTCATTGTTACGCTAGTCGGCGGTATTAGCGAACCACGCCGGAAATAAATCCCGGCTTGCGGCGCGGTGGCGTCACTCTATTTTTCAAAAAGCAACGCGCGGATTTTCCGATGTAACCCGGCCGCGAGTATGTCCAGGCGCGGCACTTATCGTCGGCTTCGCAGGCAGCCCTGCAGGTCTCGCCATTTGCCTCGGCATTGACTTCAACATTACGGAGGTCTCCGCCCTGGCGGTCGATCTCGACTTCGAAGGCGCTATTGCGCGGCTCGACGACGCCGGCGCCGCGGACACCGGACACACAGCAATTACTCTGCACACGAGAAGGCACGCTGCTCTTGAGCCAGCACACCGCACCGTCTTCATTCACCAGCGGATAATTGAAGCTCCATGCATGACATTTTCGGTCTCGTTCACATTGCAACGCGCAGACCGCAGGATCGCCAGACGGAAGCAACGTGCGCGAATAATCGCTGCCTGGACGATCGAAATTGGTCTGGGCACGCGCCGGATGCGCGACGGCGACCGACAAGGCGATGGCGATCAAGGCCATGCCGAGAATTGCTCGCGAGCAATTCGTGCGGAGGCTTCTTCGAAACATGCAAAGACAACTTTCAGCGAATACGGAAACGGCTATGACGACGCGAAGCCTCGCCGCGATCTGCCTATTCAATGGTCGCGTTCATGTATGGCAGATGAACAGGAGATAAACGTCCCGTGATCGATCATCGCGACCGCTCACGCAAGTCACTGAGCTAGAAAGCGTATTCGGTGTAGGCTGGATCGATCGAACCGCCCCATGCGCCATTGAATTTTTCCAGCATATTTTCTGCGGGTGAGCGGCCCGTCTCAAGAATTTTGTCGAGCGACTCGAGATAGCGCGTCTCGTCGCGACCGAGATGGTCGACGTTCCCACGCCGCGCCAACCCGCGATGCGCCAGCGCGATGCAATCCTTCGCGATTTCGAACAGATAGCGTTTTCCGATTTTGGACCGAAGGCCCAATTTCGGAACATCATCGCGCAACGCTTGACGCTCCTGTGCGGTCCAATTCTTGACGATGTCCCACGCTGCATCGAGGCTGACGTCGTCATAAAGAAGTCCAGCCCAGAACGCCGGCAGCGACGGAAGTTGCTGCCAAGGCACACCATCGGAGCCGCGCATTTCCAGATAACGTTTGAGGCGCACTTCAGGAAAGATGGTCGAGAGATGATTGGCCCAATCGGAAAGCGTGGGCTTCTCACCTGGCATTAACTTGTTCTTGCCGTCGAAGAAGTCGCGGAATGACGATCCCGATACGTCGATGTAGTCGTCGCCGCGCTTGACAAAATACATCGGCACATCAAGCGCGTAATCGACCCAGCGCTCGTAGCCCATGCCGTCCTCGAACGCCCATGGAATCATTCCCGCACGCGCGTTGTCCGTGTCGCGCCAAATCTCCGAACGGAACGACAAAAATCCGTTCGGCTTGCCTTCGGTGAAGGGCGAGTTCGCAAACAATGCGGTTGCAACCGGCTGCAGCGCGACCGCGACGCGCAGCTTCTTGACCATGTCGGATTCGGACGAGAAATCGAGATTGGTCTGCACCGTGCAGGTGCGGTACATCATGTCGAGACCGTATTTGCCAACCTTCGGCATATAATTGGTCATGATGCGATAACGGCCCTTCGGCATCATCGGTATCTGCGCGCGCGACCATGACGGCGTCATGCCAAGCCCCAGAAAGCCGATGCCGAGCGGCGTTGCGATTTCGCGTACCTGCGCCAGATGCGCCATCAGTTCCGCTGCGGTTTGATGGACAGTCTCAACCGGTGCGCCCGACAATTCAAACTGGCCGCCGGGTTCGAGCGAAATTGCGCCGCCGCCGGTCACATCATGAAGGCCGATGATATTGCCATTCTCCATGATCGGATCCCAGCCGAGCAGCATCTTCATGCCCTCTAACAGCGCACCGATACCGCGCGCGCCCTCATAAGGCACGGGGTTATGCCCTTCCAGCGTGAAAGGCGTTTTCTCGTGTTCGGTGCCGATGCGGAATTCGGATTTCGGCTTCTCACCCGCGGCAAGCCACGCGACGAGTTCGTCACGCGACTGCAACGGCGTCATGTCGATTTGGTCACGCGCCATATGGATTCCGGGATGCGGCGTTGTAAGCGCCTTGCAGAATGATCTGCCGGATGCGGACATCCGTGCCAATACGAGGTGTGTGAAAAATCATCGCCCCGACGCGGCTTCTTTGGACGCAGAATCTTTGGCGGACTCTTTTGAACTGGATTGCGAAACGCCGCCGCAACATCCGAGACGATCGAGCAGACCGCTCAGCTTTACGGCATCGGCGTCGGATAATTTCGAGCCAATATGACGTTCGATTGCCGCCGAATATGAGCCCCACATTTTTTTCTGCAGTTCACGCCCAGCTTCGGTGATTTCAACGAATAGTCCGCGCTTGTCCATTTTGCATTCGCGGCGAACCGCGAACCCTTCTTCCACAAGACGGTCGATCAAACGCGAGGTTGAATATTGCGGCAGCAGCATCTGCTTTTCGAGTTCGACAGGCCGCAGCTCGCCGCGCGGCGCGCGCAACAATTCTAGCAGCGCGTCGTACCAGGCCAGCGGCGGAAAGCCCGCTTTCTTCAAATCCTGTTCAACGGCATCGAGAACGCGGCTTTGGACCCGCATCAGGCGGATCCAGGCGTCCGTCGCCTCGGTCGATGGTTTGCGTTTCATGATCTGGCTCACCAATTCAATATTGAGTGTACCGCACTAAATGCAGGTGCATCAATATTGACTGTTTCATGCAGTTGCATTTAATAGCCCTACATTTCGTTGCCAAGCTCCCTCGAAAGGATAGCTCCTATGAAACTCTATTATTCTCCCGGCGCATGTTCGCTTTCGCCCCATATCGCGTTGAAAGAAGCCGGTTTGCCATTCGATCTTGTGAAGGTCGATCTCAAGGCCAAGAAACTCGAAGACGGCAGCGATTACCTCAAGGTCAACCCCAAGGGCCAAGTGCCAGCGCTGAGCATGGACAACGGCCAGCTTCTGACCGAAGGCGCAGTGATCGTTCAGATGATCGCCGACAAAGCTCCCGCGAAAAATCTCGCGCCGGCCAACGGCACTGACGATCGCTACAAGTTGCAGGAATGGCTGAACTTCATCGGCAGCGAACTGCATAAAAGCTTCGGACCGCTGTTCCAGCCCGTTTTGTCGGATGACACCAAGCAGTTCTTCAAGGATCGCCTGATGGGCAAGTTCAAATACATTGACGGCGAACTCACCGGAAAAGATTACCTGATGGGCAGCCACTTCACCGTTCCTGACGCCTATCTCTTCACGATGCTGGCCTGGGCCGACCGCATGCAAATCGATCTGTCGGGATTCAAAAACCTGATGGCCTACAAAGCGCGCGTTGCGGCGCGTCCTCAGGTGCAAGAAGCATTGAAGGCAGAAGGTTTGCTGAAGGCCGCTTGAGTTTATCAACCCGAATAAGAAAAAGGCCGGATCGTCGATCCGGCCTTTTGTATTTCCTGTATCGGTTGCAGCTAAGCTGCAAGTTTTTTGGGTGCGAAGCGGACGTAGAACGTCTCGCCTTTCGCGGCCATGTCGACCAGCAGCTTCGGCGGCGTGAAGCGCGAACCGTATTTCTTCTCGAGCTTCTGGCACAATTCGACGAATTTTTTCGTACCCATGAAGTCAATGTAGGACAGTGTGCCGCCGGTGAATGGCGCAAAACCGAATCCGAGGATCGAGCCGACATCGGCTTCGCGCGGATCAGTAATGACATGATCCTCGACGGTGCGTGCGGCTTCCACGGCCTGCACCACAAGAAAGCGCTGCTTCAATTCCTCGATGTCCAACGTGTCGGGATCGAGATGCTTGGGCTGCAACGTCGTCAGTTCGGGCCAGAGCTTCTTCTGGCCTTTGCCCTTCTCTGGATAATCGTAAAAGCCCTTGCCGTTCTTTCGGCCAAGACGTCCGCGCTTCTCAACCATCTCGACCAGCAGGTTCTTCTGGTCCTGAGCGATTGCGTTGGCACCGAGATCGGCTTCGGTCGCTTTCAGAATTTTCAGCGCGAGATCGATGGCGATTTCGTCGTTAAGCGATAGCGGTCCAACCGGCATGCCGGCCATCTTGCCGACATTCTCGATCATCGCCGGCGGCACACCTTCGAGCAGCATCTCGTAGCCCTCACCGATGTAGCGCAATACGCAACGATTGGCGAAGAAGCCGCGCGAGTCATTCACGACAATCGGCGTCTTCTTGATCTGGCGGACATAATCGAGTGCGGTGGCGAGAGCCACGTCGCCGGTATTCTTGCCGACGATGATTTCCACCAACATCATCTTCTCGACCGGCGAGAAGAAATGAATGCCGATGAATTTCGACTGGTCTTTCCATTCTTCCGCCAGCGAATTGATCGGTAATGTCGACGTGTTCGATGCAAAGATCGCATCGGGTTTAATCAACGGCTGCGCCTTTGCATAAGTCTCCGCCTTCACCTTACGGTCCTCGAACACGGCTTCGATGACAAGATCGCAATCCTTGATCGCGTTGTAGTCCGGCGTGGCAGAAATGCGCGCAAGAATCGCGTCGCCGTCGGCCTGCTTCATGCGGCCCTTGGCGACCGCTGCATCGACGGCGGCCTTGGCGTGGCCTTTACCCGTGTCAGCGCTCGCCTGATCGCGGTCGATCAACACAACATCGATACCCGCTTGCGCCGACACGAAGCCAACGCTAGCGCCCATGAAGCCTGCGCCGATGACAGCGAGCTTCTTCACTTTTGTCGGCGGCACGTTCTGCGGACGGCGCGCACCCTTGTTAAGTTCGCCCATCGACACGAACAGGCTGCGGATCATGGCCGCCGCTTCTTTCGAGCGCAGAATTTTCGAGAAATACCGCGACTCGACGCGCAACGCCGCATCCATTGGCAACTGCAATCCTTCATACACGCACTGCAAGATAGCGCGTGCGGCAGGATAGTTATCGTAAGTCTCGCGGCGCAGGATTGCATTTGCCGGCGGGAAGAACTGCATGCCGGCCTTGGAATAAACCGGACCAGCGGGCAACTTGAAACTCTTCTCGTCCCAAGGAGCCACGGTCTTGCCGCCCGCCTTGATCCAATCTTTCGCTGTCTTCACAAGATCTGCCTGCGGCACGACCGCACCGACGATGCCAAAACTCTTGGCTTTGTTGGCGTCGATGGCGTCACCCTTGATAAGCATCTGCATTGCGTCCATCGGCTGCATCATGCGCGGCAGACGTTGCGTGCCGCCGCCGCCCGGAAACAAACCAACTTTAATTTCAGGCAGACCGAGACGAAGTTTTGGATTGTCCGACGCCACGCGATAGTGGCAGGCGAGCGTCAGTTCGAACCCACCGCCAAGCGCGAGGCCATTGATCGCGGCAACCCACGGCTTGCCGCTGGTCTCGATACTGCGGAACGTCTGCGAGAGCTGGCGCACGTTGTCGAACACAAACTTGTTTGCGGCTTCCTCACCCTTCGACTTAAGCATGTCCACATAAGCGACGTTCATGCCTGTGAGCATCGTGAGGTCGGCACCGGCGCAGAACGCTTCCTTCGCCGACGTGATGACAACACCCTTGACGGCAGCGTCCGCAGACGTCTGCTTGACGATAGCGCCGAGTTCAATGCCGGAGGTCTCATCGACCACGTTCATCGACTTGCCGGGAATGTCCCATGTCACAAGCGCGATGCCGTCGGAGTCGGTTTCAATCTTGAAATTCTTGTAAGTCATGGTGCGCTCCTCAAACCCGCTCGATGATCGTCGCCGTGCCCATGCCACCACCAATGCACAGCGTGACTAGAGCGGTGGATTTGTTGGTGCGTTCCAACTCGTCGAGGACCGTGCCAAGAATCATCGCGCCGGTTGCGCCGAGCGGATGGCCCATCGCGATCGCGCCTCCGTTGACGTTGATCTTCGCGGTGTCGATGTTGAACGCCTGAATGTAACGCAACACGACGGAGGCGAATGCCTCGTTTAACTCAAACAGATCGATATCCGACAGCTTCATGCCTGAACGTTCCAAAAGCTTCTTAGTCACATCCACTGGACCGGTCAGCATCATCGCAGGTTCGGAACCGATATTGGCAAAGGCGCGGATTTTCGCACGCGGCTTGAGGCCGCGCTTCTTTCCGCCTTCGGCGTTACCGATCAGAACAGCAGCAGCGCCATCCACAATGCCGGACGAATTGCCTGCGTGATGAACATAATTTACGGATTCGATTTCCGGATGCGATTGGATTGCCACGGCATCGAAGCCGCCCATCGTGCCCATCGCGACGAATGACGGCTGCAGCTGGCCGAGCGACTGCATCGTCGTGCCCGGACGCATGTGCTCATCCTTGTCGAGAATGGTGATGCCATTTATGTCCTTCACCGGAACCACAGAATTCTCGAAGCGGCCTTCGCTCCACGCCTTAGCTGCTCGGTTCTGGCTCTCCACCGCATACGCATCGACGTCATCGCGCGAAAAGCCGTATTTGGTCGCGATCAGATCGGCAGCGACACCCTGTGGCATAAAGTAAGTCGGCACCGCCATCGACGGGTCCATCGGCCACGCCGCGCCCGACGACATGATGCCGACGCGGCTCATCGATTCCGCGCCACCACCGATAGTCATTTCATGCTGGCCCGACATCACCTGCGCTGCCGCAAAATTTACTGCATCGAGACCCGATGCGCAGAAGCGGTTAATTTGAACGCCAGGAACCGACGTATCAAAGCCTGCATTCATCGCGGCGAAACGCGCAATGTCGCCGCCCGCTTCGCCGACCGGATCGACAACACCGAGAATAACATCATCGATGGAATTAGGTGCGAGATTGTTGCGATCCTTGAGCGCCTTCAGCGGCACGGTCGCAAGCGCAAGCGCCGTGACTTCATGTAGCGAGCCGTCGGATTTGCCTTTGCCGCGCGGTGTGCGGACGTGATCGTAGATAAATGCTTCAGGCATGCTGCCCTCCATCGAATGTCGATTGATCGTCGATTGTGGATCGCGCCGTATGCCGGCGCGAGAATTTCAAGAAATCAGAAAGCTTCTGCGGGCAATTCCATCATCGTTGCAGCGCCGGTCTGGATGCGCGACAGGCGCAGCGAGGTTTCCGGCAGCATGCGTTCCATGAAGAACCTGCCTGTGACGAGCTTCGACTTGAGATAAGGCTGCTCGCCCGAACTTGCCAGCTTGTCCTGCGCGACCTTGGCCATCTTCGCCCACATGTAACCCAGCGTCACAAGACCGAAGAGATGCAGATAGTCGGTCGATGCAGCGCCGGCGTTATCGGGATTTTTCAAACCGTTTTGCATCAGCCACATGGTCGCCTTCTGCAAATCCTGCACAGCTGTATTGAGTGGCGCAAGAAACGGCTTCATCGCCTCGTCGGACGCATTGTCTTTAGCGAAGGTTGCGACCTCGTTGAAGAAGTTCGTGAGTGCGCGTCCGCCGTCGCGGCCGAGTTTACGTCCAACCAGATCAAGCGCCTGAATTCCATTTGCACCTTCATAGATCATCGCAATACGCGCATCGCGCACGAATTGTTCGACGCCGGTTTCCTGAATGTAACCGTGACCGCCGTAAACCTGCTGCGCGGCCACCGCATTTGCGAATCCAACGTCGGTCAACATGCCTTTCACAACGGGGGTGAGAAGTCCCATGTGATCGTCAGCTTCCTGACGTTCTTTCGGATCGCTCGAGCGATGCGAGAGATCGCTTTTGAGCGATGTCCAGACAACAAGCGCGCGCGCAGCTTCGTTGAATGCGCGAATGGTCATCAGCGTGCGGCGAATATCCGGATGCACGATGATCGGGTCGGCGGGCTTGTCGGGCGATTTCACACCGGTCAGCGCGCGACCTTGAAGACGATCCTTCGCATAAGCCGCCGCGTTTTGATACGCGACTTCGGATTGCGCGAGACCTTGCACACCGACGCCGAGACGCGCCTCGTTCATCATGACGAACATCGCCGCCATGCCCTTATTCTCTTCGCCGACCAGCGTGCCAACCGCATTGTCGAAATTCAAAACGCAAGTCGAGTTACCGTGAATACCCATCTTGTGTTCGATCGAACCGCACGACACGCCGTTTGAGCCGCCGAGCGAACCGTCCGGCTTGAGCGCCATCTTGGAGACGACGAACAACGACACGCCCTTGATTCCCGCAGGCGCACCTTCGATGCGCGCCAGCACGAGGTGCACGATATTCTCCGAGAGATCCTGTTCACCTCCCGAAATGAAAATCTTAGTGCCGGTGATTTTGTAAGTTCCGTCGGCCTGCTTCATGGCTTTGGTGCGCATCAAGCCGAGATCGGTGCCGCATTGCGGCTCGGTCAGATTCATCGTGCCGGTCCATTTGCCGGCGATCATGTTGGGAACGAAAGTTTTCTTCTGCTCGTCATTGCCGTGAACGAGAATGGCCGCCATCGCGCCCTGCGTCAGGCCCGGATACATCGAGAACGCCATGTTCGCCGACATCATGAATTCGTTGACCGGCTGCGCTAACACGACCGGAAGACCCTGCCCGCCATATTGCGTCGGTCCAACGAGGCCGAGCCAACCGCCATCGCCGAGTTGTTTCCATGCGCCCTTGAAACCTTTCGGCGTGGTGACGCGACCATCGTCATGGCGCGTGCAGCCTTCGATGTCGCCGACACTGTTCAGGGGATGCAGAACTTCTTCGCTGAGCTTGGCAGCTTCATCAATGATGGCCTCGCGCACATCGGCGGAGGCATCTGCGAAACCCGGAAGATTGTTATATTTGTCGATCTGGAACACGTCGTTGAGGAGGAAGCTCACGTCTTCCACGGGGGCTTTATAAACTGTCATGCGTTCCTCTTCGCTTGGTCGAACCCACGCCGGGTCGCAGTCCCAATAAGGAGTTTTTTGCGGTGCGGCAACGGGCGCGGGAACCTTAGTCGCATTCCCCGGTGTATGGGAGAAGTTGCGACATCATGTCTGACCCGCACACGACCAGTTTTGTCACAAGCCCAAGTTTTCTAAGGCTTTCGGCGTCTCATTAACCCGGTATTTACCGTAACAATTAAAAGTCGTTACCGGAAACAGCCGTTCCGCGTTCGAAATTCGCTAGTCTCTTCAATGGGGCGCGGGCTGGCTGAAGCGCCGAGGCAGGAGCCTCGCGCCGGGCACCGGACCAAGGCATGACATCGCGCGTATCATGGAGTGTTGACGGTATCGAGCCATCGGTCCGGGAGAAGGCGGAGGCCGCTGCTCGGCGCGCCGGAATGTCGCTGGGCGACTGGCTCAATTCCACGATTGGCACCCCAGCACCGGACGGTCGCGAAGCCCGCGAAGTTAACGAAATCCATAGCCGTCTCGATTCCATCGCCCGCCAGGTCGAGACCATGTCGCGCGGACCAATTGCTGCGAAGAGCGACCCAACAGTCGCGCGACAATTGAACGACGCCATTTCGCGCCTCGACGCTCGGCTGTCGCAAATCTCCGAATCCACGGCGAAGCCCGCTGCAGCCTATCGTCCTTCGCCACCCATGCAGCCTCCTCAGATGCAGCAGATGGACTTCTCAATCGCGGAAATCGTCGCGCGTCAGGGCGAACTCGATGGCGTCGCACCTCGCGGGATGCCGCCGCGCATGACGCAGATGATGCCCGCGCCTTCCTTCGTGGCACCGCCTTACACCCCGCCGATGCAGCCGCAGGTCGATTTCTCAGGATTAGAGCGGCAACTGTCGCACATGACGGATCGCATTGAATCGCTCCGCCGTCCCGACGTTGAAAATTCGATCGCGTCATTCCGCACCGAACTCACCGACATTCGCCACGCCATTACCGAAGCGATGCCGCGCCGCGCGATTGAATCCCTTGAAAGCGAAATCCGTTCGCTCGGCCGCCGCATCGACGAAACGCGCTCGACCGGTGTCGATAGCGCAGCACTGTCGGGAGTCGAACGCGCGCTAACCGAAATTCGCGGTGAATTGCGTTCGCTGACGCCCGCCGAACAACTAACCGGTTTCGATCAGGCAATTCGCAATCTCGGTGACAAGATCGATACCATCGTGCGCAGCAGCCACGACCCGAGAACAATTCAGCAGCTTGAAGACGCAATCTCCGCGCTCAAGCTCATTGTTTCCAACGTCGCCTCGAACGACGCACTGAATCAACTTGGCGATCACGTCCAAACATTGTCCGCCAAGGTCGATCAGCTCGCACGCTCCGGCGGCGGCGGCGAAATTCTCTCCGCCCTTGAGCAGCGCATCTCGGTGCTCACCTCGGCGTTGGAGACGCGTGAGCGCCCTGCAGCCGGCGATTCCAGTTATTTCGATAACGCCGTTCGCACGATTTCCGACCGACTCGATCACCTTCAAGTCGGCAATGACAGTGGGGCGTCGCTCGGCCATCTCGAACAGCGCGTCCATCATCTGCTTGAGCGACTTGAGTCGTCGAGCGATCGCAGTGGCAACCTTACGCGCGTCGAGGAAGGTCTCTCCGACATCCTCCGCCATCTCGAACAGCAGCGCGCCAATGTAAATGCAGGCGGTTCATTCCCAGCCGCGCCAATGGACGGAACGCTCGTCGACACCATCAAGCGCGAGCTAACCGACATGCGGTTCAGCCAGTCGGAAACCGATCGCCATACCCAGGATTCTCTTGAGGTTGTGCACTCGACGCTCGGTCATGTCGTCGATCGTCTCGCCCACATCGAAGGCGATCTTCGCGACGTGCGATCGGCCCCTGTGTCAGTGCAGCGCGAAGAAACGCCACGCCGTGAAATGGTTGCGCCTGGCGTGCCGCGAGCGTCTTCACCGGTGCCGGTATCGCGTCCCGAATTGCCGAATCCCGCTGCGTTGCAGTCACCGATTGCGCGCGCCGTCACCGCGCCCTCCGAGACGCCGCGCGATCAATCCCGTCCCTCGATGGCCGATGTCTCGATCTCCGGGCAGCATATCGAAGTCACTGATACGCCGTCGGCCCGTGCGCCGTCAGGAGCGCGCAGCCCGATCGATCCCGATCTGCCGCCCGATCATCCGCTCGAACCGGGCACGCGGCCGCAACAGTTGCGCGGAACATCGACGCCGTCGGAACGCATCGCCGCGTCCGAAAACGTACTCAGCGAAATTCCGCCAACTCCGCGCGAGCCGGTCACCTCGTCGAATTTCATTCA
The DNA here is from genome assembly GCA_038230475.1 of Hyphomicrobiales bacterium. Lineage (GTDB taxonomy): Bacteria > Pseudomonadota > Alphaproteobacteria > Rhizobiales > Xanthobacteraceae > Afipia. Next base: position 518,987 of record JBBRNE010000001.1, read on the forward strand.
AGCCGCCCGCCGCGCAGCTCAAGCCGCAGCGACTGCACCGGCTGCCGCTCCTGCGGGCAAGAAAGCAAATCGCGTGACGTCGCTGAACGATGCCGCGCGCACCGCCGCGAAAGTCGCGGCGACGGGCGAGTCGCCAATTTCATCGAAAATCCGCGCGCTGCTTGTCGGCGCGAGTGTCGTTGTGATTGTTCTCGGCACCGTCAAGTTCGGAATGAACCTGCTCGCCAACCGAGGTTCGAGCGGGCCGCCGCTGGGCGCCGAGTCCAGCGAAGCCGCGCCGTCCACTCCGCCACCCGTCAATGAAAACGAACCGCGTTCTGACAATTCGGGACAGACGATGCCGTCGATGACATCGCCGACACCGATCGATCGCCAATCGCTGAATGCGCAGCCTGTACCGGCCACGACACCCGCGCCCGCCGCTAAAGCTGCAGCGAATCAACGACCAGACCTTGATGTAACCGGTTCGATCGCTACTCCGCCGCAACACATCTCGGTGACGATACCGCCCGTCGCCGCTCAACGTCCGAAGACCGCGCTGGTCCCTATCTCGGACAAAATCCCGGAAGCAATCGGCAGCGCTGCATTGCGCACCGCCGCCAACAAGGGGGATCCAGGCGCCGCATTCGAAATCGGCATCCGCTACGCGGAAGGCAAAGGTGTGCCTACAAATTACGAAGAAGCCGCCAAGTGGTACGAACGTGCCGCACAGGGCGGCATCGTCCAGGCCACGTTCCGCATCGGCGCGCTCCATGAAAAGGGACTGGGCACCAAGAAGGACATCGACGTTGCACGCCGCTATTACATGCAGGCGGCGGAGCGTGGCAGCGCTAAGGCCATGCACAATCTCGCGGTGCTCGATGCCGATGGCGGCTCAAGCGGCCCCAATTACAAGGGCGCGACGCAATGGTTCCGGAAGGCGGCCGAACGCGGCGTTGCCGATAGCCAGTTCAATCTGGCCGTGCTGTACGCTCGCGGTATCGGCGTCGAACAGAATCTCGCCGAATCCTTCAAATGGTTCAGCCTTGCCGCAGCGCAGGGCGACGCTGAGGCTGGCCGCAAGCGTGACGACATTGCCAAACGACTCGACCCGCAGTCGCAGGCCGCAGCCAAGCTTGCGATCCAGACTTTTATCGCCGAACCGCAGCCCGAAGACGCCATCTCAACGGGCGCGCCGGCCGGCGGATGGGATATTGCGTCCGCCCCGAAGACCTCGGCGAAGGCAGCCAAGACCAAGAGTGCGGCGCGTTAATCTGAATCATTTACCAGCTTCATGCCGGTTTTATGATGCAGGCGCAAAACCCGGCCAATGCCGGATTCTTTAACCCACACACCCGCGAATTCGGTTAAGGAGAAGCGCGGCGCGTGACCCGCGTCGCGGCTTTTTCAATGCTGCGAGAGGTGATCCGCGTCTCGCGCCAAACCTCAAGCGAACGCGCGTGCAGCTCTTCCTCCCCATCGCCGACGTCCCGGTCAACATTTTCCTCATCCTTGCGATGGGCGCGGCGGTCGGATTCGTATCGGGCATGTTCGGAATCGGCGGCGGCTTCCTGATGACGCCGCTGCTGATCTTCATCGGGATCACGCCGGCCGTCGCAGTCGCGACGATTTCGAGCCATATCGCGGCGTCGTCATTTTCAGGCGCACTTTCGTATTGGCGCAGACGCGCAATCGATCCCGCGCTCGCGGCTGTACTGGTCGGCGGGGGCACTCTCGGAACGGCAATTGGTGTCTGGCTGTTTACCTTGCTGCGCAAGGTCGGACAACTCGATCTGATGATCGCGCTGTCTTACGTCGTGCTGCTCAGCAGCGTCGGCGGACTGATGTTCTGGGAAGGCTTGCGCGCCATCATACGGGCGCGGCGCGGCGAAGTTGCGCCCACACGTCGAGTGCGCGCACAGCCATGGATTCTAGGCATGCCGTTGAAAATGCGCTTCAAGCGCTCGAAAATATATCTCTCCGTCATTCCCATCGCAGGCGTCGGCCTCATTATCGGATTTCTCGGTGCTGTCATGGGCATCGGCGGTGGCTTTCTGCTGGTGCCGATCCTTATCTACGTGCTTCGTATCCCGACGGCGACCGTGATCGGAACGTCGATGGTGCTGACGCTAGTGACCATGATCGTGGCGACGATTCTCCATGCCACGACAAATCATCTCGTCGATGCCGTGCTGGCATTGGTGCTAATGGTCGGAGGTGTGATCGGCGCGCAATTCGGCGCGCGCGCAGGCCAGAAAATCCGTAGCGAGCATCTGCGATTGCTGCTCGGACTTCTCATTCTTTCCGTCGGTATCCGTTTCGCTGTCGAACTGGTGGTCCGTCCGGACGAACTTTTTTCAATTCGCGAACTAGGAGTTGAGGGATGAGACCGTTCATCCGCCAGACACTCCTCGCAATCGCTGTGACATTCGCGGCAGGCGACGCTGCGCATGCCGAAAAGCTGATCGTCTCAGTCTCGAACCATCGCGTCACTGTGACACCGAATTATTCCGGCGAAGAGCTGGTGTTGTTCGGTTCGGTCGAACGAGATGCAAAGTCGCTTCCCGAACACACCGATTACGATATCGTCGTGACCGTGAGCGGCCCGCGCGCCGACATGGTGACGCGGCGCAAGGAGCGGAAACTTGGAATCTGGGTCAATGTCGATTCGCGCGAATTCCTAAAGGTGCCCGCCTATCTCGGCATCTTTTCCAATCGGCCGATCGAGGACATAGCACCTCCGGACGTCAAACGCCGGCAACAACTCGGGCTCGACAACATTCTGCTCCCACAACGCATCGGGCATGATGTGGCCAACGTGGTAGCCAGCGATCCGTTCAGGGTGGCGTTCATGCGGCTTCGTTCCGAAAATCAACTTTATCGCGAACAAAACAATGCCGTCACCTTCCTCACGCCCACTCTGTTTCGCACGGGCATCCCTCTCCCGGCGGCGGTCCCGATCGGCACTTACGATGTAGATATCAAACTGTTTTCGGGAGGCGCACTGATCGCAAAAACAGAAACCGCTTTTGAGATCGTGAAGGTCGGCTTTGAACAATTTGTCGCAAATTCGGCGCGACGACACGGCCTATTGTACGGACTAGTCACAGCGTTGATGGCGCTGATGACGGGTTGGCTGGCGTCGGTCGTGTTCCGGCGCGACTGAATTCAGAGAAGATTGACTAGGCATTCAAACGCCTGATAACCCTAATAACAACGTGCCGCCGAGATCGCATGCACGCGGCGGTCGCCCAGAACATGCGCGGTGAAATCAAGTGCGCGGAAAATGGTATCGAATGCCGCGTCGCGAATGCTCAATCCACCGGCATATGATCCGAACGCAGGCATCACAGCGCGCTCGCCGTCACTCGCAAAACATCGTCGTTCGACCGAACGTCCGCGCGTCGTGACCCGCGCTTTTGGATGCAGATGTCCGGCAATCTCTCCCAGCGCGCCGGTCGGCTCGTGGCGAAAGACGATTTGTCCGATGGCAATTTCTTCGGCGATGACGCCGCCGATATCGCGCGGCAAATCGGGATCGTGGTTTCCCGATATCCAGATCCAGTCTCGCCCCGTCTGTAATGCGGAGATCGTATCGCTGTCGTGGGACGACAGGCGCGTATGCGCGGCACGATCATGAAAACTGTCGCCCAGCGCAATCACCGTGCGCGGATCGTGACGCGCGATGACTTCGGTCAGACGCGCAAGCGTTGCAGCAGTGTCGAATGGCGGCAGTAGCGTACCGCGCTCCGCAAAGCTCGAGCCTTTTTCAAGGTGCAAATCCGAGACAACGATAAGGCGCGCGTCTTCACAATACAAAGCGCCGGACAGATCGGCAACGAATTCAACGCCAAGCACGTTGACCGACGCCGCGCGCTGTGCGAGCGGCTTTTCTTGAAGGCGTTCCTGATGAGCCCCGCTCGTCACTTTCATTCCATATTTGCTACGACATCGCTTCCCTGACGAGTTCGTCTGCGGCCTCCGCCAGTAGCTCGTCGGATGCTTCGCCATAAACCTGTTCGCGACCGATTTCCAGCATCACCGGCACCGCGAGTGGTGAAACCCGTACCAGACCCTTATGCGTGATTCGACCTTTGATTCGCGTCAGCATATCGCTAAGACGCCGAATATCCAGCAGACCTGTAGCGGCGTCCGCACGGGCTGCGCGCAACAGCACGTGATCGGGCTGGTGCTTGCGCAGCACGTCATAAACAAGATCGGTTGAAAACAGCACCTGACGGCGCGACTTTTCTTCGCCCGTGAAACGTCGCGGTACCAGTCCTGAAATTACCGCGCAGGTTCGGAACGTCCGTTTCATCAACGCGGATTCTGCCAGCCACGCTTCGAGGTCGTCGCCGAGCATGTCTGGATCAAACAAATCCGCGAGATTCAAACGTCCATTCCGGATCATCGACGACATATCGCCGAGACCCCATACCGCAAGCGCGTATTCATTCGCGACGAATCCCAACGGCTTGGAACCAGCACGCTCAAGCCTTCGCGTCAAAAGCATTCCGAGCGTCTGGTGGGCGAGCCGACCCTCGAACGGATAGCAAACGAGATAAAATTTATCCGCGCGCGGAAATGTCTCGACGACGAGTTCGCGCGCGTCCGGCACCACAGAAAACGCAGCCTGCAATGACAGCCACTCCTGCACTTGGCTCGGAAGACCTTTCCATGCACACCGATCCGCCAGCAATAAGCGCACGCGCTCTGCGAGATAAGTCGAGAGCGGAAACTTGCCGCCCATATAGGACGGCACTTTGGCATTGGCGTCGTTGGTGCGCGAGACATACACTTCGTCTTCCATCAGCGCTTCGTAACGCACGACCTCGCCGCCGAACACGAACGTGTCGTTCGGAACCAAACCTTCGATGAAATATTCTTCGATCTGGCCGAGCATGCGACCGCCGCGCGCAATCGCTCCGGTCGATCCCGCGCCTTTGTTTCGCCCGCGAACCAGCTTTACCTTCAGCATAGGCTCTTCGACGATGGTGCCGACATTCAATCGATAACTCTGCCGCACGCGCGGATTAGTCACGCGCCATCGGCCGCTTTTGTCCTGCTTGATACGCGCGAAGCGTTCGTAACTTTTCAACGCGTAACCGCCCGTCGCAACGAAATCGATCACGTCGTCGTAATCCTTGCGCGCCAAACTAAAATAGGGAGCACCGGAGCGCACTTCGTCGTAAAGCTCATCGGCTAGAAACGGCTCGCCGCAAGCTCTCCCCAGCACGTGCTGCGCCAAAACATCCAGCGATCCGCTGCGTTGCGCCGGCGTATCCTGCGCATTCTCCGCAACGGCGTCGATCGCCGCGCGGCATTCAAGCACCTCGAACCGATTGGCTGGCACCATGACAGCGCGCGAGGGCTCATCGAGACGGTGATTGGCGCGGCCGATGCGCTGCATCAGTCGCGACGCGCCCTTCGGCGCACCCACCGTGATCACGAGATCGATGTCGCCCCAATCGATGCCGAGATCGAGCGACGACGTGCAAACCACGCCGCGCAATTTTCCCACCGCCATCGCGTCCTCGACTTTGCGGCGCTGAGCGACGTCGAGTGAGCCGTGATGCAGCGCGATCGCAAGATTGTCATCGTTCATCCGCCACAGATCCTGAAACAGCATCTCAGCCTGCGCACGAGTGTTGACGAAAATCAGCGAGGTCTTGTTCTTCTTGATAAGATCGTAGATTTCGCCCAACGCATGGCGCGCCATGTGTCCGGCCCACGGCAAACGTTCTTTGGTGTCGAGCATTTCGACAATCGGCGCCGCTCCGGCGTCGGCGACGATCATATCTGCCAGATTCTTCCGCGTCTGATTTTGCGGCACAAGATAACGACGCAGATCGTCGGGTAGCGCGACGGTCGCCGACAATCCGATTGTCGTCGCGTGCGGCGCAAGTTGCCACAGGCGCGCCAGACCGAGCGCGAGCAAATCGCCGCGTTTTGACGTCACCAGCGCGTGGAGTTCGTCCAGAACGATTCGCTTCAACGACGAAAACAGAAACGGCGCATCGTCGGACGACAGCAACAGCGCCAATTGTTCCGGCGTGGTGAGCAAAATGTCCGGCGGGTATCGCCGTTGACGCTGGCGGCGAGACACTGGTGTATCGCCGGTTCGGGTCTCAACGCGAATTGGCAAGTCCATCTCGTTAATCGGCCGCTCGAGATTGCGCGCGATGTCGACCGCCAATGCTTTCAACGGCGAAATGTAGAGTGTGTGAAGCCCGCTGCTGCGCGTGATGCCGCGTCCTGTCGATGCCGCTTTCGCGGATGACTTCGAGGCCGCTCGATCACCCAATTCCACCAGCGTCGGCAAAAATCCGGCCAACGTTTTGCCCGCGCCGGTTGGTGCGATCAGGAGTGCCGACCGGTTGTCGTGTGCTTTCTCCAACAGATCGAGCTGATGCGTGCGTGGCGACCAACCCCGCGCGGCAAACCAGTGCAGGAATTTCTCCGGCAGCAGGCGCTGGGTTGGTTTCGGGTTGGGCGCGTCCACCCGTTACAGGTAGGAGGTCACGCTCCTGAGGTCGAGAGCGTCGAAAAGCATGTATTTGTTGAATTTTTAGACCCCCGATGCGTCAATTAGGCCCAGTGTGACAGGTAAGACACAGACCCGCAGCGCGCGAACCGCTAGGTATTTGATGCGATGCGGAATTCTCGATCTTCCCTGAAAAAATTAGCGGTTGCTGCGGCATGGGTCGCCGGCACGCTCAGTGCGCATGCGACCGACCTGCCCGCGCGCGTCTACACTAAGGCGCCTGCTGCGCCCGTGGCTTACAATTGGAGCGGAATCTACTTCGGCGGAAACATCGGTGTCGCCGTCGGAGGCGAAGGACAATCGGGCCTCAACATTCCCGGATTCCCGTCTTCTGAAACTTTCAATCTCGCGTCAGCTGGCGTCACAGGCGGTGCCCAACTTGGGTACAATTATCAATTCGGAAATTGGGTCATCGGCGCGGAAGCCGATTTACAAGACGTCAGCGCCGAAAAGCACAACAACTGTATCTTGCTCTGCAACGGCATTAGCGCTGCGAGCGTCAGTCAGGATTTATCGTGGTTCGGCACCGTGCGCGGGCGCGCAGGCTATGCGACCGGCCCGATCTTGAATTATGTCACCGGTGGGTTCGCTTATGGCGGCGTGCACACCAGCGACACTGAACTTCTTGGCGGCGCGCAGGCAGGTAGCGTCGCTTTAAATCGCACGAAAACCGGCTTCGTGCTTGGTAGCGGCATTGAAGCGGCCATCGGTGGCAACTGGACCGCGAAGCTCGAGTATCTCTATCTCAATCTCGGCACCACGAACGACGCGTTCGTGCTCGGCGGCTTGACTCATGTTATGGGAACGGAAGTTCGCGAAAGCATCTTCCGCGTCGGCGCCAACTATCGCATCGGCGGTAACGGCAGCATGTATGCGGTAATGCCTGCCGCGGATTGGCGCGGCTTTTACGCCGGTGGCAACGGCGGCTCCGGCATTGCGCGCAATGAGACCGGACATACAATCGTGGCGGGCGCTGGCTTCAACAATAGCTTCGATCTTGCGCCGCGCGGTTTCAATGGCGGTATTCAGGGCGGCTATAACTGGCAGAATGGCAATTGGGTGTATGGCCTAGAATCGGATTTTCAGGGCTCTACACAAGTCACCGACCGCAGCTGTCTCGACACCTGTGTGCCGGGCACCTCGGCAAACTTCCGCCAGAAACTTGAATGGTTCGGTACCGCGCGCGGCCGTGTCGGCTATGGCGTCGGCCCAACGTTGTTTTATGCAACCGGCGGTCTCGCTTATGGCGGCGTAAAAACGCGCGTGACCGAGAGCGTTGGAGCGATAGTTGGTACATCGACTGTTGATTCGGTGCGCACCGGTTATGCGGCCGGTGCCGGCATGGAAACACCGCTTGAAGTGTTCGACTGGTTCACACCGGGACGCTGGAGTGTGAAGACCGAATACCTCTACATCGATCTCGGAACCAGCCACGACAGCTACGTGCTGGGCGGCGCGCCCCACACGTTCACGACCAACGAGCAGAATCATATCTTGCGAACGGGCGTGAACTACAAATTCGATGCGCCCGTCGCCGCGAAATACTGATCGCAGCGCGCACTCAGCCTTTGCTCGCAGTCACGACAAGGCCCGGCACCGGATCTCCCGCTTCCGTGCGCGTGCAGGCTGGCGCGATGGTGCAAAATACAAGCTTCGCGGCTGCGATAACCGAGCGAAGATATTCGGCGCTGTGCGCGTAGCGCAGCGAGGGACCAAGAACGATGCCGTCGCCGGGATGCGTCTCCACCGTAAATGCCAAAAGCCCGAGCGGCTTTAATACGCGAGCGGCCTCCCTCAGCAACGGCGCAAGATCGGAAACGTAAACCACCGCGTCCGCCGCCAAAATGAGATCGGCACTTTCGTTCGCTTCGACCTGCAATCCAGCGAGCATGTCGGTTACATCGAGACGTGCATAAAAACCCGTCGTACGTGCACGTTCGATCATGCCGGGCGAAAGATCAACGCCGACAAACTCGTCGGCGACGGACGAAAATTCCCGCGCGGCAAGACCCGTTCCGCATCCAAGATCGATCGCGCGCTTGAAATGCACCGGCAATTTCGCAGCATGACGCGCAGCGAGAACGGCCTTCAGTAAAATCTCTGGCCCGCGATAATCGAGATCCTCGATCAGCGTCTTGTCGAATTTCGGCGCGTATTGGTCGAACAGCGCGCGAATATATCCCGCTGGCATGGATGCAAGGTCTTCTTCGCCAAGCCGCATCAAACGTAATTTCGCGCCGTGGCGATCTTCCGGATCGGCCCCGCGCGCTTTGCGATAGGCGCTAATCGCAGCCGCTCGCGCACCCAATTGCTCGCGCAAATCACCAAGAGAAAACCAGGCGGATGCAAAGCCTGGCTCCAGCTCCGCTGCCTGCGCCATCAGATCGGCCGCACCCGCGAGGTCGCCCCGCAATTGCAGATCGCGGCCAAAATCATAGCGGCGATCGGCAATCAAATTTCCCGACGATAGGAACAACGTGACCGACATCGATTTGACCTGAACCTTCTGATGTCCCGCGAATGATCCTAACTATATACCGACGTCAGTGCCCGGATAAGCCACCGCGCGACGCCGACCGACCGGAGACACTTGAACGAATGTTAATCCCGGACGGCACGAAACAATTGCCCGAACCTGTCGATAGCCATTGACGCCGAGGAGACGGTTCCCCATGTGGCGTGTTATCGTGCGCGTGCACGAGCGAATTGGGAGATGACGATGCCGGACGACGCGAGGGAATTGCCAGCCAGAAACGACAATTTGTCGCGCTTTCTCGGCGGCTCGCCGCTGGCAGTGCTGCTGCGGCTGGTGCTGCTGTCGGTGCTTGTCGGCGTCGTACTCGCGGCGATCGGCTTCGATCCGTGGAATATCATCTATAGCATCCGCCGGCTGATCGACTGGGTCTACAATCTTGGCTTCGATTTCTTCAACGGGTTATGGCGTTACTTCCTGCTCGGCGCTGTCATCGTCGTGCCGATTTGGCTGATTTCGCGGCTGTTCCACACACAACCACCGCGACGCTAAGAAGGCGAGCAACGCTAATTGATCAATCAGACCGGCCACGGCTCCGCCGTAATCGTTGCCGCATCAGCGCCGACGATTTCGGACAGGGAGTCGCGATTCGTTCTTCGCAATGTAGAAAGCAGATCGGTTTTTATGTCATCGATCAGGCCGAGGCCTTTATAGATCAGCGAAGAGTAGAGCTGAATCAGGCTCGCGCCAGCGCGAATCTTCATCAGCGCCGCACCGCCGGTATCGACTCCGCCGACACCGATGAGCGGAAATGCGCCTTCCGTACGCACATAGGTTTCCGCAACCATCCGCGTAGACAGTCGAAGCAATGGACGACCTGACAGGCCGCCAACCTCTTTGGCGCGGACTTTGTCGCGCAACGTCTCCGGTCGCGACAGTGTGGTGTTGGCAACGATCATGCCATCGACACGGCGTGAGCGTGCGATGTGAACAACGTCGTCCAACTCCTGCAATGTCAGGTCCGGCGCGATCTTCAGCAGCAACGGCGAGTCGCCGGCATCCTTACGCACCCGCTCGCGTGCATCGACGACACGCGCAAGTAAATCGTCGAGCGCCGCAGCCTGTTGCAGGTCGCGCAGACCCGGCGTATTCGGCGACGACACGTTGATGGTGAAATAGCTCGCCACAGGTGCTAACAACTCAATCAGGCGCACATAGTCGGCGGTGCGATCCGATGAATCCTTGTTGGCACCGATATTGACACCGACGATGCCGCCGAGACGCGCGCGCGCTGCGAGCCGCCGCAACACAGCCTCAGCGCCGTCATTGTTGAAACCCATACGATTGATCACACCGGAATCCTGTTCCAATCGAAATAGTCGCGGACGGGGATTTCCCTGTTGCGGCTTCGGTGTGACGGATCCTATTTCGACGAACCCAAATCCCAGCCGCAGCAATGCGTCGGGCACCTCGGCGTTTTTATCGAACCCCGCCGCCATGCCGATCGGATTCGGAAAATTCAAACCGAATGCGCGCATCGCAAGCTTCGGTTCGCCGGGCCGCGCTTTCGCAGGCGGCAGCATCCGCAAGCCACCGAGCGCGAGGCGATGCGCATCCTCCGGATCGAGCCGCCGCAGCAGCGGCAATGTGATTGCATCGAAGGCGCGAATCACGACACAAACTCCGGAACAACATGCGATCCATCGGCGCGCGTATGTAGTTGAAATACTTCCTGCACTGCTCCCAGATCGAGTTCGCCATACAGATGCGGAAACAAATCGCCGCCGCGCGAGGGCTCCCACTTCAAGGCTTCGCCAAGGGCATCGGCGTCGATGGCAATTAAAAAAAGTCCTGACTGGCCGGCAAAATGTTTCGCGAGCGTTCCGGCAACCTGGGAAGTCGTCGAAAAATGGATGAACCCGTCGCGCCGGTCGTCGGCGTTGCCGTGATAGGCACCCTGTCGCTCGGCTTCGCGCCAGACCGGGGCGGGGCAAATTTTGTAAATCGTGGCCAAAACGTCCGGATTCAGGTTTGTCTTTGAAGTTTAGCGGGATTTTCGAGCATTTTAGCCCACGGCCGATCCATGCGCCGCGACCGTATCGGCGCGCGGCACCCACTTCAAGGGCCGCTAAGGTCATCCAGCCGATTGCGGATCGCGCCGATTCGAGGTAATAATTCCTAAGAGCTTCAGAGAATTCATACCCCGGTCCGATCGACCGACATCATGCGCGGCCTTTTTCCATGCTGACCCACGATCAAATCTGGACCGCGCTCGACCGCCTCGCCACGCGCGCTGGCTTGTCGCCATCGGCGCTGGCGAAAAACGCAGGCCTTGATCCGACGACGTTCAACAAATCCAAACGCATCACCAGCGATGGCCGCGAACGCTGGCCTTCGACAGAATCGGTCGCCAAAGCGCTCGCCGCCACAAACACCACCGTCGATACGTTCGTGCAGCTGATCGAAGACACCGCGCGCACCGTCCAATCCGTGCCGCTGCTCGGCTTCGCCGAGGCGGGGACCGGCGGCTACTTCGACGATGGCGGTTTTCCGGTCGGCAAGGGCTGGGACGAAGTCGGTCTTCCGTCGGTCAAGGACGAGCATGCCTACGCGCTGAAAATTTCCGGCGACTCAATGAGACCCGCCTATCGCAACGGCGACGTGATCGTGGTGTCGCCATCCGCGCCGATCCGCAAGAGCGATCGTGTCGTTGTGAAGACAACGAACGGCGAAGTCATGGTTAAGGAATTGCGCAGGCGAACTCAGAAGGTGATCGAACTTGCATCGATCAATCCCAGCCACAAGGATCGTGTGCTCGATACGAAAGATGTCGAATGGATCGCACGTATTGTTTGGGCAAGTCAGTAATTCGATTGCCTCAAGCTATTGCGCCCGCTTCAGAGCACCGTCGATCATCGCAATTGCGTTGTTGACGCCATAAACCGCGACGAAGGATCCGAAGCGCGGGCCTTTCTCTTGGCCGAGCAGCACCTGATAGAGGATGTTGAACCAGTCGAGCGACACCCCCGGTCGTCCATCCTTGCCCTTCTTCACATTGTCCAGAAACGGTTCGCGGCGGCCGATTTCATAAACCACATTCTGGATGTCTTCGGCTGAGGCGTCTGGCGGCAACTTTGCCAATGCATCGCGAAGGTCGGACAGCGCCACGCGCTCATTTTCGGTCGGTTCGCGAAACTTCTTCGTCGGCGCAACAAAGTCGCGATAGTAGTTGATAGCGTAACCGACCAGCGCATCGAGCTTCGGATGCGTCTTTGGTGTCACGCCCGGACGATAGCGCCCTATAAAGCCCCAAAGCGTCCCAGCGTTCTCGGCATTGGACGATGACACCAACGTCAACAACAATTGAAATGTCACCGGCATATCGGCGAGCTGCGGCTTCCCGGCATGAATGTGCCAGACCGGATTGCTCAGGCGTTGCTTGCCGTCCTGTCGCGAATAGCCGTCGAGAAATTGCTGATAGTCATCGACGTTGCGCGGAATGACATCGAAATGCAGACGCTTGGCGGCCTTCGGTTCGCGATACATAAACAGCGACAGCGACTCCGGCGACGCGTACCGCAGCCATTCATCGATGGTGAGGCCATTGCCCTTCGACTTGGAAATCTTCTGACCCTTGTCGTCCAAAAACAATTCGTAGTTGAACCCTTCCGGCGGGGTGCCGCCGAGCGCCGTGCAGATTTTCCCTGACAGTTTCACGGAATCGATCAAATCTTTGCCGGCCATTTCGTAATCGACGCCGAGCGCAACCCAGCGCATCGCCCAATCCGGCTTCCACTGCAACTTGCAATGGCCGCCGGTCACGGGAACGGTGACGCGCTCCTTGGTGTCAGGATCATCGTAAGACACGGTGCCGCTTTTGACATCATGCGAAACGATAGGCACTTGCAGAACCACGCCTGTACGCGGCGAGATCGGCAGGAATGGCGAATAGCTTGCGGCGCGTTCCTCGCGCAAAGACGGCAACATGATCGCCATCATCTTGTCGATACGTTCCAGAACAAGCAGCAACGTCGCGTCGAAACGTCCCGACTTGTAGTACTGCGTCGAGCTTGCAAATTCGTAATCGAAACCGAACGTGTCCAGAAACGCGCGCAGCCGCGCATTGTTGTGCTCGCCGAAACTCGGATGCGTGCCAAACGGATCTGGCACCTGCGTCAGCGGCTTGCCGAGGTGAGGTTCGATGATTTCCTTATTCGGGACATTATCCGGAATCTTGCGCAAGCCGTCCATGTCGTCCGAGAACGCGAGCAGTTTCGTCTTGATCTTATCCTCGGTGAGCACACGGAACGCATGACGCACCATCGTGGTGCGCGCGACTTCGCCGAATGTACCAATATGCGGCAGGCCCGATGGACCGTAGCCGGTCTCGAACAACACTTCGTCCTTCGGCTTCTTCTTCAAGCGCGCGACGACCGCCTTGGCTTGCTCGAACGGCCACGCGTTGGATTGTTCGGCGAGCGCACGCAGATCGGACGCGCTCATGGCCTCGAAATCGGTCATCTGCATCGTCTGCGCTTCACTCATCGAATATCTCCACGCGCCTCAATTGCTGCTTGGCGCGAATTAAAACGGACTGATGGAAAAATAACGCAGCCATAAATCCGTGTAGCGGCCTTTTTCCCACAATCGGAACATGGCCCAGTTCAGTGCTTGGCGCAGCACGTCGTTGCCGCGCTTCACTGCAATGCCCACACCTTCTCCGAAATAGCGACTCTCGACAAACGGGCCGCCGCTGAACGCACAGCAATCGCCGGAGTCGGTGCCGTTGATCCAGAACGACAGCGAAATGGCGTCGCCAAATATCAGATCGACCTCACTACGGCGGAGCGCTAGCCGCAGCGCTTCGTCGTTCGGAAAGCTGACAATCTGGGCGTCTGTAAAGAGCGCCTTGAGATAGGCTTCGTGCGCCGAACCGACAATCGCACCGACTTTCTTGCCTTCGAGATATTCGGGGCGCACCTCCGTCATCACGGCATCCCGCCTCGATACAAAACGCGCAGGTGCACGATAGTACGGATCGCTGAAATCCAGCTTCATGCGAAGCTCAGGCGTCATAGCCATCGATGCGATGATCGCATCGCCGCGATTGCCGTTGATAGCATCTACCAGCGTCTCGAACCGGCGCATTTGGATGGTACACGTCACCTTGATCTCTTCGCAAATGGCCCGCGCCAGATCGACGTTGAAACCAGCCGGGTTGCCGTCGGGCCCCGTAAAGTTGAACGGCGGGTAATCCGTCTCCGTTAAAAATCGAATGACGGTGATACGCGAAAGGTCCGGCCGGTCGGGACGCCGTCTGGGGTCCCAGAATCCCGGGACCGCTTGTGGCACCGTTTGTACGACTGCCGATGCTGGCACCTGCTGCGCCGATGCAGGGAGTACGGACGCAAACAAGATCGCGCCTCCGGCGAGGCAGCCGACCCAAGTCGTGGTTGCGCGCACGACCCAACGCAATCGGATATTGAAGGACAAAACAATCTGTGGTTGCATTATCGCAAGCTTCCCGGTGGTGCGTCTTATAGACCATCCAACGCGCGAGGCGAGTGTCGTTTGTTGCGTGGGGAAGCGTTGGAATGGCCGCGGGGGGCCGGACGTTTGGGCGTGGAACGAATTCGACCGGGCTGCCGAAAGGTGCGCGCTCGATCAATAGCGCACGCTCAATTTCAACCGTCGTCGCGGGCTTTTTGGGGCTTTCACGTATCGATAACGACTATTTCGCGCGATTTCGTGAGCCGGGCCCTGCGAGCGAACTTGATTGCCTCCATGACGTGTTTGCTCCCGCTGTTTTAAAAGCTGCGGAGCGGCGAAGCGCGGCGATAGGCACTGGCGCCGATCAAGTTCTCATCCGCTGGGGCGCGATCGACGAAGAAAGCTACCTACGCCGCTTCGCCCACCATGCCGGATTGGCATTCGAGACCTTTGCAGACGTCAAGCGCTCCAATTGCCCGCTGAGCGATACAGCCCTTGCAGATGCGGCTCGTCACGGCATCATTCCGATCAAGCAAAATATCTCGCGCGATTTTGTTTACGCCCCGCGCAGCTACGCCGCCCGCCGCATCGCCAAGCTGATCGCGCGATATCCATCTGTAGCAGAACAGACACGAATAACAACAAGCACTCGTTTAAACGAATTTCTCGAATACCATACCGAAGATGTACTCGGACATCAGGCTGCGGACGGTCTTGCTGAAGACCTTTCCGATTTTTCCGCCGCACCAATTCCGCTCTGGCGCTCACCGTTCATGTCATTCGTTCGCTACGTATCGATGCTCACAATCTTCGCGTTGCCGCTCACACTAGCACCGTCATTCGTATTCCAGACAGCAGGTGTGGTGCTTGCATTCTGGTTCCTACTTTTCACCAGCCTGCGGCTCGCAGGTAGCTTTGCGCCACGAAAATCCAAACCACGGCTAACGCGGCTGTCCGACGATCAACTACCGGTTTACACTGTGGTCGCCGCTCTCTACCGCGAGGCGCGATCGGTGGCACCGCTGATGCATTTCATCGACGCACTCGATTATCCGCGCGAGAAACTTGACGTCAAACTCGTCATTGAGCCCGATGACTTGAAAACACGAGCGGCTATCGTCTACCTTGGAAAAATGCCGCACGTTCAGATTATCATCGCACCCAATGTCGGACCGCAAACGAAACCCAAGGCGCTGAACTGTGCGCTTCAGTTTGCACGCGGCACATTCATGACAGTATTCGACGCCGAAGACAGGCCGGAGCCGGGGCAGCTCCGCGAAGCGCTGGATGCGTTCCGGTCGAACGATCACGACGTTGCATGCGCGCAGGCCAGCCTTTGCATCGACAACACGTCCGACAGTTGGCTCGCGCGGATGTTTACCGCCGAATATGCCGGGCAATTCGACGTATTTCTTCAGGGCTTCTCAAGTTTTGAGATGCCGCTTCCGCTCGGCGGATCGTCGAACCACTTCCGCATTTCGGTGCTGCGCAAAGTCGGCGGCTGGGATCCATACAATGTGACGGAAGATGCCGATCTGGGCTTTCGGCTTGCGCGCTTTAAGCATCGCAGTATCATGTTCCCGTCGACAACTTACGAAGAAGCGCCGTCGCGGTTCGGCGCTTGGCTTCGGCAGCGTTCGCGATGGATGAAAGGCTGGATGCAAACGTGGAGCGTGCACATGCGTTCACCGATCCGGCTTTGGCGCGATGCGGGCGCACGCGGATTCTTCACACTCAATATCATCGTTGGCGGAAACGTTCTGACAGCACTTGCTCATCCGGCTCTTTTAGCAGACGCAATATTGCAGGCGACTCGACCTCTCTTCGATTATGAAGCGCCTTCATTCCTTGAAAGCCAGTTCGCAAGCCTTTACATCGCGACCATCGGCGCAGGCTATCTCTCCACCGTTGTCGTGGGGCTTATCGGATTGTCGCGGCGCGGTTTGCTGCACGAAGCATGGGTGCTTTTGTTGACGCCGATTTACTGGATTTATCTGTCGATTGCCGCATGGCGTGCACTATTTCAGTTGTTGCGTGAACCGCATCGCTGGGAGAAAACCGAACACGGGCTCGCACGGAATTCGCGCGTGGTCGCGGCAAAACTTGCCAACTTAAGGGCAGTGGCGACGCAGCGACAATTCAGAGATACCGCTTGAGGTCGGCGGCTGATTCTTCGGGTTTGCGCTTGAGATCGAACGGCCGTACGAATTTTCCGTCGCGGTCCATCAAATAGATCAACGCGGTGTGATCCATTGTATAGTCGCCTCCCTTCAATGGGATTTTTCTCGCATAGACGCGATAGGCTGAAATAACCTTGGTGATCTCGTCCTGCGATCCGGTTAAGCCCTTCAGGTGAGGATCGAAGCTCGACAGATAATCCTTCATCGCCGCCGCCGTATCGCGCTCCGGATCGACCGACACAAAATAGCCGTTCACCTTGCCAGCATCCGACCCCATAGCGCGCATAACCTCAGACATCTCGAACAGAGATGTCGGGCACACATCAGGACAATGGGTAAAACCAAAAAAAATCATCGTGGGTTTCCCGAGCAAATTTTTTTCAGTGACCGTTTGTCCCAACTGATCGGTCAACTGAAACGGCCCGCCGATTGCGGCCGGCGGTGCCACGCTGCGAAGGCCGCCGACAAGCCACAGCGTCGCCAGCAGACCTATCGCAAGACTTGCAGCAAATGCCGCGATGACCACGAGCGGTCGGGTGGTTTTATCCATCGGGTGACGATCCTGATTTCTCGACAACGCGCCGACAACGCTGAAGCTGCGCGCCGAGGCTCATTTCAGTTAGAGGTTGGGGCACGCCCGGGCAAGCACGGTAACGTCGAATGCGATCACGTCTTGCTCAACGCGCAAGACGATCGTTGAAGCTACCGGATGAATTCGGGATTAACGCGACGGAACTTGATGGGCCGACGCCTGCGCATCCAAATAGCATGGACGATAAAAGTTCGTCAGTTCGCGGCCACGCAGAAAAATCATGTGCGTCTTGAGGCCGCCACGCTTGGAAATCCAGTTACGGATCGACGCCGGATACATCTCATAGAGCATCCGGGTCGCTTCCTGATTGGTCACTGGGCGACCACCGGCACCGAAGTCCCAAGCCGCATGGAATCCAAGATTGGCGCGAGAAGTGACGCAAATCTTGTCGCGAGCCACCGCGCCCAGAACAATCGTGCAGGCCGATGCGCAAAGACCGTCGATCATCACGGTTTCACCGGAGCTTTTTAAACCCTGAAATCTGTCGACGTAGGTTCCGATTCGGCCGCCGCGGTCTTCCGAAATCAAGACCACCGCATGACTCGCGTTCACCTGCGCCAGCAGCAGCAAACCCCCGAGAAAACCCGTCACAATCTTCATTGTCCGGCCCCATTTCCCTGAGTCTCATGTGTCTGTCAGGGCACCTCCAGCGTGTTGCCAGTCCGGGTTTTTGTCCAGATCGCACAACATGATGTGAGCGAATTCTCTCTTAGTGTTGCCGCGTTGCTGCAGTTGCGTTCGTGCTATCCCGAAATGGAACAGGAAATGCTAATTCGCAGCACCGCTACCGGCCAATGTTTCCGGCGATAGCCGCAATTTCCGTTGCCCGCATTTGCGCGCCGCGCTTCAATCCCTGCCAGCGGGGGAACATCGAATATGGCGAATGATGCAGACGTAATCGTCATCGGCGCCGGGCTTGCCGGGCTTGTGGCCGCAACGGAGGCGGCGGACGCGGGACGGCGCGTGATTGTGGTCGACCAGGAGGGCGAGCAAAACCTCGGCGGACAGGCGTTTTGGTCGCTTGGCGGATTGTTCATGGTCGATACGCCGGAACAACGACGACTTGGCATCAAGGATTCGTACGACCTCGCGCTACAGGACTGGATGGGAACTGCGGCCTTCGACCGCGAGGAGGATCATTGGCCAAAAAAATGGGCTGAGGCTTATGTCGCATTCGCCACGGGGGAAAAGCGCGGCTGGCTGCAGGCGATGGGCCACCGGATTTTTCCTATCGTCGGCTGGGCGGAGCGCGGCGGCTACGATGCGATGGGTCATGGTAATTCGGTGCCTCGCTTTCATTTGAGCTGGGGCACCGGCCCCGGTGTTGTCGAGCCGTTCGAACGGCGCGCACGCGAACACGTCAAAAGCGGACGGATCGTTTTCAAGTTTCGCCATCGCGTGGATGCGCTCGACTCGGCCAGCGGCACCATTGTCGGCGTGAGCGGGAAAATTCTGGCGTCCTCAAACGAAGAGCGTGGACAAAGCTCCAACCGCAACGTCATCGGCGATTTCACGTTGAAAGGCCAATCCGTTATCGTTGCCTCCGGAGGCATCGGCGGCAACCACGATCTGGTGCGACAAAACTGGCCGAAGCGTCTTGGTACACCGCCCAAGCATATGGTCAGCGGCGTGCCCGCGCATGTCGATGGACGCATGATCGGCATCACCGAAGCTGCGGGCGCACGCCTCATCAACCGCGACCGCATGTGGCACTACGTCGAAGGTGTTCATAACTGGGCGCCGATCTGGCCCGGTCACGGCATTCGTATCCTGCCGGGTCCGTCATCACTCTGGTTCGACGCCACCGGTAAACGCCTGCCCTCTCCGCTCTATCCCGGCTACGACACATTGGGCCAACTCGAATACATCATGAATACGGGTCACGATTATTCTTGGTTCATTCTAACTCAGAGCATCATCAAAAAGGAATTCGGGCTTTCTGGCTCCGAGCAAAATCCGGACCTCACCGGCAAAAGCTGGCTTCAGGTGTTGAGACGCGCGGGCGCAAAAGGTGGACCGCCTCCTGTTACGGCGTTTAGGGACAAGGGCGAGGACTTCATCGTTCGTGATAATCTCGAAGACCTTGTTGCCGCCATGAACACATTAAGCGGCGACAATCTGATAGATCCGGCTTTCATCCGGCGACAGATTGAGGCGCGCGACCGCCAGATCGACAATCCGTATGTGAAAGACACACAGGTGATGGGCCTGCACAACGCGCGGCGCTATTTTGGCGACAAGGCCATTCGTACGGCAAAGCCGCACAAGATTCTCGATCCTGCGCATGGACCACTGATTGCCGTTAAGCTCAACATTCTGACACGCAAGACACTTGGCGGATTTGAAACTAACCTCGACTCGCAGGTCTTCGGTAACAACGGCCAAATCATTCCTGGCCTTTACGCTGTTGGCGAAGCAGCTGGCTTCGGCGGTGGCGGCGTGCACGGCTACCGTTCGCTCGAAGGCACCTTCCTCGGCGGCTGCTTGTTCTCTGGGCGCAACGCGGGACGTGCAGCGGCGAAGGCCGTCGTTTAATGCGATAACCCGGCTGAAAACGCGCGCTCGAAAACGCAACCTCCGCCTGATCAGTCAGCCGCGAATTTGAACGGGCGTCAGACCGGGAGAGCCTTTTCCGGCTTGCTCGGCGTTTCGGATCAAACTGAAAATGCGCGATGACAACGGCGCTTCAAGACCATGCCGGTCGGCGAGGTTGATAATAAGCCCTTGCAAATGATCAATCTCCGTGCGGCGTCCGCGTTGAAGGTCCTCCCACATCGAAGACCTTGCTTTCGGATCGATTTTCACCATCGATCCGGCAATTCGCGAAAAAAGCCCGTCGGGCAGCCTGAGAATATATGGCGTCAACGCCGGTGGTAGCGGCGTCGAGGATATTGGGACGATGCCTTCCGCCTTGATGGCTGCGAGCGCTTCCGACATCTGATCGGCGAACAACGCACGCCACGGCCGTTGGGCAAGTTGATCGCGCAAAGGCAAGTTTGAAAGCGCGTTGAGCGCGTTATTGAGATTGATGAGCAGCTTGCCCCATTGCACGCCGATCATGTTGTCGACGGCGCGAAACTTCAGTTCAGGCTGATTGATTTGCGAAGCTGTGTCCGCATCATCCTTATCAATTAAAATGTCGCCGGATGTCGCGCGATGATAATGCCCACCTCCCAGCGCCAGCACGTTGAACGGCACCATGCCTGCGAGGACACGGTGGCTCGCCAACTTCTCCCGTAGAACCGGAACGTTGCCAGTACCGTTCTGAAGACTGACAATCGTCGCGCTCGGCGACCCATGCTTGGCGATCAAATCGGCAACTTCGGGCGTATCGTCGCTCTTGACGGTGACGAGAATGATCGCTGCATCGGAAAAAATCGATGGGTCGGCGGAGAGTTTGATCTCCGCCGACGAAAGCCGATGTTCAATGCCTTCGAAGCTCGTGACCTTCAGTCCATTGGCCTTGATCTCGTCGATGACCCGCTGCCTTGCCAGCAACGACACCTGCTTGCCGCCCGCGCGCAGCATGCCGCCAACGAAGCAACCGATGCTGCCTGCACCTGCTACGCAAATGGATTTTGTTGAAGTCATTCAATGGTTCCGATGGCGTCATGAATTGCAAAAGAAAAATATGGAGCGGGCGAAGGGAATCGAACCCTCGTATGCAGCTTGGGAAGCTACCGTTCTACCATTGAACTACGCCCGCAGCGGCATAAGCTTAGCCATAGCGCGTGACCGCTCGCAAGCCGGTATCAGGATTCGGGTGGGCCGCAATTGGCAGACGTGAAAGACACTGCAAGCGCAAATAAAGCTGAACCAAATATGATCGTGCTATGACTGGACGCGCCATGACAACGGGCCTGACATTGTTTGATACTGCGATTGGCCGGTGCGGCGTGGCATGGGGCGAGCGCGGTCTTCTCGGGATTCAGCTTCCCGAGTCGAGCGACGCTGCGACGCGTGCGCGCCTTCGAAAGAAAGCGCCGACCGCGCAGATCAGTGCGCCACCCGAGTACGTCGTGCACTCCTGCGATGCGATGACCGAACTTCTGAATGGAAAAGCCGTCGACCTTTCATTCGTTCCGCTGGATTTGGTTCACGTCTCAGAATTTAACCGCAGTGTCTATGACATCACACGTGCCATCCCTCCCGGCGAGACACTGACTTACGGTGAAATAGCGATCAGGCTCGGCGACAAGCTGCTTTCACGCGCGATCGGTCAGGCGCTCGGACAAAATCCGTTTCCCATCGTCATCCCTTGCCATCGTGTGTTGGCGGCCAACGGCAAGACCGGCGGATTTTCCGCAAATGGCGGTGTCGCGACGAAATTTCGCATGCTCGCCATCGAGCGGGCAAAAATCGCCGGCGTGCAATCCAGCGACGCACCTATGCTGTTCGAACCAGAACTCTCGGTCGCCCCGCAGCGGCGGTGAAACTAAAAATCAAAAGGAACGTATCGAATGGCTTCGATCTCGAAAGAAGTGAATCTCGCCGCGTCGCCTGAACAGGTTTGGGACGCAGTGCGTGATTTCGGCGCGCTTCACAAGCGGCTAGTTCCAGGCTTTGTTACCGACGCGAAAATGGATGGCGAGACGCGGATCGTAACGTTTGCGAACGGCAATGTCGCACGGGAAGTGCTTGTGGATTGCGACGATGCCAAACGCCGCCTTGTCTACGTTGTCGTGAGCGAACGCGTAAAACATTACAATGCATCTGTTCAGGTATCCGACAATGGAAATGGTACGAGCAAATTGATCTGGGTCATCGACCTTTTGCCGAATGAGATCGCGCCGTACATCGACTCGCAGATGAATCTGGCGACCGTAGCGATGACGAATGCCTTCGCCGCTGGTGCCTAAGCGCTACGCAAGCAGGCCTCCTCTCGGACCCCAGTTCGTCAGGCGAACCGCCGCAGCAACAAGCAATCCCAACAGAATCATGGAGGCAGCCGCCAGCCAGAAAAACTGCGTGCTGGTTGCGCCCTGTTGTGTAAGCCACCAGCCGCCAAGAACAATGAAAACAAGCCGCGCGGTCTGACCTAGCACCGGCCCAAGCACTTTCGCCGCGCCCTGAGACGAAAAATACAACGAGATCGACAGGCCGATGAACGCGAACATCGGAGCGGCGGTCGACAGATATTCGCGGCTCGCCGCCCGCACGGCGGGATTGTCGGTGAAAATATCGACCCATATGCCCGGGAAAATCGCGATCAACCCGCCGATTACACCGACGGCCACGAAAGATACTGTGCCTGCGGTCCAAGCGATACGCCGCGCCCGCGCGACACGTCCGGCTCCGATCGACATTCCGATCATAGGCACGGATGCCATGCCGACGGCGAATGCGAGCGAAGTCAACATGAATTCGAGCCGCGCGCCGATGCCGTAGCCGGCTAAGATCTCGGTTCCGAATGTTGCCAGCATGTGAGTGAAGAACGTAATAGTCAGCACCACCTGAAGCGGTGAGAGGCAAGCAATCAGTCCCACTTTCAAAATATCGTAGAACATGCTGCGCCGAAATTTAAATCCCTTGAAATCCAGTTTCACGCGGCTTCGCCCGGAGAACAAATACCACGCCATGATCGCCACCCCGACGGAGAACGCGAAAAGCGTACCCGCTGCGACGCCGCGCATTCCAAATTGGGGGATCGGTCCAAAACCAAGCCCGAGTGCGCCGCCAAAAATGATTTGCAACATCGCGGAATTTAAAATGATCGCCGACGGCAGTTTCATATTGCCCGTGCCTCGTAACAAAGAAGCAAGCGTGTTGAGCATCCAGGGAATAACCGCGCCGCCGAAAAATATCTGCGAATAAGCAATTGCCTCGCTAAGCACACGACCGTGGCCACCCATCATCGCGAACAATCGCGGCCCGAAGATCAACATGCCGAGCATGAACGTCAGCCCGAAGCAAAGACCGATGATGATTGCATGAACCGCGAGAGCGGAGGCGCGCTCGACATCATCTGCGCCAAGCGCCCGCGCAATCGCGGATGCTATCCCGCCGCCCATCGCGCCGCCGCCCATCGTCATCATCAAAATAACGAACGGAAAAACCAGCGCCATTGCCGCGAGCGGCTCCACACCGAGTCGCCCGATGTAGGATGTCTCGGCAATGACCACGCAAGTGCCTGCGGTCAGTGCGGCAACATTCGGCGCGGAGAGCCTGAGAAGTGCCGGGAGAATTGGCCCCTCGATCAGCGGATTGCTGACGGGGTGCGTTATACGCGGAAGCGGCGGCTTCTCGATTTGCGGCGGTGGGATTTCCGCGACGCCAAGCTCTGACATACGTTTCCCCAGCGACGGTGTTTTTGATCTTTGCCGGAGACCGCCCCTGCAAAATCTCTAGCATCGAAGCGATCCGAAGCAATACGCAGCCAGCGCATGGGTATCCGGCGTTCGGATGGATGGGGGTTCGTCGCGCGAAACGGCGGCGACTAAGTGCGGAAGTGCTTGGAGAGCTTTAGGCCCTGGCCCTGGTAATTCGATGCGATTCGCTGGCCGTAAAGGGCGTCGGGGCGCGACAGCATCTTTTCATAGACGAGACGGCCGACGATCTGGCCGTGTTCGAGAATGAATGGCACTTCGCGGGAGCGAACTTCAAGAACGGCGCGCGAGCCCTGCCCGCCTGCACCGGCATATCCAAAGCCGGGGTCAAAAAATCCCGCATAGTGAACGCGGAATTCACCGACCAATGGATCAAACGGCACCATCTCGGCTGCGAAATCCGGCGGCACCTGCACAGCCTCCTTCGATGCAAGAATGTAAAATTCACCGGGATCGAGGATCAGACTTCGATCCGGCCGTGCCCGTATTGGCTCCCAGAATTCACCGACGGTGTAGCCACTGCGGCGGTCGATATCGATCACACCAGTATGACGCTTGGCGCGGTAGCCGACGAAACCGTCGGAGCCCTCACCGGACAGATCGACACTCAATGCGACACCGCCAGCCAGATCGGCTTCGTCGATATCGACGAGGCGCTCGCGCGCGTGCAGCGCTTCAAGTTCGTGATTGTCGAGCAGTGGATGTCCCGTGCGAAAACGGATTTGCGAGAGCCGCGATCCTTCACGCAGCAACACCGGAAACGTCTTGGGACTAATCTCGGCGTAAAGCGGCCCATGATAGCCCGAGCCGATCATGTCGAAGCGGCGCGTGCAGTCTGCGATCACGCGCGTGAAAACATCCAGACGTCCGGTCGAACTTTTCGGGTTGGCGGCAGCGAGAATAGCGGGCGGAAGTGCGAGGCTTTCCAGCAGCGGCACGATGTAAACGCAGTTTGTCTCAAGCACCGCGCCATCGGAAAGATCGATCTCGTGCAGTTTCAACTCGTCGATGCGTTCCGCGACTGTCGAACCCGGACCCGGAAGAAAACTTGCGCGCACGCGATATGCGATTTCACCGAGCCGAAGATCAAGACTCGCCGGCTGAATCTGACTTTCAACGAATGGATAGGCAGGAAGGATCAACCCCGCATCGGCCATAGCCGCGATCATGCGATCCGGTAGAATTCCTGATGCATCGCTGGCAAGTGTAAATGGCACAACATTCGTCTCGTGTTGCCGCGCGGCGGTCCTCGGCAGATCCAGCATATTTACCGGTTATCCGATGAGGTGCTTGACGGAAAGACTGGGGCGGAATATGCCTACCACTTATCCCGTGGTCATTTGAGCCGGCCGGCTTGCAGCCACGTAAAATAAGTCGCTAAACAGGCCGGGGACAGTGTGATCCCGGCCAATGGAGTTTTTCCAGGCCGGTTTTTTTGTAGCCATTTTCGGATGGCCACGATGGAGGTCACATGTCTGAGACAAAATCGCCCGCGCCGAAGGCACCGTCGCCCACGCAACATTATCGCCCGGAGACGCGGCTGGTGCATTCCGGCACGTTACGCTCGCAATATGGCGAGACGTCGGAAGCTTTGTTTTTGACGCAAGGATTCGTTTACGACACCGCCGAGCAATGCGAGGCGCGCTTCACAGGCAAAGATCCGGGATTTCTGTATTCGCGATTTTCGAATCCGACCGTGTCGATGTTCGAACAGCGCATGATCGAACTTGAAGGCGCAGAATCCGCACGTGCCACAGCGACCGGCATGGCTGCCGTCACCACAGCGATTCTCGCGCCGCTTAAAACTGGCGACCATGTCGTTGCCGCCAAGGCGCTGTTCGGCTCCTGTCGCTATGTCGTGGAAGATCTGCTGCCGCGCTACGGCATCGAATCCACGCTGGTCGATGGGCATGACCTCGATCAGTGGCAAAAGGCGGTGCGCCCAAACACCAAATCGCTTTTTCTTGAAAGCCCAACCAACCCCACGCTTGATGTCGTCGATATCGGCGCGGTCGCCGAGATCGCGCATTCGGCTGGCGCACGATTGATCGTCGACAATGTGTTCGCGACACCAATGTGGCAGAGTCCGCTGACGCTTGGTGCAGATGTCGTGGTCTATTCCGCGACTAAGCATATCGACGGTCAGGGCCGCTGCCTCGGCGGAGTTATCCTGTCGTCGGAGGCATTCATCCAAGAACATATCCATAATTTTTTGCGCCAGACCGGCCCCGCTATGTCGCCGTTCAACGCGTGGGTATTGTTGAAGGGCCTTGAGACGCTAGGCATTCGCGTCAAGGCTCAAACCGAAACCGCAGCTGCCGTTGCGGATAGGCTGGCGAAACATCCGAAGATTTCGCGGCTTATCTATCCCGGCCGTCCCGATCATCCGCAGGCAGCGATCGTTAAGAAGCAGATGCGCGCAGGCTCCACGCTCGTCGCATTCGAGGTCAAGGGCGGCAAGGCGGCAGCGTTCCGGACGCTCAATGGACTCAAGCTAGCGCGGATTTCAAATAACCTCGGCGATTCAAAAAGCATCGTCACGCATCCGGCGACCACGACGCATCAACGCCTGACGCCGGAGGCACGCGCGGAGCTTGGCATCAGCGACGGATTGATCCGTTTCTCGGCAGGGCTGGAGCACAAAGACGACTTAATCGAAGATTTGATTGCGGGGCTTGAGAAAGCCTAGCGCAAGGCGACCAACCTACATCGGACGGTATTTCATGATGCTGGTTGGCACTTCGATGCCTGCCTTCACCTGGCCCACCGAGCGGATGATGGTATCGCCGAGCAATTGCGCGAAACACGCGTAGCCCCAGTCGTTCATGTGGAGACCGTCACCAATCACGAAAGCTTCGAACGGCATCTTGTCGTTCTCATGCCACTGCTTCATCACCTCGAAGCGCGGAAAGAGATCGACATGCTTCAGCCTGGCAACGCTGGCGATCAGCTTGACCATCTCGCTCGCGTTTTCCTCCTTGGCGTTGACGGCGGGCACATATTGCGGATCGATCAAAACAACGTCGATACCGCGCGCCTGAAGTTGCGCGATACCGTCCTCGACAAGTGCCTTCGTAGCAGCAACATCGTTTTCGCTGCCCTTGATGACGGTGTTGGTGCCAAGCTGCCAGATCACCAGATCGGGATTCGATTCCAGAACGGCCGGTTCGAACCGCTTCATCATTTCCGGCGTATCCTGTCCGCCCATCCCGCGATTAATGACGCTGATATCGGCGGTTGGGAATTTGCGGCGAAGCTGGTCTGCCAGACGGTTCGGATAAGTATAGGCTGGCGAACTGGTGCCGTAGCCAACCGTAGTTGACGAGCCGAATGCGATGATGGTGACGGGATCGCCCGACGCGATACGCTTGGCCACACGCGGCAACGAGCCCGGGGCGTTGGAGATCCCTTTCGCCGATAAGCACGGCACATGAGTGAGAATGTCGGATGCCTGGCTCGCAACATTCTTCACCGCCTCAATAGTCTTGGTAGTCAGACCTTTCTTCGGCGCGGCTGTCTGAGGTGGAGTTTCATTCTCGCTCGATGAAACGCGCAGCACCGCGGAGAGAGCCTGAGGATCGTTCGGCCAGTTCGCCCAGATTGCCACGAATGACGCTGCGCATACCAGAACCAACGCGACAACGATCATGGCGCGGCGGTGAACGATCATCAGCGCTGAGTCCCAAGCTCAGTCGGTTTGATTCCCGACGCATCGATAATGAATTTTGAAAGCGAGCGAGCGACACAATTGTGAACGCGCTTGGCCATCGCATAGCCATGCACGGTACCGAACAAATCGAAGTCGCCCGCATCGCTCCAGTGCCGCATAATTGAAAAACGGTCGTACAGAGGAACGTCGTGCTGCTGCCCGACGACCCGCATGGTGTCGACGTAGGGCGCGACAGAGAGCATGGATTCGATGCGCGGGCTGTATTGCAAATTCATCAGAAGCACGTCGGTCCCCAATTTTTGCAATGCTTCGATTCCCGAATCCAGCGCGTTGCGGAAATCATCGGGGTCGATAGCGCGGATCGCATCGACGGTGCCGGTCTGCCAAATGGTCAAAGTCGGCTTGCGATCGGCGGGCTGTTTCTCGACGATCTCTCCGGCAACTTTGGCGACGTCCGTCGATGTTTTCTTCGGCAGCAAATCCGTAGCTACGTTCACGGCGACACCTGTAAGCCGCTTGCGCAGCAAGGCTTCGAGCCGCGCAGGATAAGACGAACTCACGCCATCGGGACTGCTGAGCGCGGACGATCCGCTACCGATCACAAGAATGTCGAGTTGCTTGCGCGTCTTGATGGCATCGGCAACCTTCGGCAACGGACTGTCGGTCGTCAAAAGATAGGCTGGCACAGCGCAGCCGGCATCGTCTTCCGCGCGCGCGAAACCCGCAATCACGAGGGAGACCGCCACTACGATCAGAGCCAATCTCATGGCGCTCCTCCGATGAAGTCCGCTTCGCCTTCCAAACTCTTCACTCGCTTACTGCCTTTGTTCACTTCCGCTTTATACCATGACAGCAGCCACGCTGACGCGGACATGATGACAATGCCAGTAATGCTGATGATGAAATGCATCCAAGCGCTGCTTGACACCTCCGATAAAATAAAATGCCCGCCGAATGCTAAAAACACTCCGAGACAAAAAATTTCCAAGGAATGTTGGCCGCATAGAACGAGAGGGCGCAGCCAAGGTGATTTAAGGCCGGGCCAGTCCTTGTGCAGAAAGCGAACGGTAATCGCCGCCATGGCTAAGAAGTGCGCAAAGCGCAGCACGTCGAGGTCCGTCTTATTGATCGGATACATCAAGCTTTCAAGCCATCGCGGCATGAACGCGTTCAACTGCGGCACATACCACGTCATCGTGACACAGAAGGCGAAGATCACATAGGCGATGCAGATACCTAAGGTGACGCGCGACGAAATAATCCGTGTCATTCGCTTTGCACCACCCAGTGCACACCATGCGCCGAACACGAAAAGCAATTGCCATGCAAAGGGATTGAAATACCAATAGCCGCTTGGAAACGCGTCGAGATGGAGATCGAACTGCCAGGAAACTACATAGAGAAGTGCAGATAGCGCGAGGGTGAAATCCTGCCACCTCTTCATAAGAACTAGGATCAACGGTAAGAACGCCATTAACACGATATACAGCGGCAGCACGTCCATGTTGACGGGACGAAATTTCAACAACAGCGCCTGCACGATCATGACGTCCGGCTGTTTCAAAAAATCGAGAATGCCCATTTCCTCGGAATAGAGCGGGTTCTCGAAGCGCGTGGCGATGTAGGAAATTTCCGCGAGATAAATCGTAAACAGGAAGACGTGCGCGACATAAATCTGCCAAACACGTTTTAAGATGCGCGCAGTCGCAATCACGAATCCCCGATCTTGCATGGCGCGCCCATAGACGAAGGCCGCCGTATAGCCGGAAATGAAAATGAATATTTCGGTGGCGTCGCTGAAACCGTAGTTGCGGATCGTGAACCAGGTCAGAATATTCGTCGGCAGATGGTCGACGAAGATCAGCCACAGTGCCAAGCCCCGAAAGAGATCCAGTCGGAGTTCGCGCTCGCCTACCGCAACCGGTAGCGCAATTTCCTTCGCCGCTGCACTTTCTGAGGCTTTTCGCCCCGGCATATGAGCCGTGACCAGTGTCATGCGATTTCAGCGCTTTGCATGCCTTAATCTTACAAAAGATCGGGCGGCCCCGCAAACCGCATTCGCGAAATCCACTGCTTCAACCGCCCTACGCAATCCCCTGGAACGCGGCTATGATCGGAGACCAACCGGATACGACATTATGTACAGCGCAGTTACACGCCATATTGAGGTCACGGTGGAACCGAACTTCTTTCCAGAGCGTTCGTCCCCGGAACACGGGCGATTTTTCTGGACCTACACTATCGTCATCTTCAATTCAGGCGATGAGACGGTTCAACTGAAAACGAGGCATTGGATCATCACCGACGGCACAGGCCGTAACGCGGAGGTCCGTGGCGAGGGAGTCATAGGAGAACAGCCGGTGCTCGCACCGGGCGAGCGTTTTGAATATACCAGCGGGGTACCACTACAGACCCCCTCGGGTTTCATGACCGGCAGTTATCAGATGGTCACGAAGAACGGCGAACGCTTCGATATCGATATTCCGACATTCTCGCTGGACAGCCCCGACCATAAACGCACACTGAACTAGTCGGTTTTTTCTATGCCGGCTTCCTCAGGCGTAAACCGATACACCGAACTGCAAAATTCGCAGGTCACGACGACCTTACCGTTCTCAACCATATCGGCCCGATCTTGTGCAGCAAAACTTGCAAGCATGCCAGCAACTGCATCACGTGAGCAGGAACACTGCGCGCGAATGGCCTGTGTCTGAAACACCCGCACACCGCGCTCGTGAAACAGTCTGAACAGCAATCGCTCTCCTGATAAATCAGGATCGATCAACTCGATATCTTCAATGGTTCCGAATAACGACTGGCTTTCCGCCCAAGCATCGTCCTCGGGGGCGACATCGACCGTAACTCCCTCAGGCGCGTCGCCGGGATGCAGATCCGGCTGTCTCGCACGTTCGGGCGCCTTGGGAAGAAACTGCATCAATGCACCGCCGCCGCGCCAGCGATGCTTTGGGCCGTCACCGCCGCGAAACTCTTCACCGACTGCAAGTCGCACGCGCGTTGGGATCTGTTCAGAGCGTAGAAAATATTCGTGAGCGGCATCTTCGAGATTGCCGCCATCCAAAGCGACCAGGCCTTGGTACCTGCTCATGTCCGCACCCTGATCGATGGTCATGGCAAGATGACCGTGCCCCAGCAAGGCTGCAGAATCCTGACCAGGTTCAAGCCGCTTCGCGTCGAACCTTGCATAAGCACGCAAACGATCTGGCGCGTGGTAGTCGATCACGATCAACGAAACCGGCCCATCGGTCTGCGTCTGCAAAATGAAACGGCCGTCGAACTTCAGCGTCGAGCCAAGCAACGTCGTCAGCACGATGGCCTCGCCAAGTAGCTTGCCAACCGGTGCAGGGTAATCGTGCTTGGTCAGAATTTCGTCGAGCGCCGGGCCCATGCGCGTCAAGCGTCCGCGCACGTCAAGCGCGCTCACTTCGAACGGTAGCACAGCATCGTCAACTGGTTTTGCCGACGGCGCGCGAATGGATGTCTCAGTGGTCATAAGTGCAAGGTCTTTCAACGGGTCAGGAATTCGCAACGCGAATGGCGACGGGTCGGAATGTCTCGTATCAGGTAGGTGCCGTCGCGGATCGAACGACGAATGCACGCAGAATATAGGATGGTTGGCGGCATAAAAAAGGGCCGCGGCAAATCGGGAATTCAGGCCACGGCGTCAAGGCACCATGCGAGAATACCCTTGTGCGCATGAAGGCGGTTTTCCGCCTCATCGAAAACGACTGATTGCGGCCCATCAATTACCGCATCCGTCACTTCATCGCCGCGATGTGCCGGCAGGCAATGCATAAAGATCGCGTCGGGTTTAGCCAGCGACATCAGTTTTTCATTGACCTGATAGGGTTTGAGAATGTTGTGGCGATGCTCGCCGTCCTTGTCACCCATCGACACCCACGTATCGGTGACGACGCAATCAACCCCTTTCACCATTTCTTCGGCGCTGGAGCCAAGCACGATCGGCGCGCCGGACGCCTTGATCCAATCCTTCAGCAACTTGTTCGGGGCAAGCTCCGGCGGCGTGGCAACCCGGAGACTGAAACTGAAGCGCTCAGCGGCGTGCGCCCAAGACGCCAGCACATTATTGTCGTCGCCCACCCACGCGACGGATCGTCCCTTGATGGGCCCGCGATGCTCCTCGAACGTCATGACATCCGCCATCACCTGACCGGGATGTGAGCGTCGCGTCAGACCGTTGATCACGGGCACCGTCGCATATTCGGCAAGCTCATTGAGCGAGTCGTGATTAAGAATCCGAATCATAATGATGTCGACATAACGGGACAGCACGCGCGCAGTATCCGCGATTGTTTCACCGCGGCCGAGTTGCATTTCCGCGCCGGTTAGCATGATGGCTTCACCACCGAGCTGCCGCATACCAACATCGAACGATACGCGCGTGCGGGTCGATGGCTTCTCGAAGATCATCGCCAGCGTCTTGCCCTCGAGGAGTTTTTCACGCGTGCCCGCCTTGAGCTTCTTTTTCATATCGACGCTCGCATCGAGGATCGCGCGCAGTTCTTTTGTTGGCACATCTGTTAGGTCGAGAAAATGACGCGGCTTGCTCATCGCACAGCCTCGCGCGACAGATGCTCTTTCGAGAGCTTCGCGCAAACGCGCTCCAGACGCGAAACGGCATCCGCTATTTCAGCTTCGGTTACGATCAGTGGTGGCAACAGACGAACGACGTTCTCACCCGCACCGACGGTCAGCAGTTTTTCGTCCCGAAGTGCTGCTACCAGATCCGCAGACGGCATCACCGCCTTGATTCCGATCAGAAGTCCTTCGCCCCGCACTTCCGAGACGACATCGGGGAAACGATCGACGACGGACGCGAGTTTTTGCTTCAATATGAGTGACGAGCGCTGGACCTGGTCGAAAAACTCCGGTGCAAGCATCACGTCCAGCACCGCGTTGCCCGCAGCCATCGCCAGCAGATTTCCGCCGAACGTCGACCCGTGCGTACCGGGCGTCATGCCGACAGAAGCTGCAGATGTCGCAAGGCACGCGCCCATCGGAAAGCCGCCACCGAGCGCTTTCGCCAGCGCCATAATGTCTGGTGTGACACCGAGCTTCTCATACGCGAACAGAGCTCCCGTGCGTCCCATACCGGTCTGCACTTCGTCGAAAATCAGAACGAGCTTGTTGTCGTCGCACAACTGACGCAGAGCGCGGAAGAAGGCGGGTTCAGGTGAACGCACGCCGCCCTCGCCCTGCAAAGGTTCAATGATAATTCCAGCCGTCTGCGGCCCGACCGCCTTCTTGACGGCATCAAGATCTCCAAGCGGCACCTGATCGAAACCATCGACCGGCGGCCCGAAGCCTTCGAGATATTTCTGCTGCCCGGTTGCCGCGATTGTGGCCAAGGTGCGGCCGTGAAACGCACCTTCGAACGTGATCAGCCGGTAGCGTTCGGGCCGGCCGTTCACCGATTGAAACTTGCGCGCCATTTTGATGCACGCCTCCATCGCTTCCGCGCCGGAATTGGCGAAGAACGCAACGTCGGCGAAGCTCGCCGCGCACAGCCGGTCAGCAAGCTTTTCGCCTTCGGGAATCCGAAACAGATTGGAGACGTGCCAAAGTTTTGCGGCCTGCTCCTGCAATGCCGCGACCAGATGCGGATGTGCGTGACCGAGCGCGTTCACTGCCACACCGCTTGTGAAATCGAGGTAACGGTCGCCGTTGGTCGCGATTAACCACACGCCTTCGCCGCGCTCAAACGCGACATCGGCCCGTGCGAAGACGGGCATTAAATGGGACTCGAGGTGCGGCTTGGCGCTCTGGTTCATAACGGCCTGATCGGATGTGTTGGGCCGACAGAATTGCGGGCGCGTACGCGCATTCCGCTCAATTGCCTGCCCCGGAAACAAAACGTGCCGCCCGGAAAGGCGGCACGCAGCGATGATTGTATTGGCGCAACTTTGACTGTCAACATAACAAGGCCGCCATCGGCATATTCACGCGACCGTTAACTTTCGGGAATGACTCCGTTTTTCAGGGACTTACCTTTCGCGCGCGAATCCAGCCAACATTTTTGGAGTCGCAGAAAAAGCGAATTTGCTTGCTTTAAAGATGGAACATGTGGACGCGCTAGCCCCGACTCTTGCGCGGGAGTCACGGCATATTGTAGCATCCTGATTGTCGGGTACGACATCTCGTGCGGCGGAATTGATCCTGGATGATCTTGGTTGGGCGTCAACGCCCGGTTGCTTTGTGTGCGACCGGCGAAGACGGGAGGATTCCGAGGGTGACTCTTAAAGGATTCAGCCGCTTGAGGATTTTGGCAGTTTGAATTCGCGACGCCGAGTCAAAAATGGCCGGCGCGATCAAGAAGGAAACAGGCGATGACGGTAGTAGGCTGGACCGACGATCGCGTTGAACAATTAAAAAAGCTCTGGGAAGCCGGACTTTCGGCGAGCCAGATCGCCGCCGAACTCGGAAGCATCACGCGCAATGCGGTGATCGGTAAAGTCCATCGGCTTGGACTTTCCGGCCGCGCGAAAAGCCCATCATCCGCAGTGCCACGGCAGCGAAAAGTACGTCCCGCGCAGCATATGATGCGCATCAACCGCCCGGTGTCACGCGGCAATACGGCGCTCGCGCAGGCCTTCGAGGTCGAAGCCGAACCCGATCCGATCGCTTACGACAACGTGGTGCCGATGAGCCAACGGCTCAATCTGCTTGAACTCAACGAGTCCACCTGCCATTGGCCGGTCGGCGATCCATCGTCGCCCGACTTCTTTTTCTGCGGCGGCAAGGCGCTTAATAGCCTGCCTTATTGCGCGCATCACTCACGCGTGGCGTATCAACCCGCCTCCGACCGCCGTCGCCGCGGACCGGGCGGAAAGTAAGACAAGCGCCTCACCTGACAACGAAAAAAGCCCCAGAGCGATCTGGGGCTTTTTTGTTACGGCAATCTGACGGACTCGGAATCGAGTGGTCAAATTATGTATGCGGCAATCGCGCGGCGAAATTGCAATTCGGCCTATTCCGCCGCCTTGGAGGCGAAGCGATCGTCGAGCGCGTAACCCGCGCCGCGCACCGTGCGGATCGGATCTTGTTCGCGCTCGGCGTTCAATAATTTTCTTAAACGTCCGATATGCACATCGACGGTACGCTCGTCGATATAGATATCGCGACCCCATACGCCATCGAGCAATTGTTCGCGTGTGAACACGCGGCCCGGATGCTCAAGAAAAAATTCCAGCAGACGATATTCGGTCGGGCCGAGATCGATGGCACGGCCTGAGCGCGCCACACGACGCCGATCGCGGTCCAACTCGATGTCGCCGAATGCCAATATGGTCGCAAGACGCTCCGGCGCCGCGCGCCGCAACAGACCCTTCACACGTGCCAGCAGTTCCGGCACCGAAAAAGGTTTCACGATGTAATCGTCTGCGCCGGTTGCAAGCCCGCGCACACGCTCGCTCTCCTCGCCGCGCGCAGTCAACATGATGATCGGCACTTGCTTGGTTTCCGGTCGCGCACGCAGACGGCGGCACAGTTCAATTCCCGAGAGGCCCGGCAGCATCCAGTCGAGCACGATCAGATCGGGGACATGCTCCTTCAGCCGCGTGTCGGCATCGTCGCCGCGCATCACGGTCTCGACGTCGTAACCCTCGGCGTCGAGGTTGTAGCGAAGCAGCGTCGTCAACGCCTCTTCGTCTTCCACCACCAGAATGCGCGCGCTCATGCGTTATCCCTTGATATGTTTCGTCATTACGAGGAGCGTCAGCGACGAAGCAAACCAGCTTTCAGGGTTCTGGATTGCTTCGCTACGCTCGCAATGACAGGTCATGATGACTATCAACTTCCCGACGCCGCCGTCGCAAACGTCGTCATGTCGCCCTTCGGGCGAGGATCGAGCATTTGCTGGCCTTCGATCATGTAGAAAACGGTTTCTGCGATATTGGTCGCGTGATCGCCGATCCGTTCGATATTTTTCGCACAGAACATCAGATGAATACAGAAGCCGATATTGCGCGGGTCTTCCATCATGTAAGTCAGCAGCTCACGAAATAACGAGGTACAGATCGCATCGACTTCCTCGTCGCCCTTCCAGACCGCCATCGCCGCCGGCAGATCGTGCGCGGCATATGCATCGAGCACCGATTTGACCTGCGTCTGCACAAGGTCGGTCATATGTTCGAGGCCGCGGATCAGCTTTAACGGATGGAAATCGCTGTCGATCTGCGAGACGCGCTTGCCGATGTTCTTCGACAGATCGCCGATACGTTCGAGGTCAGCCGCGACGCGCATCGCGCCGACGATTTCGCGCAAGTCCACCGCCATCGGTTGACGCCGCGCGATGGTCAGAACCGCGCGCTCTTCGATAACGTGCTGCAATTTATCGATCTGGGCGTCGGCCGCCGTCACGCGCGCGCCAAGTGCGACGTCGCGGCGGATCAGCGCGTCGACGGAATCGACGATCTGCCGCTCGGCGAGGCCGCCCATTTCGGCGACCAGCCGCGTCAATTCCTGAAGGTCTTCGTCGAATGCCTTGGCTGTGTGATCTGCCATGATGAATGCTCCCTCAGCCGAACCGGCCGGTGATGTAATCCTGCGTCCGCCGATCCTTCGGCGACGTAAATATTTTCGTGGTCTCGTCGAATTCGACCAACTCGCCGAGATACATGAAGGCCGTCTTGTCGGACACACGTGCCGCCTGCTGCATGTTATGCGTCACGATGGCGATGGTGTAGTTTTCCTTCAGCTCCGTAATCAATTCCTCGACCTTCGCGGTCGAGATTGGATCGAGCGCCGAACACGGTTCGTCGAACAGGATCACCTCCGGGCGAACCGCAACGGTGCGCGCAATGCAAAGCCGCTGCTGCTGACCACCAGATAAGCTCAATCCGCTGGCGTTCAACTTGTCCTTGACCTCATTCCAGAGCGCGCCGCCGCGCAATGCCGCCTCGACGCGGCCATCCATCTCGGATTTTGAGATCTTTTCATAGAGGCGAATGCCGAACGCGATGTTCTCGTAGATCGTCATCGGGAATGGAGTCGGCTTCTGAAATACCATGCCCACACGCGCGCGCAGCAGATTGAGATCGAGCTTCGGGTCGAGAATGTTGGTCGAGTCCAGCAACAACTGACCTTCGGCGCGCTGGCCCGGATAGAGATCGTACATGCGGTTGAAAATCCGCAGCAGCGTGGACTTGCCGCAGCCTGATGGGCCGATGAACGCCGTGACACGATTTTCGCCAAGCACAAGATTGATGTGCTTCAGCGCGTGATGATCGCCATAATAGAAGTTCAGATCGCGGGCCGTCACCTTGGCGCGCGAATCCAACTGTCCTTCCATCGACGGCATATGACCGCGCGGAAGTTCGACATTGACTGAAAGCTGCTCACTCATGATTTCGTCCTCTCGGCGCCGAGGATGCGCGCGCCAATGTTCAGGGCAAGCACTGTGGCCGTAATCAGCAGCGCACCGCTCCACGCCAGTTGCTTCCAGTATGCGTAAGGGCTCTGCACGAAGTTGTTGATGGTGACGGGCAGGTTCGCCATCGTCTTGGTCAGATCGAGGCTGAAGAACTGATTGCTCAGCGCCGTGAACAGCAAGGGGGCTGTTTCACCGGCAACGCGTGCAGTTGCCAGCAACACGCCGGTGATCAATCCAGACCGCGCGGCGCGATAGGCGATGCGCTTGATCACCAGTGAACGCGGAAGCCCGAGCGCGGACGCCGCTTCGCGCAGCGGATTCGGCACCAGCGCCAGCATGTCTTCGGTGGTGCGAACCACGACCGGAATGACGATCACAGCCAGCGCCAATGCGCCGGCGAAGGCCGAGAAGCCGCCCATCGGAACGACAATTGCGCCATACACGAACAGGCCGATGATGATCGAAGGCGCGCTCAACAGGATGCCGTTGATAAAACGGATCACTTCAGTGAGTTTGTCGTGCTTGCCGTATTCAGCCAGATAAGTTCCGGCGAACAGTCCAAGCGGCGCGCCGATGCCGACGCCAATCGCCGTCATGATGATGGAGCCGACGATGGCGTTTTTCAGGCCGCCTTCATTCGAACCGGGCGGCGGCGTGTTCTCCGTAAAGATCTGGAGATGCAGTCCAGCGAGGCCGTTGGAAAGCAGCGTGAACAGGATCAGCGCCAGCCAGGTGACGCCGAATATTGCGGCACCCAGGCACAGGAAGCGCACCATGATGTCGCGGCGTTTGCGGCTGGCATAGATCGGGTTCATCTCAGTTACCCGCTTTCTTCTCGAGCCGCGACAGCATGATCCTTGCTGCGGCAAGAACGAAGAATGTCAGAATGAACAGAAGCAAGCCCAGAAGAATAAGTCCCGACTGATGCAAGCCGTCGCTTTCGGCGAATTCAGATGCGATGGCTGCCGAGATTGTAGTGCCCGGCGCGAAGATCGAACCGTTGATGCGGAATGAATTGCCGATGATGAACGTCACGGCCATCGTCTCGCCGAGCGCGCGGCCGAGCGCCAGCATGATGCCGCCGATGACACCGACGCGCGTGTAAGGAATCACAACGTTCTTGACCACTTCCCACGTCGTGCAGCCGACGCCGTAAGCGGCTTCCTTCAGCACGGGCGGCACGGTCTTGAACACGTCGACCGAAATCGCGGTGATGAAAGGCAACACCATGATGGCCAGCACCAAAGCTGCGTTGAACAGGCTGAGGTAGGACGGCGGCCCGGCAAAAATCGTGTTCAAGATCGGAATATTTCCGAACAGCCGGATGATGAACGGTTGAAACGTATCGGCGAGAAACGGACCGAGGACGAAGAAGCCCCACATGCCGTAAATGATCGAGGGAATGCCGGCCAGCAGCTCCACTGCAATGCCGATCGGCTGGCGCAGCCATTGCGGGCAGAGTTCGGTGAGAAAGATTGCGATGCCGAGACCGACGGGAATTGCGATCAGCATCGCAATGAACGATGTGACCAGCGTGCCGTAAATTGGGCCCAACGCGCCGAGTACCGGCGGATCGGCGGACGGCGCCCAACGCGTCGTCCACAGAAATGCGAATCCGTATTCCTTCATCGCGGGCCATGCGCCTGCGATCAACGAGAGAATAATGCCACCGAGAATGAGCAGGACTGAAATCGCGGACAGCCGCGTGATCCAGTAGAACGCTTTGTCGCCGAATTTGAATGCATTCAGCGCTTTTGCGCGGTCATAGGGTCCGGCGGCGGTTTCGATCGACATCCCCTGAACTGCCATATCGGCCACGCTCGTCCCCTGTCTTTAGAATACTAACGCAATTCCGTCTTTGCGAGGAGCGAAGCTGCGAAGCAATCCAGATTTTTTCGTCGCTCTGGATCGCTTCGCTTCGCTCGCAATGACGCTTAGCTCTTGATGTCTGCCGACCAGGTCTTTTCGATCAGCTTCACGACCGAGTCAGGCATCGGAACGTAATCGAGTTCTTCAGCCATCTTGCCGCCCTTGGCGAACGACCATTTGAAGAACTTGATGGCTTCGGCGGAAGCCGCCTTATCGACCGGATCCTTGTACATCAGGATGAAGGTCGCAGCGGTGATCGGCCACGACGCTTCGCCCGGCTGATCGGTGAGGATCAGGTAATAACCCGGAGCCTTCGCCCAATCGGCGTTCGACGCAGCAGCCTGGAATGCGGCAGCAGTCGGTTGCACGGTCTTGCCTGCTTTGTTCATCATCGCGGTGTAGGTCAGCTTGTTCTGCTTGGCGTAAGCATACTCGACATAGCCGATCGAGTTCTTGGTCTGGCCGACGTTGCCGGCAACACCTTCGTTGCCCTTGGCGCCGACGCCGACCGGCCACTCAACAGCGGTGCCCGAACCGATCTTGGTTTTGAACTCATCACTGGTCTTCGACAGGTAATCCGTGAAGTTGAATGTGGTGCCCGAACCGTCGGAGCGGCGAACCACGGTGATCGCTTCCGACGGCAGCGCCGCCTTCGGGTTCAGCTTCTTGATCGCAGCATCGTCCCACTTGGTGATCTTGCCGAGATAAATGTCGGCCAGCGTCTTGCCGTCGAACACGAGTTCGCCCGGCTTGATGCCTTCGAGATTCACGACGGCTACGATCGCGCCCATCACCATCGGCCACTGTGCGAAGCCGTCCTTGTCGAGTTCTTCAGCCTTCAGCGGCTTGTCGGTCGCGCCGAAGGTTACGGTCTTGGCCTGGATCTGCTTGATGCCGGCGCCCGAGCCGATCGACTGATAGTTCAGACCGTTGCCGGTCTCTTTCTTGTACGCGTCAGCCCACTTCGAATAAACCGGGAACGGGAACGTCGCGCCCGCTCCTGTAATGTCGGCGGCAAAAGCCGACGTCGATGCGGCGACAAGGCCAGCAGCAACGATTGTTTTGAGGAATTTCATCGAAAGCTCCATGTTTGCGAGCGAAGCGCTGATACGCCCGATTGCGCTCGCTTCGGCCCGTTTAGGGACCGCGCATGCAGCTTTTATGATGGTTGGATGACACTCATGTGACAGCGTCAAAGGCATGGAAACGCTAGCGTTTACGCTGCGTCCGCAGGCTTTGTCTGTGGAAAACAGGCGGTGAAGGTCGCGCCCTGCCCCGGAACACTCTCGATGGCGAGCCGCCCGCGATGGCGGTTGAGGATGTGCTTGACCAGCGACAGGCCGAGCCCGGTTCCGCCCTGCGCGCGGCTGTCGCCGACATCGACACGATAAAATCGCTCGGTCAAACGCGGCAGGTGTTCCGGCGCGATGCCCGGGCCGAAATCGCGCACGCTGACGCGCGTCTCGCTGGCACCTTCCGCAATCGGCACATCATCCATCGACACGACGACTTTTCCGCCGGATGCCCCGTATTTCAAACCGTTCTCGATTAGATTCTCAAACAACCGCAGCAACTCCTCGGAATCGCCGACGATCGTCACTGATGTTTCCGGCAACTGCGTTTCGACTGTCACATGACGTTCTTTCGCAAGCGGCTCCAGCCCGTCGATGACCTGACGCACAATCGGCACCAGATCCACCTGCGCGCCCGGCCGCACATGTGCCGACAGTTCAACGCGCGACAGCGACAGCAGATCGTCGATCAGCCGCGCCATCCGTGTCGCCTGCGCGTTCATGATTCCCAAAAACCGTTCGCGCGCTTTCGGATCGTCCTTGGCCTGTCCCTGCAATGTGTCGATGAACCCGGACAAGGCCGCAAGCGGCGTGCGCAATTCATGGCTGGCATTGGCGACGAAGTCTGCACGCATTTCCTCCACCCGCCGCAGCGGCGTCTGGTCGTGGAACGTCATCAGTAAACATGACTCCGTTCCACCGAACGCGGTGGGCAAATTAAGCGGCGTGACGATCAGCTCCATCCAGCGGTCGATCGGCACGCGATCGACATACATCGCGTGTTGCAGCTCTCGCGTGGCAATGGCTTGCTTGAGGGCTGCGATGATTTCCGGTGAGCGCAGCGCAAATAATGCAAGTTCGTTCTTCCGTAATGCCGGCGCGAGCCTTGCTGCCGCAAGATTGAATTGCAGAACGCGGCCTGCGCGATCGAGCAGCACGGCGGCGTCCGGCATGCCGGACACCAGCGCTTGCGCAATCGGTGCCTCGGCCGGTCGCAAATTGCTTGAGTCGTCATTGGTCGGAAGATCGGTGCGCAGATTCCACGGCACCAGCGCACCGCCGATAATGCAAACGAACACCAAAGCCGCTTGCGGCAACGTCAAGCCGCCGAATATCACCGCAGCCATCAGCCCGATGATCGCACCGAGCAGAATAATTGCGGAGCGCCGCAGCCGGTCCGGCCAGACATCCGAACCAGAATCGGTTTTCGGCTGCGGTTCGACATCCGAGGACTGAAGTGGAGCGGCCATTCGGTCTGCCCGTTTGAGAATCAGGGCGCTGTCGATTTCAGCTTTCGCGCAAGCTCGGGCTTGGCAACATTTTCGAGATGGCGAAGCGATGCTCTCACGCGCTTTGCCTTGACGCCGACTATGACCTCGCGTGCCGACAGCAGCGCAAGCGAAATCACGAACGGAGCGATATAATAAAGAACACGAAACAGCAGCATGCCAGCAAGCAGGGCTTCCTTGTCATACTGCTTGTGGAAATGAAGAATGCCGTAAAGCATCGCAGCATCGAATACGCCAAGGCCGCCGGGCGAATGGCTGGCAAATCCCAAAAGCGTCGCGGACACGAAGATCACCGCGACAATAATAAAGGCAACATGCGGTACGGGCGGCATCAAGATGTACATCGCCAGCGAACAGAATCCGAGATCGACGATACCGATCAGAATCTGCAACAGCGTCAACGGACCGCCGGGTAATGTCACCGTCCAGCTGCCGCGTCCGACATGTCGTGGCTTCACCCACACCCACGCGACATACGCGATCAGGGCGCCGAGAATTCCGACCGCGAACAGTCGATTGAGCCAGAACGGAAGCTGATCGATGGAGGACGCCGCTTCCGGGTGATAGGCGACGCCGAGGCCGAGCACAGCCGCGTTGCCGAGCCAGAATGTGAGGCCCGCGAGAAAACATATTTTCGCGACATCGATCGCCGTCAGACCATGCGCCGAATAGAGGCGATAGCGAACCGCACCGCCCGTCAGCACGCTGGCGCCGACATTGTGGCCAATGGAATAGCTGGTGAAGGCCGCAAATGCTGCCAGCCGATAGGGGACTTCCGAATGGCCGATGGTCCGCAGCGCGAACAGGTCATAGAACGTCAGCGTGAAATAACCTGCGGCGACGCAAAGCGCGGCAAGCCAGATCCGATGCCCTTCCATCGCGCGCATGGTGTGGAGAACCTCTGCGAAGTTGAGGCTCTTGATCATGTTATAAAGAATGTAGCTCGCCACCGCGATGATGCAGAGACTGATCAATAAACCGATCTTGTGCAGGATGTTTTTCTCGCGCGCATACGCGACCATCCGGCGTAGTTTCTCAAGCATCAGAACCAGACCCCATCCTCGTCCTGTTTCCTAGCAGACCCGGCACGCCATCGCGAGACCATGAATGCCGATTTAATCGTTGCCGAAACCGATCCATTACGCCGGTGGTGCCATGCGCGCGACAACCTGCATGCGCAGCCACGAGCCGATCATGCATCCGGCAAGATAGAAGACCAACATGACAAGAGCGAGATCGAGCCAATAACCGGCGCGGCCAGGTATCAAGTGAAACAGTGAGACGAGAACAATTGCTGCGAGAGCCGCGCCGCATTTTTTCATCGTCGGATCGGTCAATGCATAACTGCGCTGGATCACAGAAACCCAGCCCATCGCAAATCCGACGAGCGCCGACAGCAGCATCCAGACCCAGCTCTGTGTCGCGATGTAGATCATGCCTCGCTCACTTCACCACAAAATCGATACGGCGGTTTTTCGCCTTGTCGTCGTCATTGTCGTTGGACGCCACCGGCTTCGTACTGCCGTAACCGACGGCCTTCAGCCTCGTCGTCGGCAGGCCCGCGAGCACCAGATAATCCGCGACAGCCTGCGCGCGCTTTTCCGACAGCGACAGATTGGCGGCCGCGTCACCGTCGCTGTCGGTGTGGCCGCCTACTTCGATATTGGCATTCGGACACCGCAGCGCGGTCTGGATCAGACGGTCGAGCAGTCCTTTTGAATCCTGATCGATGGTCGCCCGGCCTGACTCGAACCGAATGCGCACCTTCTCAAGCAGCTCCGAAAACAGCTGCTGGCAAACGGTCGAATCGACCTGGCTGGCGGCTGGCTTCACCGATACGTCGGCCTGCGTCTTCCAACCCTGCGGCAATTCGGTATCGAGGCTGCCGCGAATCTGATCGGCGGCCACGCCGAACAGCGCATCGCCGGAAAATTTGATGTCCTTGTCGGAGATCGTGAACGAGCCTGTCGACACCCGTGACAGCGCGCCGAGCGTCTGGATCGCAACACCCGAAAACCCCTGCGGCGCACCGGCGCTCGCTTTCAGATTGTCGACGACCTTCTCGTTAAAAAACTTGCGACCGACAGCGGCGACGATGGCGGCATGAACGTTGTTGTCGGGAACATATCCGCCGAGCGTGATCGTATTGCCGACAGGATCCTTGTTGGCGGTGAACACATAGGGTGGAGAGCGAATCGCGTTCTCGCCAATGTTGTATCCTTCGGGCAGATTCTTTAGCGCTGCGAGAATGGCTTCGCGGTTGCCGAGCTCTCGCGCCATGCCGTTGAGGTTGACGGTGGTGTCGCTGA
Source organism: Hyphomicrobiales bacterium (assembly GCA_038230475.1). Taxonomy (GTDB): domain Bacteria; phylum Pseudomonadota; class Alphaproteobacteria; order Rhizobiales; family Xanthobacteraceae; genus Afipia. Next base: position 562,409 of record JBBRNE010000001.1, read on the forward strand.
TCCAGACCTTGCCTTCCTTCAATTTGCCGACCTGATCGATCAGCAGCGCCGCGGCCGAGTCGAAACGTTGCGGCGCACCGCGCGCCATGCCGGTTTTGTCCACGACTTCGGTGCTCCCGGCCATCGCGCGCGCGGCATCCATCAGCCGCGTCTTGATCGCCGGTAACGGCGTGTTGCCATAAAGCGTGACGCGCACGACATCGCGCTCGGCGAGCCAGACGAAAGGTTTGACCTCGTTGATGAGGCGGGTGTCGTCATTGACGAGCCTGACACCTGAGACGCTTTCGGCCTTTGAGACGGCGCTGTGGCGGCCGTCCTCCGAGAACGCCTCCGCCGACAACTGGACATCGCGGCCCGAGGCGACGATTTGGGTTTTGGCCAGAACGGCATCTTTAAGTTCAGCGGTCGTGCGCGCGGCGAGATCTGCCTCGATCGTCGCGGTGCCGGTCCAAATGGCTGCGATCCAGAGGATGGCAAGGGGGAACAGCCCCAGCCACCATTTGCGCATCCAACTGAATAAGCGGCTCATTCCAATCCTTTACCTGACCGGCCACAGACAAAACAAACCCTTTCGAGGCTGTCAAACTCGAAATAAATCGAGCCTTTTTGTGCGGTCCGCTTGGCCATGCACTAACCGTTTGTTCAGCCGTTCCTGCGAGAAAAAGCGGTCAAATCCCGGCTCTTTCGGCGACTTACGAGTGCCATGAAACAACTGCGCAACAACGTGATCCGCGCCGGCCTCGACGCCCTCTATTTCACGGGCGCGCACCGTATCCTGCGGCCGCTCTTGGCGGGCGTCGGCACTATTTTCATGCTGCATCATGTGCGCCCGGCCCGCGACGATTTGTTCCAGCCAAACCATCATCTCGAAATCACGCCGGATTTTCTCCGCGCCGTACTCGCCCATGTCCGCGCGCTCGATGTCGATATCGTCTCGCTGGATGAGGCGCATCGCCGCATGACCGAGCATGATTTCGCGCGGCGCTTTGCTTGTTTTACTTTCGACGACGGCTATCGCGACAATCGCATTCATGCCCTGCGCGTAATGCAGGACTACGACGCGCCGATGACCGTTTATGTCGCGAGCGATTTTGCGGAAGGCAACGGACGGCTGTGGTGGGTCGCGCTGGAACGCGTGATCGCCTCGGTCAATGCGCTTGACGTCGATATGAGCGGCGAGCGTGTCCATCTTGATGCGGCCGACGACGAGCTGAAGCAAACTGCCTTCAACCGAATCCATGACTGGCTGCGTTCGCTTCCGGGCGATCTCGACGTGCAACGAGAAGTCAGCAAGTTGTGCGCCCAATATGGGGTGGACGATAAATCCATCGCGAGCGACCTGTGCATGTCGTGGGATGAACTCAAATCCTTTGCTGCGAATCCGCTCGTAACAATTGGCGCGCACACTATGAGCCATTGCAACCTCGCGCGCGAAACAAAACCTGACGCGCTGCGCGAAATGCGCGTTAGCCGCGAGCGCATCGAACAACATCTCGGAAAGCCTGCGCTGCATTTTGCTTATCCTTACGGCGACAAGTCGGCCGCCGCGTCGCGCGAATTTGCAATGGCGCACGAGCTTGGATTCATGACCGCCGTTACCACGCGCCCCGGAATGGTGTTTGCCGAGAACGCCGATCATCTCACGGCATTGCCGCGAATCTCGCTCAACGGCAATTACCAGAACGAGCGCTTTCTGTCGGTGCTCACCTCGGGTGCGGCCACCGCGATGTGGAACGGCTTCCGCAAGGTGGACGCGGCGTAAAATTCCTTGAATTGTCATCACCGGGCTTGTCCCGGTGATCCCGAGGCATTGAACACTGTGCCTCATATATCGAGATGGCCGGGACACGCCCGGCCATGACATTGGGTGTAGCTGTATTCCTTGACTCATCACCTCCTGCTGGCTCTAACCTAGAGTCAAAATCGGGAGGCATTGCATGTTTGAAAATCTGTTCTCTTTAAAAGGCCGCATCGCGGTCGTCACCGGCGGCTCGCGCGGTATCGGCAAGATGATCGCGGGTGGATTTCTCAGTCAAGGCGCCGCGAAAGTTTACATCACCGCGCGCAAGGCTGGGCCTTGCGAGGAAACCGCAAAAGAACTTACCGCGAAATATCCCGGCGAATGCATCGCCATTCCGATCGACATGTCCACGGTCGAGGGCTGCAACAAGCTCGCCGCCGAACTGATGAAACGCGAATCCAAGATCGACATCCTCGTCAACAATGCGGGTGCCGCATGGGGCGCGACATTCGACGAATTCCCGGAAGCCGGCTGGGACAAGGTGATGAATCTCAACGTCAAGTCGCTGTTCTTTCTGACCAAGGCGCTGGCGAAACCGCTGCGCGCGGCGGCGACGAAAGAAAAACCCGGCAAAGTCATCAACATCGCGTCGATCGACGGACTGTCGGTCAATCCGATGGAAACCTATTCGTATCAGGCCAGCAAGGCGGCGGTGATTCACCTGACGCGCCGCATGGCCGCCAAGCTGATCCACGATAACATCAATGTCACGGCAATCTGCCCCGGCGCGTTCGAGTCCGACATGAACACTGCGGCACGCGATCACGGCGACGCAGTCGCTAAGCGCATTCCCTCAAAGCGCATCGGCACGCCGGAGGATATGGCAGGCATCGCGATCTATCTTGCGTCGCGCGCGGGCGATTATGTCATCGGCAACTCCATCGCTGTCGATGGCGGCATCGTCTACGCAAACCTCAGCCTGCCGGTCTCGGGCGAGTAAGATCGGGACGAGCGCCATGCGAACCGCGAAATGCACCTGCGGGCAGTTGTCGGTCGATGTGGAGGGAGAGCCTTCTGGCGTCTATGCGTGCAGCTGCAAGAAGTGCCAGCGCAGCAGCGGCAGCGCGTTCAGTTACGCAGGGCAGTTCAAAAAATCGGCACTGACAATTTCCGGCGAACACACCGCCTATCGCGTGACGGGCGAATCCGGCAACTGGACCGAAGGACATTTTTGTCCGACGTGCGGCGCGACCGTGTTTTCGTTGTTCCAGAACATGCCGGACGAGGCCATTGTATCGGCCGGCTGCTTTGAAGACTCGTCGTTCGCGCCGCCGCTGATTCTGTTCTGGGCCTCGCGCCGCCATGAATGGCTGAAGCTGCCGGACAGCACGCAACTGCTCGATACCCAGCCGGATTAAGTATTCAGCTTCTGACGCTGCGAGTGATCGGGATTTGATCGCTTAAGATTCATGCCGCGTGACCGAACGCGCCTTCGCCGTGAATTGTCAGCAGCCTGTTGGCGAAATCCGCCGCCAGCTTCAGCGTTGCGTCAGCCGCTTCGCGATGCGGCGAATGCGCGGCGCTCGGCACAATCGCGACATCGACCGGGCAATAACATTCTTCCCGCGCGATCTCGATCTGCCGCAGCGTGCCGTAGTGATCGTCGGCGCCTTGGATAATCTCAATCGGCACGCGCACATAAGCCAGCGATTCGGAAATATCCCAATCGCGGAATTTCGGATCGAGCCAGATGTCGTTCCACCCGACGAAGGCGTTGTCGACATCCTTGTGCCAGCGCGCGAGTTTCGATTTCAGATCGGTCGTCGCATATGAGGTTTTGATTTCGGCAATCGACTTCACCGAAATGTCTTCGACGATAAAATGCGGCGCGATCAGAATAAGACCCCGCACACGGTGATCCTGAATTCCGCCGGCATAGATCGCCGCGATCGACGCGCCGTCCGAATGGCCGAGTAAAAGCCCGCGCTTGAATCCGATGGCATCGAGAATTTTCGGCAATACATCCAGCGCCTCGACATGCATGTAGTCTGGCTGACGCGGCAATTTCGCAGGCGAGGATTGACCGTAGCCCGCGCGCGAATAGACGAACACGCCCGCTCCTGTTGCGGCTTGTAATTTGTCGGGAAATTCTCCCCACAACCCGGCGGAGCCCAAACCTTCGTGCAGCATCACGATGGTCGGCGCCTTGTCGGGCGCGGGTCCGATCATTCGGTATTCGAGTTCGGCGTCGCCGATTTTCAGCGTGCCGGAAGGCTGCAATGCGTTCATCGCAATTCCTGAATTTTATTTTTTCTTTGTCATCACCGGGCTTGTCCCGGTGATCCCGATAAATTTGGCATTGTGCCGGGTGTGTCGAGATGGCCGGAACAAGTCCGGCCATGACACCTCATAAATTATCCCGTAATTTGAAGCGCTGGATCTTTCCCGTCGCGGTTTTAGGCAGCGTCTCGACGATTTCGATCCAGCGTGGATATTTCCACGGCCCGATCTTCTGCTTGACGTGTTCTTTCAGTTCCGCTTCGAGCGATGCGCCGCCCGCACCGTTTTTCAAAACCAGAAATGCTTTCGGCTTGAGCAGTCCTTCGCCGTCCGCCGCAGGCACGACGGCGGCTTCGGCGACCGCCGGATGCGTGATGAGCGCGCTCTCGACTTCAAACGGCGATACCCAGATGCCCGACACCTTGAACATATCGTCGCTACGACCGCAGTAAGTGTAACGACCTTCACCGTCGCGCGTGTATTTGTCGCCGGTGCGCGTCCATCCGCCCTCGAATGTCTGGCGGCTTTTGCTGCGCTGATTCCAGTAGCCTTCGCCGGCCGAAGGCGCGTTGACAACCATCTCGCCGACTTCCCCCTCGGCAACGTCCTCGCCCTTGTCGTTCACAAGCCGCACCTCGTAGCCCGGCACAGGTTTGCCCGAGGTGCCGTATTTGATGTCGCCCGGGGCGTTCGATAAAAAGATGTGTAACAATTCGGTCGAGCCGACACCGTCGAGAATGTCGACGCCGAAGCGATCCTTCCATGTTTGTCCGACCAGTTCGGGCAACGCCTCGCCCGCAGAAGCGCATATGCGCAGACGTTTGGTGCGCGGTGCTTTCTTATAGGCTTCGTCGTTGAGCATTGCCGCAAACAGTGTCGGCACGCCGAAGAAAATACTCGGATCGTGCTTGGCGATCAGATCGAACATCACCTGCGGCGTTGGACGTTCCGGATTGAGGATCGTCGTCGCACCCACGCTCATCGGAAACGTCAGCGCGTTGCCGAGACCGTAAGCGAAAAACAGTTTTGCCGCCGACAGACATACATCGTCCTCGCGAATGCCGAGAACTTGTTTGGCGTAAGTCTCCGCCGTCGCCTCCAGATTGGAATGCAGGTGCCGCACGCCCTTCGGCATTCCGGTCGAACCCGACGAGTAAAGCCAGAACGCAGGTTCGTCCGGATGCGTCGCGACGGTCTCGAACTTGTCGCTCTCTTTGGCGAGTTCGTCCTTCAGCAATGTATAGGGATGCTGCGAAGAACCGGGTGCATTCGCGCCCGACACCACGACATGCTGCAAATCCGGCATGCGGCCCAGCACATCCTTCACCACCGGCAGCAGCGCTTCGGAGATAAACAGAACGCGCGCGCGGCAGTCTGCGAGAATGTAGGCGTATTGTTCGGCGGTAAGCAGCGTATTGAGCGGGACCGGCACGATGCCGGCGCGGATGCTTCCTAAAAACACGATCGGGAAATCGACCGTGTCGAGCATCATCATGGCGACGCGTTCTTCGCGACGCGCGCCGAGCCGTTTCAAAACATTCGCAAGCTTGCGGGTTTGTTTTTGCAGTTCGGCATAGGTGAGTTCGGCGGCGGAATCGCGGAACGCGACCTTGGCACCGCGACCCGCATCGACGTTGCGGTCGAGCAAATATGTCACCGCGTTATAATGGCCCGACCTATTGCTCATGATGCGGCTCCTTACGCGCGTCCCCGAGCGTATCCTGACAGGCACTCGCCCGCTTTCAACGTTGCGAAGGCTGCTTGGACTTTAGAATTATAATTCAAATAAAGTCACTGTAACTCCAGAGTGTCAATCCAATACAGCATTATTATTCATACCGTGTCATGACCCGGCGCATCATGCCGCACGGCGTCTTTTCGCGTTATTTTTTAAGAACAGGCGGTCCAGTCTTTTGAATCGTTGCTGTTGAGCTTCGCCAATTCCGATGCGCGGCGCGCCAGCACCGCACGCTGATTGATGTAACCCTTGTCGGTGATCTCGCCATCGTCGACTGAGGGCGGCTCCGACATCAGCCGCGCGCGCGTTGCGAACGTCGATGAACCGCCGCCATTCGCCTTCAATTTCGACAATCCCGCAGCGACCGCTTTTTGCACGGCGTCGCTGGCCAGAACATCGGCGATGGATGCGTCGTCGGGAAGTTTCGATAGCGCGCGGCAGGCAGCGATGTTGGGGATCACAAGAAAGCGCACATCGTCGCCGTCATGTCCCGCAACAACAATATCCTGCGCAACCGGCGCAAGCGCTGCGATTCCTGCAACACGAAGTGTGCCGACACTAACCCACGTGCCGGAGGTGAGTTTGAAATCTTCCGAGACGCGACCGTCGAAAAACAATCCCAATTCAGGTCGCTCGGGATCGGCGAATGTCATCGCATCGCCCATCAGATAAAAGCCGTCTTCGTCGAACGCTTTTTTCGTCTGCTCCGGTGCTTTCCAGTATCCGGGCGTGACGTTCGGTCCGCGCACGCGAACTTCCAGTTTATCATCGCACGGCAGCAGTTTCAGTTCAGTGCCCGGAATTGGCACCCCGATATTGCCGGAGCGCTCCGCCTGAAAATGGCAATCCGTTGCAAGCGGCGCGGTCTCGGTGGAGCCCCATGACGACACGATCGGTACCGCGTGGCCCACGGTTGCAATCGACATTTTCTCGAATGCTTCCCATAAATTCTGCGGAAGTGCCGCGCCTGCATAGAACATCAGCTTCACGCCGGAGAAAAAACGTCGCCGCAGTTGTTCATCGTCGCGCAAGGCCGCGATCAGCATGTCGTAGCCGCGCGGCACATTGAAATAGACGTCGGGAATCACATCGCGCAGATTCGCCAGCGATAATGCGAACAAGCCAGGCGCGGGTTTGCCGCCGTCGATATGAAGCGTGCCGCCAGTTCGAAGCACGCAGTTGAAATTGTGATTGGCACCGAACGTATGACTCCACGGCAACCAGTCGAGCGTCGTCAGCGGGCCGTCGTTCAAAAATGTCCAGCACTGAAGTTTTGCCGCCTGATTGGAAGTGAGCATGCGCTGCGTGTTGATGACCGCCTTGGGCGAGCCGGTCGATCCCGACGTGAAAAGAAATTTCGCGATGGTGTCGTGATTCACGCTCAAAAAGGCTTTGGTAACTGCTTCGCCTTCGGGCGAATTTGTGATCGACGAAAACGCAAGCGCGCCGTCAAACCCCATCGGATTTCCAGCGACGATCTTCGCTTTGTGGAATGGCGCGATGGCGTTCAGCGCGGAGGCAAATTGTTTTGCGTTCGATACGTAGATTGCGCCGGGATCGAGCAGCGCAATCATCGATTTCAACTTGTCGAAATCTTTCGACACCAGCGAATAGGCCGGAGAGATCGACGACGACGGCACACCGACATGCATCGCGGCCAGCATGAAGATCGCGTGATCGAGGGAATTATCCGAAAGAATCACCAGCGGGCGCTGCGCACTCATGTTCTGCGACAGGATCCATCCACCCGCAGCACGAACTTTGGCGAGCGCCTCGCGGTAGCTCAGCCGCGTCCACGGCGCGTCGGCGCTCAATCGCTCGGCCAGAAAAATCGCGTCAGGAGTATCTTTCGCCCATTGCTCGAGCCAGTCGCCGACGCATCGCGCATAGTCGTCGAGCGGTGTGATCGACTTCACCCACACGCTGCCGTCGGGTTTGTGCTCTGCCACAATGCGCGCGGGCGCAAACATTGCTGCCGTGTCGTCGCGTCGCTGCGTCGATGACGTTGTCATTGGCAGGCCATCATTGGCAAACATGCTCGCCCTGCCGCGATCCTGCGGTCGGGGCAATAACATGCGTGTTGCCCGCCACCTGTCAAACGAAAACGGGAAGCGATTGCTCGCTTCCCGCGTTCGATTTGAACGGCGATCTGGATGGGGCTTTAGAATTTCGCCGTTGCGGAAAGCCTGAAAGTGCGTGGCGCACCTGGCGACAAGTTGTTGTTGCCGTCGGCTGACGCCCAATAGCCCTTATTGAAGACGTTCTCGATGTTGAGCTGTGCGCGCCATGTCGCGTCGATCTTCGCATACACCGCCGTGTCGAAGCGGACGAACCCGGGCAGCCGCACGCTGTCATCCGACGAGGCGAACGAATCCGAGAAGTAGATCACGCCGGCGGCCGCACCCCAGCGCTCGTCGAACTGATACTTGTTCCACCACGAGAACTGATTGAACGGCACGAGCTGGATGCGATTGCCCGCCACGATGGTCGCCGTCGTACCCTGAACGATGCGCGCATCGGTGTAGGAATAACCGAGTTGTGACTGCCACGCCGCGTTGACATAACCGTTGAGGGTGGTCTCGAACCCGCGAATGCGCTGCTTGGCATCGGGGAAGAACGTGCCGGAGCCGTCCGGGTTCGCGATCGGCACGTTGGTGCGATCGATATTGTAGATCGCGGCAGCATATTGCAGACGTGGATTCACATTCCACTTCACCCCGAATTCCTCGGTCTCGAACTTCTGCGGCTTCAGGATCACCGTGCCGACATTCAGCGCGCTGAATTGATCGCCCGACGACGGCAGATAGGATGTCGAATACATGCCGTAGATCGAGACGTTGTCGACCGGCTTGACGATCACGGCACCCTGCGTTGACAACTTTTCGTCGGTGCGAATGCGATTGGTGTTCGTGTTCATATCGAATGCTTGCAGATCGAAGCGGTCGTATCGCACGCCCGCGACGAGTTGCAACCAGCGCGTGACGTCGATCTGGTCGCGCACGTAACCCGATTGCGTGTTCAGCCGATACTTGCTGTTCGCATCCGACGCGAGGTGGTTGAAAACGACGGGCCCGAAAAACGTCGGGTTGAACGGATTGCCGACGATGGTATTTGCGTTGCCGTTGGTCGGGAAGACTCCGGACTGTCGATAGGACAAGCCGGTCTGCCGTCCGAATTCCGTTCCGAAACCGATGGTGTGGGCCATGCCCAGCGCTGCGACTTTATAAGTAAAGTCGGTCTGGTTGATCGCGTTTTCGCGGTTCGTCGTGTTCTGATAGGCCGCGTAGTTGAACGCGGTCTGCGCGATATTCACTGCACCGGCTTGCGTCGTCGCCGCCGGACCTCCCGGATAGATATTGGTGTAGTGGCGATTGTAGTCGGCATAGAGCGCCTGATTTTTCACGGTCAGCCCATTTTCAAAATCATGCTCGATGCTGCCCATCGTCGTCTGCACGTCGGAGGCTGCGACGTTGTATGTCGGGCTGCCGAAAAATGCCGAGAGATTTCCATTCGGAGCAAACGGGGCCGCCGGATTGAAACGGTTCGAACCCACAAGACCGGGCAGGTTCGCCTGCGAAGGATTGCCGCGATCGTTGGTGCGTTCGTCGTGATAATATTCGTAACTCAGTTTGATCTTCGTGGTGTCGTTCGGTGTGATCGTCGCCGTCGGATTGATGCCGTAGCGTTCTATTTTTCCGAAATCGCGGAACGTGTCGGAGCCTTCGTAAAAAGCGTTCATGCGCACGGCGAAATCCTGGCTGATCGCCTGCCCGGCATCGAGCGCGATGCGGCGATCGCCGTATGAGCCGGTCTGCGCTGTCGCTTCATAGACGCGCTGGCCGTCGGCCTCCTTGAGCGTGCGGTTGACGAGACCGCCACCCGCGCCACGACCGAACGTCAATGCACTCGGTCCCTTGATCACCTCGATGCTCTGGGTGTTGTAGAGATCGCGGAAATACTGAACGTCGTCGCGGAAACCGTTGACGAAAAAATTCGCACTGGAGTCAACGCCACGGATGACGAGTTCATCGCGATTGCCCTCACCCTGATGGATGGCGACACCGGGAACATAGCGCGTCAGATCGGTCAGCTGTTGTGCACCCGTGTCCTTGATGAAGTCCTTGGTAATGACGTTGACGGACTGCGGAATGTTGAGCAGCGGTGTGTTGCTCTTGGTCGCAACCGATGTGCTGTTGGAATAATAGCCGACCGTGCCGGTGCGCGCGTCCTGCGTGTTCGCGGGCTTGGCGTCCGGTTGCTGGGCAACGACGGGCGCTGCTTCGCGCGCCGGAGCGGCACGTGCGCGGCGCGGCTTCTTTTTGGTGGCATCGACGGAGACTGGCGGTAGTGCGGTCGCGCCAGGCGTAGCTTGCTGAGCCTGTGAGACGCTTGCACTGAGCGTGACGCTCAATACCAACGCGATCGAACTCACCGACAAAAGAGCTGCACGCGTAAAACGGCGGTTACGCCGCGTATGAACTTCACCCACAACACGCCCCCAATTTCACGCCACGCTCGCTCGCGGCTATTTCATGGTTTTCTCTTGGGCAAATTGCGAACCTCCGTCGAGAGGCTGAAGCTAGAAGCCATCTAGACGTGCATGCGACGCCATAAATGCTTTAGAAAAAATCTAAATCGACAAATGCACGAATCTGCCCGATTGACGGGCGTTTCTCGAAGCTACGCTTTCGTCGGTCGCTACTTTGTGCGGAAAGACCGTTTACAGTCTTGAGGGATTCTAAGTCACGGCGCTCCGGGAGGCGGATTTCAGAGATGACGCTGCGTCAGTTTTGGCCGAATGAAAGGCATCGATTGCCGATCATCGAATGCTGACGACGACGCCGCGTCGCGATCGGCAATACCCTCGGAAATTGAAGCGATGCAGGGACGACTGATTTCGTATTTTCGCAACAACCGTCAGGAAACGCTGCGCTGGAGCCTGAGCGCTGCGCTGGTATTTGTCGCGCATATATCGCTGGCCGCTGCGATCGTTGGATGGAGCGACACCGACGAATCCACCGATCCGGTCGGTGCGATGGTGGTCGAACTGGCACCCACGCCCGTGTCGCCCAACAATACGCCGTCGGACGTTGCGCCCGGTCCCGATCAGGTGCAGGCCGAGGCCACGCCGGAGCGCATCGCCAAGCCGACGGAAAAACATATCGACAAAGTGGTGAAACCGGATCCCGTCAAGGAGCAGCAGGATATTCCGGAACAAAAAGACCCGGATATTGCGCTTCAGAAAAAAACACCTGAGCCGCAGCCTGAGAAGCCGACGCCGTCCGAAGCGCAGCTTGCCGCACCCGTGACCACCGCGCCGCAGATGTCGCGGGTCGATGTCGCGGCAGTCGCGGCAGCACCATTGCAGACGATGTTCAATCTCAGCGAGTCCAACGCCGTTCCGACCTGGAAGCGGCAGGTCGCTGGCAAGCTCGAACGCAACAAGAAATACCCTTCGGCCGCGCAGGCGCGTGATGAAAAGGGCGTGGTGCAGCTTGAGTTCAGCGTCGATCGGCAGGGCCATCTGAAATCGAGCCGCATCGTGAAAAGCTCCGGCTCCGAAGCGCTCGACAGCGAGACGCTCGATCTTGTGAAGCGCGCGCAGCCCTTCGCAGCTCCCCCGCCGTCAATGACCGGTGCGGAAGTTTTCGTCACCGTTCCAATCAAGTTCAACATTCATTGAGCGACGCATCATTAAGTAGCCGCCGGTGCCAAACGGTGCTATCGCACACTAAATCCAGTCATTCAGAACGGTCTTGACGATGTTGAAGCGCAAAATGCCACGTTTGGAAGTTCGTGTTGGTGCAGCCAGCGTGGCGGCGTTCGCGCTGGTATTGACGTCCGGTGCGGCACTCGCGGCGGCCCCTGCGAACCCGTTGCTGCCGCACGATCTGTCGCCGTGGGGCATGTTTCTCAACGCCGACATCGTCGTCAAAGCCGTCATGATCGGGTTGGCAATCGCTTCGCTGATCACCTGGACAGTCTGCGTCGCCAAATTGCTTGAGTTGCGTTCTGAGACCGCGCGCGCGCGCAAGCGTATCGCCGTGCTGGCCGGTGACGCGACGATGGCCGACGCGCAACGCGACAGCATGGGTCATAAAGATCCCGTTGCGCAGATCGTGTTGTCGGCGGTTCGGGAGGCGACACTTTCCGGCGGCACGCGCGACGAAGGATTCAAAGAGCGCGTCGCACTTCGGTTGGAGCGCGCGGAAGCCGCGATGTCGCGCAAGATCGCGCGCGGCACCGGAATTCTTGCGACCATCGGCGCCACCGCGCCCTTCGTCGGACTGTTCGGCACGGTCTGGGGCATCATGAATTCCTTCATCGGAATTTCGGAAGCCCACACCACCAATCTCGCGGTCGTGGCACCCGGCATCGCCGAAGCGCTGCTAGCGACCGCGATGGGCCTCGTCGCAGCTATTCCGGCGGTCGTGATCTACAACCAGCTCGTGCGCATGATCGCGGCCTATCGCGCGCTGCTCGGCGATGCGTCGGCGCAAGTCATGATGCTTATCAGCCGCGACCAAAGCCGCCCGGTGCGCAGCTCGCGCGCCGCGGAGTAAATCATGGGCGCGAAACTCGGCAGCAGAATTACCAGCGGCGATGACGATCTCGTCGAAGCACATGAGATCAACGTGACGCCGTTTATCGACGTGATGCTGGTGCTGCTCATCATCTTCATGGTGGCTGCACCTCTGGCCACCGTGGACATCGGCGTCGATCTTCCCGCATCGACCGCCGCTCCGCCGCCGCGCCCCGACAAGCCGGTGTTCATCACGGTGAAACCGGATCTGTCGCTCGCCGTCGGCGAAACCGTCGTGCCGCGCGACGTGCTCGGCAGCGCCCTCGACGCCGCCACTCAGGGCAAGAAGGCCGATCCATTATATCTGCGCGCGGACAAGAACGTAACTTACGGCAGTCTCATGGAAGTGATGAACCTCATTCGCAATGCGGGTTATCTTAAAGTCGCGCTTGTGGGACTCGACGCCCGCAACTGATAGCGCGAAGCTATCCTGATGACTGAATTACCGCTTCACAGATTCTTTGACCCGACCGAATTCCGACGCTGGTCCCTGTCGGCGGTGTTCGTTGTCTTCATCTATGCCACCGTGATCGCGGGCACCATCCACTGGTTCAAGCGTCACAATGATTTCGCGGGCACCGGATCGGATCCGATGGTGATCGATCTGATCTCCGCGCCGCCATCTCAAGCCCCGCGCTCCGATGCCGCGCCGGGACCTGAAATGCAGCAAGCGCCTGCGCCAGCGCCTCAGGCGGAAAAACGCGCAAGCGTCGAGCAGGAACAGATCGCACCTGCGCCCCTTCAACAAAATCCTGCCGTCGTGGCACCCCCTGAACAAAAAGAAAAACCGGACCCAACCAAAGACAAGCCCAAGCCCGTCGTCGCGAAGCCGCCGGAACCAACCGAAGCACCCGCGCCGCGAACCACCGCGCCACCGCAAGCGATGCAAGCCGCGCGCGAGCGCTACGACGGCCGACTTTCAGCGCATCTGCAGCGCTACAAGGAATATCCGCGCGCGTCGCGTTCCGCCAGCGAGCAGGGCGTCGCGATGCTGACTTTCACCGTCAACCGAAACGGTCAGGTGTCCGGCGCGCGGATCGCGAAATCGTCGGGCTTCACCGCGCTCGACAATGAGACTTTGGCGATGATCCAGCGTGCGCAGCCGCTGCCATCATTCCCGCCCGAAATGCCGCAAAGCTCGCTCATCTTCACCGTGCCGATACGGTATTCGCTGCACTAGACATTCGTGCGAAATTAACACCTGTCACGAACACGTGACGACCTTGCCGTAACGCCCGCCGTCACCGCTCCGAACCTTCCATCGAACCCCGCGACGCTCCGGCGATGGCCTGAGCTTCCATGCGGGACCTTCAGCGTTCGATGGAACTCGATGTTTAATATCCTTCTCGCAATCCTGGCTGGTGTCATCACCATCGCAGCGCCGTGCACGTTGCCGGTACTGCCAATTTTGCTTGGCGCGTCGATCGGTCGGAACAATGGGATGCGCCCCGTCTTCATCGCGGCGGGATTTGTGCTGTCGTTCGCAACCGTCGCTCTTGCTTTGAGCGCAATCACGCGCGTGTTCAATTTCGATCCGAACGTGTTGCGCGACGGTGCGGCGGCGCTGCTGGTTGTGTTCGGGCTTTTGATGATCTGGCCAGCACCTTTTGCGTGGCTGTCGGCACGAATCCCTTTTCTCAATCCGACAAGCGACAGCAACTCGCAACGGCAAGGCAATCTCGGCGGCCTGTTGCTTGGCGCAACGTTGGGACTGGTCTGGACGCCGTGCGCCGGTCCTGTTCTCGGATCGATCCTCACATTGATCGCATCCTCGAAAGACGCAGTATGGGCATCGACATTGCTGATCGCATACGCGGTCGGCGCGGCGATCCCGATGCTTATGATCGCCTATGGCGGCCAAGCGATCACCACACGCGTACGAGGTCTCGCACGCGTCGCACCGCGGTTGCAGCAAGCGTTCGGTGTCGCCGTCATCGCCTTCGCAGTCGCCAATTATCTGCAATACGACACGCTGATCGTGGCGTGGCTTACGCAATTTTATCCGAATGGCCAGGTCGGCCTGTAAACCGAGGGAGATAATCATGACGTTTCAAAAAGGATTGGTTGCATTCGCAGCCATCGCGCTGGCATCGGCGGCATTCATTCTGCCGGGCCGCAGCGATGAGACGGACCGCGCGTCTGCCATGATCCGCATCGCCGAGTCCGCAGCCACCGCGCCGGAATTCACCGGCCTGTCGAACTGGTTCAATTCCGCGCCGCTGACGATGTCGGGATTGCGCGGCAAGGTCGTGCTGGTCGATTTCTGGACCTATGGCTGCGTCAATTGCGTCAACACGCTGCCGCATGTCACTTCGCTTTATTCAAAATATAAAGATCGCGGCCTCGTCGTCGTCGGAATCCATACGCCGGAATTTCCGTTTGAGCGCTCGGCCAGCAATGTGCAGGCCGCTCTTGGCCGTCACGGCATCACCTATCCGGTGGCGCAGGACAACAATTCGGCGACATGGAATGCCTACAGCAATAACTACTGGCCGGCGCAATACATCGTCGATCAAAAAGGTCGCGTCATCTACACTCACGCCGGTGAAGGCGCATATGAAGAGATGGATCGCACCATCGCCAAGCTGTTGAATGCAAGTAGCTGATTGATTCCATCAAACTTTTCGACTGATGCCTGCGGCGTTGAGCGCCGCAGGCATTGTGCTATAAGAGCCGCGACTCCAGCAGTCAGAGGCTCGCGATGTTCGACGGTATCGATGCCATTGTGCTGGCTCGCGCGCAATTCGCTTTCACGATGTCGTTTCACATCGTGTTTCCAGCCTTCTCCATCGGGCTTGCAAGCTATCTCGCCGTGCTCGAAGCGCTGTGGCTGTGGACCCAGCGCGACGTCTTCATCGATCTGTTCAATTACTGGCTGAAGATTTTTGCAGTCGCCTTCGGCATGGGCGTGGTCTCCGGCATCGTGATGTCCTACCAATTCGGCACCAACTGGGCGGTGTTCTCCGACAAAACGGGGCCGGTGCTCGGCCCGCTGATGGCCTATGAAGTTCTCACCGCGTTTTTTCTCGAAGCGGGTTTCCTGGGCGTCATGCTGTTCGGGCTTGAACGCGTCGGCCACAAACTGCATTTCTTCGCGACCTTGATGGTCGCGCTCGGCACACTGATGTCCGCGTTCTGGATTCTCTCAGCCAATTCGTGGATGCAGACGCCCGCCGGTTACGCGATCAACGCCAACGGACAATTCATCGCTGTCGACTGGTGGAAATTGATTTTCAACCCATCGTTTCCCTATCGCCTCGTCCACATGGTGCTGGCAGCATATCTCACCACGGCGCTCGTGGTCGGCGCGGTCGGCGCTTATCATTTGCTGAAGAATTCGAAACGCGAAGGCCCGCGCGTGATGTTTTCGATGGCGATGTGGATGGCGACGCTCGTTGCGCCGATCCAAATTTTTGCAGGCGACCAGCACGGACTCAATACCCTTGAGCATCAGCCCGTGAAAGTCATGGCGATGGAAGGACACTTCCAAAGCCACCCGAACGGTGCGCCGCTCATTTTGTTCGGCCTGCCGGATCAGAACGAGGGTGTTGTCAAATATTCCATCGAGATTCCGAAAGCGTCGTCGCTGATCCTGAAACATTCGCTCGATGCACCCTTGAAAGGTCTCGATACTGTACCGCGCACTGACTGGCCGAACGTCGCCATCGTGTTCTGGTCGTTTCGCATCATGGTCGGCATCGGATTCCTGATGCTGGGGCTAGGACTGTTGAGTCTTTATATGCGCATTCGCGGTCGGCTTTATGACTCGCGCGGGTTGCATCGTTTCGCGCTGGCGATGGCACCCGCAGGTTTTATTGCCGTGCTTGCTGGCTGGACCACGACCGAAGCCGGGCGTCAGCCGTTCACGGTGACGGGTTTGCTGCGCACGGCGGAGTCCGCGTCGCCGCTTGCAACGCCTGCCGTTGCATCGTCGTTGATCGCCTTCATCATCGTCTACTTCATCGTGTTCGGCATGGGTGTGTTCTACATCCTGCGGCTGATGCATGAGCCGCCGCATCATGACGAACAAGGCCCGCGTGAGGATCAACCTGCGCGCGCGGCGGGCATGACTCCCGTGATCGCAACAAGTGGAAAAGGATAGTCGCGATGACGCTGCCTTTTCACATCGCCGACATCTGGGCCTTCATCATCGCCTTTGCGGTGTTTCTCTACATCGTAATGGACGGTTTCGATCTCGGACTCGGCATGCTGTTTCCGTTTTTTCCGAAGAAAGAAGACCGCAACGTCATCATGAACACGGTCGCACCGGTGTGGGACGGCAACGAGACATGGCTGGTGCTCGGCGGCGGCGGATTGTTCGCCGCGTTTCCGCTCGCTTACGCCATTTTGATGCCTGCACTCTACACGCCGATTATCGCGATGCTGATCGGATTGATTTTCCGTGGCGTCGCTTTTGAATTCCGTTGGCGCTCGACGCGCGAGCGCAACCTCTGGGACATCGCCTTCACGGGCGGTTCGCTGGTTGCAGCGCTTTCGCAAGGCATCGCGCTCGGCGCGATCCTGCAAGGCGTTACGGTAACAGGTCGTCACTACGGCGGTGGCTGGTGGGACTGGCTGACACCGTTCAGCATTCTCACGGGTCTTGCCGTCGTCGCAGGATATAGTTTGCTCGGCGCAACATGGCTCATCATGAAGACGAAGGGCGAACTTCGTGACCACGCCTATCGCCTCAGTCGAATTTTGTTATTCGCGACAGTCGGCGCGATCGGCGCGGTCAGTCTCGCAACGCCGTTTCTCAAGAACGATTACTGGCATCGCTGGTTCGAGTGGCCGAACTTGCTGTTCACCTCGCCGATTCCGCTCGCGGTCGCGGCGATCACGTTCTTTCTTTTGAAAAGCCTCCTCAACAAACAGGACTACCGCCCCTTCTTCCTGTCGCTGGGATTGTTCGCGCTATCCTATGCAGGATTGGGCGTCAGCATATGGCCGCATATCGTGCCGCAGAGCGTCACGATCCGGGAGGCGGCTGCTCCCGACAACAGCCTCACATTCATGCTGGTCGGCGTCGCGATCATGGTGCCGATTATCCTGAGCTACACCGCGTTCTCGTATTGGGTGTTTCGCGGC
This sequence comes from Hyphomicrobiales bacterium, assembly GCA_038230475.1. Lineage (GTDB taxonomy): Bacteria > Pseudomonadota > Alphaproteobacteria > Rhizobiales > Xanthobacteraceae > Afipia. Next base: position 579,839 of record JBBRNE010000001.1, read on the forward strand.
AAGGTCGATGCCAAGAGCGGGTATCATTGACTAAGACCCTCCATGAGCCGCAACGGCCGCTGGCGCGGCGCCTGTTGTGGTTCGTTGCGTTGTGGTTGCTTGGAACCGGAAGCGTTGCGGCCGTTGCCTTTATTCTGCGGGTATGGATCTCGCCGCGCTGAGCGTTCTCAGCACAATTTTAGGCTTTCTCGTTTAGTCACAATTCCTGCGATGATGGTCGAATATCTTGCTTACCGAATGCCGGTGGGGTTTGATGGACCAAGGGCACGAACCGCAAGAATCATGCAGGAATCAACATGAACAAGAATCCGCTTCGTTTTGCGTTGATATCTCTCTCGGCATTTGTCTTTGCCATGAGCCTTATGGCGGCCCCGATGCGGGCGATGGCGCAATCGAACGATCCGGGCGATCGTCCGGGTTACGTTCCTCCCGAAGACGAGGAAACGCTCGAGCCCGAATTTCAGAAAACAGCGGTGCTCTATCGAACCACGGAAGCACCGGGCACGATCATCGTCTCGACGTCCGAGCGCCATCTTTATCTCATTCAGGGCAACGGTCGCGCGATTCGCTACGGAATCGGCGTCGGTCGCGACGGCTTCCAGTGGCAGGGACTGGTCACGATCACGAAAAAGCAGGAATGGCCGGACTGGACGCCGCCGCCGGAAATGATCGCGCGCCAGCCATACTTGCCGCGATTCATGGCGGGTGGACCCGGCAATCCACTCGGCGCACGCGCACTCTATCTCGGCGCGACCGTCTATCGCATTCACGGAACCAACGCGCCGCAAACCATCGGCACCGCAGTGTCATCCGGATGTTTCAGGCTGGTGAATGCCGACGTCACCGATCTCTATAGTCGCGTGCCAGTCGGCACCAAGGTGATCATCCGGCAGAAGCCTGAAATCTGATCCGGCAAAAAATTTCTAATCTCATTCAATTTTCGAGACGCATCACATGGCACTCATTTCGCGCACGTTCCGCTCTGGCCTCACCATCGGTCTCATCGTTGCTGCACTTATTGCAGCGGCGGCGATCACATACGAGCGTTACGACACCCGCACGCTGAAGCGGACATTCAAGCGCGACGCTGTCTTGTGCGGCGTCAACACCGGGTTGCCGGGCTTCTCCAATCCGGATGCGAATGGGAACTGGACCGGATTCGATGTCGACGTCTGCCGCGCTGTGGCCGCCGCGATCTTCGACAATCCAAAGAAAGTGACGTTCGTGCCGCTCGATGCCAACGAGCGCTTCAAGGAATTGCAGAATCGCAAGGTCGATATTCTGTCACGCAATTCGACATGGAGCATGTCGCGCGAAACCGACTACGAACTGCACTTCGCCGCCGTCACTTATTACGACGGCGAAGGGTTCATGGTGCCAAAATCGCGCAACGTCGATTCGGGTCTTCAACTTACCGACAGCAAGGTCTGCGTGCAGTCCGGCACCACGACGCAACTCAACGTCGCGGATTATTTCCGCGCCAACAACATGAAATATCAGGAGATCAATTTCCCGAAGGTCGAGGACGTGATCGCCGCTTACGATCAAGGTAAATGCGACGTGCTGACGACCGACGTCTCGCAGCTTTACGCCCTGCGCCTGCGACTGACCAAACCGATCGATCATGTCATCTTGCCCGACGTGATTTCCAAGGAGCCGCTTGCGCCGGTCGTGCGCCAGCGTGATGACGACTGGCTGCTGATCGTGAAATGGACTGTTTACGCGATGATCAACGCCGAAGAACTCGGCGTGACGTCGAAGAATATCGACGAGGCCATGAAATCGAAAAAGCCGGATGTGATGCGTCTTGTCGGTACTGAAGGCGCTTACGGCGAAGAACTTGGGCTCACAAAAGACTGGGCCGCGCGCATCATCCGTCACGTCGGCAATTACGGCGAAGTCTATGATCGCAATGTCGGCGAGGGATCGAAATTGAAAATTCCGCGCGGGCTCAATCAGCTTTGGACCAATGGCGGCCTGCAATACGCGCCGCCGATTAGATAGACTACCCGGACGTCATGGCCGGACTTGTTCCGGCCATCCCGACACGTTTAACACCGCGTATTAGCAATCGAGATCACCGGGACAAGCCCGGTGATGACAATCGATACTAACCAGCCAGACGCATCTACTTAATAATTCTTCAGCCGCGCCAGTTGATCGGCGTGGAACGCCGTATCGCCAAACAATTCCTGACACACCCGCGCGCGTTTCATAAAGAAACCGATGTCGAACGCGTCCGTCATGCCGACGCCACCGTGCATTTGCACGGCTTCCTGCACGGCCAATGTCGCCGTCGATCCAGCCTTCGCCTTGGCAACAGCAACCGCCGCACCCGCATGCTCGAAATCCGAATCCAGCATTTGCAACGCCTTCATCACCGCTGCCTTGGTGATTTCGATCTCCGTATAGAGATGCGCGGCGCGGTGTTGCAGCACCTGAAATTCGCCGATCAGCTTGCCGAACTGTTTGCGCTCTTTCAGATAATTTACCGTGCGCGCAAAGGCTTCTTCGCTGGTGCCGACCATTTCGGAGGCAACTGCCGCGCGGCCGATATTCAGTACACCGCCCAGTAGTTGCGATCCCTGATCGACTTCGCCGAGCACGCTGTCGGCGGTCACTTCGACATCGTTGAACACGATGCGCGCAGCATTGTGGTTATCGACCATCGCGGTGCGCTCGATCTCGATGCCTTTGCTCTTGGGATCGACCAGAAATAGCGTCAGCCCTTCCATATCGCCTGGCTTGCCCGATGTGCGCGCGGCCACGATCAGCAAATCCGACGCGTGGCCGTCTACCACGAACGCCTTTGCGCCCTTCAGCTTGAACCCATTGCCTGAGCGCACCGCGCTCATCGCGGTTTTCGCCGGACGGTGTTTTGCGCCCTCGTCGACAGCAAGCGTCGCGATCAAATCGCCTTTCGCGATCTTGCCGAGATACTCGGATTTCTGTGCCTTGCTGCCGCCACGCGTCAGCGCCGACGCGGCCAATACCGCCGTGGACAAAAACGGCGACGACATCAGTGTGCGGCCGATTTCTTCCATCACCACGCCGGCCTCGACGAATCCCAGTGCGCTGCCGCCGAATTCTTCCGGCACGAGCAACCCCGAAAAACCCATCTCGGCGAATGTTGTCCATAACTCGCGCGAAAATCCGGTCGCATCCTTGCTGTCGCGCAATTTGCGCAAATGCGCGACCGGCGCCTTGTCGCTGATGAGGCCACGCGCGCTGTCGCGTAGCATTGACTGTTCTTCGTTGAGGACGAGAGCCATTCTATATCCACTAATCCTGATTCAATTCATTTTATGTCTTACCGTCATTGCGAGGAGCGACGCGACGAAGCAATCTAACTTGGTGTAATGGATTGCTTCGCTCCGCTCGCAAATACGAAACTACGCTCCCGGCAGATCGAGAATGCGCTTGGCGACGATGCCGAGCATGACTTCGCTGGTGCCGCCTTCGATCGAATTGGCCTTGGTGCGCAACCATGTCCGCGCTGCCAATCCGTCACGCGATCTTTCGCTTTCCCATTCCAGCGCATTCGCGCCGCCCGCCGACATCAAAATTTCATGGCGGCGTTTGTTCAATTCCGTGCCGTAATATTTCAGCGCCGCCGAATAGGCCGGATGGCCCTGACCCGCTTTCGCAAGATCGATGGCGCGCTCGGACGCGCACGCCAGCGCTGCCTCATCGATGTCGAACGCCGCAATTTGTCCACGCAGGATCGGGTCATCAAGCTGCCCGTTCTCGTCCGCGCCGATGGAATTCGCCGCAACCTGTCCTATCGGCCGCGCGCCGCGCCGGTCGCCGACTTCGCTGATCATCGCGCGTTCGTGCTGCAACAGATATTTCGCAACGTCCCAGCCGCGATTGACGGTGCCGACAACATTGGCGCGCGACACGCGGACATCGTCGAAGAATGTTTCGCAGAACGGCGACTTGCCGGAGATCAGCAAGATCGGCTTGGTGGAGACGCCTTTTGACGCCATGTCGAAAAGCAAGAAGCTAATACCGTCGTGTTTCTTGGCTGAGAAATCGGTGCGTACCAGACAGAAAATCCAGTCGGCGAAATTCGCCATCGATGTCCAGATTTTCTGGCCGTTCACGATGTAATCGTCGCCATCGACATCGGCGCGCGTCTGCAACGAGGCGAGATCGGACCCTGCGTTCGGCTCCGAATAACCCTGACACCAGCGCATCATGCCCGCAGCGATTTTCGGCAGATGCTCTTTCTTCTGAATGTCTGTGCCGTATTTCAACAGCGCCGGCCCCAGCATCCAGATGCCGAAGCTCGACAGCGGCAGCCGCGCGCCAATCGCCGACATTTCCTGACGCAGGATTTTTGTCTCTTCGAGATTAAGTCCGCCGCCGCCGAATTCTTTCGGCCAATCCGGGACGGTCCAGCCCTTATCGCGCATACGCTCGAACCATAAGCGCTGCGGCTCCGACGAGAACGTACGATTGCGTCCACCCCAGAACACGTCGCCCTCTTGTGTCACGGGCTTGCGCATTTCTGGCGGGCAATTCAATTCCAGCCATTCGCGCGTTTGTTTCCGGAATTGCTCGACGTCTGCCATGAGATAGTCCTCCGGACGTTCCTCGAAATTTGTTGGCAGGACTGTAGCGGCCCGCGACTAGAATTCAATATCCCGCGCGGGATATGGTAGCCATGCATCGGCGGTAATCGAGCGAGGAAAAGAACATGCGTTTGAAAACGCTTTCGCCTAGCGAAATGAGCGACGACCAAAAATCGATTTACGATGAGTCAGCCGCCGGCAAGCGCGGCACCGTCACGCCTCCGGCAAAGGCATGGATTCACGCGCCGGAAGTCGCGCGCCATTCCAATCGTCTCGGTGCATATCTGCGTTACGACACGACTCTCGGCGCGCGTAATTCGGAACTGGCTATTCTCGTCACCGCGCGATACTGGAGTGCGCAATACGAATGGTATGCGCATAAGAAAATGGCGCTTGCGGCCGGTCTCGAACCGAAGATCATCGACGACATCAATCATCGCCGCGTGCCGGATTTCCCCGATGCCAAATCTCAGTTGATTTACGAGTTCAGCGAATCGTTGCACGCCAATCACGTCGTGCCGAAGCCGCTTTATGACCAAGCCATCCAGATATTCGGCGAAAGAGGCGTTGTCGAACTGGTCGGACTGCTCGGCTATTACACGCTGGTGTCGATGACGTTGAACACTTTCGACGTGCAATTGCCGGACGGCGAGAAATCCGATCTTGTGCCGTGAGCATCAAGCCATAGATCGAGTTCACCGTTGAAATTGTTGGAGACCTCATGATTTCGCATCCCGTTGCACCCGAGCCCATCAACCCCGGTACGCGCATCGGCCACGTTCATCTCAAAGTCGCGGACCTCAATCGCGCGCTTGGCTTTTATTGCGACGTTCTTGGTTTTCAGTTGATGCAGCGTTACGGTGACGACGCCGCATTTATTTCTGCCGGCGGCTATCACCACCACATCGGCCTCAACACGTGGGAGAGCAAAGGCGGCAGCCCTCCAGCAGCCGGCACCACCGGCTTGTTTCACACCGCGATCCTTTATCCTGATCGCGCAGCGCTGGCGGACGCACTTCATCGTGTGAATACAGCCGGAATTGCGCTCGACGGCGCGAGCGACCACGGCGTGAGCGAAGCCCTTTACTTGCGCGATCCCGATGACAACGGTGTTGAGCTTTATCGAGATCGCCCGCAAAGCGAATGGCCGCGAGACGCGAGCGGCGGTCTTGCGATGTTCACACGTCGGCTTGACGTCGATGCACTGCTGAAGGAATACAAGGCTAAAGCGTGACCGGTGTTTTTGCGCGAATTAAAACAATTGCTGCTCCGATCAACTCAAGAATCACGCAGACATAAAACGGCAGCGTGTAACTGCCGGACCAATCGCGCAGCAGGCCGATCAACCCCGGCCCGAATGCGTAAGTGAACTGGCATATCGCGATCACAAGACTTACAACCACACCAAAGGACGCCGCGCTGAATTCCCGCTGCACGATCAGCGACGGCAGCGTGATCGCATTGCCAACTGTAAATCCGAACACGGCGGACGCTGCAATCAACGCATAAGGATGATGAATGTTGATCGCGACCAGAAGTGCCAGCGCCTGGCTTGCAAACGAAACCGACGACGCGAGACGCTGATCGAGCTTGTCGATCACGGTGCCGAAAATGACGCGGCCCACAACCGCCATCGCCGTCATCAGCGATACTGCGATGCTGGCTTGCGCGCGGCCGATGATCGGATCGAGAAACGATATCTGATGGACGATGAAAGCGACCTGCGCCAACAACACCAGCGAAAATGGAATGACGATGGTCCAGAACGAAAGCGTCCGGAATGCTTCGCCACGAATCGCCGCGGCGCTCATCGCGACGGACGGTGTCGTGTCGAACGCATCGAGAGCAGGCAGCATCTTCTTCGGCGGCGTCCCGACCCAGAGCAAAATCGCCGGGATAGTGACCGCGATCATGATCAATGCCGCCGCGATCAGTGTCGGTGCGAATCCGAACTTTCCAATGGCCCAAACCAATAGCGGAATGCCAACCACCCCGCCGATACTGGCGCCATTGAGCGCGTAGCTGATCGCCATGCCGCGCTTTTTGTCGAACCACATGCCGAGGGTGTTGTTGATCGCGGCCAGACTTGTGCCTGCCCAGCCGAAAGCGATCAGCGCATAGACAAGATAAAGCTGCCACGGCGACGTCACCTGTCCGACCATCGCGGCACCCACGGCCATGCAGACCATGCCGACAATCAAAAACAGGCGCGGTCCAAATTTCCGGATGCCTTCGCCAACGAAAACGACAAGGATCGAACTGAACAAATAATAACAGGTCGTGGCGGTCGAGATCAGCGACGCGGGCCAGCCGTGGATGCGCTGCAGTTCGGCGAGATAAACGCCCTGCCCGTAGAATCCAACGCCCCAGGCGAAACTCGCCACCAGAAAGCAGACGACGACGACCAGCCAGCCTTGGTATTTGATAGAGCCTTCATCGACTGCGGTTTGCGACACGTTTATGGAGCCGGCTTGGTGTCGTAGAAGAATCGCTCGCGCAAGATTTTATCGCCGCGCCATTCCTGAACCGCCACTTCGTCAAAGTGCCGCGTTCGCCCGCCCTTATTCGTCATATCGAAATTCCAGTGAATCATCACGCGGTCGCCCTCGACGACGGAGGCGAGTGCCTTGGATTCGACCTTGCTCATTTGGGCCAGAATGTTTTTCTCGAACGCCACTAGGACATCGCGCCCGACGCGAGGCGGCGTGGCGTTCTCCTGCATGCTGGCGTCTTCGGTGTAATAGCGCTCAATTGCACCGGCATGGTCGCCACTCTCGACAGCGGCAATGAATTCATCGACTCGCGCGCGTGTCGGCATAAAAATATCTCCCGGCAGGGGCCGCCGGGAGAGGATCATAAAAGCTCAAACATGCAAAGTCGCGATGAACCGCGACGTCAGGTCATTTCGTCATGAAACTCATGACATCTTTGCGGGCCACCGCGTGACGCTCCCCGATACCGTTCCGCTTACTCGTATAAATACCCGACCGGCTTGCCTTCCGTCCGCAGCGGGCGAACGTCCTTCTGCGTGATGATTTGACCCGCCAGGCCGTCAATTTCGTCACGCTGCGTCGGCGTCCAGCTGCGAAGCTTCTCCATTCCCTTCAGGAGGCCGAGCCGGAGGACTTGCGTATTTTCGCCGAGGCCGATGAGAGTCGTCGAGTTCTTGCCGGCCGTCACCACGTCGCCAACCGCGAGTTCGATCAGCTTCCCCGCGCTGTCCTTGAATTGGGCGGTGCCGCGAATGACGCGATAAATGACGACCTCGCCTTTCGCGAAAGAATCGACCTCTGTTGCGGCAGCGCTCTTCGGCAAAATCGAGCGGTCACGCGGATCGGTCGCGATGATGTGGCCCGTCACAAGATGGCCTGATGGCACTTCGATGCCGAGATCGCGCACGTAAACCGGCATGGCCGATTTGATAATGCTAGCGGCCACCGGCCTAAAGAGCGCGTCAAGCGCCAGCGGTTCCTGAAGCCAAAATGCCGCGTCGGCGGGGCGATCATGCAGCGGGTGGGTCCATGCCACACGCGGCGTTTCGGCTTCGTTGATACGGTCCTGACTCACGACCGTCGGATTGGGAAAGGTCGTCGGATCGGTAATGAAGGCTTCAAGAAATTTTCCGGAGTAGCCCATGGACAGCGCATCCGGCACCACCGTCTGCGGCGTCCTGAGATTTTCTTCGGTCTCCAAACCGGACCACGTGTAAAACAGCTGGCGATGCACGATCGCGCTTTGCAGCATGACCGAACCGGGACCGACATAGTACAGCCGACCATCGTAGTCGAAGGTGAACACGCCCGACGTGACCAGCACGAGCTGGAATCCGCCCGGCGGAAGATGAAGATGGAAATCGGTCGGGCCGGTGTCTTCGAGATAGATCGGAAGATTGGTCGCGACCTCGTGAAGCAGGAGAGTTTCGTTGTTGGCGTGAAAGCCTTCCTCCGCGCGGCTGTAGAGCGCCTGCGGACGATACGTCGCCTCGTATGTCGTATCCTTGTGGCGATCGATGGCCACGAAATCTTTGTTGTTAAGGCGGAGAGGGTCGCCGTTTGGATGCGTGAGGCCAGACCATTTTGAATCGATTTTCGCATGCACGTTCATAGGATTCTCCAATTTAGGAATCCAGGCGGGCAACCGCCGCTCAATTGTTTCTGCAATGCACCATGCGAATTTCGCGCCAGCTCAAACGGTTAGCCGGTTTTCACCCGCGCAAATTTTGCGCAGCAGTGGATGTTGCTGAATTTGATGGAAGATTCGTGATTTTCGCGAGCGCCCAAAGCAGAGCCGAAACACGAGTTCCGCGCGGCCGGTATCGGGAGATAACTGGATTCGCACGAAAATATTCGCGCGGCCTAGCGATCAGGCAATTGCAGACAGCTCGTGCCTAATATTCGACCTCAAGCTCCTCGATTTCAGCCGGCTCCAGCTTCGCGGCCGTCATCCATTCCTGCATTTCGGGAAGCGCAATGATTCGTTTCGCGTAGGCCGCCAAGGTCGGCCCGATCTGAACATCGTAGGTCATGAAGCGCGTGACGACGGGCGCATACATCGCATCGGCCATCGAGCGATGTCCGAACAAAAATGGTCCGCCGGATTTTTCCAGGCAATCGCTCCAGATCGCGCAAACGCGATCAATATCGGCCTGCGCGCGCGACCAGATCTTAAAGCCGGGGAAATGGCCTTTGATATTGACGGGCAGCGAGGAGCGTAGCGTCGTGAAGCCCGAATGAATCTCGCCGCAGATCGAGCGGCAATGTGCACGTGGAATGCGCTCTTTCGGCAGTAAACCTGCGTCAGGCATGAGGTCGTTGAGATATTCGCCGATCGCCAGCGTGTCCCAGACGGTTGCGCCATCGTGCCGCAAACACGGCACCAAAATCGAAGACGACAGCAGCAAAATTTCCGCGCGCGCGGACGCATCATCCGCCGCCGTGACGATCTCGTCGAATTCCAGCCCCGAAAACTTGGTCAGGAGCCAGCCGCGCAGCGACCACGACGAATAATTCTTGCTGCTGATCGTCAGTGTTGCTTTCGCCATCAATCGCCTCCGCACGCCGAATCTACCGAAACAAAGGGTGCAATCGCCTATCTGGCGGGCCAACCCTGCCCGCTATTTAAGCGCCTGCGCCCTGTTCAACTCAGCAAACCACATGCCAGTCCGGATGACCGATTGACGACGCTTTGGCTTCGATGTTGCATAGCAACAAAGCAGGAATGAATCGGATGTCGCCCATGATGTATCAGGCCTACCAGAACACCATGGACATGATGCACCCGTGGCGCAGCTCCGCCGCGTCGGCGCTCGGTTCAATCAGGCTGTTGCCCGAAGGCCTATCCGACAAGGTTTTCGGACGGCTCGCGGCAGCGCTCGAACTGATCTCGCGGACGTCGCTCACTTACGCGCGGCCTGACTATGACATCCAACCCGTCCCGGTCGGCAACGGCAAATACGATGTGATTGAGGAAGTCGCATTCGCCTCGCCATTCGGCTCGCTGTTGCATTTCAAGAAAGACGGCGCGCCGGATCAACCGAAAGTTCTGCTGGTCGCACCGATGTCGGGGCATTTCGCGACGCTGATGCGCGGCACGGTGCAGACGCTGTTGCAGGATCACGACGTCTACATCACAGACTGGCACAACCCGCGTGATATTCCGGTCGATGCCGGAAAATTCGGGCTCGACGAATACACCGAGCATCTCATCACCTTCATGGACAAGATCGGCCCGAAGTCGCACATGATCGCGGTCTGCCAGCCATCGGTGTCGGCGCTCGCTGCCTGCGCGATCATGTCGGAGGACAATCATCCGGCGCGGCCTGCAAGTCTCACGCTGATGGCGGGTCCGATCGACACGCGCATCACGCCGACCAAGGTCAACGAATTCGCAAAGTCGAAACCGCTGAAATGGTTCGAGGACAATCTCATCAACTTCGTGCCGATGCAGTGCAAAGGCGCGTTTCGCAAAGTCTACCCGGGTTTCATTCAGGTCACGGCCTTCATGTCGATGAACCTTGAGCGCCATATCCAGTCGCACAAGGATCTGTACCAACATCTTGCCAACGGCGACATCGAGAACGCAGAGAAGATCAAAACCTTCTATGACGAATATTTCGCGGTGATGGATCTGCCAGCGGATTTTTACATCGACACCATCCGCGACGTTTTTCAGGAACATCTGCTACCGCAGGGCAAGCTGACGCACAAAGGCCGTCCGGTGAACCCCGGCTCGATCAAGAAGATGGGCTTGATGACAGTCGAAGGCGAGAAGGACGACATCTGCTCGATCGGTCAGACTCTTGCGGCGCAAGACCTCTGCACCGGTGTGCGCGCCTATCGCAAGGTTCATCACATGCAGGCCGGTGTCGGGCATTACGGCGTGTTCAGCGGCAAGAAGTGGAATAACGAAATCTATCCGCTGCTGCGGGATTTCATCTACGTCAATTCCTGACGACTTCTCAAAAGCTCTACTCAAAAAAAAGCCGGTGAGCGCTCGTGATTGGAAGGCGCACCGGCCAAGGCTCTTGGGTAGAACGTGATGCAATTAGATTGGACTAGCCGCCCGCTGGAAATCCGCTGCCGGCCACGATCGCGGCAACTTCCGTCGCTCTCAAATTTTTCCGAAGACGCGTCCCAGTTCGCGACGACAGCTTGTAGGCGACCCAATCCAACAACGTCGGCACCTGTGCCTGCTTCATTGTGGTCATGATTCGGCTCTTTCCACTTCATCGGCATTCCATCGAATACCGGCGCTTCCGAACACATCCCGGTTCGGGATCGGTTGACGTGCAATGGCCATAAGGTAGAAACAACAATAAATTAAGCAAACGAATAATACTGCGCCTTAATATCGACTTTGTAGATATAAGAAATCGGACGGATTTAGCGACACAGACGGGACGGCGCAATGGACACAGAACTCGCGCGGACTTTTCTCTCTGTTGTCGCCGAAGGAAATTTTATCTCCGCCGCCGACAAGCTTCATGTCAGCCAGTCGACGGTGAGTACGCGTATTCACACGCTGGAGGATCAACTTAACTGCACGCTGTTTATCCGAAACAAAGCTGGCACGGCGCTCACCGCAGCCGGACGCCAATTTCAGAAACATGCGACCGCGCTGGTCCGCACCGTTGAACGCGCCCGACACGACATCGGATTGCCGGAAGGGTTCTCCGGTACGCTCACAATCGGCGGGCGCATCGGGCTGTGGGAAGAGTATCTGCTGCAATGGCTGCCATTGATGCAGGTGGATAATCCAACGATCTCGATCCGCGCCGACAGCGCACTCGAACCTGAACTGATGCAGGGGCTGATCGAGGGGCGCATCGACATCGGGGTGATGTACACGCCGCAAAGCCGCCCCGGCCTGATCGTCGAACAATTATTCGAAGATCAGTTGGTGATGATATCGACCGACCCGAAAGGCGCACCCGAACCGCAACTGGGCTACGTGTATGTCGATTGGGGGCCGGAATTCTACGCGCGACACAGCGCCTTCTTTCCGAGCTTTGGCGTGCCCTCACTGACGGCGAATATCGGCTGGCTTGGCTTGCAGCACATCTTGAGCAACAAAGGCGCGGGTTATTTTCCATTACGCATCGTGCGGCCGCACATCGAAGCCAAGCGCCTGCATATCGTCGCCGGCGCACCGAAATTCCTGCTGCCAGCATATGTGGTTTATCCCATCGACCACGACGAGGCGGTGTTCGGAAGCGCGCTTGCGATCATACGTCGCCTCTCCAAGTCGGATACGCGCGCGAGCGAATTGAAAAACACGCCCCGCACACGACACCGCCCGAAAAAGCCGGTCCGCCGTGCGCGATAGCGCGCAATCGCGAAACAATCAAATGACCGTGTGTTGTCGGATTGCCTTCGGCTTGATAGTGTTTGGCACTGTCATTTCACGCTTTTATTTCTGACGGTTCTCGCGCGCCCGCGCGATACAGCACCAGCACACGTCATTATCCCAGAGGTCATCCGATGAAATACCGCCCGCTCGGCCGCACCGGCCTGTTCGTTTCCGAAATCTGCCTCGGCACCATGACCTTCGGCGGTCAGGGCGAGATGTGGAAGAAAATAGGCGAGGTCGATCAGTCCAGCTCGAACGCGTTGGTCGATGCAGCACTCAAGGCAGGCGTAAATTTCATCGACACCGCGGACGTCTATTCGGAAGGTTTGTCGGAAACCATTCTCGGTCAGGCGCTGCGCGATCTCAAAGTGAAGCGCGACGAAGTGATCATCGCCACCAAGTGCAGGGCGCGGACGAGCGCAGGACCGAATGGCGTTGGCCTGTCGCGGGGACACATCATGGATTCGGTCGAAGCCAGTCTGAAGCGATTGCAACTCGATCATATCGACCTCTATCAGGCCCACAGCCACGACGCCGCGACCCCCATCGACGAGACCCTGCGCGCGTTCGACGATCTCGTGCGGCAGGGCAAGGTGCGCTACATCGGCTGCTCGAACATGGCAGGGTGGCAAGTGATGAAGGCGCTTGGCGTCTCGCAGCAGCACGGCTACGCGCGTTTCGAAACCGTTCAGTCCTATTACACCATTGCCGGTCGCGACCTTGAGCGCGAGGTCGTGCCGATGGCGCTCGACCAGAACCTCGGCATCATGGTGTGGTCGCCGCTCGCCGGCGGATTGCTCTCCGGCAAATTCGGTCGCGAAGTCGCAACGCCGAACGATGCGCGCCGCGTCGCCTTCGACTTTCCGCCCGTGGATAAGGAGCACGCGTTCGACGTGGTGGACGCGATGCGTCCGATCGCAGCGGCGCATCAAGTTTCCGTCGCTCGTATCGCGCTGGCTTGGTTGTTGCACCAGAAGGCGGTGATGACCGTGATCGTCGGTGCCAAGACCGTCGAACAACTCAACGACAATCTCGCAGCGACTGAGATCAAATTGTCCGCAGATGAGTTGGCAACGCTCGACAAAGCGAGTGCGCTGAAAAGCGAATATCCGCAATGGATGCTGGAGCGCACGTTTGCCGGCCGTATTCCGGCCTGAGCCTCAATCGAAGCAGCTTAAGGCTGATGCCCGCGCGCGGCGGTGGGCGTCAGTCCGAAGCGGCGGCGGAAGCAGCGGTTGAAATACGACAGATCGTTGAAGCCGCAGGCAAACGCAATGTCGCTGATCTTGCGGTCATCGGATTGCGCCAGCAGATCGACCACCTTGCGCAGGCGCAATTCGAGAATACGCGCGCTGAAGCTCGCGCCCGCTTCATAAAGCAATTCGTTGACGTAGCGCTCGGAGAGACCGGCAGCGGCGGCAAGTCTCTGCGCGGAAAAATCAGATTCTGTGAATTGCGCGTTAAGAATTCTCAACACTTCCGTCAGCCGCACCTCGCGCAGCCCGCGGCGTTTTGCCGTCTCCGCGCCGTCGCCCTGCATGCCGAGGCCGAGTGCCACGAGATCGAGCAGATGCGTTGCAATCAACGAACCCGCCTCTTCCGCGACGCGGTCGTTGTCGAGAACGAGTTCGCTGTAATCCATCGCCAGCGACAGCGCACCGCCAGCTTCCAGCTCGACGCCGACGAGATCGTCGATGTTCTTGACCATCGCCTTCAGCGCCTGCCGCGGCAGATGTACGTTGGTGAAGCGCTTGTGATTGGCACCATCGACGCCTTGGAACGTTTCGTCGAGATGGAGAACCGCCATACTGCCCGGCCGCAGCCGGAATTCCTTGCCGCGATGAACGACCCAGGCATCGTGCGGCTGCGCATTGCGCGCGATGCAATAGCGGTCGTCATTGGTCTGGACGATCTGGCGACGCTCACGCCGCACTTTTGTAAACGTGCCGTCGCAGCGGCCGATCAACGTCGTGCCGATCGTGATTGAATTCATCGACGCCTTGAACGGCACGTCGTCTGCGGGGTCGAGTTCGCCGGTGTTCGAGAAATGCTCGTACAGTTCGGCAAACGTCATATAGCGCTGCCTGTCGTTCAGGTGCGCAGGCAGCAGGTCGGTGGACAAAACCTTGCGGATAATGCTCACGCGAATCGTATTCCTAGCCGAAACATTCCGGATGTGAAGAAACAGTATTATAGGCGTGTTGCAGCAATATTGCACGTTGTCGTGAAGCCAACCGAATTCGAGGCTTTGGCGCCGGTCAGTCCGTGCCGACCCGGTTGAGCGCCAGCCAATCCAAGAACAAAACGCGACGCTGCGCTAAAGCGCCGCACCGGAACGAGGTTTCGGCTTTCACCGACCGCTTCGCCCGGAAACTTCAATCCGTCTCAGATTTCACAGACGGCCAAAGACCGGAGAACCAGAATGTCGAAATTTTCGTCGGCGCGCGTCGCGCTGCTCGCAGGCATCATCGCAACCAGCATGGGCATTGGCTACGCCATCGGCGCGCAGCCGCACATGGCTGAGACTCTTGGGTTGCTGCAAAGCGCGCGTAGCGAATTGGCGAGAGCCACGCCGAACAAGGGCGGTCATCGCGAACGCGCACTCGGCCTGATCGATAATGCGATCGGCGAAGTTCGCGCCGGCATAGCGTTCGCGGGCGGCTAATTCACATCAAAGGAGAAACCACCATGAAAACTTTGATTGCCGTTATGTTTCTCACAAGCGCCACGATTGCCCCAGCTCTCGCGCTGTCGCCTGGTGCGTCGAGCCAAAACACATCCCCTGAAGTGATCGCGATCGCGGGCGGTTGCGGCGCGGGTTATCATCGTGGGCCGTTCAACGGTTGCCTCAAGAACTACGCCGATCCGGGGGCGCATCCGTGCCCGCGCGGATTTCACATCGGACCTAACGGCGGTTGCATAGGCAACGGCAGATAATTCGCGACGATCGGGTGACAAAATGGAAAGCCCCGCATCCTGCGGGGCTTTTTGATTTAGGAGGCCAACGCCTTCATCTCTTTATACAGATCCGCCTTGCCCTCGAAGCCGATGCCGGGAATATCCGGCATCACAATATGACCGTTCTCGACACGAACGCCGTCGGGGAAACCGCCATAGGGCTGGAACAGATCCGGATAGCTTTCATTGCCGCCGAGACCGAGGCCCGCCGCAATGTTCAGCGACATCTGATGCCCGCCATGCGGAACGCAACGCGACGGCGACCAGCCGTGTGTTTTCAAAACCTCAAGCGTGCGCTGATACTCGCAGAGGCCATATGAGAGCGCGCAATCGAATTGCAGCCAGTCGCGATCCGGCCGCATGCCGCCGTGCCGAATGAGATTACGTGCATCCTGATGGCTGAAAAGATTCTCGCCAGTCGCCATCGGGCCGGGATAAAAATCTGCCATCGCGGCCTGTAGCGCGAAGTCCAGCGGATCGCCGATTTCTTCATACCAAAATAGCGGGTAGTGCCGCAGCATCTTGGCATAGGCGATGGCGGTTTCCAGATCGAAGCGCCCGTTGGCGTCGACAGCAAGCTGCGCTTGCGATCCGATTTCCGTCAACGCGGCCTCGATGCGCTCCTGATCCTCTTTTATCGGTGCGCCGCCGATTTTCATTTTCACGACATTGTAACCGCGGTCGAGATAGCCGCGCATCTCAGTGCGCAATGCCGTGTTGTCCTTACCGGGATAGTAATAGCCGCCCGCTGCATAAACGAAGACGCGCGGATTGGCTTCGCGCTTATGTCGCTGCGCAAGCAACCGAAACAGCGGCTTGCCCGCGATCTTGGCGACGGCGTCCCACACCGCCATGTCCAGCGTGCCGACCGCAACCGAGCGTTCGCCGTGACCGCCGGGTTTTTCGTTGGACATCATCGCGGCCCAGACTTTGTCGGGGTCGATATTGTCGCCGCTGTCGTTCAGGAGCGATTTCGGTTCCGCTTCGAGAATGCGTGGCGCAAAGCGTTCGCGGATCAATCCGCCTTGACCGTAACGCCCGTTGGAATTGAAGCCGTAGCCGACCACCGTTTTGCCGTCGCGCTTCACATCCGTGACGACTGCGACAAGGCTCGTCGTCATTTTCGTGAAGTCGATATAAGCGTTACGGATCGGGGACGAGATCGGCTTGGTGACTTCGCGGACATCGACGATGCGGATGGACATCGGTTTAATTCTCACTGAAAACAAAAGGGAGGCCGTGCTGGCCTCCCTTTAGCAGACTTTCAACCGCGGCGTTACTGCGTCAGCTTGCAGCCCGACTCGGCGACCGTGAAGAATGCCTTGTCGCCGGGAACAACGGCGAGTTGCTTGTAGTAGTCCCAAGGCTTCGTGGATTCCGACGGCTTCTTGACCTCGAACAGATAGAGGTCATGCACCATGCGGCCATTCTCCATAACCTTGCCGCCCTGCGCGAACTGATCGTTCACCGGCAATTCGTGAAGTTTCTTCGCAACCGCTTCAGTGTCCTTGGTCCCTGCGGCCTTGACGGCTTTGAGATACTGCAACGTCGCTGAGTACGTTCCGGCCTGGATCATGTTCGGCATACGGCCGGTGCGCTTGAAGAAACGGTTGGCGAGTTCGCGCGAATTGTCGTCGCGATCCCAATAATACCCCTCCGTGAGAACCGAACCCTGAGCCGCCTCGAGACCAAGGCCATGAACTTCAGCCAAGGTGAACAGCAGACCGGCGAGTTTCTGGCCGCCCTTGACGATACCGAATTCGGCGGCCTGCTTGATCGAGTTCGTCGTATCGAGACCCGCATTGGCAAGACCGATGACTTGCGCCTTCGAGCTTTGCGCTTGCAGCAGGAACGACGAGAAGTCCGATGTGTTCAACGGAATACGAACAGACCCCACGACGGTGCCGCCCTTCGATTTCACGAAGTCGCCGGTGTCTTTTTCCAGCGCGTAGCCGAACGCATAATCCGCAGTCATGAAGAACCACGTCTTGCCGCCGGCTTCGGTCAATGCGCCACCGGTGCCGACGCCCAGCGCGCGGGTGTCGTAGGCCCAGTGGAAACCGTAAGGCTGGCAAGCGTCGCCGGTCAGACGCGAGGTCGCAGCGCCGACGACGATGTCGATCTTCTTCATCTGCTTCGACAGATCGTGGACCGCGAGTGCGACCGAAGACGTCGTCAATTCGGTGATCATGTCGACGTTTTCGACTTCATACCAACGCCGCGCGATGCTAACGCCCAAATCAGGCTTGTTCTGATGGTCTGCCGAGATGACTTCGATCTTCTGACCGAGCACCGATCCGCCGAAATCCTCGACCGCCATATTCGCAGCTTCGACCGACCACTTGCCGCCGTAATCCGCATAGACGCCGGATTGATCGTTCAGAATTCCGATCTTCACACCCTGCTGCGCCGACGCAGGCAGCGCCGCCGTCAAACCGATTGCCGCAATCGCGGCTGCTAAAATTTTCGTCGTCATTTTTAAGCCTCCCAGACTTTTCTCGTTGGTGTTGGCATCCTTTATACCCGCATGATCGCCCCGGTCATTGAAATTTCTTGTCGTGGCGATTTGCCGCGCTCATTTTGCAACGCACCACAATTGGGCATCATTTACGATTATTCCGCTCGGATTCAAATTATTCGCAAGGGCCCGTGACCTTCAACGGCACCCGCACATAGGTCTAGTGCTTGGGAATGAATTTTTTCGCGGTCAGCTTGCGAAAGCGAACGCCCTTGTCGCTCGGCAGCCGAGTCGCTTCATAGCCGCCGTCGCGAATAGCGTCGCGTTGCGGGCGCGCATTTTCCGGATTGCGCTCCTTCTCCCACCACGACGCGCGCTGCGAAGCGCGCGGTAGCGCAAATCCGAGAACCTCCTCGATAGCCTCAAAGCTCAGCACAAACTCATCGAGATGTTGCGTGAGCAAATAATCGCGAAGGGGATCGTAATTGTCCAAGTCTAACTCCGGACTGCTAGTGTAACTTCTCTATGGCGATAACTACGTCGCGATGGCGATTTTGAACAGGGTCTATCGTGAAGCTTTTTATATTCGGGCTCGGATTCAGCGCATCTGTATTTGCCGACCGAATGCGCGGTAAAGGCCATCAGGTCTCAGGAACAGTGCGGTCGCGCGCGAAAGCCGCCGCCCTGTCAGGGATTGCGGTGCGGCGCTTTGGGCCGGACGGCCACGACGCCGAAATCGAATCTGATATTTCGGCCTGCGATGCATTGCTGGTTTCGGTGCCGCCCGACGCCGATGGCGATCCGGCGTTTCGCGCATTCTCAAAATCAATTGCAGCGGCGCCAAATCTACGATGGATCGGATACCTCTCGACCATCGGTGTCTACGGCGACCATCAAGGCGAATGGATCGATGAGCGGACGCCGGTCAATCCCATTCATACGCGCTCGCGTCATCGCGTGCTTGCCGAGCAGGAATGGTTATCGCTGGGGAAGGCAAGCGACAAATCCGTCCAGATTTTCCGTCTTGCCGGAATCTACGGCCCCGGTCGCAATCAGCTTGTCCAACTCGCACAAGGAACGGCCAAGCGTATCGTCAAGCCGGGCCAGGTGTTCAATAGAGTCCATGTCGAGGATATTGCCCAAATTCTTGAGGCATCGGTCCAACGGCCGTGCAGCGGTGGCGTCTATAATGTCACGGACAACGAACCCGCCCCGCCGCAGGACGTGGTGGCGTTCGCAGCGCAGCTTTGCGGTCGCGCGCCGCCGCCGGAAATCCGGTTTGAGGATGCGGAATTGACCGAGATGGGCCGCTCATTTTACGCAGAGAACAAACGCGTGCGAAACAGACGAACCCACGAGGAACTCGGCGTCAGACTCAGCTATCCCACATACCGCGAAGGACTCACGGCCTTAAGCGCGCGCGGCGACGGCGCCTAACAGCCACGCGGGTAAGGTTGACCGGTTAGGTTAAAGACGGGCTTTCGTTGCGGCATTTCGGTTGGATGCTACCGATTGCATGTCGTTCGACGCAGGCCCCGCAGCCTGCAATTTCAATTGAGCGACAGGGGCCGCTGTTCTTTTTCGCCCACACGGCGGCCCCACTTTAAGATTTCAGCACCAATTTACGCCGTTCATCGGCACCGTTGCGCAATTCGATTCGTGCCATGTCAAGATTTGACCGAATCGCGCGACAGTGCATTCTCAGCGTCGTTCTGAATGAGGGCGCAAATGCTGGGATTTCTGAAGCGGATATTCGTCGATGTTCGTCTGGTGCGAATGAGCGACGGGCATTTCGCCGTGATCCGAGATCTCGGCCTCGTTAAGGGCGGACGCGGTCTTCGCCGGCATGAGATGGTGCTATCGCTTCACGCTCAAACCGTCACTGCGCCAATCTTGCGCAAAGTCATGAAGTCTCGCGGCCTGCTTGCCAAGGGCCAGAACCTCGGTGCGAACGCCGTGCCGATTGCCGTTCGTGCGACGACCCGTCAAAGATAGATCGGGCTGCTTTTTTCAAAACAGCCCGATTGGATCAGCGCGCGATCGCGATGAAATGCCGGATGATGCCTTCGACGTTGCGATAGCCGTAGCCGTAGTGTCTGCGGCGCTGGCGCGGCTGGTCGTTCGATTGACCCGCGTCGCTGGCTTGTCCAACCGTCTGGTCCTTTTGCGGCCCGATCGCCTCGAACTGCGCTTTCTGTTCATCGCTCAACGATCCGTAAAAATCGTCCAACGCCACGCGCACCGTTGTTACCGCCTGCAACAAATCGTTCAGACGCTTTCCAGCCGCCGCAAGCCGAGCGGGCGGCGTGAGATCGTTCGACGGTTGACACGATGAGGCAAGCAGAGTGCCTGCTTTCGCCGTCGCATCCTGAAGGACAGTCAAACTTGCGCGCTGCGTATCCGTCGGATGCACAGTTTTCTCGATCTGGGATGTCGGCCATTGCAAGCCGTTTTGTGCGGCGTTGCAGTCCTGAGGTTTGGTAGGACTATCCTGACGTGAATCCTGCGACTGACGTTGCTGTTGTCCGAGACCGTTGAGCTTTGCCTTCTGCTCATCGTTCAATAGACCGTAGAATTTCTCCATCGGCGGTTGCATGATCTGCACGCCCGCCAGCATCGCCTCGACCCGCGCCTGCATCGCAGCGAGTCGTTTCGGTGCCGTTAACGCCGCGTCACTCGGGCAAGCCGAACGGATTTTCTGCGCGGCACTAATCGACGCGTTGCCGAGATCGTCGAGCGCTGCACGCTGCTCGGCGTTCGGCTGGATCGCCTGCTGCATCTGGTCGATCGGCAAACCCGCGATGTCTTTGCTGTCGTCGCCGCACATCTGTGCGAGTTGATCGTCGCTCGCGTTGCTATTGTCCGCGGGCGTTGACGATGAAGATGGTGCACGCACCACACGCGTCCCGCCGCCTTGCGGCAAATATCCGCTCAGGTCGTCATAGCCGTAAGGCGAGAACATTCCCGCATAAATGTCGTCGTAGCCGTAATCCCAGAACGCTGGGTCATAGCCATAGCCGTAATACGCATAATCGTAGAGATCGTTATACGCGAACGGCCAGAACAACGGCCCGACCCATCCGTATCCGCCGTGACGGTGCCGCCACCAACCATTGCCTCGTCCATTGCGAAAGCCCGCCATTGCCGCATTCGCGGCGATCTGACGTCGCGCGTTCGGATTGCGGAACGCGCTTCTGTTACGCAAGGCACCTGCGACAGAGCGCGAGGCGAGCGTATTGCGAACAGCGTTCGATCGCGCATTCCTGGAAACGGCGTTGCGATTGATTGCCGCGGCAGCGCGACCTGCATTGTTCTGTTGCGCGTTCTGGTTGGTAACGCGGTTGCCGTTGCGATTGCCGCTACGATTGACGACGCGATTGGAATTTCCTCTTCCAGCATAACCGCGACTGAAACGCCCGCCGGAGCGTGCCGCGCGCGAAACTGCCGGGCCACCGCCGTTGAAGCGACGGCCACCGCCGCCACTGAATCGTGCGCCGCCGCCAACGCGCGCGCCGCTAAATCTTGCACCACCTCCGCCGCGTGCGCCACCGCCAAAATGAGCCCCGCCGCCGCCGCCGGCATGAACACCGCCTCCGCCGCCGCGCCCACCTCCGCCTCCGCCACCTCCGTGGCCACCACCGGGGCGGGCCAACACGGAATACGATCCGGCTGCGAGCGCAGCCACGATGACGGTTGCAAAAAATCCGATACGCGTGAACTTTGACATGTGCCCTCCTGGGCGAGATGTGACCGAGCGTCATGTGGGAGAGCACACGAACCCGCACAACCGACATAAAGACGGGAACGATAAAATGGTTCCAGCGATGAACTAGCGCTGAACATTTTTACGCATGACGACTTGCTGGATGAACGGAAAATGAATGAAAGTTGCGTCCGCGATCTAGTTAAAGGCCATGCCGCCGCTGAGAGCGAACGTCTGCCCGGTGACGTAATCGCTTTCCATTGCCGCGACGACGAGTTGCGCAACTTCTTCGGGATATCCAAGGCGGCCGAGCGGAATTCGCGCTGCCAATTCCGGCTTGCCAGCCATCATATCGGTTGCAATCAAGGACGGCGCGACGGCATTAACGGTGATGCCTTCCTTCACGACACGCGCGGCATAACCACGCGTAAGGCCTTCCATCCCAGCTTTTGACGCATTGTAGTGCGGGCCGATCGAGCCACCGCCGCGCGCAGCGCCCGATGAAATGTTGACGATGCGGCCCCATGTCCGCAGGCGCATACCGGGCAGCACTGCCTGTGAGCAAAGAAACGCGGATTTGAGATTAACCGCGATGGTGCGGTCGAAGTCGTCTTCGGTCAGTTGATCGATGGGCTTCGTGATCGCAATCCCGGCATTGTTCACCAGAATATCGACTGTGCCGAGTTTCGCTTCGACCTGTTCGACCAGTGCTTTCACGGCTCCCGCGTTCGAGACGTCGGCAGCAAATGCCGCCGCCTGACCGCCCAGACTCTTAATTTTTTTGACGACGCGTTCGGCGTCCTGCGCTTGCGTTCGGTAATTCACCGCCACGCGTGCGCCCGCCTTTGCAAGCGCAATCGCAACGGCCGCACCGATGCCGCGCGAACTGCCGGTCACAAGCGCCGTTCGGGATGTCAGAAAACCCTCAGTCATCGATCAGTGATAAATGTAGCCGTCGCCGTGATCGTAATCGCCGGCGCATTCATCCCACGCTATCGGATATTGCCAGCGATAGCCCATGCACGTGCCCGCCCGTCTGTTGACGCGTCGTGCTGGTGCAAGCTGTCCGGAATTGAAATCCTCATAGCTCATCAAACGCGCGTCCCAGCAGCGCCCGTATTGATTGCAGGCAAGCCGTGCAGCTTTCGGGGTGGCTGCCCTGTAGCGAAGCGCCGCGTCAGCGGCTTGAACGTTTTCCGCCCCGATTGTGACAGTTAAAAAAGCAAGGGCAATGGTTGCAAGTCTGAGGGTGGGCTTCATGTCGTGGCCTCTTGGTGGCTGAGATAAAGAGAGTTAGCGATACGAGAAAATCTTACGCCGAAATGTCTCCCGAAGCGCCGCCAGAAGCAATACTGGCGCAATGGCTGAACGTCGAAAATAGCCGTCGATCCAACGCTCGATAAGAGGCTTGTGACGAGGCTTCCGCCGGACCGGTGAACGCGCTAGAATCGCAACAAGCGGAGTACGCGAACCCATGCGCATCGGAATTCGGCTTGCTGTCTCGATTCTGGTGTTGGGCTTCATCGCGGTGAGCGCTGCCGGCGTGAGCTTCCTGTGGTGGCGCACCGCCGAACAAACCAGCCAGAAACTTGCCTCGACCATCAACGAGCAAATTGTATCGGCGGTCAGCGACGAATTGCAGTCGATCACGTCGGAAGCAAAGTCGACCTACACGGCAATTCGTACGCTTTTCATCGAAAACGTGATCGACACGAGAGACTTCACGAAGCGCAGAATGGTTTTCCTCGCGCAACTTCGGGCGCAGCCGACGGTGTCCGCGATCGCCTTCGGCTGGCCCGATGGCATGTTCTCGACAGCGCACAAACTCGGCGATACCGCGATAGAAATGATCGATATCGCGGCGGGTCAATCCCGACAGACAATCGACACGTATGAATATGTCGTTGGCGATCTTAAGCCGACCAAGAGTACCGCAATTGATGCGGGCTATTTCGTGAAAGACCAGGAATGGTACAGCGCGGCCATTGGAAATGAAGGGCCGCAATTTTTCAATATGACGAAGCATCCCGGTGGAGATCGCCTCGCGGTAGCCTTTGCCGGTCCGATCGATGTCAATGCAAAGCGGCAAGGCGTTCTTGCGATTATTATCGAATTGACGAGGGTGTCGAAATTCCTTTCGCAATTGACGACGGGGAAAACCTCCGACGCCTTCATTCTGGATCGCGACGGTGGAATTGTCGCGGCACCTGACGCAGAAGCAGACGAGATCACGCCGCTCAAAGCCAATCATCCGATGCAAACGATTGCCGTCACCGCGCTGAAAAGTGCGAAGAGTTACTCTGCGGAGGGAACGCAGCCTTTTCGTTCACGCATCACAAAGGATGGCGACGACTACGCGGTCGTGCTCACGCCCCTGTCGCTTCCGGGCTGGTCGCTGGCGACAGTCGTGCCTGAATCGGAATTTCTCGGACCAGTCAGAGAAACCATCCGCCAACTGCTCATCAGCCTTGCGTTCCTGATCGTCGGAGCTGGTGTCATCTCAGCGTGGCTTGCACAGCGCCTGATCGCAGCGCCGCTGATCAAGGTGGTCGGCGAGATCAAGCATGTCGAGCGCTTCGACCTTAACCTGGTTAAACGTCATCATTCGCAGCTTGCGGAGTTGGAAGACCTATCCCGCGCCATCGCAGACATGGCTGGCGGACTTTCGGCTTTCAGGAAATACATCCCCGCCGACCTCGTGCGAACATTGGTGAGCGAAGGTATCGAGCCCCGTCCGGGGGGAGCGGTGCGCAACATGACCGTGATGTTCACGGACGTCGCCGGATTTACCGGCCTCTCCGAGCGGTTGGGCGATGGCATCATTCCGTTGCTGTCGCGATATCTCGATCTGGTGTCCGCCGAAGTCAGCGCAAACAACGGCACGATCGACAAGTTCATCGGCGATGCCGTTATGGCCTTCTGGGGCGCCCCGGCGATGGACCCCGACCACGCCGTAAAATCTTGCCGTACCGCACTCGGATCTCAGCGCGAATTGCGCGACGCGGGCGTTGTCGATGACCGCGGCGAACCGCTCAGGATTCGAATCGGGATCAATACGGGCGATATGCTCGTCGGCAACATTGGCTCTGAAGTTCGGCTCAATTACACCGTGATCGGCGACGCGGTGAATATCGCAAGTCGCCTTGAAGGCGCGAACAAGCAATATGGCACGGAAATCATTCTGGGCACGAACACCCGCCGCTTGGCGGGGGACCGCATCTATGCGCGCGAGCTGGATACTCTGGCGGTGTACGGGCGTGTCGGTGGGATGCCGATCTACGAATTGCTCGGAATGAGCGACGACAGCGACGATCCTAAAGCGTGGGTCTCGTTGTACGAGAAGGGATTGACGCTCTATCGCGCCCAAGATTTCCGTGAAGCCATAAAAGCGTTCGACAGCGTACTGAGTGCACGTTCTGAAGATCGCCCCTCGCGAATCATGATCGATCGTTGCAAGCGATATATTCACGCGCCGCCGGCCAAGGATTGGCAAGGCACGACCGCCGCCGAAACGAAATAGCTGCGGCGCATGGCGAGCGCCTGCTGAACCTTTCTTTTCACCGCGTTACCGTCAAAGAGATTTCGCGCAAATTCAAATGAAACTTCCATTGAGCCAATTGAAATGACCGAAGCCACAATTCAAAAGAAAATTTTTCGCAGCAAGGATGCGGCCAACGACGGCGTGCAAACTTCTTCGGCTTCAAACCCTGAATACCGATTTTACCAAGGTGTCGTTGCCGACTGCGTCGCCAACAGCCTTCAGGCAGTCAATTTCCTCACTGACCGATTCTTGAGAAAAGAATATCTCGCATCATCGAAGATCGACGATCTATACAAGCATTCGGTCGACAGCGCCTTTTCAGAGCGAGAGGCTTTTCTCGTCACGGGAGCGCCGCACGCATCCGCATACTATCCGCGAGACTTCGCCTGGTTTTACCCCGATGTGCTCGATCCTGACACGATTATGGATTCCGCGGACGCGACGCGCAGAATTCGCCTGCTCGAAAAAAGCGTCCGCCTTATGCTCGAAGCTGTTCGCTCAGGGGTCATAACGACAACCCTCATCCCCCTCGGAGGCAATCGGTATATCGGCGCCAATTACTTTTCACAGCCGTCGGATACACTTCTCGGAGTTCTCGGAGGCCTGGACCAGATTATTTGCGCGGATCAAAGAACATCGTCTTATGCAGAAATGTCCAAGGCCGCCGAGGCCGGCCGCGCTTTGCTCGCTCAGTATCGCGACGATTTGAGAAAATCGATTTTCGAACTCGCAAAAAGTCTGGAGCATTACGACGACAACAGAACCAAGGCGCTGCTTTGCGATGTCCGAGGGCCTCGTTCTGCAGCTACGGATACACGTGCGGAGCGTTTGCGTTTTGTTACCAATGCGAGTGTCTACGCGACCTTTCAGCGAAGCATACGAATGGGAGTCATAGAGCAGTTCGATCTGGAAAACATACTCGGGCGCGGACTTTCAGAATATAAGCACCAGCTTCTCCGGCTGTTCGGCGCGCATGGCTATATCAGACACAGTCTTGACTCCGCGGTTGAATCTCCCGCGTCTTCTGTCGCGCTGGATTTTGTCAACGTGCCAAAAGGATTCTGGGATTTGCGGGACGAGAACGAGCGCTCGTTATTTGCAGCCACGGCCGATCTCATCCTCGCGGAGCCTCGGTTTCGAGTGCCTAATACTTTTCACTTTTTGGTGTCGGTCAATAATCCAAAAAACAAATTGATCCACAAGATCGCCAGTCCTGCTTACCAAGGGCGCTCTGCCTGGCCGACATTCAATGTCGAGTTCGCAGACCGCATGCTGGAGTATGACGCGTTCTCAGCGACCGATAAATATCGATCTTCAGCTCAAGAGATTCTGCGCGACATCCGCGCCGCAACGGAATTGCAAGGCGGATATCAGGAGCTTCTATCGGAGGAAGGTCTTCAATATCGCACGTGGGCTTACCGGGGAGCTGTCGCCCACTCCTGGTTCCCTCGGTTTCTATCTGTTTGGAAGCGAGCGTTCGGGGCTCCGCTGATGAATGGGATGCGGAAATCTGCCAACGAAAGTTTCGCATAACGGCAATCTGGCGGAG
>JBBRNE010000002.1:0-566781 GCA_038230475.1 Hyphomicrobiales bacterium
CGCAAGTCCGACAATCCCTCGATCACGCGCGACGTGTCGGGCGAGGGCGTGCAGCAGGCGCTGTTGAAGATCATGGAGGGCACCGTGGCCTCTGTGCCTCCGCAGGGTGGTCGCAAGCATCCGCAGCAGGAATTCCTGCAGGTGGATACCACCAACATTCTCTTCATCTGCGGCGGTGCATTCTCAGGATTGGAGAAAATCATCTCCGCGCGTGGCCGCTCCACCTCGATCGGTTTTGCGGCGCAAGTGCTGGCACCTGAAGATCGCCGCACCGGCGAAATCTTCCGCGAAGTCGAACCAGAGGATTTGCTGAAATACGGTCTCATTCCGGAGTTCGTCGGTCGCTTGCCGGTCGTAGCAACCTTGGAAGATCTGGATGAAGTCTCGCTGAAGAAGATTCTCACCGATCCGAAGAACGCGCTGGTGAAGCAGTATCAGCGCCTGTTCGAGATGGAGAACATCGAGCTCACATTCGCAGACGAGGCGCTTGGTGCCATCGCGCGCAGGGCCATCGAGCGCAAAACCGGCGCGCGCGGATTGCGATCCATTCTGGAGAGCATTTTGCTGGAGACGATGTTCGATCTTCCGGGTCTGGAAGGCGTCGAAGAGGTGGTTATTTCCCGAGAAGTGGTCGAGGCGACCGCACGTCCGCTCTATATTTACGCGGACCGCGCCGCCACCGAGACCAGCGCCAGCGCATAGGCTTTTGGAAGCCTCTTAGAACTGTAAGTTCCGTTCCTATATCCGCCGCCGGGTCATCCGGCGGCGCTTCTTTTTTGGGTTCCGCAGGCCAATTTTCTCGCCAAAATCCCTGCAATTTCAGGTCTCTTGACACCCCCTTAGGGCATAGCCACCTAATGTGGTGCTGCGAGACAGAGTCGTTCCGAGATTCGCAGGCAACTACCCGGTCAGGTGAGAGATCGCAACGCGATTCAGGATACAACCCTCGGCTCAAAAGAGCTCTTATTTCTCCGGCACACTCTGCACCTTGCGACGGTTGCGTCTGAATGGCGGGCCACATGCAAGGGGGCGCAATGAAAGGATACCGGGCATGACTGCCTCAAAGCCTCGTCCAACTATCGTCCACGGCGAAACCAATTCGTATCCGGTTCTGCCGCTTCGTGACATTGTCGTCTTCCCGCACATGATCGTGCCGTTGTTCGTCGGCCGCGAGAAGTCGATCAAGGCGCTTGAAGAGGTGATGAAGAATGATGCGCTGATTTTCCTCGCGACGCAGAAGAATGCGTCCGATGACGATCCTGCGCCGGATTCGATTTACGAAATTGGTACGCTTGCCAGCGTGTTGCAGCTCCTGAAATTGCCCGACGGCACCGTGAAGGTGCTGGTTGAAGGCTTGGAGCGCGCGAAGTCGGATAAATATTCCGACCGCACGGAATATTATGAAGCGACTGCCACAGCGCTTGCCGACGTCGATGCGACCAGCGTCGAGGCCGAAGCCCTCTCGCGCTCGGTCGTGTCTGACTTCGAATCTTACGTGAAGCTGAACAAGAAGATTTCCGCCGAGGTCGTCGGCGTGGTTCAGCAGATCACGGATTTCGCCAAGCTCGCAGATACGGTGGCTTCGCATCTCGCCGTGAAAATCGCGGATCGCCAGGCCATTTTAGAGACGCTCTCCGTCTCCCAGCGCCTTGAGAAGGTGATGGGCATGATGGAGAGTGAGATCTCGGTGCTTCAAGTCGAGAAGAAAATCCGCTCGCGCGTCAAGCGCCAGATGGAGAAGACCCAACGCGAGTATTATCTCAACGAACAGATGAAGGCGATCCAGAAGGAACTCGGCGACGACGAAGGTCGCGACGAGTTGGCAGACCTTGAGGAAAAGATCGCAAAGACCAAACTCTCGAAGGAAGCGCGCGAGAAGGCGACGCACGAGTTGAAGAAGCTGCGGCAGATGTCTCCGATGTCTGCTGAAGCGACCGTCGTGCGCAACTATCTCGATTGGCTGCTGTCGATTCCATGGGGCAAGAAGTCCAAGGTCAAGAAGGACCTCGTTGCCGCGCAGGACGTGCTCGACAACGATCACTACGGGCTTGAGAAGGTCAAGGACCGCATCGTCGAGTATCTCGCGGTACAAAGCCGCGCGAACAAACTGACCGGACCGATCCTGTGTCTGGTTGGTCCTCCCGGCGTCGGCAAAACATCACTGGGCAAATCGATTGCGAAAGCGACCGGCCGCGAGTTCGTGCGCGTGTCGCTTGGTGGCGTGCGGGATGAAGCGGAAATCCGCGGACATCGCCGCACCTATATCGGCTCGATGCCCGGCAAGATCATCCAGTCGATGCGCAAGGCAAAGACGGCGAACCCGCTGTTTCTGTTGGACGAGATCGACAAGATGGGCGCGGACTTCCGCGGCGATCCGTCGTCGGCTTTGCTTGAGGTTCTCGACCCTGAGCAGAACTCGACCTTTGCCGATCACTATCTCGAAGTGGATTATGATCTCTCCAACGTGATGTTCATCACGACCGCGAATACGCTCAATATTCCCGGCCCCCTGATGGACCGCATGGAGATCATCCGCATCGCCGGCTACACCGAGAACGAGAAGGTCGAGATTGCCCGCAAGCATCTGATCCCGAACACGATCACCAAGCACGGTCTGGAGTCGAAAGAATTCTCTATCGACGACGAAGCGTTGCTGTTCCTGATCCGCCGCTACACCCGCGAAGCGGGTGTGCGTAATCTCGAGCGTGAGCTCTCCACACTCGCCCGCAAGGCGGTGAAGGAGCTGATGATGTCGAAGAAGAAGTCGGTGAAGGTGGCGGAAGCGGTTGTCGAGGAATTCCTCGGCGTGCCCAAGCATCGCTACGGCGAGATCGAGACCGACGACCAGGTTGGCGTCGTGACAGGTCTGGCGTGGACCGATGTCGGCGGCGAGTTGCTCACCATCGAAAGCGTCATGATGCCGGGTAAGGGCCGCATGACGGTGACGGGCAATCTGCGCGATGTGATGAAGGAGTCGATTTCGGCTGCTGCGTCTTATGTGCGCTCGCGCGCGATCAATTACGGCATCGAGCCGCCATTGTTCGAGCGTCGCGACATCCACGTCCACGTCCCGGAAGGTGCGACACCTAAGGATGGTCCATCCGCAGGTGTTGCGATGACGACGTCCATCGTCTCGGTGCTGACGGGGATTCCGATCCGGCATGATGTTGCGATGACGGGTGAGATCACGCTGCGTGGGCGTGTGCTGCCGATTGGCGGTCTGAAGGAGAAGCTGCTTGCGGCCGCGCGTGGCGGCATCAAGACGGTCTTTATCCCTGAGGACAACGCGAAGGATCTCACCGAGATTTCCGACGCCATCAAGGGCGGGCTGGAGATCATCCCGGTCCAGCGGATGGATGAAGTGCTGGCGAAGGCGCTGGTCCGTCAGCCGGTGCCGATCGTCTGGGAAGAGGACGTGAAGGCGCTGGCAAAGCCAGACGCAGCGGACGATGCCGGTGGCGGTCTGACCGCGCATTGATCCGGTCAGGTTGGATCGTCCTTACAACGACATCAAGCGGCGCTCGAAAGAGCGCCGTTTTTCGTTGTTTTGAGCGTGCTTTTCGATGAAGCCGGGTTGCGCCAAACGGCTTGCGCCAGCTAGAAGGAGCGGGCGTCCTCGCGTGATTTGCGGACGCCTGAGGGCGATTAGCTCAGCTGGTTAGAGCATCTCGTTTACACCGAGAGGGTCGGCGGTTCGAATCCGTCATCGCCTACCATTTTAATGCCTTAGGGTCTTTTTTGGACCTTCGCTCTTCCGCGTCAGAGGCGATTTCTGATGCGGGTCAATTAAGCGCCACACCATTTTACCATGCTATATAGCCGTCTGTTGCGCGGACGCTACATCGGCTAGGACGGATTTTGACTAAGTTCCTTTGGAGATTCTGGCCGCCAATGGCCTTGGGGAATTTGATGAATTTTTTTTAGTAGCGGCCGTCACTTTGGTGGGCCTAACAACCGCGCAAGCTGCTGATATCGCGGCCCGTCCTGTCTATACGAAAGCGCCAGTGGCGGTCCTCTACACATGGGCTGGTTTCTACGTCGGCGCAAACGTAGGTGGAGCGGTTGGAAACTTTCATCCGAACACGTCTGCGGTTGTTGACCCTGTGAATGGTCTAACAGCAGCGAACGCAGCGATCGTGAACCAGCAAGGCGCTCTTTTTGGGATCAAGCCCACTGGTTTCGTAGGCGGTATCCAAGCTGGTTATAACTGGCAGTCGGGCAATCTCCTTTCTGGTCTCGAAGCGGATGTTCAGTCGTTTCATTTGCGCGGAAGCTCGAGCATCGCATCGAATTTGGTCGGCCCAATTCCGTTGCTGCTGACAGCATCTGCCAGCACTGACTGGCTCGCGACATTCCGAGGCCGTTTAGGTTATGCAACCAACAACTGGCTGTTTTACGCCACCGGCGGTGCAGCCATTACGCAGTTGAAGGGTAGCTACACTTATTTTGACGCAGTGCCCCACAATGAAGCTGCATCTATTTCCAAAACAATGGTGGGTTACGTCGTCGGCGCAGGCGTCGAAACCGGGATTTCTGACCGTTGGACCGTAAAAGCCGAATACCTCTATGTCGGTTTCGGCAGTGCAACCGCAACTGGAAATCTTGATGCCGGTCTGCCTTTGCAGATTATAAATCACCGCGAGGACTTGAAGGCCAATATCGGTCGAGTTGGTCTAAACTATAAGCTCGGAAATTACTGAATTTCCTTTGATGGCCACGCAGAGCCCGGCATCAATGCCGGGCTTTTTGTTTGCGCGGTCGAGGCGCGTTATCGTTTCGGAAGAACGATCGCGTCCTCAATCTTCTTGGCCTTCGCGTCGTATTCGTTCGCGAGCATCGTCAATCGCGTCATCGTCAAAAGGTCAGTGGCCGTCTCGGCCTGACGGCGGCATTTGATGGCATCTTCGCGCAGACGTTGTGCTTCGGACATTTTGATTACTTCATTTGCTCAAGTGTGAATTCCGATTGCGTCAGCCGACACGGTTTGCCGCTCGCACAATCCACCAGCGGAATTACCTTGGCGTTACGCACCAGATGTTCCTTGGTGCCCTCGGAGCGGTTCGGCGTGAGTATCGACATGGCGGTGCGCAGCGAGTCGGCGATAGCCGCGTTGGCGGCGTCATCCACTCTATCCGTCAGCACAATCGTATCGATGATGTCGTGATTGCGGACGTCGATGTCGATCAATACGAGCCCGATCGGCAGCGGTCCAAGCGTGACGCCGGGGAATTTGCAACTGAACGCGTTTTGGCAAATTGAAAACAACCGCCGCCCTTGTGGATTCCAGATGCAATCGGGCTTCGCATTTGCTTTGACGACACACACCGCGATGTCGGGCGCGGCGTTGAGATTGGCTTTGGAATTGCCAAGGCGAGGGACGCCATCCCACGGGCTGCCATTGGCTTTGGTTGCGTCGGCTTTCACCGTGATGTTGTAGGTTGCATCGGCGGCGTGAGCCGTGATTGGCGCGAGGAGAATGAGCGCGGCGATTGCGATGAAAATTCTCGATTTTCGCGTCATGCTTTTTCTTCCCAGATCGCCGCCAGATGCACGATGGTTCGCACCGCCGCTTCCATGTCCTGCACGCTGACCCATTCCAGCCGCGAATGAAAGGCGTGTTCGCCTGCGAAGATATTCGGGCAGGGCAATCCCATGAATGACAGACGCGAGCCGTCGGTGCCGCCACGAATACTGCTGCGGTGAGGCGTCAGGCCCGCGCGCTCGATGGCTTCCATCGCGTTTTCGACGACAGTCGGATGACGGTCGAGAATTTCCTTCATGTTGCGATATTGCGGCTTGATGTCGATTGTCGTCGTTGAGCGCGGAAAATCCTTCAGCACGTCTTTGACGATGCGCTCCAGCAACGCTTCCTTGTCTTTCAAGCCTTGCTCGCTGAAGTCGCGGACGATCAACGATAATGTTGCGCTGTCGAGTCCGCCTTCAAGCCCGACCGGATGCAGGAAACCCTCGCGACCTTCGGTGTTTTCAGGTGAAATATTCGCAGGCAGGCGGTCGATAATGCGCGCCGCGATTTTCAGCGCATGTTCCATTTTGCCTTTGGCGAAACCCGGATGCGCGCTGACGCCTTGAATATGAATTGTCGCACCGTCGGCGGCGAACGTTTCGTCCTCGAGATGTCCAGCGCTTTCGCCGTCGATGGTGTAGCCGAAATCCGCAGCCAGTTTCTTCAAGTCCACCTTGTCCGCACCACGACCGATTTCTTCATCGGGCGTGAACAGGATTTTGATGACGCCATGTTTGATCTGCGGATTGTTGAGCAGCACGCGCACCGCATCCATGATTTCAGCGATGCCGGCCTTGTTGTCGGCACCCAGCAATGTGGTGCCGTCGGTGGTGACGATGTCGTTGCCGATTTGGCCGTCGAGGGCGGGGTGTTCGTCGGAACGAATAATTTGCGTCGGGTCGCCGGGCAGGACGATGTCGCCGCCTTGATAACCGCGCACGATCTGCGGCTTCACGTTTGTGCCGGTGCAATCCGGTGAGGTATCCATATGCGAGCAAAAACAAATCACGGGAACGGACTTCGTGCTGGTGGCGGGGACGGTGGCATAGACATAACCGTGTTCGTCGAGATGCGCGTCGGCAAGACCCACCTCGCGCAATTCCTGCGCGAGCAGGCGGCCCAGATCCTTCTGCTTTTCGGTGGAGGGGCAGGTCGGCGATGACGCGTCCGACTGCGTATTGATGCGCACGTAGCGCAGGAAGCGTTCTGTGACGGTGTAATCGAACGCGATGGGCTTCACGCAAACGCTCCAAAATTGCAGCGCGTTAGGAAGCGCCGCTATCGCCCAAGACAATCACGCCACACAACAAAACGCCATTCCAGTGCACCGCGAGGCGGTATGCCGGAATGGCGCTTGAAAACGAAACCCCAGAGCATGATCCCGAAAAGTGGAAACCGGTTTTCGGAAAAGATCATGCTCAAACATATTAGACGGCTTCCTTCAGCTCCTTGGCTGCGCGGAAGGCGACCTTCTTGCTGGCCTTGATCTGGATGGCTTCGCCGGTCGCAGGGTTGCGGCCCATGCGGGCGGCGCGCTTGCGAACCTGGAGAATGCCGAGGCCGACGATGCGGATGCGTTCGCCTTTCTTCAGATGCTTGGTGATGCGATCGACGAGATCGGTCAGAAGCGTCTCAGCCTGCTTCTTCGACATCTCATGATCTTCCGCCATTGCTGCGGCGAGATGCTTCAGCGTGATGGTCGGCGCGGTCGTTGCCTTCTTGCCCATGTTAAACCCTCCTCATAGGTGCTGGCCTTCAAGAACTGTCGATGTACCAAGGCTTATTCGATTCGGACGAGCCCTGCCTACGAGGTTTTGCCTGTAAATAGGGTATTTTTTGCATCGACGGTGGAAAAACCGCTGTTTTGCAGGGGGATTCGCAACAACCTTGACTTGAAATGGCCGCGCCTTTAAGTCCCAAGACCTGTGCGGGTCGCATCGATCTACGCGGGAGTAGCTCAGTTGGTTAGAGCGCCGGCCTGTCACGCCGGAGGTCGCGGGTTCGAGCCCCGTCTCTCGCGCCAAAATATCCAATCCAGCAGATAAAAATCCTAGCATCGACCTTGGCGTTGCACGTCTCAGTGCGCGCTATGTTCAGTCGTCGGCTGCTGAGGCATTTGCGTCCGCTCCACATGCCACAGGTACACGGCGAGGATTGCAACTGGGATGCCGATCAGCGACGTCATCACGAAGAACCACTCGAACGTCATGCGCTCGATCAGGAATCCTGAGAAGCCCGCAAGGATGCTGCCCGGAAATGCGCACAGCGATGTCAGCAGTGCGTATTGGCTGGCGGCGTATTCTGTCGACACCAGCGTGGACATATAGGTGATAAGCACGATCGAGGCGAAGGCATACGCCAGATTGTCGATACTCACCGTAAAGGCGAACAGCGCGAACTCACCGCCGCCGTGATCGCCATGCACGGCGAGATAAGCGAGGCTGAGATGCGAGGCGGACGCGAAGATCGTGCCGATCACGAGCGTCGCCATCATGCCAATTCGCAGAATGAGAAAGCCCGCCGTGAAGGTGCCCGCAATGGCGATCCAGAACCCGAACACTTTTGTGACCGTCGCGATGTCGCTGTTGGAGTAGTGGAGGCTCTTGAACAGCGGAATTGCCATCGCGTTTGAAATATAGCCGGGCATCCGAAAGCCCGCGATCATGATGAGAATGGGAATGGCCATCGGGCCCATTCGCTTCACCAGATCTTTGATCGGCTCAGTGATCGTCTCGGCAATGTTTGCGGGCTTTTTGTGCGCGACCAAATCGGAGGGCGGTTCGGGCGCGAGAAACGCCGCGATCATGCCGGGGATCATGAAGGCGGCCATGCACAAATATGCTGCGCGCCAGCCGTAAGCGTCCGCCAGATATAGCGCGCCCGCACCCGCAACGAAGGTGCCCATGCGCCAGCCGACCTCGGCCCATGATGTCATGAGTGCCTGACGTTCTTTCGGCACCACCGTGATGCGCCAGCCGTCGATCACGACGTCTTGCGTGGCTCCCGCAAAGCCGAGTGCCAGCGAGAACACGACCGTCCAGGCGAGCCAATGCGCAGGATCGCCGAACGCAATGCCTGCAAGTGTGAGCATCACGCCGATCTGCGAGACCACGATCCAGCCGCGCCTGCGCCCCAGGAAGCGACTGAAAATCGGCGCGTCGTAACGGTCGAGAAACGGCGCCCAGAGAAACTTGAGTTTATAGGCGAGCGTCAATTCGCTCATCAGCCCAAGAATCTCGATGGAGACTTTGGCTTCCGACAGCCACGCCGACTGGGTGATATAGACCAGCAGGAACGGAATGCCGGACGAGAATCCAAGGCCGAGTGCCGCGCCGATGCGCCGATCCGTGAACAGATGGCGCAGGGCCATCTTGTCTTCACCGGCGGCTTTCGTGTGATCTTGCATGGCGCTTGCCTTGTACTTGCCTTGTACTTGCCTTGTACTTGTTCTTACGGGTGGGGTGGATTTGTTCTTTCGCTACGCCTAGCATTTTCCTGCGACGCGGTCTTGAATGCCGCACACATCACGCGCCCAAACACAAAAGAAAATATCAGGGAGTGACCATGTCCAAAGCCCCGTCAGGCACCAACCGCAAATATCGTCTCGCCGTCATTGCCGGCGACGGCATCGGCAAGGAAGTTGTGCCGGAGGGATTGCGCGTGCTGGAGGCGGCGGCGAAGAAATTCAATTTCGAGGTTGAGTTGGACGATTTCGATTTCGCCTCATGTGATTACTACCAGAAGCACGGCAAGATGATGCCGGACGACTGGAAGGCGCAAATTGGGAATCATGACGCGATCTTCTTCGGCGCGGTCGGGATGCCAGCGATTTTGCCGGATCATATCTCGCTGTGGGGATCGCTCATTCAATTCCGCCGCGAGTTCGATCAGTATGTGAATCTGCGCCCGGTGCGGCTGATGCCCGGCGTGCCATCGCCACTGGTGGGGCGTAAACCCGGCGACATTGATTTCTTTGTTGTGCGCGAAAACACTGAAGGCGAATACTCGTCCATCGGCGGACGCATGTTTCCGAACACCGAACGCGAATGTGTGATTCAGGAAACGGTGATGTCGCGCATCGGCGTCGATCGTATCTTGAAGTTCGGGTTCGAGCTGGCGCAAAGCCGCCCGAAAAAGCATTTGACGTCGGCGACGAAATCCAACGGCATTTCGATCACCATGCCGTATTGGGACGAGCGGGTGGAGGAAATGGCGAAGAACTACGCGAACGTGAAGTGGGACAAGTATCACATCGATATTCTGGCCGCGAATTTCGTGCTGCACCCGGACTGGTTTGACGTCGTGGTCGGCTCAAACCTGTTCGGCGACATCCTTTCGGATTTGGGTCCGGCCTGCACCGGCACCATCGGTATCGCACCGTCCGGCAGCCTCAACCCGGAGCGGAAATTTCCCTCGCTGTTCGAGCCGGTTCACGGCTCGGCCCCCGACATTGCGGGCAAGGGCGTCGCCAATCCGGTTGGGCAAATTTGGTCGGCGGCCATGATGCTCGATCATCTCGGCGAGCCGGAGGCCGGTAAGGCAATTGTCGCCGCCATCGAGAAGGTTCTTGCCGATGAGCGCCTGCGCACGCGCGATCTCGGCGGCAAGGCAGACACGGTTGCGTGCGGCAAGGAAATCGCGCGACTTTTGTCTTAAGTGCGAGGTGTTCAGGTTGCTTGACACCAATTGGCTGTGGACGGTTTTGCGAGCCCGAAACCCTCAAAATAGCTTGTCTTGCCCTCGCTGTTGCGCTGCGCTATTGCCTTGAGAACCATTCCAAATTCGCGCGAATCCGCACGATCCAATGGAACAGGGTGAGGGTCGCCGATGGGCGGAATCTTGCAGTCATATCTGCCGCTTGTGGTCTTCATCGGCGTCGCCACCTTTATCGGTGCGGTGCTGCTCATTGCGCCCTTCGTCGTCGCCTACCAGCAGCCCGACCCTGAGAAGCTTTCAGCTTATGAATGCGGCTTCAATGCATTCGACGACGCACGCATGAAATTCGATGTGCGGTTCTATCTGGTTGCCATTCTTTTCATCATCTTCGATCTCGAAGTCGCCTTCCTGTTTCCCTGGGCGGTGGCGTTCGGCAAGCTCGGTCTGGCAGGATTCTGGTCGATGATGGTGTTCCTCGGCGTGCTGACGGTTGGATTTGCCTATGAGTGGAAGAAGGGGGCTCTCGAATGGGATTGAGCCCAACTCAAATGCGACAGCCTGCCGTCGCTCAGGCCGCAACCGGCATTCTCGATCCGCGCACCGGCCAGCCGGTCGGTTCGGACGATCGCTACTTCATGGAATTGAACAGCGAATTGTCCGACAAGGGATTCTTCGTCGCTGCAACGGACGACCTCATCACATGGGCGCGCACCGGCTCGCTGATGTGGATGACGTTCGGTCTGGCGTGTTGTGCCGTCGAGATGATGCAGGCCTCGATGCCGCGTTACGATGTCGAGCGGTTTGGATTTGCGCCGCGCGCCTCGCCGCGCCAGTCGGACGTGATGATCGTGGCCGGTACACTCACCAACAAGATGGCGCCTGCGCTGCGTAAAGTTTACGACCAGATGCCGGAGCCGCGTTACGTGATCTCGATGGGATCGTGCGCCAACGGCGGCGGCTATTATCACTACTCATACTCTGTGGTGCGCGGCTGCGACCGCATCGTGCCCGTCGATATCTATGTGCCGGGTTGCCCGCCGACAGCGGAGGCTCTCTTGTACGGCATCTTGCTGCTGCAGAAGAAAATTCGCCGCACCGGCACGATTGAACGGTAAAGGCTGCGAGCGGTACCACCTCATGGACGATACAAAGCTCGATGCTCTCGGCCAAACGGTTGTCGCTGCACTTGGAAGTGCCGCGTCAGGCCATGATGTTTCGTTCAATCAACTCACGATCAATGTGGACCTCGCCAAAATCGTCGATGCGGTGAAGGTGCTGCGCGACGACAAGCGTTTTCGTTTCGTGAATTTCACCGACATCACCGCCGTCGATTATCCCGGCCGCGAGAAGCGCTTCGATGTGGTTTATCATTTCCTGTCTCCAATTTTGAACGAGCGCATCCGTTTGCGCGGGCAGGCGTCTGAGACCACGCAAGTGCCTTCGATCATCGACGTGTTTCCGGGTTCGGACTGGTTCGAGCGCGAGACGTATGATCTGTACGGCGTGATCTTCACCGGCCATCCGGACATGCGCCGACTGTTGACCGATTACGGCTTCGACGGTCATCCGCTGCGCAAGGATTTCCCGATGACGGGTTTCGTCGAGGTCCGCTACGACGACCAGGAAAAGCGCGTGGTGTATGAGCCTGTGAAGCTCAATCAGGAGTTTCGTAAATTCGATTTTCTCTCGCCGTGGGAGGGCGCGACCTATCCGCTGCCCGGCGATGAGAAGGCTGCCCCGCCACCGGCCCCGCCCGCCGCACCGAAAGCAGGTGCGTGATGAACGCTGTGATTGAAACAGAAGTTGCCGGCATGCGCAATTTCACCATCAATTTCGGGCCGCAGCATCCGGCTGCGCACGGCGTGCTGCGGCTCGTGCTCGAACTCGACGGTGAGATCGTCGCGCGCGTCGATCCGCACATTGGCTTGCTTCATCGCGGTACCGAAAAGTTGATCGAGCAGAAAACATATTTACAGGCGATTCCGTATTTTGACCGGCTCGACTATGTCGCGCCGATGAATCAGGAACATGCGTTTTGTCTGGCTGCGGAAAAGCTGCTCGGCATTCAAGTGCCACGTCGCGGGCAACTCATTCGCGTGCTCTATTGCGAGATCGGTCGCATCCTTTCGCACATTCTCAACGTCACCACGCAGGCGATGGATGTCGGCGCGCTGACGCCGCCGCTCTGGGGCTTCGAGGAGCGCGAAAAGCTGATGGTGTTCTATGAGCGCGCATCCGGCTCGCGCATGCATGCGGCTTACTTCAGAATTGGCGGCGTGCATCAGGATCTGCCGACCAAGCTGATCGACGACATCGATAAGTGGTGCGAACCATTCCTGCAGGTCGTCGCCGATCTTGAAACGCTTCTCACCGGCAACCGCATCTTCAAACAGCGCAACGTCGACATCGGCGTGGTGACACTTGAGCAGGCGTGGGAGTGGGGTTTCTCCGGCGTGATGGTACGCGGCTCGGGTGCGGCGTGGGATTTGCGCAAGGCGCAGCCTTACGAATGTTATGCCGAAATGGATTTCGACATTCCGATCGGCAAGAACGGCGATTGCTACGATCGTTACTGTATTCGCATGGAAGAAATGCGCCAATCAGTTCGCATCATGAAGCAGTGCATCGAAAAGCTGCGCGCGCCGGACGGGCAGGGACCGGTGGTCGTTGAGGACAACAAGATCGCGCCACCGAAACGCAGCGAGATGAAGCGCTCGATGGAAGCGCTGATCCATCACTTCAAGCTTTACACCGAAGGCGTGCACGTTCCCGCCGGCGAGGTTTATGCTTGCGTGGAAGCCCCGAAGGGCGAGTTCGGTGTCTATCTCGTCTCGGACGGAAGCAACAAGCCTTACAAATGCAAAATTCGCGCGCCGGGTTTTGCTCATCTGCAGGCGATGGATTTCATTTGCCGAGGCCATCTGCTGGCAGACGTATCGGCCATTCTCGGTTCGCTCGACATCGTGTTCGGCGAGGTGGATCGCTGATGGCTCAACCGCCGATCATCTTCGACCGTGTGACCGGCGCGATGACCGGCGCGAACGCGTGGGAATACTGTATAGGTCTCGCGCTCATGGCTGGATCGAAGGTCGGATCGCTGATCGGT
Source organism: Hyphomicrobiales bacterium (assembly GCA_038230475.1). Lineage (GTDB taxonomy): Bacteria > Pseudomonadota > Alphaproteobacteria > Rhizobiales > Xanthobacteraceae > Afipia. The sequence continues at coordinate 13,287 of JBBRNE010000002.1, forward strand.
CATCGCGGCTACAATACGGCTGCCAATACGTTGAAGATGCTGCTGCCCGTGCGTGACATCAATGTAATGCTCAGTCCAGACGCTGCTTTCTCTTTTCCTTATGGCGACGGCTATTGGAGCAAGCTTCTCAACCGCAATTTTCTTTACGAAGAAGAGTTGGAACTGCTGCTGCTCGACTCAAAAGATGTCGATTACATATTGCTCGATTGCGGTGCCAATTATGGCTACTGGTCGGTGATGGTGTCGAGCAAGCGTTTCGGCTCGCACAAGGCGATTGCGATTGAGCCATCGTCGCTGAATTATCCGCGCCTTGCACACAACGCCAAGATCAACGGCAATCGGTTCGAACCGCTCAACGCAGCCATCGGATCGGCGCGGGGCAAGGCGAATCTGTCCGGCACCAAGCACGAGCAGTTCAGCATTGCGGGCGCGCCGGGCGCAGGCGGTGAGGAAGTCGACGTGGTTGCGCTCGATAATTTGATCGAGGACGGCAAGATTCCTGCGAAAGGTAAATACCTCATCAAGCTCGATGTCGAAGGTGTCGAGATCGAAGCCATGAAGGGCGGCAAGCTGATCGCGCAAACGGATTCAGTTTTCATCTGTGAAGAACACGGCAACGATCCGACGCACGCAGTGACGCGTTATATCGTCGAGCAAACGCCGATGAAAGCGATCATCCACGATCCGGTGACGGATCGCTTTGAGCCTGTGACGAGCTTGGCAATCCTCGATCGTATCAAGACGATGTCGCATGTGGGTTATAATGTGTTCGCGACGTCGAGCGCGTTCTGGGAGAGCCGCATCTACGCATTGAATTCAGGCAACGCGCGCCGCGCGATGAATAGTTGAGAATCTAGAGATGTCCGTCCGCCGCTTGGCCCCGAAAGAATTACAGCCCGCGAACTTTACGTTCAGTGCGGAGAATCTTGCCTGGGCTAAAGCGCAGATCGAGAAGTTTCCGCCGGGCCGTCAGCAGTCTGCGGTGATTCCGATTTTGTGGCGCGTGCAAGAACAACACGATAATTGGGTGTCGGAAGCAGCGATCCGTGCCGTCGCCGATCTGCTCGGCATGGCCTATATTCGCGTGCTGGAGATCGCGACCTTCTACACGATGTTCCAGTTAGAGCCCGTCGGCAGGAAAGCGCATGTGCAGGTGTGCGGCACCACGCCATGCCGTCTGCGCGGCGCCGAAGATCTGATCGAGGTCTGCAAGCATCGCATTCATCACGATCCGTTCCATGTATCCGCCGATGGCAATTTCAGTTGGGAAGAAGTCGAATGCCTCGGCGCGTGTGTGAATGCGCCGATGGTGCTGATCTGGAAAGATACTTACGAGGATTTGACCGCGGAGAGTTTCGGCAAGGTGCTGGATGGTTTTTCGAACGGCAAAGCGGTGAAGCCTGGTCCGCAAAACGGACGGCAATTCTCCGCGCCGATGGGCGGGCCGACCACACTGACGACGCAGAAGGCGGGCGCGAAGTCATGAACAAGCAGTTGATCATGCGCATGGCGTTTCACGGCATCCTCGCCGCTGTATTTTTCTTTGTGTTAAATTTCTACATCTTGAAGGTCGGCATGGAGTCGTCCGTATCCTGGGCAATCGGCCTCGGTGTGTTTGCGGCAGGCCTCGCCTATCAACAAGCCAAGCGTTCGGGATCGTAACGACATGCTCGACGACAAGGACCGCATCTTCCGCAATCTCTACGGCCTCGAAGACTGGGGCCTGAAGGGCGCGCGCTCGCGCGGCGCATGGGACGGCACGAAAGCGATCCTCGACAAGGGCCGCGACTGGATCATTTCAGAAATGAAAACGTCCGGTTTGCGCGGACGAGGCGGGGCGGGATTTCCGACCGGCATGAAATGGTCGTTCATGCCGAAGGATAATGCGGACGGACGGCCAAGCTATCTTGTCGTCAACGCCGACGAGTCCGAACCCGGCACGTGCAAAGATCGCGAGATCATGCGGCACGACCCGCATTTGCTGATCGAGGGTTGCTTGATCGCTGGCTGCGCGATGGGCGCGCATGTGGGTTACATTTACGTGCGCGGCGAATTCATTCGCGAGCGCGAACATCTTCAGGAGGCCATCGATCAGGCTTATGAAGCCAACTTAATTGGCAAGGACAACATCAACGGCTTCCCGTTCGATCTTTACGTGCATCACGGCGCGGGCGCTTATATCTGCGGTGAAGAAACCGCGTTGCTTGAAAGTCTCGAAGGCAAGAAGGGTCAGCCGCGCCTCAAGCCGCCGTTCCCGGCGAATGTCGGTCTTTACGGTTGTCCGACCACAGTGAACAACGTCGAGTCGATTGCGGTGGCACCGGATATTTTGCGGCGTGGTGCATCGTGGTTCGCGGGCATCGGTCGTCCGAATAACGTCGGCACCAAACTGTTTTGCATTTCAGGTCACGTCGAGCGCCCTTGCAACGTCGAAGAGGCGATGGGCATTCCGTTCCGCGAGTTGATCGAGAAGCATTGCGGCGGCATTCGCGGCGGCTGGGACAATCTGAAAGCTGTCATCCCCGGTGGCTCGTCGGTGCGCATGGTACCGGCGGATCAAATTATAGATACGCCGATGGATTTCGATTCGCTCTCCAAGTTGAAATCCGGTCTCGGCACTGCCGCTGTGATCGTGATGGACAAGTCAACCGACATCGTTCGCGCGATCGCGCGCATCTCATATTTCTACAAGCATGAAAGCTGCGGTCAGTGCACGCCATGCCGTGAAGGCACCGGCTGGATGTGGCGCGTGTTGACACGCATGGCCGAGGGCCGTGCGCATAAACGCGAAATCGACATGCTGCTCGAAGTCACCAAACAAATCGAAGGCCATACCATCTGCGCGCTCGGCGACGCGGCGGCGTGGCCGATCCAGGGATTGATCGCGCATTTCCGCGGCGATATCGAAGCGCGCATTGATGAATATTCACGCAAGGCCGACATTGACGATGTCGGCGTGCGCGATCCCGTCAACATGGTTGCGGCGGAGTGATGGCAATGGCTCGCCCGGTCGCATTCTGGCAGAAGTTCGGCACGCTCGCGCAAATGGCGCAGGCGAGTGTCGCGCTGCTGGGTTTCATCGCGATCCTGTTCCAGATCAACGAACTGCGCTCCAACAATCGCGAGACCGGCGCGCGTCAAGTGTTTCTCGCCTACACGGATTTGGCGTTCAAGAACCCGCAATTCTCGATGCCTGATTACGACGCCATCAAGAAACGCCCGCAAAGCGAACAAGTGCAATACGACAGCTTCGTCTCGTATTTTCTGTATTCGTGCGAGGAAGCGATTGCCGCGTTCGCCGACAAGCGCGAATGGCAGGCGTCGTGCGATCATGATCTGAAAAATCATTTGCGTTTCTTGTGCGACAAGGACGCCAGCGACCCTTTGTATATGGCGACATATGCGACGCAGACGCAGCAATGGATCAAAACTTCGCTGAAGCAGGCCGGCGTGACACCGCCGGATTGCAAGCTGAGAAAGTCTTGAGGCAATGAGCAAGATTCTCATCGACGGAAAAGAGTTCGATCTGCCGGCGGAATACACGCTGCTGCAGGCGTGCGAAGCTGCGGGCGCTGAAATTCCGCGCTTCTGTTATCACGAGCGATTGTCGATCGCAGGCAATTGCCGCATGTGCCTCGTTGAAGTTGCAGGCTCGCCCAAGCCTGTCGCAAGCTGCGCCTGGAATGTGCGCGATTGTCGTCCGGGTCCGAACGGGGAATTACCGTCGGTCAAAACCAAGACGCCGATGGTGAAGAAGGCGCGCGAAGGCGTAATGGAATTTCTTCTGATCAATCATCCGCTGGATTGCCCGATCTGCGATCAGGGCGGCGAGTGCGACCTACAAGATCAGGCGATGGGTTACGGCGTCGATACATCGCGCTTTGCCGAGAACAAGCGTGCGGTCGAGGACAAATATCTCGGCGCGCTTGTGAAGACGTCCATGAACCGCTGCATCCAGTGCACGCGCTGCGTTCGTTTTGCAGCGGAAGTGTGCGGCGTGCCGGAGATGGGTCTCACGGGGCGGGGCGAGGATGTCGAGATCACGACTTACCTTGAAAGTGCGCTGACGTCGGAACTACAAGGCAATCTCGTCGATATTTGTCCTGTTGGCGCGCTGACGTCGAAGCCTTATGCTTTTGCTGCAAGGCCGTGGGAATTGCAGAAGACGCAATCTATCGACGTGATGGACGCGGTCGGCTCCGCCATTCGCGTCGATACGCGCGGACGCGAAGTGATGCGGATTCTGCCGCGCATCAATGAAGCCGTGAACGAGGAATGGATTTCCGACAAAACGCGTCATGTCGTCGATGGTCTGCGCACGCAGCGCTTGGATAGCCCGTTCATTCGCGACGGCGGCAAATTGCGGCCTGCATCTTGGAATGAAGCCTTCGCTGCCATCGGCGCACAGCTCAATCGCATTGACGGCAAGCGCATCGGCGCGATTGCGGGCAATCTTGCAGCGGTTGAGGAAATGTTTGCGCTCAAGGAATTGATGGCCAAATTCAATTCGGTCAACGTCGCAACTCAAGACGCGGGCGGCTTCGATCCGAAAGCGGGCCGCGCGTCCTACATTTTCAATCCGACCATCGCCGGCATTGAACAGGCCGATGCGCTCCTGATCGTTGGCTCCAACCCACGCAAGGAAGCGGCTGTTCTGAACGCGCGCATCCGCAAGCGCTGGCGCACGGGCGCGCTGAAAATCGGCGTCATCGGCGACAAGGCCGATCTGACTTATGGCTATGAGCATCTCGGCGCGGGCGTGGACACACTGGCCGATCTCGCATCCGGCAAACATTCGTTCACGAAAATTTTGAAGGACGCGAAGAATCCCATCGTACTGGTTGGCGCGAATGCTTCGTCCGCATTGGCCGCTGCTGCGAAGCTTGCAATGGATATCGGCGCGATCAAAGACGGCTGGAACGGCTTTGGCGTCCTGCACAATTCAGCGTCGCGGGTCGGCGCGCTCGATATCGGCTTCGTGCCGGGCGAGGGCGGGTTGACCGCGCAGCAGATGACGGCGTTCGGCACGCTTGATGTTTTGTTCTCGCTTGGCGCGGATGAGATGAAAATCGCCGACGGCGCTTTCGTCGTCTATATCGGCACGCATGGCGACCGTGGCGCGCATCGTGCTGATGTGATTTTGCCGGGCGCGGCCTACACCGAAAAATCCGGCATCTATGTCAACACCGAAGGTCGTGTGCAGATTGCCAGCCGCGCGAATTTCCCGCCCGGTGACGCACGTGAAGATTGGGCGATCCTGCGCGCCCTCTCGGAAGCGCTCGGCAAGAAGCTGACATATGACTCGCAGGCACAACTGCGTCAGGCGATTTTCAAATCCGCACCTCATTTGATGCGTGTCGATCAGATCGAGCCATCGGATGCGGCCGGCGTCAAGGCGCTCGCGTCGTCGGGCGGCTCCGCCGACAAGTCGGCGTTCAAGACGCCGGTCGAAGATTTTTACCTGACCAACCCGATTGCGCGCGCCTCCGCCGTGATGGCCGAGTGTTCGCGCCTTGCGTCGGGCAAAATCCTGAACGCGGCGGAGTAGGGCGACAATGGCCGAATTCTTCGCAAGCGATCTGTGGACCGGCACTCTTTGGCCGCTGATGATCATCATCGGCCAAAGCGTGCTGCTGCTCGTCGTGCTGTTGATCGCGATTGCCTACATTCTTCTGGCGGATCGTAAAATATGGGCAGCGGTGCAGATGCGTCGCGGTCCGAACGTCGTCGGTCCGTGGGGATTGTTTCAGTCCTTTGCAGACTTGCTGAAGTTTGTGCTGAAAGAGCCGATCATTCCGGCTGGCGCGAACAAGGGCGTGTTTCTGCTTGCACCTCTCGTCTCATGCGTGCTCGCGCTCGCCGCATGGGCTGTCATCCCGGTCAATCTCAACTGGGTGATCGCCGACATTAATGTTGGCGTGCTTTATATCTTCGCGATCTCGTCGCTGTCGATCTACGGCATCATCATGGCGGGCTGGTCGTCGAATTCCAAATATCCTTTTCTCGCAGCCCTTCGCTCGGCGGCGCAGATGGTGTCCTACGAAGTCTCTATCGGCTTCGTCATTATTACTGTGTTGCTCTGCGTCGGGTCGCTCAATCTCACCGCCGTGGTCGAGGCGCAGCACGCCAAGGGACTCGCAAGCCTGATCGGCCTGCCCAAGCTGACATTCCTGAACTGGTATTGGATTCCGTTGTTTCCGATGTTCGTGGTGTTTTATGTTTCGGCGCTGGCGGAAACCAATCGTCCGCCGTTCGATCTCGTTGAGGCCGAATCAGAACTCGTCGCAGGCTTCATGGTCGAATATGGCTCGACGCCATATCTCCTCTTTATGTTGGGCGAGTATGTCGCCATCACCACGATGTGCGCGATGGGCGCGATCCTGTTCATGGGCGGCTGGCTGCCGCCGATCGACACGGTGCCGTTCACATGGGTGCCTGGCATCATCTGGTTCTCGCTGAAACTGTTCTTTATGTTTTTTCTGTTCGCGATGGCGAAGGCGATCGTGCCGCGTTATCGCTACGATCAATTGATGCGTCTGGGTTGGAAAGTGTTCCTGCCGCTGTCGCTCGCGATGGTGTTCATCGTCGCTGCTGTTTTGCAGTTCGGGGGGCTCGCACCGAAATGATGCAAGCTGGATCAAAGTCATGGGCATAGCATCCACCATCAATTCGCTTCTGCTGCGGGAATTCGTCTCGGCATCTGTGCTGGCGATGAAATATTTCTTCAGGCCGAAGTCGACACTGAATTATCCCTTCGAGAAAGGGCCCATCTCGCCGCGCTTCCGCGGTGAGCATGCACTGCGCCGTTATCCAAACGGCGAGGAGCGCTGTATCGCCTGCAAGCTGTGCGAGGCGATTTGTCCCGCGCAAGCAATCACGATTGAAGCCGGCCCGCGCCGCAACGACGGCACACGCCGCACCGTGCGCTACGACATCGACATGGTGAAGTGCATCTATTGCGGATTGTGCCAGGAAGCATGCCCTGTGGACGCCATTGTCGAGGGACCGAATTTTGAATTTGCGACCGAGACGCGTGAAGAACTTTATTATGACAAGGATCGGTTGCTCGCCAATGGCGATCGTTGGGAGCGCGAAATTGCAAAGAGTATCGAACTCGATGCGCCGTACCGGTGAGATGACAACATGATCGGTCCGGCACTCTTTTTCTATTTGTTCGCAGGTATCTGCGTGGCATCGGCCGTCATGGTCGTGACGTCGCGCAATCCGGTGCATTCCGTGCTGTTTCTCATTCTGGCCTTCGTCAATGCCGCCGGACTGTTCATGCTGCTCGGCGCTGAATTTTTGGCGATGATTCTGATCGTCGTCTATGTCGGCGCGGTCGCGGTGCTTTTTCTCTTTGTCATCATGATGCTCGATGTGGACTTCGCAGAATTGCGTCAGGGCTTCATCGATTATTTGCCTATCGGCTTGCTGATCGGTGCGATTTTCCTTGCTGAGTTGCTGCTGGTGGCGGGCGGTTACGTCATGAACCCGGCGATCACCAAAGCGATCACGTCGCCGATCCCGGCCAACATCAGCAACACCGAAGCGCTTGGTCTCGTACTCTATACGAAATACATTCATTACTTCCAGTTGTCCGGCATGGTGCTTCTGGTCGCAATGGTGGGCGCCATCGTGCTGACGCTGCGTCATAAGCCCAGCGTAAAACGTCAGGACATCGCGACGCAGAATGCAAGATCTCCTGCGACTGCGATGGAGGTGCGCAAGGTAGCGCCGGGGCAGGGTTTGCAGGATTCGGACGCCGGGGAGTGGGTGCGATGACAATCGGTCTCGGACATTATCTCGCTGTCGCCGCCATCCTGTTCACGGTCGGCATTCTCGGCATCTTTCTCAATCGCAAAAACGTCATCGTCATCCTGATGTCGATCGAACTCATTTTGCTGGCGGTGAATATCAATCTCGTCGCGTTCTCCGCTTTCCTCAACGACATTGTGGGGCAGGTGTTTGCGCTGCTGGTTCTCACTGTTGCCGCCGCCGAAGCGGCCATCGGTCTTGCCGTACTCGTGGTGTTCTTCCGCAATCGCGGCTCGATTGCGGTTGAGGACATCAACCTGATGAAGGGTTAGCGCATGATCCCGAGAAGTGGATGCGGCACGCAGAATGTCATCACCGGGTGTTTCCCGGTGATCTCGATGCTGTTGGCACAGGGCTTCCCCGATCGGGTTAGCTGGGACGAGCCCGGCTATGACAAAGCGCGCGCTGAAAGAAGCTGTTTATGATTCAGGCGATTGTTTTTCTTCCTCTCATCGGCGCGCTGATTGCAGGCGCGGTCACGCTGTATGGCGCGCATGCGCGCCATCCGGGTGGTGACGAGATGGAGCACGCGCACGACGATCACGCACATGCATCCAACGCGCATGACGATCACACACATGGCGATCACGGCCCGGTTGAACCTGCCGCTGCCGGTTCGCGTCCCGCCGAAATTATCACCACGGCGTTTCTGCTGATCTCAGCGGCTTTGTCATGGTTCACGCTGATCGATGTCGGCTTTTTGCATCACGATGCGCGCGTGCAACTGTTCAACTGGATCAACTCCGGCGATCTTGTCGTTAACTGGACATTGCGCGTCGATACGCTCACCGCCGTGATGCTTGTGGTTGTCACCACGGTGTCCTCGCTCGTGCATCTGTATTCCATCGGTTACATGCATGAAGATCCGAACCGCCCGCGCTTCATGGCGTATCTGTCGCTGTTCACGTTCGCCATGCTGATGCTGGTGACGGCGGACAATCTGGTACAGTTGTTCTTCGGCTGGGAAGGCGTGGGTCTTGCGAGTTATCTTCTGATCGGCTTTTGGTTTTACAAACCGTCTGCGAATGCGGCGGCGATCAAGGCCTTCGTCGTCAATCGCGTCGGCGATTTCGGATTTGCGCTTGGGATTTTCGCGATCTTCATGCTGGTCGGCTCGACCGACTTCGAGACGATTTTCGCGAGTGCGCCCGGCCTCGTCGGAAAAACGATCAATCTGTTTGGTTGGCAAGTCGATGCGCTGACGCTGACATGCCTGCTGTTGTTCATGGGCGCGATGGGCAAGTCCGCGCAGTTCCTGCTGCACACATGGTTGCCGGACGCGATGGAAGGCCCGACACCAGTGTCGGCGTTGATCCATGCCGCGACGATGGTGACTGCTGGCGTCTTCATGGTCGCACGCCTGTCGCCGTTGTTTGAACTCGCACCGACCGCGCAGGCGTTCGTGATGTTGATCGGTGCTACGACCGCGTTCTTCGCAGCCACCATCGGTCTCGTGCAGAACGACATCAAGCGCATCATCGCATATTCAACGTGTTCGCAGCTCGGTTACATGTTCGTCGCGATGGGGGCGGGCGCTTATTCCGTCGGCATGTTCCATCTGTTTACGCACGCCTTCTTCAAGGCTTTGTTGTTCTTGGGCGCGGGCTCGGTGATCCATTCGATGCATCACGAGCAGGACATCCGCAACATGGGTGGCCTCAAGGACCGCATTCCGTTCACTTATATTACGATGGTGATCGGCACACTGGCGCTCACGGGCTTTCCGCTGACCGCAGGTTATTTCTCCAAGGATGCCATTATCGAAGCCGCATTCGTCGCGCACAATCCATTCGCGCTTTATGGCTTCCTCTGTACCGTGATCGCTGCAGGTCTTACCTCGTTCTATTCATGGCGTTTGATCTTCAAGACGTTCCACGGCGAACCGCACGACAAGCATCATCATGATGCCGCGCATGAAAGTCCTTACACAATGCTGATTGCGCTCGGCGTGCTGGCGGCGGGATCGATCTTGGCAGGCTTTCCGTTCAAGGAATTTTTTGCCGGTCACGGCGTCGAGGAATTCTTCCGCGAGTCGCTGAAGCAGAACCCGCACCTCGTCGAGGAGATGCACCACATCCCTGAGACCATCGCTTTTACGCCTACGCTGATGATGATCGTTGGCTTCATCGTATCCTGGCTATTTTATATCCGCCGTCCGTACATTCCGATCGAACTCGCGAACCAGCATCAGGGGCTCTACAAGTTCCTGCTCAACAAATGGTATTTCGACGAACTCTATGAAGTCATCTTCGTTCGCCCGACGAAATGGCTTGGACGCTTTTTATGGAAGAAGGGCGACGGTCTCGTCATTGATGGTCTCGGACCCGATGGCGTGTCCGCGCGTGTGCTGGATGTGACGCGCAACGTCGTCAAACTGCAAAGTGGCTATCTCTATCACTATGCTTTCGCGATGCTGATCGGCGTCGCAGGGTTGATCACGTGGTTCATGTTCGGTCTCGGAGGTCAGCAACAATGACCTCCGCCATGACTTCAACGATGACTTGGCCAATTCTTTCCGTTGTCACGTTTCTGCCGCTCGTCGGCGCTTTGCTGATTTACGTCAGCCGCGGCAACGACGAGGTGGCGCGGCGCAATTCGCGCTGGATCGCGCTGTGGACGACAATCGTAACTTTCGCGGTATCGCTCATTCTGGTGATGCGATTCGATCCGTCGCAGCCGGATTTCCAGTTCGTCGAGAAAGCGCCGTGGCTGGCGAATGCGATTACCTATCACATGGGCGTCGATGGCATTTCATTGCCGTTTGTGATTTTAACGACGGCATTGATGCCGCTCTGCATTCTGGCAAGCTGGAAATCGATCACGTTGCGCGTGCGCGAATACATGATGGCGTTTCTGTTTCTTGAGACGCTGATGATCGGTACTTTCTCCGCACTTGACCTGGTGTTGTTCTATCTGTTCTTCGAAGGCGGCCTTATTCCGATGTTCCTCATCATCGGTGTGTGGGGCGGCCCGCGCCGTGTTTACGCAAGTTTCAAGTTTTTCCTCTACACGCTGCTCGGTTCGGTCTTGATGCTGCTTGCGATCATGGCGCTTTATCTGAACGCCGGCACCACCGACATTCCGACGCTGATGCACGCCGCCGTGCCGCGCAGTCTGCAGACCTGGGCGTGGCTGGCGTTCTTCGCATCCTTCGCCGTGAAAATGCCGATGTGGCCGGTTCACACATGGTTGCCGGACGCGCATGTCGAAGCGCCGACCGCAGGCTCGGTGGTGCTTGCGGCGATCCTCTTGAAGATGGGCGGCTACGGATTCCTACGGTTCTCGCTGCCGATGTTCCCGCTGGCGTCACATGATTTCGCGCCGCTTGTATTCTCGCTGTCGGCCATTGCAATCGTCTACACATCGCTGGTCGCGTTGATGCAGGAGGACATGAAAAAGCTGATCGCCTATTCATCGGTTGCGCATATGGGTTTCGTGACGATGGGAATTTTCGCAGGCACTATGCAGGGCGTTGCGGGCGGTGTATTCCAGATGATCTCGCACGGCATCGTGTCGGGCGCGTTGTTCCTCTGTGTGGGCGTCGTCTACGACCGCATGCACACGCGCGAGATCGCGGCCTATGGCGGTCTCGTCAATCGGATGCCGCTTTATGCCTTCGTGTTTCTGGTGTTCACGATGGCCAATGTCGGGCTTCCGGGCACATCCGGTTTCGTCGGCGAATTCCTGACGCTGATCGGCACCTTCAAGGTCAGCCTCCCAACGGCAGTGTTCGCGACGCTCGGTGTCATTCTGTCGGCGGCCTACGCGCTGTGGCTTTATCGCAAAGTCGTCTTCGGCGTCCTCGACAAGCCGGCACTTGCCGCCATCAAGGATCTGACGCCGCGCGAGTTTGTTATTCTGGCACCTCTGGTCGTTCTGACAATTCTGTTCGGCATTTACCCTGCGCCGGTTCTCAATATGTCGGCGGCGTCGGTTCACCAGTTGGTCGACAATTACAATGCAGCGATCACGGCCGTGAAGGCCGCGGCGCTGCAATAGGGCAACGGATGAGGCGATGAATTTGAACGTTGCAGGCTATTCGCTCTTCCCCGTGGTGCCGGAAATCTTTCTGGCGTGCGGAGCGATGCTGTTGCTGATGTTGGGCGCCTATCGCACCAAGCCAACGACGAGCGTTGTCACGACGCTGGCCGTTGTGTTTTTTGCCATCACGGGCGTGCTCGAATTATTTCTGACGACCGGCAAGCTCACAACCTTCGGCGGCAGCTTCATCGTCGATGACTATGGACGCTTCCTGAAAGTTCTTGCGCTGATCGGCTCCGGCACCGCACTTATTCTTTCGCGCGGCTATCTTGCGACTCAAGCCAAGATTTTTGAATACGCCATTCTCATCATGCTCTCGACAGTCGGCATGATGGTGCTGATTTCGGCGGGCGATCTCATCATGCTTTATCTCGGCCTCGAACTGATGTCGCTGGCACTTTATGTCGTGGCTGCAAGCCATCGCGACGACGCCAAGTCGACCGAAGCTGGTTTAAAGTATTTCGTATTGGGCGCACTGTCGTCCGGCATGTTGTTGTACGGTGCGTCGTTAATCTACGGCTTCACTGGCACGGTTGCGTTCGCCGGCATCGCCACAGCCGCAAAGGGCGGCAGCCTCGGCGTGTTGTTCGGGCTGGTGTTCTTGTTGGCGGGCCTTTGCTTCAAGGTTTCCGCTGTGCCGTTCCACATGTGGACGCCGGACGTGTATGAAGGCGCGCCGACGCCTGTGACCGCGTTCTTTGCCTCCGCGCCGAAAGTGGCCGCACTCGCGGTATTCACGCGCGTAGCGCTCACCGCGTTTCCCGGCATCGTTCCGGAATGGCAGCAGATCGTGGTGTTCGTGTCGATCGCGTCCATGGCATTGGGATCGTTCGCCGCGATCGGACAAAAGAACATCAAGCGCCTGATGGCGTATTCGTCCATCGGACACATGGGCTTCGCGTTGGTCGGTCTCGCGGCAGGCACGGAGCAGGGCGCGCAGGGCGTGCTGGTTTATATTGCGATCTATGTCGCGATGACGCTCGGCACCTTCGCGATCATCATTGCGATGAAGCGCAATGGCAAGCCGGTTGAGACTATCGGCGACTTCGCAGGGCTCTCGCGCACCAATCCGTTGATGGCGTTCTTTATGGCGATGTTGCTGTTCTCGCTGGCAGGCGTTCCTCCGCTCGCGGGCTTCTTCGCGAAGTTTTATGTGTTCCTCGCCGCGATCAAAGCGGGATTGTTTACGCTGTCGGTGATCGGCGTGCTCACATCCGTGGTCGGCGCGTTTTATTATCTGACCATCGTCAAGGTGATGTATTTCGACGAACCCAAAGGTGCCGTCGATGCAATGGCGATTGAATTGCGCGTCGTGCTTGGCGTCGCGGGATTGTTCACGATTTTGTTCTTCGTCTATCCGGCACCGCTCGTGAACGCGGCGACGCTCGCCGCGAAATCGCTTTTTTAAATGACATTCGCGCTCGGTTCACGAGCAACATCGCGCGGGTATCGTCTGGAGGCGTTCCACAGCATTGGCTCGACCAATGCGGAAGCGCTGGAGCGCGCGCGCAACGGCGAACGAGGTCCGTTGTGGCTTGTCACCGATACGCAAACGGCTGGACGCGGCCGCCGCCAACGCGCATGGATATCTCCGCTGGGAAATCTCGCAGCGACCGTTCTAGAGACTGTCACTGTTCCGCCGCCGGTCGCAGCCACACTTGGTTTCGTGGCGGGGCTGGCACTGGAAAGCGCGTTGCAGACCGTGAGCGTAGAATCCCGCGTGCGATCGTCCGGTTCAGCAAATACGAAATTCCGTTTGAAATGGCCCAACGACATTCTCGCGGGTCGTGAAAAAATCGCAGGGATTTTGCTGGAGGCTGAGACCGTCGACGGCGCGCTTGCAGTGGCCGTCGGCATGGGCACCAACGTCGTCGGCGCACCTGAAGGAACGCCATATCCTGCAACGTCGCTCGCGGCACTCGGAATCGATGCCGATGCGACAGGGTTGTTCGCTGCACTCTCGGATACGTGGGTGGAATTTCGTGGCATCTGGGACGACGGCAACGGCTTTTCGGACATTCGCAAATTGTGGTTGGAGCGCGCGGCGGGTCTCGGCGAAATTGTCTCTATTCAAACCGACGCGACGACGACCGAAGGCGTCTTCGAGACGCTCGATGAATCCGGCTGCATGATTCTGGCAAAGCCCGACGGCAAGCGCATTACGATCGCTGCGGGTGATGTTTATTTCGGCGCGGTGCGCTCAGTGGGAGCCGCATGATGGCTAGTACCGGCGACCTGAAGTTCCTGCGCCGTGCGCTGCGAGTCCATCATCAGGAGCTTCAGATCGTGAGCGGTACTCAAGTTATATATTTACTAGTACCCGTAGTTTCCGAAGTTTGTATGAGAGATTTGCTGAGATGACAGACGAACTTCGGAAACCGGGTACTAGACCGGATGAATTGACATTTGCTCCTTTGGGTGGCGTCGGCGAGATCGGCATGAACCTGTCGATCTACGGCCTCGGAAATCGACATCAACGAAGCTGGCTTGCGGTCGATCTCGGCGTGTCGTTCGGAAACGAAGAACATCTGCCCGGCATCGATGTCATCATGCCCGACATTCGTTTTCTGGTGAAGGAACGCAAGAATCTCGTCGGGCTTGTTCTGACGCATGCGCACGAAGATCATTTCGGCGCGATCATCGATCTGTGGCCGCAACTCAAATGCCCCATTTACGCGACACAATTCTCGGCCGCATTGTTTGCAGCCAAATGCGCGAGCGAGCGTAACCCGCCAAACATTCCGGTCACTGTTGTCGAATCCGGCGGAAAAATCGATCTCGGCCCGTTCAATGTCGAGTTCATTCCGGTCGCGCATTCAATTCCGGAATCGCATGCGTTGGCGATCCGCACGCCTGTGGGGCTCGTCGTGCACACCGGCGACTGGAAGATCGATCCGACGCCTATCGTCGGCAAGCCCACGGACGAAAAGCGCCTGCGTGAGTTGGGCGACGAGGGCGTGCTGGCACTGATCGGCGATTCGACCAACGCCGTGCGGGAAGGGCGTTCGCCGTCGGAGCAGGAAGTTGCGGCAAATATCACCGATCTCGTGAAGGCCGCGAGAGGCCGCGTCGCGGTCACGACATTCGCATCCAATGTCTCGCGGCTGCGTGCGGTGGCGCAAGCTGCGAAAGCCGCCGAGCGCGAGGTCGTTGTCGTTGGACGTGCGATGGAGCGCGTTGTACAGGTCGCGCGCGAAACGGGCTTTCTGAATGGCGTGCAAAATTTCCGCGGCGCGGATCTCTATGGTCAATTTCCGCCGGATAAAGTCCTCGCGCTATGCACCGGCAGCCAAGGCGAACCGCGCGCGGCACTGGCACGTATCGCCAATGACGATCATCCGCAGGTCACGCTCAATCAAGGCGACACGGTAATTTTTTCGTCGCGTACTATTCCGGGCAACGAAAAGGCCGTGGGCTCAATCATCAACGGTCTGGTGATGCAGGGCGTCGAAGTGATCACCGACCGCACCCATATGATTCATGTGTCTGGCCATCCGCGCCGCGATGAATTGCGCGACATGATCTCTTGGGTGCGGCCGAAACTCTTGATCCCTGTTCACGGTGAGCCGCTGCATCTGGCGGAACATGCCAAACTCGCGCGCGCTTGCGGCGTTCCGAAGGTGATCGTTTGCAAGAACGGCGATTTGGTGCGGTTGGGACCGGGCGATCCATCGATTATCGAGGAACTGCCGTCGGGCAAAACCTACAAGGACGGTAACATTCTTGAGTCTGAGAAAGCGCGCGCGGTGATCGACCGCAGGCGTCTCGCATTCGCCGGTTGCGCCTTTGTCGCTATTGCGATCACGGAGAAGGGAGACCTCGCGGACGATCCGGAGGTTGATCTCGTCGGCATTCCGGAAAAGAATAACGATGGCGAAGTGATCGCGGACGAGGTGTTCGACGTTGTGGTTTCCACGGTCGAGAGTCTGCCGCGTGCGCGCCGCCGCGATCCGGATGCGATTGCCGAATCCGTGCGCCGCGCGGTTCGTGCAGAGATCAACGATTTGTGGGGCAAGAAGACGCTCTGCTATGTTCATGTCCTGATGGTTTAGTTTCACATCGTCATTACGAGCGCAGCGAAGTAATCCAGAATTGCAGCTAGTCGTCTGGATTGCTTCGTCGCTCCGCTCCTCGCAATGACGATTCCAGGGTGGAGGATAAAAAATGTTAGGCCGCCTCAATCACGTTGCGATTGCTGTGAAGGACGCAAAGCAGGCCGCGAAAATCTATGGCCGCGCGCTCGGCGCCGAGATTTCCGATGCAGTGCCGCTGCCTGAACACGGCGTCATTACTGTGTTTGCGACATTGCCGAATACCAAGATCGAATTCATCCAGCCGCTGGGTGAAAATTCGCCGATCGCGAAGTTTCTCGATCGCAATGCGGACGGCGGCATTCATCACATCTGCTACGAAGTGCCTGACATCATTGCCGCGCGCGATACGCTCGTCAAAGAGGGCGCGCGCGTTCTCGGCGACGGAAATCCGCGCATCGGCGCGCACGGCAAGCCGGTGTTGTTTTTGCATCCCAAGGACTTTTCGGGCGCGCTTGTCGAAATCGAACAGGCGTAACGCGCGATGGCATACGCAATCTCAACGGGCCTTGCGATCTACTTCGTGATCTGGTGGACGGTCTTGTTTCTGACGCTGCCGTTCGGCATTCGCAGTCAGGCTGAAGAGGGCGACACGATCGAAGGAACCGATCCCGGCGCGCCGAGCATGCCGCGCATGAAGCGCAAGTTGATGTGGACAACGGTGATCTCGACTGTCGTTTTCTTTGGAGGTTTGGCGGCGTTCAACGCCGGGTTTTTAAATATCGAGCGGCTGTCGAAACTGATGAAAATTCCGCTCTAAATCGGAGCGTTGCGTACGGCGAATTTCAGAATCAAAAGCTCAAATAAACGCACCAAACAAAAAAAGAGCAGGACCGAAGCCCTGCTCTAAAATTGTGTCGACCCAATTTCTCCGCAAAAGTTGGATTTATCCTTGATTGAGCGGAGCGACGCTGCTTGTGCGCGCCAAGGGTTCCTCCCGAGACTTGGACCACCAGTCGATGCAGAATAACTGCATCGGCCTGTGCGCTTTCTGTAGCCGAACGATTTCGGCTTGTCACGTTTTTCAGCAACGATTGACTGGATTTGCGGCGCTGCACAATATATTCTTGCGCGTGCAATTCGTGCCCGATTAGGGACTTTCCGAACCGCGGTGGTGTTCCCTGTTTGAGCGCCATGCTCTTGCATTGTGCGAGCGGGGCTTTGGTCGACTCTCGCGGATACAAATGCTTTGGTCTTTGCGGGCTTTTTGGGGAGCAATTCGATGCGGCGGCGGCTGGGGACATTCATTCCCCTCGTCTTGATTGCGATCTGGGTGCAGATATTTGCACCCATCGGCGCCTATTGGGCGATGGCCGCGGCGGCGGACCCGTTTGGTTCCGCACCGATCTGCGCTCCCAGCATTGTTGGAAAGTCCGGACAAACTCAACCGGGAGGCCAGCAACCTGCTCATATGGATTGCTGCTCGCTTTGCGTCGTCGCTCACGCAGGCTCCGCGCCGCTGCAATCTCCTGAGCCGATTGTCGCGTCTATCGATTTGTCGTTCACGCGGTTGACCTGGATCGATCGCCAGATCGAACAGCCGTCACGCCTACGCAGCGCTCACGCGCAAGCCCGCGCTCCTCCTTTTCATTCCTGACTGAACTGTTCGCGTCGGAGATCGCAGCATCGCTGTGTCTTCTGACGGTTTGACGTCGGCTGCTATTTAGCAGCATCAGGAATGATTCAATGCTTCACCAACGAGCCGTGTATGGCGCGAGTCTGATCGCGTTCGTCGCCATCGCAACATTCCAATCTGCACCTTCGATGGGCCAAAACGTCGCCGCCGTCGAATTGCCGCCTGTGAATGTCGAGGCGATAGCTATCAAGAAACGAAAGCCGAAGCGCGTGAATAACGCGGCTCTGCAAACGGCTGCGGTATCTCCGCCGACTCCCGATTCGAGCGAAGTCGCCAACCAACGCAATGGCGCACTCGGCGGCGAGACGTCGATCAAGCAAAAATTCCAACTGCCGCAAACCAGTGAAGGCTCGACCGGCGAGCGCATCCGCGAACAAGTCAACGCCGTCGACACACAGGATACGCTGAAATATCTGCCGTCTCTTTTCGTGCGCAAACGAAACTACGGCGACAATCAATCCGTGCTCGCCACCCGCACCAGCGGGCTTGGCTCCAGCGCACGCAGTCTCATTTACGCCGACGATATTCTGCTGTCGTCGCTGATCGCCAACAACAATACGCTGGGCGTGCCGCAATGGGGACTTGTAGCTCCGGAGGAAATCAAGCGCATCGACTTTCTTTACGGACCGTTCTCGGCGGCCTATCCCGGCAATTCCGAAGGCGGCGTGTTGCTGATCACGACGCGCATGCCCGATAAATTCGAGATCACCGCAAAGCAGATCGAAGCGTTCCAGACATTCGATTTCTACAAGACGAAAGCAACATTCCGCACTGACCAAACCAGCGTGTCGGTTGGCGATAGAATCGATCGGTTTTCATATTTTGTCAGCGGCAACTTCCAGAACAGCTACAGCCAACCGTTGGCATGGATCACCAGCGCGACCGTTCCAGCAGGCACCACCGGAACGATCCCGCAATCGTCGCGCGTTCCTGGCACCATCGCGAATGTCGTCGGTGCAGGTGGCTTGCTGCACACCGAGCAGGCGACGGTCAAAGGCAAGTTTGCTTACGACATCACGCCGTGGATGACCGCGACCTATACGGTCGGCGTCTGGAACAATAATCAAGATTCGTCTGTCCAGACTTATCTCGTCAACACCGCGAACGGTGCGCCCACCTTCGGCGGCGTCGCAGGTTTTGCCGCCAGCAATTACACATGGGACCAGACGCGTCTGACGAATGCCGTTTCGCTGAAGACCGATACAAAGGGTCTTTATGATTTTGACATCTCGCTTTCGCGCGTCGACTTCTTGAAGGACATCCAGCGCCTGCCGTTTAGCGTGGTCCCCGGCACCGCGACTTTCACGCCCTACGGCAGGATCGCGCGTCTCGACGGCACCGGATGGACCAACGGCGATGCGAAGTTTATCTGGCGGCCCAATGATACCCACAATGTCAGCTTCGGCTTTCATGGCGACGGTTACGATTTGAACAATCCGACCTACCAGACAGCGAACTGGTTTAGTGGACCGGACGCGTCCAATTCGCTTTACAGCAATGGGCAGGGCAAGACGCGCACGCTGGCGCTGTGGGCGCAGGACGCGTGGAGTTTCGCGCCGATGTGGAAACTTACGACTGGCGTGCGTGTAGAAGATTGGCTCGCCTATGACGGGTTCAATCTTTCAACCCAGACAACTGCAGCGACAGGCGCCATCACATCCACAACGACAGTCAATCAACCCCAACTCAACGCGTCGCGTGTTTCGCCTAAGGCTTCATTGGCATTTGAGCCGAACAGTCAATGGCTGTTCACGGCGTCAATCGGGCAGGCGTCACGCTTTCCGACGGTCGCAGAGCTTTATCAGGTTGTGACAGTCGGCACGCTTTTCACCATTCCGAACCCGAACCTGAAACCGGAAGACGTGGTGAGTGAAGAGATCGCGATCGAGCGTCGTTTCACCGACGGCAAGGTGCGCCTGTCGATCTTCAACGAGAACAGCCGCAATACGCTGATCTCGCAACTCGGCTCTATCATCGCGACCAACGGCGCGCTGACTGCTGCGAGCTTCGTCACCAATGTCGACAAGACGCGCACCATAGGCGTCGAACTTGCCGCGACAAAAGACAACGTGCTGATCGATCGCCTTGAAGTGTTCGGAAGCATTACCTATGCGGACGCGCGGATCGTGAGCGATCCGACATTCGTCAGCACCGTCGGCGGCACGTCGGCTGTCGGCAAACGCGCGCCGAACATTCCGGAATGGCGCACCACGACAGGGGCTACCTATCGGCCGGATGAAATCTGGTCGTACACCGTCGCTGCGCGCACCAGCAGCAAGCAATATTCGACGTTAGATAACACCGACACCGTGTCGAACGTGTATCAGGCATTCGATTCATTTGCGGTTGTCGATATGCGCGTTCAAAGAAAGGTGACTGAGAACGCCACGGTCGCCTTCGGCATCGACAATGTCGGCAACACCAAATACACGCTGTTCCATCCATTCCCGCAACGCACGTTTCTCGCCGACGTTCGCGTGAAATTCTAAGTCGCAACACAGGACGACAAGAAAATGCTGAAGACGTTCCGCAAGTTTTTTCTCGCAACCCTTTTATCGACATTGGCCATCGCTGCCGCCGCCGCGCATGGCTCCAAAGTCGGCGATCTCACCATCGGACATCCATGGTCGCGCGCGACGCCGAATGGGGCGAAGATCGGCGGCGGTTATCTGTCGGTGACGAACAACGGCAGTGTGTCGGATCGTCTGCTCGGCGGTTCGGTGTCGCTTGCGGATCATGTTGAAATTCACGAGATGAAAATGGATGGCGGCGTGATGCAGATGCGGCAGTTGTCCGACGGCATCGAGATCAAGCCGGGCGAGACCGTGACCTTCGCGCCGGGCGGCTATCATTTGATGTTCATGGATTTAAAAGCGCCGCTGAAAGAAGGCGAGATGGTCAAGGGTCAACTCAAGTTCGAGAAAGCGGGGATCGTCGATGTCGAGTTCAAGGTCGACGCCATCGGGGCGATGGGCAAGACTTCCGGCGACAAGACTTCCAGCGATAAAGCGTCCGGCAATATGCCGATGGAGCATAAGCACTGACCAAGGCCTTGTGTTTTGGCGAGCAATCCGGTTTCAGTGACAGGCCGCGATTGCCCTCCGATTCACGAACCTTTTCACGAGTCTTGCCATGCGACTGACGCGCTTTTTTCTGCCCATTCTCAAAGAGACGCCGAAAGAGGCCGAGATCGTCTCGCATCGGCTGATGCTGCGCGCGGGCATGATGCGCCAGGAAGCCGCCGGCATCTATGCGTGGTTGCCGCTGGGCTTTCGTGTGCTGAAAAAGATCGAGCAGATCGTGCGCGAGGAACAAGACCGCGCTGGTGCCATCGAGCTTCTGATGCCGACGCTGCAGCTTGCAGATTTATGGCGCGAGAGCGGGCGCTACGATGCCTATGGCCCGGAAATGCTGCGTATTGCCGATCGTCACAAGCGTGAATTGCTTTACGGGCCGACCAACGAGGAAATGATCACGGAAATCTTCCGTGCCTACGTGAAATCCTACCGCAGCCTTCCTCTAAATCTCTATCACATTCAATGGAAATTCCGCGATGAACAACGCCCGCGTTTCGGCGTGATGCGCGGCCGCGAATTTTTGATGAAGGATGCGTATTCGTTCGACATCGACGAGGCCGCCGCGCGCGTGTCCTACAACAAGATGTTCGTCGCATACTTACGAACATTTGCGCGCATGGGCCTGAAAGCCATTCCGATGCGCGCCGAAACCGGCCCCATCGGCGGCGATCTCTCGCATGAGTTCATCGTGCTGGCCGAGACCGGCGAGTCGGGCGTGTTTTGCAACAAGGACGTGCTGGAGCTTCCGGTGCCGGATGCGAACGTCGATTACAACGGCGACCTTACGGCGATCATCAAGCAATGGACCGATCTTTACGCAGCCACTGAAGATGTTCACGACGCGGCGCGCTACGAGAAGGAAGTGCCGACCGAGAAGCGCGTGAATACGCGCGGCATTGAAGTGGGACAGATTTTCTACTTCGGCACCAAATATTCCGACGCGATGAAGGCAATGGTCACTGGTCCCGACGGCACCGAGAAGCCGGTTCACGGCGGCTCCTACGGCGTCGGCGTCTCGCGTCTGGTCGGCGCGATCATCGAGGCGTGTCACGACGAGAACGGAATAAAGTGGCCGGAAGAAGTCGCGCCGTTTCGTGTGGCGCTTCTCAACCTGAAGCAGGGCGATGTTGGCACCGATGCGGCCTGCGAGCAGTTTTATGCTGCGCTGACGACCAAGGGCGTCGATGTTCTTTACGACGACACCGACCAACGCCCCGGCGGCAAGTTCGCGACCGCCGATCTGATAGGCGTTCCCTGGCAGGTGCTGATAGGCCCGAAGGGACTCGCCGAGGGCAAGGTCGAAATCAAGCGCCGCAGCGACGGATCGCGGGATTTTCTCAGTCTCGATCAGGCGATTGAGCGATTCACGCAGTAAATCAAGTGCGGGATACCCCTTAGCGATTAGCGGTCAGGCGCGCGCGCGACTAGAATTAGCCCGATTCGTGTGAAAATCCGGACCGTGGAAACATTATGAGCGAGCCAGTTCGGACCCCACCGTTTGCTGCCTTCGAGTGGCTGCTGTCGTCCCGCTATCTGCGGGCGCGGCGCAAGGAAGGCTTCATCTCGGTCATCGCCGGTTTTTCATTTCTCGGCATCATGCTCGGCGTCGCAACCCTCATCATCGTCATGGCGGTGATGAATGGCTTTCGCACCGAATTGCTCGACAAGATCCTTGGCCTCAACGGACATCTTCTGGTGCAGCCGCTGGAATCGCCACTGACCGATTGGAAGGATGTGTCCGATCGCATCAGCAAGGTATCGGGCATCCGGCTTGCAGCTCCCATCGTTGAAGGTCAGGCGCTGGCGTCATCGCCGTTCAATGCGTCGGGTGTTTTGGTGCGCGGCATTCGCTCCGCGGATTTGAACAACCTCACTTCGATCGCGAAAAACATCAAGCAAGGCACGCTGGAAGGCTTCGACGAAGGACAGGGCGTGGCCATCGGGCGGCGGCTTGCGGATCAATTGTCCATTCGTGCGGGCGACAGCGTCACGCTGGTGGCTCCGCGCGGCGCGGTGACGCCGATGGGCACGACGCCGCGCATCAAGCCTTATAAAGTCGCCGCCGTGTTCGAGATTGGAATGTCGGAATACGATTCCGCGTTCGTGTTCATGCCGCTGACTGAGGCGCAGGCCTATTTCAATCGTGCGAATGACGTGACCTCGATCGAGATCTACACCAACAATCCCGACAAGATCGACGGCTTCCGCAAATCTGTTACTGAGGCGGCACAACGTCCGGTGTTTCTGGTGGACTGGCGGCAGCGCAATTCGACGTTCTTCAACGCGCTTCAGGTCGAGCGCAATGTGATGTTTCTGATCCTTACCCTCATTGTTTTGGTCGCGGCGCTCAACATCGTCTCGGGTCTGATCATGCTGGTTAAAGACAAAGGGCAAGACATCGCGATCCTGCGCACGATGGGTGCCTCGCAAGGCTCGATCATGCGTGTGTTTCTGATTACGGGTGCTGCTATCGGCGTCGTCGGCACGCTGGTCGGATTTCTGCTCGGTCTCTTGATCTGCCTCAATATCGAATCGATCCGGCAATTCATTTCATGGGTGACGAACACCGAGTTGTTTTCTCCTGAATTGTATTTTCTCTCCAAACTCCCCGCCGAAGTCGATTTCGGTGAGACCGCCGCCGTCGTCATTATGGCGCTGACGTTGTCGTTCCTCGCAACGCTCTATCCGTCGTGGCGCGCTGCGCGCCTCGATCCGATCGAAGCACTCAGATACGAGTGAGCAAGTCGATGGAGCAGGGAGGCGAAGATGTACCGGTTTGTTATCTGCACGATGTCCATCGCACGTACCGGCAGGGTGAAGCGACGCTGACGATTCTCGACGGCGCGACGCTGGCGTTGTGGGGAGGCCAGTCGGTGGCATTGGTCGCACCCTCCGGCACCGGCAAATCCACGCTGCTGCATATCGCAGGATTGCTTGAGCAGGCCGATGAGGGTGAGGTCTATATCGCAGGCACCGCAACGTCAGGCTTGTCGGATGCCGAGCGCACGCAAATTCGCCGCACGGACATCGGCTTCGTATATCAATCGCATCGCCTGCTGCCGGAATTCACGGCGTTGGAAAATGTGATGATGCCGCAGATGATCCGTGGGCTGCCGCGCAAGGAAACCGTCAAGCGTTCCGAAGAAATTCTCAGCTATCTCGGTCTTGCCGGGCGCACCACGCATCGCCCGGCTGAACTCTCAGGCGGTGAACAGCAGCGCGTCGCGATTGCGCGCGCGGTTGCGAACGCGCCGCGTATTCTCTTTGCCGACGAGCCGACCGGCAACCTCGATCCGCATACGGCAGATCATGTGTTCAAGGCGCTCACACAGCTTGTGAAGGCGACGCGCGTGGCGATGCTGATCGCGACCCACAACATGGAGCTGGCGTCGCGGATGGACCGTCGGGTCTCGATTGTCGAGGGCAAGGTGGTCGAGTTGGATTGAGCGGCCTTGGGCGCGCGTAAGTCCTGTAAAACGGTCATTTTCGAGCAATAAACCCATTATTAGGCATCCCAAATCGAGGTGATTTCTTCCACTTGACTCTGAGAACAAAAAAGGAACAATGTTCCTCATATGTTCTTATCGGAATCAAGGGAGTCGGCCATGTTGAAGACATTCGTTGAAGAAGCAGCGTCCCTCGCTTCGATCGTGCTTTTCGTCGGAATGGTAGCCATTTGGGCGCAATTGATCCCCCAGCTGTGAGGCCCAAAACCTCGCTGATTGCGACAAGTTGGCCCTCGCCGATGCGCGCTCTGGGGAAAAGGATGAGGACTGCGGACGCTTGCGCGTTCCACGTGGACAGGTGAGGGGCGACACCTCACCATCGGGGCGCTGAGTCGGCGTTCGTCGATCAGGTTTTACGCAAACAGGCCGCTCGCCGAAGGTTTCCGTGCCCAGAACTGACATGTCCAAAAACGACAAGACCACGCCTCTTAAATCGTCTGCGTCGGATGCAGGTTTCGTCCACCTGCACGTTCACTCAGCCTACTCGCTGCTGCAGGGGTCGATCACGATTGCCAAGCTCGCCGAGCTTGCGAAATCCGATCACCAGCCGGCGTTGGCGCTCACCGACAACGACAACATGTTCGGTGCGCTGGAATTTTCCGACAAGCTTGCGACGTCCGGCATCCAGCCCATCACCGGCTGCGCGATGGCGGTCGATTTCGGCGATCAGGATCTGACCGGACGCCACGCGTTGATGCCCGCACGAATTGTTCTGCTTGCGATGCGCGAGCAAGGCTATCGCAGCCTGATGAAGTTGAATTCGCGCGCGTTCATGGATACGCCGGTCAATGAAGCGCCGCGCATCAAGGTCGAATGGCTGATTGGTGAAACCGACGGCCTCATCGCGCTGACCGGCGGGCCTGACGGTCCGATCTCGCAGGCGTTGCTCGCCGATCAGCCGGCGCTCGCACAATCGCGTTGCGCAAAACTGATGGCACTATTCGGCGACCGGCTCTATGTCGAACTGCAACGTCACGGGCTCGATACCGAACGCCGCTGTGAAAGCACGCTGATCGATCTGGCCTATGCGAAGAATTTGCCGCTGGTTGCAACCAACCAGCCTTATTTTGCAAGCGCGGACGATTTCGAGGCGCACGACGCATTGCTGTGCATCGCGGGCGGGCGTCTGATTTCGGAGACGGATCGTCATCAACTGACGCCGGATTATCGTTTCAAAACCCGCGCCGAAATGGCGGTGCTGTTCGCCGATTTGCCCGAAGCGCTGGCCTCGACTGTCGAGATCGCAAAGCGCTGCGCGTTTCGCCCGACGACGCGCAAGCCGATCCTGCCGCGCTTTACGGTGTTCGGCAGCGCCAATTCCGCCGATGCGGAAAGTGCGGAGGCGCTTGAATTGCGGCGCCAGGCCGAGGAGGGCCTTGCGCGCCGCCTCAATACGCATGGCACTGCGCCCGGCGTGCCGGAGGAAGATTATCACGCGCGGCTCGCGTTCGAAATCGACGTCATCACGCGCATGGATTATTCGGGTTACTTCCTGATCGTTGCCGACTTCATTCAGTGGGCGAAGGCGGAAGGCATTCCTGTGGGACCGGGCCGTGGTTCGGGCGCGGGCTCGCTCGTCGCTTATGCGCTCACTGTTACCGATCTCGATCCCATTCGTTTCGGCTTGCTGTTCGAGCGTTTCCTCAATCCGGAACGCGTGTCGATGCCCGATTTCGACATCGACTTTTGTCAGGAACGCCGTGGCGAAGTCATCGATTACGTTCAGCAGCGTTACGGCCGCGAACAGGTCGGCCAGATCATCACATTCGGCACCTTGCAGGCGCGCGGCGTGTTGCGCGATGTCGGGCGCGTGCTGCAGATGCCTTACGGGCAGGTTGATCGTCTTACAAAGTTGGTGCCGCAAAATCCTGCAGCACCTGTCACACTGTCGGCGGCGATCGCAAGCGAACCGAAACTACAAGCATTCCGCGACGAAGACCCGGTGGTCGCGCGCGCCTTCGACATCGCGATGCGGCTTGAGGGATTGACCCGCCACGCATCGACCCATGCTGCGGGCATTGTTATCGGCGACCGGCCACTCTCCGAACTCGTGCCGATGTATCGCGATCCGAAATCCGACATGCCGGTGACGCAATTCAACATGAAGTGGGTTGAGCCTGCCGGATTGGTGAAATTCGACTTTCTCGGCCTGAAAACACTGACGGTGCTCGATCTTGCGGTGAAGCTGCTGAAGCAGCGCAATGTCGAGGTTGATCTTGCAATATTGCCACTCGACGACAAACCAAGCTTCGAGATGCTGGCGCGCGGCGATGTGGTCGGCGTGTTCCAGGTTGAAAGTCAGGGCATGCGGCGCGCGCTGGTCGACATGCGCCCCGACCGTTTCGAGGACATTATTGCGCTCGTGGCGCTTTATCGTCCGGGTCCGATGGCGAACATCCCGACTTACTGTGCGCGCAAGCATGGCGACGAGGAGCCGGAATATCTGCATCCGATGCTGGAGCCGATTCTCAAGGAGACGTTCGGCGTCATCATCTATCAGGAACAGGTGATGCAGATCGCGCAGGTCATGGCGGGCTTCACGCTCGGCGATGCTGACTTGCTGCGCCGCGCGATGGGCAAGAAAATCCGCAAGGAAATGGAGCAGCAGCGCAAGCGTTTCATCTCAGGCGCGGTCGAACGCGGTGTCACCAAGGGCCAAGCCGACACGATTTTCGAACTGCTCGCGAAGTTCGCCGATTACGGCTTCAACAAGAGCCACGCTGCGGCGTATGCGATGGTGTCGTATCAAACCGCCTACATGAAGGCGCATTATCCGGTGGAGTTCATCGCAGCCTCGATGACGCTCGACATGAACAACACCGACAAGCTCTCGGAGTTTCGTGCCGATGCGCAGAAGCTCGGTCTGAAGGTCGAAGCACCGAATATCAATCGCTCGGGTGCGACGTTCGCAGTGTCCGGCGATACGATCTTCTATGCGCTCGCGGCACTGAAGGGTGTCGGCCATCAGGCGGTCGAGATGATCGTCGAGGCACGAGGCGATCGCGCGTTTGCGTCGCTCGCGGATTTTGCAGCACGCGTCAATCCACGTGCCGTCAACAAGCGCGTTGTGGAGAGTCTGGCTGCGGCGGGTGCATTCGATGGCATCGACGCCAACCGCGCGCGTGTGTTTGCCGGTGCCGATGCCATTCTCGCGGCCTGCCATCGCAGCCATGAAGCATCTACGTTGGGCCAGAACGACATGTTCGGCGGGATGGCGGATGCGCCGGCTATCATGCTGCCGAATGTCGAGCCTTGGTTGCCGGCGGATCGGCTACGCCGCGAATACGACGCGGTCGGCTTTTTCCTGTCGGGACATCCGCTCGACGATTATGCCGTGGCGCTGAAACGGCTTCGTGTGCAGTCGTGGAGCGAATTTTCGCGCGCGGTCAAAACCGGCGCGACCGCAGGGCGTGTCGCTGCGACAATTCTGTCGCGCATGGAGCGTCGCACGAAAACCGGCAACAAGATGGGCATCATCGGCCTGTCCGATCCGACAGGACATTTCGAGGCGGTCTTATTTCAGGAAGGTCTCGCGCAGTATCGCGAAGTGCTGGAGCCGGGGACAGCGGTGCTGCTGCAACTCGGAGCTGAATTGCAGGGCGAAGACGTGCGCGCACGCATCCTTCACGCCGAACCGCTGGATGACGCGGCCGCCAAGACCCAAAAGGGTCTTCGTATTTTCGTGCGCGACGAAAAGCCGCTGGATTCGATTGCCAAGCGGCTCGAAGGTCAGCAGGCGCCGTCGGCCAATGCGAGCCGTTTCCAGAATGCCAAACCGTCCGCGGCCGGAGGCAGCGACGGCGAGGTCACGGTGGTGATGATGCTCGATCTGGAGACCGAGGTGGAATTGAAGCTGCCGGGGCGATTCCGTGTGTCTCCGCAGATCGCGGGCGCCATCAAGGCGGTTGCGGGCGTGGTGGACGTCCAGACCGTCTAAATCGCACTAAATGCCCGGTTTTACGGGGCAAATAAGCGCCACGACGGTTCTTATTGCCTTGCTTGTAAATAGGGCCGCCGCTATATCCACGCCATCACTCACGCGGACTTTGGCGTTCGGCCCCGACAATGGGCCATTGATGCCTTCCGGTGGCCCATTTTGGGTCCACACGTCCGCGGCGGATCAACCGGAGAAGACTTATGGCTCTACCTGAATTCTCAATGCGTCAGCTATTGGAAGCTGGCGTTCACTTTGGCCACCAATCCCATCGTTGGAATCCGAAAATGGCGGATTTCATTTTTGGTGCCCGCAACAACATTCACATCATCGATCTCGCGCAAACTGTGCCGCTGCTTCATCGCGCGCTGCAGGCTGTCAGCGATACGGTCGCCAAGGGCGGTCGCGTGCTGTTCGTCGGCACCAAGCGTCAGGCGCAGGATGGCATCGCGGAAGCCGCCAAGCGCTCGGCGCAATATTTTGTCAATTCGCGCTGGCTCGGCGGCACGCTGACCAACTGGAAAACCATTTCCGGTTCGATCAAGCGCCTGCGTCATCTGGAAGAGATGCTCGGTGCAGGCGAAGCTTCGCAATACACCAAGAAAGAGCGCCTCACGCTTCAGCGCGAGCGCGATAAGCTCGACCGTTCGCTCGGCGGTATCAAGGAGATGGGCGGACTTCCCGATCTGATCTTCGTGATCGATACCAACAAGGAAGACATCGCAATTCAGGAAGCCAATCGCCTGAACATTCCGGTGGCGGCGATCGTCGATACAAACTCCGACCCGAAGGGCATCTCCTATATCGTCCCGGGCAATGACGATGCGGGCCGCGCAATCGGTCTGTATTGCGATCTCGTTGCACGCGCCGTGATCGACGGCATCTCGCGTGCGCAGGGTAATTCCGGCGCCGATGTCGGCGCGATGGCCAATCCGGTTCCGGAAGCCGCCGCAGCACCTGTCGGCTTTCAGGGTCTTGCCGGTCCGCGCGGTGTTGCCGACGATCTCAAAAAGCTCACCGGTGTGTCCGGCCCGATCGAGAAGAAGTTCAACGACCTCGGCATCTTCCATTACTGGCAGCTCGCCGAACTCGATCACGATACCGCACACAAAATTGGTGAAGAAGTCGGCCTTCCGGGCCGCGCCGATGGCTGGGTTGCTCAATCCAAGGCCATGACTGCGGAAGCGGAATAAACGACCGCCAAGGCGGAATCATCGCAAACACATGTCGCGGCCGGTTGATCCGGTCGCGAACTTTCAAAATTTAATTCCTGCGCGTCGAACTTCAGGCTTGCCAGCAATCGCTGCGCCACACGGCCCGCACAGGCAAAGGACATTCAAGATGGCGACAATCACAGCGGCAATGGTCAAGGATCTGCGCGAGACGACCGGCGCAGGCATGATGGATTGCAAAGGGGCTCTCAACGAGACCAATGGCGACATGCAGGCGGCCATCGATTGGCTGCGCAAGAAGGGCCTCTCAAAGGCTGCCAAGAAGTCCGGCCGCGTTGCGGCTGAAGGTCTGATTGCGGCCATCACGTCAGGCACGAAAGGCGCGCTTGTCGAAGTGAACTCCGAGACCGATTTCGTTGCGCGTAACGAGCAGTTCCAGGGCCTCGTCAAAATGGTTGGCCAGGTCGCGCTCGATGCCGGTGCCGATGTCGAGAAGATCAAGGCTACGAAAGTCGGCAGCGTGACCGTTGAGGCGGCCATCAATGACGCCATCGCCACCATCGGCGAGAACATGACCCTGCGCCGCGCGGTCTCGCTGACGGTGAAGGACGGCGTGGTGGCGAGCTACATCCATAACGCGGTGATCGATGGCCTTGGAAAAATGGGCGTGCTGGTGGCACTCGAATCCACCGGCAAGAAGGATGAACTGTCAGTACTCGGCAGGCAGATCGCGATGCATGTTGCGGCGTCGAACCCGCAGGCACTCGATGCCGCTGGTCTCGATCCCGAAGTTGTGCGTCGCGAGAAAGACGTCATGGCTGACAAATACCGTCAGCAGGGCAAGCCGGATGCAATGATCGAGAAGATCGTCGAATCGGGCCTGAAGACCTATTACAAGGAAGTGACCCTGTTGGAGCAGGCGTTCATTCACGACAGCGCCAAATCCGT
The DNA here is from genome assembly GCA_038230475.1 of Hyphomicrobiales bacterium. Taxonomy (GTDB): domain Bacteria; phylum Pseudomonadota; class Alphaproteobacteria; order Rhizobiales; family Xanthobacteraceae; genus Afipia. The sequence goes on from JBBRNE010000002.1 coordinate 43,507, forward strand.
GGCGCAGGCCGTGAAAGAAGCTGAGGGCAAGGTCGGCGCGCCTGTGAAGGTGGCGGGATTTGTGCGCTATGCTCTGGGCGAGGGAATCGAGAAGCAGGAATCCGATTTCGCCGCTGAAGTGGCTGCCGCCGCCGGACAAGGGTGATCGGATAAGTCCGCAGGGTTTGCGGGCGAAGCGCTCGGCCTGAAATGAGTGAGCGAACGCATCATGGGTGAACCGGCCTACCGGCGCGTCGTCATCAAGGTCTCCGGCGAGTATCTCGCGGGAGACCAGCCGTTCGGCATTCACCAGCCCACCATCGACCGCATTGCCGGCGATCTCATCAAGGCGCGCGAACTCGGCGTCGAGATTGCCGTTGTCGTCGGCGGTGGAAATATCTTTCGCGGCGTCGAGGTGTCATCGCGCGGCGTGTCGCGAACCACCGGCGACACGATGGGCATGCTCGCCACTGTCATGAATTGTCTGGCGCTGGAATCTGCGTTGGAGCGCAAAGGCCAATCGGCGCGCGTGTTGTCGGCGCTTGTGATGCCTGAGGTTTGCGAACTGTTCACGGTCTCGGCTGCGCATCGCTATCTCGCAGAAGGGCGGGTCATCTTGCTGGCCGGTGGCACTGGAAATCCATTCTTCACGACCGATACGACGGCTGTTCTGCGCGCGGCGGAAATCGGCGCGCAGGCCGTTTTGAAGGCGACGAATGTCGATGGCGTTTACAGCGCCGACCCGAAAATCGATAAATCCGCCAAGCGTTTCGAGCGCCTAACGCATTCGCAGGCAGTGGAAGGTGGCTATAAGGTGATGGATGCAACGGCCTTCGCGCTTGCCCGCGAAACCTCATTGCCTATCATCGTGTTTTCCATCGCAGAGCCGGGGTCAATCGGCGCGGTCCTAAGCGGTAAGGGCAAAGGGACCATTGTCGCCGGATAATGTGAGCATGATCCCGAAAAGTGAATTCCAGTTTTCGGTGAAGATCATGCTCGAAGGATATGAAGCTAAGGAGCAGCGTCATGGTGGCCGATAATTTCGATCTCAACGACCTGAAGCGCCGCATGGACGGTGCGACGGCGGCGCTGAAGCACGAACTCGGCGGATTGCGAACGGGACGCGCGGCGATCTCGATGGTCGAGCCGGTTCAGGTCGAAGCTTACGGCACCCACATGCCGCTGAACCAAGTCGCAACCGTCAGCGTCCCCGAACCGCGCCTTCTGTCGGTGCAGGTGTGGGACAAGTCGATGGTCAAAGCCGTCGAGACCGCAATCGTGAATTCGAATCTCGGTCTGTCGCCGGCCACCGAAGGCCAGGTCATTCGCCTGCGCATTCCAGAACTGAACGAGGATCGCCGCAAGGAACTGGTCAAGGTCGCGCACAAATATGCCGAGGCTGCACGCGTCGCCATTCGTCACGTGCGCCGTGACGGTCTCGACATCGTCAAGAAGCTCGAAAAAGACGGCAAGATTTCCGAAGACGAGCACGAGCGTCATTCGGGCGGCGTGCAGAAAACGACGGACGCGGCGATCAACGAAGTCGATAGGCTGCTCGGCACCAAGGAAAAAGAAATTCTCACGGTCTGAAAGTCGTCACGATGTCGAACGGCGCCATGCCCATGCCTGCGGAATCGGATCGGTCCGAGACGCCGCGGCATGTCGCCATCATCATGGACGGCAACGGACGATGGGCGGCGGCGAGGGGACTTCCGCGTGTTGAGGGTCATCGCCGTGGCGTCGAAGCATTGCGCAAGGTGGTGCGCGCCGCATTCGAACTCGATATCACTTACCTCACGATTTTCTCGTTCAGTTCGGAAAACTGGTCGCGACCGGCCAGCGAAATCGGCGACCTGTTTGGATTGCTGCGGCGGTTTATCCGCAACGATCTCGCATCGCTGCACAGCGATGGCGTGCGCGTGCGCGTGATCGGCGAGCAGGAGGGCCTTGAGCCGGATATTTTGTCGCTGCTGAAAGAAGCCGAAGACCTCACCTGCAACAACACGCGTTTCACGCTCGTCGTCGCGTTCAACTACGGTTCCCGGCAGGAGATTGCACACGCTGCGCAACGTCTGGCGCAGGAAGTCGCCGACGGCAAGCGCGATCCTGCATCGATCAACGCGGACGCGCTCGGCGGCTATCTCGATGCGCCGGATATTCCCGATCCGGATTTGATCATCCGCACCAGCGGCGAGCAGCGCCTGTCCAATTTTCTGATGTGGCAGGCGGCCTATAGCGAGCTGGTGTTCGTCCCCATTCACTGGCCGGACTTCGACAAGGCTGCACTTGAGGGCGCGATCAAAGAATACGCCACGCGCGAGCGCCGCTTCGGCGGGCTCGTTGCGAAAACCGGATCGTAAGCGGCGTGCCGCCGGACTCTGCACCAGCAAGTTCTGAAGTCGCCAAAGGGTCGAGCAATCTGTTCGTTCGGGTGATTGCCGCGCTCATTCTTGCGCCCCTGACCATCACGATTGTTTTCGCTGGTGGGTGGATGTGGATTCTGCTGGTCACAGCGGCAGCAATCGGCATGTTTTACGAATGGCACATGATCGTCAACACGCGCCGCGAGCCGCGATCGTTTGCCATCGGCATCATCGCACTTGAAATCATTGGGCTGGCGGTTTGGCTCGGCTGGAACGGTGTGGCGCTTATGGCTGCAATCGTAGCACCCACGCTGATGCTTTTCACGGTGACGCAGAAGCGCGCGTGGAACATCGGCGGTTTTGCTTACGCTGCGGCAGCACTTCTGGCGTCAGCATTCGTGCGCCTCGATCCTGCGGTCGGATTCTACGCGCTGGTTTATACGCTGCTGCTTGTGTGGGTCACGGATATCGGCGGATACTTCGCGGGCCGTGCGTTCGGAGGACCGAAGCTCGCGCCGCGCATCAGCCCGAAGAAAACATGGGCCGGTGCTATCGGTGGGCTCGTTCTCAGTATTATCCTTTCGCTTGCCGCAGCCGCACTCGGCTGGGGGCGTCTTGTGCCGCTTCTGATCGTCGCCATTGTGCTGTCAGCGGTGTCACAGTTCGGCGATCTGTTTGAATCCTGGGTTAAGCGCCAATTCGGTGTCAAGGATTCCAGCCAGATCATTCCGGGTCATGGCGGCTTGCTGGACCGGCTCGATGGATTTGTTGCGGCGATTGTCTTTGCTGCGATCTTTGGATTGATGCGTGGCGGTCTCGATGGTGTCGGCCGCGGTTTCATGGTTTGGTGATGCGATGAATGCAGTTCCGTTCAACAAAAATCAACACGCGACGACGGACGATCGCGTCGTCACGATTTTGGGCGCGACCGGCTCGATTGGCCAGAGCACAACGGATTTGGTGCGCCGCTCGCCGGGAAAATTTCGCGTCGAGGCTCTGACCGCCCACAGCAATGTCGTGGAGCTTGCCAAGCTCGCACGCGAGTTCGGCGCGAAGTACGCCGCCATTGCGGATGAGAAATGCTACGGCGATCTGAAAGATGCGTTGGCTGGTTCTGGCATTGAGGCGGGTGCGGGCGAAAGCGCGCTGGTCGAAGCCGCATTGCGCCCTGCAAACTGGGTGATGGCGGCGATGAGCGGCGCTGCTGGCCTCAAGCCAGCGATGGCGGCGGCAGGCCGCGGCGAGGTGGTTGCACTCGCCAACAAGGAATGTCTGGTTTGCGCTGGCGAAGTCTTCATGCGCCACGCGGCGAAAAGCGGCACGACGGTGTTGCCTGTGGACTCAGAGCACAACGCGATCTTTCAGGCGATGGGGGCAGGGCGGCGCGAAGATATTGTACGCATCATCCTCACAGCATCCGGCGGACCGTTTCGCGCCTCGACATTGGCGCAGATCGAGAACGCCACAGTTGAGCAGGCGCTGAAGCATCCGAACTGGAGCATGGGCCGCAAGATCACCATCGACTCGGCGACGATGTTCAACAAGGCGCTCGAAATCATCGAGGCGTTTCATCTGTTCGAGTTGCGCGCCGATCAGATCGACGTGCTGGTGCATCCGCAGTCCATCATTCACGGTCTCGTCGAATTTTCCGATCGTTCGGTGGTGGCGCAGATGGGCGCACCCGACATGCGCACGCCGATCGCGCATTGTCTTGCATGGCCCGAACGTATTGACGGGCCTGCGAATGTTCTCGATCTCGCCAAAATCGCCCAGCTCACATTCGAGGCGCCGGATCCGGTGCGGTTCCCGTCGCTGCGTCTGGTGCGCGAAGCGCTGGTGGCGGGAGGCGCTGTTCCGACCGTTCTGAACGCCGCAAACGAAGTCGCGGTCGCGGCATTTCTGGACCGCAAAATCGGTTTCGGCGGCATCGCGCGGCTCGTCGAGGCGACCATGAACGCGATGGTCAAAAGCGGTTCCGCCAAGGCTCCGGCCAATGTCGACGAGGCACTTTCCGTTGACCATGATACGCGAAATAAAGCAGTCACCCTCTTGCCTCAAATTGCCTTAAAGGCATCCTAGTCAGTTGGGGACTGGGCCGGTCGGCTCGCTGGGTGAGGGAATGTCGAGTGGATTTTTTTCTAAACAGTTTCAATACGTTGAGTCATGGACTCATCGGTTACATCCTCCCGTTTCTGTTCGTCCTCACCATCGTCGTTTTCTTCCATGAGCTAGGCCACTTTCTCGTCGCCCGCTGGGCCGGCGTGAAGGTGTTAACGTTCTCGCTCGGCTTCGGGCCGGAACTGTTCGGCTTCAACGACCGTCACGGCACGCGCTGGAAGCTCTCCGCGATCCCGCTCGGCGGCTATGTGAAGTTCTTCGGCGACGATTCCGAGGCCTCGACGCCATCCTCCGACACGCTCTCGTCCATGAGCGCGGAAGATCGCAAGGTCAGTTTCCATCACCAGAAGGTCGGACCGCGCGCAGCGATTGTTGCGGCAGGTCCGATTGCGAATTTCATTCTCGCCATCTTCATCTTCGCTGCTCTGTTCACGCTATACGGCAAGCCGAACCAGAGCGCGCGCGTCGATCAGGTTCAGGAAAAGAGCGCAGCGGCGGTCGCGGGCTTCAAGTCCGGCGACGTCGTCACCGCCATCGACGGCAGTGCGATCGAGAATTTCACCGACATGCAGCGCGCTGTCAGCGCCAAGGCGGGAATTGCGCTGGAGTTTTCGGTGAAGCGCGACGGACAGGTCTTGATCCTGAAGGGCACGCCCGAGCTGCGCGAGATGAAGGATACGTTCGGCAACGTTCACAAGGTCGGCGTCCTCGGCATCACGCGGGCGACCACGCCGGGCGACGCCACAAATGAAAAAGTGAATCCAGTCAGCGCGGTTTGGCTCGGCGTCAAGGAAACCTGGTTCGTTGCGAAAAGCACGATCCTGTACCTGCGCGATGTGATTGCGCATCGCGCCAGCGCCGATCAGGTTGGCGGTCCGATTCGCATCGCCCAGATTTCGGGTCAGGTCGCCACTCTCGGCCTGTCACCGCTGATTCACCTGGCTGCGGTATTGTCGGTCTCAATTGGCCTCCTGAACCTGTTCCCGGTGCCTTTGCTGGATGGGGGTCACCTTTTGTTCTTTGGGATCGAAGCCGTTCGGGGACGGCCTTTGTCGGAACGGTCGCAGGAAATGGGCTTTCGGGTGGGGTTGGCGCTGGTTTTGATGCTGATGGTCTTTGCGACCTACAACGACATCCTGCATTTGACCGGTTCCTGAAGTATTTTTGACCGCGTGGCCAAACGGCAACGTATTGTTAAGAAATTAGAATTTGGGGGTTAAGAGTCGTTTGCCCCCCAGTTAAAATTGGCTACAAGCGGTGCAACATTTGGGGAATCTCCCAGTCCGGCAACGGGTTGGGATTGGAATGACAAGGGCGCTTTGCGCATGATGGTTGGACTGCGAGTGCTGAGGGGTGGCTTTGCCGCCGCCCTGATTATGTTTGCATTGCCAGTTGCGTTCGGCGCGACGGCTGCGCTCGTGTCCACGCATGCACAGGCCCAGACTGCCGCTTCCATAGGCGTCGAGGGCAATCGGCGCATCGAAGCAGACACCATCCGCTCGTATTTTAAACCCGGTCCAGGCGGCAAACTCGATTCCGCGCGCATCGACGACGGTTTGAAAGCGCTGGTCGAAACTGGCTTGTTCCAGGACGTGAAGATCGATCAGCGCGGCGGCAAAATCATAGTCGTCGTTGTTGAAAATCCAGTGATCGGACGCGTTGCCTTCGAGGGCAACAAGAAGGTCAAGGACGAGCAGTTAACGGCTGAAGTGCAATCAAAGGCGCGCGGCACGCTCTCTCGCGCCGTCGTGCAGACCGACACGCAGCGCATTTCTGAAATGTACCGGCGTAACGGACGTTTCGACGTCAAGGTCGATCCGAAGATCATCGAGCAGCCGAACAACCGCGTCGATCTCGTGTTCGAAATCACCGAGGGCGCCAAGACCGGCATCAAGTCGATCGATTTCATTGGCAACAGTGCTTTCTCGTCATACCGTCTCCGTGACGTCATCAAGACCCGCGTGTCGAGTGTCCTGAGTTTCCTGTCGTCGAACGACATCTACGATCCCGACCGCATCGAAGCCGACCGCGATATCATCCGCCGCTATTACCTGAAGAACGGCTATGCCGACGTTCAAGTCGTCGCTGTTTTGACCGAATATGACCCCGGCTCCGGCGGCTTCCTCGTCACGTTCAAGATCGAGGAAGGTCAGCAGTACCGGGTCGCGTCAGTTGGATTCAATTCGACCATTCCGCAGCTTAGCGGTGAGGGATTCCGCAGCCTGTCGCGTGTCGGCGTGGGTGCGGTTTACAACGCCGAAGCGCTCGAAAAATCGGTCGAGGAGATGTCGATCGAGGCATCGCGTCGCGGCTATGCCTTCGCCATCGTGAAGCCGCAGGGCGACCGTAACTTCGAGGCACACACCGTCTCGATCGTATTCAACATTTCCGAAGGCCCACGCGTCTACATCGAGCGCATCAACGTTCGCGGCAATACCCGAACTCGCGACTACGTCATTCGCCGTGAATTCGATGTTTCGGAAGGCGATGCCTATAACCGCGCACTCGTCGATCGCGCCGAACGGCGCTTGAAGAATCTCGATTACTTCAAGACCGTGAAAATCAATTCCGAGCCCGGTTCGTCAGCAGATCGCGTCGTGCTCAATGTCGATCTCGAAGAAAAATCGACCGGCGACTTCTCGGTGTCGGGCGGCTATTCGACGTCCGACGGCTTCCTCGGCGAAGTCAGCATTTCCGAACGCAACCTCTTGGGCCGAGGATATTACGGCAAGGTGGCGGTGCAGTACGGCCAGCGCACGCAGGGCGTTACGCTCTCTCTGGTCGAGCCCTATCTGCTTGGGTATCGCATTGCGCTCGGACTCGATTTTTATGTACGCAAGCAAAGTGCGTCGACCTTTGTGTCCTACGACAGCCAGACGATCGGCTTCAGCCCGCGCCTCGGCTTCCAGCTGCGTGAAGATTTGAACATGCAGCTGCGTTACTCGCTTTCGCAGCAAACGATTACGTTGCCGGCAAATCTTCAGAATTGTAACAACTTCGGAAACGGCGTGCCTGGATCAGGCTTTTTCCCGACGCCAGCTTACATCACGAACGCATTGGGCGGCGTCGATCCGACCGGCTATAATGGGCTTGGCTGTTTCGGCGACGGTGAAGCGTCGGTCGCGGTCAAGCGTGAACTCGCCAACGGAGCTGTGACCACATCGGCGCTCGGCTATTCGCTGGCCTACAATACTGTGGACAATAACAAGGCGCCGACGACCGGCATCCTCGCAAGCATTAGCCAAGACTACGCTGGCGTCGGCGGCGATGTTAGCTACCTTAAGACGATCGTCGATGCGAAGCTCTACACGCCGATCGTGAGCGACATCATCGGTGTGCTGCATCTTCAGGGTGGCGTCATCACCGATACCGGCAAGGGCATCCGTATGCTGGATCACTTCCAGATGGGTCCATCGCTGGTACGCGGTTTTGCACCGTCCGGCATCGGCCCGCGTGATATCACGCCGGGTACCTACAACGACGCCCTCGGCGGTACGCATTATTGGGGTGCGTCGGTCGAGGCGCAGGTTCCGTTTTGGTTCTTGCCGAAGGAAATTGGTCTGAAGGGCGCGGTCTACGCAGACGCGGGCTCCGTCAGCGGGTATCGCGGCGGGGATTCTCCGAATCCGCTGTTCATCCACAACCCCGCTTGCGCGGCGCCAGGGAGCGCTGCAGCGATCCAGTCTCAGTGTCTGCAGGTCGGCGCGGATGATGGTCTGATCCGAACCTCGATTGGCGCGGGTATCATCTGGACGTCGCCGTTCGGTCCGCTGCGCTTCGACTATGCGATTCCGCTCACGAAGAGCCCATATGACCGTACGCAGCAATTCCGGTTCGGCGGCGGAACGTCATTCTAAGTTTCATCACGGCGGGCATTCCTGCGACTTCGTTGGGGTGCCTTCGATCTTTTTGCTTGGATCATTCATCGACGGCGCGAGGCAATCCGGATTGCGGAAAATTGCTTTCGGCCGAGCGTGGCGGGTGGCATGTCGCAGCCGACCTTCTTTAAGACCTCATCGTCTCTCACTTTGGCGGACCTCGCAGCATTGACCGGGGCGAAGCTGGCGGACGCTGCGCTTGCGTCGAACGTCATCAATGGCGCGGCGGCGCTCGACCGCGCAGGTCCTACCCAACTCGCTTTTTGCGAACACAAGAAATACGCGGCCACGCTCAAAAGTACGCATGCAGGCGCATGCCTTGTGACCGAGAAACTCGAATCTGCGGTTCCTGCTCATGTCGCCGTGCTGCGCGTCAAGGATCCGTACCGCGCGTTCATCGCGGCGCTGCGCGAGTTTCACAAGGATACGCTGCGGCCTCAATCCTCATTCGAATCGATCGATGTTTCTCCCTCGGCAGTCATCCATCCGACCGCGCATCTCGAGGACGGCGTCATCGTCGACCCGCTCGCAGTGATCGGACCCGATGCTGAAATTGGATCTGGCACCGTCATCGGGGCGAGCGCGGTCATTGGCGCCAACGTCCGGATCGGTCGCGATTGCAGCATCGGGGCAGGTGCCACGATTCTGTTCGCGCTGATCGGCAACGACGTGATCGTGCATCCAGGTTGTCGGATCGGGCAGGATGGCTTTGGATATCTGCCCGGCGAGAAAGGACATCTCAAAATCCCGCAGGCCGGGCGCGTGGTGATTCAAAACGGCGTCGAGATCGGTGCCGGCACCACCATCGACCGCGGCGCTCTCAACGACACGGTCATTGGCGAAGGCAGCAAGATCGACAATCTGGTCCAGATCGGCCACAACGTCACCATTGGACGAAACTGCATTGTCGTCAGTCAAAGTGGCATCGCCGGCAGTTCCACACTTCGTGACGGCGTCGTGTTGGGTGCCCGCATCGGCGTCAGCGATCACGCTGTAATCGGCGAAGGCTCGCAAATTGCCGCGCGATCGAGTGTCGTGGGCGAAGTGCCGCCCGGCGTGATCTGGGGTGGATCGCCCGCCAAACCGATCAAGCAGTTTTTCCGCGAATTGTTCGCCGTCGAACGTCTCGGGCGCGAAAGCGGGCCCAAGTCGAAGACAGTGGGCGACGGCGAAGAGGGCAAGTCATGACGGAAGCGCTGGCGCCGATCTCGATCGAAACGGTCGATATCGGTCGGATTATGAAAACCCTTCCGCATCGTTATCCTTTTCTGTTGATCGATCGCGTCATCAACATCCGAACCGATTTCAGCGGCATCGGCATCAAGAACGTGACCGTCAACGAGCCGCAATTCCAGGGCCATTTTCCGGACCGACCAATTTATCCAGGCGTCATGATGATCGAAGCAATGGCTCAGACTGCGGGCGTGATCGGCATTATTTCGATGGAGGTGGACCGTCCGACAGCGGTGTATTTCCTGACCATCGACAAATGCAAATTCCGCAAGCCTGCGGGACCGGGCGATGTTATCGAATATCACATGCGACGTGTGACGCGGCGTAAGGCGATGTGGTGGTTTCATGGCGATGCCATCGTCAATGGCGAAGTCGTCGCGGAAGCCGATGTCGGCGCGATGCTCGCGGACTGATGGCCAACTCATGAGTAAGATCGATCCCACAGCGCGCGTTGAAGATGGAGCCGTGATCGGCGAGGACGTCTCGATCGGTCCCTATTGTATTGTCGGTGCGCACGTGAAGATCGGCGCGGGCTGCAAACTCCTGTCGCATGTTAACCTCGCGGGAGACACGACAATCGGTGCAAATTGCACGATGTATCCGTTCGTCTCATTGGGTACTCCGCCGCAATCGATCGGACATCGTGGCGAACTGACGAAATTGGAAGTCGGCGAAAGTTGTACCTTTCGAGAATCGGTCAGCATGAACGCGGGCACGGTCGGGGGCGGTGGAATTACGCGCGTCGGCGCTCGTGGATATTTCATGGCATACAGCCACGTCGCGCATGATTGCCAGGTGGGTAACGACGTCGTCATGGCCAATGCCGCGCAGATGGGCGGACATTGCGAAGTCGGCGACTTCGTGTTCTTCGGCGGGCTATGTGCGATGCATCAGTTCGTGCGCATCGGCTCGCAGTCAATGATCGCCGGCGTTTCCGGTCTGCGGCATGACGTCATACCTTATGGAATGGTAACCGGACAATTCGCCCATCTGGAGGGGTTGAATGTTGTCGGAATGAGGCGTCGCGGCTTCAAGCACAGCCGCCTGAAGCTGGTCAGAGATTTTTACCAGCAGCTTTTTCACGGCAGCGGAGTATTTGCAGATCGGCTGGCTGCGGTTCGTCCGATGGCGAACGCTGACACGGCGATCGCTGAAATTCTGAAATTTATCGATGACGGCGGAAAGCGACCGCTCTGCATGGCTCACAACAATCCGAGTAAATCGACCGAGCGCACTCACCTCGAGACATGATGACGACAGACTCCGCGATCCCCTCGACGGTTGGCATCCTTGCCGGAAGCGGCGTGTTGCCGTTTGCTGCCGCCGACGCGATGCGTAACCGCGGCACTGAATCGTTTTTATTCGCGATCCGTGGCTTCTGCGATCCCGTGCGTGTTGAGAAATATCCGCATCACTGGATCGCCCTTGGCCAGCTTGGCCGATTGACGCGTCTGCTGCGCTCGGAGAATTGTCGCGACATCGTCTTTCTCGGCGGCCTCGTGCGTCCGGCATTGTCGGACATTCGTTTGGATTTGGGAACGCTGCGCGCGATCCCCGCGATTGCGAACGCGATGCGCGGCGGCGACGATCATTTACTCAAGGGGGTAGGTCGCTTATTTGAACAACATGGTTTTCGGTTGGTCGGCATCAAGGATGTTGCGCCGGATTTATTGATGCCGGAGGGCAGCATCACGCGACGGACGCCGGATGCGGATGCCAACGCGGATTTGCTGAAGGGACGCGAACTCCTGAGGGCGCTGGGTCCGTTCGACGTAGGGCAGGCTGTCGTTGTGATCGACGGCCATATCGTAGCCGTCGAGGACATCGAGGGCACCGATGGATTGCTCGCACGTGTCGCGCGAATGCGTCATGTGGATCGTATTCGCGCCAAAGCGGGACGTGGTGTGCTGGTCAAGGCACCGAAGGTCAATCAGGATCTTCGTTTCGATTTGCCGACGCTTGGGCCGAGGACGATTGAAGGATTGCTTGAGGCGGGATTGGTCGGTGTCGGAATCGTTGCAGGCCAGTCGCTTGTCGCCGACCCGGAAGCGATGATCACGCAGGCTGACAAAGCTAATTTGTTCGTCGTCGGATTACCCGCGTGATGGTCAGCGAAGCTGCCGCACCACGAAACATTTTCCTGATCGCAGCAGAAGAATCCGGCGACCGGCTGGGTGCCGGATTGATAAAAGCACTGCGGGCGCGTCTTGGCGCAGATGCGAAATTTTCCGGCATCGGCGGCCGCCATATGGCAGAGGAGGGATTGGTCTCGTTGTTTCCCATCGAACAACTCTCGATCATTGGCCTTGTTGCCATCCCGCGAAAATTACCGATGATCCTGCGCCGTATCCGCGAGGCGACCGATGCGGTGCTGAAAGCCAAGCCCGATATTCTTGTCATCATCGATAGTCCAGATTTTACACAACGCGTGGCCAAACGTGTTCATGCGCGCGATCCGTCGATTCCGATTGCCAATTATGTGTCGCCGACGGTGTGGGTGTGGCGTGCGGGCCGCGCCGGGAAAATGCGCCGTTACGTCTCGCGTCTGCTCGCGGTGCTGCCGTTCGAACCGGAGGTTCACGCCAAACTCGGCGGGCCGCCATGCACCTATGTCGGTCATCCGCTGCTGGAAAATCTCGACGCGCTGCGGCCCGATGCCGCCGAACAACTACGCCGCAATCAATCGCCGCCGATCTTGTTGCTGCTGCCCGGCAGCCGAGGCAGCGAGATCGCGCGCAACATGAGCGTGTTCGGCGTGACGCTGAAGTTATTGAAAGCGATGGGCGTGGATTTCGAGCCGGTTTTGGCGACCACGCCGCATTTGCAAGATCGTGTCCGCGCTGCCTGCGTGCATTGGGAAATACACACAAGAATCGTCGTCAGCGATGAAGACAAGCAGTCCGCGTTTCGGAGCGCGCGCGCGGCTTTGGCGAAATCCGGCACGGTGACGCTGGAACTGGCGCTGGCGAACGTGCCGATGGTGGCGGTTTATCGCGTCACGCCGGTGGAAGCCTTCATCGCGCGGCGCGTGATTCAGACGACGTCAATTATTCTGCCTAATATCATTCTGGGCGAGAACGTGATCCCGGAATTTCTTCAGAACGATTTCACGCCGGAGAAACTCGCGCCGATGCTCCGCGATGTGCTGGCCGACACGCCGGTGCGGCAACGGCAGCTCGGTGCCTTTGCAAAGCTTGAAGGCATTATGTCCACCGGCGGGAAGAAGCCGAGCGAATGTGCGGCTGACGTCGTGATTGCGACGATGGAGCAGACGCGCAGATAAAAACGGCCGGTGCTTGAACCGGCCGTTCTGCATTCAACACCGCAAGCTTACTTCCGCTTGCCCATATCGACGTAATCGCGGCTGGTCATGCCAGAATAAAGCTGGCGCGGCCTCCCGATCTTCTGGTGCGGGTCCTGAATCATCTCGCTCCACTGGCTGATCCAGCCGACGGTACGAGCGACAGCGAACAGCACGGTGAACATTGAGGTCGGGAAGCCCATCGCCTTCAGCGTGATGCCGGAATAAAAATCCACGTTCGGGTAAAGCTTGCGATCGATAAAATAAGGATCGCTGAGCGCGATCTTTTCCAGTTCCAGCGCGATCGGCAGCAGCGGATCGTTGGCGTGGCCGGTTTCCTTCAAAACCTTGTGGCACATCTGCTGCATGATCTTGGCGCGCGGATCGTAGTTTTTGTAAACGCGATGGCCGAAGCCCATCAGGCGGACCTTGCTGTCCTTTTCCTTCACCTTCTTGATGAAGTCCGGAATCTTGTCGACGCTGCCGATGTCGGCAAGCATCGCAAGTGCGGCTTCGTTGGCACCGCCATGTGCGGGTCCCCACAAGCAAGCGATGCCGGCGGCAATACAGGCGAATGGATTGGCACCCGACGAGCCGGCAATACGCACGGTCGAGGTTGACGCGTTCTGCTCGTGATCGGCGTGAAGAATGAAGATCTTGTCGAGCGCTTCGGCCAGCACGGGATTGATCTTGTAGTCTTCGCACGGCACGGCGAAGCACATGTTGAGAAAATTCTCGGCGAAGCTCAAAGAGTTCTTCGGATAGACGAACGGCTGGCCGATATTGTATTTGAAAGCCATCGCCGCCAGCGTCGGAATCTTCGCGATCATGCGCATCGATGCAATCATGCGCTGCTTCGGATCGGAGATGTCGGTGGAGTCGTTATAGAACGCGGCGAGTGCGCCGACGGAAGCGACCATCACGGCCATTGGATGGGCGTCGCGGCGGAAGCCCTGGAAAAAGCGGGCCATCTGCTCATGGACCATTGTGTGATGGATCACCCGGTCGTCGAAATCCTCTTTCTGCGCCTTGGTCGGCAGTTCGCCATAGAGCAGGAGATAACAGGTCTCGAGAAAGTCGCCCTTTTCGGCGAGCTGCTCGATCGGGTAGCCGCGATAAAGAAGTATGCCGGCGTCGCCGTCGATATAGGTAATTTTGGAGTCGCAGCTGCCTGTGGAGGTGAACCCCGGATCGTAGGTGAACATGCCGGTCTGGGCGTAGAGCTTGCCGATGTCGATGACGTCGGGGCCGACGGTCCCGCTCATGACCGGGAAGTCGACGGATTTGCCGTCAACGGTCAGCGTTGCTTTTTTTGTGTTGGTTTTCGCATCCATCGCGCAGTCCCCGATGACAGTGTTACGGAGGGCAAACGAGGCTTACGGACGCCATATAGGACGCAGCCAGCCAATTGTCCCAGAGCCATTGCCCAAATGGGTAGCTTATTGCTGTGTGCGCTGCAAGATAGGGCAGATTGGACAAAAGTCACGCCAGCTTTGCGCTATCCGGTGGCCTGATCGGCGAGGCGGTCGAGGCAAGTTTCACGTCCCAAAACAGCCAGTACGTCGAAGATGCCCGGCGAGGTGGTCCGTCCGGTCAAAGCGACCCGCAATGGCTGGGCGACGGCGCCAAGTTTGAGCCCGTTTTGCTCTGCGAATTCCCGCATCGCCGCTTCCGCGCTTGCCGCCGTCCAAACGTTCACCGTCTCCAGGACAGCACGCAGGCGGCTGATCAATTGGCGCGTATCGGGCGTCAGCACGGCAGCGGCTTTCGGTTCCAACGCCAGCGGCCGCTCCGCAAAAATGAACATCGCGCTGTCGATTAATTCGACAATAGTTTTGGCGCGCTCCTTCAGGCCCGGCATTGCGGCAAGAAGTTGAGCGCGCGTGGTGTCGTTGAGCTTCTTTTGGATCGCTTCGCCTTCGGGAACGAATTGCAAGACGTCCTCGAAACTTTTCAGCAAATCCTTGTCGTCAGACGTGCGGATGTAATGACCGTTGAGATTTTCGAGTTTCGCGAAATCGAACCGCGCCGCAGAGCGCCCGATGTTGGCCAGATCGAACGCGTCGATCATTTCTTGCGTTGAGAAAATTTCCTGATCGCCATGGCTCCAGCCGAGCCGTACCAGATAGTTGCGCAGCGCTTCCGGCAGATAGCCTAGCGCGCGATAGGCCTCGACGCCGAGCGCGCCGTGGCGTTTTGAGAGCTTCGCGCCGTCCGCGCCGTGAATGAGCGGGATGTGCGCCATGACGGGAACGGTCCAGCCGAGTGCGTCGTAGATGTGCTTTTGGCGCGCAGCATTGATGAGATGATCGTCGCCGCGGATGACGTGGGTGACGCCCATGTCATGATCGTCCACGACCACGGCAAGCATGTAGGTTGGATTGCCGTCGGAGCGCAACAGCACGAGATCATCGAGATTTTCATTCTGCCACACAACGCGACCCTGAACCTGGTCTTCGATGACGGTCTCGCCGGTCTGCGGCGCGCGAAGACGGATGGTCGGCTTGACGCCGGAAGGAGCTGTTGCCGGATCGCGGTCACGCCAGCGTCCGTCATAGCGAACGGCGCGGCCTTCAGCCTTGGCCGCCTCACGCATTTGCGTCAGTTCTTCCGCGCTGGCGTAGCAGCGATAGGCTTTGTCGGACGCCAGTAATTGTTCGGCGACTTCGCGGTGTCGTGCGGCGCGGGTAAATTGATAGACAGTGTCGCCGTCCCAGGTGATGCCCAGCCATTTCAGCCCGTCGAGAATGGCCTCGATCGCTGCATCCGTGGAGCGTTCGCGGTCGGTATCCTCGACCCGCAGCAGCATCTTGCCGCCGTGTTTCTTGGCGTAGAGCCAGTTGAACAACGCGGTACGCCCGCCGCCGATGTGCAGGAAGCCGGTCGGTGAGGGCGCAAAACGTGTGACGACGGGTGAGGTCATTTCGATGGGTTCGGTCGATCCGGGCAAATCTGTCGGCGGCGTTTATCACACCGCCGCCGCACTGTCCCAAAGCGAATTGCACGCCTGCTTTCGTTGTTCCACCCGCGCACCGAGCCGTGAATTCGAGCCTTTTCAAGCAGTGCTATGCGTCTCGCCACTTGGCGCAGCCTCATGGATTTGGCACACAGGCCGCAGCTTGAAAGGGTGACATGACGGACGATTCGGGATCGGAAGCAGGGCGTGACTTCATCCGCGACATTGTTGCTGCGGACCTCGCCGCCGGCAAGCACAAGACGATCGTCACGCGCTTTCCGCCCGAGCCGAACGGTTATCTGCATCTCGGTCACGCCAAATCCATTTGCTTGAATTTCGGGATCGCCGAGGAATTCGGCGGCCATTGCAATTTGCGTTTCGACGACACCAATCCGACGAAAGAAGAGCAGGAATATATCGACGCCATTCAGCGCGACGTGCGCTGGCTTGGTTTCGATTGGGGCAAAGACAATCTCCACTACGCGTCGGATTATTTCGAGCAGCTTTATGCATGGGCTCAGGATCTGATCCGCGCCGGCAAAGCTTATGTGGACGACCAGTCGCAGGAGCAAATTCGCGTTGCGCGCGGCACGCTGACCGAGCCCGGCAAGAACTCGCCATTTCGCGAACGCTCAGTGGACGAAAATCTCGATCTGTTTGCGCGGATGCGTGCGGGCGAATTTCCGAACGGCGCGCGCGTGTTGCGCGCCAAGATCGACATGAGTTCAGGCAATATCAATCTGCGCGACCCGGTGCTGTATCGTATTCTGCACGCGCATCATCCGCGCACGGGGACCGCGTGGAATATCTATCCGAGTTATGACTTTGCACACGGCCAGTCCGACGCCATTGAGCACATCACGCACTCGATTTGCACGTTGGAATTCGAGGATCATCGGCCATTGTACGATTGGTGTCTCGACAATCTTCCCGTTCCGTCGCGTCCGCATCAGTATGAATTCGCGCGGCTCAACGTCACTTACACATTGCTGTCCAAGCGCGTGCTCACTGAACTCGTGCGCGGCAATCATGTCACCGGTTGGGATGATCCGCGGATGCCGACGCTGGCTGGCCTTCAACGCCGGGGCGTGCCGGCGGAAGGCTTGCGCGAATTCGTCAAGCGCATTGGGGTCGCGAAAGCCAACTCAACCGTCGATCTTGGCATGTTCGATTTCATCATTCGTGAAACGCTGAACAAGACCGCGCCGCGACGGATGGCGGTGTTGAACCCGCTGAAAGTGGTGATCGAGAATTATCCGGAAGATAAATTGGAATTGCTCGACGCGGTGAACCATCCCGACGATCCGTCGCAGGGATCGCGCAAGATTCCGTTCGGGCGCGAACTCTATATTGAGCACGACGATTTCATGGAAGACCCGCCGAAGAAATTCTTCCGCATGACGCCGGGCCGCGAGGTTCGTTTGCGCTACGGCTATTTCATTACTTGCAAGACCGTCGTGAAAAACGCGGCAGGCGCAGTGACTGAATTGCGGTGTACCTACGACCCCGAAACCAAGGGCGGCAACGCCCCGGACGGTCGCAAGGTCAAGGCGACAATCCACTGGGTCGCCGCGAAAGAGGCCGTGCCTGCCGAGGTGCGCGTTTACAATCAGCTCTTTACGGTCCCGCAGCCAGACGCTGCAAATTTCGCCTCGCAAATCAATCGGGAGTCGTTGCAGATCGGGACCGCGATGCTGGAGCCTGCACTGGCGAGTGACAATTTCGACGGTGCGATTCAGTTTGAACGCCAAGGCTATTTCTGCCGCGATCGCGATTCAAAACCCGGCAAGCCGGTTTTCAACCGCACAGTGGGCTTGCGCGACACGTGGTCAAAAGTCTCAGCCTCCGGCTGATCGGGCCAAGGTGTCTGCGTCAGGCTGATCGGGCCAAAGTCTCAGCCTCCGGTTAGCGCACAATCGACGGCAATTTTGGGCATGATCCTTTTCGAAAACCGGTGCCCACTTTTCGGGGATCATGCCGACATTCTGTATCCGTTCCGCTATTCGCCTGCCGATCGCTCCCGCTAGCATCGCCCGACTGACGCCGGAGCGGCGCGATGGTTGGGGACCTTGATCGGCGCGACAAAACGGGGAGGGCCGTCACATGGCCGCCTTCGGATGCAACGCGTGCGCGGTCGCTCGCTTCATATGATGGCAGTTTTTGGCACTCGTTCATCGAGACGTTGAAAGGTTGGGCGCGGGCTGAAGCCGGCCCGGGACGAATGCTCCCGTGGGTGCCGGTCGCGTTCGGCGCAGGTATCGCATTCTATTTCGCAGCCGACACCGAGCCGGTGCTAGCGGTCGTCGCGCCGGTCGCGGCGCTTTTATGTGTCGTGGCGTTTCTCGCACGTAGACAATCCTATTTCACTTTGCTGGTGATGATCGCAGCCATCGCATCGGGTTTCGCCACCGCGACATATAAGTCATCGCGCATCGCCCACAGCGTACTTGTGAAGCCGGTTTCATCCGTCGCGCTAAAAGGTTTTGTCGAAACCCATGAGGTGCGCGAGCGCACGGATCGCTTCGTGCTGCGCGTCGAGGAGATGGATGCGCTGCGCGGGCAGAGCAAAATTGAGCGCGTGCGGCTGTCGGTGCGCAAGGGCAGCGCGCCCGATGTCGGCAGCTTCGTTGAATTGAAGGCACGATTGCAGCCACCGCTATCGCCAATGCGACCGGGATCGTATGACTTTGGCCGCGATATGTATTTTCAGGGCATCGGCGCGTCGGGCTTTGCGATGGGCGCGATCAAGACCATCGACGCGCCGAAAAGCGGTGGCCTCTATCTGCGCTATGCGACCCTGATGCAGAACATGCGCGATGCCATCGATGCGCGCATTCGCGTTGTTGTAAGCGGCGATTCCCGCGCCATTGCGACAGCGCTTTTGACAGGACGGCGCGACGCGATTTCCACGCCCGTTAACGACGCGATGTTCATTTCTGGATTGGGCCATGTTTTGTCGATCTCCGGCTATCACATGGCGGTGGTCGCGGGCGTGGTGTTCTTCGCCGTACGCGCGCTGCTCGCGTTGTTTCCGCTGCTGACGGTGACGTTCCCGATCAAGAAGGTGGCGGCGGCGGTGGCGCTCGCGGCGGCCGCCTTTTATCTTTTGCTGTCAGGTTCGGAAGTCGCGACCCAACGCTCGTTCTTCATGACGGCGGTGGTGTTGATCGCCGTCATGGTTGATCGCCGCGCAATTACGTTTCGTACGCTTGCAGTGGCGGCGATGATTGTCCTGATTTTCGCGCCGGAGGCTTTGGTGCATCCGAGTTTCCAGATGTCGTTCGCAGCAACGCTTGGACTGGTCGCCATCGTGCAGATCAGCATGCCGAAATTATTTGCGTCGCCCGACAACTCGCACGCCGCGCGCGCGGCGATGTGGGGCGGACGCGAGATCGTGGCACTTGCGATGGCGTCGTTCATCGCAGGACTGGCGACGATGCCTTATGCGGCGTTTCATTTTCATCGTATCACGCCCTACGGCGTGCTCGCCAATTTGGGCGCGATGCCGATTGTCTCCGCACTCGTCATGCCCGCTGGATTGATGGGATTGCTCGCGATGCCGTTTGGCTTTGACGGCGTGTTCTGGCGGCTGATGGATGTGGGCATCCAATGGATGATCCTCGTGTCGCAATGGGTCGCAGCATTGCCGGGCGCGATCGGGCGGATGGCAAGCTTTGGAACCGGACCGCTCGCAGCGATGAGCGCCGGGATCATCGTGCTTGGACTGTCGCGCACGCCATTGCGATGGGCAGGGGCGGGCATGATCGTGCTCGCGACCGTGTGGGCGGTGGCGACGCCGCAGCCGGATATTCTGGTTTCAGGTGACGGGCACAATGTCGGTGTACGAGGCAGGGACGGTCGGCTACGTGTGATGCGTACGGGCAAAGACGCGTTCCTAATTCGCGAGTGGCTTGCTGCCGATGCCGATCCGCGCGTTGCCACCGACGTGGCGCTCACTGAAGGCGTGTCGTGCGATGAGGCGGGTTGCGTCATGCGGGCATTGGGCGGCGGGTTGGTTGCGCTTGCCATTAAGCCAGACGCACTTGCAGACGATTGCGCGAATGCAGCCGTTGTGGTCACAACGCGGCAACCGTCGGCGGACTGCGCGGCCTTCGTGATCGATCAGGAGGCGTTGCGGACGAGGGGTACGATGGCGCTCAGAAAGACCGTGAGCGGATATGAAATTATCGCAAATCGCCCGCGCGGCGTGAACCGACCTTGGGCACCTGCGATCGCGGAGGCTGTAACCGAGATATCATCGACGAAGCGCATATCGCCTCGTCCGGTCGATGCGACGCCGGCGGAGAGCGATCTGCAAGCAGACGATTAGCAAAAGTATTCTGTGTCATTGCCAGTGTCATGGCTGGGAATAGCCGCTCGAAGAACGGCGTCGCTTCCGCTCGCCTGTGCCCGGCCATCTCGATGAGCAGAGCGCAGAGCCACAATTATCGGGATCACCGGGACAAGCCCGGTGATGACAAGCAGTGAACGGAATCAATACTTCCGATAAATCCCGATCAGCTTGCCTTGAATCTGCACGCGGTTCGGCGGCAGGATTCTCACCTCGTAAGAGGCGTTTGCAGGCTCGAGCGCAATCGATGCACCACGGCGGCGGAAACGCTTCAGCGTGGCTTCTTCCTCATCGATCAGCGCCACAACGATGTCACCGGTGTCGGCGGTGTCGTTTTTCTGGATCAGCGCCATGTCGCCGTCGAGAATTCCGGCCTCCATCATCGAATCACCGCGCACTTCGAGCGCGTAGTGTTCGCCGGAGCCCAACATGTCGGGCGGCACACTGATGGTGTGGCTGCGGGTTTGAATGGCCTCAATCGGTGTACCCGCCGCGATGCGTCCCATGACGGGCACCGAGACATTGTCATTGTTGCTGCCCTCAGACGAGCCGCTGCGGACTTTACCGAGATTGCCTTCAATGACGCTCGGTGTGAAACCCTTGCGGCTGCCGCCGCCGGGCTGAATGCCCAACTCCGGAAGCTTGATGACTTCGATGGCGCGGGCGCGGTTGGCGAGGCGGCGGATGAAGCCGCGCTCCTCAAGGGCCGTAATCAGCCGGTGAATGCCTGATTTGGAGCGCAGGTCCAGCGCGTCCTTCATCTCGTCGAACGAGGGGGGAACACCGGCTTCCTTGAGCCGCTCGTTGATGAACCGCAGCAGTTCGTATTGTTTGCGTGTCAGCATTGTAAAAGTCCCCACAATCCCCGGTTTGCACAGTGACGGGCCCAAAGGCGCCGCGAGTCACTCGAAACAAATCATGAACGAACACTATATGTTCCATATGTGTTCTACAACCGTTAATTTGGGGTGAACGCAAATGAAGATCGCAAGGGCAGATCGGTTCGCTTTAAGCGGGCAACCGCAACACCTTGCACGCCGCACCCTTGGCCGCTGCGGGCGCATGCGGCGGGCGAATGATGAGTGCATTGGCTGATGCCAGGTACGCCATCAGCGAACTGTCTTGAAGCGTCACACTTGTTGCAGTCATCGGCCCGTCTTCATTCGGGGCGAGGCGTGCACGCAAATAATCCTGCCGCTCGTCGTTCGCCGAAAGGTCGCTACCGAGAACGGCCGTCTCCAGTTGATGTTCGATGTCGCTTCGTCCTGAAAGCTTGCGGATCAGCGGAACCAGAAACAAAAACGCGCAGACATAGGACGACACTGGATTGCCGGGTAGGCCGAGCACGCGCATGTCGCCGAGCGTGCCGCTCATCATCGGTTTGCCGGGACGCATCGCAATGCGCCAGAACGACATTTGCGTGCCTTCGGATTCGAGCGCGCGCTTGACGAGATCATGGTCGCCGACCGATGCGCCGCCTGTCGTGACTAAAACATTCGCGCCGAGTTCGCGCGCGCGGCGGATCGCTGCGGTCGTGGCTTCAGGAATATCGGGAGCGATGCCGAGATCGATCACATCCGCGCCTTCGCTGCGGGCGAGGGCGCGCAACGCATAACCATTGGTGTAAACGATCTGGCCGGGACCGAGCTTGCCTCCGGGCATCACGAGTTCGTCGCCAGTGGCGAGGATCGCGACCTTCGGGCGGGTGTGCACCGCCAATGTCGGCGCGTTGGAACTGGCGGCAAGCGCGAGGTGACGATCGTTAAGCCGAATTCCGCGCGCAAGCAGAATATCGCCTTCGCTGAAATCGACGCCCTTCCTGCGGACGTGACGACCGAGCTTTGCTGCTTCCTTGATGAGAACGCTGTCGCCGGCGCGGTCTGTGTCTTCCTGGATGACGACCGCGTCCGTGCCAGGGGGCATGACGCCGCCGGTGAAAATGCGTACCGCTTCGTTGGTGCTAATTTTCTGATCGAACGGTTTGCCCGCCGCAACTTCGCCGATCACTTTGAGTTTTGCGTCGAGCGATGCGTCGGATGCGCGCACGGCGTAACCATCCATTGCCGACATGTCGGCGGGTGGCTGCGTGCGGAGTGCAATCACATCGCGCGCAAGAGTGCGGTGGAACGCCTCATCGAGCGCGACTTTTTCCTCGGCGAGTGGACCCGCGCCCTTAAGCACGGCTTTCAGAGCATTGGCGACCGGCATCAGCGCCATGAATTGATCCTCAACGCGCGGCCTTGTAGTGACCGGACTTGCCGCCGAGTTTTTCGACGAGATGAATGTTGTCGATGCGAACGCCGCGCTCAACCGCTTTCACCATGTCGTAGATCGTCAGACATGCAACGGAAACTGCCGTCAGCGCTTCCATCTCCACGCCGGTCGGCCCGTTGACCTTGACGATAGCCGTGACGTGACAGCCGGGGAGTTTCGGATCGACAGTAATGTCGAGCGTGATTTTCGAGAGTGCCAGCGGATGACACAGTGGAATCAACTGATGCGTTTTTTTCGCAGCCATGATGCCGGCGATGCGCGCGGTGCCGAGCACGTCGCCTTTTTTCGCGTTGCCTTTTTCGATGATGCCGAGCGTCTTGCTGCTCATGACGACGACACCTTCGGCGATCGCTATCCGTTCGGTGTCGGGCTTGGCGGACACATCCACCATGTGCGCTTCGCCCTTGGCGTCGATATGGGTGAGGGCGGGTTTCGGTTTGGATTTCTTGGCCACGCTCAGTGCGTCCCGGTGGCGCGTTGTGTGTCGCGGGCGAGCAGCGTGCGCGTGGCGACGGCAACATCCGTCTGCCGCATCAGGCTCTCGCCGACGAGGAACGTGTTCATCCCCACCTTAGCGAGGCGAGACAGATCGGCTGGCGTAAAGATTCCGCTTTCACCGACCATCACGCGATCTTTTGGAATCAGCGGTGCCAACGCCTCGGAGGTCGCGAGCGTCACTTCAAAGGTCCGCAAATTGCGATTGTTGACGCCCAACAATGGCGATTTTAGTTTCAACGCGCGGTCGAGTTCGTCGCGGTTGTGAACTTCCAGCAAGACGTCCATGCCGTACGCGAAGGCGGCGTCCTCGATGTCTTTCGCGGCTTTGTCGTCGAGTGCGGCCATGATGATGAGAATGCAATCGGCGCCATGCGCGCGAGCTTCCGCGATTTGATAAGTGTCGTACATGAAGTCTTTGCGCAGCACGGGCAAGGAAACAGCAGCGCGCGCAGCCACCATGAAATCGAGCGATCCCTGGAACGACGGCGTGTCGGTCAACACGGAAAGGCAAGCAGCACCGCCTTGCTCATAGGCTTTGGCGAGGGCCGGCGGATCGAAGTCGGCGCGGATGAGCCCCTTGGAAGGCGACGCCTTCTTGATCTCGGCAATCAGCGCGTAATCGCCGCGTGCAATCTTGTCGCGAATGGCTTTAACGAAACCGCGCGGCGCGGACGCGGCATTGGCACGTGCATCGATTTCGGCAAATGGATGCGCGCGCTTGGCGCTTGCGATTTCCTCGCGCTTGTAGGTTTCGATCTTGGTGAGGATGTCCGACAACGGCAATTCCTCTTCAAGCATTGGAAACAGCAACGAGCCGTTTCAGTTTCTCTGCCGCAGCGCCAGTGTCCAGCGACTTTACGCCCAGCGCAACGCCTTCCTTCAGATCCTTGACCTTGCCTGCCACAATGAAGGTCGCCGCCGCGTTCAAGAGCGCGACGTTACGATAGGCGCTCGGCTTGCCATCCAGCACCGACTGCAGCGCCTTTGCATTAGTCTGCGCGTCGCCGCCTTTGAGTTCGGCAGCAGTCGCGCGCGGCAGCCCGCCATCCTCAGGCGTCACTTCAAATGTGCGGATGCTACCGTCCTCAAGAGCTGCAACGAATGTCGGACCGGTGAGGGTGATCTCGTCGAGGCCGTCGGAGCCATGCACGACCCAGACGGATGTCGCGCCGAGATTTTTCAACACCTGCGCCAAAGGTTCGACCCAGTGTTTCGAGAACACGCCAACCATCTGGCGTTTGACCCCTGCCGGATTCGACAGCGGTCCGAGCAGATTGAAAATGGTGCGGGTGGCAAGCTCGACGCGGGTCGGGCCAACGTTTTTAATCGCCGGATGATGCGTCGGCGCGAACATGAAGCCGATCCCGGCTTCCTTGATGCAGCGAGAGACATCCTTCGGCGCAATGTCGATTTTCACGCCGAGCGCCGCAAGGACATCGGCTGCACCGGATTTCGACGACAGCGCGCGGTTGCCGTGCTTGGCGACCGGAACGCCAGCACCCGCGACGATGAACGACGCGCAGGTGGACACATTGACAGAACCTGAACCGTCGCCGCCAGTGCCGACCACATCGACGGCATCGGACGGCGCTTCAACGCGCAACATCTTGGCGCGCATCGCCGACACCGCACCGGTGATTTCATCGACGGTTTCGCCGCGCACGCGCAGCGCCATCAAAAGGCCGCCCATCTGCGAGGGCGTGGCTTCACCCGACATCATGCGGTCGAACGCGCTTGCGGCCTCGTCGCGGGTCAATACTGCGCCGGTTGCGACTTTGCCGATGATCGTCTTGAGGTCATCCATGTCGCATCACTGGTTGTTCGACACCGCGCCGGTGGCGATCGCAAATGCATCCTGGTTGATCTTGGTCCCGATCTCGGACTCGACCTTGTTCACATACTGCTGGACCTGTTCTTCGGTCATCGCGCGGGTAATGCTCTCTCTCAGCTTCTTGACCTCGTCGGACGCCATGTCGATGGCCGGCACGATGATGTCCGTGACCTTGAACACGATCTGATCGGTTGCCGCAGCACCTTCGGTCTGGCCGATGCCGTCCTTCGGCGTACGGAACGCAGCATTGACCAGACGATCGGGCACGCCCTTCGCATCCGCGTCACGCTTGAACGGCTTCGATGTTTCAACCTTGATACCGGCAGCAGCAGCCTCGGTGTCGAACTTCGCGCCCTTGTTGAGCTTATCGACGATCTCGGTGGCCTTTGCGCGCAGGCGTTTTCCGACCTCTTCGTCCATCCAGCGCGCTTCGACCTGCGCCTTGACTTCATCGAGCGGACGGTCGCGCGAGGGCGTGACGCTGAGCACGTCGAACCATGCTTCGCCGCCCTTCAATTGAATGGGATCGTTCTCAACGCCGACATTGCTGGCGAAGGCCTGCGAGACGAAGTCGGTGCCCTGCGGCAATCCGACGACAGGCTTGCCGTCCTTGTCGCGGCCTGAGCGATCGACCGCGTCGATCGTCACGGATTTCAATCCGAGCTTGGTTGCGGCTTCGGCGATGTTCGATCCACCGCCACGCTCGTCCTCGATTTTGTTGTGCAGGTCGCGAAGCTGATCGCGCGCGCGCTGCTGGGCGGTATCGGTTTTGACTTTCGCAGCGAAGCTTTCATATGTTGGCGACGTGCCGGCTTCGATCTTCGTCACCTTCAGCAATCCCGTGCCGAGCGCACCCTTGATCGGCTGGCTGACGCCATTGAGCGGGAGCGCGAATGCTGCGTCCGCCAATGCAGCGTCGCCCATGCCAGTTTTGGTGACGTTACCAAGATCGATGTCAGCCGCGCTCAATTTGCGCTGTTTCGCCAGATCCTCGAACGACACTCCGCCGTCGATCTTGGCGCGTGCAGCCTTCGCCTCGTCCTCGTTCGGGAAGGTAATCTGCGAGACCTGGCGGCGCTCCTGCGTAATATATTTTTCCTTGCGCGCCTCGAATTCCTTTTTCGCATCCTCATCGGACACAGTGATGGATTTCGCCATTTCCTCCGGCGTTAGTGCGAGGATTGCAATCTTGCGATATTCCGGCGCGCGGAACAGTTGCTTGCGGTCGTCGAAGAACGTTGCGAGGACTTCAGGCGAGGGCGGGTCGATCTTGCCGGCTTGGGCGGCCGTCAGCGTCATGTATTGCACGGCGCGCTGCTCGTTTTGAAAACGCACAAGCGCATCGATCTGAGTCTTGGTTGGTTCAAGACCGGCGGCGATGGTGCCGGTGATCTGGCGGCGCATCGACACGCGTTTCTGCTCGGCGATGTAGCGCGGCTCGGTAAACCCGAACTGACGGATGGTCGCGGTGAAACGTGCGGGATCGAAATTTCCATCGAGGCCTTTGAAGTTCGGGTCGTTCGAGATGGCGCGCAGCACATCGGCGTCGGATTGGCCAAGGCCCTTGCTCTTGGCATCTTCGTCGATCGCAGCTTCCGCAACAGTCTGTTGCAACACCTGCCGGTCAAGACCGAACGCGCGCGCCTGATCCATCGTGAGCGGACGACCGAACTGGCGGCCAATCTGCTGCAAGCGATCCGTGTAGATGTTGCGGAATTGCTCCGCAGAAATTTCGGTGTTGCCTACAGTGGCGACAGCCGAGCGGCTCGATCCCTTGAACACGTCGGCGATGCCCCACATGCCGAAGGAGACGATGAGCACGCCGAACATGACGGTCATCACCGTCTTGCCAACCCAATTCGATGAGGCTTTGCGCATTCCTCGAAGCATGTGACCAACTTGATGTTTTGAGGGGGCGGATCGTTGCCCTTTAAGGGCGTTACCGCATTGTTCGGCCAACATATAAAGTGACGGCGGTTCCCTAGCAACCGCGCTGACAGCGGCCCTTGATCGCGGTTAACGGCAGCAATGTGGAAACACGCCGCGGGAACTGGCTTTAGCCGGGGCGCTCTGTTAGCCCGAAGCACGAATTCGCCCAAGAATTCGCTAATGAGAAATGCAATGACCGAGCGACGCAAACCGTTGATCGCGGGCAACTGGAAGATGAATGGCCTTAAAGCCTCGCTGAGCGAGCTTGCGGCCATTGTCGAGGGTGCCGTGAAGGTCGCGGCCAAGGCAGATTTGCTGATCTGCCCGCCGGCCACATTGCTCGCAGCCGCAGCGAGCGCCGCAGCGGGCTCCAAACTCGCCATCGGCGCTCAGGACTGCCACACGGCTGCGTTCGGCGCACATACGGGTGACATTTCAGCCGAAATGCTGGCCGATGCCGGTGCCACCGCCATCATTGTGGGCCATTCCGAGCGCCGCGCGGACCACAATGAGAGCGATGCGTTGATCCGCCTGAAGGCCGAAGCGGTCTGGCGGTTGAGGCTCACGGCGATCGTCTGCGTCGGTGAGACCAAGGCCGAACGCGACGCCGGAAAGGCACTGGATGTGGTCGGCAAACAGCTTGTCGGGTCGCTTCCGGATGGTGCCACTGCGGCCCGTCTGGTTGTCGCCTATGAGCCGGTCTGGGCGATTGGAACGGGGGTCACACCGACGGCCAAGGATATCGAGCAAATTCATGCGTTTATCAGGAAAAATTTAATAGATCGCTTTAAGAATGAAGGAGCCGGAATTCGCATCCTCTACGGCGGTTCCGTGAAGCCCTCCAACGCGGCTGAGTTGATGTCGGTGGCCAATGTCGATGGCGCACTGGTCGGCGGCGCGAGCCTCAAAGCCACCGACTTCCTTGCGATTGCATCAGCGTGCCCCTAGATCGCTGAAGCGGACACGGCGCGGGGTGGCAATCGCCGCCCCAATCGTGTAGAGACCGCGCAACTTCAACCCCCGCAATCTGATGTGCTGCCGATTCCCGGCGCTTGAGGCTTGCGACGGAAGGCCCGCATGCAGACCGTTGTCATCGTCATCCACCTCATGCTTGTCCTCGGCCTGATCGGCGTCGTGCTGCTTCAGCGGTCCGAAGGCGGCGGCCTTGGCATTGGCGGCGGCGGTGGTAGCGGCTTTATGTCGAGCCGTGGCACGACAAATCTGCTGACGCGCACGACCGCGATCTTTGCTGCCGGTTTCTTCGTCACCAGCCTCTTTCTGGCGTGGCTCGCCGGGTACGACCGTCAGCCGGCATCGATCATCAACACTAGCCCAGCGCCGATTTCCGCACCGGGCGCGCCAGCCGTGCCGCAGGGCAGCCTGCTCGATACACTGAAGCCCACAACACCAGCCGCGCCGGCAGTTCCAGCTGGACCACAGGCTCCGCAGTCGAAATAGCGGCTGCTTTGTCGTTGCGAGTTGCAGTCATGCGCGAGGCGCTTGACGGCATAGACGAAGCATCTCTTTCAATCCTCTGGCCGACCTCATATTTCAGCGTCACCCACAGCATCGAAATTATGCGCGGCGAATGCGCGATTCGTTTTGCGAATCGCGCGCGTGGCGTTAAAGGTTGGCTCCCATGGCGCGGTATATTTTCATCACCGGCGGCGTGGTCTCCTCGCTCGGCAAAGGTTTGGCATCGGCGGCACTCGGTGCGCTGTTGCAGTCGCGTGGCTACAAGGTTCGCTTACGAAAACTCGACCCCTATTTGAATCTCGATCCCGGAACGATGTCGCCGTATCAACATGGCGAAGTTTTCGTCACCGACGATGGCGCGGAAACCGATCTCGATCTCGGCCATTACGAGCGCTTTACCGGAAGGCCCGCCACCAAGGCCGACAACATCACGACGGGCCGCATTTACCAGGACATTCTGACGAAAGAACGCCGCGGCGATTATCTCGGTGCGACCATCCAAGTCATTCCGCATGTCACCAATGCGATCAAGGATTTTATCCTCAACGGCAATGACGGTTTTGATTTCGTATTATGTGAAGTCGGCGGCACCGTCGGCGACATCGAAGGACTTCCATTCTTCGAGGCAATCCGTCAAGTGAAGAACGACCTGCCGCGCGGCGATGTGATCTATATTCACCTCACGCTGCTGCCGTTCATTCCAAGCGCAGGCGAACTTAAGACCAAGCCCACGCAGCACTCGGTCAAGGAATTGCGCTCGATCGGCATCCAGCCGGATGTTTTGCTGTGCCGTACCGACCGCGAAATCCCGAAGGAAGAGCGGCGCAAATTAGCTCTGTTTTGTAACGTGCGCGAAACCGCCGTCATTGAAGCGCGCGATGTCGACAACATCTATGCGGTGCCAGAGGCCTATCACGCAGCGGGACTGGACGATGAAGTGCTCGCTGCATTCGGCATCGTCGATGTGAAGCCGCCGGTGCTGGATTCGTGGCACGTCATCAATGAGCGCGTGCGTCATCCGGAAGGCGAAGTGACCATCGCCATTGTCGGCAAATACACCGGCATGAAAGACGCTTATAAATCGCTGATCGAAGCTCTTTCTCACGGCGGCATCGCCAATAAAGTGAAAGTCAATCTCGACTGGATCGAATCCGAAGTGTTCGAAAATAAGGATCCCGCGCCGTTCCTCGAACACGTCAACGGCATTCTCGTTCCGGGCGGTTTCGGCCAGCGCGGGGCGGAGGGCAAGATTAAAGCAGCGCAATTCGCGCGCGAACGTGACGTTCCATATTTCGGAATTTGCTTCGGCATGCAGATGGCTGTGATTGAAGCCGCGCGCAATCTCGTCGGCATTGAAGATGCGAACTCCACGGAATTCGGCGTGACAAAACAGCCGGTGGTGGGCCTGATGACCGAATGGCTGCGCGGCAACGAGCTTGAGAAGCGCGCAAAGACCGGCGATCTCGGCGGCACGATGCGGTTGGGCGCTTATCCAGCAACTCTCAAGAAGGGCAGCCGTGTGTCTGAAGTTTACGGTGGCGCGACCGAGATTTCCGAGCGGCATCGTCATCGCTACGAAGTGAACACCGCCTATAAGGATCGCCTCGAGCAGCATGGTCTGCGCTTCTCGGGATTGTCGCCGGATGGTGTGCTGCCGGAAATCGTCGAATACGAAGATCATCCGTGGTTCATCGGCGTGCAGTATCATCCTGAACTGAAATCGCGCCCGTTCGAGCCGCATCCATTGTTCGCGTCCTTCGTGCAGGCGGCGGTGGTGCAAAGTCGTCTCGTCTGATTATTTGCGCGTATTATTTATTCGGACAGCCCGACGCCATATCGCCAGTTCCCGCCATCGGTTTGCCGTTGATGAAAACGCCTTTGCCGCTGCCCGAAACCACGCCGCCGCAGTCGGTGCGGTCGCCTGTCGTGACGGCGGCCTTGCCGTTGATGAAGACGTTCTTCGAGCCCTCGACAATGACGCCGCCATTGCTGGTGGTGTCGCCCTGACGCGCGGCAGTGTGTCCGCCGACGGATACGTCGTGGCTGCCTTGCGTGACGACGCTCGGCGATTGTGCGACGGCGGCGTTCGCGGCGAAGAGAGCGGCGCACAGCAACATGACACGCATGAATCGGCCTCGCGGGACGGATGTGCGGCCGTCCGCGCTTGATCGCGACACCGCGCGGCGACTATACCATGACTGCCGTTGCAACGCCGGGGAGTTTTTTTGAATGATCCTAGAGATGCGCGTCTATCGCTGTATTCCCGGCCGCTTGCCGAATCTGATCAAGCGCTTCGATACCATCACGCTGAAGTTGTGGGAAAAACATGGCATCAAGCAGGCCGGTTTCTTCACCACTGCAATCGGCGATTCCAATCAGGAGCTGACGTACTTCCTGCGATGGGAGACGATGGGCGAGCGTGAGACGAAATGGGGTGCGTTCATGTCCGATCCAGCCTGGCTCGCCGCGCGCGCGGAAACCGAAAAAGACGGGCAGATCATCGCCAACGTCCATAGCCAGTTTCTCGCGCCGACGTCTTTCTCGTCGGTGAAGTGAGAGCGCGTGCCGCGCGGTCTCGACCATATCGTTCATGCCGTGCGCGATCTTGATGCCGCGGCGGATTTCTATCGCCGTGCGGGCTTCATCGTCAGCACGCGCAACGTGCATCCGTGGGGCACCCATAATCATGTCGTGCAGCTCGATAATTTCTATATCGAGATTTTGACGGTCGCCGAACCTGAACTGATCGTTCCGCATTCGCAGCATTCGTTTTCGTTCGGCGCTTTTCATCGCGATTTTCTTGCGCGAGGCGATGGCCTGAATATGATCCTGCTCAAGAGCGATAACGCGCGCGATGACGCGGACGCTTTTCGCAAGGCGGCTATCGGAGAATTCGAGGTTTTCGATTTTGAGCGGCAGGGTGTGGGACCGAATGACCGGCTTGTAACGCTGGCGTTCTCGTTGGTTTTCGCATGCGATCCGCTGTCGCCGCATATGGGTTTTGCAACCTGTCAGCATCATTATCCGGAGAATTTCTGGAACCTCGCGCGCCAGACGCACGCCAACGGCGTGAGCGGCGTGCTCGGCGCGGTTCTGGTCGCCGACAGCCCGACCGATCACCACATCTTTCTGGCGGCGTTGACCGGCGTGCGCGAACTACATGCAAGCTCGCTCGGCATCGTGTCGCAGACGCCGCGCGGCGATGTCGAAATTCTCGAAGCGACCGCGATGCGCGATCAGTTCGGCGTCACGCCCAAGATCGAGCGGACTGGCGCGACATTGCAAGGATTGCGGCTGGCCGTGAAAGACATCGACGCCGTCGAAGGCATTCTGCGCGCGGGCAAAATCGCCTCGCATCGGCATATCGGACGCTTGATCGTGCCGCCGGAGGCCGCATTCGGCGCAACCCTGATATTCGAGCAGCAGAAGAAGGCCTGATCGAGGGTTGATCCGGCGTCACGCGACCGGCATGGTCGCATCGAATTTAGAGGGTGTTGTGTGACTGCCAAGACTTCAGCCGCAGCGATCGTGTCCGCAGGCTCCGTGAAATTCGGCAACGCATTGCCGATCTCTGTGATTGCAGGGCCATGCCAGTTGGAGAGCCGCGCGCATGCGCTCGAAGTCGCGACCGCGCTGAAGGAAATCGCAGCGCGTCTGAAAATTGGTCTCGTCTTCAAGACTTCGTTCGACAAGGCCAACCGCACCAGCTCATCCGCCGCGCGTGGCATCGGGCTTGACGAGGCGCTGCCGATTTTCTCGGACATCAAATCCAAGCTTGGATTGCCCGTCCTGACTGACGTGCATGAGATCGATCAATGCGCGCGTGCCGCCGAAGTCGCCGACGTGTTGCAAATCCCCGCGTTTCTGTGTCGTCAGACCGATTTGCTGATCGCGGCTGCGAAAACCGGCAAGGTCGTCAACGTCAAGAAGGGGCAATTCCTGGCACCTTGGGACATGACCAACGTGGTTGCAAAAATTACGGACGCGGGCAACGCGAATGTTCTGGTGACGGAACGTGGCGCGTCGTTCGGTTACAACACGCTCGTCTCCGATATGCGCGCGCTGCCAATATTGGCGCGCACGACGGGCGCGCCGGTGATTTTCGACGCCACGCATTCAGTGCAGCAGCCGGGCGGCAAGGGCGCATCATCGGGCGGTGAGCGGGAGTTCGTTCCGGTGCTGGCGCGTGCTGCAGTCGCAGTCGGCGTGGCAGGAGTCTTTATTGAAACGCATCCCGATCCGGATCATGCACCGTCGGATGGACCCAATATGATTCCGCTGAAAGATTTTGAAGCTTTCGTTAAAAATCTGATGGCGTTCGACGCGGTCGCAAAAGGTTAGACGTCGTCAAGCCGTCATTGCGAGGAGCACTGCGACGAAGCAATCCAGCCTTGCGTCGCGCATGGATTGCTTCGCTTCGCTCGCAATGACATGGATTGATATGCTTCCCATCCTCAACGTCATCGCTGCCACGACGTTTGCCGCCGCATTGTCATCGCGTTCGATGGACCCGGTGCTGCCGCTGGTGGCGGGCGATTTCGCCATCACGGTCGCGACGGCTGCTAGCCTTTCGTCCGCGGTCGCACTGGCCTTCGCTTTTGCGCAACCAGTTCTGGGCGCGTTCGCCGATCTCTACGGCAAATCGCGTCTCATGATTTTCTGTCTCGCGTTGCTTGGTGCGGCGTGCATTCTCGGTGCGCTGGCGACGTCTTTTCAAATGCTGTTCGCCTCACGCATTCTTGTCGGCGTGGCGGCGGGCGGCACATTTCCGATTGCGATGGGGCTGGCAAGCGACCTTGTGCCGACCGCGCAACGTCAAGTGGCACTCGGCCGCGTGCTGGCAGGTGCCATGACCGGCAATCTTCTGGGTGCGACGGCGTCCGGCATCATTGCGGATTTTCTCGGATGGCGCGGCGTTCTCATCGTGCTGGGCGCGATCATCATTGCGGCGTCGGGCGGGGTGATGGTCGGACTTCGGCGCGGCGGGATCGTCAGCAAAAAGAGTGCGATGACTTTCTCGGGATTGAAGGATGGCTATCGCACCATCCTCGCCAACCCCAACGCGCGGGTGTGCTTCACGGCGGTGTTCATCGAAGGCGCGCTGGTGCTCGGATTGTTTTCATTCGTCGCGGCGTTTCTGTTCGAATTGGGCGAGACGCGCGCATCGATCCCCGGCCTCGTGATCGCAGCGTTTGCAATCGGCGGATTGCTCTACACCATGAGCGTGTCGCGCATGTTGCCGAAATTCGGCTCGAAGTCGCTGATGATCGGGGGCGCTGCGGTCGTGGCGTTGCAGTTCGTCATCGTCGCGTTCGGGCCGCGTTGGGAAATTCAGGCGATGGCGCTTTTTCTCATGGGGTGGGGTTTCTATTCGCTGCACGGCTCGCTGCAGGTTTTCTCAAGCGATCTTGCGCCCGAGGCACGTGCGTCGGCGATGTCGCTGCATGCGTTTTTCTTTTTTCTGGGGCAGGCGGTCGGGCCAATCGTCTACGGCTACGAGTTGGATCATTTCGGAAAACTCACAACGCTGCTGTTGAGCGCGGTTGCGATACTCGTTCTTGGAATTATGGCCGCGCAACTTCTGCATCAGAAGCCGACCGAGATCGAGGACATTGCGGATATTTGATTCTGGTATTTGTCATCACCGGGCTTGTCCCGGTGATCCCGATAGCGGGGGCACTGTGCCAAGTGAATCGAGATGGCCGGAACAAGTCCGGCCATGACATCGACAGAGTTACCCCCGCCCGCGATATGGCGCGACACCCTGATCCGGCACCCACACGCCACTCGGCAATTTTCCGGTCTGCCAGAAAACATCGATGGGAATGCCGCCGCGCGGATACCAATAGCCGCCGATGCGCAACCATTTCGGTTTGATCTCGCGCGCGATGCGCTTGCCGATGTCGAGCGTGCACGCTTCATGAAAGCCGCCGTGATTGCGAAAGCTCGCCAGATACAATTTCAGCGATTTGGATTCGACCAGCCATTGCCCCGGCACGTAGTCGATCACCAGATGCGCGAAATCCGGCTGTCCGGTGATCGGGCAAAGCGTGGTGAATTCGGGTGCTACAAAGCGCACCAGATAATCGCTGTCGGAATGCGGGTTCGGCACGCGGTCGAGCTTTGCGGCGGTGGGCGAGGCGGGCGTCTTGACCCGGTGGCCGAGTTGCAGCGGCGGCGTCGAACTTGCCGGTTTGCGGGGTTTTTTGGACATGTTCTCTCCGTAAGGTCTGATAGCCAATTCGCGTATCCGCGTCACGCCCTCCTCAAACCCTTGCGGCCTTTTCCCGCGCGGTTCGTTCCTGTAGAAGCTGGCTCAACTCCCGAATCCGGCGCTTACGAGGCTCCCAATGACTGCCATCGTCGACATTATCGGCCGCGAAATTCTCGACAGCCGCGGCAATCCGACCGTCGAAGTCGATGTTGTGCTGGAAGACGGCGCGATGGGCCGCGCGGCGGTGCCCTCTGGCGCGTCGACCGGCGCGCATGAAGCGGTCGAGCTGCGCGATGGCGACAAGAAGCGTTATTCGGGCAAGGGCGTGCTGAAAGCCATCGAGGCTGTCAACGGCGAGATATTCGATGCCATCGGCGGCATGGACGCCGAACAACAAGTGCAGATCGACGAAGTCATGATCGGTCTCGACGGCACACCCAATAAAAGCCGCCTCGGAGCGAACGCGATCCTCGGCGTGTCATTGGCTATTGCGAAAGCGTCTGCTCAGTCGCTCGACATGCCGCTCTATCGTTACGTCGGCGGCACGTCGGCGCGTTTGTTGCCGGTGCCGATGATGAACATCATAAATGGCGGCGTGCATGCCGATAACCCGATCGACTTTCAGGAAATCATGGTGATGCCCGTCGGCGCGAAGACTTTCGCCGAAGCACTTCGTTGCGGCGCTGAAATCTTTCACACGCTCAAGAGCGAATTGAAGAAAGCCGGTCACAATACAAACGTTGGCGACGAGGGCGGCTTCGCGCCGAATTTGCCGTCGGCCGACGCGGCACTCGATTTCGTTATGAGCGCCATCGACAAGGCAGGTTACAAAGCAGGCGGCGATGTGATGCTGGCGCTCGATTGTGCCGCGACTGAATTCTTCAAGGACGGCAAATACGTCTACGAGGGTGAGAAGAAAACCCGCACCCGTTCGGAGCAGGCAAAATATCTCGCCGAGCTTTGCAAGAAATATCCGATCGTTTCCATCGAGGACGGCATGTCCGAGGACGACATGGACGGCTGGAAGGAAGTCACCGATCTGATCGGGGCGAAGTGCCAGCTCGTCGGCGACGATCTGTTCGTGACTAACGTCACGCGGCTTGAGGAAGGTATCAAGGCGGGTCGCGCGAATTCTATTTTGATTAAAGTGAACCAGATCGGAACGCTGACAGAGACGCTCGCTGCCGTCGAGATGGCGCACAAGGCGGGCTATACCGCCGTGATGTCGCATCGTTCAGGCGAGACGGAAGATTCGACAATCGCCGATCTCGCGGTCGCGACCAATTGCGGGCAGATCAAAACAGGTTCGCTCGCACGCGCGGATCGCACCGCAAAGTATAATCAACTGCTGCGCATCGAACAGCAGTTGGGATCGCAGGCGAAGTATGCGGGCAAATCCGTGCTGAAAAGTCTGAGCTGAAAGTTCGCACTTAAATTTACCGCACGCGATGAAGGGACCACGCATGAACGGCCCGCTCGCAGGAATCAAAGTGATCGAAATCGGTCAGGCGCTCGCCGGTCCTGTCGCGGGTGCGATATTCGCCGACATGGGCGCGGATGTTATTAAGGTTGAAAAACCTGACGGCGGCGACGATGCGCGCGGCTGGGGGCCCCCATTTATTGAGGACTCCTCGATCATGTTTCACGTCACCAACCGCAACAAGCGCTCGGTGACGCTCGATATGAAATCGGCGAAGGATGTCGAGAAACTGAAAACGCTGGTGCGCGACGCGGATATTCTGATTCAAAATCTGCGTTCGGGTGTGGTGAGCGATCTCGGCATCGGCCCCGACGACATGATGAAAGTGAACCCGCGTCTGATTTACTGTTCGATCTGGGCGTTTGGGCCGAAAGGTCCGCTGTCGAAAGCGCCTGGATTCGATCCGCTGCTGCAAGCATTCTCAGGTGTGATGATGCAGACCGGTCGTCACGAAGACCCGCCGACATTCTGCGCGCCCGCGATTAACGACAAGGCGACCGCGCAATGGTGCGTGATCGGCGCGCTCGCGGCCCTTCAACGGCGTCACGTGACGGGGAAGGGCTGCGTCATCGATACGTCGCTGCTGGATAGCGCGGCATCTTGGGTCGATACATCTTTGGCGAGTTATCACGTCACGCAGGAACTCTCGAACCGAACGGGTGCTGCGACTCCAACGATTGTGCCGTATCAGGTGTTCGAGACCGCCGATAAGCCGCTGGTGATCGCTGCGGGTTATGATCGGCTGTTTCACAAATGCGCCACCGTGATGGGGCGGCCGGAGTGGAACACCGATGAGCGCTTCGCCAAAGGTCGCGCGCGTCTCGACAATCGCGATGCGTTGATTGACCTGATGATACCGGTGCTGAAATCAAAACCACGCGCAGAGTGGCTTGCGCTGTTCGAGAAGGCCGGCGTGCCGAGCCAGCCCGTCAACACCATTGTCGAGTTGCAGCAGACCGAACAGTTCAAGGCGTCCGATATTCTGCGTACGCTGCCCGGCAGCGACCTTCCCGTGGTGGGCCTGCCGATCGCATTCGACGGCAAGCGGCCGCATCCCCATTCGGGAGCGCCGAGGCTCGGCGAACATAACGACGACGTGTTCGGGTAAGGGCAGTATCTCAGTTTGTCATGGCCGGACTTGTTCCGGCCATCTCGATGTATTTGGCACGGTGCTCAGTTGTCGGGATCACTGGGCATAGGCGAGCGAAGCGACGCCGTCCTTCAGACGGCTATGCCCGGTGATGACAAACTCAAAAACAGTTTATTAGCCGCAAATTAACCGGGGCGCGGCATCAATGGCCCATGGTATCGCGTGTTCGCCTCAAAGCCATCATGACCGGCCTCGCTCTGTACGCGATTGCCGCAGCGATCATCATGTATTTCGGTATCAACGCTTACACCGGCAAATACGGCCTCAACGCCCGCGTCGAGCTCGATCAGGAAATCGTATTGCTGACGGCTGAGTTGTCGCGGCTGAAAACCGAGCGCGTTTATGCCGACAAGCGCGTCGCTTTATTGCGTTCCACCAGCGTCGATCCCGACATGCTGGATGAGCGGGCGCGTTATCAGTTGGACTATGCGAACCCGCGCGATCTTGTGAAGATGCTCGATCAGCGCTGAGTGCGTGGCGTCACGGCTTCTAATTTCAAAATCATATGATTTTGGTCGCATAAATTTCGCGGCCCGTTGCACTGCGAAAAGGCGCGGAAATCGCTGCCTCACGCAATCCTTTCAAGCCGTTGGGAGTTGGGCTACACAGGGAAATCCGCTCTCCTACCCGGACATTGCATGGCCCTCGCGAAGAAATCCGCAGCACAAGAAGCAGGCAATGGAGCGCGTAATCACGCGGTACCGGCATTCACCAAAGATCAGGAGCTCGCGGCATTCCGCGAAATGATGCTGATCCGGCGGTTCGAGGAAAAGGCCGGTCAGCTTTACGGCATGGGCGCCATCGGCGGATTTTGTCATCTTTACATCGGCCAGGAAGCCATCGTCGTCGGCATGCAGATGGCGCTGAAGGATGGCGATCAGGTCATTACAGGTTATCGCGATCACGGCCACATGCTCGCATGCGGCATGGACCCGAAAGGCGTGATGGCCGAACTGACGGGACGTGCTGCCGGTTATTCCAAGGGCAAGGGCGGCTCCATGCACATGTTCAGCAAGGAGAAGAATTTCTTCGGCGGACACGGCATCGTCGGCGCGCAGGTGTCTTTGGGAACTGGTCTGGCATTCGCCAACACTTATCGCGGCAACAAGAGCGTCAGCGTCGCTTACTTCGGCGATGGCGCTGCCAACCAAGGTCAGGTCTATGAGAGCTTCAACATGGCCGAGCTTTGGAAGCTGCCATGCATCTACATTATCGAGAACAACCGCTACGCCATGGGCACTTCAGTGACGCGCTCGTCCGCGCAGACCGATTTTTCCAAGCGCGGCATTTCGTTCAACATTCCCGGCGAGCAGGTCGACGGCATGGACGTGCGCGCGGTGAAGGCGGCAGGCGAGCGTGCCGCGAAATGGTGTCGCGAAGGCAACGGCCCGTTCATTCTCGAAATGCAGACCTATCGTTATCGTGGTCACTCGATGTCGGACCCCGCGAAATATCGAACGCGCGAGGAAGTCGACAAGGTGCGTCACGACCAAGATCCGATCGAGCAGGTGCGTTTGCGATTGCTCGAATTGAAAGTCTCCGAGGCGGATTTGAAAAAGATCGACGCGGATGTGCGCGAGATCGTCAACGCCTCGGCCGATTTTGCCCAAGCCGCACCGGAGCCGGACGTGTCGGAGCTCTACACCGATATTTATCGATAACCGCGTTGTTCGCAAAATTGGAATCCGGTTTTGCGAAGTGACGACGCGACATAAAATAGAAGTTCCGGAGCGAACATGCCGATCCAAGTTCTGATGCCCGCACTTTCGCCGACGATGGAGAAGGGCAACCTTTCCAAATGGCTGAAGAAGGAAGGCGAGGCGGTTAAATCCGGCGACGTGATTGCCGAGATTGAGACCGACAAGGCGACGATGGAAGTCGAGGCGACCGACGAAGGCACGCTCGGCAAAATTCTCGTTGCGGAAGGCACCAACGACGTCGCGGTGAACACGCCGATTGCAACCATTCTGGCCGACGGCGAAAGTGCGGCTGATTTGGGTAAAGTGCCCGCCGCGCCGAAGAAGGCAGCCAGTGTGAGCGAAGAAGTTGCGGAATCGCGCGCGCCGGTCGGCGAAGGCACGCCGCAAATCTACGATCCAAAATCCGCGCCGTCCGCGCCCGTCACGGCCGTCGAGCCCGATCCCGAAGTGCCGGCGGGCACGCAGATGGTGAAGACGACGGTGCGCGAAGCGTTACGTGACGCGATGGCGGAAGAAATGCGCCGCGATCCGGACGTGTTCGTGATGGGTGAGGAAGTTGCGGAATATCAGGGCGCGTACAAAATCACACAAGGTTTGTTGCAGGAATTCGGCCCGAAACGCGTGATCGACACGCCGATTACTGAACATGGTTTTGCAGGCGTCGGCGTCGGCGCGGCGATGGCGGGGCTGAAACCCATCGTCGAATTCATGACGTTCAATTTTGCGATGCAGGCGATCGACCAGATCATCAACTCCGCCGCCAAGACGCTTTATATGTCGGGCGGCCAGATGGGTTGCTCCATCGTGTTTCGTGGACCGAACGGCGCAGCGGCGCGCGTTGCCGCCCAGCACAGCCAGGATTATTCGGCGTGGTACTCGCAGATACCGGGTCTCAAAGTAGTCGCGCCATTTTCGGCGGCTGACTACAAAGGACTTCTGAAAGCGGCGATCCGCGATCCGAACCCGGTGATCTTTCTCGAAAACGAAATTCTCTACGGCAGCTCCGGCGATGTGCCGGTGATGGATGACTTTGTTGTTCCCATCGGCAAGGCGCGCATCGTACGCGCCGGTAATCATGTCACGCTGATCGCGTGGTCGCATGCGATGAATTACGCGCTCAATGCCGCCGCTGAATTGGCGAAAGAAGGTATCGAAGCCGAAGTGATCGATCTGCGCACGCTGCGCCCGATGGACACGCAGACATTGATCGAGTCCGTCAAGAAAACCGGACGCGCGGTTGTCGTGGAAGAAGGCTGGCAGCAGTCGGGCGTCGGCGCGGAAATCGCCGCGCGCATCATGGAGCAGGCATTCGATTATCTCGATGCGCCTGTTGCGCGCGTGTCGGGCAAGGACGTGCCGATGCCTTATGCCGCGAATTTGGAAAAGCTTGCATTGCCGACGGTGGCCGAAGTGATCGCCGCCGCCAAAGCCGTTTCGTATCGCTGATGCGGTTCGTTGTCGTTTTCTCTTTGATGTTGTCTTGGATCGTGATGATGCAGATGAGCAGCCCCGTATCCGCCCAGCAATCGGCCACTGCACCGATGGATGTCGCGCGACTGGCGACTCTAAAGGCCGCTGCTACGTCCGGAGACAACGGCTGGGCGAAGGTTGCCTATCGCGAATACATCAACGGTCTGATTGACGGACTGATCGATAAGGAAGGCGAGAAATTCTGTCTGCCCGCAACCATGAGAGCGGCGCGCGCAGAAAGTCTTTATAAAGAGTTATCCGCAGACATCGAAGATGCCGCGAAGCGTGCGACGCCGAAAGACCTCGTTGCCGTTGCGGCGCGACAATTTCTTGCCCAAAAATATCCATGTAAGCGCTGAGGCCCATCATGCCGATCAATATCCTGATGCCAGCGCTGTCGCCCACGATGGAAAAGGGCAACCTCGCAAAGTGGCTCAAGAAGGAAGGCGACAAGGTCAAATCCGGCGACGTGATTGCCGAGATCGAAACCGACAAGGCGACGATGGAAGTCGAAGCCGTCGATGACGGCACGCTCGCAAAAATCCTGGTGCCCGCGGGCACGCAGGATGTTCCGGTCAACAACATCATCGCAGTGCTTGCGGGCGACGGCGAGGACGTGAAGTCGGCAAGCGCGGGCGCTGCATCGGCATCGCCGAAGGCCGAAGCACCAAAAACTGCTGCGCCTGCAAGTGCGCCGTCACCTTCACCCGCACCGAAACCGTCGACACCGACGCCGCAAGCGCAACCCGCAAGTGCTGGCAACGGCGCGCGTGTGTTTTCCTCTCCGCTCGCACGACGCCTCGCCAAAGATGCCGGCATCGACGTTGCACGCGTCAACGGCTCAGGCCCGCATGGTCGCGTCGTCGCACACGATATCGCGAAGGCAAAATCCGGCGGCGGAATGCGAGCGCCGGTGAGCGGAGGCGCGTCTGCGCCGGTCGGTCCGTCGGATCAGCAAATTCGCGCGCTGTTCAAGCCGGAAAACTATGAGGCCGTCCCGCACGAGTCGATCCGCAAAGTGATCGCGCAACGATTGTCGGCGGCGGATCGCGACATTCCGCAATATTATCTGACGACCGATTGCGACATCGGCAAGCTGGTCGCCGCGCGCGAGGAAATCAACGCGGCTGCGCCGAAGGACAAAGACGGCAAGCCGGTCTACAAATTGTCGGTCAATGACTTCATCATCAAGGCGTTGGCGATTGCGCTACAGCGCGTGCCGGATGCGAACGTGACGTGGACGGATGAAGCGATGCTTCATCACAAGGTGTCGGATGTGTCGGTGGCCGTTTCGATTCCAACAGGTCTCATCACGCCCATCATCCGCAACGCACATCTCAAATCGGTGTCGGTTATTTCAGCCGAGATGAAAGATCTCGCGGCGCGTGCGAAAGCGCGCAAGCTCAAGCCCGACGAATATCAGGGCGGCTCGACCGCCGTGTCGAACCTCGGCATGTACGGCATCAAGCAGTTCACCGCCGTGATCAACCCGCCGCAATCGTCGATCCTCGCGGTCGGCGTCAGCGAGGAACGTGCCGTCGTGCGGGGCGGCAAGATCGAAATCGCCAACGTCATGAGCGTGACATTGACCTGCGATCACCGCGCGATGGACGGCGCACTCGGCGCGCAACTTGTCAGCGCGTTCCGGCTGCTGATCGAAAATCCCGTGATGCTGGTGGTGTGACGCGACGGGTGGACACAGTATGCGGACGGTCTGGTCTTTTTTCATCGCATTGCTTGTCTCGATGCTTGCGTCCCAGCTCGTCGCCCAGCAGCTCGCTATCTGGTTTCGTTCGCGAGAGGAATTCATTGCGGTGATGGCGCTGTTGCTCCTCTTTACGATCGTTTCCATCGTGGTGTTTTCGCTCGTGTTCGTCGTGAAAGACGCAGCACCTCGCGCCATCGATAGAGCGGCGCTGGTATTGGGAGTCTTTGCGGCAATGGCTGTTGCCGCAGCGACGCTCTTCGGCATGTCGCAAAGCGCGTGGGCATTGCCTTCGCCTTACGATTTGAAGTTGATTGCCGAAATCCTGCCGCCTGCATTGATCGCTGTGGCCGTACAATGGTGGTTCGTCCGCCGCCGCAGCGCGAAGGGCGCATGACGGTGAAAATTTCTGTCAAGACGTCGTGGCCGTGGATTTCTTTCGTGATTGGAATCGCTTTTGCCGTCAGCCCCCTTGGAATGGGTATCGCGCACGTGATGCTTTATTCCGGTGAACAACTTGCGCGAACGTTGAACTTGTTCGTTTTGGAAATCTTGCTTGGGATTTTATCTGCGCTGGCGTTGATCGAATTCGGTATCCGTAAATTTCTGATATCAAGACAACGCCGGTCGGCGAGCGGAGTGACAAATGGCTGACACATCTTTCGACGTCGTGGTGATCGGCTCCGGCCCCGGCGGATACGTCACGGCGATCCGCGCCGCGCAACTCGGCTTCAAGACCGCGATTGTCGAGAAGTCATATTTGGGCGGCATCTGCAACAATTGGGGCTGCATCCCGACCAAGGCGCTTTTGCGTTCGGCGGAAATCTATCACTACATGTTGCACGCAAAAGATTACGGCTTGAGCGCCGACAACGTGTCGTTCGATCCGAAAGCCGTGATCGCGCGTTCGCGCGGCGTGGTGAAGCGCCTCAACGGCGGTGTCGAATTCCTGATGAAGAAAAACAAGATCGCGATCATCTGGGGTGAGGCCAATCTCGACGGCGGCGGAAAATTCACCGTCAAGAAATCGCAGGCAGAAGCGCCGAAAGGTTCGCTGGGCGAGGGCGCATATACCGCCAAAC
This sequence comes from Hyphomicrobiales bacterium, assembly GCA_038230475.1. Lineage (GTDB taxonomy): Bacteria > Pseudomonadota > Alphaproteobacteria > Rhizobiales > Xanthobacteraceae > Afipia. The sequence goes on from JBBRNE010000002.1 coordinate 86,495, forward strand.
ATATTATTGTGGCCACAGGCGCGCGGCCGCGCGTGCTGCCGGGACTGGAGCCGGACAAGAAACTGGTGTGGACTTATTTTGAGGCGATGAACCCTGACAAATTTCCGAAGTCGTTATTGGTCGTCGGCTCCGGCGCTATCGGCATCGAGTTTGCGTCGTTCTACAAGACGATGGGCGCGGACGTCACCGTCGTCGAAGTGCTGCCGCAGATCCTGCCGGTTGAGGACGCCGAGATCGCAGGCTTCGCGCGCAAGCAATTCGAAAAACAAGGCATCAAGATTCTCGCCAATACAAAAGTGACGAAGCTCGAGAAAAAATCCGACAGCGTGATCGCCACCATCGACGACGGCAAAAAGCCCGTGACGATGGAAGTCGATCGCGTGATTTCAGCCGTCGGGGTTGTCGGCAACGTCGAAGGCTTCGGCTTGGAAAAGCTCGGCGTCAAAACCGATCGCGGCTGCATCGTCATCGACGCCACCGGCAAAACCAATATCGCCGGCATCTATGCCATCGGCGATGTCGCTGGCCCACCTATGTTGGCGCATAAAGCCGAACATGAAGGCATCATCTGCGTGGAGGCGATCAAGGGGATGCATCCGCATCCGATGGACAAGCTGCTGATTCCCGGCTGCACGTATTGCCATCCGCAGATCGCGTCTGTCGGCCTCACGGAAGCGAAGGCAAAGGAAACAGGCAAGGACATTCGCGTCGGGCGTTTTCCGTTTGTGGGAAATGGCAAGGCGATCGCGCAAGGCGAAGACCAGGGCATGGTCAAAGTGATCTTCGACAAGAAAACAGGGCAGTTGCTCGGCGCGCATATGGTCGGCGCGGAAGTGACTGAGTTGATTCAAGGCTTTGTGGTCGCGATGAATCTGGAAACCACGGAAGAAGAACTTTTTCACACCATCTTCCCACACCCGACGATTTCTGAGACGATGAAGGAAGCCGTGCTCGATGCTTACGGGCGCGTGCTGAATATGTGAGTGCGGACAGCATTGCCCGCGTCATTTCCGAGTCCGTATTATTTCAGAGCCCATGTGATTTTAAAGTCCACGTCATTTCGGAATAAATTCGGCAAGCAATCCCATGCGTGACATCAGCGCCATCGTTTTCGTCGTATTGCTCACGGCTGCCGTGCTCGTCACAGGATATGTCTTGCAGGAGCGCCATTATAGCGCCCGCGACATGACCGACATGTCGGCTCATCGGCGCAGCAAGTAATCGGTCCGTGTTGCCTTTCGTGGTGACGGATGGCTAGGCAATCGGCGCGGCAAAATGCGGCTTGCCGTTGTGCGCGTGCGCGTGTCACAAATACGATCGATGATTGAACCCGGTGATGCGCGAGAGCCCCGACAGATGAATGCAATTTTCAAAGCCGTTGTGCGCCATTGCGTCGTTGTTTTGAGCGCCGCCGTTTTACTTGGCCTAAGCCCGCTCATTTCCAAGGTCGTCGTCACGCCAACGCACGACGCGGCGTTTGCGCAGTCGCAGGCGCCCTCTGAGGCGGAGGCGTTCGAGGCTGCGAAATCTCTCGGCACGGTCGACGCATGGAATGCGTTCGTCACCAACTACCCGACAGGATTTCGTGCCGATCTTGCGCGCGCATATCTCAAACAACTCGCGGGCGGCGCGCCCGCCACGCCATCCGCGCCGTTGCTAACCAACGCGCCCGAACAGCCTGCGCTCGAGCAGCCTTGCAGCGAGCAGCGCAACTTGCGGTCGCGTGAATCGAGCTCTCCCGCAAAGCTGAAGTTCATCAATCCAACCGACGGGACTTATGTCCTGCAATGGATCGACTTCGGCGGCAATCTCAAGGAATTCGGCACGCTCGGTCCCGGCGCTGAAATGACGATGGACACCGCCGTCACGCACCCATGGATCGTCGCCTATGGCGAGGGGAGCTGCCGCCAGATTTTCCTGCCCGCTCCCGGCGCGTCGGTCGCGCGCGTGAAGGTGGAATCCGAATTGCAGAAGACGAAAGCCGCGCCGTCGCCGGTCCAGCAGCCGGTCGCGAAGAAGCCCGTTGCGCCGCCGCTGCAATGCGCGGCGAACTACAAGAAGGTCGGCAACCAATGCGTTCTGCTGCAAAATTGCGGACCCAACGCCACGCGTAGCCCTGAAGGCGATTGTTATTGTAACCGCGGCACGCACATGATGAACGGCCAATGTACTGTGCCGAAACAGCAGTCGAACCAATGCGGGCGCAACGAGGTTTACAGCTCCAGCATGGGCCAGTGCATTCCGAGAGATCTCGGGCGATAGGAAATTAAATGCGATCGTATCAAATTGCTCTGACCTCACTGATGCTTGTCGCCTTCGTTTTTTTCATTGGGTCCAGCGATAGCTATGGTCGAACGCGCCACCATGCGGGAGGAGGGACTCACCTCTACGTTTTGCTTGGCCTCGGCAACAATTCGCCCGGACTGAGCGAGTTCGGGATGAGAATGCAGCAGCGTGGCATCCCCACGACGGTCGCAAATCACGGCGAAATGCCAGCGCTGGCGCAGGACGCCATCGAGCAATACAAATCCGGCAGGCTGCGCTCGATCGAGATCGTAGGCCATTCGCTGGGCGGCGATGCGGCAGTGGCGATGGCTGCGGAGCTTGGCAACGCTGGTGTGCCCGTTCAACTGGTCGTCACACTCGATCCGACCGGAAGCTCGGCGGTTTCGCCTAACGTTCGCCGCTCGGTGAATTTTGTCCCCCGTGCAGGCGAAGATCATTCCACAATGATTGTCGCTCGTGAGGGTGACATTGCGCGCTATGTCCTCGGCGGAAGATAAGAGCTACCGGCCAGGTCGCGCACCGAGCGTAGGTCGGCGCATTCCGCATTTGTTAGTGGCTAGCGAACTCCGTTCAATCGCGACGAAAAGCCCGGCACTTGCCGGGTTTTTTGCCTTCGAAAAGCGCCGTGTCACCTCAAAGCCACAGCACCCCCTAAAATGTTGATTTCATTGGATGCAACAGTTCCGAGCATGGAACGCGGAACCGCAACCGGCTACCTTTGAAGCGATATTTGAAGCTGTTTTGGAAAAGTCATTTTCGGGGCTGTTGGGGTGGCTGTTTCTGCGTTGAGTTGGTTGCGCGTTTCGTGTGGACACGCGGCTTCGTGGGCCGCGATGATCAGCGCGTGCGCGATGCTTGGCGCTACGCCCAGCTTTGCGCTTCTGCAAAGTCCTGGCAGCCCTCCAACCGGGCCGACTTGGCTCAATACCGCGACCGTCACGTTTCCCGGCCCTTACGACTTCAACACAGGCGCGAACTGGCTCGGCGGCGTCGCGCCTACTTCTGGTGACACGGCAGTTTTCGGCGCGACCATGACGCCGAATATATCGGTCTCGACCGCCACGTCTCTCGACGCCTGGTTCTTCAGCGTCGGTGCCGCAGCTTATACGTTCACGGTCAATGGCGGGCCAAATCTGACTTTTAACAACGCGGGTATCGACATCCAAGGCGGCAGCGTCAGCATCGCGGCGAGCGGCGGCAGCATTGTGCAGTTCTTAAATTTGAGCAGCGCCGGCAGCGCCAGTTTCACGACTGCCACCACCGGCCAAGTGCGGTTCTCCAATAACAGCAATGCGGGCAGCGCCAGCATTGTCAACAATGGCGGCGGCGTCACGCAGTTCTTTGGCATCAGCGATGCCGCCAGCGCCAGCATTACGAATAACAACGGAGGCGTTACCGCGTTCAACACCGCCAGCACCGCAGGCAATGCAACGATCACCAACAATTCCGGCGGGGCGGTTTATTTTTTCGGCAACAGCACCGGCGGCAATGCGCGGTTCATCAATAATCTTGGCGGCATCGTCGATTTTTCCGGGACCACCACAGCTTTTGGACCTTCGGCCGACGCTAACCTCACCGCCGGCTCGATCGAGGGCGCGGGCAACTTCTATCTCGGCACAAACGCGCTAACCGTCGGCGGCAACGACCGAAGCACGACCGTTTCAGGCGTCATCAGCGATTGCGGTCCGCAGATAGCAAACGTGTGCACCAATACCGGCGCCACCGGCGGCTCGCTGGTAAAAACCGGCATCGGCACGCTGACGCTGACCGGCGCGAACACTTACACCGGCAATACGGTCGTGAACAACGGCGCGCTCACGGTCTCCGGCGGCGGATCGATCAGCAATGCACCCGGCGACACGATCGTCGGCGACACGATGGGCAGCACCGCCACGATGAGCGTGAGCGGGAAGAGCCTGAGCGGGACGCCGTCGCAATTGACCACACGAAACTTATACGTCGGCAACGGCATGGGCAGCAACGGCACGTTCAATGTGCTGAACGGCGCCACCGTCTCGGCGAGTGGGCTGATTTTTGCCAATGGAGGCACTGGCACGGTCAACATCGACGGCATCGGGTCTTCGTTGACCGGCACCGGCGGCATCGGCATTTTCAACTATCTCGGCTTTGCTGGCACCGTCACCGTCAACGTGACGAATGATGGATCGCTCGTATCCACCAGCGACATTTCGATGGGCTCTAACCCCGGGACGATTGCCAATCTTAATGTGAGCAGCGGCGGCAGCGTGACGACACGCCATTTCTACATTGGCGACAGTTCCGGATCGCAAGCGACCGTGACGGTCAGCGGCGTGGGCTCGTCATTGACGAGTAACGACACCACGTTCGTCGGCAACACCGGCGTCGGCGCACTCAACCTGCTGAATGGCGCCACCGCCAATCTGGCAGGGCTCACTGTTGGCGGCACCGGCACGTTGATGGTCAGTGCAGGCAGCGTCGTCACGCAAACTTCGGCGACTTCAGCTCTCCAGTTTGGACCCGGCGCCACGTTGTCGTTCGGCGTGACGCCGGAGACCGCGGGACGGGCCAATGCCGCGGGCGTTTTCAACATCGACCCGGCGTCGAAACTTGTCATCACCGGCACGACCGGCGCGGCCAGGACTTACGCGCTGGTGACATCGGCGACCGGCGTCACCGGCATGTTCGATACAATGAACATCAGCTATGTCGGCGGCTTCCGCAATCCGGTGTTGACCTACAGTTTGGGCAGCATTGCGGGTCTCTTCCTCACCGTGGATGCCAATTCGATTGCATCATTGCTTGCGCCCGGTGTTGTTGGAACGCCTGTGCAAGTTGCTGCCGGTATCGATGCCGCGTTGCTGGCGGGCGTGACCTTGCCGCCGGGCTTCAACGGCGTGTTCAATCTCACCGGCGATGCGCTGGTCGCGGCACTCAAACAGATTTCAGGCCAGAGCAAATCCGGCACAACGCAAACTGCGACCGATGCAAGCAACTCGTTCATGGGCGCGATGTTCGATCCGAATGTGCAGGGCCGCGCGCCGGCCGGTGGTGGCGCGCCCGGATACGCATCCGAGGATAACGACGACGCAATGGCTTATGCGGCACGTCGCAAATTCACGCATCGTGAACGTGATGCGCGCAACGCGGTTCGCCCGCGCAGCAATCTCTACGATCCGCGCTGGAGCGTATGGGGCACAGCTTACGGCGGCACTTCGACCACAACGGGCAGCGCCGTTGCAGGAACGAACGATGTCACCAGCCGCGCTTACGGCTTCATCGCGGGCGCGGATTACAATCTGAATGCACGCACGACTGTTGGATTTGCGCTCGGCGGCGGCGCATCGAACTTCGGCGTTGCGGGTGGCCTCGGCGGCGGTCGCGCCGAAATGTTTCAAGCGGGATTATTTGCAAAGCACGTCATGGGTGCTGCCTACGTGTCGGGCGGATTGTCCTACACGTTCCAGGACGTGACGACGAACCGCACCGTTACCATCGCGGGCACCGATCAGTTGCAGGCGAAGTTCAACGCCAACACGTTCGCGGGACGCATCGAGGGCGGTTATCGCGTCGCTACGCCAGTCGTCGGCGTGACGCCATACGCGGCACTTCAAGTCACCAACATCTCGCTGCCGTCCTACGGCGAAGTGGCGATCTCCGGCAACAACACCTTCGCGCTAAATTATGCAGCGCAGGACACGACCGTCGTGCGCACAGAACTCGGCGCGCGCTTCGATCGATCCTATGCCATGCAAACTGCGATGCTCACTTTGAGGGGTCGCGCCGCATGGGCCCATGACGAGGGCAACAATCGCAATGTCTCCGCTGTGTTCGGCTCGCTGCCGGGATCGAACTTCACGGTGAATGGCGCGATCCCGTCAAAGGATCTCGCATTGCTAAGTGCAGGCGCGGATGTGGCGTGGCTCAACAACGTGACGTTGTCCGGCACGTTCGAGGGACAATTCTCCAGCACCACCACCGGCGTCGGCGGCAAGGGCACCGTGCGATACGTGTGGTGAACGGGCGCAAGGTTGAGTTTGCGCCGCCTCTTTTCCGCCACTCGATTCCAACTCCGTCACCGTCTCGCCATTAAGTTTCCCGCCATGCTATAAGGCGGAAACGCGATCGGATTTTTCGGGACGAGGGGACTTCACCATGAATGACGCACAAGCCTTTTTGAGCCAGCCGGGTATCGGCTTCTTCACCATGATCCTGATCGGTGCGATCGCCGGTTGGGTCGCCGAGCGTGTCACCTCATCCGACCACGGCATCTTCACCAACATCCTGGTCGGCGTCTGCGGCGCGTTCGTCGGTGCAAAGCTTGCGGAAGTGGCGCAAATCACGGTGTTCGGCTTCTGGCGCACGCTGATTTCGGCCTCCATCGGCGCCGTCATCATTCTGTTCGCGTGGCGGATGCTCCGCGGTTCGCGCTAACGTCGGCGCTCGGTTTTCATCCCGCACCGCACGCGGCCGCCGCGCGTTAACAGTTGCGGCAGGGCAACGAATGTTGCGCCGTTGTCACACTTCCTGAACATTTGACCCTCGCCATATGAAGCGCTTGCGTGCGCCGCGATTTAGCCACACGCCTCCGTGAAATCATTCTTCGTCAGGCACAAATGCCACTGCCTCCGCGAAGATATTGAAAAACCGCGACATTTTTAACGGTTTTCGTGTTTCACGGGTGGCTAGGGGCGAAGGTTCAGATGGACGCGAAGACCAACATCAAATCGAGGCTCCCAAGCCGTCACGTGACGGAAGGGCCTTCGCGTGCGCCGCATCGCTCATACCTTTACGCCATGGGTCTGACGACGGAGCAGATCCACCAGCCGTTTGTCGGCGTGGCGTCGTGCTGGAACGAGGCTGCACCTTGTAACATTTCGCTGATGCGTCAGGCCCAGGCCGCCAAAAAGGGCGTTGCGTCTGCAGGCGGTACGCCGCGCGAATTCTGCACCATCACCGTCACCGACGGCATCGCGATGGGCCATGACGGCATGCGCTCATCATTGCCGTCGCGCGAAACCATTGCGGACTCGGTTGAGTTGACCATTCGTGGCCACGCTTACGATGCGCTGATCGGCCTTGCCGGATGCGACAAGTCGCTGCCCGGCATGATGATGGCGATGCTTCGTTTGAACGTGCCATCGATCTTCATCTATGGCGGCTCGATCCTGCCGGGAAATTTCCGTGGCCAGCAGGTCACGGTCCAAGACATGTTCGAGGCCGTCGGCAAACATTCCGTCGGCGAAATGTCGGACGAAGACCTTGATGAAATCGAACGCGTCGCCTGTCCGTCCGCCGGCGCATGTGGCGCGCAGTTCACCGCCAACACGATGGCGACGGTCTCCGAGGCGATTGGTTTGGCGCTGCCGTATTCGGCTGGCGCACCGGCACCTTATGAAATTCGCGACGCCTTCTGCATGGCCGCTGGCGAAAAGATCATGGAGTTGATCGCCAAGAACATCCGCCCGCGCGACATCGTCACACGCAAGGCGCTGGAAAACGCGGCTGCAGTTGTTGCTGCATCAGGCGGTTCCACCAACGCAGCACTTCATCTGCCGGCGATGGCGCATGAGTGCGGAATCGAATTCGATTTGTTCGATGTGGCCGAAATCTTCAAAAAGACACCGTATATCGCCGATTTGAAACCGGGCGGACGTTATGTCGCCAAAGACATGTTTGAAGCTGGTGGCATCCCGCTTCTGATGAAGACGCTTCTGGATCACGGCCATCTTCACGGCGACTGCATGACAGTCACCGGGCGGACGATCGCCGAAAATCTGAAAAGCGTGAAATGGAATCCTCATCAGGACGTGGTTCGTCCTGCCGACAAGCCGATCACCGTGACCGGTGGCGTCGTCGGCATGAAGGGAAATCTCGCGCCGGATGGTGCGATCGTGAAAGTCGCCGGCATGTCCACGCTGAAATTCTCCGGTCCTGCGCGCTGCTTCGATTGCGAAGAAGACGCGTTCGAATGCGTGAACAAGAGAACTTACAAAGAAGGCGACGTTCTCGTCATTCGCTATGAAGGCCCCAAAGGCGGCCCCGGCATGCGCGAAATGCTGCAAACCACTGCGGCGCTGACCGGGCAGGGCATGGGCGGCAAGATTGCGCTTATCACTGACGGCCGTTTTTCGGGTGCAACGCGCGGCTTCTGCGTCGGCCATGTCGGGCCGGAAGCAGCAGTCGGCGGACCGATCGGTTTGCTCAAGGACGGCGACATCATCGAACTCGATGCCGTGAACGGCACGCTCAACGTCAAGCTCACTGACGCTGAACTCGCCGAGCGCAAGAAATCATGGAAGTCGCGCGAGACACGCGTGGGTTCAGGCGTGCTTTGGAAATATGCCCAGCAGGTGGGACCGGCGGTTAAAGGCGCTGTCACTCATCCGGGCGGATCGGCCGAGAAAATTTGTTATGCGGATATCTGATCGCATCGGCATCGTTGTTGCGCTGAGCGCCACGGTTTTCGTGGCGGCCTCCGCGGTTGCGTTCGATGGAACGGCGCCCGGTGGCCAGGAAGCAGCGTTGCCAGTGGTCGCAGCACCCAGCGGCATCGCCGTGATCAAGAAGCCGGTGCCCCCCGCTGATATTCCAAACGTGCCATCGGCTGCCTCGTTGACGGCTTTGCAATATGCAGCCGAGGGCGGACATCCCATTGCGCAGTGGAAGCTCGGCCGCATGTACGCCATTGGCGATGGCGTGGCGCGTGACGATCTGCGCGCCTTTGAATATTTCAGCAAGGTTGCCAACGCGCATGCCGAGGACAATCCGGCTGCCCCGCAGGCGACCGTCGTTGCGAATGCATTCGTCGCACTCGGCCGCTATTACACGACCGGAATTCCGAATTCACGCGTAAAGGCCGATCCCGACCGCGCACGTGAGATGTTTGCCTATGCCGCGTCGTACTTTGGAAATGCCGAAGCGCAATACAATCTCGGGCGAATGTATCTCAACGGTGTCGGCATGCAGCCTGATCCCAAGCACGGTATTCGCTGGCTTGGACTTGCCGCGCAAAAAGGTCAGCATGAAGCTCAGGCTGTGCTGGGACAGATGCTGTTCAATGGCGATCGTTCGCAGCGTCAGGTGGCGCGTGGTTTGATGTGGCTGACGCTGGCGCAGGATGCGGCGACGCCCGACGAAACTTGGATCAAGGACAGCTACAAGACCGCGCTGGCCAAGGCGTCCGACGATGACCGCGCGATGGCGTTGCAAATGCTCGAGCGCTGGGTGCAGGGCCGGCGCGATTAAGCGTGCTGTTGCCAAACTTTAGTTTCGCAGCATCGATAGAAAATCGCTTTCACGTACAATCCTAATTGCCGCGCCTTTGTTTATGTATTCGTCCGCACGGATGTGCTTGGTGCTTTTTTCTTTCCCGTTCGTAAGGCGTAGATCCTGATCACCTACGACGAGGATGGTCGTTTTCTTTGTAAGGTTTTCAAGAACCGTACAGCCCGCACTCGCAGCAAGCGCCGCAGCTTCTGTTCGAGGCATGTTTAGAGCGCCAGTAAAAACAATGAACTCGCCTTTGAGATGCCCATCCTGCGCGCCTTCTTGAGCGATACTAGGTCGATTGAATGGCTTCTGAAATTTTTCGACCCATGCTTCGAGGCTGGTGCCTGTCTCGGCAATGGCGCGCAACATTATCATTCCGGCCGCACGAGCGTCCTCGGCGGCATCATGATGTATAAACGAAATATCGAATTTTGCGGCAAGTGTCGCAAGTTTGTGATTTTCAAATGACGGCCAGGTAATGCGCGCTACGCGAACTGTATCGAGCCAGATGCACGGCAAGTTGGGTAAATTGTATCGTTCTGCGGAACGAGTGAATGCGGTTTTATCAAACGAGCTATGATGGACGACAATGCTATCGGCGAGGTTATTGGCAATGACCGGCAGCACTTTCTCCATTGTCGGCTGCCCAGCAACGTCTGCAGGCTTGATGCCGTGAATGCTTATGTTCAAGGGATCAAAATGGTCTTCCGGGTCAACGAGAACGGTGAGCGATTTGAAGACGCTTCCTTTGCGAAAATGAACAAGCCCAATTGAGCAAATACTCGCAAAATCCGCATTTGCGGTCTCGACATCCAAAGCGATGAAATCGGTCACTGCCATAGTTGGGTTAACCTGTAGGCAAATCCAGATCGATCCACACCGGAACATGGTCGGAGGCTTTCTCCCAGCCGCGAACATGCCTGTCGATGCCAGCAGTGACGAGGCGGTCGCTGGCTTGCGGCGACAGCAACAGATGATCGATGCGGATGCCGTTGTTCTTCGGCCATGCACCGGCTTGATAATCCCAAAACGTATAGCGTCCCGGCTCGTCCGACACGGCGCGAAGCGCATCCGTGAGACCCAGATTCAGCAATGCTTGAAACCGCTCGCGCGTCTTCGGCAGGAACAGCGCATCGCCTGCCCATGCGGCCGGATTGTAGACATCGTCAGGCGTCGGAATGACGTTGAAATCGCCAGCGAGAACGAACGGTTGCTCACCTTTCAATTGTTCTTTTGAATACTTAAGAAGTCGCTCCATCCATTTGATTTTGTATGGATACTTCTCCGTTTCAGGCGGGTTGCCGTTGGGCAAATAGAGACACGCCACGCGAACGATGCCGCCCTTGTGCGAGATCACACCTTCGAGGAAACGCGATTGAACGTCGTCTGCGTCGCCGGCAAGCCCCGGCTTGGTTTCGTCGAACGGCAGTCGCGACAAAAGCGCCACCCCGTTGAAAGTCTTCTGGCCATGCGTGACCACGTTGTAGCCGAGCGCTTCGATGGGCTCGCGCGGGAAGTCGCCGTCCTGACACTTGATCTCCTGAAGGCAAACAACGTCCGGCGAGCGCTCCTTGAGCCATGTCAGGAGGTGTTCGAGCCGCTGGCGGACCGAATTAACGTTCCAGGATGCAATGCGCATGCGATTTGCCGTTAAGCCTCATGGTCAGAATCTGTCTCCCGAGGCGTACCACGGCGGGTGGGCCTGTGATAAGCCGGAGCCAAATGACGCCAGAAAACGAGCGTCGGACTTAGGGAGAAAGGTCGATTTGCCAATGCGTTGGCGGATCCACCAAAAATCGAAAATGATAAAAGAGATTCTGAAGGACCCCCGTTCCCATCTGAGGAATGGAGTGGTTCTTCTCAAAAAGCAAAGCCGCCTGAGGCTCACCGGCGGCGGAGTTGTCCTGCTTCTTGCAGCCATTTTGATCCGCTCATGGGTCGGCGGCGATGCCGGCGCGAAGGGGCCGCCGCGCGCACGCGTCGTATCGGTCGAAATCGCCAAGGCTGAGAAAAAGACCGTGCCGGTTGATGTCGACTCCATCGGTGCCGTCACGCCGATCTCCAGCGTTGCTTTGAAATCGCGGGTCGAGACGACAATCGTGAAAGTGCATTTCGAGGATGGCGCGCGCGTGATCGTAGGCGACCTTCTGTTCACGCTGGATTCGCGCCAGATCGATGCGCAGATCGCCCAAGCGGAGGGCACTCTGGCCAAGGACCGCTCGCAACTCGAATTGGCCGAGCGCGATCACAGGCGTTACACCGAACTGATCGGCAAGGGCGCGACCACGCAGGTCAATGTCGATAACGCCAAGACCGCGATGGATACCGCGACGGCGACGATTCAGGCCGACCAAGCCCAGCTCGATAATTTGAAAGTTCAAAAATCCTACACGCTGATTACTTCTCCGATTTCGGGACGCATCAGCGCCGCATCGGTGAAAGTTGGAAATTTCGTGCGCCCGGCCGACACCGCGCCTCTTGCGACCATCAACCAGATGGCGCCGGTGTATGTGACGTTCGCCATTCCTCAGCGTGTGCTGAGCGATCTGCGCGACGCGATGGCGACAGGACAATCCTCGGTTGTTGCAGCGATACCCGGCAACGACAAATCCGAAACCGGCAAGATTGCAATGATCGAGAACACCGTCGATCCGACCACGGGCATGGTCACGGTGCGCGGCATCATGAGCAACGAGAATGAATTGCTGTGGCCGGGCATCCTCGTCACGACCAAGCTCATCGTTCGCGTGGAAGAGGCGGTCATCGTTCCGTCCGTCGGCGTTCAAAAGAGTCAGACCGGCAGCTTCGTGTTCGTCGTCCGGGACGGCAAGGCGCAGGTGCAGCCGGTGACGATCCGCCGCACATTTCAGGGCAATTCCGTCATCGACAGCGGTTTGAACGGCGATGAGGATATTGTCGTGGACGGTCAGTTGCTTTTGTCAAATGGCACCGCAGTCGAGTCTCGCGCACGCAAGGCCGGAGCCTAGTGATCCGATTGTAACATTCGCGTCCCTTCTCAGCAGGCATTCTCGCGAATATTACAATCAAAGGATCACTAGAAAATATAAACTACGAGTGTCCTTCCGAATCCGCCGTTCGCTGCGGAGGGCGCTGCAAAACGAGGGCGAACGGCGGTTTCGGGACACTCGTGCGATGAACCTCTCCGAACTCTGCATTAAGCGCCCGGTGATGACGACGCTCATGACCGCGTCGATCATTGCGTTCGGTGTGTTCGGATTCCGTCTGCTGCCGGTCTCAGCGCTGCCGAAAGTGGACTTTCCGACGATTGCCGTGACCGCAACATTGCCGGGCGCGAGCGCCGATACGATGGCCTCGTCCGTTGCGGGGCCGATCGAGCGTCAGCTCTCGACGATTTCGGGCATCTCATCGATGTCGTCGAGTTCGTCGCAGGGCACCACCGTCATCACGATTCAGTTCGATCTCGACCGCAACATCGACGGCGCCGCGCTCGACGTGCAAACCGCGCTGACGATTGCGCAGCGCCGCCTTCCGATCGAAATGCTTATTCCACCGACGTTCCGCAAAGTGAATCCCGCGGAATTTCCCGTGCTGTATCTATCGCTGTATTCGCCCACATTGCCGTTATCCGCCGTCAACGAATACGGCGAGACTACCATCGGCCAATCGATTTCGCAGATTCCCGGCATCGCGCAGGTGCTGATTTACGGACCGCAGAAATTCGCGATCCGCGTTCAGGCCGATCCTGAGGCCGCCGCCGCACGCGGGCTTTCCCTTGAGGATATTCGCACAGCAGTCGCGCGGGCAAATTCCTCGACGCCGGTTGGGACGTTAAATGGACCCCAGCAGGACGTCGCACTTCAGGCGTCGGGCCAGCTCAGCAAGGCTGCCGACTACAATCAGGTCGTCGTCGCTTATCGCAACGGCTCGCCAGTCAAACTCGATGAGATCGCGAAAATTTACGACAGCGTCGAAAACGACAAGGTCGCAACATGGTTCAACGGCAAGCGCGGCATTGTGCTCGCGATCCAGAAGCAGCCCGACGCCAACACGATTGCCGTCGTCGATGCGGTGCGGGCGAAGTTGCCGGGATTGCGCGCGCAGGTGCCCCCGTCGGTATCGATCGAAGCATTGTTCGATCGTTCGATTTCAATTCGCCAATCCGTCATCGATGTCGAGGAAACGCTGGCGATTGCGGTGGCGCTGGTCATCTTCGTGATCTTCCTGTTCCTGCGTTCGGCGTCGGCGACGATGATCCCGGCGCTGGCCGTGCCGATCTCGTTGTTCGGCACCTGCGCGGTGATGTACTTGCTGGGCTTTTCAATCAACAACATGACGCTGCTGGCGCTGACGTTGTCGGTGGGCTTCGTCGTCGACGATGCGATCGTGATGCTCGAGAATATCGTGCGTCACATCGAGGAGGGCATGAAGCCTTATGAGGCCGCGCTCAAGGGCGCGCGTGAAATCGGCTTCACGATTATGTCGATCACGTTCTCGCTGATTGCGGTTTTTCTTCCCGTTCTACTGATGGGCGGAATCGTCGGCCGTGTGTTTCGCGAATTCGCCGTGACGATTTCGGTCGCCATCGTCGTCTCTGGCTTCGTATCGCTGACGCTGACGCCGATGCTGTGCGCCCGCGTGCTCAAGGCGCACGATCCGAAACACAAGCCGAACGTCCTGCTTCGGTGGTTTGAAACGCTCTTTGAAAAAATGCTCGGCAGCTACGAATGGGCGCTCGATCACGTGTTGGCGCGCAAGCGCGTGATGCTGGCGGTGACTCTCGGCACGCTGGTCGCGACCGCGTGGCTTTATATAATTGTGCCGAAGGGATTTTTCCCTCAGGAAGATACTGGATTTCTGATCGGCACAACCGAAGCCGCGACCGACACATCCTTCGCGGCGATGACGGAGCGGCACAAGGAGCTTGCCGCGATCCTGCAAGCCGATCCGGCGGTTGATTTCGTCAACAGCACAGTCGGCTCGGGTGGCCCGAATTCGACTGCAAATTTCGGACGATTGTTTGTTGGCTTGAAGGACAAGAGCCAGCGCGACGACGCAGCTGTCGTGATCGCGCGCCTGCGCAAAAACGCGTTGCAAGTGCCGGGATTGCAGGCGTTCTTCCAGAGCATCCAAAATCTGAACATCGGCGGGCGACCGTCGAAGAGCCAGTATCAATACGCACTGCAAAGTGGCGACACTGAATCGCTCTATCGCTTTGGCCCCGAAATGCGCGACAAGATCGCGAAAGTGCCGGGGCTACTCGATGTGACGACGGATCTTTACATCAAGAACCCCCAACTGACCGTCGACATCGACCGCGAGAAGGCGGCGGTCTACGGCGTCACGGCGGATCAGATTCGCAATCAACTTTATAACGCTTACGGCGCGCGGCAGATTGGCACGATCTACATGCCGTCGAACGACTACCAGATCATTCTCGAAGCGCAGCCGAAATTCAGAATAGATCCGACCGATCTGTCGAAACTCTATGTCAAGACGGCGAACAATCAGACCATTCCGCTCGACGCGGTCGCCAAAATGGTGCCATCAGTCGGTCCATTGCAGATCAACCATCAGGGCCAACAACCGGCGGTGACGATCTCGTTCAATCTCGCCCCCGGCACATCGCTCGGCTATGCGGTCGATCAAATCACGCAGATCGAACAGGATTCGAATTTGCCGGCGACGATTGCGACGGGCTTTTCGGGAACGGCGCAGGTGTTTCAGGATTCGCTGCGCGGGCAGGGCGTTCTTATTCTTGCCGCTGTGTTTGCGGCGTTCATCATTCTCGGAATTCTCTACGAGAGCTTCATTCACCCCATTACGATCATCTCCGGTCTGCCGTCGGCGGGCATCGGCGCGATCCTGACGCTGATGTTGTTTAAGATGGAGCTGTCGGTGATCGCGATGATCGGCATCGTGATGCTGGTTGGCATCGTCAAGAAGAACGCGATCATGATGGTGGACTTCGCCATTGAGCGTCGAAGCGTCGGCATCAGCGCCGAGCACGCCATTCGCGAGGCGGCGCTGTTGCGTTTTCGTCCCATCATGATGACGACGTTCGCGGCAATCTTCGGCACGCTGCCGATTGCGATTGGCGCGGGTGCCGGTGCTGAATTGCGCCAGCCGCTTGGTGTCGCGGTCGTCGGCGGATTGCTGGTGTCGCAATTGCTGACGCTGTTCATCACTCCGGTTGTCTACATTTATCTCGACCGCATCGATCGCCGTCTCAAGCGCCGCCTCGATCCGACATTGGACGACAAGACGAACGTGAAGCCGCGACGCGTCGCGGCTGCGGAGTAAGGGCGCGATGTTCTCGATCAAAACATGGCTGCGCGTCTCGCTTGCGACGGCGTTGCTTTTTGTCGTGGGTGCGTCCAGCGGCGCCGCCGAGGAGCCGATTGAAATTTTCGATGCGCATATGCACTACAACTGGGAGCCGACGGCGTATTATTCCGTCGATGACGTCATCGCGGTGTTCAAGAAAAATCGCGTGACGGGAATCCTGTCAACGAGCCGCCCCAACATCGGCACCACATATTTGATGGAAGCCAAGGCCGCTGGGAAGGCCGACGGTTTGCAGATCGTGCCATTCATTCGGCCGTATCGTATCCGTGCGGACATGCAAACATGGTTCAACGATCCGACGATCTTCGATCTCATTCAGGACGAATACAAACGCGGCTACTATCGCGGCATCGGCGAATTTCACGTGTCAGGAAAAGCAGCATCCAGCGAGTGGGTGAAGAAGACCGTCAACTTCGCCGTGGACCATGATTTTTATCTGCACGCGCATTCCGATGACGAGGCTGTTGAGATTCTTTTCACCCACAATCCGAAAGCGCGCATCATCTGGGCGCATACGGGGTTCAGTGTCGACGCCAAGCGCGTCGCTGAGATGCTGACCAAATATCCGCAGCTCTGGGGCGAGTTGTCCTATCGCAGCGGTATCACCGGCATCGGCGGTGGGCTCTCGCCGGAGTGGCGCGCACTGTTCGAAAAATTCCCGGACCGTTTTTTGCTCGGATCGGACACCTGGATCGCCGAGCGCTGGTCGAGCTACGGCGAGACGATGGACGGCTACCGCGCCTGGCTCGCACAACTGCCGCCTGATGTTGCCAAGCAAATCGCGCACGGCAACGCCCGGCGCCTGTTCGCGGAAAAAAAATAACAACATCCTCTTATCGTCATCCTGAGGTGCGAGCCATCGTCGGCGAGCCTCGAAGGATGGGAATTCAGGATGCGCGGCCATCCTTCGAGGCGCGCAAGCGCGCGCACCTCAGGATGACGGCTCGTTTTGTGAATGAACGGTGTAACTAGATTGAAAAACTCGTGCCGCAGCCGCACGACGCGGTTGCGTTCGGATTGACCACGCGAAACGACGCGCCGATCAAATCATCGACAAAGTCCACTTCCGATCCCGCCAGAAACGGCACTGAGGACGGATCGACCAGCAACACGGCTTCGTCGCGTTCGATCACAAGATCGTCCGACGCCTGAGCGCGATCGACATCGAATTTATACTGGAAGCCTGAGCAGCCGCCGCCTTCGACGCTGATGCGCAGCATCGCGCCGGTGCCTTCGGATTTCAGGATTTGGCCAATGCGCCGCGCAGCACGTTCCGAGATCGTGACGGGGGCAGTGGCAGTTTCGACGGTCATGTCTGGCTCCGGACGCGGGCATTGCGAAGGCCCCGCAAAGTCGTGTCGCAAGGTAGTGTCTCAAGGCATTGTCGCACAACATACTTATGTGCGGTAAACAGCAGAATCAAATGCCGAAAGCGGAATAACTCAAATGTCGGTCGGAATGGCTGCCCCCCGCAAGCCCTATGGCTGCGACCCCGCCTTGAGCCGGGGGCGACGGTTTGACGAGCCCGCGAGCCGGACGCGAAGCGCATTCCGGCGGGATTGCGACCGGGTGATCCATTCCACCGCGTTTCGCCGCCTCAAGCACAAAACCCAAGTGTTCGTGTTTCATGAGGGCGATCATTACCGGACACGGCTGACGCATACGCTTGAAGTGGCCCAAATCGCCCGCGCACTCGCACGCCAGTTCGGGATCGACGAGGACCTCACGGAAACGCTGGCGCTCGCGCACGACCTCGGCCATCCACCGTTCGGCCATGCCGGCGAGCGTGCGCTCGATCAATGCCTGAAAGACCACGGCGGATTCGATCACAACGCGCAAAGCCTTCGTGTCGTGACGCTGCTGGAGCGGCGCTATCCGCAATTCGACGGACTCAACCTGACATGGGAGTCGCTGGAGGGCATCGTCAAGCACAACGGTCCGATGACGGATCGCAGCGGCAATGCGATTGGGCATTACAGTGAGAGCGGATTGCCGCTCGGCGTCTCTGATTATGTGCGCGATCACGATCTTGAATTGTGGAGTTACGCCTCACTCGAAGCACAGACGGCGGCCATCGCCGACGACATCGCCTACAACGCCCACGACATCGACGACGGCTTGCGCGCGGGGCTTTTTACCATCGATGAACTGAATTCCATTCCGCGCATTGCTGAGATCAATGCGAATATCACGCGGCGGTATCCTACGCTCGACGATGCGCGGCGTGGTGCGGAGCTGGTGCGTGAATTGATTTCGTTTTTGATCAATTCAGTCAGCGTGGAAACCGAACGACGGTTGGCGGCGGCGCATCCAGCGTCTGTCGAAGACGTGCGCAATCATAACGGCACGCTGGTGGCGTTTTCTCCTCAAGCCGCGCAGGCCGAGAAAACCATCAAGGCGTTCTTGCGCGAACGCATGTATCGGCATCAGCGCGTGATGAACGTGATGAGCGACGCCGAACGGGTGGTGCGAGATCTGTTTGCGCTTTATCTGGCGACGCCCAGTGAGCTTCCCGACGATTGGCTCGCAGGCCATGACGCCGACGACAAGGCGGGCCGCGCGCGGCGCATCGGCGACTTTATTGCTGGCATGACAGACCGTTTTGCGATTGACGAACACGCAAGGCTTTTTGACTCCACCCCGGATTTGCGTTAGGCGGCGCCAATCATGAGCCTCTCACCTAAGCCATCCCATTTGTTCGCCGACGTGCTTGTGCGCGTCCATGCGGTATGCGTCGCGTTGAGCGGCGAGGGTGCGTTGCCGAAGGGGATCGATTTATCGCGCGTCGTGGTCGAACCGCCCAAGGACGCTGCACATGGCGATATGGCGACCAACGCTGCGATGGTTTTGGCGAAAGAAGCAGGTGCCAAGCCGCGCGAGCTTGCGGAAAAAATCGCCGCAAAATTGCGTGCCGATCCGCTGATCGAGAAAGTGGATATTGCCGGTCCCGGCTTCATCAATCTCATGCTGACGAACGATGCGTGGTTTGCAGCGTTGCGCGCTGTGCTGAGTCAGAGCGACAAATACGGCCGCAGTCATATTGGCGGGGGTGAGAAGGTCAACGTCGAATACGTGTCCGCCAATCCGACCGGCCCGATGCATGTCGGTCACTGTCGTGGTGCGGTATTCGGCGACGCGCTGGCGAGTTTGCTGTTGTTCGCCGGCTATGATGTCACGAAGGAATATTACATCAACGACGCCGGCGCGCAGGTCGATGTGCTGGCACGTTCGGCGTTCTTGCGTTATCGCGAAGCACTCGGCGAAAACATTGGAGATATTCCGGAGGGACTTTATCCCGGTGATTATCTCGTGCCGGTCGGCAAAGCCCTGGCCGCCGAGTACAAAGACAAATTGCTGAAGCAAACCGAAGCCGAATGGCTTCAAACCGTGCGCGCAAAATCCATCGCGATGATGATGGAGATGATCAAGGGCGATCTCGCAGCGCTCAACATCAAGCACGACGTTTTCTTCTCGGAGCGTTCGCTCAACGAAAACGGCAACGACCGCGTCGGCGAGACCATCGAATGGCTGCGCGCCAAGGGCGATGTGTATGAAGGCCATCTTCCTCCACCCAAAGGCGCGCCCGTCGATGACTACGAGGATCGCGAGCAGACTCTCTTTCGAGCCACTACTTACGGCGATGACGTCGACCGTCCGCTGAAAAAATCCGACGGCTCGTACACGTATTTTGCGTCCGACATTGCGTACCACAAAACCAAGTTCGACCGCGGCTTCCTCAATATGGTCGATGTGTGGGGCGCGGATCACGGCGGCTACATCAAGCGCGTGCAGGCGGCGATCAAAGCGGTCACAGGCGGCAAGGCCACGCTCGACGTGAAGATCGTGCAGCTTGTCAAACTTTTGCGCAATGGCGAGCCGGTGAAAATGTCGAAGCGCTCCGGCGATTTCGTCACGCTGCGCGAAGTGGTCGATGAAGTTGGTTCCGATGCCGTGCGCTTCATGATGTTATTTCGCAAGAACGACGCGGTGCTCGATTTCGATTTGGCCAAGGTGATCGAGCAATCGAAGGACAATGCGGTGTTTTACGTCCAATACGGACACGCGCGCGGGCACTCGATCTTCAAGAACGCGCGCGAGACGGTTCCGCAACTACCGCACGAGGGTGGCAAGCGCGTCGAATTCCTGCGCGGGGCCAAGATCGAGCGCCTCAGCGATCCGGTCGAACTGAGTTTAATCCGACAGATCGCGCTGTTCCCGCGCATCATTGAGGCAGCCGCGGTTGCACATGAACCGCACAGAATCGCTTTTTATCTCTATGATCTGGCCAGCGAGTTTCATGCCCTTTGGACCAAGGGTCGCGACATGCCCTATTTACGCTTCATTATCCCGAATGATGCAGAAATCACACTCGCGCGACTGGCTTTGGTTCAGGGCGTCGTCTCGGTTTTGGCCTCTGGCCTCGCCGTACTCGGCGTTCATGCTCCAGACGAGATGCGATAGCGGGGGATTTGTCTTGCAACGCGGGGGACGCGGGGCGGGCACGAGGTAGCGGATGCTTTGCCAAATGGCGTAAGCTCGGCTTTCCCGAAGGGGATGCAGCGTCACATGGCCGATCGATATAACGACAGACCATTTCCGCCAGAAGACGATTACGGTCGCGACGATTCCGCCGCGCCGAAGCGTTTGGCTGAAAACGATCCGCTTGCCGAACTCGCGCGCCTGATCGGGCAGACCGATCCGTTCTCGAGCTTCGGACGCGACGGTCGTGCACCCGCGCCGCGAGATGACTACGACGAGACGGACGAGGCCGCCGCTTACTACAACGAGCCGACCGGCCAGCCCGCCAACCAACTGTCCTGGATGCGCAATCGCGGCCCGGCGCAGGATGCGCAATACGGAGATCGCGATCCTTACAATGCGACTCCCGCCAACGATCATTACGACAATTCAGGTTACGACGACACGCCGCGCCCCGATCAGCGGCAGGGTCGCGACGATCAATCACGCTATGACGAAGTCCTTTTTGGGCAGCCAGATCGCAATACACGCGGTGAAGCGCCGTTTCCGGCATCGACTGATCGATACGACGACGATCGCTACAATCAGACCGACTACGATGAAGGTCTTGAAGATGAACCGCGGTCGCGCCGAGGCGGCACGATGACGGTTGTCGTCGTGTTGTTGCTCGCTGTCGTCGGAACAGCGGCGGCGTTCGGCTATCGCACATTCGTTGGATCGCCACGCAGTGGTGAGCCGCCCGTGATCAAGGCCGATGCCGGCCCGAACAAGATCGTGTCGTCGGCGTCCGGCGATGGCAAGATCGAGGATCGCATCGGCGACAAACCGTCTGAGCGCGTGGTATCGCGCGAAGAACAGCCTGTTGACGTCAACGGCAAGGCGCAACCGCGCGTCGTGTTCCCGCCGCTCAGTCAAAACGCCAATCCGCCGACGGCTTCGAGCGCCAACACGGCAGCGCGTCCAACCGGCGCTGGCGTCGGCAATGGAACTTTAGGCGGCGAGGAGCCGCGAAAAATTCGCACGCTTTCGATCCGTCCCGATCAGCCTGATGTCACGACGTCAACTGCGCCGCCCGCAGCATTATCCGCACCATCACGTGCAACACCTGCCGCACGCGCGCCAGCAACCGCAACGGCTGCCGCGCCATCCGGAGGTCCAGTCGCATTGACGCCGCCACCTCAGGCTGCCGCACCCGCAGCCAAGCCGCGCGTGGCCTCGATCGCACCTTCTGCTGGCGGGAGTAGCGGCTCATACGTTCAAGTCTCGTCGCAAAAAACCGAGGGCGACGCGGAAGCCTCGTTCAAGGCGCTGCAATCGAAATATTCTGGCATCCTCGGATCGAAGCCGTCCACGATCCGCCGCGCTGACTTGGGCGAAAAAGGCATATTCTATCGCGCGATGGTCGGGCCGTTCGGAACCACCGACGAGGCGACGCAGTTCTGCGTCAATCTGAAGTCCGCCGGCGGGCAGTGCATCGTCCAGCGCAACTGATCCGGTCTTTGCAACCTTTCGGTTTTCGCAAGCGGTCTGTTTGTGCAACCGATCCATTTGTGAATGAGCGGGGCTAAATCCTCAAAGAGTTGGCACTTTCCTTGACCCCGATGTGCGGTGCGCGCTAATCGCGGCGGATGGCAACGCGCGCATTCATCACTGGAATTTCAGGCCCGGGTTTGACCGCCGACGAGCGCGCTTTCCTGCGCGAGACGTCGCCCTGGGGCTTCATCCTTTTCAAGCGCAACGTGGAAACACCGTCGCAGGTTGCCCGTCTGGTGTCCGAGTTGCGCGAGGTTGTGGGTCAACCCGACGCGCCAGTCCTGATCGATCAGGAGGGTGGGCGCGTGCAGAGGCTTTCGCCGCCGCATTGGTCAGTTTACCCGCCCGGCGCCGTGTTCAGCGCGCTGTTCGATCTGGATCGTGAGGCGGGCCTTGAAGCAGCCTTCCTCACAGCGCGGCTGATCGCCGTTGACCTCGCCGAATTGGGGATCAACGTGGACTGTCTGCCGCTGGCCGACCTCCCGGTTCCGGGAGCGAATGCCGTGATCGGCGACCGAGCCTATGGAACATCGCCGGAAAAGGTCGCTGCCATCGCGCGCGCCGTCACCGATGGCCTGATGGACGGGGGCGTTTTGCCCGTGCTGAAACACATCCCCGGCCACGGAAGGGCCACAGCCGACAGCCACGCTGCGCTGCCGACCGTCGACACCCCGGCATCGATACTCGCCGGGACCGATTTTGCGGCGTTCGCACCGCTGGCTGACCTGCCGATGGCGATGACAGCACATGTTGTGTTTAGCGCGCTGGACGCTGCCCAACCCGCGACGACATCTGACACAATCATCGAACAGGTGATTCGCGGGACAATTGGTTTCCAAGGCTTGTTGATGAGTGACGATGTGTCCATGAACGCCCTCCAAGGAACGATCGGTGAGCGCGCCCGCGCGATCTTCAAAGCCGGTTGCGATGTGGTCCTGCATTGCAACGGCAAACTCGACGAGATGCAGGCGGTCGCAATCGAGACGCCGGTGCTTGCCGGTGAAGCGCTTGCGCGTGCGCAACGTGCGTTGTCGTCGCGCAAATCGCCGAAACCGTTCGATCGCATTAAAGGCCGCGCGCGGCTTGATGAATTGATCGCCCGCGCCGGGAGCGCCATCGCATGAGCGCGGAAATTCTTTCATTTGAAACAGGACTCCCGGCCAATTCCCCCTCGCCGGATGAGCCGCTGCTCGTCGTCGATGTCGAGGGCTATGAAGGTCCGCTCGATCTTTTGCTGGCGCTCGCGCGGCAGCAGAAAGTCGATCTGCACAAGATTTCAATTCTGGCACTCGCCGATCAGTACCTCGTCTTCATCGAAGCTGCGCGGAAAATTCGCCTTGAGCTTGCTGCCGATTATCTGGTGATGGCGGCGTGGTTGGCTTACCTCAAATCGCGCTTGCTGTTGCCGGAGCCTCCCGAAGCGGACGGCCCAAGCGCGGAAGAACTTGCCAACGCACTGGCCGCGCGTTTGCGACGGCTCGAGCAAATCCGCGAGGCTTCCAACCGCCTGATGACGCGCCCGCAACTCAATCGCGATCTGTTTCCGCGCGGTCAGCCGCAGCACATCGCGCACATACGTCATCCGCAATACACCGCAACGTTATATGATTTGCTCACTGCCTATGCGATGCAACGCCAGCAGCGCGTGCTGGCCACGGTTCATCTGGCTAAGCGCACCGTATGGTCGCTGTCTGAAGCGCGCGCCTCGCTGGAGCGGCTGGTCGGCATCGCGGACGATTGGAGCAGGCTCGACCAATTTCTGTTGAGCTACGTGATCGATCCGTCGCAGAAGGCGACCGTTTTCGCGTCGAGTTTTGCCGCAGCACTTGAGATGGTTCGCGAAGGCGCGGTCGACCTGCATCAGAAAGAAGCTTTCGCGCCGATCTATTTTCGCAAGCGTCCGGAAGGCGGGGACCCCGACGCGCGTGCGCCGGAAATGCAGCTGAAGTAAAAATTCGCGTCACACGTCAGTCGAGAAGAAGTCGCGTCAGTGAAAGAAAAAGGAGACCAGGCCATGCCGAGCCAGGCGAGAGCAAACATGGCGGGAAAACGCATCGTTCATGTCGAGGACCGCGCGGGAAAATCCGCAGCGCGCGCCGAGGAGTTGCGACTGCTCGAAGCCTTGTTGTTTGCGTCCACCGAACCGCTCGATGAGGCGGCGTTGGCGAAACGTTTGCCGGATGGCGTCGATGTGAAGGCGGCGCTGGAACAATTGAAAGCCGACTATGCGATGCGCGGCGTCAATCTCGTGCGCGTTGCAAACAAGTGGACGTTCCGCACCGCGGGCGATCTGTCGTGGCTGATGACGCGCGAGAGCGTCGAGACGCGAAGACTTTCGCGCGCCGCAATCGAGATGCTCGCGATCATCGCCTACCACCAGCCGGTGACGCGCGCGGAGATCGAAGAAATTCGCGGCGTCATGACCTCAAAAGGCACGCTCGACGTGCTGCTGGAAACCGGATGGATTCGTCCACGCGGACGGCGCAAGACGCCGGGCCGCCCACTGACATTCGGCACCACCGAAGCCTTCTTGTCGCAATTCAGCCTCGAAGCCCTCACCGATCTGCCGGGCCTCGAAGAACTCAAGGGCGCAGGGTTGCTCGATACGCGGATGCCGTCAGGCTTCCATGTGCCGTCGCCGTCCGACGATCCGGCGTTGCGCGACGACGAAGAGCCGCTGGAGCCGGGCGATCTTGAACTCGCGCTTGCTCCTGCGGTGGAGCCGGAAAAGGACGAGAAGGGCTGATTTCGCCGCAGCCGGAACCCGCCTTTCGTCGCATTAACTGTCACCAAATCGCGATGCTTCAAGCGGTCGCGGCGCGGCCCTAAGTCCTTGTTTTTGACACCTCTGCGGCCTACGTTCCCCTTAGAAATGGTCGTGTAAACCGGCCGCTTGTTTGGAGGACATCAGCATGGGTTCGTTTAGCATTTGGCACTGGATCGTGGTGATCGGCGTCGTCCTGCTGTTGTTCGGCCGCGGCAAGATTTCGGACCTGATGGGCGATGTCGCCCAAGGCATCAAGGCCTTCAAGAAGGGCATGGCCGACGACGACAAGACGCCCGAGAAAACCGAGCCACGCTCAATCGACACTCAGCCGGGCGCAGTCTCGTCGCGCAATGAAGCTGGCAGCAAGATCGTCTGAGCTTTAAAACAAATCGGCGTTTCTGACGGACGCGGGGAAATAACCCGCAAGCGGATTTATCCATGTTCGATATCGGGTGGAGTGAACTGCTGGTCATCGCGGTCGTCGCGCTGATCGCCATCGGCCCGAAGGAATTGCCCGGCGTTTTGCGCATGGTCGGGCAGTGGATGGGCAAGGCGCGCCGCATGGCTTCCGACTTCCAGGGCCAGTTCAACGAGGCGATGCGCGAAGCCGAAATGGCTGACATCAAAAAAACTTTCGATGACGCCGCAGGCATGGCGAAGGATCTGTCGCCGACTAATCTTCTGAGTAATCTTGCGGGCGATACGCCGAAGCAAATCGAAGACGCGCTGAAGATCGATCAGCCGCTGATGACGCCGACAAAGACCGAACAACCGCCTTCCGCAACGAACGCGGAAGTCCAAGCGCAGTTGCCCGCAATCGAGCCGGATGCTGCCAACACCACATCGCCGAAACTGCCGGACGCCAAGGCATCATGAGCGTCGACGAGGTCGAGGCCTCCAAAGCCCCGTTGATGGATCATCTGATCGAGCTGCGGTCGCGGCTCATCAAGGCGCTGCTCGCATTCGGCGTGGCGTTTGTGTTTTGTTTTTTCTTTGCCAAGCAAATCTACAACGTGCTGGTGTGGCCGTTCGTCTGGGTCGCGGGCGCGGACAATTCCAAATTCATCTACACGGCGCTGTTGGAGTATTTCATCACGCAGTTGAAACTTGCATTGTTCGGCGCGGGCTTCATCTCGTTTCCCATCGTCGCTGCGCAAATCTACAAATTCGTGGCACCGGGTCTCTACAAACATGAGCGCGGCGCGTTCGCACCTTATTTGGTCGCGACGCCTTTTTTCTTCGTTCTCGGATCGCTGCTGGTTTATTTCGTCGTGCTGCCGATGCTCATCCGTTTCTCCCTTGGCATGCAGCAGGTCGGCAGCTCGGAGACGGCGCAGATCGCGCTGCTGCCCAAAGTCGGTGAATATCTGTCGCTGATGATGTCGCTGATTTTCGCGTTCGGTATCGCGTTTCAACTGCCGGTGGTGCTGACGCTGCTGGGTCGCATTGGCATCGTCAACGCGAAACAGCTGCGCGAGAAGCGGCGTTATTTCATCGTGGTGGCGTTTATCATCGCGGCTGTTTTGACGCCGCCGGATGTCATCAGCCAGGCCTCGCTCGCGATCCCGCTATTGCTGCTTTACGAGGGATCGATCATTGCGGTGTCGATCGTGCAAAAGAGGGCGGCGAACCAAGCGGCTGCGGTGAGCACGCCGTCCGATACACCGGCGTCTCCGCCGACAACTCCTGCAACCACGCCTCCGGCGTAAAACTGCCGCGCATATCACCGTTCAGTTGCAAATCATTCCGCTCCGTCACCCTGAGGTGCCAGAGCGGAGCGGAGGCCTCGAAGGGCGACGGCCTGTCATCTGATTCGCCATCCTTCGAGGCTCGCCATGCGGCTCGCACCTCAGGATGACGACCGAGTTTGATATTCCAAATCGCTGTTATTCGCGGTACTGCAAGCCCGCCGTTGACTGTCTGCATATTCGCAGATTGTCTGCATAAAAAAATGAGCCCCCATGCACGACATCAAAGCAATTCGCGATAATCCCGGTGCGTTCGACGCAGCCTTGAAACGGCGCGGGCTTGCGGGCGAAGCGCAAAAGCTGATCGCGCTCGATGAGAAACGCCGCACTGCCATTCAAGGCGCGGAGCAGATGCTGGCGCGGCGCAATGCTGCGTCAAAAGAAATCGGCGAGGCGAAAAAGAACAAAGACACACCACGCGCAGACGCGCTGATGGCGGAAGTCGGCGAACTCAAGACGAAGTTGCCGGAGCTTGAAGCTGCGGCGAAACAGTTTGAGGATGAACTCAAAAAAGCGCTCGCGGAAATTCCGAACTTGCCATTGCCGGAGCCTGAAGTTCCGACAGGGAAAGATGAGCACGGCAATGTCGAATATAAGAAGGATGATAAGCGTCCTGCAAAACGGACATATTCTTTCAAACCGAAAGAACACGTCGAACTCGGCGAAGCGCTGAAGTTCATGGACTTCGAGGCGGCGGCGAAAATGTCCGGCGCGCGGTTTGTCGTTCTGAAAAAGGGCCTCGCGCGGCTGGAGCGCGCCATCGGCCAGTTCATGCTCGATCTGCACACCGGCGAGAAGCATGGCTACACCGAGGTCAATCCGCCGCTGCTCGTGCGCGATGACGCGATGTTCGGCACGGCGCAATTGCCGAAATTTCGCGAGGATCAGTTTGTTGCAAAAACCGAAGAGACTATTACGCTCGACGAATTCAAATTCGACGGCCACTTTTTTACTTTTGCAGGCCCTCGTGCTGCAGATCTAAGAAAGCGCTGGCGTGGAAGGGTCTCTGTTGACGATAAAACGGGAGATATGACGCCCATTATTGAAGATAATTACTGGCTCATCCCCACTGCCGAAGTCCCGCTCACAAACCTCGTTCGCGAATCCATCCTCGACGAAAAAGAATTGCCGATGCGTCTCACCGCGCTGACGCCGTGCTTTCGCGCCGAAGCTGGCGCTGCGGGACGCGACACGCGCGGCATGATCCGCCAGCATCAGTTCACCAAAGTCGAACTCGTCTCGATCACGACGCCGGAAGAGTCCATGAAAGAGCACGAGCGCATGCTGAGTTGCGCCGAGGAAGTTTTGAAGCAACTCGATCTGCATTACCGCGTCATGACGCTGTGCACCGGCGACATGGGTTTCGCCTCGCAAAAAACCTATGACATCGAAGTCTGGATGCCGGGGCAGGGCGAGAATGGAATGTACCGGGAGATTTCATCCTGTTCGGTGTGTGGTGATTTTCAGGCACGCCGCATGGATGCGCGCTCGCGCGGGCCGGATGGCAAGCCGCGTTTCGTGCATACGCTCAACGGCTCTGGAACTGCAGTGGGTCGCGCATTGATCGCGGTGATGGAAACCTATCAGCAGGCCGATGGCTCGATTGCCGTGCCGGATGTTTTGCAGCCCTATATGGGCGGCCTCAAAATGATCGCGAAGGGTTCCTAACAAGATGCGGATTTTATGCACGAACGACGACGGCATTCACGCGCCGGGTCTCAAGATCGTCGAGGACATCGCCAAGCAACTCTCCGAAGACGTGTGGATCGTCTCCCCTGAGCTGGATCAATCCGGTGTCTCGCATTCATTGTCGCTGAACGATCCGATGCGCCTGCGCGAAGTGGGCCCGCGACATTTCGCGGTGCGTGGAACGCCGACCGATTGCGTCATCATGGGATCGCGGTTCGTGCTGAAAGACAAAATGCCGGACCTGATTTTGTCCGGCGTGAACAAAGGCCGCAACGTCGCCGAGGACGTGGTTTATTCCGGCACCATCGCGGGCGCGCTCGAAGGCACGATTTTGGGCCTTCCGTCATTCGCGTTGTCGCAGGAATTTTCCGTCGAGACGCGCCACAAGCCGTTGTGGGAAACCGCGACGCATTTCGGCGCTGACGTGATCCGCAAGGTGATGAAGCTCGGCGTGCCGCGCGACACCGTGATCAACATCAATTTTCCGGCCTGCCTGCCGGATGAGGTGAAGGGCGTGATCGTCACCCGTCAAGGCAAACGCAACCAGGGATTCCTGCGCGTCGATGAACGACGTGACGGGCGCGGCAATCCGTATTACTGGATCGGTTTTGAGAAACTCGCCGTGATCGACAAGCCGGGCGAGGGCACCGATTTGGCGGCGCTTGAAGCCAATTACGTTTCAGTGACGCCGTTGCGATTGGACCGCACCGACATGGCGTTTTCGGAAAAACTGAAAACGATTCTGAAGTGAGCGCATCAAAGGATTTTCACTCGTCATTGCGAGCGAAGCGAAGCAATCCTACCAAGTCACCAGATGGATTGCTTCGTCGCAAATGCTCCTCGCAACGACGATGTCTTGCTCAATAATATTCTGCGAAATGACGGAGGTCTACGCCGCGACGCCCTTGAGCACTGTCTCGATCGTGCGCGCCAGCGTTTGTACCTGGAAGGGCTTTTGCAGCGTTGGGCTGTCGCGGAATTTTTCCGGCAATCCTGACGAGCCATAACCTGTGGCGAAAATGAGTGGCCTGCCGCGCAACGTCACGGCTTCCGCCACCGGCGAAATCAATTTGCCGTTGACGTTGACGTCGAGGATCGCGATGTCGAAATCGGTCGCCTGCACGAGGCGAATAGCCTCATCGATATCCCCGGCTTCTGCTACGACGGTATAGCCAAGCTCGGTGAGCATGTCGGCCACCATCATGCGGATCATGACTTCGTCTTCGACCAGTAAAACTGCCGGTCGCGAAGACCCTGATTGAACGTTGCCCGACATTTGCCCCTTCGACGTTAAAAAGTAGATTTGGTGTGCGGGCTGTTGAAATACCATAATTCCCCGGCAGACAACTTGCACTAAATCATCAGGTTCTGTGTCCTGAATCCATCGAAATTTAAGAAAATCGCTCAATCGCATGCCGCCGCAACAACCTTCGCCGCCCGAGAAAATGCAGTTCCAACTGAACCTGCGTCAGCGCGGGATCAGCGACCAGTCCGTGCTCAAAGCGATGGGCGATGTGCCGCGCGAATTGTTCGTGACGTCGCTGGATCGTCAGCAGGCTTATCGTGACACGGCGCTCGGAATTCCATGCGGGCAGACGATCAGCCAGCCGTTTGTGGTGGCCTATATGAGCGAGCAACTTCAACTCAAAGCCTCGCATCGCGTCCTCGAAATCGGCACCGGCTCCGGCTATCAGGCGGCGATCCTGTCCAAGCTCTGCCGGGACGTTGTGTCGTTGGAGCGGTACCGGACATTGGCGGATCGCGCGCGGGTAGCCCTTTCCGTGATTGGCGCCAGCAACGTCGAGGTCATCCTGGGTGACGGATACGACGTGCCGCGCAACCTCGGCACCTTCGAGCGCATCATCGTCACCGCTGCAATGGAAGACGTGCCGCGTGAGTTGCTCGATCGGCTTGAGCCGGACGGTATTTTAGTGGCGCCGGTCGGCCCGTTGGATGGCAGTCAGGTGTTGACGCGCTTCCGGCGCATAGGAGGCGATTTCGAGAAGACGGAGTTGCTTGCCGTGCGCTTCGTGCCGGCAATTCGCGGCATCGCGCGCGAGTTGTAAGATGGTTAGCCCTTTGTCAACAATGGCATATTCGGCAAGTTAAAGAGTTATTTACTCGGAGTGTGTTTACTCAAATTTGTGCCAGTTGCGTACGAGTGAGTAACCATGCCCCGCTTCGCCGAGTTGATGTGCTCGCGTCATGCCCCGCGTTTTGCGGTTTTGGCGCTCGTCGCGGTCGGCTTCGGTGGATGTAGCGCCAGCACCAACACACGCTTCACCAATAATCCAGAACCGCAATGGTCGAACCCGTTCAAGGACTGGTCGAATCCTTTCGCGTCGAGCAAGCCTGCGCTGGAGACGACTGGCTCGGTGCAGAACAGCAATTATCAGCAGCGCGAGCTTCCGCAATATAACCGCCCGCGATCGACGCCCGTGATCGCTGCTCCAGCTTCGTATCCGTCAGGACCGGTTGCGTCCGGCGGCGGGCACGGCCTTTCATCCTATTCGCCTTCATCATCTTCGCCGATTGAGAGCACAGGCAGCGTGACGCCGCGCTCGGTTGCGGCCACACCGTCATTCAGCCGCGAAGGCGGCACGACCATCATCGTCGGCACCAGCGACAATCTTGAGATCATCTCGAAGCGCTACAACGTGCCGTCGTCGGAAATTCTCAACGCCAACGGGTATGGCGGACCGCGCGTGCTTCAGCCGGGTCAACAGCTCATCATTCCGCGCCGTCTCGCGCAGTCCCAGCCGCAGTCCCAGTTTCCTGCGATGTCGGCTGCGCCGGCAACG
Organism: Hyphomicrobiales bacterium; assembly: GCA_038230475.1. Lineage (GTDB taxonomy): Bacteria > Pseudomonadota > Alphaproteobacteria > Rhizobiales > Xanthobacteraceae > Afipia. Next base: position 117,376 of record JBBRNE010000002.1, read on the forward strand.
CGCAGCGCAGGCCTTGCGCCATCCAGCGTCCACGTCGTCAACAGCGGCGACACCTTGAGCAACATCGCGCGCCGCAATCGCATCACGGTCGGGCAATTGGCGTCCGCCAACAATTTGCCAACGACGTCGCAACTCAAAATCGGCGCAAAGATCAACGTGCCGGGCAGCAATACCGCGACAGCGCATGCGCCGGTATCTGAAGCACCGAAGCAGTCGTACGCCATGCAGGCGCCGATGACGAGGCCCGCTGTTGTCGCAACGACAGAACAGCCGCAGCGTGCGCAGCTTGCAAACGAGAAGACCGCACCGGAAACCGAGTCACCCGTGAAGACTGCGGACGCAACCAACGCGCTGCCGACATTCCGATGGCCGGTGCGCGGCCGCGTCATCACGACCTACGGCGCAAAGACCAACGGCAAATCGAACGACGGTATCAACGTCGCCGTTCCGGAAGGCACGCCTGTGAAAGCCGCCGAAGACGGCACGGTGACTTACTCGGGCAATGAACTCAAAGGCTATGGCAATCTGATATTGGTTCGGCACGCCAACGGTTATGTCACCGCGTATGCCCACGCGAGTGAACTGATGGTGAAGCGCGGCGATACAATTAAGCGCGGCCAGATCATTGCCAAATCGGGTCAGACGGGCGAGGTGGGGTCGCCGCAACTCCATTTCGAGATCCGTAAAGGATCTACCGCCGTCGATCCGACCCAATTTTTGGGTGGTGCGTAAGTTACGCTCTCCGTCATCCTGAGGTGCGCGCTCGTGCGCGCCTCGAAGGATGAGCCACATAACCCGTTGTCATCCTTCGAGGCTCGCCGAAAGGCGGCTCGCACCTCAGGATGACGTCTCTACTTCGCGCTCATCCGCACGCCCAACCGCCCTGCAAGCTCCTGCGTGAACTGCCATGCGACACGCCACTGTCGTAAGCCAACGGTGGGTCTGACCCCAGAACCAGGGACACCCATTCGCGTGGCTGATTGCACGATGCGATAGCCCTCAAAGTCGGCGCAATGCACTTGCCGGAAATCGGGTGGGGAAATCGGGTGGCCAATTTCCGGCGAAAGGTTCTCCGTGTTGAAAGCATGGAGAATCCAAATGCTCAAGGATCGCAAATTTCACTCAATAGCTGCGCTGCGTGGCGACGGACTTAGGCCGGAGTTACAGGCGCTATTTAAACGTCTCGCGATTGAGCCAACGGAGCTTTTTGTCCGGCCCGATGGCATGACCCAATCAGGCCCAGACCCGAAGTTCGAATCCGAGTCAAAGCAAAAAAGTATCAAGAAACCAAGAGTGGCCTAATCCGGCCAGCACCAGTGCGTCGGACTTACTTCGCGCTCATCCGCACGCCCAACCGCCCTGCAAGCTCCTGCGTGAACTGCCATGCGACACGGCCTGAGCGCGCGCCGCGCGTTGTCGCCCATTCCAGCGCTTCGCGTTCAAGCTCGGCGTCTGCAATCTCGACGCCGAAATGTTTGCAATAGCCGCGCACCATGTCGAGATATTCGTCCTGGCTGCATTTGTGAAATCCAAGCCACAGCCCAAAGCGATCCGACAGCGACACTTTCTCCTCGACGGCTTCGCCTGGATTGATCGAGGTCGAGCGTTCGTTCTCGATCATGTCGCGCGGCAGCAGATGGCGGCGATTGGACGTCGCATAGAGAATGACGTTGTCGGGACGGCCTTCGATGCCGCCTTCGAGCACAGCCTTCAGCGATTTGTACGAGGCGTCGTTGCCGTCGAACGACAAATCGTCGCAGAACACGATGAAATGGAATTCCGACTCGCGCAGCAGCGACATCAGCAGCGGAAGACTCTCGATGTCTTCACGATGAATTTCGATCAGCTTGAGTTTGCCGCGCACGGAGGCTTGCGCATTGACGCTCGCATGTGCTGCTTTGACCAGCGACGACTTGCCCATGCCACGCGCGCCCCATAGCAGCGCATTGTTGGCAGGGTATCCCTTGGCGAAGCGCTCGGTGTTCTCGATCAGAATATCCCTCATCCGATCGATGCCCTTGAGCAATCCCAGATCGACGCGGCTGACGCGTGCAACCGGCATCAAGCGTCCGTTGGGATGCCACACGAAGGCGTCTGCTGCCTTGAGCGATTCCGGATTGGCGATCTTGGTGGACGACGCAGCCAAGCTTGCCGCGATGCTTTCAAGCGCACGGATGGTGCGTTCATCCCAGACCTTGCTTGCGCCCCCATTTGCAGGACGTTTTGCCGCGCCCTTCACAGGGGCGTTGCTCTTTGCAGTTGGGGAGCTTCTGGAGCCGTTTTTGGAGGGTTTTTTCGCCATCAGGAACCGCCTTTGCGGCGCACCCTATGCGAGCCGTAGTGGCCGCCGCAAGCCGCCCAAATGGGGCCTCTGGGTAACGTTGCTTTTGGGGTAACCGCCGCTATAGTCCCGCGCAAATCGGGCCAAAACGGCCCCATACCGCCGCGTTTCGCGACTTCGTGAGCGCCATTCCAAGGACCTCCCAAGATGCTGATTACCCCTGCTTTTGCTCAGGCTGCCGGTGCTGGCGGCGATACCAACAGCATGTTGATGTCGCTGCTGCCGTTCGCGTTGATTTTCGTGATCATGTATTTCCTGATTCTCAAGCCGCAGCAGAAGAAGCTCAAGGACCACACAGAATTGGTGAAGAACATTCGCCGCGGCGACACGGTCGTCACCAACGGCGGGCTCGTCGGCAAGGTCACGAAAGTCGTCGATGACGATCAGATCGAAATGGAAATCTCCGACGGCGTGAAAATCCGCCAGATGCGCCAGATGATCAGCGGCGTGCGCACCAAGGGTGAACCGGCCAAGGACGACGCGGCGGCGTAATTCCGGCGCTCTCATCCATCCCAGAATTCTGACGGAAAATCTAAATGCTTTACTTCACGCGATGGAAGGCGATAGCGGTTATTTTGACCGCGCTGATCGTATGCCTTTGCGCCGTTCCTAATTTCTTTCCGGAAGCAACCATCAAGAGCTGGCCGAAATGGGCGCAGCGTCACGTCGTGCTTGGCCTCGACCTTCAGGGCGGGTCGCACATCCTTCTGGAAGTCGATTCCAACTCCGTCAAGAAAGACAAACTCGAACAGGTCCGCGACGATGCGCGCCGCACGCTGCGCGAAGCCAAGGTGCCGTATACGGGATTGGCCGCAAAAGGCGACAGCGTCGAAGTCCGCATCAGCAGCGAGGCCGATATTGCGAAGGCGCTGACCAAGCTGCGTGAGTTGGCGCAACCGCTCACGGGCCTTGCGGGGACCAGCGGCCAGCGCACCCTCGATGTGTCGGATGCAGGTGGCGGATTGATCCGCATGACCGTTCCACCCGGCGCAATTAACGAGCGCGTGCGGCAAGCAGTCGAGCAGTCGATCCAGATCATCGAGAAGCGCGTCAACGAACTCGGCACCGTCGAGCCATTGATCCAGCGCCAAGGCAATGACCGCATTCTGGTTCAGGTGCCAGGTTTGCAGGATCCGACACGGCTGAAGGAAATTCTCGGCAAGACCGCCAAGATGGATTTCCGCATGGTCGACACCACGGTGCCGGCCGATCAGGCGCTGCAAGGCCGCACGCCGCCCGACGCGGAGGTTTTGAAAAGTGCCGAGGCGACCAAACAACCCTACGTCGTCAAAAAACAGGTGCTGGTCTCCGGCGGCGATCTGACCGACGCGCAGCCGGGTTTCGATCAGCGATCCGGCGAGCCGATCGTGAGTTTCCGTTTCAACACCTCCGGCGCGCGCAAATTCGCGCAAGCCACCGTCGAGAATGTCGGGCAGCCGTTCGCCATCGTGCTCGACAATGAAGTGATCTCCGCGCCCGTGATCCGCGAAGCCATTACCCAAGGCTCGGGCCAGATTTCCGGCAGCTTCACCGTGCAGGGCGCCAACGATCTCGCAATCTTGCTGCGCGCCGGCGCATTGCCGGCACCTTTGACGATCATCGAGGAGCGCACGGTCGGGCCGGGCCTCGGACAGGACTCCATCGCCGCCGGCGAACTCGCATCCTATGTCGGCTCGGTCCTCGTCGTCGTCTTTATGTTGCTGACGTATCGCCTGTTTGGATTTTTCGCCAACATCGCAGTCGCCGTCAACGTCGCCATGATTTTCGGCGTGCTGTCGCTGTTGAATGCAACGCTGACGCTGCCGGGCATCGCCGGCATCGTGCTGACGGTCGGCATCGCCGTCGACTCCAACGTTCTTATCTACGAGCGTATCCGCGAGGAAGTTCGCGGCGGACGCTCCGCGATCTCGGCGATCGACGCCGGATTCAGCCGCGCGCTCTCGACGATTCTGGATTCCAACATCACGACATTCATTGCCGCCGCCGTATTGTTCTACATCGGCACCGGGCCGGTGCGCGGTTTCGCCGTGACGCTCGGAATCGGAATTCTCACCACCGTGTTTACAGCCTTCACCGTGACGCGCCTGATCGTTGCGACGTGGGTGCGCTGGAAGCGGCCGCAAACCGTGCCGATGTAAATAAACTAGTGGAGTGGATTTGACATTCGCCCGCACTTTGCGGGAGCATCGATAGGCGAATGTCAAATCCAAAACTCCACTAGAAGAAATTAAAATTACTAGTGGTCCTTTGGTTCTGACATTCGCAAAAGGGGCTGCTGAAACGGGATGCGAATGTCAGAACCGGACCACTAGTGACTCACACCATCATCATCGGGCTTGCCATCTTCATCGTCGCACTGACGGTGCTGAGCATCTATGGCGTTATCCCGGCGCTGCGCATCGTTCCCGACGATACGCAATTCGATTTCATGCGCTTCCGGCGCATCAGTTTTCCGATCTCGGCGGCGCTGTCGATCCTCGCCATCGTTTTGTATTTCTATCATGGCCTGAATTTCGGCATCGACTTCAAAGGCGGTACGCTGCTTGAAATCCAGTCCAAATCGGGTCCTGCGAATATCGCCGATCTGCGCGCGCAACTGTCGACGCTTGAGCTTGGCGACGTGCAGTTGCAACAATTCGGAAGCCCGACCGAAGTTCTCATTCGTCTTGCCGAACAGCCGGGCGGAGACGCTGCCCAGCAGGTTGCGGTTCAAAAGGTGAGGGCGAAACTCGGCGACAGCGTCGATTATCGCCGCGTCGAAGTCGTCGGCCCGCGGGTGTCGAGCGAATTGCTCGCTTACGGCACCATCGGACTGATGCTCGCGATCTTCAGCATTCTGATTTATCTCTGGTTCCGTTTTGAATGGCAGTTCGCACTTGGCGCAATGATAGCCAACGTCCACGACATCGTGCTCACCATCGGCTTTATGTCGGTGACGCAGATCGACTTCGATCTGACCAGCATCGCGGCGCTGCTGACGATTCTCGGCTATTCGCTCAACGACACCGTCGTGATCTATGACCGAATTCGCGAAATGCTGCGGCGTTACAAGAAAATGCCGATGACGGAAATGCTGAACGCGTCGATCAATTCGACGCTGTCGCGCTCGATCATCACGCACGTCACCGTCACATTGGCGTTGTTCGCGTTGCTGCTGTTCGGCGGCAAGGCGATTCACAGTTTTGCGGCGACCATGATGTTCGGCGTGGTGCTGGTCGGCACTTACACGTCGATCTTCATTGCCGCGCCATTGCTGATTTATCTGGGCGTCGGTCTCAATCGAGGCGGCGAGGACAAGTCGTCGAAACCTTGACCGTCAAGCGGTGATCGTGGAGTCCTGATCGTGGATCGCGCTCCGAGCAAAACCGAAGGCGCGCTTCACCTTCCGCGATCTGCGCAGATCGACGCTTACGGCAATGGTGGCTTTCGTTTCGATGCGATGTCGCATCGCGGGTCGTTGCTTTGTCTGCCGGATGCGATCTGGGCATGGTCCGTTTCCGAGCCGCACGCGATCGATATCGCTTCGCTCAATCTTGTGATTGAGCGCGCATCCAGCATCGACACACTTCTGATCGGGACGGGCACCGAAATCTGGCTTGCGCCATCGTCATTGCGCGAGGCTTTGCGAAAGCGCAACATCGTGCTCGATACCATGCAGACTGGTCCTGCTGTGCGGACCTACAATGTGATGATCGCCGAGCGACGCCGGGTGGCCGCAGCATTGATCGCAGTTCCATGACTAGCGACACGACCGGCGACAAGAACAGTATTGCGGCTCAGTCGTTTTGCATTGACCTGGTGCGGACGCACGACTTCACAAACTATGCCGCAAGTCTTTTCGTGTTGCCCGAGACACGACGCGCGTGGATTGCGCTGGCTGCATTTAACGTCGAGGTCGCGCAGGTTCGCGATCATATTAAGCAGCCGCTGCCCGGCGAAATCCGTTTGCAGTGGTGGCGTGATGCGTTGACGGGAAAAGCGGACGAGGGCGAGGCATCGGGAAATCCCGTCGCTGCGGAATTGCTGCGTGCGATCGCGCAATACGATCTCTCAGTAGAGATGCTGGTTCGGCTCATCGACGCGCATGTGTTCGATGTCTATGACGATCCGATGCCGGATATGGCTGCACTTGAGGCGCATTGTCGCGACACGTCGGCGGCGTTGTACGCGTTGCGTGCCAAGGTTCTCGATGAAAATTCGCCGGAGATTTTGCGGATCGCCGAACATGCGGGAATCGCGGAAGGCATTGCCGACATTATAACGACTTTACCGAAGCACGCCGCGCGGCGGCAACTTTATCTGCCCGGCGATCTCATGCAGATGCACGGCGTCGTCGCCGAAGAAATCTTTCTTCGACAATCGAGCGCAGCGTTGGGCGAGACGTTTGCGCAGTTGCGCCGTGAAGCAAGTTCGCAATGGGATCAGGCGCTCGCGATGCTCACAGATGCTTCGCCGTCGGCGCGTTTGGCCTTTCTGCCTCTTGCCGTTGTCGGCAAAACGCTCATGAGGCTTGAGGTGTCCGATCCGTTCGCGCCGCCGCTGCCGTCAAGGCTCGGTGTGCTGTGGACGATGTGGCGGGCGAGCAAGGCAGCGCCGTTCAAGGCGTGAAGTTGCGTTCGGAACAATCGTGTCAAGTTAACTCGCGCGCAAATGACGAACTGAATCGCGATCCGGCTGCGCGTACCAATTGCGCCGCATTGCGACCACTCGATTCCAAGTCCGTCACCGTCTGGTCACAGATCGCACGTCACTGCGAGCGGAATGCAAATAACTAAGCCGCGTCAGCGATATGGCGCAGATTAGCGATCCACAAATCGAGATCGGCCAAAGCACGCGCGCTCATCGCCTGTTTCTTCGCAATGGTCTTTTCGTTGCCACGTAAGCGCGATCCGTCAGGTTTTTTAGTGGGCGCATTTGCAAGCGGCGGAAACAAACCGAAGTTGATGTTCATCGGCTGAAACGAACGCGGACCCGCATCGATGGTCTCGATGTGGCCTCCCGTGATGTGTGCAAGCAACGCGCCGAGCGCGCTCGTTGCGGGCGGCGGCGCAATAGATTTGCCGCAAGCTTCTGATGAAGCGAACAGTCCGGCAAGCAATCCGATGCCCGCCGACTCGACATAGCCTTCGCAGCCGGTCATCTGTCCGGCGAAACGCAAACGCGGCTCGGCATGGAGACGCAATTGCGGATCGAGCAGCTTCGGCGAATTCAAAAACGTATTGCGATGCAGCCCGCCGAGTCGCGCGAACTCCGCGCGTTCGAGCCCGGGGATCATGCGAAGAACGTTTGTCTGCGCGCCGTATTTCAGTTTGGTTTGAAATCCGACGATGTTGTAAAGCGTGCCGAGTTTGTTGTCCTGGCGCAGTTGCACGATGGCGTATGGTTTCACTTGCGGGTCACGCGGATTGGTGAGGCCGACGGGTTTCATCGGCCCGAAGCGGAGCGTTTCGCGGCCGCGTTCGGCCATGATTTCGATCGGCAAACAGCCGTCGAAATAGGGTGTGTTGGATTCCCAGTCCTTGAAGTCGGTTGTGTCGCCCGCCAAAAGTGCGTCGACGAAGGCGTCGTATTGCTCGCGCGTCATCGGGCAGTTGATGTAATCCGCGCCCGTGCCGCCGGGGCCGACCTTGTCGTAGCGCGACTGAAACCAGGCGATATTCATGTCGATGGAGTCTTTGTGCACGATCGGCGCAATCGCGTCGAAAAACGCCAGCGCGTCCTCGCCGGATTTCGCGCGGATCGCGTCAGCCAGTGCGGGCGATGTGAGTGGTCCCGTCGCGACGATGACGTTGCGCCAATCGGCGGGAGGGGTTCCGGCGATTTCCTCGCGGCGAATGTCGATCAGCCTGTGTGAGGCGAGTGCGGCGCTGACCGCTTGCGAAAATCCGTCGCGATCCACGGCGAGCGCGCCGCCTGCGGGGACTTGATTGGCGTCCGCGCAGCGCATGATGAGCGAGTTGAGCTTGCGTAGCTCCGCATGCAGCAAACCGACGGCGTTGTTGCTGGCGTCGTCGGAGCGGAATGAATTGGAGCAGACCAGTTCGGCGAGGTTATCAGTGCGATGCGCTTCGGTTGTCCGAACGGGGCGCATTTCGTGAAGGACAACCGCGACGCCGACATTGGCGACTTGCCACGCCGCTTCAGATCCAGCGAGGCCGCCGCCGATGATGTGGATGGGTTCGGATGGGGAAGGGGCGTTGCTCATGGCTCACAGTTAGAGCCAGAGCTAGCCTCATGCAACGCGGCGACATGTTTTGCGGACCACTGCGCCTGCGTGCCTGAACTCAGAACTTCGAGATCGGGTCTTGCGTTCCTGACCCCAGATACGACAACGCCCGCGAAGCGCGGGCGTAATCCGTAACCGGTGGTGTTCGGCGATTAGCCGTTGTAGGCGCCTGCGGCGACGCGCTGGATGTCCGAACGATCAAGACCGATATCGGCCAGCTCGCGATCACTCAACTGGGACAGCTCAGCGACGTTGCGCTGGTAGTCGCGGAACGCCTGGATAGCGCGGAAAAACGAGATCAGCATGGTAGTCTCCTTCGAAGTCTCGATTCAACCCTTGGAGTAGTCGAACCGTCAAAGGGCAATATAGGGGATGATTCCTCTAGCCCACAGTGTAAATGTTGCGATGCAGCTAAGTACATTCTGCATACCTAGTGTAAGAAATGATTAACTTTTCAACAATTGCGCTTTGAAAAAGGATTTGGAAGTCAAGATCGACAGGCGCCATCATTTTTCTCAAGTAATTCGATATTTTCGTCACGAAGTTGACGTCGAGCTAGGGGCTCAAAAACGCTGCTCAGTTCAGGAACTGTCGACATTCACAATAGTTGGTGGAGCTATTCGGTGTGCAATTGCGACTGATGCACGGCATTTTCGCATGTATAAAAAAGAACATAGATTCATTTCATAGTTGCCTCAGTTAGCGGCCCAACGATACTGAGAAGGCTGTTCCATCCCGCAGTCCAAGCTCGAATGCTCGGCGAATTCCGTCTGGATTTGTAATGTCGAATTGACCGACGTCGATGCGCTCGGACGGTTGGATATAGGTGCGACCCCTGACCGCGGGAATGTTTTTGTAGGCGCGCGTCAGCAGGGCAAGCGTCCGCCCCCCTGCAGCTTCGATCGGCGCGAGTGGCTCAACCGGGACGTTGTCGACCAATCCGCCGTCAAAGGCGGGAGCGCCCCCGATGCGTGTCACGGGCATGAATGGCGGCACACCGCTGCTTGCCATTAGAGCGTCGCGGAGTTGCTGCGGGTCATTCAAAGATCGCGCCGAGACAAACTCCGGACGAAAACCCAATGCACGTCCGAACCGCGGATGCACTGGGTGAAATATTTGCTTTTCGATCTGGTAGGCGGCGATGCCGACAACCGCGCCGAGCGACGGTGACAGGCCGCGCGGCAGCCGCGCAATCGCAATTTGCAGATCTGTCAGGGTTTGAAGTCGAGACAACGCATCGCGATCGATGGTTTGGTTCAGCAACTCTCCATACATCGGTCCGACCGGACAAAGCGGCTGGCCGACACGCCACGCGGCGAAATCGAAATTCTTCAGGTTTGGATCGCATGCACCCATCACGCGTGCGCGCGTCACCGGACCCATTTCCAGAAGCGAGTATACGGCTGCAAATGCACCCGCGCTCGCCCCGACCACCAGGCGCGGTGAAAGACCAATGCGCTCGGCAGCAGCTTCATAGAAGCCACCCTGCCAGTAGCAGCGGTTACCCCCGCCCGCAAAAACAACCGCGTCGAACATGAATGCGGGTCATAGCAGATTCATGGGGTGTGAAAAGGCTGTTGGCTGCATCACGAAATAAGTTTGCGGTACAGATGCCAGGTCGCGTGACCGAGCACCGGAATGACGACCGTCAAACCGAGGAAGAACGGCAGCGTTCCCACGATCAATAGCGCGGCGACGATGACGCCCCAAGCTGCCATTGTCACGGGGTTTTCAGCCACCGCTTTGATCGATGTCAGAACGGCATCTGCGACGTTCGCGTCACGGTCCAGCAAAAGTGGAAACGAAACGACGCTGATGCAAAGTGACACGACCGCGAACACAAACCCGGCACCGCAGCCAACCAAAATGAGTTTGTGACCTGCAGGAGTCGTCAAGACCTGATGAAAGAACCCCGGGATGTCAGAGGCAGGCGTCGGCCCGAACGCTGAGATATAAATGGACTGTGCCGTGGCGACCCATGTGACGAACAAGATCAAAAGCACCACACCCAAAGCAAGGATTGATCCGATTGACGCTGATTTGAACACGCCCAGTGCATCAGACGCGCTTGGCTCCTGGCCTTGTTCACGGCGTCGGCTTAACTCGTAAAGGCCCAACGCGGCAAAAGGTCCAAGCAACGCGAATCCGGCCGCCAGTGGAAAAAGCAACGGTAACACCGCAAGACCGTGGACAGTGCGTGCAAGAACAAGTCCGAGTATGGGGTAAATGACCGCGAGCATGACAGCATGACTTGGAATCGCCTTGAAGTCTTCCCAGCCTTGGTCAAGCGCGTCGCGCAAATCCGCCATATCAATTTTTCGAATAGCGAAAGTGCCTTTTGGCTGCGAAGGACGAAATCCTGACTGGATTTTTCTTAAAACCATAATATCCGCCTTGTTACGTCGCGGCTGAAGCATGCTGCCGCGCAATTGATGTGAAAACTCGCCATGAATCTATCACGCTTATTTCTGACACAAATGATACGGAAATCCCAGCCGCATCGCCGCACTTACAACCTGCGTCTGCACCGCAATCGCGCATTGGCAAGGGTGGGCACGCCGGTCTAGACTACAAATTCGACCGGCGCGGCGCTGTTGCGATCCGGGGACGCATCCACCGACCAATCGACTGGTTATCAGGAGTATTCAGAATGAGCATCTTTGGAAAAATTATGAGCGCGATTTTCGGCACAAAAGCCGATGCAGCCCAACCCGCCGGCGGCGCTGGCTCGTCCGGCAATCCGACGGTCGATATGGCTCCGATCCTCGACAAAGCCGTTGCCGCAAAAGGCGAGAAGCTTGATTGGCGTCACTCCATCGTGGACTTGATGAAGGCGCTCGATATCGACTCGAGCCTCACAGCCCGCAAGGATCTGGCCAAGGAACTAAATTTTACTGGCGATATGAATGATTCAGCTGCGATGAATATCTGGCTGCATAAGCAAGTCATGGCAAAGATCGCAGCCAATGGCGGCGTTGTGCCGGCCGATCTGAAGCACTGATCGGTGCCTAAGGCGCGTTAATCCGATAGGCCCGCCACACGGCGGGCCTTTTTCGTTGCGCTGCACGCGTAAACGACCGGATGCTTTCCAAAGCCGGCCAAGCGTAATACAAAATGCCAGAGCCGGAACGATGCTGGCCGCGTTTTCGCCACGTGCCGTCATCAAGCTGGACAAAAATAAAAACGGACATGCGCAAATCGCGCCGGGAGAAGACGATCATGGACACCATCAATCGTAGGACAATACTCACGACCGGTGCCGCCGCGCTCGCAGGCGCCGCAGTATTTGCCGATTCAGCCGAAGCCCAAGTCGGGGCAAAGGCGGTATTTCCAGTTGGACAGACAACGATTCCAGTCGTCGGCATCGCGGAAGTTTTTCCGGTTCGCCGCATCTATTGCATCGGACGCAACTATGCTGCGCACGCCATCGAGCGTGGATCGGATCCGACGCGCGAGCCCCCGTTTTTCTTCCAGAAGCCCACCGATGCGATTCAGGTGGTTGCTGTCGGTTCAGTCGCCGATCATTTATATCCATCGCTAACGAAGAATTATCACCACGAAGTCGAATTGGTCGCCGCGCTCAAATCAGGCGGCACAAATATACCGGCAGATAAAGCGCTAGACTGCGTTTACGGCTACACGCTCGGTCTCGACATGACCCGCCGCGATTTGCAGAACGCGATGGGTGCCGAGAAGAAGCCTTGGGAAATTGGCAAGAGCTTCGATCATTCGGCGGTTCTAGGGCCTCTCCATCCGGCGACGAAGACAGGACACTTCACCCAGGGAGCGATCTCACTCGCCGTCAACGGGACGGTGCGGCAGGATTCGGATCTGTCGAAAATGATCTGGAATGTGGCCGAGCAGATTTCAAAGCTTTCCGAAGCTTTTGAATTGAAGGCAGGCGACATTATCTATTCGGGCACGCCTGAGAATGTTGGCCCCGTCGTCAAGGGTGACGTTCTGCTTTGCAAGCTTGAAGGCTTGCCGGATATGTCGATCAAGATCGTTTGAATTGGATCTGCATTGGTCCAAATGCGAAAGCCCGCCACGATCGGCGGGCTTTTTAGTGGCTCTTTCAGTGCAAGTCCGAGAATTCCGGATGCTTTGCAAGATAGTCGACGACGAAACCGCAACCGGCGACGACCTTCAATCGGTCGGAACGAATTTGTTCAAGTGCGCCTTTGACGAGTTGGGATGCAATACCGCGTCCACGCAGGGCGGGCGGTGTTTCGGTGTGAGTGATCGTTACAAGGCCGGGTGAGAGATGGTAATTGGCAAAGGCCACCGATCCGTCCACGTCGAGTTCGAAACGTCGCATCGTTTTATTGTCGTGGACGCCAGTCATTGGTGATACTCGTGCATTTCATCAAAACGGATCTGTCATGGATAATTTAAGGGGCCCTAACATCAAGAAAAGGCCGAAGTGCAAGAATTGCGAGGGCAAGGGATTGCTGAAGAAGGGCGACAAGGTCGTGAAATGCCAGCGTTGCGGCGGCACCGGCTTACGGTGATCCGTCCGACGCAACCGATCATTCAGCAGCTTCGTCAGCTTTGCGCTTCTTGTTGACGCGGCCTTTCTTGAGCACCGGCCCAAGAAACTTACCGGTATAGCTTCGTGGCGCCTTGGCGATATCTTCTGGCGGACCCCATGCGACGATCTCGCCACCGCCATCGCCGCCTTCCGGGCCAAGATCGATCACCCAGTCCGCTGTCTTGATGACTTCTAAGTTGTGCTCGATGACGACGACTGTGTTGCCCTGTGTCACCAATTCGTGGAGTACCTCAAGCAGTTTTGCAACATCGTGGAAATGAAGCCCGGTCGTCGGCTCGTCGAGAATATAAAGCGTGCGGCCCGTGGCGCGCTTGCTCAATTCCTTGGCGAGTTTGACGCGCTGCGCTTCGCCGCCTGAAAGCGTCGTTGCTTGCTGGCCGACGTGAATGTAGCCAAGACCGACACGCTGCAACGTCTTGAAGGTTTCGCGCACCCGCGGCACCGCTTTAAAGAATTCGGCGGCCTCATCTACGGTCATGTCGAGCACGTCCGAAATGCTTTTGCCCTTGAACAAAACTTCGAGTGTTTCGCGGTTGTAACGCTTGCCCTTGCAGGTGTCACAGGTGACGTAGACATCCGGCAGGAAATGCATTTCGATCTTGATCAGTCCATCGCCCTCGCAAGCTTCACACCGTCCACCTTTTACGTTGAATGAAAAGCGTCCGGGTTCGTAGCCGCGCGCTTTGGATTCCGGCAGGCCGGCAAACCATTCGCGGATCGGCGTGAACGCACCGGTATAGGTCGCAGGGTTCGAGCGCGGCGTGCGCCCGATCGGCGATTGATCGATGTCGATGATCTTGTCGATATGCTCGAGACCCTCGATGCGATCATGCGGAGCAGGGCCTTCGGACGCACCGTTCAGCTTGCGCGCAACGGCCTTGTAAAGCGTATCGATCAGCAGTGTTGATTTTCCGCCGCCGGATACGCCGGTCACGCAGGTGAACAGCCCGAGCGGAATTTCTGCGGACACGTTTTTGAGATTGTTTCCGCGCGCATTGATGACCTTAACCGTGCGACGGTGGTTAGGCGCGCGACGTTCATTAATCGGAACGAACAGTTCGCCGGTCAGATATTTTCCCGTCAGCGACTTGGGGTTGTCCATCACTTGTTGCGGCGTGCCTTGCGCGACGATGTTGCCGCCATGCGCGCCTGCGCCGGGACCGACGTCGACGACGTAGTCCGCCGCTTCAATCGCATCCTCGTCATGCTCGACGACGATTACCGTATTGCCTAAATCGCGCAGCCGCCGCAGCGTGTCGAGGAGGCGTGCGTTATCTCGCTGGTGAAGGCCGATCGAGGGTTCGTCGAGCACATACAACACGCCAGTTAACCCCGAGCCGATTTGCGATGCCAGCCGGATACGCTGGCTTTCTCCGCCGGACAATGTACCTGCCGCGCGAGCGAGGGTGAGATAGTTCAGCCCTACGTCCAGCAGGAATGAAAGTCGTTCATTGATTTCTTTCAGGACGCGCGCGGCAATCTCGTTCTGTTGCTTGTTGAGAGCTTTCGGAACGGTTTCGAACCATTCCACCGCACGCAGCACCGACAGCGCTGAAATATCGCCGATATGCTTGCCGCCGATCTTGACGCAAAGCGCTTCGGGCTTCAGGCGATAGCCATGACATGCTTCGCATGGAATGTCGTGGAAATACTTCGCAAGTTCCTCACGCGCCCATTCGCTTTCGGTTTCGCTAAAGCGGCGAACGAGATTGGTGACGACGCCTTCGAACGGCTTCTTAGTGTCGTAAGAACGCACGCCATCTTCGTAAGAGAACTTGATTTCGTCCTCGCCCGAACCATCGAGGATCGCGGTTTGCGTTTTCTTCGGCAGATCCTTCCATTTGGTGTCGAGTGTGAATTTGTAGAATTTAGCAAGCGCCTGAAGCGTCTGCAGATAATAAGGCGATGATGACTTTGCCCACGGAGCAATCGCACCCTTCCGCAACGTCAAATCCTTGTCAGCAATGACAAGATCGGGATCGATATGTTGTTCGACGCCAAGTCCACCGCATGCGGGGCAAGCGCCATAGGGGTTGTTGAATGAGAACAGTCGCGGCTCGATCTCCGGAATCGTAAAGCCGGACACGGGACACGCAAATTTTTCCGAAAACAAAATTCGCTCAGGTCCGCTCTTGTCGTGGATCTTCGCGGTCTTCTTGTCGATTTTTTTGCCGGACACGTCGGAGGCAGCCGGCGTGTCGGCGTATTCGATGATTGCAAGACCTTCGGCGAGCTTCAGCGCGGTTTCGAAAGATTCGGCGAGGCGCTGCGCGATATCGGGGCGAACCACGATGCGATCGACGACAACGTCAATGTCGTGCGGGAATTTCTTGTCCAACGCCGGTGCATTCGCCAGCTCATAGAACGTGCCATCGACTTTGACGCGCTGAAAACCTTTTTTGAGGTAGTCAGCCAGTTCCTTGCGGTATTCGCCCTTGCGGCCTCGCACGACCGGCGCAAGCAGATAGAGGCGCGTGCCTTCCGGCAGCGCAAGCACGCGATCGACCATTTGCGAGACGATCTGGCTCTCAATCGGCAGGCCGGTTGCGGGAGAGTAGGGCACGCCGACGCGTGCCCAAAGCAGGCGCATGTAATCGTAAATTTCTGTGACCGTGCCGACGGTCGAGCGCGGGTTCTTGGATGTCGTTTTCTGTTCAATCGAAATGGCGGGCGAAAGACCGTCGATCTGATCGACGTCCGGCTTCTGCATCATCTCGAGAAATTGACGCGCATACGCGGAGAGAGATTCGACATAGCGTCTCTGGCCTTCGGCGTAGATCGTGTCGAACGCCAGCGAGGATTTTCCGGAGCCTGATAGGCCTGTGAACACCACGAGCTTGTCGCGCGGTATCTCCAGATCCACGTTTTTAAGGTTATGCTCGCGCGCGCCACGCACCGTAATTGATCGCATTCCCGCTGCAGATGGTTTGCGCGCTGCTTTAATCACTTCATCCATCGGGCGTTCCGAGCGCGCATCGCGCATTTGCAGAGGCTCAGTGACCGGGAAAATGCCGGGTCCGTTCGCCGGTTTCTCAGCGGAAGATCGTTGTCCAGAACATAGGAAGAACGCGCGGAGATTTCCAGTCCCGTTAGAAAATCATCAACGGATTGCTTTCGAAGCTAGGATTGCGGCAATCCCGAAATGAGGAAAACAAAAAGGCCGGCTCGATGAGCCGGCCTTTCCGATTGTCCTGCGAAGCTCAGGTCTAGCGATGCTTAGTATCGCGCGACGGCCGGGCCACCCCAGTTGAAGTGATAGTTCACGCCGAGCTTCACAGTGTGAATGTCGTCGCGGAAGTTAGCACCTGGCGCTGCGAAAGTGGTCGCAGGAGCTGTCGTGACGTTGGTGTTGCCGAAGTTGTAGTACTGGTACTCAACCTTGGCCGACCATGCTGGAGCAAACATATACTCCAAGCCACCGCCGACGGTGTAGCCGGTGTCGTCACGGTTGGTGGTGAACGGGGTCGCAACGCCACCGAGAGCAACGGCGAGGCCGCTGTTGTCACGGAACGCCACACCGCCCTTAGCGTAGATCAAGGTCGGACCTGCAACGTAGCCAAGGCGACCGGTGACCGAAGCCAGCCAATCGTCGTTACTGCGGATCGAGTCGAGTGCTGCGTTCGTGAACGTCCGATTGTTATTAGACAGGCCACTGATCTGGCCTTCAATACCAACCAGCCAGTTCGGTGCGAACTGGTAGTCAGCGCCGATCTGCCCGCCGCCGAGGAAGCTGGCGTCGTTGCTGCCGGTCGTGAAGCCCGGAATGTTCAGGCTGTTGTTGCTGCCGAAGCCGGCACCGATGTGCGCACCGACGTAGATACCGGTCCAGTTATAAACCGGTGCTGCGTAAACAGGTGCCTTCGTATAGGTACGTGCCGGGAGGTCAGCTGCGACCGCCGATGCAGTGCCAAGGGCAACAAGTGCCGCGGCACCGAGCAAAATCTTCTTCATTTCTTCTTCTCCAGTTTCAGCCCGCTTCAATTGGTTGAGGCGGTTTTATCCAAGGCGCAAACGCAATGGGATTAGCGATTCCGTGCCGGGAATATACTCAGATCGAACCAAAAAGCCGTCTCCGAAATACAACAGTTGGGGACCAAGTAACCAACGTTAACTTACGGAAAGGATTGGAACTTTTGCGATTTTTTGACTCACAATTTCTCCACGTTTTCGTCACTTTTCGGTTCCGTGTTTTTGAAACGAACGGAGTCTCAACGGGTTCCCTTTTCGATGAAAATTGCATTGAGAACGAAAGCAGAACGCGGTAAGGTTTCTTATGGGCGAACGCAGTCGATCCGTGTGGATAACCGGAAGGTGCGCGTCATCAAATAAGCGCGCGGGACTTCAAGACGTATAGGGTTCGCGCAAGAGAGCGTGTGGAGAGCGTGTGCCGCGGTTTGAGATCGCAAGCCTCGCCACTGATGTAACGCGCATCGAATTCTGCGCGGGAATGGAGAAATACGATGGCGGGAAGCGTCAATAAAGTGATCCTGGTCGGCAACCTTGGCGCGGACCCTGAGATCAAGCGCACGCAGGATGGCCGCCCGATCGCAAATTTAAGCGTGGCGACGTCTGAGACATGGCGCGACAAAAATAGCGGCGAACGCAAGGAAAAAACCGAGTGGCATCGCGTCGTGATTTTCAGCGAAGGCCTTTGCAAGATTGCCGAGCAGTATCTGAAGAAGGGCGCGAAGGTTTATCTCGAAGGACAACTTCAAACCCGCAAATGGCAGGACAAGGATGGCAAGGATCGCTATTCGACCGAAGTCGTGCTGCAGAATTTCAACTCCACGCTGACCATGCTCGATAGCCGCAACAGCGGCGGCGGGATGAGCGCTGACGACAGCGCAGGAGACTTCGGTTCGAGCGGGTCATCGCGCGGTGGCGGACAACGCCGGGCTGTCGCGGCCGGCGGTCGCAACGACGACATGAACGACGATATTCCATTTTAATGCGCGTACTTGATGCGTGCTTGATGCGTCGCGCAGGTGTACCTCACGCTGCGTGAGGCGGAGTGATCTGCCGTCGCGTCCGCCACAATTCATTGGCGCTTGAGCGTCCGCACCGCCACAAAGGCTGCGAATCCCGCCACAAATCACGCATGCGCGGCGGTCCGCGCCCGTTGATTTTCAACGATTTTCTTTAAGGCCAGAATCTGACGGACTCGGAATCGAAGGGCGAAAAAGAGGCGTGGCGACGGGCTTTATGGCGGCAGTCTGGCTGACCTTCTAACCTATTGATATTGTGTAATAAATGCTGATGCCGCGCGCGCCTTTCCGTGTGGCGTTGCGCATTCAAATCGCTTATATGTTTTGTGACATTTCGCACTCAGGATTCGTATTTTGGCCGACCCAAAAGAACCGGACTCCGGCGCACCAAGTTTCGGCGATATCCGTCCGGTCTCGATCACCGATGAGATGAAGCGCTCGTATCTCGATTACGCGATGAGCGTGATCGTGGCGCGTGCGTTGCCGGATGCGCGCGACGGATTGAAGCCGGTGCATCGCCGGATTCTTTTCGCGATGTACGAGAACGGCTTCGAGTGGAACAAGCCATATCGCAAGTCCGCGCGAACGGTCGGCGACGTCATCGGTAAGTATCATCCGCACGGCGATCAATCCGTCTACGACGCGATGGTGCGCATGGCGCAGGATTTTTCCATGCGCGTGCCGCTGATCGACGGTCAGGGCAATTTCGGATCGGTCGACGGCGATATGGCCGCTGCCATGCGCTACACCGAATCGCGTCTTGAGAAGGTCGCGCATTCGCTGCTCGATGACATCGACAAGGATACTGTCGATTACCAGCCGAACTACGATACCTCCGAGCACGAGCCGAAAGTCCTTCCCGCTAAGTTTCCGAACCTTCTGGTCAATGGTGCGGGCGGCATCGCGGTCGGCATGGCGACGAACATTCCGCCGCACAATCTCGGCGAAGTCATCGATGCGTGTATGGCGCTGATCGACAACCCGGCGCTCGGCATCGACGATCTCATCGGCATCATCCCCGGACCGGATTTTCCGACCGGCGGCATCATTCTCGGTCGTCAGGGAATTCGCTCGGCGTATCATCTGGGCCGCGGCTCCATCGTGATGCGCGGCAAGGTCGCGATCGAAGAAATTCGCAAAGATCGTCATGCCATCGTCGTCACCGAGATTCCCTATCAGGTGAACAAGGCCAGCATGGTCGAGCGCATCGCTGAACTGGTGCGCGACAAGAAGATTGAAGGCATTTCCGACCTGCGCGACGAATCCGACCGCGACGGTTATCGTGTCGTGGTCGAGTTGAAGCGCGACGCCGTTCCCGAAATCGTTCTGAACCAGCTTTATAAATTCACGCCGCTGCAAAGCAATTTCGGCGCGAACGTTGTCGCGCTCGACGGCGGTCGTCCTTTGGTGATGAACCTGAAGGACCTGCTGACGCTCTTTATTTCGTTCCGCGAAACGGTCGTTTCACGCCGCACAAAATTCCTGCTCAACAAAGCGCGCGACCGTGCGCATGTGTTGGTCGGCCTTGCGATTGCAGTCGCCAATATCGACGAAGTCATTCGCGTCATCCGCACATCGCCAGATCCGAACACCGCGCGTGAGACGTTGATGGCACGCGAATGGCCGGCGAAAGACGTCGAGGCGATGATTACGCTGATCGACGATCCGCGTCATCGCATCACGGTGAAAGGCACTGCGCGACTGTCTTTGGAGCAGGCGAAAGCCATTCTCGATCTGCGTTTGCAGCGCCTGACGGCGCTTGGCCGCGAGGAAATTTCCGAAGAACTCGACAAGCTCGCCGTCGAGATCGCCGATTATCTCGATATCCTGCGCTCACGCGCGCGGATCCAATCGATTATCAAAGGTGAATTGAAAGCCGTCAAAGACGAATTCGCGACGCCACGCCGCACCGTCATTATCGATCAGGTCGATGAGGTTGAGGACGAAGACCTGATCCAGCGCGAGGATATGGTCGTCACTGTTTCGCATGCGGGCTACGTCAAGCGCGTGCCATTGTCGGCCTATCGCGCGCAGAAGCGCGGCGGCAAGGGGCGCGCCGGCATGGCAACGCGCGAGGAAGATTTCGTCAGTCGCCTGTTCGTTGCGTCCACGCACACGCCGGTGCTGTTTTTCTCCTCAAAAGGACAGGTCTACAAAGAGAAGGTCTGGCGGCTGCCGATGGCCGCGCCGAACGCGCGCGGCAAGGCGATGATCAACATCCTGCCGCTGGAGCAGGACGAGCGCATCACCACGATCATGCCGCTGCCGGAGGATGAAAAGTCCTGGGCTGAACTCGACGTGTTGTTCGCCACGACCGGCGGCAATGTGCGTCGTAATAAATTGTCGGATTTCGTTGACGTTCGCCGCTCCGGCATCATCGCGATGAAGCTCGAAGACGAAGAGGCCATCGTCGATGTGCAGATCGCCAAGGAAGTTGACGACGTGCTTTTGACCGCCGCGGGCGGACAATGCATCCGCTTCCCGGTGAACGATGTGCGCGTCTTTACAGGCCGAACATCGATGGGCGTGCGTGGCATCGCACTCGGCAAGGTCGACAAGCTGATCTCGATGACAATCTTACGTCATCTTGAAGCATCGTCCGACGAGCGTGCAGCCTATTTGAAAATGCGCCGCGCTGTCGCTGGCGAGGCGGCGGCTGATGAGACACACGAGGTCGATGCAGAAGAAACCTCAACGGCGGTTCAGCTCAGTCAGGAACGCTATGCCGAAATGTCGGCATCCGAGCAGTCGGTTTTGACGATCAGCGAAAATGGCTACGGCAAGCGAAGCTCGTCTTATGAGTATCGGACCACGGGCCGCGGCGGCAAAGGCATCGTCGCGATGTCGGTCAACAACCGCAATGGCAAATTGGTCGCGTCGTTCCCGGTGGAGGATTCGGATCAGATCATGCTGGTGACGGATGCCGGCCAGCTTATTCGCTGCCCGGTCGAGGATATCCGCGTCGCAGGGCGTTCAACGCAAGGCGTCATCGTGTTCGACACCGCCGAGGACGAACATGTCGTGTCGGTCGAGCACATTACGGATGAGACCGATCACGGCAACGGCGGTTAGGGCGCGACTTAAAGCTTGTCGGTGGTGACCATCCGGACTTGCTTGATCGATGCATTGGATTTTACGCGCTTGAGACATGAGGCATCAATGTTCGGCCAGTTCTGTTCGGCGCATGCAGGGTCCGCCTGGGAAACCTGAAGCCGATCTGCCTTTTGAATGCTGGCCTGAGCACTTGGGGCGAAGCTGGGCAAAAACGTCACAGCGCCCGCAACGAACGCCGATACTGCGACGGCCGCCAAGATCTTGGTCACGGATGGCAACGGCGAACTCGAGAGTTGAACCTGATCGATGAATGCCATGTCATTGTTCCTTGAAGTCTTTGCCCCGGTGCCGAGGCGGCTATTTGACAAGCCTGTGATCTGAAATGACGACGCGCGAGGCCCATTCTGGTTCGGTCGGCGCGGGTGAATACCTGCCAATATATTTGATGTTGGGGTGGGAACCGGCAGCGCTTGCGGCTTTGGCCGGGGCGGGCTAGGAGGGTTTATGTCTCGTGTCGCGCTTTATCCCGGCTCTTTTGACCCCGTCACCAACGGTCATCTCGATGTGGTGCGCCAGGCGTGCAGCCTCGTGGACCGCATGATCGTTGCGATCGGGATTCACCCCGGCAAGGCGCCTCTTTTTTCTGCCGACGAGCGGCTCGACATGGTGCGCGAGGTCTTCACGCCGATCGCCGCTCACGCAAACTGCAAGCTCGAATGCGTCACCTTCGACGACTTGACCGTCACCGCCGCGCAGCGCGCGGGCGCGACCATTCTCATTCGCGGGCTGCGGGACGGCACTGACTTGGACTATGAAATGCAGATCGCCGGCATGAATCAAACATTGGTGCCGGATGTCCATACAGTTTTCATTCCGGCCTCCGCCACCGTCCGCCCGATCACCGCCACACTGGTGCGTCAAATCGCCAGCATGGGCGGCGATGTTTCGCACTTCGTCCCCAAGGCGGTCGCAACCCGCCTGAAGACAAAATTCGCCGGCTGACGCTGGCTTCCACGCATTTAACTTTTCATGGGAGTTTTCATGATCCGCGTTCTCGCTGTCTTATTAGCCTTCGTCGTCGCTGCTCCCGCCTGGGCGCAGAAACTTCCCGCCGTTCTCGACAAGGCCAACGCCATCGTCATCGACACCACCAAGGGTCGCATTGTCATCAAGCTGCGAACGGACTTGGCACCCAAGCACGCCGAACGCATCAAGCAGCTCGCGCGCGACGGCTATTACGACAACGTGCCGTTCCACCGGGTGATCGACGGCTTCATGGCTCAAACCGGCGACGGCAAGAACTTCGACGGCACGGGTGGGTCGAAATATCCAAATCTCGCGGCTGAATTCACGGCGACGCCGTTCAAGCGCGGTACGGTCGGCATGGCGCGCTCAAGCGATCCAAATTCGGCGAATTCGCAGTTCTTTATTTGCTTTGCGACATCCTCATTTCTCGACAACAAATACACCGTGGTCGGCGATGTGGTGCAGGGCATGGATGTCGTGGACAAGATGAAGCGCGGCGAGCCGGTGTCCAGCCCCGACAAGATGACCAAGGTTCAGGTCGCATCCGATATTAAGTAGTCGACATCAAGTAATTCGCATTCCGCGATTTGCATCACGTCATTGCGCGCGGACATTGCGCGCTTCTCAAACGTAAAGAGTTCATCATGGCTGACAACGACAACACATTGATTTTGGAAACCACGCAGGGGCCGGTGACGATCGAGATGCGTCCCGATCTCGCACCCGGTCACGTCGCGCGCATCAAGGAACTGGTGCGGGAAGGATTTTACGACGGCATCGTGTTTCACCGCGTGCTCGACGGTTTCATGGCGCAGACCGGTTGTCCGCAGGGCACCGGCACCGGCGGGTCGGGCAAGAAATTGAAGGCCGAGTTCAACGCCGAGCCGCATGTGCGCGGCACGACCTCGATGGCGCGCTCGTCGAATCCGGATTCCGGCGACAGCCAGTTCTTCATCTGCTTCGACGACGCAGCCTTCCTCAACAAGCAGTACACGGTGTGGGGCAAGGTCACGGCCGGCATGGACAACGTCGATAAGATCAAGCGCGGCGAACCTGTGCAGAATCCCGACAAGATCGTGAAGGCCCATATGGCAGCCGACGCGGCCTAAGACGCTTTAGCCGCAACCCGTCATTGCGAGCAAAGCGAAGCAATCCAGAAGGAAAGCGCACGATAAAGAGCTGGATTGCTTCGTCGCTCTGCTCCTCGCAATGACGAGAGCCGCCCATGCGCACCGATCTTTTCGACTTTAATCTTCCGGAAGCCAATATCGCGCTGCGGCCCGCGAGCCCGCGCGATGCAGCGCGCATGCTCGTCGTGCATCCGTCTGGTTCGTTGAAACACGCAACCGTTCGCGATCTGCCGACATTTCTGAAAGCGGGCGATCAACTCGTCGTCAACGATACCCGCGTGATCCCGGCGCAATTGTCGGGCCGTCGTCTCGGCCGCGAATCTGAGCCGAAGATCGACGTCACGCTGATCAAGCGTCTTGATGGGTCGCGCTGGCAGGCGCTGGCGCGGCCCGCAAAGAAACTCAGCCCTGGCGACACGATAAGGTTCGGCAATGAGGGCCGCGTGTGTCTGTTGCGCAATCTCGATGCGGAAGTTGAGGCTAAAGGCGAGGCCGGCGAGATCACGCTGTCGTTTGCGTTTCACGGCGCGATCCTCGATCAGGCCATCGCAGATCTCGGCGCGCCGCCATTGCCGCCTTACATCGCCTCGCGCCGCGCGCCGGATGATAAAGACACAACGGATTATCAGACCATGTTCGCCGTCAACGAAGGTGCCGTCGCGGCACCGACGGCGGGATTGCATTTCACCCCGGAGCTTGAGGTTTCGCTCAAGGACATCGGCATTGGACTCCATCGCGTGACGCTGCATGTCGGTGCGGGGACGTTCCTGCCGGTGAAATCCGATGACACCTCCGAACATCGTATGCATGCAGAGTGGGGCGAGATCACTGAGGCGACGGCCCGTGCGCTCAACACGGCCCGAAAAAACGGCGGACGCATCGTTGCCGTCGGCACGACCTCGTTACGGTTGCTGGAAAGTGCCGCGAATACTGACGGCACGATTGGAGCGTTCAAAGACGAGACCGCGATCTTCATCACGCCGGGCTATCGCTTCAAGGCTGTCGATATTCTGATGACGAATTTCCATCTGCCGCGTTCGACATTGTTCATGCTGGTGTCGGCGTTCAGCGGGTTGGACATCATGAAACAGGCTTACGCGCATGCAATCCAAAGCGGCTATCGCTTTTATTCGTATGGCGACGCCTGCCTGTTGTTTCGTGATCCAAGCTGACCGATAACGTCGTGATGGCTCTTTCCAACCAATTTAAGCTTCACGCAACCGATGGCGAAGCGCGCACCGGCGAATTGACCACGCCGCATGGTGTGGTGCGCACGCCTGCTTTCATGCCGGTCGGAACGGCGGGTGCGATGAAGGGCATTCACTGGCGCGAGATTCGCGAGTCCGGCGCGGACATTGTCTTGGGCAATACCTATCACCTGATGCTGCGTCCCGGAGCGGAGCGCATTGCCGCGCTCGGCGGCCTGCAGACATTCACCGGCTGGAATGGTCCGATGCTGACCGACTCCGGCGGCTTTCAGGTGATGTCGCTTGCAAAATTGCGGAAGGTCACGGAACACGCCGTGACATTCAGTTCGCATATCGACGGCAATAAATATGAATTGTCGCCCGAACGCGCGATCAAAATTCAGAAACTACTTGGCTCCGACATTGCCATGCAACTCGATGAATGCGTGCGATTGCCGGCCGAGCGCACCGACGTCGAACGCGCGATGCAACTGTCGTTGCGCTGGGCCGAGCGCAGCAAGCGGGCGTTCGAGGGCGCGGTTGCGGGCAACATGCTGTTCGGTATCGGGCAGGGCGGAGACATTGCTGAATTGCGCCGCGAAAGCGCACGGGCGCTCGTCGAACTCGGTTTTCACGGTTATGCGATCGGCGGTCTTGCGGTCGGCGAGCCGCAGGACGTCATGCTGGCGATGATCGAAGAGGTCGTGCCATTATTGCCGCAGGATCGTCCTCGTTATCTGATGGGCGTGGGAACGCCGGATGATATTCTTGAGGCCGTCGCGCGTGGTATCGATATGTTCGATTGCGTGCTGCCGACGCGCAATGGCCGCCACGGTCACGCTTTCACGCGGCGCGGCGTCATCAATTTGCGCAACGCGCGGCATGCCGACGATCCGCGTCCGCTCGATGAAGAAAGCAAGTGGCCATCGGCGCGAAATTATTCGCGCGCCTATCTGCATCATCTTGTGAAGTCGGAGGAAGCGCTCGGCGCGATGCTTCTGTCCGAAATCAACGTGGCTTATTATCAGGAACTCACGCGCGGTATGCGTGAAGCAATTGCCGCGAATGATTTCGCGGAGTTTTGCTATCAGACACGCGGTCTCTGGGCAGTCGGCGACATAGCGCCGCGATAAGAAGATGAACCGTCAGTTACAAACGGAAGGCTTCAGCGCTTGCGTCGTCACGAAGCCGTAGCCGCAATTGTCGCAACTCCAAAGGTAACTGACGACATCATCCGACAGAAATGCGGATGCTTCGGCAGCCACCATCGAATCTGAGCAAATCTTGCACACTGGGCGATTACTCGCCTTGCGTAACGAACGTGCCGGTCTGATCGACCGGACTTCAGCAATTGCTGCCATGGTGACCTCCCTAGGTTCGAGACAGCTGCAACATACACCGCGAAGTTTGACGGTGGCGCAACACAAATGCGTTCCTTTTGGGATTCCGGTTTCACATCGCTGCGACGGGTACGTGAGGAGGACATTCCGCCGGAATACACTTGCATCAACAAGCGGCAAATTCTTAAATGACAGGCGCTTTCTTGATCTTTTTTTGTTTTTTTCGATCTTTCTTGGCCGGTTTGTCGCTCCAAACTCCATAAAATGTTTCTGGGAATCGCATCGACAAGGTGTGCGTAAAATTGCCCGGATACGGCTGCGGCGATTGGCGCCGCGCTTGAAATGGGCAAGCGGCCGGAAAATAGCTGCAATACTTTATTTTGCTATCGTGCGATCATTCTCCGAGCGTAATCTCTCAACCGCAATATTCGAAGGCATCTGACATGTCGCAACCGCCACGACGACCTCGCACGCTCAGCGACGCCAAGACCGAAGCCGAAGCGGCATTTAAAACAGCCAATGCAAAACCTGTTGAGGGGCCGCCGAAGGCAACTGCGATTCCCGGCGTCAAGGAACTGGTGTCGTTGCGCATCGATCAGGATGTGCTGGAGCATTTCCAGCAGGATGGTCCGGGTTGGCAGGATCGCATCAACGCGGCGCTGCGCAAGGCGGCAGGTAGAGAATAGAAGATCATGCTTTGATACGCATGATCTGATCCGAAAACCGGTTTCCACTTTTCGGGATCATGCGACGCGATTGACCCGCGCGGCCTCCTTCTGCGCATCGAAATCTCGCCGACGTCGTGCCAATTCCTCCGGGCTCATGCGCTCGACATTGTTGTAATCCAGTTTCCACGACGCATCCGCGCTCCAGCGCAAGGGAGACTGCACCGTCGTCTGTGCGCCCGGCGCGCGCTCCAGAACTTTTAGCGCGAGTTCGAGCGTGAAAGCTTGCGAGGCGATGTCGTCAGGTTTGCCGGCGGAATTGCCGAGCGGAAAATCGCTGAACAGAAATCGCGGCACCGCGACATGCTCGATGATGTCTTTGGCACAACCCATGATGACCGTCGGAATTCCGTTGGCTTCGAGATGGCGTGCAATGAGTGCGGTTGTCTGGTGACAGACCGGACAATTCGGCACCAATACGATCGCGTCCACATCGTCAGATTTGCAGCGCGCGAGAGTGTCCGGCGCGTCGGTCTCGACGGTGACGCGATGGCTGCGATTGGTCGGCGCTCCGAAAAAACGCGAAGCGACCGATCCGATCACGCCTTCATTCGCAAGGCGCTTCAATTGCGGAAGCGGAAACCACGTGCCGATGTCGGTCGCGGACGTATGCGCGCGGTCATATGCTATATGCGAGATGCGCAGATCATGATCGCGCGACGTGTCGCCGTCATAGACCTGAAAAAACTTCGCCCCACCGTTGTAAGCAGCACCCGGTCCCTGATCGCCCTTGGCGGAATCGAACGGCGCGGCGGTTGTCACGATTGCGACGCGCGATTTTGAAAGCGGCTTCAACAGCGGCTGAAACGGTGCGTCGATATTGTGCGCCCAGCGATACGGCTCATCATAGCCGATGGCGATATAGTAATCGCGCGTCCGCTGCATGTAAGGCACGGGGACGTCAAAGCTCTGGGCGTCAAAATCCTGAATCCGGAAATCCTGATCAGGCTTTTTGTCGGTCTCGGTCATGCTGTCTAAATTTATCGCCGGTCGCGTTTCTTTGGCGAAGATAACAGAATTGAACCGCATTGCGGCGATAAACGCTGCATGGCGTTTATGCGCACGAACGGTCGGCGGATTTGCGCATTGTGGTGCCGGATCGCGCGCAGCACTGCGCGCCGATGAACTGATCCGAGGCTTACAGCCCGCTCAGATCGCTGGGGACGTTTCCGAAGGCCCGCAGCACCGTTGCATCCTTGAATTCGCCGATCATCGGGTCTCCGGTCCTGCTGAAGGCGACCGCGCCGACAATTCCGGGCATGTTCACAAGCGTTTCCGCGCGGCGAATGGCGGCCGTTGGCCCCTGAAACTCCTCAGCCGCACCCGGCGCAGCCGATCCTGCATCGTCCTCGGTAAAGGGCAGGGCAACGTAATAGGTCATATCGGGCATGGTTCACCTCAAACTCAAAACCTGGCAAGTATGTTCTTGTTATGTTCTTTTTGTCAAGGGCGATGATCGTGCAAGCTTGGCGAATTTGGCGAAGCGTAAGCCACAGTCGCTCCTACCCAATCCGACCGCCATCCGGCGAAACTGCGTGCCGGTTGCCACCCTTGACCCACACTGACTCGGCCCCTACACACCGCGGCACGTGAGCGCGTAGCTCAGGCGGTAGAGCACGTGACTTTTAATCATGGGGTCGAGGGTTCGAGTCCCTCCGCGCTCACCATTCGAAAAAATAAGTAGCTGTTACTCCTCAGAGTTTCGCTCTGACGCCCACAGCTTGCTTCAATGCGCCTTGCTCAATTGCAGATTTCAATTTGGCCCCATATGCTGCCGACGTCCTTTATTCGGCAGCCTTTTTTGACTGGCCGACACCCTCCGGTACCGCATATAATCTGTCCGCCGGTTTCGGGCTTGGCTTCCGCAGCTTTGGGCTTAGCCGATTCATCTCGTTTAGTGGTTGGCGTGGTAGGCGTAGCGGGTTTTTTCACCTCGATCTTTTCGCAGTTATTGTCGTCGCCGACTTCAAATCCAGCCTTGCAAACAATCTTTGAGCACCGGTTGCCATCGGCCTTGTAACCGTATTCACAAATCAGCGGGCAGATGCGCGCTTGTTTGCCTTTCACGGCATCGAGCGCGTCGAGGCTTGCGAGCTTCACATCGAATTTGGTCTTGGCATTTTTGTTGAACAGGTCGAGCGATTTTTGCGCGGCGGCGTTCCAGTTGCCATCAGCCGCGCCGGTGTTGCAGCCAACGCGGCGCAGCTCGACCTGTAATGCCCTCGGAATATCGGCGACCGCGACCGGCGCATCGGCTTTGGGTGCCGATTGATCCGGCGCGAGTGCCGCAACAGGGCCAACTGGCTTTTCGTCTTTTGCCTTTTGTTCTGCTGTTTTCTTTTCTGCGGCAATCTTCGCTTCTTCAGCGGCTTTGGCTTTCTCCGCCTCGGTTACTTTCGCTTCCTCGGCCTTTTTGGCGAGTTCGGCGGCAACGCGCTGTTGTTCAGCTTTCTTCGCCTCTGTCGCCGCCTTTTCCTGCTCGGCTTTTTTCGCGCCTTCGATGGCTAACCGTGTCTGTTCTTCCTGCGCTGCCTTGGCCTTCTCGGTCGCGGCAACGCGCGCAGCTTCGGAGCCGAGCTTGTCACGTTGGGCCTTGGCCAGCTCCGTATAGAGGCCGGCTGGATATTTCGCGATGAAGCTGTCCCACACCGCTTTGGTGCCAACGCGATCTGCCAGTTCGTAGGCTCGTTGAACGAACGCCTCGTCATTCAATTTTGTCGGCGCGGCGGTGACAGGTGCCGCAATAGCCGGCACTAATGCAAGATCATCGCCGCCGAGCGAGCCGTAGACGAATGGCTCCTGCTTGTTGTTAGTCACCTTCAACACATCATCGCGCACGTAGCCGAACACTTTGCGCAGATCGAGACCGGGCTTGGGCAGGTGCTTCGCTAAAGCCGTCGTGAACGGTGAGTTCTTGCTGTCGCCATCAGAGGCCGTCGATCCCGCTTTTGCAGCAAAAGCGATCAGCGTGTTTGAACTTGGTGGATCAACCTTGGCGAGGCCACGTCCGATCGCGCGCGACCCAATCGTACGCTTCATCGTCTTGTTGAACGGGTTATCCCGGCACGCATCCAGAATCGTGAGCCGCAGCTGCTTGGCCGGCTCCATTACCGTCAGAATACGCTCAAGCGGAATGGCTTCATCGAATGCATCGACGTCGCGCTCAAGCGTCGCATCGACCGGGATCAGGTAATTGGTGCCGTCGATCTCCATGCCGTGCCCGGCGTAATAGACCAGGGCCATGTCAGCGTCTTTTGCCTTGTCGGAGAAGTCGCGCAGCGCCTTGCGCATGTCGTTGATTTTAAGATCGCGGCGGGAATCGACAATGTCGAACCCCGCGCTCTTCAACGTTTGCGTCATCAATGCCGCATCGTTCGACGGATTGGTCAGCGGCGTGACATGCTGATAAGCCGAATTGCCAATGACGAGCGCAACTCGCTTCTCAGCGTGAGCGGGCGCAGCCACGATCAGAGCCGCTAAAATCTCTAAAACAACAGGCCAACACCTGCGCATGAAAATAATCCACGACCGCGATGTCGTGATCCTAACCGGATTCTTGAGAGCGGCAACGGAAGCAGAGGGTGGTTGATTGTACAATTTAACCTTCCGGATTGAACGTTGTAGTGAGGTGAGGGCACTGCTCAAAATGACTTAAGGCCTTCAAAGCGACCTTTAGGCCCGCGCCTTTTTGTAAGTCATTGAAATGATGAGGAGAGGTGACATCCTCCGCGCTCACCAACTTTCATTTTAGCGTGGCGACCGCATCGCTCTTGATCCATCCCAGTTCTTTGCCGTCTTGAGCGATCAGCGTCCACCCGTTCTCATTTTTGACGGCTCGGACTTTCATCCCACGATCAAGCTTGTCTTCGTTAGCCGGCTTGGCACCGGGGTTCGCAACCGGTTGCACGCCGCGCAAAAGGATATATTTGGCAAACCCGCGCGCGTCAGCGACGACGATCTTTGGCTCTTCGACAACTGATTGAATGGGCGCGCCGATTAGAAAATCAACGCCTGATATTTTTGTTTGAGGCACTTGGCGTTGTCCGAACAGTTGCTGGCTGATCTCCGGTATTCGTTGCCGCAAGAATC
The DNA here is from genome assembly GCA_038230475.1 of Hyphomicrobiales bacterium. Lineage (GTDB taxonomy): Bacteria > Pseudomonadota > Alphaproteobacteria > Rhizobiales > Xanthobacteraceae > Afipia. The sequence goes on from JBBRNE010000002.1 coordinate 148,031, forward strand.
CCTCGATCTCGGATACTTCGATCGTCCCGTTTTTGTTGTTGTCGGCATGTGCCAATCCATCGAGGAATGCGTAAGAAAACACGCCGTGCCCTTGGACGCCTTCCAACGCCGGAGCGTCGTCGGTCGATGCCGCCAGCACGATTCGGCCCGTCGCTTCGGACAACCGGTCCAAGGCAGCAATTCGTGCGGAACCACTCGCCTCAGCACGCTCAAGCGTCAGCGAACCGCTCTCGCAAGTGTCGGACATAAATATCGAACGCCGCGCAGCAATGCGCGCGAACCACGTTTGCAGGGCTTCCTGACCAATACCCTGAGTTCTAATCGATGCTTCACCATCGAGCTTAAACTTTGGCGGTATGAAGTAATATCGTCCATCGAGCGTCTTGCCGTGGCCGGCAATAAAAAATATCAACGTGTCCTGAGAGCGAACTTTTGTCGAAAGTTCGGCGAAAAGGGCCTCGATGCGGTCCGACGAAACGTCGGCGTCGAGCAATCGTGTAATCTCAACGCTGGAAAATTTGTCCTTTGCGGATTTTGCGAGCGAGTCAGTGACCGTGACGACGTCGGCGACGGGAAAATTCAATCGCAGATCCGGGTCCTCATAAGCGTTGACGCCGACACCCACGACATAAAGTCGCGGCTTCGATTGTGCCTCGTCGCCTTTATGACCGATAACGACGCTGGCGGGCGACGACGCAATCAGACCCTCGGCGTTGTACGCCACAACCTCAACGGCGTTGTCACCGGGCGCGAGAGCAAATTTGCGGCTCGCTTTCTCGACGCCAAGTTTCGATTGAACGCTGTCGATCCCGAGAGTAACGCCGTCAATTCTCCACTCGATGCGCCCGATCCCTCCGCCCGAATCCGATATTTCAACTTCGACATTCGCAAACTCTTCCGCTGCTTGAACGCCATCAACTGGCGAAACGATTTTAACGGTTGGCGCCGAACCAAACGCCAATATTTTGTCGAGGCCAAGGGTGGCGGCGGCCGTCTTCACGAGTCCCTTTGGGTCTCCCGCAAGTTTTTCGCGGACCAGATCGGGACGATACAGAGATTGGAAAAGCCGATCCGCGCCGATGGCTTTGAAGCCGCTGACAACGCTGACATCGCCGACGCCTTTTGCAGAGCCTGCAAAAAACCCCTCTGGTGAATAGGCGATCCATTCAGGCGAGCTTTGCGGCGAGTAGAGGGTGAGCAGCTTCTCGAGAGTTTCTCTTTTGAAAACGTCGATCGTGTCCGAGCTGCTGGAAACGAAGATGAAGCGACTGTCAGGAGAAAGTTGGATAGCCCGTATTAAGCCACTTGAGATTGAAGCTCGTTGGATAATTTTGCCTTTTTCAGCATCGAAAACAAAAAACTCATTGTAGTTAGCGATCACGACCCATTTGAGGTCGTCAGAAATGACTACGCTGCCCCAGTAACTAAGAAATAAATCAGCCAGTTTTTCGAATTTGACCGTGTTGACCAGCCGCTGTTCTGCAATATTAAAAAACCGAATGGTGTTTCGATCTGCGGCAGCCAAGACTTTTCCATCCTGGGAGAATTTTATCGAATTCACGTCTCCGTCGTAGAGCGTTGCGATCGTGCTGCCATCTTGAGCGTTCAAAAGAGTCAGCTGGTATATCGTCTTAGGGGTTTCGACGTAGTTGGCGACAACGAGTTTCGATCCGTCAGGCGAGAAGACTATCTTGTGGGCCCGGTTGAAGGGGTCTTTCGCCGTGTTTTCGTCTGCGGTCGCAATTTGCCGATCGACTACCTGCGTATTCGTTACAGTGTTCCAAATTTGCAGTCTGCTTGGTTGCTCATAAGATTTTCGCGCACCAAACACTGTTGCAAACAGGTTTCCGTCCATCGAGAATGCAGATTCTCCTTTGTAGAATCCCGCGCCAACCTTCCGTGGAGCGGAATCGTCCGCAATCTTACAAAAAGCAACCGGATCTTCTTTTCCTTTTCCCTCGCGCCTAGTGAATCCAGCCAATAGATGATCGCGTGAAACTGCGTACGCGCCGTTGGTTTTCTCTCCTCCACAACCGAGTCCGTTCAGTTTTCCATTCTGGATATCCCATATTTTGATGGGATGAGCAAAACCGTTCGCGATGAAGGTTTTTCCATCTGCGGAAACAGAAAGAGCGTTCTGGTTATTTGCGATGCGGTCGGCAATCGGGATGCTGTTTCCGAGCGCATCGATGAACTCGAGTTGCCCCTGGGCCCGACCGAGTGCAATTCGCTTGTTGTCACTGGATGTCGCTAGGAAAGTAGGATCGCCTATCTTCTTGCCGTTAGGCGCAAAGCGCGCAGCAAGTGTCGCACGTGACGCCAAGTTGGGGTCGGAAACGTTCAGAAGAAGAGCGGTGTTGCGGCTAAGTGCAACAAGCGACAAACTGTCCGCCGTGAACGTCATGCCTTTGGCTCGATTGTATTCGGTAGGAACTGCTGTCTTGCCAACCAGTTGCAGCGTCTCGGCATTCCAAACTTGAAATTGCGCCTTGTCGGTGCCGACCGCGATCAACTTCGCATCGGAAGAGATGGCGATGGCGTTAATTTCAGGGTCGCCTTCTGGATCGAGATCAGCACTTTTCAGCATCTTGCCGCTGCGCGGATCCCATATTTTGATGCTCGCCCCGGTGCCACCCGTGACGACCCATTTGCCGTGCGGAGGAAATGCAATCGTTTGAATTTTATCGCTGTCGTCGGTTTCGTTGCCATCCTTGCCTGTCTTATAAGTGGTGGCGGACCAACGAAGTTTGCCAGTCTTGGTTTCAATAGCGACCAAGTTTGATTCTTTTTCCGCGACAAGGATTTCACCGTCCGGAGACAAGGCCAGCGCCTCGGACTTGAATCCTTTGATGACGCGAAGGCGATTACCGGTCTTGCTTTCAAAAATATAAACTCCATCGCTGTCGCTGGTCGCGAAGACCGTTCCATTCTTGGCTAGCGCGACAGCCACGATACGCGACGGCGTTGCCTGAATGTCGCGTAGCAAGCGCTTGGTCGCGACATCCCATATCTTGACGACGCCATCATTGCTTGCAGACAGCAACCAACTGCTGTCTGGTCCAAATTCCAAAAACTCGATGCTGCCGCCATGCCCAACTCTGGGGACAATCGACGTTGCGTCGGCCAACGCCACGCCAGTCGATATCAAGATGACAGCGATTGCGGAAATGAAGCGAAGCATCATGTGAAAATCCATTATTTTGAAATGCAGCAATTCGGCCAAACGCAATGCCGGTCGTCGGGAGGTATTTGGGTAGATCAGGCGCTCGAATGCAAGCAAAGCTCTGTCGGAGTTGCGGCATCGCTCAAAATGTTCTAACGGCCTCAAAGCGGCTTATTGGCCCGCACCTTGCCGTAAGTCATTGATCTGCCGAGGAGAGGTCACATCCTCCGCGCTCACCAACACGCCTCTGAAATCGCGACAGAATTTTTGAGTAGTTTTTAGCGGCTTGATTTCCTCATGCTTCGGGAAGCACCGCGAGCAATTTCGACGCCGAACTTCGCCAATCAAATACGACTAGCTAGACGCAGACAGAGATGGCGCAAAACGCGCAGGTCGCCGGCAAGTTAGAAAGGCCCGCCATGCAGCGCAGGGCGGGCCCAAAAGAAATCCAAAAAATTTCTGGGGTTGGAGCGTCTTAGCTCGGGCTAAATGGCGTCCTATCTCGTCCCAAATCGATCGTCAGAAGCTAAAAGTCGAAACTACAGTTACGCCAAGGCGAGGTTCGTTTTTAAAACGAAGCGTGTCACCCGCTGGGAGAGGCTGGTTGGCGACGATTCCGTCACCGAAAACCTGTGAGTTCGGGGTGACGCGCAGACCGACGCCGAGATTCCAACTCGCCGTCGGGCTCGCCATCTCAGGCGTAAGCCCGTTGTGTCGCATGCCGACCATCCATCCCATGACGTATCCGCTGATCACGCCGTTTGCCGCAGGCGATGCCGAACTTCCGCCGCCCACTTCAATGGCTACAAAAGGCCCATGCGCCAACTCGGTGCAGTTATAATCCCACCCGTTGCGGCCTTTTACTTTGCAGTCTGTACCACCAAAGGAAAAGTTATAATCTCTCAAAAAGTAATGCGCTTCCAGCAGGAAACTAACGCCAACATTGCTTGAGTTGTCCCCGACCCGAACCACGTTGTTTACAACCGACGCTGTAGTGACGCGCCTGCCGCCAACATCGAAGTTGGTGGCAATTCCAAGGCCCCAACCGAGACCAGCAAAATCGACAACTTTGGGTGCTTGCAGAACTGGCGCCGGCGCAATCACCAATTTGGCGTTACTATCCGATGCTTGCGGCTTAAGCGCCTGCTGCGCGGATGCGCGATCTGAAATTAATCCACATCCGAGCACGAGAGCCGAAATTACGCACGCAATTCGTTGAGCTGCATTTTGCTTTTGAAAAAATCTAACAGTCATAACAATCTCCCATCTAATTTGGGAGGCGAATACTTTTCGATACTGTCCGCAGAATTCGCGAACCCACGCACGCGATACGCGCCGCTACGCTGCCGTCAACAATATGGATACAAAGCCGCCCCACCCACGGTAATTTTGACCGATGCAGCAAGCGCGTGATCCTCCCGACGGAGGGATTGACTTTGGCTTCGGCGTCGCCGAGCGCGCGCTACGAAACCGCGGCCGTTTGTCGCGGACGTCGACAACGACGACACAAATTTCGCTGACGACGTCGTCGGCGATGTGCGCGGCTGGAGCAGGTTATGAGCTAACGCAATTCTGTGGCGGTTGGCGTGACAGCCATCGACAACTTGCCACTTGGCGGCGCGCACGAAGCAAATGATGCGTTGCAACCCGTGCAAAAGATGTTGCAGAATAAGGCCAAGGCTTGGGGGAGCCGGAAGGCTTTGGGGGAGCCGGATAAATGGCTACGGCCAAAAGTCCGTATTTTGATCTATTGCTCAGCGTCATTGAGGAATTGAATCGGTGCGAGGGCACGGATGCGGTCGCTCAAAACGTCACGGCTTTCTCGTTGCGCCTTGGTTACGAGTTTGCTGCGTACATTGCGCCTCCGACGCAAGGTGCCACCTTCAAGTCGCGGCTGGTGTTGGGGAATTGGCCCAAGGGTTGGGTCTATCAATATAGTCAGCCGGGCTGGAATGAACGCGACCGCGTCGCGCATGCCTTACGCACAAATAAAAAATTTTTCACTTGGTCGAGTGTCCAAATTCCGGCTGACGATAAAAAGGCGCGTCGCGTCATGGATGTGGCCGCGAGGGATTTTGGAATGCGATTTGGAGTCTGCATTCCTATCCATAGCGCCATCGGTTATAGATCCGGTTTTTCATTTAGCGGTCACGAGGTAGATCAAACGAACGAAGCGATGGGAACCATGCAATTGGTTTCGTTCTATGCAGAGAGCCAGTTAAAAACCGTAGATAGAAATTTCCGAAAAGCCAAATTGCTCACGCCTAGAGAACGGGAAATTTTGACGTGGGCCGCCGCCGGAAAAACGGCGTGGGACACGGCTGAGATACTTCATATCGCCGAAGGCACGGTCAACAGCATAGCCAAGAACGCGATGGCAAAGCTCAATACTCACTCAAGGGCTCAAGCCGTGGCCGAAGCAATTCGCACCGGTGAAATACTTCCATAGACGTCAATACCCCGTTCTGTAGATTCCCAGGATATCCACCGGGTTGAACACTGCCTCCAAACCGGAGGCAGCCATGATCCGAGTGGTCGATCGCTCAAACTGTCACGAGCATCCCGATGTACTTGACCAAATATTTCGGTTGCGCCGCCAAGTCTTCGTTGAAGAGCTTGGTTGGCAGCAATTTGACGTAGACGGAATCTACGAGAAAGACCAGTACGACAACCAAAACGCGATCCATCTCGCTTCACTTACACCGGTAGGGCGAGTTGTCGGTTATTGCCGTCTTTATCCTACGACGCTGCCCCATATGCTCAGCGAAGTTTTTGCGAGATATGTTGAAGGCCCGGTGCCGCAACGTTCAGACTATTTCGAACTGACGCGAGCTGCCGTAGCTGCCGATTATCGCGGAAAGAAAGTTTGGGAAGAAGTTTTCGCCGGCGCACACGAATTCTGCGAAATGCAAGGTTACGCCGCAATGACTTCCTTTATACGAGCACTCAGGTTGCCGTATTTTCAATCAGCCGGAATGAAGATCACACCGCTCGGATTGCCCGCCGATTGCAGTGGCGAGTTACTAACAGCGGTCTGTTTGGAAGTGAGCGAAAGCGTCATTCGCGAAATTTGGAAGAGGGCAGGATTCACCGAAAGCGTGCTCGAGGCTGGAATTGAATTTCGAAAAACCGCTTAGGTACCATCCTTCTTTTTCAAAATACGTTTCGCCAACTCAAGGGAGCTGCGCGTTGCTCAGCTGCCATTTGAGCGAACATATGTACAAGTTCGAGACCGTCTTTCGTTCGGTATTCACACCATTGGGTTCGGCGGTGACTGAGAATTGGTTGCGGGCACCGCTCAAAATGACTTTTACACTTCAAAGCGGCTTATTGGCCCGCACCTTGCCGTAAGTCGTTGAAATGGTGAGAAAAGATCACATGCTCCGCGCTCACCATTGATCGCATGTTCGTATTTCATTGCGCGCGGTGTTCTTCTTTCAACTGCGACCGACGACGGTGGCACCGGCGGCGCGGATCGTTGCACCTTCGGTTTTTTGATGACGACAACGCGCTGATGAGGGCGCCGCTCGTCCCATTGTTTCCGTGATTTCGTGTTAGGACTTCGACGTCCACGCGGGTGCCAATTGCTGAAGTCGAGTTTCATCACGTCGAATTTCAAGCTTCTTTTGACGGCGGCAACTTTTCTATGCCCCTGCGCGGCGCATGCGACCTATTTTCTAGCGGGATTTTCGCCTGAATACGCTGTCGTCGCCATCGATAGTCGGATGCTCTTGGGCCAAAAGGTCAGCGACCGCTATTGTAAGATTCGTCCACTATCGAAAAATGCATTTTTTTTCGCGCGTGGATCAACGTCTGCATTCGATGAGGAAAAAAACAAGGACGTCTTCGATGCCCGCGATGTTGCACAGACTGTTTTCGACAAATTGGGATCGGATACGCCTGCCGCCGCGCTTGCGCGGGGATGGGCGGACCAAATGCAGTCAATTTATGAGAAACGACCGATTGAGTTTTCCAAAAGCGCTGTCGATGGCCTCATGACCGACGGTTTCTTTGTCGGGACTGACGCCAAGGGCGCAGTCACATTTTCCGGCCAATCGATTAGATATTTGCGCCGTGGCAAAAACCATTTTTTTGGAACGCCGGAGCCCGTCGTGTTCAGCGATCCCAGCGCGGGTCCGAAGTACATCAGTGGTTACAACGACATCATAAAAGAATTCAGGGACGGCGGAAAAACGCGGCGAGCGAAGAGCGTTCTTTCGCGCTTGGACCCAGCGCTGCGAGGGCCGGATGCCGTCGCCGCGCGCTATTCGGCTTTTGTGCGCGCGGTGCGGGATTGGACCGGCGATACAGGGATTGGAGGAGAGATCGCAACCATCATTGTCGAGAAAGGCAAAGGCTGGCGATGGTTTAGTCGCCCCAATTTTTGCCCGGAGTAGCCATAGCACAACCGCGCTGCTGCGGCATCTTATCGAAGCGTGCAGAAGCGCGTTAGCTTTAGAAATTGCCAGCAGTGGTAGATGAAACTCACAACAAGACGGCGCTCGAACGCGGCGCCGCCTGCGGAGTGTTCGTCAGCCCTTTCGGACGAGGGTCGGGCTCTTTCCGATCGGCGACTTGCCGATTGGAGTCTTGCCAATTGGCGTCTTGCCGATTGGCATCTTGCCAACAGGAGCCTGGCTATAAACTGGCTGCGGGCGCGGCAAGTCGGCCGCAGTTGCAGCAGTCACGAAAGCAAGCGAGGTGCCCGCGAGAACAAGAAACTTGATCATAGAAATCCCCTGACGTGTGTTGTTCAACAATCGATTCCGAGCGAAATCCTATTCCATTAATGTGACGGCAGATGTAGCGCAGGAGCAACAGTTTGGTGCAATGCGACGCCGACAGTTCCAATCCACAAATCAGCCGGCCTAAGCCCTTGTTTGGGGAACCGTTTCTCGCTTCCCGGGCTGGTTCCAGCGCCATTTATACACAAGCGATATTGTCGCAGCCACCGCAATTCAATGCGTGCGTGAACAAATGTTCGATCGACGACGCTCCAATTTGATCTGGTCTTTGTAATTTCCCCGACAGCCCAAGTGCGGCGCCGATTTGAGCTTCATCGATTCCGGCGTTCGTCGAAAAATCATCTTTCCATTCCTGCGATGAGGTTGGGACTTCACGGGGGCGAAATCCGGTCGTAGTGCCCATATCCGCTTTGTCGCCAGCATGTTTCGAAATTGCGCTCGGTAATTCTGAGGGCGTTTCCACATGCAAAAACGCAATCGGCTATTCAGGATTGATATTTAAGGCGGTAAGTCAAAGCCGCGATGAATGATTTTACGCAATCTTTTGCTACCGCGCTTTCTCTTGTAGGCAACCTGGATCCAGTGGTGTTCGGCATCGTTGGTCTTTCACTTCGCGTGAGCCTGACTGCGAGCCTGATCGCAATGGCTGTCGGTGCACCGCTCGGCGCGTTGTTGGCCGTCACTGAGTTTCGCGGACGTCAGATTTTCATTGTGATCGCCAATGCGATGCTCGGCCTTCCGCCCGTTGTCGCAGGACTAGTCATCTATCTCTTGCTGTCGCGCTCTGGGCCGCTTGGCCCGGCGGGATTGTTATTCACGCCGACAGCCATGATTATCGCGCAGATCGTTCTCATCACGCCGATCGTTGCCGTGCTGGTGCATCGTCCGATGACGCTATTGTGGGATGAGTATGGCGATCTGATGCAGTCCGACGGGCTGTCGAAAACGCGCAGCATACGATTGCTGTTCGCCATCGGCCGCGCCTCGCTGCTCACAGCGTTTCTCGCAGCCTTCGGTCGCGCCATCGCCGAGGTCGGCGCGATCATCGTCGTCGGCGGCAATATCGACGGCTACACGCGCACCATGACCACGGCGATCGCGCTGGAAACCGGCAAGGGCGATTTGCCGCTGGCGCTTGGCCTTGGCATCATTCTGCTGACGATCAGCGCGATCGTGAGCACATTGGCGTTTCTGTTAGTTGGTGGCGTTGGCAGCGTCAGGAAAAAATAGTTGCTGGCCGCCGATCTTGTAATCGGCAATGGTTTGCTGGCCGTCCTTCGACACCAGCCAATCGACAAACGCCTGGCCGTCCTTGACTTTGACGTTCGGAAACTTTTCCGGATTGACCAGCATCACGCCATATTGGTTGAACAGCCGCTTGTCGCCTTCGACCACGATGGCAAGATCGCCGCGGTTTTTGAACGACAGCCACGTTCCGCGATCCGACAGCGTATAGGCATTTGTCGATGAGGCCATATTGAGCGTCGGCCCCATGCCCTGACCGATCTCGCGATACCAATTACCTTTGCCGGATTCAACATCGACGCCGGCGGTTTTCCAGTAACGCAATTCGGCGGCGTTGGTGCCGGATTTGTCGCCGCGTGAAATGAAGGGCGATTTGGTATCGGCAATGGTCTTCAATGCAGCCGTGACGTCCTTGCTGCCCGCAATTTTTGCCGGATCGGATTTCGGGCCGATGATGACGAAGTCGTTGTACATCACATCCTGACGCTTAAGCGCGAATCCTTCATCTATGAATTTTTCTTCCGCGACCTTGTCATGCACGAACACAACATCGGCGTCGCCGCGCCGTCCGATGTCGAGCGCTTGCCCTGTGCCGACAGCGATCACTTTGACATCGATGCCGGTCTTTTCGGTGAATTTCGGCAGCAGGAATCCGAACAATCCGGATTGTTCAGTCGACGTCGTGGACGACACCGTAATGAAGCGATCTTGAGCAAACGCATGAGGAGCGCTCAACAGAACGCCCATGGTCAAAAGGTGCAAGAAAATACGTTTCAATGTTTTCTCCCCATATCGGTGTTCGCCGCCGCGAAGCACTTTCTGATTTCGTCTAAAATTTTTGGTTCTGCAAACGATTTAAAAGCGTGCGCTTGCTTGCATTCCAAAGGGACGACGCGGGGGTTTAATCACATTTCCAAATCGCGTGATTGGACGGCCCTTAGTCCTCGGCGCTGCTCTTGCGGCGGTGGCGCACTGACTCCTCCGCGACGAAATCGAGATTCTGATCGAACACGATGCGATCTTGACCGGACAGCGCGATAAACCGCTTTCCTTTGGTGCGGCCGATCAGCGTCAGTCCGACTTGTCGTGCAAGTTCAACACCCCAGGCGGTAAACCCGGATCGCGATACAAGAATGGGAATTCCCATTCGCACCGTCTTGATGACCATTTCGGACGTGAGACGCCCCGTCGTGTACATGATCTTGTCGGCGACATCGACCTTGTGCCGCCACGCCCAGCCAGCAATCTTATCGACGGCGTTATGGCGACCGACATCTTCCATGTAACAGACGGGTTCGCCTTGCTTGCACAGGACGCAGCCGTGGATGGCCCCGGCTTCGAGATACAGAGAAGGTGCGGTGTTGACGGCATGGGTGATCTGATAGAGCCACGACGTGCGCAACTCCGCCTCCGGCAGCGTTGCGCCTTCGATGGCCTCCATGAGATCGCCAAACGCGGTGCCTTGCGCGCAACCGGATGTCAGTGTTTTTTTCTTCAGCTTCTCTTCGAAATTTGTGCCACGTTCTGTGTGTACGACCACCACCCGCAGGTCGTCGTCGTAGACGACCTCGGTGACTATATCGTCCGGCTTCAGCATGTTCTGATTGAGCAAATAGCCGAGTGCTAAATACTCCGGATAGTCGTTGATCGTCATCATGGTGACGATCTCCTGCGCATTCAGATAAAGCGTCAGTGCCCGCTCGACCGGAACCTTGATCTGGATGGGTGCGCCGGTTTGGTCGATGCCTGTCACGCGTTCCGTCAAACGCGCGTTTGTCGGGTCGGGTAAAATCAGGGGAACGGGCTTGTCGGTGGCCTCAGTCATCATTCCTCGATACCATCGCGTGCCTGGATATCTAATAGGTTTGAGACGCTCATGGCACAATTGTCGGATGATTGTTTTGCCTTCGGTGGACCGCTGATGTCGGTCGGCGATGCGATGTCGGTTATTTCAGCCCGTGTCAAAGCCGTTCGTGAGACAGAAATAGTCGAAATGGCTTCTGCTGACGGGCGGTTTCTTGCGAACCCTCTGGTGGCCCAGGTGCCGCTACCGCCTTTCACAAACTCTGCCGTCGATGGCTACGCGGTACGCAGCGCCGACATTGTTGGCGATGGAGAGCATGTGTTTCAAGTCTCGGGGCGAATTCAAGCGGGTTCTTCGCCTTCCGTGCCTGTCGAAAAAGACGGCGCGGTTCGCATCTTCACCGGCGCGCCAATGCCGGAAGGCGCCGACACGGTGTTTATGCAGGAAGATGTGCGCCTCGACGGTAATGGCGCAGTGGTGTTGCCTGCGGGCCTCAAACCCGGTGCCAATGTGCGGCCGACTGGCGAAGATCTCGCTGTCGGTGCAATGGCTTTACCTGCGGGGCAACGTTTGCGTGCGCAGGACATAGCGCTCGCGGCAGCGTTGGGATTGACGCACATCGAAGTGCGCAGGCGGATCAGGGTCGCAGTGTTTTCAACCGGAAACGAATTGGTGACGCCGGGATCTCCCCGCGCGTCCGCTCAACTTTTCGATTCCAACCGCTTCATGCTGGCGGCGATGCTGCGACGCCTCGCGTGTGAGGTGACTGATCTCGGCATCCTCAAGGATGACCAAACATCGCTCGCAACAGCGCTCAGGCAGGCAGCAGTGCAGCATGATTTGATCCTCACATCGGGTGGCGTCTCAACAGGCGAAGAGGACCACGTCAAAGCGGCGGTCGAAAGTATCGGATCGCTGGTGCTTTGGCGAATGGCGATCAAGCCCGGTCGGCCGGTCGCCATGGGTGTGATCGGTGGCAATGTTTTTATCGGCTTGCCCGGCAATCCGGTGGCGAGTTTTGTCACGTTTGTCCATGTGGTGCGCCCGACAATTTTCGCTCTTGCCGGCGCGATCAATGAAAGTCCGGCGGCAATTCCTCTCCATGCCGCATTCAGTTACAAAAAGAAGATCGGTCGGCGCGAATATGTGCGCGTTCATTTGCGTAAACGCGCCGACGGCGCTCTTGAGGCGGTGAAATTTGCGCGGGAGGGCGCGGGACTATTATCGTCCCTCGTACAGACTGACGGGCTGGTTGAATTGACCGAAGACGTCACGCAGGTCGAGCCGGGACAGATTGTCGGGTTCATGTCGTATGCAAGCCTTGCCTAGGATTGCTGTGCGCCTACCGCCGATGGGTTGACGCCGCACCGTCTGCCGGACCATCTTCAAACATGACCGTGACCAAGCTCGATCTTTCCGGTTTGAAGTGTCCGCTGCCCGCGCTGAAAACGCGCAAGGCGCTCATGACGGTCAAATTCGGCGAATTCCTGGAAGTCCACTGCACAGATCCGTTATCCGTCATCGATATTCCAGTGCTGATGCAACAGACAGGCGACCGGCTCGAGATTACTAAACGCGATGACGGTCGAATCGTGTTTTTGATCGAGAAAATTTCTGCAGATTGACGCGAAGCCAGCGCCGACAGACCTGCCAAATATACTGCGCCGCGGAGGTCAGATCGTCGCAGGGATGCGTGCTATGTCTCGCAGACGGTCACGAAGTGCTTACAATCTGCAATGGCCTTAGAACGGTCAACGGACCGATAAGCATTTGCGATTGCAACATTTGAACGCGCCCTTGATAGATTTCCATTAATATACAGTATGTTGGCGGCTATATTTGACTGACTCTAAGGGCTATATGTGGCTCGGCGATCCGTAGAAAAAGCCAAGCGACGCAGATCGGTTGAAAGATAACACCCTGATGAGTCATGACATTCAAAAAGTGCAGCCTTTCGAACATCCGGGCGAGGGTCGCAGGCGCGCGAAATCGACACCGAAGGGTCGCCAGATCGATCCGCTCGCATCCGAGGAAATCGCAAATATTTTGGGCGATCGCTCCCGGCAACGTGATCTCCTCATCGAGCATCTGCATCTGATCCAGGACAAGTATCACCAAATCTCAGCCGCGCATCTTGCAGCGCTCGCCGACGAAATGAAACTGTCGTTTGCCGAAGTGTTCGAGACCGCGACCTTCTACGCGCATTTCGATGTGGTGAAAGAAGGTGCGGCTGACATTGCGCCGCTGACGATCCGTGTTTGCGATTCGTTGACCTGCGCAATGCTGGGCGCAGAAAAATTATTGAGTGAGCTGCAGAAAAAATCCGGTCCCGATGTTCGCGTCGTTCGTGCGCCATGTGTTGGCCGTTGCGATACTGCACCCGCTGCCGAAGTGGGACATCACTTCGTCGATCATGCGACTGTCGATAGCGTGCTCGCCGCGATGAAGGGTGGCGACACGCATACCCACCTGCCGAAATATGTCGACTATGACGCCTATGTCGCAAAGGGCGGTTACGCGCTGCTGACAAAGCTGCGATCTGGCGCGATGTCGAAAGAAGATCTGCTCAAGGCGCTCGATGACGCGTCATTGCGCGGCCTTGGCGGTGCGGGATTTCCGACCGGGCGCAAATGGCGCGCGGTGCTTGGCGAACCCGGTCCGCGCATGATGGCAATCAACGGTGACGAAGGCGAGCCCGGCACGTTCAAGGATCGTTATTATCTTGAAACCGATCCGCATCGCTTTATCGAAGGCATGCTGATTGGCGCGCACATCGTCGATGCAACCGACGTTTATATTTATCTTCGTGACGAATATCCGGCGTCGATCGAGATTATCAAACGCGAGATTGCCAAGCTGCCGAAGGCGAAGGGCGCCCCGGTGCTTCATATGCGCCGCGGGGCAGGGGCCTATATCTGCGGCGAAGAATCCGCATTGTTGGAGAGCATCGAAGGCAAACGTGGATTACCGCGCCACAAACCGCCTTATCCATTCCAGGTCGGTCTGTTCGGTTTACCGACGCTCATCAACAATATCGAGACGCTATGGTGGGTGCGCGACATCGTCGAGAAGGGCGCGCAGTGGTGGTCGAGCCAAGGGCGCAACGAGCGACATGGATTGCGCAGCTACTCGGTGTCGGGTCGTGTGAAGAGTCCCGGCATGAAACTCGCGCCTGCCGGCGTCACGGTGCGTGAACTCATCGACGAGTTTTGCGGCGGTATGGCGGACGGGCACAAGTTTCACGCCTATTTGCCGGGTGGTGCCTCAGGCGGCATCTTGCCGGCCAAGATGGACGACATCCCGCTCGATTTCGGCACACTTGAGAAATACGGCTGCTTCATCGGCTCGGCCGCCGTCGTTATCCTGTCCGACAAGGACCGGGTGAAGGATGCGGCGCTGAACCTGATGCGGTTCTTCGAGGACGAGAGTTGCGGCCAATGTACGCCATGCCGTGTTGGAACCCAGAAAGCTGCGACGCTGATGGAGCAACGCAACTGGAACCGCGATCTGCTCGATGAATTGAGTCAGGCCATGCGCGACGCATCCATTTGCGGCCTAGGCCAAGCGGCCTCGAATCCGCTCACGACCGTCATTAAATACTTTCCAGATGAATTCGCGCCCAAGGAAGCTGCAGAATGAGCAAGATTCAATTCGAGCTTGACGGCAAGATGGTTGAAGCAGCGCCAGGTGAATCCATCTGGCAGGTCGCCAAACGCGAGGGAACGGAAATCCCTCATCTTTGCTATTCGCCGGAGCCTGACTACCGCGCCGACGGCAACTGCCGCGCCTGCATGGTCGAGATCGAAGGCGAACGCGTATTAGCCGCGTCCTGCAAGCGGATGCCCAATGTTGGCATGAAAGTGAAGTCGGCCAGCGCCCGCGCAGTCTCCGCGCAGAAGATGGTGATGGATTTGCTGGTTGCCGATCAACCGGCACGCGCAACATCGCACGATCCGGATTCGAAATTCTGGAACTGGGCCGACAAGACCGGCGTCACCGAAAGCCGTTTTCCGGCTGACAAGCGATGGCAACCCGACACCAGCCACACTGCCATGAGTGTCAATCTGGATTCCTGCATCCAGTGCGGGCTGTGCGTCCGCGCTTGCCGCGAAGTTCAGGTCAACGACGTGATCGGCATGGCGTACCGCAATCACGACGCCAAGATCGTGTTCGACTTCGACGATCCGATGGGGGATTCGACTTGCGTTGCCTGCGGCGAATGCGTTCAGGCTTGCCCGACCGGCGCGCTGATGCCGTCAGCTTATTTGGACGAGAAACAGACGCGCACGATGTACCCCGACAAGGAAGTGGATTCGCTTTGTCCGTTCTGCGGCGTCGGCTGTCAGGTCACTTACAAAGTGAAGGAAGAAAAGATCGTTTACGCCGAGGGCCGCGATGGCCCGGCAAACCGCAACCGTCTCTGCGTCAAGGGACGTTTCGGATTCGATTACATCCATCATCCGCATCGCATCACCAAGCCGCTGGTGCGGTTGGCGAACGCAAAGAAGAGTTCAACCGATCAAGTCGATCCCGCAAATCCGTTCACGCATTTCCGTGAAGCGTCGTGGGAGGAAGCTCTCGACATCGCCGCCAAAGGTTTGGTGAAGATTCGCGACGGCAAGGGCGTCAAGGCGCTCGCCGGTTTCGGCTCGGCGAAGGGCTCGAACGAAGAAGCCTATCTCTTTCAGAAGCTGGTGCGTACCGGCTTCGGCTCGAACAATGTCGATCACTGCACGCGGCTGTGTCACGCCTCGTCTGTCGCGGCACTGATGGAAGGTTTGAATTCAGGCGCTGTGTCTGCGCCGTTCGCTGCCGCGAAAGATGCCGAAGTCATTATCGTCATCGGCGCCAATCCGACTGTGAACCACCCGGTCGCCGCGACCTTCATCAAGAACGCCGCCAAAAAAGGCGCCAAGCTGATCGTGATGGATCCGCGCCGTCAGTCGCTGTCGCGGCACGCGCTGATGCATCTGCAATTCAAGCCGGGTGCGGACGTCGCGATGCTGAACGCGATGCTGCACACGATCATCACGGAAGACCTGACAGACAAGCAATATATCGCGGGCTACACCGAAGGCTTCGACGAGCTCAAGGAAAAGATCAAGGACTTTCCACCTGAGAAGATGGAAGCGATCTGCGGCATTCCCGCCGAGACGCTCAAGGAAGTCGCGCGCATGTATGCGAAGGCGAAGTCCTCGATCATCTTCTGGGGCATGGGCATCAGCCAGCATATTCACGGCACCGACAATGCGCGCTGCCTGATCGCGCTTGCGCTCATCACGGGGCAGGTTGGTCGTCCAGGAACGGGCCTCCACCCGCTGCGCGGCCAAAACAATGTACAGGGCGCGTCGGACGCAGGTTTGATCCCGATGTTCCTGCCGGATTATCAGCCGGTCTCCCGCACGGATCTGCGCGAAGCTTTCGAGAAGAACTGGAATCATGAAGTTGATCCGGTGCGCGGCCTGACCGTGGTCGAAATCATGAATGCGATCCACAAGGGCGAGATCAGCGGCATGTATATCGAGGGCGAGAACCCTGCGATGTCCGATCCCGATTTGCAGCACGCGCGAGAAGCGCTGGCGATGCTCGATCATCTTGTGGTGCAGGATCTGTTCGTGACGGAAACCGCATTCCACGCCGACGTTATTCTTCCGGCGTCCGCATTCGCGGAAAAAATCGGAACCTTCACCAACACCGATCGCCGCGTGCAGATCGCGCGTCAGGTCATCAAGCCGCCGGGCGATGCGCGGCAGGATTTGTGGATCATTCAGGAAATCGCCAACCGTATGGGCTGCGGCTGGACCTACAATGGCCCCGCGGATGTCTTTCACGAGATGACGCAGCTGATGCCATCGCTGAAGAACATCACGTGGGAGCGGCTCGAGCGCGAAGGTGCTGTGACCTATCCGGTGGATAGCCCCGACAAACCCGGCAACGAAATCATCTTCACGACGGGTTTCCCGACCGCAAGCGGGCGCGGAAAAATCGTGCCGGCAAAAGTCATTTCGCCGGACGAAATTCCCGACGACGAATATCCAATGGTGTTGTCGACCGGCCGCGTGCTGGAGCATTGGCATACGGGTTCAATGACGAGGCGTTCGGAAGTGCTCGACAATATCGAGCCGGAAGCCGTCGCATTCATGTCACCGAAGGATATGCGCAAGAAGAACGTTTGGCCGGGCGATTTCATCCGGGTCGAAACGCGACGCGGCGCAGTCGAACTTAAAGTCCGTTCGGATCGCGACGTCCCGGAGAACATGATCTTTATGCCGTTCTGTTATGCGGAAGCGGCTGCAAACTTGCTGACCAATCCTGCGTTGGATCCGTTTGGGAAAATTCCCGAATTCAAGTTTTGCGCGGTGAGGGTCGAGAAGGTGGAATTGCGCTCCGCGGCTGAATAGCTCATTGCAGCTAGCGATAATTCCAACGGAGCGTTGCCGGACTTCGCTGTCGCGGCGCGCAAATCGTCAAGATGACACAACGGTTGCCCAATGAATTAACGCCACTCGACGTGGCATTTCGTCGGTTGCTTGAAAACATTTCGGCGGTAAATCCGCTCGAGGTGCCGATTGCGGATAGCATTGGCGGAATTTCGGTTTTGTCTCAACCATCTCGCGAAATAGATTCTCTAAAAAGCATTGCAGTGGTGGATGGTTGGGCGACGTGCGCTGGCGATACCGTTGGCGCATCGGCTTACGCGCCGCTACCGCAAGCGTTACCGCCGATATGGGTCGAAGCGGGTGATCGTCTGCCGGACCGGTGCGATTGTATTCTTGACGCAAGCATGGTCGAGCAATCTGCCGACAAGTTTTATATAATTGCCGAAGTTAATCCCGGCCACGGAATCCGCAAGGTGGGAGGCGATAACGCCAGTGGCGGGTCGCTAATCGAAGCGGGGCGTCAGATAAGCGCATTCGATCGACTTGCCGCCAGCGCAGCTGGGTTCGAGCGCATTTTGATCCGTCGTCCACGCGTTGCCGTGGTGGATATTCCGTCGAACGATGGAAATACTGCATCTTCACAATTCATCGAAGATTTTGCGAAAGACCTCGGCGCGCATGTCATTGCGTTGAGAACTGCCGGACGTGACGTCTCTCATATAGAGGCTGCGATGGATAGCGAGGTCTATGATCTGCTCGTTACAGTTGGTGGGACGGGTGTCGGCAGGACCGATGCAACGATCGATGCGTTGGCAAAATGCGGCGATGTTTTGGCGCATGGACTGGCATTAAGTCCTGGGCGGACAGCGGCAGTGGGAAAAATCAAAGGCGTGCCGGTGATTGCTGTTCCGGGCGCCGCCGACCAAACGTTGGCGGTTTGTTTGACGTTGATTCAGCCGACGCTGGATTTGCTTTCCGCACGCTCAGCACAGCGTGAAATAGCTCGTCCTCTCGCACGAAAGATTGCGTCCGCCATTGGTGTGACTGAGATCGTGCTAATGAAAAAATCCAATGACGCATGGATGCCGCTCGCAACTGGCGAACTTTCGCCGGCAGCAATTGCGCGCGCCGATGCGTGGCTTGCCGTCCCCGGCGACAGTGAGGGATATGCAGCGGGCGCGATGGTGAACGCTTATTGTCTACGTGGCGGGATGTGAGGCGAAAATGGCCGAGCAGAAAACGCCGTTGAACAATGCCGGTGCAGATCAGAATCAGTTTCTCACAGTCCTATCGCGCGATGAGGCGCTTTCGCGTTTCGTAGCGGCGGTATTTCCGCGCGATCTTGCAGAAGAAGAACGCGACCTGAGCGATGCGTTGGGTTTGCCATTGGCGCAAGATGTTGCTGCGACAATCGATGTGCCGCCATTCGATCGATCCAATGTCGACGGTTTTGCCGTTCGTTCCAGCGATCTCAGATCGGCGAGCGAGGCATCACTTATTGTGCTTCGGCTCAACAATGAGGCGATCGCATGCGGCACCGAACCCGTGCTGGCGGTGACGTCGGGCACTGCAACATCCATTGCCACGGGCGGTCCCATTCCGCGAGGCGCCGATGCCGTCGTGATGGTCGAGCACACACAACCGTTGGGTAAAGGCGAAATTGAAGTGAGGCGCGCGTCGTCTCCGGGGCAGTTTCTGTCTTATGCCGGCTCCGACATCGCGCGCGGTGAAATGCTGTTGCGAAAGGGGACGCTGGTCGGCTCGCGCGAAATCGGCATGCTTGCGGCGTCAGGAATCGCGCGGGTGTCCGTGGTGAGGAAGCCAAGAGTTGCCGTCATGTCGACCGGCGACGAATTGATTCAGCCAGGTCAACCGCTGCGCCCAGCGGCGATTTTCGACACCAACGGCCCCATTGTTTCGGCTGCGATCACAGAGAACGGCGGGGACGCATATTTTCTGGGTGCATTTCCCGATGACGAAAAGATACTCGAAGCTGCGATGCGTGAGGCATTGTCGAACAGTGACATGCTCATTCTGTCCGGCGGGACTTCGAAAGGCGAGGGCGACGTTTCGCATCAGATCGTCGCACGACTTGGTCAACCGGGCATCGTTGCTCACGGCGTTGCGCTAAAGCCAGGCAAACCGTTGTGCCTCGCGGTTTGCGATGGCAAGCCGGTCATTATTCTTCCCGGCTTCCCGACGTCGGCGATGTTCACCTTTCACGATATGATCGTGCCGGTGTTGAGGCGTTTGGCAGGTTTGCCGCCGCGCAACGAGACAAACGTTATGGCGAGGGTACCCGTCCGACTTGCGTCCGAGCTTGGCCGCACAGAGTTCGTCATGGTTTCGCTGGCGGAGGGGAAGGACGGATTAGTTGCTTATCCGACAGGAAAGGGCTCCGGCGCGATCACGTCATTCGCGCAGGCCGACGGATTTCTGAAGATCGAAGCGCTCGCGGATCACATCGCCGAAAACACCCAAGCCGAAATAACCCTTTTCACGCCGCATGTGCGCGTGCCGGATCTTGTGATCGTGGGAAGTCACTGCACAGGACTCGATATTGTGACCGCGCCGCTTGCGCGCGCCGGCATGTCGGTGAGATCGATCTCGGTGGGAAGTCTCGGCGGGTTGGCCGCGGCGCGGCGCGGCGAATGCGATCTCGCACCGATACACTTGTTCGACGATAAAACCGACACGTACAACACGTCGTTCATCGTGCATGGAATTGAACTCGTCACGGGGTATCGTCGCATGCAAGGGATCGTGTTTCGCGCAGGTGACAAACGATTCGAGGGATTAAATGCAAGCGATGCCGTACGTGCGGCCATCGACGATCCGAAAGCCTTAATGGTCAACCGCAATCCGGGCTCAGGAACGCGGATTTTATTAGATAGGTTGTTGGGGCAATCACGTCCCGATGGATACTCGAATCAACCGCGTTCGCATAATGCGGTCGCAGCCGCAGTCGCGCAAAGGCGTGCTGACTGGGGCATGACGATTGCGCCGGTGGCAAGTGAGGCCGGTCTCGGGTTCATTCCATTCGCTGAAGAGAGCTATGATTTCGCACTGGTCTCTGCGCGTAAGGGTCGTCCAGCTGTAAAGGCATTTCTCGATTCAATGCGGTCATCTGAAACGCGAGAGGCTCTTCGGCAGGCGGGCTTCGAACCCGCATGAGCTGCTGCGGGCCGACCCAATGCTCGCCTTTTACCGCCATCCTGGCGGCGGCTGACGATAATATTGGCCGCCGCGTGCGCGTTGATTTTCGGGTGGAGGTGGCGGATTGCGCTGAAAACCAAAGCCGAAGCCGAAGAAGTCGTCCTGGCTGGCGACAGCGATAGGGGGCGTGGGCTTGCGTGTGATGAACCCGCCTTGCGGCTGACCGCTCAACACAGCGACGAACTCGGTGCGATAATTGGTCTCTTTGCTCAGTGGCTCGTCAGAGATCACGATCGAGGATCGCGGCAATGCGGTCGGCGCGAGGCGATCGAGTACCTCCTGCGGAATGGTAATACGATCGAGCGCGCTCTTCGCATCGTCCGCGTTGTCGATGGTGACGACGCTCCAACGCAAACCAGTGTCGTTGCGGGCCATCGCGGTGAACACATGCGTGCCGATGCGCTTGTCGGGATCGCGTATCGCCACAGGGACTTCGATGGATGTATCGAACACTTCGCCGCCGCCGTCCGGCGCGGGCTTGTGAGTGTTGCGTCGAACGTAAAGTTTCTTAGTCGCGCGACTGATGAAAATCGACACCGGCTCAAGCGCAAGCTTCGCGTCGTTCGCAGCCTTTACGGTTTCGGCCTTTGTTTTCTCGGCAACCTTCGCGGCGTCCTTTGCGGCAGCGGCTGCCTCTAACTTTGGTTGCGCGTCAGCCTTCGCAGTATCGAACTGCGTTCCCAAATCCGCAGCCTTGGCCGTGGCCTTTTGCTTGAGATCCTCGGCCTTCGCCTTGGCCTCGTCCGTCGTCGCACCTGCCAGCGCCTTATCCGCGGCAGCGACCTCGGCTTCGGCGCGAGTCTTGAGCCCTTCGAGTCTGCGCAGCGACGCGTTCAGCACCGCCATTTCGCGCGGCGCTTTCGCGGCGGTTTTCTTAGCCTCATTGGCCAACTTGGCAGCCTCGAGCGCCTCGCGGGAGAGGGCTTCAGCCTTTGCTGGTGCCGCCGCGATCGTGTCCTGATTGGGGACGAACAGCGCCGGATGGGAGAACTCGATGGGCTCCGCATCGTTTGGCGAAATGATAACCCTCATTCCGATCGATGTTTTGTCGAACAGCTTCTCGGCAAAGCCAAAAGGCATCCGAACGCATCCGTGCGAGGCTGCATATCCGGGCAGGGGGCCGCCGTGCAGCGCGATGCCGTTCCAGGTAATGCGCTGCATGTTCGGCATCGAGGCGTCGTCATACAGGGTCGAGTGGTGATCCTTGTCCTTCTCGAGGAGGGCGAAGATGCCGGCTGGCGTCTCGCGGCCCGTGGTGCCTGTCGATACCGGCGCGCGCGTAATCCAGCCATCGGCGTCGTAGAAAGTCACGTGCTGCGTCTTGATCGACACGATCGCCATGATCGGCTCACCTGTAGCCCGCGGAGCTGTCGTCTCGGTTACGCGCGCCGATCGCTCTTGTTTGGCCGCGGCATCGGCGGTCAGCGTCACCAGTGCAGCCATCGCCGGTACAGTCATAGCCAAGAGCGTCACAATGGCGGGGCGCGCCCAAAGCCGCGTCGGCTTGGTGGATCGTGCCGTCGTCAATCGATTTGTCATGCCAAGTCCTGCCGAAATGCCCTGCCGAAATGTCCTGCCGCAATGCGAATCTGTGTTTGCGTCGATAGATATAGGTATCAGATCGCGATTTAGCATCAATAACCGTCGCCGCAATCCTCGCCTGTCGAACTTTCGCGATCGGCGGGGCCATTGGGAACAAAAACACGAATTCTTGAGACCCAAGACGGTACCAACAGGACGCCCACGCAAGTGAGTTCCGTGGTGCATGTGACAGGATGTCCAGCCTGAACCACTCGGGCTCTTGCACTTACGCATCCAACACCGATCGGCTAGACAACAATGCAATCATTGGAGGCAGAGTTTTTATGCAAACCGACCGACAAAAAATAATCGAGGCCCTTCGCGGAAAGCCTCTCAAGATTTTCGATGTCATGAAGCGGGTGAACATCAAGAATCAAGACGACTGCCAATCGCTTCTGTTGAAGATGCGAGACGACGGCGAAGTGAAGTTCGATATTCATAAAGGCGTTTGGCTGGTCCCCTGACGCCCCGACGACCGCCTTAGTCGGTCTCAATTCGCTATACGGTGCGAGATGTGCGATCGGACGCGGTGTCACGGTCGGCAAATTGTCTGATGACATAGATCAGAACCGCGAGTGTCGCGATCCACGCCAAACGCGCGCCGTAGCGATCATGCGGTCCCGAAATCACACCGCAGATGAAGGCGTTGCCGAGCAACGCGAGTGAAACGGTTGCCGCCAATAATCCGACATCGTCGAACTTTCGCCGGAAGGCTAGCCCCGTGATCGCGAAAACCGCCAGCATCGATGCCAACGCAACTGGAACATGAATCCAGTTGATCGCGGTAAAATCCAATTTGCCGCGTTGCTGGCGCGCCGCGTGCATCATCTTCGATTGCGTCGGATAATAGAAATCCATGATGACATAGGTATGCCAAGCGCGGCCATTGACGCCGCCACCTGTCGCAACCTGGAGGAGTTGTTGTGCTGTGGCTTTGAGCGCCGCCTCCGCCTGCAATCCCGGATATTCGGCGAGCGAATGCTGCACGATAAAACTCATTTCATCTTCCAATCCCTCAAAGCGGCCAAGCGAATTAAAGATGTCGCTGTCCCATAGAAATTCATCGGCGGTTGAGGGAAGCTGATCGCGATAGGGACAAAGCTTCAGCTTCGTCGTTGCGCAATGATCCTGCAGGTAGCGCGTCACGATTCCATCCTGCAACATGCGCCCAAAGGTGAGGCTGGTGCCGCCGGGCGTCCAGGCAAATTTTCCCGACAGTGCAAAATTCGCCGACATCAGCATCGCGGCGCCCGCAACGATGGTCAGACTGCCTCGGACAAGCCCCTCGACTGGAATTCGCTCACGCAGGAAGGGGCGCACGATCCAGCCTGCGCAGCACAGTCCCAACATGACGCCGAGCGTCGCGCTGTGAATGGAGGCGGCGAAGGATGCAAAGGCGAACAGCAGCCATCTTTCGACAGACGAAATCCGCTCACCGTGAATCACAAGAATAAAAAGCGACAAGATCGCTAACCCTGCGAAGATGTCGGTCAGCAGCAAACTTGAGAGCCACGGCAGCGAGGTGGTGGCAATCAACGTCAGCCCTATGGCGGCGATTTGAATCGGCTTGCGCAGGCCGCACACCCGCATCGTCAGTTGCAAAATCCACAACGTCGTCAGCGCCTGAATCCCGAGATTGATCCAGAAAAACGATCCACGCCCAAAATAAAGATACAGGCCGAACACTGTCGAGCGACTGGGGACCAGATAGCCTTCATACCAGCGGGCGAGATAGCCGCCCGTGTCATATTCCAGCAGCGGATAGCCGTTCCAGATTGCCGGCGCGACCAGCAGGATGGGAATGGCAACAACCACCGCAATCCATGCCGAAGCCATCCGGTGTGCGGGCGCGAGCGCTGTTTGCGAGCTAATGGTGTCCCCCGGCTTGCGAACAAACCCTTTTTTGGCCTTTCAGCCAACGCACAGTGGAATCATTTAGGTGCAGATGTCCATGGCGTCGCAGTCTTAAAATTCAAATTCAAAAACCTGACAGCAACGTCTTATTGCACCGCGTCGAAGCTTACTCCTCGACACCGCCGGTGCGATTCGGGCTGGCGCAACGGGCCGCCGCGATCGCGCTTGGTGCTTGCTGGCAAACTGTGAAACGGACTATCGTGAGCGACGCCCTCGTAATGATTTTGAGACTGATCAAAGAGTACGAATGAACGAGCAAGTTGACTCGAAATCTCACGCGGACAGATCGGTTGCAGCCATCGACGATCCCGCTCTTGCCGCCGCGCTGACGGCGCCGACGCGCGCGCCCGCCAACAAGCGCGAGCTACGACTCGATTTGTTTCGCGGTGGCGCGCTGTGGCTGATTTTCATCGATCACGTCTCGCCCGATCTCTTAGGATGGTTCACGATCCGCAGCTATGGTTTCTGCGACGCCGCCGAGATTTTCATTTTCATCTCCGGCTACACGGCGGCAGTCGTTTACGGTCGCGCGATGTTCAATTCCGGGTTCATCGTTGGCACTGCGCGTATCTTGAAGCGTGTCTGGCAGATTTATGCAGCGCATGTGCTGCTGTTTGCCATCTATGTCGGCCTGATTACGTTTCTGTCGGCTCAGTTCAAAACTCAGTTCTTCATCGAGGAAATGGGTTTGAAAAGTCTCTTCACGCAGCCTGACTTCACGATCATGCAGGCACTCGTGCTAAGATTCTGCCCGCTCAACATGGACGTGCTTCCGCTCTACATCGTGCTGATGTTCTTCCTTCCGGTCATTTTGTGGATGATGCGGCGAGTGCCTGACATCACGTTCGGTCTGTCGGTGTTGCTGTATTTTCTGACCTGGAAATTCGACCTCTATCTGCATGCCTACCCGAAAGGATTCTGGGCATTCAACCCCTTCGCATGGCAAATGCTATTCGTCTCAGCGGTGTGGTGTGCGCTCGGTGGCGCAAAGCGGTTGTCGGGCGTATTGTCATCGCCGATTACGATTGCACTGGCAGTTGCGTATATTGCGGCGGCATTCTTGGTGACGCTGACCTGGTATTTTCCGGAATTGAGCCGTTTCATTCCACCGCGCGTCGAGCAGTTCATCTACCCGATCGACAAGACCGATCTGGATATGCTGCGGTTCGTGCACTTCGTGGCGCTGGCCGTGATCGCGGTGAGGGTGGTGCCGAGGGGGGCGGCCATATTGGAGTCGCCGTGGCTGCGGCCGATGATTCTTTGCGGCCAGAGTTCGCTGCAGATTTATTGCCTCGGCGTCGTGCTGGCGTTTGCCGGGTATTTCTTTCTGATCCAAAGCGGCAGCGGCCTCTTGGTTCACATTCTCGTCGGCATTCTGGGAATTCTGGCGATGTGCGCTGTGGCGCAGGTATTCAATTGGTACAAGCAAGCGACCGACAAAACAAAGGCCGTGTCACCGCGCGCCGGTGCGAAAGGCGCGGCACCCAGCTTCTAGCGATTGGCGGGATGACCGGTATCGACTGTCGCTGCGGATGACGTCAATGCCCTGCGGTCTTTTACATAAGCAATCGGAACGCCGAGCCGCGTCACGGTCCCGACGACCTTGCCGTCGAGATCCTGATCGCAGTTCATATTCGTTGGCGCGATAAAGAACTCGGACTCCTCCCATGTTGGTTTGAAATCGAAACGCAACTGCGGGAGCGTGACTTTCTTCTCAAATTCGAGCTGGTCGCCGCACACCGCGACCGAATAGATCTTCGACTGCCAGTCTTTATCGGTGGCTGAGGTATGGCGTAGATAGATTTCGAGTTCGCCGAGAGCCTCCGGCATGCTCGCGAACCAATAGTCGAGATCGTAGCGCCGCGATGCGCCTTCAAGACCGCCGACCGCTGCGTTGTAAAAGAGATATTGGTAAGGGTGCAGCCTCACGAGCGTCACCGCGTCCCAAACGAAACATGCGGTGACGACTGCGAGCGCGGTGGCGACCCATGTACGGCCGCGTGTTGCGAGTGCCGATAGGCCCACATCGAGGCCGATGCCGGCAAGGACTGCGATGGCAGGAACGACGAACAGGAAATGCCGCAATCCTGTGAACGCCGGCCCGTGGCAGATGACCTGACAGGTCAACGGAAAAATGACCATGAGCGCGATCAGCGCAATCTCCCGTCGGGGCAGCTTTTTCGGGTTGGCCGCGAGAAATCGCAACAGAGCGAACATCAAAGCCAAAGCTGCGCCGAACAGAGTCAGAAGCGGAACGCGGATCAAGATATAGATTGGCACATAGAGCGGTGGGACGTTCGCCATTTCGTAAACTTGGCCGTCCAGCATCGTGCGGATGGTGTAGTGAAACTCTGAGAACGCGAGCAGGCCGCGTACCGGATTGAGTGGCGCGAGCGCCGCCCATGGCCATGCCAGAATCATCAGGGCATAAGCGAGCGCCAGCGCGGGCAGGATTCGCAACCCCGATTGAGTCATGAATCGCCACTGCGCGGGCGCGTTACCGAACCAGGGTCGCGGCAAATAAAGCGCAATCGCCGCGGCTGCATAGACCACCAGCAACAGCCCAAGCACGCGGACGCCGAGCGCTGCTCCCGCAAGAAGTCCAAACGCTACCAAGTCCTTGGTGCGCGGCGAGGGCAACAGCCGCGCGATGCGGATCAGGAAAAATGCAGCGCCTATCATCGCCGAAGCGAACGGAACGTCCTTGGTGTGATTGAACATCGAGCCATACCACGCACCACAGACACTCAGGCTTAGCGCTGTGATGAGGGCGGCGCGCGGGCCAGCGATCAGGCGTGCGGTCGCTGCGGCTGCAAATATTCCGCCGATACCCATAAGTACGCACATAATGTGCCGAAGATCGAACGCGTCGATGGGGATGACGTGACTGAGAGCGACGGCAACAATGTCGAACAGGCCGCCGTACAGATAAAGATTCTCGAAATTGAAGACGCCCTGATCTTTGAAGCCGCTGGCGTAATAGTTGATGATCAACTCGCCATAGTGATGCTGTGGCACTTCATCGTTGGAGATCGCATAATCCTTGAAGGTGCAAAACGCGATGATGACGAGCGCGGCTAAAAGCAAGGCCGTCGCGATGTCATAGGCATTGAAGCGGGCTATCCATCGAACCGCTTTATTCCAGTGCAACGCCCCATCCGCATTCGCCGGAATGCGGTCTCTAGCTAGCTTGGCGTCGCCTGCGGTATCGGTCATGTCACCCTGTCAGAGGCATCGATTATGCGACGAGACGAGCCGAAAACGATGATCCGGCAAACCCGACAATTCATACGATTGAGCCTTCACGCACGCAATATAAACCGACCGCAGCATACGAAGACTTGAACGAAACAAATGTCAGATGGTTGTCATAGTCGTGTCAGACGGAGGAAGAACTCTGTTCACAATGATGAATAGGAATTTACTCGGTGGCATCCGCGCCGGTGCAAGGCGAACCATAGTCTCAACGCGCGCCCGCAATAGAGTGGCCGTTAGCCGCTCCTTGCTGGTCTTGCCTGCATCGCGCGCTAGTTGACTTCCCGTCTGACTTCAGAAGGGACAGGCCGTTGCGTTGTGATCGGCGTGGGCACCGCTTCACGGCGCAACCCGATCAGCTCCGCCGTCCTGACCGCCGACTTCCGCCAGAACGAGAATTCGTTGGTGCGTGAATTCTCAAGAATGGCGATGCCGACAGCGGAGAGGAACGGCAGGCTTTCCAAAACCAGCACCGCAGCGAAGATGTTGATCTCGTGCACTTCCTTGGTGTTGAACACAACAAGCACCACCGCGCCGACAATCAGCAGTACGCCTATGACCGCTTCCCAGAATGCCTGGAATTCGATCGACATTCGCGACAGGCCACCTTTCGATGTGCGCGCGAAGGGCAGGTGATCCGTAATCAGTCCGTTCGCGACCGCGCGGGAAACGGTCCATTGCACCGACATTGCGGCGATCATCGCGCCGAGCATCTGGCCGAGTTTGACCGGCACGCGCAGGCGATACAGCGCGACGAAATGAATCAGCGAGACCACGAACGAGGCGATGATCGGCAGGGTCAGGATTTTATCCGGGATGGCGATGTCGGCGAAGGAGACGATCGGCACCCAAATTAAGTTGAGAATCGCAACGACGACACCGAGACTTTCCGCACCGAGCCAATTTAGCCAGCCAAGCGCGAATTCACGTTTCTGATCGGGCGAAAGCCTGCTGGCGTTCGGGAGGAAACGCCGCCAATGCTTCTTTACGATCTGGAATCCGCCATAGGCCCAGCGGTGACGCTGTTTCTTGTAGGCTTCGTAAGTATCCGGCAGCAGGCCGTAGCCGTAGCGCTTGTTGGTGTAATGCGTCGTCCAGCCTTTCTCGATGATGGCGAGGCCGAGATCGGTATCTTCGCAAATCGTATCGCCGGCCCAGCCGCCAGCCATGTCCATCGCAGCACGCCGGATCAAGCACATCGTTCCGTGCACGATGATCGCGTTCACTTCGTTTCGCTGCACCATGCCGATGTCGAAGAAGCCGGCATATTCGCCGTTCATGGCGTAGTGCATCAGCGTGCGGTCGCCGTCTCGATGATCCTGCGGGGCTTGCACAAGGCCGACATGCGGATCGGCAAACACCGGAACGAGATCTTTAAGCCAATCAGGCGTCACGACGTAATCGGCGTCGATAATTCCGATGATCTCGGCATCGACCGCCGTGCGCGCCATTGCGATCTTCAATGCGCCGGCTTTGAAGCCCTGAACGTTCTCGGCGTTGATGAAGATGAATCGTTCGCCGAGCGCGCGGCAGTGATCCTGAATCGGTTGCCAGAATGTCGGGTCCGGCGTGTTGTTGATGATC
This sequence comes from Hyphomicrobiales bacterium, assembly GCA_038230475.1. Taxonomy (GTDB): domain Bacteria; phylum Pseudomonadota; class Alphaproteobacteria; order Rhizobiales; family Xanthobacteraceae; genus Afipia. The sequence continues at coordinate 176,918 of JBBRNE010000002.1, forward strand.
ACCACGCATTCGAAGTTCGGATAGTCGAGTTTTGCCACCGCATCGAGCGTCTGCTTGAGCATCTCCGGCGGCTCGAAATAGGCCGGGATGTGAATAGAGACCTTGGGATAAACGCCGTTAGCCGGAGCAGGGAGTGCCGACGCGATCAGGCGCCGCGGAGCGTGTCCAAAAGCGATCGTCGCAATCTCCTCGATCCGCGCCATCGCGATCAGCACAAGGGGCACCAGCAGGATCAGCCCAAGGGTGAGGGCGAAGGCCGATCCGAACACAAAATAATGCGTATTCCAGTAGGCAAATACGGTCGCCACCCACGCGCCGACGCCGCTTGCGGCAGCGGCCAAGACCGTGGCCTGAAGGACAGTGGCGTTCGAGAGCCGTATGATGGGCAGAGACAGCAGGATCCCGACGAGGACGGCGATGGCCGCAATTTTCCAGTAATCGGGGTCAACAATCGGGCCCGTCCAGGCAAATTTCGGTTCGCGCGACGCATTAAGAATACCCCAGTAAGGCCCTACACCACCTTCGAAAAACTTCCAAGGCTGGTCGATCGCTTCGACGATATTATAATCCATTCCCGCAGCTTCGGCGCGGCTGACGAAATTGCGCAAAACTGATGCCTGTTCGAATGGCCCCGGCACCGCATTTTTGAGGTTGTATCCAGCGCTCGGCCAGCCGAACTCCGCGATGACGACCCGCTTGCCCGGAAATGCGTCCCGCAGCAGCTGGTAAAGGTACATCGCCTGATCGACGGCCTGCTTGTCGGTGAAGTTTTCCCAATAAGGAAGGACGTGCGCGGCGATGAAATCGACGGACGATGCAAGCTGCGGGTTGTCGCGCCAGATGTTCCAGATCTCACCCGTCGTCACCGGGATATTGGTCTGTCTTTTGACGCTCTGGATCAGTTCGATGAGGTCATCGACCTTCTGCTCGCCGCGGTAGACCGTCTCGTTGCCGACCACGATGCCGATGACGTTGCTGTTGTTCTTGGCAAGCTCGAGCGCGGACGCGATTTCGCGCTCGTTACGCTCGGAATTTTTGTCGATCCATGCACCGACCGTGACCTTGAGCCCGAATTCATTGGCGATGGGCGGAACCAGTTCGACGCCGCCGGTCGAGGAGTACAATCGGATCGCCCTCGTCATGGTCGAGAGCTTCTTCAAATCGGCGCGAATTTTATCGACGTTCGGAATGTTGTCGACGTCCGGATGTCCAGTTCCCTCGAAGGGCGCATAGGACACGCTTGGCAATATTCCGGTAAAATCGGGCGCCTGTTGCCTGTCACGAAACACGCCCCAGAACGCGGCGTGAATGCAGGTGACGACGAATAGGACGGCAACAACGGCGCGCATCGTAAAGACCAGGCGGGGCCGGCGTGGCGGGGTCTCGAACCCGACCCCTAGGTTCGTCCAAGGCAGAGGCGGAAGACAGCTTTTCGAGCTTATCGATGCCGCGCAGTTTAACAACTCTTATGCCTGCGTGGCGCTTTGAGGGCGTCGATCCAATGAACGGACGTCGAGCTGGATCGGTTCCCTCAACGCGGCCAACAGAGCAATTACTTCTTCGGTTTGTCCGTCGGCTTTTCAGGTTCGGGCGGTGCAGGCAGAACCGGCACCGTCGCACCCTGAGGCTGTGCATTCGGATTGATCCAGCAGGCATGAACCCGCCCGTTCAAAGTTTCTGCAACCTTGGGATCGATCGAACCGCCAAATCGCACAAGGCATCTGAACGTTGCCTGAACATGACCGCCGGGGCATCCGAAACGATCATAAAGATCGAGATGGCGGAAGGCGGTGTCCAGATCGTCGCGCCACATCAGACCAACCACACGTCGGCCAAGCCAGACGCATTCGGGATTGCCCGCCGACCCATTGATGGCTTTGGCCGCCTCAACGAACTCGTCGGTTTTTTTCTGATTCTGGGTGTCTTTTGCGGCGTCCGTTACGGCCGCTTTTTGCGCCTGATCCTGGGCTTTCGAATCGCCGCTCTGCGCGCTTGCAGCGCCAATTCCGATCAGCAAAGCGAAACACGGAACGAAAATTCCCCGAACCGCCGCACCACGAAACACGCCCAAAACGCGACCCATAAATTCCTCGACTGATTGCAGTGTTCGGTGTTTTGCCGAACCGGGGAGATCGGCATCAGACCGTGCCCGACGTCTCCCTTGCCTTCCCAATGCGGCGGAAGATGGCCCCACCGTCGCATGGAATCCCATGCAGGAGATTTGCATTTTTGTCCAGCAAAGGGGGAATTTGATGCAGGTTTGGTAAAGGCGCGGCCAGAAGACCGGGGGCCGGGGCCGACAGGCTCTTGGCAGGGCCGGATACACCGGGTAATCGACGGCTTCCTGGAGGACGGAACCCATTTCCCTTCGTACGCCGCTGGCGCTTCTCGCGTTGTCCCTATGTGCGATTGCTGCGGTGTGGTGGTGGCTGGCCACACCCGTGACGCTTGCGCGCGCGCCAATCGATCCTGCAGCCAAACTTGAATGCGTGTCGTATGCGCCGTTCCGGGGCGCACAGAACCCACTCGAACTCGGCCTCATCGTCAGTCCGGCGCAGATGGCCGAGGATATGGCGCAGCTTGCCCAGATTACCGGCTGCATCCGCACCTATTCAGTTGGCAACGGACTCGATCGGGTTCCTGAACTTGCGCAGAAAGCGGGCCTCAAGGTCATGCTCGGCGTCTGGATCGGAACCAACAAAATCGACAACCGGATCCAGATTGAAAAGGGTGTTGCCCTCTCAAAGCAATATCCCGGCGTCATCTCGTCGATCGTCGTCGGCAACGAAGTTCTGCTTCGCGGCGAGATGACATCGTCGGACCTCGTCGCCAACATTCGCCTGGTGAAATCGAAGGTGGCGGTGCCAGTAACCTATGCCGATGTGTGGGAATTCTGGCTGAAGAACCGCGACGTCTACGACGCCGTCGATTTCGTGACAATTCATATCCTGCCGTACTGGGAAGATTTCCCAATTCGCGCGAGCTATGCGGCGAGCCATGTGGATTCGATCCGCAAGCGGATGGCGATTGCATTTCCGAACAAGGAAATTCTCATCGGAGAAACCGGCTGGCCCAGCGCGGGCCGTATGCGCGAAGGCGCGCTGCCGTCACGCGCGAACCAAGCGCGTGTCGTGTCCGAAATTCTGGCACTTTCGCGGCAACAGAAATTTCGCGTCAACCTGATCGAGGCCTATGACCAGCCGTGGAAGCGGATGTTTGAGGGCACTGTCGGCGGTCACTGGGGTCTGTTCGCAGCAGACAGCCGCGAGTTGAAATACCCGGCAGGTGCGCCGATCACGAATTTCCCGCTCGCAAAGGTTTATGCGGGTTTGGGGATGGTCTTCTCATTTGCGGTGTTCGGTGTCGCGTTGCTGACGTTGCGCCACAGGCCGTGGCGTCCACGCTTGATGTCATGGCTCGTGGTTGGAATGGGAGCGACGGTGGGCGGCGCACTGCTTGGTGTGGCCATCGACAAGGTCATGGTCGAGAGCCTGGGCGTCGGCGGCTGGGCACGCAGCCTTTTGCTGTTGGCGGTTGGAATTGCCACGCCATTGATCGTCGCCAATACCGCAATGTACGGCCGTAGCCTGCCGACATTCATCGATCTTATCGGTCCGCGCGAATTCAGGACATCATCGCGCATGCAGCGTCTGCTCGGCGTAACGCTTGCGATTGCTGCGATCCTTGCCGTCGAGTCCGCGCTTGGATTCGTGTTCGATCCGCGTTATCGCGATTTTCCGTTCGCAGCACTGTCGATGGCGGTCATCCCCATGCTGTTGCTGACTGCGCTCAATCCGTCGGCGGACGGAAAACGCGCCATCGCGGAATCCCTGCTCGCAGGAACGCTGGCGATTTCGGCGATGTATACGATCTTCAACGAAGGGTTAGCGAACTGGCAGTCGCTATGGACTTGCGGAATATTTCTTCTGTTTGCACTTACGCTGTCGCGGGCGCGGGTCGTGCAAAGCCCAAAATAAGCAGGCCGATTGCCACGCCGGACAGGGCGACGTTGTAGAGCACGATGCCGAAGCATGCCGCGATCAACCCCGCGGTCAATGTGACGATCGATGGCCGGATCAGATGCAGCAACGCAATGACGATGGCTGCGATTCCAAACACGTTGCTCTTGAACAAATATGTCATCAGGATGCGTGTCTTGCAGAGCATGGTCTGGAGACCGCCCTCGCATTCAAGCCGCACTTGCGTGAGTTCGATGGCCATGTAGCGCAGATAGAGCGCGTAGCCGATCGTGAGAAATCCCACGATCAGAATCCATTGCACTTGAAGTGCTGTCAGCCGAAACGGTTGCTTGTTCATGCGCCGGAATATGGTTCGGATCGCACCGAGACTCAACCCGCCTGCGACAACTCGAACGGATTATCTGAAGCCGAATATCGACGAGAACGACGACGTTTTGGGCGCTGTCGCCGGGTCAGTCGGCTTTGCGCGCGCACGAGTTTTCGCGGTTGAGGCTCTCGCGTCGGACGGCTTGTCGTTTTGAAGCGCAAGACGTTGGCCGTCATAGACCGAGGTTTCGCACGTCCGCTTGTTTTCGATTAGCGCTGCGCAGATTTTTGCTGCTGCTGCCGCATCGTTCAGCGGCCCTGCCACAAGCCGCAGTTTCATTCCAAGCCCGTCGGTGCCCTCGCGCATTACGACGATCGGCTGAAGACCGCCCAGATAAGTTGCGCTCGTTTTGACGCTGGCTCGCCAGACGGCGCGCAGACCCTCGATTGAATTTGCGCCGCCAAGCTCAACGCCGAATGCGGTGCGTTGAACGGGCTTGTCCGCCATCGCGTCCGAATTGACTTCGGCTTGCGGCGTATCCTTCGGCATCTGTGTTGGTGTCAGTGCACTGGTTACGACCGGATCCTTCGCGGGTGTCTCCACCTTGGCGTTTTGCATGTTTGCGTCTGTCGGCGAAGGTTTTGCTGGAATTGACGCAACGGGTGAGATCACCGGCGCTGGCGGCAGCGGCTTCGCATCCGACTGAACGGGCGCAGCACTCGCCGCCTTCTCCGCAACTGGCGCAGGTGCTGCAGCCGCAATCGCAGGAAGGCTTGCAATCTCTTTCTGTTTTGCGATTGAGCCCGTCACCGAATCCACATTTTGCTCCAGCACGGTGACGCGCGCATAGAGACGGTCGCGGTCGCTATTGAGAGTTTCGACTGCCGCTGCGAGTTGTTGAGCTTTGTTCTGGCTGTCGCGCGCAATCCATTGAAGCTGCTGGGCCTGGTCTTGAGCCGATGCAAGTTGGTCGCGCTTCACCGCGATCGGAGATTGTGTCGCAAGAATTCCGACGACCACTGCGCCAACCGTGCCGACACCCCAAGATCCCAAACGCCAAAGTCCGCGCCGGTCGAGGTTGTCCTCGTCCGCAAGGATGCGATTCATCCAGCCGCCGTTGTCGCCGTCGTCCAGTCCCTGCGTGTTGTGGTCGCGGCTTTTAGCCATGCGTCGTGTCTGTCCCTGTCGTCCCGAATGACGAATCACCCTGCAAACATTAACAGGAACGGGGTCCGAACGCGCCGGGGCACGAGGCGCCCGCAAAGTGCTTTTGTCCGCAGGCGCGGTCAGCTAAGACGGCGCGAACGTTGCCAAGTCGTGATCTTATGGCGCGATCTCAAGGCGAGATTCTCAAGGAATGGCGATGCCCGCTCGAACAGCTCTCACCGTCGTGCTTGCGGCCGGTGAGGGCACACGCATGCGATCGAGCCTGCCGAAAGTGCTGCACCAGATCGCCGGGCGCAGTCTCATGGCGCATGTGCTGCAGGCCGCGCCGCGCGGTAGCGGAAATTCGATTGCTGTGGTAGTCGGACCGGATCATCAAGCGGTGATCGACGAAGTCGGGCGCGTCAAGTCAGATGCTGCAACCTTCACTCAACGCGAGCGTCTCGGCACGGCGCACGCATTGCTGGCTGCGCGCGACGCGATTGCAAAGGGCGCGGACGATCTGCTGATCGCGTTCGGCGACACGCCGCTGATCGATGCGACGACATTCGAGCGTCTTCGCAAAGCATTGAAGGAAGGTGCTGCGCTCACGGTTGTTGGTTTCCGCGCTGCCGATCCCACAGGCTATGGACGTCTGATCGTAGACGGCGACCAACTCAAAGCCATTCGCGAACAATCCGACGCCTCCGAAGCCGAACGCAAGATCACGCTTTGCAATGCCGGCGTAATGGCGATGGACGGCAAGACCGCGCTGCAAATTCTCGATCGCATCGGCAATGGCAACGCCAAGGGTGAGTATTATCTCACCGATGCCGTTGCTATCGTCGGCGAACTTGGACGCAAGGCGACCTTCATTGAAACGAGCGAGGACGAAGTGCGCGGGATCAACACGAAAACGCAACTCGCGGAGGCCGAACAGGTGATGCAAAACAAATTGCGACAAGCCGCGCTCGATGCTGGCGTTACGATGATCGCACCGGAGACGGTGTTTCTCGCAAGCGACACGACATTCGGTCGCGATGTGACGATTGAACCGTTCGTCGTGTTTGGGCCTGGGGTTTCAATCGCCGACGGCGCGGTAATTCATTCGTTCTCGAATATCGTCGGCGCAACCATTGGGAAGAATGCGTCGGTCGGGCCTTATGCGCGGCTGCGGCCCGGTGCGGTACTGGGCGAAGACACCCGCATCGGCAATTTCGTCGAGGTGAAAGCCGCAACACTGGAGAAGGGCGCGAAGGCCAATCATCTGACGTATATCGGCGACGCGCATGTCGGCGAAGGTGCCAACATCGGCGCGGGGACCATCACCTGCAACTATGACGGCTTCGACAAGCATCGCACCGAAATCGGCGCCGGAGCCTTCGTCGGCTCTAATACGTCGCTGGTCGCGCCTGTGAAAATCGGTGCGAATTCCTATATCGGATCGGGGTCGGTGATTTCGCGCGATGTCCCGGAAGATGCGCTCGCCGTCGAGCGTGGTGAACAGACCACCCGTCAGGGTTGGGCAAAACGATACCGCGAAATGAAAATGCGCGGCAAAAAGCCAAAAAAATAACGTCCGCGTCAGCCGTGTTAAGGGTCTGTCGTAGCTAACGATTTACCCTGACTCAATCGGCAACAATTGTTGAGGCGGGATTATGATAAACCTCGCTAGGAATGGCGGCGTCAGGGCGGCCGGGAGACCTTTACCCGAATGTGCGGAATAGTCGGAATTCTGGGGCGTGGTCCGGTCGCGGATCAGCTCGTCGACAGTCTCAAGCGGCTTGAATATCGCGGCTACGACTCCGCAGGCGTTGCCACGCTCGAAGGTGCGCTGCTCGATCGCCGCCGCGCCAAGGGCAAACTTAAAAATCTCGAAGCAGTTTTGAAGTCCTCGCCGCTCGAAGGGCGCATCGGCATCGGTCACACACGCTGGGCAACCCACGGCAAGCCGACCGAATCCAACGCGCATCCGCATGCGACGGACACGGTTGCAGTCGTGCACAACGGCATCATTGAAAATTTCCGCGATCTGCGGGAGCAGTTGGAAAAAAGTGGCGCGAAGTTCACCAGCGAAACGGACACTGAAGTCGTTGCGCATCTTGTGAGTTCTTATCTGGCGAAGGGCATGACGCCGGTCGAGGCCGTCAAGGAAACACTGCCGCAACTTCAGGGCGCGTTCGCACTCGCGTTTATTTTCAAGGGCGAAGACAATCTGATGATCGGTGCCCGTAAGGGTTCGCCGCTCGCCGTGGGATATGGCGACGGCGAGATGTATCTCGGCTCCGACGCGATTGCGCTCGGACCCTTCACCGACACGATCAGCTATCTCGAAGACGGCGATTGGGTTGCTCTCACACGCAATGGCGCGGAAGTCTACGACCAGCACAACGCGGTGATCGCACGCGAGATCGTCCGGCACAATGCTGCGACATCGCTAATTGATAAGGCCAACTATCGCCACTTCATGGCGAAGGAAATTCACGAGCAGCCCGAAGTCGTCGGGCATACGCTCGCGCATTATGTCGATATGGCGAATGAACGCGTCGCGTTGCCGCTGAAGTTGCCATTCGACTTCAAGGATATTCAGCGTGTCTCCATCACAGCCTGCGGCACCGCGAGCTATGCGGGCTTCGTCGCAAAATACTGGTTCGAGCGCTTTGCGCGCCTGCCTGTCGAACTCGATGTTGCGTCGGAGTTTCGTTACCGCGAGGCTCCCTTGCGCAAGGGCGATCTTGCGATCTTCATTTCACAGTCGGGAGAGACCGCCGACACGCTTGCTGCATTACGTTACGCGAAGTCGCAGGGTCTGCACACACTCTCGGTCGTCAACGTTCCATCGTCGACGATTGCGCGCGAAAGCGAGACCGTGTTTCCGACACTCGCCGGTCCTGAAATCGGCGTCGCCTCTACGAAGGCATTCACCTGCCAGTTGATGACGCTGGCCGTGGTTGCGATTGCGGCGGGTAAAGCGCGCGGCGAATTGACTGCCGAAGATGAAGTGAAGCTCGTTCACGGCCTCGTCGAAGTGCCGCGCCTGATGACGCAAGCGCTGGCACTCGAACCGCAAATTGAAAAGCTTGCGCGCGACATCGCCAAGTCTAGCGACGTTCTCTATCTCGGCCGCGGCACCAGCTATCCGCTGGCACTCGAAGGCGCATTGAAGCTCAAGGAAATTTCCTACATTCATGCCGAAGGCTATGCCGCCGGCGAATTGAAACACGGGCCGATCGCGCTGATCGACGAGAAGATGCCGGTTGTTGTGATCGCGCCGTATGATCGCGTATTCGACAAGACCGTCTCGAACATGCAGGAAGTTGCAGCCCGCGGCGGACGTATCATCTTGATGACTGACGCGCGCGGTGCGAAGGAAGCGACGATGGACGGGCTCATCAACATCATCCTGCCGGATTGCCCGGCGGCGGTGACACCTTTGGTTTACGCCATTCCCGTGCAGTTGCTGGCCTATCACACTGCCGTCGTGATGGGCACTGATGTCGACCAGCCGCGCAATCTCGCGAAGTCTGTCACTGTTGAATAGCGCTTCGAGCGAAGTGGGAACTGGCTCGCGTTAAAAAATGCGTCACTTAGAAAACGACAAACCGTCGCAGACGACTGCGATTGAATCTGCCAAAACATGCTACATTGTTTGGCGCACGCCGATGCGATGCTATTGAAACGGTTCCCACCAAGATGAATGAAACAACGCCAAATATTGTTCCCGGCGAATTGCCACTGACTCCGCCGCCAGGTGCGCCGCGCGGATTGATGGCACGGCTGCGGACGTATTTTCTCACCGGCCTGATCGTCGCCGGGCCCATCGTCATCACCTTTTATCTGACGTGGTGGTTCGTCACCTGGGTCGACGGCATCGTGCGGCCTTTCGTGCCGATTGCGTATCGCCCCGAAACCTATCTGCCGTTCGGCCTGCCGGGATCGGGACTGGTCGTAGCGGTGTTCGCGTTGACGTTTTTGGGATTCCTTACTGCCAATTTGATCGGACGCACGCTGGTCGATCTCGGCGAGGCATTACTCGGTCGTATGCCAGTGGTGCGCGCGATCTATCGCGGCTTGAAGCAGGTGTTCGAGACGCTGTTCTCGGGCAAGGGATCGAGTTTCCGGAAAGTCGGCCTTGTGGAATTTCCATCGCCCGGCATGTGGTCGATCGTTTTGATCTCGCAGGAGCCGAGCGTCGAAATCGCCGCGAAGCTACCGGGCAAGGAGGAATTCATTTCGGTATTTCTTCCCTGCGCGCCGAATCCGACGACCGGATTTTTCTTCTACGTGCCAAAATCGAAACTCATCGAGATCGACATGAACGCCGAGGACGCCGCGACGCTGATCATGTCGGCGGGCGTCGTGCAACCCGGCGGCGACGCGCAGAAGAAGGTTGATGCGCTGGCTGAAATGGCGAATGCCGCGCGCGCTGTCACCGATTCCAAAAAACCCGCTAAAGTTTAACCCGCCCCAATCAGCGGCAGCGCTTCGTCGCGTTCGTACAAATACAACAGACATCGCAACGCTTCGCCACGCTCGCCCGCGAGTTTCGGATTGTCCTGCATGATCCGCAGCGCCTCGTCGCGCGCCTGCGTGATGTATTGATCATGGACAATAGGCCGCGCGATCTTGTAGCCGGGAAGGCCGCTCTGGCGGGTCCCGAGCACTTCGCCTTCGCCGCGCAACCGCAAATCTTCCTCGGCGATCCGAAATCCGTCCGTGGTTTCGCGAATCACCTTCAAGCGCGCGGTTGCGATTTCACCGAGCGGTTCATGATAGAGCAAGATGCAGGTCGATGCATCGGAACCGCGACCGATGCGCCCGCGCAACTGATGCAACTGCGCCAATCCAAAACGCTCCGCGTTCTCGATCACCATGATGGATGCTGCGGGAACATCGACGCCGACTTCGACGACAGTCGTTGCGACCAGAAGCTGGATTTCGCCCGACGCAAACTGTGCCATCACGCGATCTTTCTCCGTGCCCTTCATCTGTCCGTGGACCAGACCGACGCGATCCCCGAAACGTTTTTGCAAAGTCTCGAAACGTTTTGTCGCGTTGGTGAGATGGTCGATGCCTTCTGCTTCGGTTTCCTCAACCAAAGGGCAAATCCAGTAAGCACGTTTGCCGTCTTTCAGCGCCCGCCCGATACCGTCCACCACTTCGGCGATGCGGTTGGCTGCAACGGCGCGCGTGTCGATCGGCTGGCGGCCCGCTGGCTTTTCGCGTAACTCAGATATGTCCATATCGCCGAAATATGTCAGCACCAACGTGCGCGGGATCGGGGTGGCACTCAGCACCAGCACGTCGACCGCGTCGCTTTTTTCCGTCAACGCAAGCCGCTCGCGAACGCCAAAACGATGTTGCTCGTCCACAATGGCAAGCGCGAGCGATTTGAAAATCACGTCGTCCTGAATAAGTGCGTGTGTACCCACGATCAGATCGATCTCGCCAATTTCGAGACGCGCAAGAATGTCCTTACGCTCTTTGCCCTTTTCGCGGCCCGTCAATATCGCGGCCCGTATTCCGGCTGCTTCGGCCAACGGCGCAATCGTCTTGATGTGCTGACGTGCAAGAATTTCCGTCGGTGCCATCAGGGCGGATTGCTTGCCAGCTTCCGCGACGGCCGCCGCCGCGAGCAGCGCGACGACAGTTTTGCCAGAGCCGACATCGCCTTGAAGAAGACGCAGCATCCGGATCGGCTTGCTGAGATCGTCAGCAATCGCGCGCGCGGCGTCCTGCTGCGAAGTCGTGAGCGAATAGGGAAGTGCGTCGATGATTTTATTACGAAGTTTTCCATCACCGGCGTGACGCGCGCCTGCCGGACGTCGCAACTGTGCACGCACCAGCGCCAGCGCCAATTGTCCGGCGAGTAATTCGTCGAATGCCAGCCGCGACCAGAATTTCCCCTGCGGCAGAATATCGGTGAGTTCGACGGGTTCATGGACGCGATGCAATGCCTCGCTGAGGGAAGGAAACGAACAACGGCGTAAAACCTCGGGACTGATCCATTCAGGGAGTGCCGGTAATTTTTGTAGCGCCTGAATCATCGCGCGGCGGATCGAGCCGATCGCGAGGCCCTCGGTCAACGGATAAACCGCGTCGATGCCTGAGAGCTTTGCAAATCCTTCTTCGTCGACGACGCGGTCCGGATGCACCATTTGCAATTTGCCGTCGAACATTTGCACGGTGCCGGAGACGTAGCGTGTTTCACCTTCCGGCAGCATCTTCTCGATCTGACCTGGGTGCGCGCGAAAGTAAGTCAGCGTCATGCTTCCGGTATCATCACCGACATAAACCAGATGCGGGGCCTTCGTGCGTCCCGGCGGCGGCGGGCGGTGTTTCTCGACGATAACCTTGATGGTCGCGATTTCGCCGAGCTTAGCTTCCATCACTTTGGGCTGCGCGCGGCGGTCGATCACGCTCGCCGGCAAATGCAGCAGCAAATCCACCAGCCGGGGCGTGCTGTCGCGATCCAGCAGATAGCGAAACAGTTTGTCCTGTTTCGGCCCGACGCCCGTGAGGCTGGTCACAGGCGCGAACAGCGGATTGAGCAAGGGGGGGCGCATCGCGTTCATTCGTTTCGGGGACTGCCACTCTCGTCAATGCGAGCGCAGCGAAGCAATCTCAAATCTTCGTTTTCCACCATACACGCAATGCTGGATTGCTTCGGCACAAGACGCCTCGCAATGACGGTGACATCCACGATTGCACGGTCTATATCAACCTCGCCCGGCATGTCCGGGCTTTTGGCGTTGGAGAATTTTGGGCAAATGTCGGGTTCAGTACGATCGAGCGAAGGGCTGGACGACCGCCGCAAGCGGCTGTTGTTTCGCTGCTGGCATCGCGGCACGCGTGAGATGGACATGATCCTCGGCGGCTTTGCGGACACGAATATCGCCACCCTGAGCGACGCCGAAGTCGCCGATCTCGAACGCCTGATCGAGTTACCGGACCCCGATCTCTATGCAGCATTCAGTGGCGGCGCGCCGCTCGCATCTGAATATTCCGGCGGAATTTTTGCGCGCATTAAACAATCAAAACCAAGTAGCCGCGACTGATGGCTGCAAACGTTTCACCAGCCCATCTATTACGTCCCGGACAGGCGATCACGCTCGCCAATGTCGCCGAGGGCGCGGAGGCCCTTGTGGTCTCGGATTTGGCGCGCGCGGTCGCCGCACGCCAGAATCCGTCTGCGATCAGTCTTGCTGTCGTTTGCCGCGACGGACCGCGCATGGCGCAACTCGCGCGCGCGCTGGAATTCTTCGCACCAGAGTTGCCGGTGATGCAGTTTCCAGCGTGGGATTGCCAGCCCTACGATCGCGTCTCGCCACACGGCGGCATTCTCGCGCAGCGCATGACGACATTGGCGCGGCTGTCGCGGCTCAAAGGCAGCGAGAAACCGCTGATCGTTCTGACGACCGTGAACGCCATCGTGCAGCGCGTACCATCGCGCGCGGCGGTCGCGGCATTGGCATTGTCCGTCGCACCGGGCCAAATCGTGTCGATGGATTCGATTCAAGGTTGGCTGGAGCACAACGGCTACAGCCGCTCTTCGACGGTGCGTGAGCCGGGCGAATACGCCATGCGCGGCGGCATTCTCGATCTTTTTCCTGCGGGACTGGATCAACCGGTGCGTTTCGATTTCTTCGGCGACACGCTGGAATCCATTCGCACCTTCGACGCGGAATCCCAGCGTACGCTGCTCGACATGCGTGCGCTCGATCTCGTGCCGGTGTCCGAATTTCAACTCGTGACTGAGACCATCAAGCGGTTTCGCATGGGCTATGTCGCGGAATTCGGCGCGCCGCAACGCGACGATACCCTCTATGAAGCCGTCAGCGAAGGCCGACGTCATCCCGGCATGGAACACTGGCTGCCGCTGTTTTCTGAAAAGATGGACACGCTGTTCGACTATCTCGGTGCAGCGCCGATTATTTTGGAGCCGGAAGGTGAAGCCGCCGCGCTAGAGCGTTTCAAGCAGATTCACGATTACTACGAGGCGCGCCGCGAGACGATGAACACGCCGGGCGGCGGTGCCGTCTATAAACCTTTGCCGCCGGATCGTTTGTATTTGAGCGAAGCGGAATGGACCAAGGCGCTTGAGGCTACTTCGCTGGCGCGGCTGACGCCGTTCGACCAGCCCGCAGACGGAAAGAGCGTGATCGATATCGGTTTAAGGCAAGGCCGTGATTTTGCGCCGGAGCGCACCGACGCCAAGATCAACGTGTTCGAGCGCCTCGTCGCACATATCGGTGCGTTGCAATCCGCGCGCAAGAAAGTCGTCGTCGCGCTGTGGTCGGAAGGCTCACGCGACCGGATGTCCTCAATGTTGAAGGATCATCAGCTTCTTAACATCACAAGCATCAATGCCTGGCGCATGGTGCAGCCGACACCGCGCAACGAGACCATGCTCGCGGTGATTGGTATCGACTCGGGTTTTGAATCTGAGACCGTCGCGCTTATCACCGAGCAGGACATTCTCGGCGATCGCTTGGTTAGACCGCGCAAGCCGAGCCGCAAGCTCGACAATTTCATCTCCGAAGTCACATCGCTCGCAACTGGCGACATTGTGGTGCATGTCGAGCACGGCATCGGGCGCTTTGTGGGTTTGCAAACACTACAAGTCGGCGGCGCGCCGCATGATTGCCTCGAACTGCACTACGCCAACGAAACTAAATTGTTTCTGCCGGTCGAGAACATCGAACTGCTGTCGCGATTCGGCTCCGATCAAACCAATGTCGAACTCGACAGGCTGGGCGGTAGCGGCTGGCAGGCACGCAAGGCTAAACTCAAGAACCGCATTCGCGAAATTGCAGGCGATCTCATCAAGATCGCAGCGGAGCGTCATATCCACACCGCGCCGAAGTTTCCGCTGCATCAGGGACAGTATGACGAATTCTGCGCGCGCTTTCCTTACGAGGAAACCGAAGACCAATTAGGCGCGATCACGTCCACGCTACATGATCTCGATCTTGGCCGCCCGATGGATCGGCTGATCTGCGGCGACGTGGGTTTCGGTAAAACCGAAGTTGCGTTGCGCGCGGCGTTCGCGGTCGCGCTCGATGGCAAGCAGGTGGCCGTCGTGGTGCCGACAACGCTTTTGGCGCGGCAACACACCAAGGCGTTCATCGAACGCTTCAAGGGATTTCCAGTCAACGTCGCGCAGGCGTCGCGCCTCGTCGCAACGAAAGATTTGAATCAGACCAAAAAGAATCTCACCGACGGTAGCGTGGATATTGTCATCGGCACGCATGCGCTGCTGGGTAAGAATATCAAATTCAAAGATCTTGGCCTGTTGATTGTGGACGAGGAGCAGCATTTCGGCGTGACGCACAAGGAGCGGCTGAAACAACTCCGCGCCGAGGTGCATGTGTTGACTCTCTCAGCCACGCCCATTCCGCGCACATTACAACTCGCGCTCACAGGCGTGCGTGAATTGTCGATCATCGCGTCGCCGCCGGTCGACCGTCTTGCCGTGCGGACATTTGTGGCGCCGTTCGATCAGTTGATGATCCGCGAAGCGTTATTGCGTGAGCGATACAGAGGAGGGCAAGCTTTTTATGTGTGCCCGCGTATCGAATATCTCGCCGAGGCCAAGGATTTTCTCGACAAGCATGTGCCGGAAATGAAAGTCGCGGTCGCGCACGGCCAGATGCCGCCCACGGTGATCGAAGATATCATGTCGGCGTTCTACGACGGCAAGTACGACATTCTGCTGTCGACGACGATCATCGAATCGGGCCTCGACATTCCGAACGCGAACACGCTGATTGTGCATCGCGCCGACATGTTCGGCCTTGCGCAGCTTTATCAATTGCGCGGACGGGTGGGGCGTTCAAAATTGCGCGCCTACGCGCTGTTCACGCTTCCAGCGCAGCAAAAGATCACCGCGCAAGCGGAGCGGCGCCTGAAGGTCTTACAGTCGCTCGAAAATCTCGGTGCTGGATTTCAACTGGCGTCGCACGATCTCGACATTCGCGGTGCGGGCAATTTGCTCGGCGAAGAACAATCCGGCCATATCAAGGAAGTCGGCTTCGAGCTTTATCAGTCGATGCTGGAGGAGGCGATCCTCTCGCTCAAGGCGGGCATTTCGGAACCTGTCGCCGACCGCTGGTCGCCGCAAATCACATTGGGCATGCCAACGCTCATTCCCGAAGACTACGTTGCGGATTTGTCGATCCGGCTATCGCTTTATCGCCGCCTCGCGGATCTGGACACCGACGACGACATTGCGAATTTCGGTGCGGAGCTGCGCGACCGTTTCGGGCCATTGCCGGACGAGGTGAAATATCTTTTTCAAATTGCCGCGATCAAATCCTATTGCCGCCGCGCCAACATTGAGAAGCTCGATGCAGGACCGAAGGGCGCGGTGATTACCTTCCGCGACAACACTTTCGCGCATCCGGACCGGCTGATGTTCTTCATCGGCCGCCACGGCAAGGCCGCGAAAGTGCGCCCCGATATGAAGGTGGTGTTCTTTCAGGAATGGGAGACTCCTGAGGAGCGCGTCGAGGGCGCGACGACGATCCTGCGTGATCTGGCGGAATTGGCCGAGGGCCGGAAGGCGGCGTAAGTGCTACGACGCCGCGCGCCGACTGTCCTGATGCAGGCGCGATAACAGAGTGTCTGTTGAATCGGTTGGAAGCAATCCCGCAACGACGACATCCGGCTCAAGCCGCGGCTCCTCTTTGCCGCTGACGACGGTATGCTTCAGCACGCTGGTCAATCGTTTCGCAATCATGCGCGCGTTTCGCAGTTCGGTTTCTGCAAACGCCACAACGATGGCATCATTGCCATCGAGCGTTGCAAAATCCATTCGTCGCAGCAGACGTCCAAAAATCCTCGCTGCGTCGAGACGCGTTCGCTCGGAAGCCGATCCGAATGAAATGCGCGCCAGCGCCAAGCCCGCGCCGCGCGACTGGGTTTCCGTCACCGCAGCACTCAGATCGCGGTTGAAGGCTTCAACTGTCAGCAATCCGGTTCGCGGATCGAGCAAGCCTCCGGCGTCGATCGATTTCAGCGCACGCTGGATACGCGCCTCGAACGCGTGTTGACGTATGAGCGGAAGGGCGCTTGCGGCAAGCGCTGCAGGGTCGCCGAAGCTCATTTCCAAATTCGGCAAATCGTAGTCCGCGATCATTCCGGTCGCACCCGCTAGGATGACGGGAAGATTTCGAAAGCGCGCGTCTTCGGACAACACGGTCAGGAAAGCATCGAGCACGCGGCCCGAAAATCCTTCACCGACGACGACGCCATCAATCTCGCGCGCATTGAGATGTTTCGCCGCAGCTTCGATGCTCAACGCACCGACCACGCCGACACGTTCTCCAAGTGCAACCGACAATGCCGGAAAGGAACCGCCGCGCCCGATCAGAAGTATCGTTGAATCTTGCAGCGGATCGCCGGTAGGTATGTGCGGTGCCGAAGCATCGGCGAGCCGTCGTAAAAGCGTCATGTGCATGGCGCGGACACGAAGCGCAGCATTTAGTCGCGCGACAAGATGTTTCGGATCCCGGTTCGCAAGCATGAATGGGAGGACGTTTGCCGGCAGCGTGTCGACCGGATCAAGCGCGACGATCGGCACGTAGGGCCGAAACGCTTCGGTCTGTTTTGCGATGGCCGACAGCGTGGCTTCCTTGGCACCGATATTGGCAGCAAGGATCGCAGCGGGTTGCACGCGAGAGATTGCATCCGAAGCACTGGTCCAATCCGTGTCAATCAACGGAAAATTCTTCAGCGTCACGACAGCATTCTTCAGCGCGGTATTGGCGCCGTCGGAAATGATCAGGATCGGGCCTTGCGACATCGTTATGCGTTCGATCGTTGCGACGACTTAAGACGTTTGGTCGCGGGATCGTAGAGGCGGGCTGTTAATGAGGGGTCAATAACACCGATGAAATTGAAACGTCCCGACGTCACGCGCTGTCGGCACGGTTGCGAAAGGCCTCCACCATCAAGGGGTTGAGTCCCAATTCGCTGAGTGCTTCGCGTACGCGCCTTGTGTCGCTGGCGCGGCCTGCCAGTCGATGCCCGTTCAACTTGTCCGGAAGAGCCGTAAGCATCGCGTCGTCGCCAAGCCGCTTCGACCACTCATCAAGGTCCTTGGATCGAAATCTGTAGCCTCCGACGCCAACGATTCCGCCGGGAGGCGCGGTGATATCGACCGCGTGCGCCGCGCGATTGAGACGCGCAGCATAGCCCGTATCGACTTGCAGAGACTGTTCGGCAAACATCTGGTTCGACGGCGACGTCCGGTATGCCGCCAATGGCACCATCACGCCGCGCAACGCGAGCGTACCCCTCGGAGTGACCGCGATTTCACCGACCGCGCGCGAACCTGCGACTGCCCGCGGCGCGGACTGAACGCCGGAAGTAATAGATGCGAGCGATCCGTCGGCCTGACGACATGCCGCAATCAACCCGATCTCGCCGAACAAAAGCACATCGGTAAAACTCAATTTAGCATGGGGCCAGGAATCGCTCGACGAAGCGTTTTCCGGTGTTCTCCATAGAGCGATGACATGAGTGAGGCGCGATCGCTCTGAAAATGCGCCCATCTCCGCAAGACGCAACGCAATCAATGCTGGGGCGACGAGTACGTCGATATTCGGACCGGCAATCTGCTTCTCGAGGACATCCAGATCACCCGCATGATGGAGCGCGAGGGCGTGGCCTGAGAGCAGCCACGTCACCAGTGACGACGCAAAGCCGCCGAACGACGACGATGCGACGGTCGAGAGAATATTGGCTTCGGGCGACATCCCGCTTTCAAGCAGAATTGTCAGACCGCCAGCGATCATCTGGACGTGATCGCGCGGCACGGCGCACAATCCGTCGGCGGTGACGTCGAAGGAAACGATGGCCGGTTGGCGTGGATCGAGGATCGCATGCGCTCTGGTATCCGAGGCCACGCCCGTCGCGATTTCAAGTTGCGTCATTCCCTCGGGAAGATTTTTTCCAAATCCAAAGACATGCCGGATCGAAAAAACTTCGGCGGCGGCAGCCATCATGAGGTCGCCATGGTCGACGAGTTCGATGCGGCCGACGCCGATAATGGCGCGCGCGCCGATCCGTGTGAGCGCCGTCGTCAATTCCGCTTGCCGCCAGAGTTGCGGTAACAATGCGACCACCATTCCGGCACGGATCGCGGCCAATGCAGCAATCGGAAATTCTATTGTGTTCGGCAATTGCAATGCGACGATCGATCCCGGCGGCAGGCCCGCGTCGATAAACTGGGACGCGATTGCGGAGATGGCGCTGTCGGCTTCCATATAAGTCAATTGCATCGGCAATTCGCCGCTGACGCGTTGCTTGTTCGGCGGATCGATCAGTGCAACCGCGCCAGGACGGCGCATGGCGGTGCGCCGAAACAAATCGTCGAGCGTTGGCGACGCGCCACTCGATGCGCCCTCAAGCTTTCTGGTCAGA
Organism: Hyphomicrobiales bacterium; assembly: GCA_038230475.1. GTDB lineage: Bacteria > Pseudomonadota > Alphaproteobacteria > Rhizobiales > Xanthobacteraceae > Afipia. The sequence goes on from JBBRNE010000002.1 coordinate 195,776, forward strand.
TCGTCTCGCACGTCGTCAGGGGACCTTTGTAGCCTTTTGCCACCACGTTTCCGGAAGATATCCGTACAGCGAGCTGGTCAAGGGTCGTTCTATCCGATTCCACCGCGCCACCCATTGCCGTTGTGCGCTGTATACCGGAATTGCGTAGAAACCCGAGATCAGCAGGCGGTCGAGCGCTCGCACAGCGGGGACGAAATCGCTGCGGCCGCGCGCCTGTAAAATGGCAGCGATCATCGCGTCGATGGCCGGTTCCTTTGCGCCCATGTAGTTGCGCGTGCCCTGATTGTCCGCCGCCTGACGACCGAAATAGAATGCCTGTTCGTTGCCGGGAGATAGCGACTGATCCCAGCGGTTCTGAATCATATCGAACTCGAAACCGAGCTTGCGCTGGTCGAATTGGACGGCGTCGACCGCACGCACAGTTGCGTCCACGCCAGCGCGTTTGAGATCGCGCGCGTAAGCAAGCGCAATGCGTTCCTGATCGCGCGTTGTCACCAATATCTCGAACGATAGTGACTGGTGCGTATCGCGTTTTCGCAAGCTTGTGCCGTCGAGTCGGTATCCGGCCTGCGACAGCAAATCCAGTGCCGCGCGCAATGTTGCACGATCGCGTCCGGAAGCGTCGGTCACGGGAAGGCGAAAGGTGCCGTCGAGAATGTCGCTGCGGACACGATTGGAGTAGGGCGCGAGAAGTTGCTTTTCGCGGGCGTCGGCGGCGCGCGCGTAGGCCGACAATTCGGAGCCTGCGAAAAACCCCGCCGAGCGTCCGTAAAGGTCGAAGAAATAATTCCGGTTGATCCATTCAAAATCGAACAGCAGCGTCAGCGCTTCACGTACGCGAATATCCGCAAACACCGGCCGACGTGTGTTGAACACCAGAAATTCCGACGGCTGCGGTGTGCCGGGCTGAAATTCATCACGGATGACATCGCCGTTGCGGGCGGCTGGAAAATTGTAACCTTCGTGCCAGCGCAGCGGCTCGGTCTCGACGCGGAAGTCATACAGACCGCGCTTGAATGCCTCGAATGCGCCATTGGCTTCGCGGTAATAGTCGAAGCGCACCTCGTCGAAATTCCATAGACCTTTATTCACTGGGAGATCGCGGCCCCAATAATTCGGATTGCGCACGAGGGTGACGCCGGTGCCTGCACGGACATTGCTTACGGTGTAGGGGCCCGAGCCGAGCGGCGCGGTCAGCGACGTCTCTTCGAACGTTGCGGGATTGACTGCATGCTTCGGGAAGATCGGCATCAGGCCCAGAATCAGCGGCAGCTCACGATCGTTCGCGCCGGCGAAATCGAATCGCACGGTTCGCTCATCGAGTGCCTCGGCCTTTTCGACCTTCGCATAGTACAATCGATAATTGGGACGTCCTTGGTCGCGCAGTAGCGCCCATGAAAACAACACATCCTGTGCAAGCACCGGCTTGCTGTCGGAGAATGTCGCGCGCGGATCGATGCGGAACGTAACGTAGCTGCGCGCGTCGTCGGTCTCGACACTCTTTGCAAGCAATCCATAAAGCGAGAACGGCTCGTTGTTGCCGCGTGCCATCAGGCTCTCGACGACGTAGCCGCGAATTTGTTGAACCGCGATGCCCCGGACGATGAAAGGATTGAGGCTGTCGAATGTTCCGGGAATCCCAAATACGATTTTTCCGCCTTTGGGTGCGTCCGGACGAGCATAGGGCATATAGGCGAAGTCGGCGGACAACGCCGGTTGCCCGTGCATGGCGATACCGTGTGATTGAATACCGGTCTGACCGACGGCAGGGACGCTGCCCGCAACCGCGAATCCCGCCAGGCCCGCGAAGACCGCCGCGAGCACGCTTAGGGCATCGTTCCAGCAGCCAATGCCGTATCGCCGGGCCAGATTTGATTCGGGTGAATGCACGTCAAAATTTACCACGAGGCGACGTTAACCCGGTCTTTGACCCCACCGAAATGCGACTGTTGGCATTGATCTTTTCGCGCGCCGTTGTATTGAAGGCAGCCAAATGCAGGTGGTTTGAGCGTCTGTCACGTATCCGCCTTAATTGGCTCAGAGACAGCCGCCGACAGTCGGCGCCGCGCCTCAAGGGTGGCGGGCGTCACGTTCAGAAAGGGTTTTCTACAATGAATTTCCGCATCTTGGCCGCGCAGGCCTTGCCGCGCGGGCGAGCCTTCGCCGCCGTCGCCGCCGGGACCATTTTGGCCGCCGTGACCGTTTCGTCTTCGTTCGCGCAAGCGCCTGCGCCGGCCGCACCGAAGGCACCGAAAGCCGCGCCTGCGCCGAAAGCCGCTGCGCCCGCCGCCGCAGGTGCTGCCGCGCCCGCCGCTCCGGCTGCTGGCGAACAACAGCAGGTTCAGCTGATCTATCAGCCTTGGGCGAAGTACTGCATGAAGGGCCAGGAATCGACATCGAAAGAAGTCTGCTTCATTGGCAAAGACGGTCGCATCGAATCCGGTCAGACAGTCGTCGCCGCCGTGCTGATCGAGCCGAAGGACGATCCGAAAAAGTTGCTGCGCGTTACGCTGCCGCTCGGGATGGCGCTGGTGCAGGGCACGCGCGTCGTCATCGACCAAAACGCGCCACAGCAGAGCCCCTTCGTGGCCTGCTTCCAGAACGGCTGCATGTCAGATTACGAACTAACGCCTGCGATGATTGCGACCTTGAAAAAAGGCACGACTCTTTTCGTCCAGGCGATTCAGGTCAACGGTCAGGCCGTGACGCTTCCGCTTCCCCTGCAGGAATTCGCGAAAGCCTATGACGGTCCTCCGACCGATCCGAAGGTGTTCGAGGAAAACCAGAAGAAGCTGCAGGAAGAATTGCAGAAGCGCGCTGCTGAAGCGCGCGCCAAGCTCGAAGGCGCAAGTGGAGCGACTCCGGCTGCGAAGTAACTTCGCAATTACAGATCGATGAATAAAAGGCGCGCAGCGATGCGCGCCTTTTTCGTGACCGAACAGAATAAATAAACAGATTAATTGAGCGATGGATTGCGCGGGCGGTATCCACCCGATTTGTCCTTCACAAAGATTTCCGCGACCTGCGAATGGCGGATCGGCTCGCCAGAATCGTCGGGCAGCAGATTCTGTTCCGACACGTAAGCGACGTATTCTGATTCGGAATTCTCTGCGAGCAAATGATAAAACGGCTGATCCTTGTGGGGGCGCATTTCTTCGGGAATCGACAGCCACCATTCTTCGGTGTTGTTGAATACCGGATCGATATCGTAAATGACGCCGCGGAACGAAAAAATCCGGTGGCGCACGATTTGGCCGATCTGAAACTTGGCGGTTCGCGGTTTAATCATCCCTCGTCGAATAGACCATGATTGTGGCTGATGCTAGAGCCAAACCCTCCAAATCTGGGAGTTGTGAGGTATGCCGGTCAGGGTTGAAATCAGCCACGGAAAGATGACAAAAGCGAATCGCGATGATCGACATCCTGAATCTTGCGCTGCCATATTTCGGATTGATCTTCGTCGGCTTTGCCTGCGGAAAATATAAGCGCCTGCCCGAAGCAGGTCTAAGCTGGATGAACTTTTTCCTGCTTTACGTATCGCTGCCGGCGCTGTTTTTCCGCATTCTTGCCAAAACGCCGTTTGAGGAATTGAACAACCCGCCATTTATTATTGCGACGACGGCTGCCACCGCGCTCGCATTCACAATGTCGCTGTTCGGTAGCAAGCTGATGGGTCGCTTGTCATGGCGCGAGTCGTCGATGGCGGGACTTGCCGGCGGCTACGGCAACATCGGATATATGGGGCCGGGCCTTGCACTCTCGACGCTCGGTGCCAAGGCAGCAGTTCCCATCGCGTTGGTATTTTGCTTCGACACTATTTTTCTGTTTTCGATTGTGCCGCTGCTGATGGTGTTGACCGACGGGGAGCGCCGTCCGCTGTTGCCGACCATCGGCCTCGTCGCAAAGCAGATATTTCTGCACCCGCTGATCGTCGCATCCTATTGCGGAGCGCTGGTGGCTTTTTTTCATGTGCCGGTGCCCGTCGCCTTCGACAGCATGTTGCAATTTTTGCAAAGCGCCGCAGCGCCCGTTGCCCTGTTCGTGCTGGGAGTGACGGTCGCGCTACGGCCATTCGAGCGTATGCCGTGGGAAATATCAGGCATTGTCGCAATCAAGCTCATCCTGCATCCGCTAATTGTGTTTTGTTTACTGATGCTGCTCGGCCCATTTCCGTCACAATGGGCCGCGACCGCGTTGTTGCTGGCGTCGTTGCCGCCGGCGCTGAACGTTTTCATTATCGCGCGGCAATACGACGTCTGGATCGAACCTGCGTCGGCTGCGGTATTGATCGGGACGTTCGTTTCGGTCGTGACGGTCACGAGCGTGATGTGGTTACTGAAGACCGGCGCGCTTATATTTCCTTAGTCGCAACTTGGATCGCAATTAGCGTCATTTCCTCTTGCTGCGCTCTTTCTGCAACGCATCGAGCTGTTCGGTTTGCTGCGTCATGCGGTCTGCCGTGCGGTTTTCATCCGCGGCACCCGAGCTGCCAGCCGCCTGCTCGGTGAGTTGCCTTATATTGTCCCGCACGATGGCGATGCGATTGTCGAGTTCGGCCGAAGAGAGTGCGCTGTAGTCGTTCAAGGGTTTTTCCTTTCGGTCACGGGCCGCATGATGAGGTCGAACGGTACGGAAAACTCGAATCTAAATTCGACGCGAAGCAAGGCGCGGCGACAATCCCTCACGCATCGCGAAACGGCGTATCGGCCCGACGCTGTTGAGCATGTGCAACCCCGCTGCGCGCAGCGACTGGACGGGAAGAAAGTCGTTGAGCAAAGTCCGGTTCGCCATATCGACCGCGAATGTGCGGCTGAAAATATCCGCGCTGCGCTCTTTTTCATAGCGCTGCAGGACCGCGTCCGATCCCGGATCGTCGCTGCCCGCCAGAGCGATGCGAACGATCTCCACCAAATCCGACGCGTCGCGCAATCCCATATTCAGTCCTTGCGCGCCGATTGGCGGCAGAACGTGAGCGGCTTCACCGATCAGCGCGACGCGCCGCGCGGCAAGCCGTTGTGGCGTCTCGATCGCGAGCGGAAAAACAAATCGTCCCGGCGCAATTGTCATCCGTCCGAAAATCGAATGCGATTGTCGTTCGATGGCGGTGGCGAGTTCATCGTCGTTCAGCAATTTGATACGCTCGGCTTCGTCCGGTTTCATCACCCAGACGACGCTCGATTGATTGCCGGGGAGAGGAACGAATACGTACGGTCCGGACGCGGTATGAAATTCGACAGAGCAATTTTTGTGCGGGCGGCTGTGGGCGACATTCAAAGTAAGCGCCGATTGGTCAAGTTCGCGGCGCTTGACGGCAATACCCGCCGCCTCGCGGCAAATCGAATGGCGTCCATCAGCGCCAACAACAAGTGACGTGGAAATCGAGCCACCTTGCGCGATGTTGACGATGACCGCGTCATCATTTGCGATAATCGTCGCAGCGTCGTCGTCAATGCGCGTCAGGTTTTCAAGTTCCGCCGCACGATCCTCCATCGCGACAAGCAGCGCGCGATTGGCGATGTTGTAGCCGAATGCGTCCATTCCGATTTCGTCGGACGAGAATTTCACTTCAGGCGAGCGCACCAGCCGTCCGGTATCGTCGATCAGGCGCATCACGCGCAACGCTGCGGCGTCATTCTGACAGCGCGACCAAACATTCAACCGGTCGAGAAAGCCAACGGAATTGCCCAACAGCGCCGTCGTACGATTGTCGGCGTATGGCGAACGTCGCGCAATCAGCGTCGTCTCCACACCCGCTTGCGCGAGTGCGACGGCGCAAGCGAGTCCCGCCGGGCCTCCGCCAACAACCACGACCTGGCAACGGTGCGATGTTCTGTTCATCCCCTTTATATGGTCCGAAAGTCGAACGCTCACAATCGTTTTCGTCGTCACGTTTCGCAATGAATTTAGCGAAAGTCGGTTCCGAAATTGCCGCGCGGCACAACGCCGCAAAGGCGATATGTGCAAGTTCGTAAAATCCTGATAGTCACGCGCGATCATGATTCACGAACCACGCGAACCGCAGCCAAGCACACCGATGTCCCGCGCGCGCGCATTCGGCATACATATATTTACGGCGCTTGGCGGTGCCGTCGCGCTGCTGGCCATGCTAGAGGCGGTTCACGAGCATTGGGCGACGATGTTCGGCTGGCTCGGTGTCGCATTGTTGATCGACGGCCTCGACGGTCCGCTTGCGCGACGCTACCGCGTCAAGGATGCGTTGCCGAACTGGTCGGGCGACACGCTTGATCTCGTCGTGGATTTTGTGACTTACGTTTTCGTCCCCGCCTATGCGATCACCGCAAGCGGTCTGCTGGTGCCGCTGGCGACGCCGTTGCTCGGTGCAGCCATTGTCGTATCTGGCGCGTTGTATTTCGCCGATACACGCATGAAGACCGACGACAATCATTTTAGAGGATTTCCGGCACTCTGGAACGCGGCTGCGTTTTATCTTTTCCTGCTGAAGCCGCCGGCGGCGGTCGGAAGCCTTTTACTCGCAGGCTTGGTGATTCTCACGTTCGCGCCGTTCAACGTGATGCATCCGTTGCGCACGACACGATTTTGGCAATTAAATCTTGCCGCCATTCTCATCTGGGTAGTGCTAGCGATCATCGTCATCGCTCTGAACTTCGCGGTGCCGCTACCGATCACCATCGTTCTATGTGGCATAGGATTTTATATACTGTTCAGCGACGTAATTATCCGGATGTTGGGGAAAGCATCGCCATGATGGAGTTACTGACCAGCCCCGAAGCATGGGCCGCGCTCGTCACATTGACCGCCCTTGAAATCGTACTCGGCATCGATAACGTCATCTTCCTGTCGGTCATCGTATCGCGCATCCCCGCTGCTCAGGCTGAACGCGCGCGTAAAATCGGTCTTGCGCTAGCGCTGGTGTTTCGGATCGTACTTCTCAGCGCACTCGTTTGGCTGATCGGCCTCACCAAGCCCGTCATCGAGATCGGCAAGTTTGCGTTGTCTTGGCGCGATCTCATTCTGATCGGCGGCGGATTGTTCTTGATCGCGAAAGCCACGCATGAAATTCACGGCGAGGTCGAGGCGCGCGACGAGGAGCCGGGCGCACGACCGAAAGCCAGCGCATTCTTCTGGGTGATTGTTCAGATCGTCATCGTCGATCTGGTATTTTCGCTCGATTCGATCATCACCGCCATCGGCATGGCACAAGACCTTGAAATCATGATCGCGGCCGTCGTGATCGCCGTCGGCGTGATGTATATCTCAGCAGGTCCGGTCGCCGCATTCGTCGCCGAACATCCGACGACGAAAATGCTGGCGCTGGCTTTCCTAGTTTTGATCGGTGTGGCACTCGTTGCCGACGGATTTAGCTTCCACATTCCGCGGTCGTTTATCTACGTCGCCATCGTGTTCTCGGCTGCTGTCGAAGCATTCAACATCCTTGCGCAGCGCAATCGCAGGAAGCGCGCGAAAACATCATCCATGCATTAGCGAACGCAGCGGTCCCTTGGCGAAGCGGCTGGACATCGCCGCGCGCTTGAGTACCTTTGCGGAAAATTGAGGGAGCGAAAAATGACAAAGGCTGTACGCGTACATAAGGTCGGCGGGCCGGAAGTGCTGACCTATGAGGACGTCGAGGTCGCCGCGCCCGGAAACGGAGAGGTGCGCATTCGTCAGCACGCCATCGGCTTGAACTTCATCGACACGTATTTTCGCAGCGGGCTCTATAAAACACCGACGATGCCATTTGTTGTCGGCAACGAAGCATCGGGTGAAGTGGTGTCGGTCGGTTCCGGTGTGACTAATTTTCATCCCGGTGACCGCGTGGCTTATTATTTCAATCTCGGCGGCTATGCGACCGAGCGAAACATCCCCGCCGAGAAGCTCGTGAAGTTGCCGGACCACATCACGCATGAGCAGGCAGCCGTGCTGATGCTGAAGGGCCTGACAGTCTGGTATCTGCTGTTCAAGACGTTCAAAGTCGAGCCGGGCCATCGCGTCCTCATTCACGCTGCGGCGGGTGGCATCGGGCTACTGGCGTGTCAGTGGGCGAAGGCGCTTGGCGCCAATGTTATCGGCACGGCCGGCACGAAGGAGAAAGCGGCGTTGGCACTCGCCAATGGCTGCGACCACGTCATTCTATACAAAGAAGAAGATTTCGCCGAACGCGTCAAACAAATCAGCCGCGGCGAATTGTGCGATGTCGTCTATGACGGCGTCGGCAAAGATACGTTTTCAGGTTCGCTGAAGTGTCTCAAGCTTCGCGGGCTATTTGTCAGCTTCGGCAACGCGTCCGGCCCGGTGCCGCCGTTTTCGATTGCGGAGCTGAACAATCACGGCTCGTTATTCGCGACGCGCCCGAAACTCAACGATTATGTCGGCACGCGAAAGGAATTAATGGAAGGCGCGGATACATTGTTCGCGGCCGTCATCAACGGCACGCTGCATGTTCCGATCAATCACGCCTATGCACTGAAGGATGCGCAGAAGGCGCACCGCGATCTGGAAAGCCGCGCGACTACGGGATCGTCAATTCTCAAGCCGTGATTGTCAGAAGCCAGAGACGGTTCCATGCAGATCGTATTCGTCGGCGCTCTCGATTTTCGCCGTGACGATCTCGCCGACTTTCATCGGGCGGCGGCTTGAGAGATAGACTGCGCCGTCGATCTGCGGTGCGTCGGCTTTCGAGCGGCCCTTTGAGACGGTCGGGCCGACTTCATCGACAATCACCTGTTGCCGCGTGCCGACTTTTCGTTTCAGCCGCTGCGCGGAAATCTTCTGCTGGCGCGCCATCAACGCATTCCAGCGCGCGGTTTTGATCTCTTCCGGTACCGGATTTTCAATCGCGTTGGATGTGGCACCCGCCACGGGCTCGTACTTAAAACATCCAACGCGGTCGATCTGCGCTTCATCGAGCCAGTCGAGCAGATACTGGAAATCGGAATCTGTTTCGCCGGGAAAACCGACGATGAACGTCGAGCGCAAAGTGAGATCAGGACATTCCGCGCGCCACGCCTTGATCCGCGCCAGCGTCTTGTCCTGCGCGGCGGGGCGGCGCATCTGCTTGAGCACTTCGGGCGATGCGTGCTGGAACGGGATGTCGAGATAGGGAAGGACTTTGCCTTCGGTCATCAAGCCAATGACCTCATCGACATGCGGGTAGGGATAGACGTACTGAAGACGAACCCACGCGCCGAATTCGCCGAGTTCTTTTGCGAGATCGTAAAACTTCGCGCGAACGTCGCGATCTTTCCAAACGCTGGTCGCGTATTTGATGTCGATACCGTAAGCCGACGTGTCCTGCGAAATCACCAGCAGTTCTTTGACACCAGCGGCAACGAGTTTCTCTGCTTCGCGCAACACCTCGTTGGCCGGACGCGAAACAAGATCGCCGCGTAGTTTGGGAATAATGCAAAACGTGCATCGGTTGTTGCAGCCCTCAGAAATCTTCAAATAAGCATAATGTCGCGGCGTCAGTTTAATGCCTTGCGGCGGCACCAGATCGAGATGCGGATCGTGCAGCGGCGGCAGCGCGCGATGCACAGCGTCGAGCACGCTTTCATATTGCTGTGGCCCCGTGATCGAAAGCACGTTGGGATACGCTTTCTCGATCTGCTCAGGCTCTGCGCCCATGCAACCCGTAACGATCACTTTGCCGTTCTGCGCCATCGCCTCGCCGATGGCGCCGAGCGACTCCTGTTTGGCGCTGTCGAGAAATCCGCAGGTGTTGACGATCACCAAATCAGCACCGTCGTGCTTGCGGGCAAGTTCATAGCCCTCAGCCCTCAGTCGTGTGATTATTCGCTCGGAATCCACCAAAGCTTTGGGGCACCCCAGCGAGACAAAACTGACCTTAGGGGCAGCGCCCTGATTCATTGCGTTCGATCCGGTGAAGGGCTGGAGCTAGCCTTGATGCGCCGCAAATACAAGGCTTTAAGCCGCGACGACGCGCGTGCTAGGGTCGTTTCGCCGGAATGTGAGTAGTGGATGGCTGCGGACTCGTCGTTCAAGATCGTCATCGTCGACGAAAGCCCGATCCGTTCCGCAATCCTCAATGAGGGATTGCGCGAGGCCGGCTTCACCAGCGTCGAACATATCAGCGAGATGAACAATCTGCTGGCGCGGATCTACGCGATGGATCCGGACGTGATCCTGATCGACCTCGAAAATCCCAGCCGTGACGTTCTCGAACAGATGTTTCAGGTCAGCCGCGCCGTGCGACGACCGATTGCCATGTTCGTCGACCAGAGCGATGCCGCCTCGATCCAGGAATCCGTCGAGGCTGGCGTGTCGGCCTACATCGTCGATGGCCTCAAGAAAGAGCGTATCAAGCCGATCCTGGATCTGTGCATCTCGCGTTTCAACGCATTCGCCAAACTGCAGGACGAACTCGATCGGACCAAGTCGGCGCTTGAGGATCGCAAGATCCTCGACCGCGCTAAGGGACTGCTCATGAAAATGAAAGGTCTCACCGAAGAGGAGGCCTATGTGCTCATCAGGTCAACGGCGATGCGCGAGAAGAAGAAAATTGGCGAAATAGCCCAATCCATCGTGACGGCGGCGGAGTTGCTAAAATGACCGACAAACCGCTGCGAATTGGTTTCATTCCTCTCGTCGATGCTTCTGCATTGATTGTCGCTGTCGACAAGGGCTTTACCGCTGCCGAAGGGCTCGATGTTACGCTGGTGCGCGAAGTGTCGTGGTCGAATGTGCGCGACAAGCTCAACATCGGGCTGTTCGACGCTGCGCATTTGCTGGCGCCCGTCGCAATCGCCTCCAGTCTCGGCCTGCAGCAGGTGAAGGTGCCAATCGTTGCACCCTTCAATCTTGGTGTGAATGGCAATGCGATTACGGTTTCGCGCGCGCTCCATGAGGCGATCATGGGCGAGATCGACGGCGATCTGTATGATCCGAAAGCAACCTCAAAAGCGCTTGCGCGCGTGGTCGCGGCGCGACGCAAAGCCGGCAAGGATCCGTTGACGTTCGGAATGACGTTTCCGTTTTCGACGCACAATTATCAATTGCGCTTCTGGATGGCTGCAGGTGGCGTCGATCCTGACGAAGACGTTCGACTGGTTGTGCTGCCGCCGCCCTACATGGTGGACAGTCTCGCCAACGGACACGTCGATGCGTTCTGCGTCGGCGCGCCTTGGAATTCCGTTGCGGTCGATTTCGGCGTCGGTCACATTCTGCACTTCGTGTCGGATATTCTTGAGCGTGCCGCCGAGAAAGTTCTCGCAGTTCGTGAGCACTGGTCGCAGGAAAATCCGCTCATTCTCGCCAAATTGACGCGCGCGCATGGGCGTGCAGCGGACTTCATTGAAAACCCGGCTCATCGGGAAGAGGTATCGACAATCCTCGCAAAGCCGGATCGCATCGGCGTCGACGCTGAAGTGATCCGGCGAACTTTAACTGGGCGGCTGAAAGTCTCGCCCGACGGTACCGTGCGCGAAAGTACACGCTATCTTCTCGTCGGCCGCGAAAGCGCCGCACGACCTGATCCCGTCCAAGCAGCGTGGCTATACGCACAGATGGTTCGCTGGGGGCAGGCGGTCTATTCCGCCGAAGCGCTAAAGACTGCGAAGGCTGTCTTCCGCGCGGATCTTTATGACGCAGCACTCGGTCATCCCGATAAGCCTGCGCATGGTGTCAGGGATGGCGTGGGCGCGTTCGACGGACCTGCGTTCGATGCCGATGACATCCGAGCTCATCTCGCGGCGATGGTCATCAAGCGCAGCCCGATTTAACCCATTGTATTCAAACTGCTCAATAATTAGCCGTTGCCTAGTTTTGGTGCCTTTGCTGATCAGGCAAGCGCGTTGGCGCCATAAGAAACGTGAACTTTACCGCGTAATCGTCTGTAAACGAGGCCGATATTGCACTGCAACAATCTGGCATGATCCTTGAATAGATATTCGTAAGCCAAGACGAAGGCCGACGATCCCATGAGGGATCCCGCAGCAAAGCCGCTGTCCGAAGACCATGCATTCGCAGGTGTCTAAGGGGCGGCTTTTGCTTTGGCGCATCTGGGAACAAATGCGAGCGAGCACCGCCTGATTATGTCCAGCGACTTTTCACCAGACCAGAAACGCTACCTTGAGGGTTTCCTCTCGGGAATGAGCGCGTCGAAGATTGCACGCGCCAATTCACCCGGCAAGTCCGAGCCGGTCGGGCCCGACGCGATCCATATCAAAGCGCAGGACCGCACCGTTGCTGGCGGCGGAAAACTTTGCGATCAGGAAAAATTCAAACGTGAGGAGCATCCATTCGACGCTTATCCGCGTCTCGTCAAACAAGCGCAAAACAACGAGGCGCCGAAACCGCCGGACAACTTCCGCTGGCGCTATTACGGAATTTTTTATGTCGCACCGAACCAGACGTCTTACATGTGTCGCCTGCGCCTCCCGAACGGCATCCTCAAGCACTGGCAATTCGCGGGCGTTGCCGACATCGCGGAGAACTTTGGCGGGCATTATGCACATGTGACCACGCGCGCGAATTTGCAGTTGCGTGAAATCGCGCCGAAGAACGCCGTCGATGTCATCGAGGCGATTCAGGAATTGGGGTTGTGTTCGCGCGGCTCCGGTGCAGACAATATCCGCAACGTGACGGGCACTGCGACCGCTGGCATTGATCCGTTAGAATTGTGGGACACGCGACCCGATGCACGCGAATGGCATTTCCACATTCTCAATGACCGTTCGCTTTTCGGACTGCCGCGCAAATTCAACGTCGCGTTCGACGGGGGCGGGCGCATCGCGACACTTGAAGATACCAACGACATTGGCTTCCAGGCCGTGCAAGTGCTTGAAGGCCACGGCGTCGATTCCGATGTGTACTATCGCCTCGCGCTCGGCGGCATTACCGGGCATCGCGATTTGGCCCGTGATACCGGCGTGATCCTGAAACCCTCTGAGGCGACGGAGGTCGCCGACGCCATCGTGCGCGTGTTCATTGAGAATGGCGACCGCACCAATCGCCTGAAGGCGCGTTTGAAATATGTACTCGACGCATGGGGTTTCGACAAATTTCTCACGGCTGTCGAGGAAAAGCTCGGACGCAAATTGACGCGCGTGTCGGCTGAGGCCGTCGCTCCACGACCGGTATTCGATCGGCTGGCGCATATCGGCATCCATCCGCAGAAACAGCCGGGCATGAACTGGATCGGCGTCGCAATGAAACTCGGACGCATGACACCCGAGCAGATGCGCGGGATTGCAAAACTTTCAGGCGATTTCGGCGACGGCGATATTCGCCTGACGGTCTGGCAAAATCTTTTGATCTCCGGCGTGGCGGATACAAACATCGCAACCGTTGTCGCGGCGATCGATGCGCTCGGCCTCGCAACGTCAACCACAGCCATCCGCGCCGGATTGATCGCGTGCACCGGTTCAACCGGATGTCGGTTCGCTGCCGCACATACGAAAGAGAATGCCGACGAGATTGCCGCTTGGTGTGAGGAGCAGGTAAACATCGAAACGCCAATCAACATTCATTTGACCGGCTGTCACCATTCCTGCGCGCAGCACTACATCGGCGACATCGGCCTGCTTGCGGCAAGAGTTCCGGTGAACGAAGACGGCGACACGGTCGATGGCTATCACGTACTGGTCGGCGGCGGTTACGGCCCAAACGGTAAAATGGCGCGTGAACTGATTCAGAACATCAAAGCCGAAGACGCACCGCGAGCGGTCGAACACATGCTGAAAGCTTTCGTCGCCAACCGGTCGTCGAAGGACGAAACTTTTCTCGCATTCGCGGATCGTCACGACATCGATGCGCTCAAAGGTATGATGACGCCGGAGGCGGCGCAATGAACCAGATCGCACCGCCGCCAAGCTTCGATCTGATTCCGGAGACCGCACCTTTTTCCGGCGAGCAGCGCCAATGGCTGAATGGTTTCTTTGCAGGGATGATTTCGCTCGACAATGCCGTGACGCCAATCTCAGCGGAGCAGGGCGCTGGAGTCATAAAAGGTTTGGGCGGAGATGCCGATGATGGCGACGCGCCTTGGCACGATCAAACCATACCAATCGACGATCGCATGAAGCTTGCCGACGGACGCCCACTCCGTCGCCGGATGATGGCCGCGATGGCACAGCAGGATTGCGGTCAATGCGGTTACAACTGCAACGACTATTCGGATGCAATCGCGAAAAAATCCGAAGCGCGGCTCAATCTGTGCGTTCCGGGCGGGAAGGAAACCGCCCGAATGCTTAAAACGCTTCATGCGGAACTTGAAAGCGGGCCGATGACGTCGTCGTCGCCTGCGACGCAGCCGGAAACGCCTGTCGCACTGTCTGACCCAGGTCGCTCGCGCGACAATCCGGTCGAAGCCGTTTTCCTGTCGCGACGCCTGCTCAACAAGGAAGGCTCCGAAAAGCAAACCTGGCACATTGAATTCGATCTTTCCGGCCCCGGCCTCGACTACGTCGTCGGAGATTCATTCGGCGTATTTACGAAGAACGATCCGGGTCTCGTCGATCAAATCATTGCAATGCTCGGTGCTTTGCCGACGATGGAAATCAACGGCAAGACGTTGCGCGACGCGTTGTTGCACGATGTTTCGCTCTCGCCAACTCCCGATTCCCTGTTTGAATTGATGTCGTTCATTACAGGCGGGCCTTTGCGCGAGAAGGCGACGGCATTGGCGCGGGGCGACGATCCAGATGGCGACGCGGCAAATCTCGACGTCATGGCGACGCTACAAAAATTCTCTCGCGTGCGGCCGCATCCTGAAGCGTTTGTCGAAGCACTCGAACCGTTGCAACCGCGGCTCTATTCAATTTCCTCCTCGCACATGGCGACGCCGGGTCGTCTCGCGTTGACCGTCGATACGGTTCGTTATGTGATCGGGAAACGAAAGCGCACCGGCGTTGCATCGACCTTCCTTGGTGAACGAATTGAGCCGGGTGACAAGCTCAAGGTTTACGTTCAGAAGGCGCATGGCTTTGCGCTTCCACCCGACGCCAGCGTGCCGATCATCATGATCGGACCTGGCACGGGCGTGGCACCCTTCCGCGCCTTCCTGCACGATCGCCAAGCGACGAAGGCTTCTGGCCGCAACTGGCTGTTCTTCGGACACCAACGCAGCGACTACGATTTCTTCTATGCCGACGAATTGAACGCGATGAAGTCGTCGGGGCATCTGACGCGGCTGTCGCTGGCATGGTCGCGCGACGGCAAGGAGAAATTCTACGTTCAGGATCGCATGCGCGAAGTAGGCAGCGAATTGTGGACGTGGCTCGCGGAAGGCGCACACATTTACGTCTGTGGCGACGCCAAGCGCATGGCGAAGGACGTCGAGCGCGCGCTGGTCGATATCGCTGCCCAATTCGGCGCGCGGTCGATCGATGAAGCCGTCAGTTTCGTTGCCGACCTGAAGAAGAAGGGCCGCTATCAACAGGACGTCTATTGACGTTATTTGGCGCGCGGCGGGACACGTTGCTATCGTGGCAAGCTGAACGGCGCGATGTCGATGCCGGAGCGCTTCAATTCATTGCGCACGCCTTTCGCGATTTCGACCGCGCCGGGTGTGTCGCCGTGAATGCAGACTGTATCGATTTGCACTTTGATGGTTTTACCCGACGCTGCAGTGATCGCTCCATCCTGAACCATCCGAACCACGCGTTCTGAAATGGCTTTTGCGTCATGCAGGACCGCACCCGGCTTGCTGCGTGCCATGAGCTGCGCGTCGTCTTCATAGGCGCGATCGGCAAAGACTTCATTGACGAGCTTCAGACCCGCAGCTTCGCCTGCACGAACCAGCGCCGAGTTCGGCAACACCACGAAATACAAATTCGGGTCGATCGCTTTAATAGCCGCCGCAATTGCACGCGCCGTCATGTCATCCACACATCCGACGTTGGACAACGCGCCATGCGCCTTGACGTGCGTGACTTTGTGTCCGGCCAGTGAGGCCAGCGCCTGAAGTGCGCCAATCTGGTACGCGACCATCGTCTCGATCTCGGATGATTTCAAACCGGGCATCGGCCGCCGCCCAAAACCTTGCAGGTCGCGATAGCCTGGATGTGCGCCAATACTGACACCGCGCTCTTTCGCAAGTTTCGCAGTTGTCAGCATGATGTCAGAATCCCCGGCATGAAAACCGCAAGCGATATTGACGCTGCTGGCGATACTCAGCATGGCATCGTCATTGCCCATGTTCCACGCGCCAAAACCTTCGCCAAGGTCGCTATTGAGATCGATCGTCATGCTGTCATGTCCGCCCAATCATTCACCGGTTTGAGTCTGCCACGTCTGGGTGTCGGTTGCATTGACGGCCGCGCCTGCGACATTTGCGTTCTGTAACTCCACGAGATTGAGCGCAGACCCACCTGCTTCGTGAACACGAGCTGGGAGCGATTTGAGAAATGCCGCCGTCTTCCTCGCTTCGTCTTGCGCGGCTTTTACACTGACGGCCACAAATCGCATCTTTGATCCCGCTTGCGTCTGCGCAAAACGCGCAAGATCGGCGCTGATGATAGTTGCGATCTTCGGATAACCGCCGGTCGTGCCACGATCCATCATCAGGACGATCGGCTGGCCGTTCCCCGGAATCTGAATGCTGCCATTCACGGTGCCGTCGGAGACGATATTATGTCCTTTCGTGTGCGAGATTTTAGGTCCTTCGAGACGATATCCCATACGGTCGCTCGTTGCTGAAATCACCCATTCGCTTTTTAGAAACTCATCGCGCGCATCGCCGAACTCATCGTCCTGCGGGCCCATCACAAGCCGGATAGGTTCTTTCGGCCATGACGGCACATCGATTTGCCGCTCGTGCGGTGCGGGTTGCGCAGCGCCGACTTGCAATTCATCGCCATTGCGAAGCGCGCGCGGGAAGGGGCTGCCAAGGCCCGAGCGCACATTGACCGAAAGGCTTCCGAAAATCGGCTCGCCCTCAATGCCGCCTTCGATAGCGAGATAACTGAACACACCGTCGCGCGCAGCACCAAGTTTTAGGGTTTCACCTTCCGCCAGAAGCGCAGTTTGATTGAGCGGCAACGCAACTCCGGCAATGTCTGCATGCCGCGACGCGCCCGCAATGCCGATGCGTACGGCACCATCGCGCGCCGTGAACGCCGCGCCGAGCGGGCCGATTTCGATTGTTGCGGCGAATAGCGGATTCCCCGCAAGACAGTTTGCGACAGCAAGCGACACGCGGTCCATGGCACCGCTGGGCGGCAGGCCGTAACGCTGAGTACCGAAACGTCCCGCGTCCTGAATCGACGTTGCGGGTCCAACGTTACCGACGAGGAGCTTGCTCATGACGCGATCAACTCCGCGACGGGCTCGCCGCGTTCTGCAGCGCGGTCGAGTGCCTCGAATTCCTGGGATGCGATTGCGTGGAAGGTCACAGCGTCGCCGGGTTCAAGCAGAAAAACCGGATCGCGTTTCGGATGAAACGTCCGCACCGGTGTGCGTCCGAGAAGGTGCCAGCCGCTGGGTGCAGCAAGACACTGCACGCAGGCTTGAGCACCGCCTATCGAGATCGTGCCAGCGGGTGTCTCTGTGCGTGGATTTTCACGCCGCGGCGTCGCAATCGAAGGATCGAGCCCGCTGAGATAGGCAAAACCCGGTGTGAAACCAATCATCGCCACGAGGTATTCGCTCGCCGAATGATGCTTAATCACCTCGTCTGTCGAAATGCCATGCGCACGCGCGACATCGTCGAGATCGATGCCATAGTCGCCGCCATAGACGACGGGAATTCGCCAGCGTCGAGATTCGATTGCGGTATCGGCGGGTAACTCCGCCAACTCAAGCATTCTCTCGGAGATTTCTGAAAAACCGATAGCCACCGGATCGTAGTGAACGAGCAACGACCGATAAGTCGGAACGGTCTCTACAATCCCGCGTATCGATTCACGCGCAACTGCGCGGTCGAGCGACAAAACGCGATGGTTGATCGCAGTGTCGATTGTGCTGCCGAATTCCACCGCTAAGGCGGTATCTCCGGAAGGCAAAATTCGGGGTGGGGCAGCTTTCATTTGAGCACAATAGCAACGCCGAAGTTGGCAAGCACTGTCCGATAACGGCTTGCGAATGGCAACGTCGATCGGCGCATTCGGGCCTCGCCGATTGCTGTCTTGACGCAGTGGCACGGTTTCGCAAGAAAGGTGCAATCCATAACGGAGTTCCGCATGCCGCTTTCGCCGCAACAAATCCATACGCTGAAACACGTTTCTACCGCCACGATCACGACCGTGCTTCTAAAAAAAGGTTTGAGAAATGTCTGGCTGCGCGGGTCGCGTCCATTGCGGCCGGGTCAGGAGCGGCTGGTCGGGCCGGCGTTCACATTGCGGTTCGTTCCGGCGCGTGAAGATTTGGCGACGCCGGAGTCATGGTCGAAGCCGATTTCAACGCGCACCGCCATCGAGGCGATGCCTGCGGGCTGCATCGCCGTGATCGACGCGATGGGCGTCACGGATGCCGGCGTGTTCGGCGATATTCTTTGCGCACGAATGGCAAAACGCGGCGTAGCGGCGCTCGTGACGGATGGCGTCATGCGCGATCTGGAAGGATGTTTGGGAACGGGATTGCCTATCTGGTGCGATGGTGCCGCAGCGCCGCCATCAGTCGCGGGATTGACGTTCGTGAATTGGGGGGAGCCGATCGGTTGCGGCGGCGTCGCGATCTTTCCGGACGATGTGATCGTCGCCGATCAGGATGGTGCAGTTGTCATCCCGCAAGCGTTCGTAGAGCAAATTCTTGCCGAAGGGCCAGAGCAGGAAGCGTTGGAAGCATGGATCGTCAATGAAGTTAACAATGGCGCGGTATTGCCGGGTCTTTACCCGATGAATGCCGACACCAAGGCGCGCTACGCAGCTTCGAAAAACAAAAAATCCTGAGATCCAAACGCTCCGGTTTTCAGCGCGTGAGCCGCCAGCCGACGACAGCGGCCTCGACAACGCTTCCCGACTCACAGTTTCGCCATACGCCATTTTCCCAGCGGCATGCGAAGGGCAGCTGATAGGTGCCGCTTTTGTCCTCGCAAAGAACCTGTACCGGCTCGTTAGCGGGTGGAATGCCGTCGCCATTGAACTCAGCCAATCGCTGCGCGCGTGTTGCCATTTGAATACTTCCTGAAATCGAACACAGAAAACAAAACTCCGTTTCTGTGTGCGTCTCTGATGCGGCAAATGATTGGCATTCGATTCGATTTTTGCCGGTTCCAAATATAATGGCAGAGCAACTACTGGTTATTTTTGCATAATACCCCCGCCTTTCCGCGATCAACAAAAGCATTGGTTTACGGCTTCGACCCGAAAATTGGCGAGGGAAGGAAGCAGGACAATGTTGCAAGCTATCTTCGCGTTGCTGTGTGGCGGCGGCTTGTTTCTGTTCGCCAGCGTCACGCGAAACCGCGGCTTTTATCTTGCCGATCAGTTGTGCCAGCAAGGGGCGATGTTTTGCGACCATCCGGCATTGATCGTAACGATCGGCTCCGTATTGGTCATCTTCGCCGCCATTCATTTGATGGTACGAACTTAAGGCCGCTGCGCTTGCAGTAGGATTACATCGCGTGCGTCTGCCAAAAATCCACGCCTGCAACTGAGGCTGCGCCTGCACCGATAGCCGATGTCGTTAAATCGGCATCCGTGACGCTCTCAGCCGCACCAAAAGGCTGCTGACCGGTTGCATTCTTGGCTACCAACAATTCCAGCGGCGCAAACCGTTTCGCAACCCCATCGTCGATCGCGAAGATAGGCTCCACTTTCGACAAATCGGAATCCTCAAGCAACAGGAAATATCGGTTATCGAGCATCCGCCAGTGGCCCTCGACACGTGCGGCGACAACGGCATGGTCTTCACGGCTGACCAAGTCACGCAAGATCACAAGCCGCAGGTCGCTCGGAGCAATACCGGCTTCGCGCAATGCGACAAGCTTTGCGATGGCGTAGTCCTCGCAATCGCCCGCACCGGCGGCGAGCGTGGCGAGGGGCGATGTCCAAATATCCTCAACGCCGTACTGCGCCTGATCGCTCATCGGACGGATGGCGAGATTGAAGGCGCGATTAATCTCTCCGATACGCGCAAGACCAGTTTGGCTGCTGGCAATATCGACAATCTGGAGAAATTGGAGGGCCGGGGGCGACGTGCAGTTCGCGCGGTTGCTGCGGCAATCGGCGATGATTTTGAGTTCGCTTTCGATGTTGCGTTCAACAGCGCGCCACTTGGTCCACAACGGTCCGTCCGGCATCGCCTGTGTGATCAGTCCGAACGGCTCGCCGGCCGTCTGCGCATTCTCAACCACGCTTGGCGCCGGAGTGGCGCTACCTGGTGACACGAAAGCAGTACTCGCGCACGCAAATGCAAAAAGCCATGCGCTTACGTGCTGGAAAGTTGAAGCCGACATGTGACGCCCCTTGTCCGGACATCGGCTTGCAAGAGATTGCACGCACGTGACCGGATCGTTTCGTCACGTGGTGTAGGGCGAGGGTGCTTTTGGCCGGCTTAAGAGACGCAGAATCACGCGAGTTCGATTCAAATATGCGGAACCGCCGGTGACGGATTTCCGTAAAATTTTACATACGGCTAACGTCGGCGTTGAGTTTGGTAGCACTTCGGAAATCAAGTAAAAAATCATAAATCAGACTATACTATCGTATATACACTGGTACATTTAGTATATCTCTATTCATGCCAAGTATAAAATTGTCAGAGCGTACGCGGTTGTAGCCTGAAAAGTGCAGGGAATTGCCTCGTAAAATAACCAAGCAACTCCAATTAAGCTCCGGATTTCATGGATTTAGCGCCGGTGCAGTGGGTTCCCGGTAGATTTTACGAATAACTAGTTGTCCAAAATCGCGTTAACGACAACCACGTTTGAACCCAAATCTCTATCGAGGACACCTAGTCTAGTGTTATGAATGGCCGAACCTTGGGATTTATAAAAACTTAACCTTTTTGAATGGGTTCTCGCCGTGAATTTTCCCGGTCCGATTAACGCGAACGTCTCGTCGGTGTCGGCGGTTTCGCTCGACAGCGAACACTTTTCATTTGCGCCCAATACGCACGTCGACACCGGATCCGGCGGCGCGGGTGCCTTCGTCGTTCCCGACAAGCATTTGCTGTTCACTGGCGAGTATCAACGTGCAGGAAACGATCTTGTGCTCTCCGCGCAGGATCAGAAGTACGTCATCCACGATTATTTCAAGGGTGAGAATCGTGCGGCGCTGGTCTCGGAAGACGGCGCGACAATTTCCGCGCACATCATCGCATCGCTGACCGGCAACGTTCAATACGCTCAAGCCGCTGCACCTGACGCGCCGCAAGTTGTCGGCAAAGTGTTGAAGCTTGCAGGCAGCGCCAGCGTTATTCGCAACGGCGTTACCATCGAACTGAATATCGGCGACGCCGTGCAAAAAGGCGATGTCATTCAAACGGGATCGGATTCTTCGATCGCGATGACACTGCTCGACGGCAGTGCGTTTGGCATGACATCAAACGCGCGCATGGTCCTGAATGAGATGGTTTACGATCCGAATGGGTCGTCCAACTCATCGTTCATAAGTCTCGTGCAAGGCACAGTGACGTTCGTCGCCGGCCAGACTGCGAAGAACGGTAACATGCGGGTAGAAACGCCCGTCGCCACGATGGGTATTCGCGGCACGGCGGTGCTGGTCAAAATCAACGCGGTGATCGGCGATGTCATCGTTTCGCTCGGCGTCGAGCCGGACGGTCATGTTGGTGGACTTGTGTTCTACGACAACACCACCGGCGCTCTGGTCGGCCAGATGACACAAGCAGGGCGTGTGACGGTTTTCTCTCCCGGCGGGATCGGTCAGCCAGTAACAGCCACCGAGCAGCAAAAGACGCCGGCAGATGTTCAGGCCGACAAATCCCTCTTCAGCCAAGTCTTTCAACTTTATTTCCCGAACTTCACGGATGACTCGAAGCCGAAGTCGACTGATCAGCACGGCAGTACGGTGGGCGTACCAGCCACGGTTGCGGGAAAGAATGGCACGGACTCGGATACGGGTCGTGCCACGGTGACTTACACCATTCCGATCATCAATCCCGATACGCACAAAACCACTGACCTGCAGATCGTCTACATCAATACGGCGCCGCAATTTTTCGTAACTAACGCGGTTGACGTCCAATCGACAATTTTGGGACAAAACCAATTCAGGCTCGGTGATCATGTCACGATCGTCGATCCGGACATCAATACAGCTCCGTTTTTCGATGTCGGCGTGCCCTACGTCCATAACAGCGGCGCTTACACCGCAACCACCACGTCGACTGCTTCGAACGCGTATCTATTGAACGCGGCGCTCGTGTCATTCGATCCCGTTGACGGCATTGTGACATACAATCCGGAAGCGTTCCGGTTTCTCGGCGATGGAGAGAAGGCGGTCTACAAATTTACGTTTGTCAGCGCGTCGGGCGTGGGTGCGAGTGCTTCCGATACCGGCAACGAAGTTCTCACCCTGACGATCAATGGCGAAAACGACGTTCCTGTGTTCGATGCAGCTATCGTCGCCGTTGGCGTTTCGGAAATCGGCGAGCATTCAACGCCATCAGCGCAAAGTGCAGCGACCGGTTCGGCCACGCACGACACGACGCCGATTGTCATTACTTTTCAAGACGCGGATTTCAGCGAGATCGGTTCCAACTATACAGTCGCCGTCACGAATGTCACCGCAAGCGGCGCGACCGCAGGCTTGCCGTCCGACCCGATGACGTTGGAAACGGAGCTTCGGTCGTTCTTCAGCTTCGCGACGACGCCTGTAACTAAGCTCGTCAATACGACGGCAGGCAGGATCGACGGCACGTTCTCCGCAACTGACTCGACGTTCGACTATCTTGCCGCGGGCCAGACGCTTTACATCACCTACACAATTGAGGTGACAGACCCGCACCACGCAGGCGCGCTGATCCCACAGACGCTCACCGTCACGATTACCGGAAGCAACGATCAGCCGATGATATCAGTTGGCGCGACCGATACGACTGCGGTCACGATCGGTGAAACCGCGAGCGAGACCGGACAATCAACATTAGATTCCGCGACCGGGACACTCAGTTTCACCGATCCCGATCTTACGGACACGCATCAAGCGAATGCATCGTTGCACGCGGGTGGTGCCGTTTGGTCCGCGACGAATGGCGCAACCGGAATTCCTTCGGCCACAATTAATGCCATCAACCTTGCGATGACCGCTGCAATTTCGACGGGCGTTGTGGGCAGCGACAGCACAAATACGGGTGCCGGAACGCTGGCCTGGTCCTTCTCATTGGCGGATCACTTTCTAGATTTCTTGCGCGTCAATGAAACCTTGACGCTGACCTACGATGTCTTTGTTACCGACAATAAAGGCACCGCAAGCAGCACTTCATCTCCTCAACAAGTCGTCGTCACGCTGACGGCAACGAACGACGCGCCCGTTATTACCGCCGGTGCCGTGACAACACTTGCGGAAGCGAGCGACCAAACCGGTGAGAACGCTCCTGCAATTGCAGATTCAGGCGTTCTGGCTTTCACAGACACCGATCTCGACGACACTCACACCGTTCTCACACAGTCTCTCAACTCCGCTGTTTGGACCAAGGCCGATCATTCGACGGGAACTGTGCCTAGTCTGACTCAGTCCCAAGTTGCCATGGCTACAACCTTCACAGTGGGGATTACGGACTCCACTGGTTCAGGTTCTGGTTCGCTGGACTGGCACTTTAGTCTTCCCGATCATTTCGCCGATTTTCTTGCTGTGGGCGATACCCTCACACTCAAATACGACGTCGCGATCCAGGACAACAGCGGCGACACCGGAACAAATAAGTCGCTCGTTAAGCAAGTTGTCGTCACGATCACCGGCGCCAACGACGCGCCGACTCTGACAGTTGATGTTTCGGGTATGGGTGGCACTTCGTTGCACGCAATCACGGAGCAGGACGGGATCACCGGCGATGTACCGGTGCTGAACGGACCGGCGATTCTTCCTGACACGGCGACCGGAACTCTGGCGTTCACCGATGTTGATTTAACCGACACTCACACAGTGAGCCAGAGCGCACCGAGCTATGCATGGTCCGGCGGCATGCTGACGACAATGCAGCAAAACGCGCTAACCGCGGCGGCGATGTTGACACTGACGCCGCACGACTCCACGGGCACAGGTGCAGGCTCAATCGACTTCGCCTACAGCGCTGACGATGCCAGCTTCGACTTCCTTGCCGATGGCCAAACGCTGACCGTGACCTACGATGTAACGGTCGCCGACTATAGCAGCGGCAATGCGAACGGCACCTCGTCGACACAACCTGTGACGATCACTATCACTGGCACCAACGATGCGCCGGTGATCAACCAGAGTTCGCAAACCGCATCGGTATCTGCGCTCGGGACAATACAGGTCGGCGGTCAGTTTACCGAAACCGACCCTGATGCAGGCGACGCACATACCTGGACGGTCGATGGCGGGGCACGAATTGGTGCACCGGATTATCACTTCGCAATCGACGACTTCAAAGTCGTGAAGGTCATTGGTGGTACGCCAACCATTATTTTTGAGGATACTTTCACCGGCACGGCACCGCCTGCACCGCCGACGGTCAACCCGAACGGTCAGCAGTATGCCACGACGAGTGCTGACGGCTTCGTCAATAATCAGTTCGGCGAAGCGTTGATCGATGGCACCAATGCTGCCTTTGTTGGTTTGCGTCTTGCCGCCGCCAATTACGGCGAGCCGGTCGTCGGGCAGTTTGCGTCATTGCTGACCGATGTCAGCCCGGGCGGGACCAATGGCTTGCGCCCGACATCGACGTTCGCGGTTCAAGGCTTGTTCGATCTGGCGACGCCGACGCTGACCGGTGAGGCGTATGGTCTGCGGTTGTCCGATCGCCAAAATGGCGGCACACCCACCGATCAGCCCGGTGACGATACGATCGAACTTGCCGTCGTCCAGGACAGCAGTGGAAATACAGCCGTGCAGTTCAGCGCGTTGAACATGGTGGCGGGCACATTCACAATATTGCAAAGCATTTCGGTCGGCACGATCGCGCCAGGCGAACAGGTCTTGCTGCAATTGGCACACTCGGCCACGAATCCCGGAGAGATCACCGCGTCTTATTCGTTGGTGCATGGCGGAATTACAGACCCAGCCGTCGATTTCTCTGCGACAACGTCGATCTTCCACGGTGAAGACTGGACGCGCGCGCAATTCTTCGGTCGTGCTCCCGCAGTTGTCGACAGCACGTCACCGGACGCAGATTCGATCCTGAAGGGCATGTACGGCTCTCTCGATATCGACCAGACCGGGAAGTGGACCTACGTCCTCGATCCTGGGCTTGCAGCGACGCACGCGCTCGCTGGCGGTCAGATGGTGCATGATACTTTCCAAGTCCGTGTAACAGACGGCAGCGGCGCGTCGGACTTCAAGACGGTCGATGTCACAGTTACCGGCGCTAACGACGCGCCCGACTTTTCCGGCAGTTCCATCGGCGGAGCGGGCTCGGGCTTTACCGAGAACGGGCCTGCGGTGGCCATCGTCAGCTCCGGCGGCTTGGTCGTGCATGATATCGACAATGCAAACTTCAACGGTGGATCGCTGACGGCAACGCTGACCGCGGGAAGTCATACCGGCGACACCCTCTCGATCGGCACTACCTCTCACATCATGGTCGATATCGATGGTGTGACGGTTTTGTTCGACGCAGATGGATCGGCGATGGGCGCAACCTTCGTGCCGATCGGAACGCTGACCGCGAGCGGCGGCGGCCTGACCGTGGCGCTGAACAGCACCGCCGATGCCGCCGCTGTTATGGAACTGACGCAAGCCATACGATTTGCGAGCACGTCGGACGACCCGACATCCGACATCCGAACCGTGCAGCTCACCCTCATTGATGGTAGCGGAACGGCCAACGGCGGCCACGACACGACTTCGTTCGATGTGACGGTTGCGGTTGCGGCCGTCAACGACGCGCCGATGGCCGGTGCTGACCCGATTGCAAACGCCACCCCGCCTTTGACCGCTGCCGGTTGGGTACTCAATACCGATAACGGGCATTACTACCGTTACGTCGACGGTGCTGGATATGCCACTTGGACGGGCGCAAAGGTAGCTGCGGCGACCGACGGCGGTTATCTCGCCACCGTCACGAGTTCTCAGGAAAGCTCATTCGTCTATAACCTCATAGCCAACCATACTGGTGGTGGTACCTGGCTCGGCGGTTACGGGCCGGTCGCGGCCGACGCGAGCAGCTGGTATTGGGTGAGCGGTCCAGAGCAGGGTGTACATTTCACCTACACCAACTGGGATGCTGTCTATGGCGAACCGAACGGCGACGGTCCTACTGGTTATGTGGACGCCGGACTGAATATCAATCCGGACGGATCGTGGAACGACGTTCCGACATCGTATAACGACCACATGGGTGGTTTCGGTTATGTTGAGGAATGGGGCGGGCAGGCAGGCCAGACCATCTTCCGTGAAGACACCGGCACGACGTTGACAACACAACAGCTGCTCGCCAACGATACCGATGTCGATAACACCGCGTCCCAGCTGTCAATCACCGCGGTGAGCGGCGCGAGCGCGCATGGTGGTACAGTCTCGCTCGACGGAAACATTATTTCTTATCATCCGACCGCGAATTACAGTGGGACAGACAGCTTCACATATACGTTGTTCGACGGATCGCTGACCTCTACGGGAACGGTGTCGTTCGATGTCGCGCCCGTCGCGGATGCACCGACCTTAGCAATCGGTCCATCGACGCCAGTTGCGAACGGCAACGAGTTCGTGGTCAACACCACGACTGCGGGCGATCAAAGTCAAAGCTTTGCAACAGCCCTATCGAGTGGCGGTTATCTGATTACGTGGAATTCGGCAGGCCAGGACGGCTCAGGTCAGGGCGTCTACGGCCGGATTTACGACGCGTCTGGCAATGCGACCTCGGGCGAGTTCCGCGTCAACACATCGACACCCGGCGATCAGGCCAACGGCTTCGGCGCGGGCTTTTCCGATGGTGGCTTCGTTGTTACTTGGACGGACGGCAATAACAACGCATCTATCACGAAAGCCCAACGCTTCGACGCAAGCGGCACCAAGGTCGGCGGTGAACTCACCGTCGGCAACGGTGAGAATTCCAGCGTTACGGTTCTCACAAACGGCGATTTCGTCGTGTCGTTCAGCGGTGCCGACAACGACAGCGCCGGGCGCTTCGCTCAAATTTACCACGCCAACGGCACGCCGTCTGGCTCGCTGCTTCTACTGAATACGACCACGACCGGTTACCAGGCCAATGGCATTGTCGAAGCAACGCCTGATGGTGGTTTCGTCGCTACATGGTGGGGCTACGGGCAGGATGGATCGCCAACGCCGTCATTCGGGACGTTTCTTCAGCGCTTCGACGCTAACGGCGCAACGCTCGGCGGCGAAGTTCAGGTCAATACAGCGAATATCGGCAACCAGATCGGCGGCGGCGTAGCGGTTCTCACCGATGGCACATTCGTCGTGTCCTTCACCGATAACAATATTCACGCCGTCGAGACTCAGCGGTTCAATGCCGACGGCAGCAGTAATGGAAGTGAAGTCGTCATCGGCACCGGCACCGACATCGTCGTGAAGTCACTGCCCGACGGCGGGTATGTCGCAGTTTATTCGGCAACCGATGCAGGCGGCGATCCCGGTATCTTCGGCCAGCGCGTCAGCGCATCCGGCGCTCTGATCGGATCCGCTTTCGCAATCAACCAGACCACTGCAGGCGATCAGAGTTTTCTCAGTGATCGCTCGTTGCCGCTGACGGTACTGAACTCCGGACAAATTGTTACCACATGGGGCGGCCCGTCCACGGCGGAAGGCAATCTTGCTGTGTTCGCGCGTATTCACTCCGTCCCCGGAATCGGCGCAGAAGACACCGCAATCACACTGCCAACATTTACGGCGGCACTTGGCCCTGACAGTTCGGAAGTACTGTCATTGCACCTGACGGGTTTTCCTGCCGGCTCCACATTCTCGGCAGGCTCTCTCGTCGGATCGGAATGGGTCATTCCCGCGTCCGCCATTGCCGCACTCGCCACGACGCCGCTCACAGTGACAGCTGCGCATGGGTTCACTGGGAATTTCACTCTGCATGTTGACGCAGTATCGACAGATATAGCCGTTCTTTCTACCGGTACCGTTAGCGATACGGCGCACAGTACCGCCTATGACATTGCCGTCTTGGTGACCGTGAACAATGGGCCGGAGCTGATAGGCGATGCAATTTCAGCGCAGGAAATTGGACCCACTACACCTGACTATGGGTACGGCTCTATAACGACAGTTTTTGACCTTGCTCTTTCGGATTCCGACGAAGGCAGCGCTCTTTCAACGGTGAGCGCCGTTGCAGGTCATGGAACGGTCACTTACGGCATGGGAAATACATCGCTGGCGACCGGCGTGAGCGCTACCGTCACCGACATCAATGCAATTTTCCAAAATGGTGTGACGTACACGCCGACCAGCGCGCCGTCGGCTGGCAACAACGATAAAGTCTCGGTGACGGTGACAGACAGTCACGGCGCGAGCGACACGATCAA
The DNA here is from genome assembly GCA_038230475.1 of Hyphomicrobiales bacterium. Taxonomy (GTDB): domain Bacteria; phylum Pseudomonadota; class Alphaproteobacteria; order Rhizobiales; family Xanthobacteraceae; genus Afipia. The sequence goes on from JBBRNE010000002.1 coordinate 224,286, forward strand.
CTTCATTTTCCAGCAAGCTGATGCGCCCAATGCAACGCAACTTACCGGAACCGCCGGCAAGGATTTGATTTTCGCGACCGAACATAACGATATGCTTTTTGGCGATGCCGGCCGCGACAACTTTGTGTTCGCATCCACGACAGGCCAACATATCGTGACCGACTTTACGCAAGGTCAGGATCGGATCGATCTGCATATGAGCGGCGCGCCCAACAACACTACATTGACATTGAGCGATTGGCTCAGCAGCAATGCGGCGCAGATGGGAGCCGACACGATCCTTTATTTGGACCCGGCCCCGGGCCATACGGCACAAAATGAAATCGTGCTTCAACACGTGACGTTGGCCAATCTGACAGCCAACGATTTCATCATCCACTCCGCGTAGTACTTCGTCAAAAAAATGACGAATTAACCCTTTAACCCTGTTCACTGCCTGATGCTTCTGTGGGCAGGCGAGTGGTTGGATATGGGTGACTTCGCAGTGCACTCGGCCTAAAATTACCTATGCAGCGCGTTCAATCGATTTTCTCCAGTCAGCCGCCCCAGTCCGAGTTGGGCGCGGCGCTCCACGCATGCCGCAGCGCTTTCATTGGCGTCGGCGTGATGAGCTTCGTCATCAACTTCCTTTATCTGACCGGCTCGTTCTTCATGCTCGAGGTCTACGACCGCGTGCTGCCGAGCCGCAGCATCCCGACGCTGGTCGGATTGCTTCTGCTCGCGGGCGGTCTTTACGTCGTACAGGGTTTCCTCGATTTCATTCGCAGTCGAATTCTCGTCCGCATCGGCTCCACGCTGGACGAGATGTTGAGTGAACGCGTCTACGACATGGTCGTGCGATTGCCGCTGCTCGCGGGAAATCGCGCCGAGGGACTTCAGCCACTGCGTGACCTCGACAACATTCGTTCCTTTCTGTCGGGAATGGGGCCGGGCGCGCTGTTCGATTTGCCGTGGCTGCCGCTGTATCTCGCGATCTGTTTCGCATTTCATCCCTTGATCGGCCTCACGGCATTGATCGGCGCTATTCTACTGGTCGGCCTGACTGTTCTCACAGAGTATCTGACTCACGATCCTGCGAAGCGCTCGACTGGGCTTGCGATGCGTCGGCAGGATTTGGCCTTGGCCAGCAGGCGCAATGCTGAAGTCCTCGTCGCTATGGGAATGGCAGGGCGAGTCGGCAAGAATTGGGATAAGTCAAACCGCGACTACCTCACCAGCAGTCAGCGCGCCAGCGACGTTGCTGGCGGATTAGGTGCCATCGCCAAAGTCATGCGGATGATGTTGCAATCAGCCGTGCTGGGTGTCGGGGCCTATCTCGTGATCAACCAAATGGCGACCGCCGGTATTATCATTGCGGGTTCTATTCTCAGCGCCCGCGCGCTGGCACCTGTCGACCTTGCGATTGCGCATTGGAAAGGCTTCGTCGCCGCCCGTCAAAGCTGGCACCGCCTGAATCGTTTGCTGGCCACTTTGCCCAAGCAAACGGCACCAACCCAGCTGGAAGACCCGACCAAGAAATTGTCGGTCGAAGCTCTCACCGTAAATCCGCCGGGCGAGCAGAAGGTCGTTGTTCAAGATATTACTTTTGCGCTTGAGGCCGGGCAGGCTGTCGGCGTGATCGGCCCAAGCGGTTCAGGCAAATCGTCGCTGGTGCGTGCGCTTGTCGGCGTTTGGCAACCATTGCGCGGCAAGGTTCGTCTTGACGGCGCAGCGCTCGACCAATGGTCGCCGGAAATTCTGGGACGGCATATCGGCTATCTGCCGCAGGATGTGGAACTGTTTTCGGGCACCATTGCGCAGAACATCGCGCGCTTTGAGGATACTGCGGACTCAGACTCAGTTATTGCTGCCGCGCGAAGTGCCGGCGTTCACGAACTCATCATCGGAATGAAGGACGGCTACGACACGCAAATCGGCGATCAAGGTAGCGTGTTGTCAGCAGGGCAGGCTCAACGAATCGCACTTGCGCGCGCGCTTTATCGCGATCCCTTTCTGATCGTGCTTGATGAACCGAATTCTAATCTCGACAGCGAGGGTGACGCCGCATTGAACGCGGCTGTACGCGCGGTTCGCATGCGCGGCGGTGTCGTCGTCGTTGTCGCCCATCGTCCAGTCGGAATTGAAGCCGTCGATCTTATTCTCGTGTTGAAAGATGGTCGCGCGCAGGCATTCGGCCCTAAAGAATCCGTCCTCGGACAGGTGCTGCAGCGTCCGGCCGGCAGTCCACCGCCGATTAAGATCGTCTCCGAGGCGGGAGGAGCCAAATCATGAAACGCGAGCATTTGAAGCAGCTCGGCCAAATACGGGCTCACCTTAAAACGTTCGAAACGAAGACCCGGAAACTCCTGAATCCGGTTTTGTTAAAACTCGAGCGTATCGCCCTTTTTAAATCGCTTGATGTTCCAGGCTCCCGCAAATCCATTCGGCTGCATCTGATCATGGGTCTTGCGATTGTCAGTCTCCTGGTCTTTGGGCTCGGCGGTTGGGCATCGACGGCGCAGATGTCAGGCGCTTTGATTGCACCGGGATCGATCGTGGTCGATTCCAACGTCAAGAAAGTTCAACATCCAACCGGTGGCGTTGTCGGCGAGGTGAGGGTGCGCGACGGCGATCGCGTCAAGGCCGGCGACATCGTGGTTCGTCTCGACGATACTGTCACTAAAGCAAGTCTTGCGATCGTGACCAAGCAATTGAACGGGTTGTGGGCGCGCTCGGCGCGCCTGAGCGCGGAACTTGATGGTCAAGACCAAATCACCTTTCCACCGCAGCTTCTCACCTCCGCAGACGACCTCGATGTCAAATCACTGCTGATCAACGAAACCAAGCAATTCGAGTTGCGTGCTGCCGGCCGAAAAGGCCAGAAGGCCCAACTGAGTGAACGGATTGCACAGCTAAAAGAAGAAATCGGCGGCCTTGAAGCACAGGAAAATGCCAAGTCGCGCGAGATCGAGTTGATTCAGAAAGAGCTTGTCGGTGTCCGCGATCTGTTCGCAAAAAATCTGGTCCAGATTTCGAGACTGACGACGCTTGAACGCGACGCTACCCGCCTCGACGGCGACCGCGCGCAATTTATCGCGCAGAAGGCTCAGGCCAAGGGCAAGATCGCGGAGACCGAATTGCAGATCATTCAGATCGACAAGGATCTTTCAAGCGAAGATTCGAAAGACATGCGTGATATCAACGACAAGATCGGTGAATATGTCGAACGCAAAGTCACGGCTGAGGATCAATTGCGCCGCGTCGATATTCGTGCCCCGCAGGATGGCATGGTGCTGCAGTCGAATGTGCACACCGTCGGCGGCGTGATTACGGCAGGCGATGCGATCATGCTGATAGTGCCTGACGCCGACAATCTCTCGGTTGAGGCGAAGGTCAATCCGCAGGACATCGACCAGCTTCGGATCGGCCAAAATACGCTGCTGCGGCTGTCGGCTTTCAACCAGCGCACCACACCTGAACTGAACGGAACGATCAGCCGCATTTCCGCAGACACGACTGTCGATCAGCGCACCGGGCAGAGCTACTACACAATCCGCGTCTCAATCCCGCCTGCAGAGGTGGCGCGGCTTGGCGAGGTGAGACTTATCCCCGGCATGCCCGTCGAGGCATTTGTGCAGACAGGCGACCGCACTATGCTATCCTACCTTGCAAAGCCGTTGAGCGATCAGCTCATGCGGGCTTTCCGGGAAAAGTAACGGGTAAGCACCCGCGGGCATGGTTCGATCGAGATGAAGCGGCTTCGGCGATACGCGCGCGTGTTCGGCTACGCCCGAATTCTTTGTCTGTTTCTCATCGTTGCATTCGTAGCACTACGCATCTGGGATCCGCCGCCGCTGGAGGAATTGCGGGTCCGCACGTTCGACGGCTATCAGATCCTCGAACCGCGCAAGGTGACGTCGCGGCCGGTCGTCATCATCGATATCGATGAAAAAAGCCTCGCCAAATTCGGTCAATGGCCGTGGCCGCGGACGCGCGTTGCCGACCTCGTGCAGCGTCTGACCAATCTCGACGCCGCCGTGATCGCATTCGATATCATTTTCGCTGAGCCGGACCGGATGTCGCCCAGCCTTGCGGCCGATGCATTTACAAGTCTGGACGACGAATTCCGCGCGAAGTTGAAGGCGCTTCCGAGCAACGATCAAATCCTCGCTGACGTGCTGAAGAAATCACCCGTCGTTCTCGGAGAGTCAGGGCTTCCCTACGCGGTGCCGCGCACAAACCTCAAGCTCCCTCTGACGGGGCTAGCGACAATCGGTGGCGACCCGAAACCGTTTCTGCTCAGTTTCCCAGGACTGCTGCGTAACCTTCCGGTGCTTGAAGAAGCGGCGCCAGGGCGCGGATTGTTCACAATCAAAACCGAACGCGACGGCATCGTCCGCCGCGTGCCGATGATCATGGAAGCACAAGGCGACTTGATGCCGTCGCTCACATTCGAAATGTTGCGTGTCGTTACAAAGTCGGACACGATTTTAGTGAAGTCAGACGAGGCGGGCATGCGAAGCGTCGGCGTGCCGGGATTCGAGGTCCCGACCGATCATAACGGCCAACTCTGGGTTCATTTTTCCAAACATGACGCAAAGCGATTTGTATCGGCAGCTGACGTGCTTGAAGGCAAGGTCGGATCGGATGTCATATCCCGGAAGTTGGTTCTCATCGGCACGTCCGCAGTCGGTTTGCTCGATCTGAAAACGACACCAATCGATCCAGTAATGCCGGGCGTCGAAGTGCACGCGCAGGTTTTAGAAAGCGCATTAACGCGCTCCGTCCTGTCACAGCCAAACTACGCAATCGGCGCGGAAATTCTAACCGCTATTTTATTCGCCACGGCAATCATTTGGCTCACGCCAATCCTACGTCCGATCCTTCTGCTGCTGTTCGGCGGCATCATCGTCTCCATCCTGATCGGAACGTCGTGGTATTTCTATACGGAACATAAGCTATTGATAGACTTCACTTTTCCGCTTGTTTCCAGCACCGGCATCTACTTCGTTTTGGTGTTCAGCGGCTACTTCAGCGAACAGAAACAGCGCCGACGCATCCGTTCCGCATTCGGCCAATATCTTTCGCCCGCGCTGGTCGAACAACTTGCGCAATCGCCCGAAAAGCTCGTGCTCGGCGGAGAAGAGCGTGACATGACGATCATGTTCAGCGACGTGCGCGGTTTCACGGCCATTTCGGAATCGTTCAAACACGATCCGCAGGGTTTGACGTCACTGATGAATCGTTTTTTAACGCCGCTGACGAACGCAATTCTCGATCGCAAGGGCACGATCGACAAATATATGGGCGACGCCATCATGGCGTTCTGGAATGCGCCACTGAGCGACAAGTCTCATGAAATCAACGCGTGTGAAGCAGCGCTCGACATGATCGATAAAATCGAGGCGCTGAACGAGGAGCGATATGAGGAGGCGCGTCTCGCAGGCAAACCGCATATCCCTATGCATGTCGGCATCGGTCTCAACACCGGAACTTGTGTGGTTGGCAATATGGGATCCGATTTGCGGTTCGACTATTCCGTGCTTGGCGATAGCGTCAATCTCGCGTCGCGGCTCGAAGGACAATCAAAATCCTACGGAGTGCCAATCATCGCAGGCTCAAAGACAGCACTCGCAGCAAAGGAAAAATTCGCAATCCTCGAACTGGATTTTATCACTGTAAAAGGCAAAAAGGAACCGGAAGTCATTTACGCCATCGCGGGTCGCGAAGACGTTGCGAAATCCGGAAAATTCCAACGGTTGCGGAATCTCAGCATCGAAATGTTGTCGTGCTACCGCAGTCGGGATTGGGACGGCGCACTTTCTGCAATTTCAAAAGCACGCACCGCCGACGAGGATGAAACCTTTACTGCGCTCTACGATCTTTACGCCGAACGCATCGAAACATTTCGCGCATCGCCACCACCGGATGACTGGGACGGCGTATTTGCCTTGACCACGAAATAAATGAGGTCAAATGCCGCCATAGGCGGGCCCTTTCAAATCTGGCAAGTCATTTTTTCGTTGAAACATCGGTCGCACATGTTGGTTGCGGCCCACGCCTCGTGCGATTGTCTCGCGATAGTGTAGAGCGATTTAAATGCCGAACCATTCGATGACCGTCCGGATTTGGGGTGCCCGCGGAAGCATTTCATGCCCGGGACCAAATACAATTCGGTACGGTGGTAATACGTCCTGCGTTGAAGTCATTTGCGGCAAGCAAATCCTTGTCTTTGATGCGGGCTCAGGACTGCGCATGCTCGGCAGCAAGATGGTGCTCGGCAATGAGACGGCGGACATCGATCTTTTTCTCAGCCACTGTCACATCGATCATTTGATCGGATTGCCATTTTTCACACCTGCATTCGAGATGGGTGGGCACGTCAGAATTTGGGCTGGCAACGTGAAGCCCGCTGGCGGGGTGAGGGAAGCGATTCGCAAGTTGATGAGCTACCCATTGTTTCCGATCGAAATCGAAATGGCGAAAGGGAAAATCGAATTCAACGATTTTGATCCCGGCGAAACTTTGTCGCCTCATCCCGGAATTGTCGTGCGGACCGCTCCACTCAATCATCCGGGACGTGCGACGGGGTACCGCGTCGAACATAACGAACAGGCCATCGCTTATATTACCGATACTGAGTTGAACGATGGCGCCTTCGACCCTCAACTCATCGCGCTCGCGAAAGATGCGGCGCTGTTGATCATCGATTCAACCTATACGGATGAGGAGCTGAAAAATCATGTCGGCTGGGGGCATTCGAGTTGGCAGCAAACCGTGAAATTTGCCGATGCCGCTGGCGTTAAAAAATTGTGCCTGTTTCATCACGACCCCGAGCATGACGACGACGCGATGGATCGCATCGCTGAAATGTCAGACAAGATGCGGCCGGGAACGATCGTCGCGCGCGAAGGACTAACGATCGAAATTTGAATCCGGCGATTGAGTTCGAGAAGGACAGCAAAGCAAACGTTGCGAATCCGTTATCGTCCGGTAGCCGCATTCTCAGCTGCGCGACGGCGCGCTTCTTCATCGATGGCTTTTGCAAGCTCCGGGTGGCGCGCCATAAGGGCGCGAAAGTCGACCAGATCGAGCACTAGTAAAGTGGTTGATCTGGTTGTCCGGACGCTCGCCGTCCGGACGCTATTTCCCAACAGCGCGAGTTCTCCGAAGAACGCGCCAACACCGAGTTGGACCCGTTTGCCCGGAAGTTCCACCTCGACCTCGCCGGCGGCAATGAAATACATGCAATCGCCGGTTTGCCCGCGACGGACGACGGTTACACCACCGCGCATGTCGATTCGGCGCAGCATGTTTGTGACATCCGCGAGCGTGGCCGGTCCTAGCGCCGCAAAGAAAGGGACCTTGCCGAGCAACTCCCAAGTCTGGATAAAGTTGTGGCGGCGATTTTCCGCAGCAAATCCTGTCGCCAGAATACCGGTCCACAATCCGAAAATGCCAAGCCCGCAGATCATCAGCAATGCAGCGACCAGTCGTCCGCCCAGCGTGATCGGGACAACATCGCCGTAGCCGGTGGTAGTCAATGTGACGACCGCCCACCACAACGCCGCGGGAAGGCTGCTGAATCCGGCCGGCTGCGCGTCGCGTTCGAACAGGTAGGCCAGCGCGGCCGCCATGAACAAGACGATCAGGAAAATCACAAGCACACTTGAGAGGGGGCCAGCTTCCCGCGTTAAAACCCGCTGCAGCTGACGTACTCCAGGAATTCGCGGAACGGGCTTAAGCAACCAGAATACGCCGGCCAGCGACGCCGATCGCATGCCAACGCCGCACGCAAGCGCCAGAGGGACACTGCATGCCCCCAGAACATCGATCGCGCCCTGACCGGACAAAAGATAACTCGTCGCTCGGCCTTCCCGAACCGCATCCACCGCCCGCGCCAGCAATTCCCAAACGAACACGGCTATGCTGAGCCACATTAACACCACGACCCAGCGCAGATTGTCGGCGGTGTCAGTCGTGAGGATCAGCATTGCAACTACGCCGACAGCCACCGCTGCATAAGTCGCAGCACTCGGTCGACCGCTGAGCGTTCCGGCCAAGAATTCCGCGCCAATTGTCGTTGGGGACCGCTTCAGCATGTCGTATTTTGTCTTGTTCCGATCAGGGCAGACAGCCCGTAAAATCGCCTTCAATGTCGCACAACGTGCCTTTCGTCCCCACGTCCGTCAACGTTTGGCGGGGCCAAAATGGCGTTGTTCGAGGCGCGAAGACCATAGCGTTCATTGCGCGCCACGTCCGACGGCGTCGGTCTGTGCGATTTTGTTTTGCGCAATAATCCCCTCCAGCCGGGCGATGTTCTCCAGCAGTCTTTGGCTAGTCAGGACGAGAAAATAATACCCGAATTCGGGATTTTGAAAATAAATCTCGAGCAGCTTGTCGTACTCAATCGTCAAAACTTGTCCGTCTTCAATACACTCGACAGTCGCCGTTCGACGGTTTTTGGGCGTCAGAAAACCAAGTTCTCCGACGAGACGTCCGGGGGGCAACTCAACTGCAATTTCTTGAACTAAATAACGTCCAGTAACGGTCAGAAACATCTCGTTGGCGACGTCGCCCTTTTTACACAAAATCTTTCCCTTGCTATATTTCCGCTCGGTCATGAACGGCTTGAGCCATTCCATTGACGTGTCGCCCTTCGTAGCGTCGCGTGCCTTCGTGATCAGCTTCCGCATTTGATAGAGGCGAAGCGCGTTGATGGGGACCAGCAACAGGTACAAAAGAAACGTCTTGATATCGTTTGCGAGCGCGCCAAATCCGATAAAAAATATGTTGCTGATCATGTTGGCGATCCGCAACGGCATCATCGTGCGCGTCAACAATGTCGCTACGAAAAAAATCGACCCGAGAAGGGCGCACATGTTTGCCAGATTTATGTTGGCCAGCAGGATTTCAAAAAGCCGGTTGAAAATTGCATCGTAGGTGACGTTATTGGGGTCAAGCCCCAGCTGAGTGAGAATTTTACCGACTCGCAAATTATCGGCTGCTTTGTCGACAATGCGATTCAGTATCGTCGAAATATCCGCACTGCTGAGTTGCATGTTTCCCTCCGGACGAATTCGGCCATTGCTTTGCGCGCAACGCTTGGGTGACATTCAGCGCAAAGCTTGAAATTATCGTGCCTGAACAATGTCAAACGCATGAGTTGATTCAAAGTGGGTCTATAGGCTCCCCGCAGATGGTCCTGCGCCGTAGCTTCGTTCTTAGATTTACCCGCTGCCGCAGTCTAATGTTAAGTGGGGGCGGGCTTTTCAACAACAACGCCATCGGCAATTCATGGCAACGCAGGTTGCGGTATCGGCACCGAGTACCGGAAATCTCCGTAGAGCTTGCCGCGTTTGAGCGAAAACCGCCGCGAATCCGACCGGCAAGTCAAAAACCCAGTGGAGGTTGCCTTGGCCGTTTTGTAGGGTCGTTCGTGGGCGAGCCAATTTTGGGCGTCGAGATGAAATTTCGCTGCTGCCGCATGCGACCGAGGGGAATGACCGATGAGCCGGGTTAAAGGACTGATTGCAGTTGCGATACTTTGTTTCTTTGCAAACCTCGCCGTTGCCAGCGCCGCCGACGAATTCAAACTAAGCAATAACCAGCGAATTTCCTGCGGTCGCGGTCTCAGCGCCGGAAAGCTTCAAAACATCAACTGCAAATCCTACGCCTTCATCTTCAACACACGCACGTCGGAATTCTACCGTTGCCAGGTCAATGTCGGCGTCACGCGCGACAACAAGGATGTGTTGAAGGTCGATACCGACGGAGGTTGCACATTGAAGGCGCGAGCATTTCCGGGCGACTCAAATTATTCATTCGATGCCACGGAGACCGAACCGCCGAACACCAATTCGTTTTTCGGCTCCGGTGGCACGGCGCTCTGGGTGAGCGATAACACGGCGCTGAAAGCCAAAGGGTGCATTTTGATCAACGTCGGTGTCGGCCCCGACGTCTTACGATGTGTCGATATGACGTTTGGCAAATAACGTATAGCGAGTTCACTTTCGCATCATATAGAACAGCAAAACAACCAGGCCCAATACGATTGTGATCGACATCGCCCACGTGCTTAGGCGGACGTCGCTTACTAATTCGCGTTTGGCTTCGTTCTTGGCGACCTTCAGATCGCGCTCGTGGTTTACCTGTTCCTGATCATCCACTGCGGCTTTTCCTGATCTGTTCAAAGTGCGGAAGCGCGACTCCCAGTCTACCAAAAACTATCCAGAATTCGCAAAGGACAAAAACCGTGGCTGTTTGCAACTTCGGTTGTGACAACGCAACGATTGAGCTAACGATCCGACAAGCATGACGAATAAAGCGGAGCATTTCCAATGACACGGCAGTTTTGGCTGCGATACGGACCGTGGTTGGGCCTGCTGGTAGCGGCCGTGGCCTATTATCCGCGTTTCGCCAAGCCTGGCGGGATGGCTCTTTATTCTTACGCCGGAAACTGCCTCTGGCAGCAACAGCCACTCCAGCAATGCGTCGTACAATTCACCTATCCGCCCGCATTCGCATTCGCCATGCTTCCGTTCATTGCGCTGCCGACCGTTGCGCAAACAATCATCTGGTATGTCATCAGTTTAGGTTGCGCAGTTTTGTGCTGCGTTCTTTCGGAAAAAATAGCGCGGAAAGTTTTCCCCGGATCGTGGAGTGAACGCGAGATCATCTGGCTGCGCGTGCTGGGCGTGTTGCTCAGCCTTAAGTTCATTCTCGCGGTCTACGAAAACCAAGCATACGACCTGTTGATTTTTCCGTTCGTTCTGATCGGCATCTATGCGCTTGTCGAAAAGCGCGATGTAGGGGCGGGGGCTTCACTGGCTGTTGCCGCCGCGATGAAAGTGACGCCTTTGATCTTTTTGCCGTACCTCATCGTTCGTCGGCGATTTCGGACTGCCGCCTCATTTGTCGTCGTCCTGATCGCCATCTCATTTATTCAGGACATTTTCTTTACACCCGCCGGATCGCCGCATGGATACCTGGTGACATGGATCAACGATGTCGCTGCTCCGGGAATTTTTGAGAAGGGAGCGACCGCCAAACTGGCATTCTGGGACGGTCCAAATATTTACAATCTTTCGCTGCGCGGAGCTTTGGCGCGCGCAGTCAATTTCACGGAATATCAAAAATATTTTCTGGAAATTCTGCGTGGATCGCAGCTTTTTTTTGTGGGGATCGTCGGAATTCTGATCCTGTTCTCGATGCGATACGCGGCACTGATCCCGGCTGAAGCATCCCTTCTTGTGATCGCGATGTTAGTGCTTTCGCCAATGACAAGCAGGACTCATTTTGTGACCCTCATGTTGCCTTACTATGTGCTCGTCGCAGCATGGCTTAAGGACACGATCACGAAGAAGCTGGGTACAGTGGTCTTGATCCTGAGCTTCATCGGTTGCACGACGATCCCGCGCGATCTTGTGCCGACGGGATTTAACGAGTTCATGCGTGACCACAACGACATTCTGCTCGGAACGCTTGTGCTGATCGTCTATCTCGCGGCAATCGTTTTCGGCGCGGGCAGATGGGGAATCGAGCCGGATTCGGCACGTCAGAGCGCCCGGACGGTGCCGACCCGAACTGTCGCGTCCTCATAAAGTCGTTCGCGTGTGACTACCTCGGTTTCGCCGAAGGGTTGACCGATCTCGTCGTGGTAACGGTTTCCCTGAACGGTCCATTGCGCCCGATTCAGACGCGGCCCCCAGAGGCGTCCTACCAACCGCCAAAACCGCATTATCAGGCGCCAAGGCCCAACTACGTTGCTCCTGCGCCCAGCTTCCGGCGCTCCGACTGAACGGTCCGGAGACGTCTTCGGCTGCCCATCGGGCGGCGATGACAGTCCTTGCAATCCCACCCATCATCGCTCATGAGGGCAGTGTGGAAGGGTGGCCGAGTGGTTTAAGGCAGCGGTCTTGAAAACCGCCGTGCCTGCAAGGGTACCGTGAGTTCGAATCTCACCCCTTCCGCCAATCCTCATTGATTTCATTTAGCTTTTGCTCCCATCGTCCGTTTTGCCCATGTTTTTGCCCATACCGCTGCGGTAGTTGATGAGCACTTCTCGCTCTCCGCTTGGCACGGCGACTCGATTGCGCCGGTCCAAATACTGCTTCACGGCTGGGAAGTAACGACGGCCGAATTGTGGATCAATTCGCGGAAGGCCATGCCGCTCAAGCACTTGCGAGAGTGCGCGCCACTCCTCCGTATGGCCGGCTCCCAGCAGTAATCTCGCGAGTTCAAACTCCGTGACGTAAAGCGGGACGCTCTGACTCATCGCCAACCCCTTCTAAGCCGACCTGGGGAACGCCTTCGCGAAGTAGCCTTTCGAGAGGGAAGAAATCATTTGCTCCAAATGAAAAACGCAGAAGTGCAGCCGGGCCACGCTTTGATCGTTTATTGCCATGAAGCCATCAGGAAGCGGAGTGGGGAGGGGCCATGGCTTTGTCTCTTCTTCCACGATAGCGGAGCAAATGTCGGCCATATTTTGCAAGTCATAAAGCGGCGATTCTAAATCGCGGAAGGCTTTCGCGAGTTCAGCATCCGTAATTTGTTTGGTGATATTCTTCGCTTCAGCTTTAGCCATAGGTTCGCCTTGGTTTGAGTTAGAGCCGGGGCGGAAGTTCGCGCTTCCCCTCGGCTTGCATTTTCTGTAAACTGAAAATATGAAGAAGTCAATTTCAGTAAACAAAAAGTCTATCGGCCGTCCAAAGAAGAAGGGCGGTGTCCATCCCGTCAGCGCCGTGCGATTGCCACCCGCTATGTCCGATGATGTTGACGCTTGGGCCGCAAAGCAGGGCGACAAACCCGGTCGATCAGAAGCAATCCGGCGGCTAGTCGAAATCGGATTGAAAGCAAAGAGTCCCAAGGGCGTCCGCTACGAAGCGCAAAAGAACCGCGCTAAAGAAATGGCCGGCGGTGCGATCGACAAGCTCACCGATCACTCGGCACACCCCGACGACCAGGCTAACCGTAAGCGGCGGCTGTTGAAGGGGCCAGAGGAATTTCGAGATTTGCGCGTGGTTAAGCACAAGTAGGCAGCCGCCAATTTGTATTATTCCAAGCAAATATGACCGATCGTTGCAATCGAGCCGATATCTTTTGCGAATGCATATTTTTTGGGGTTAATATCGTTTGGTCGGCGGTAGGTAGCAAAGCTCTGGCTGCCGATTTTGTTAGTGAATACGTTCCAAAATAGTAGTTACCGTAAGAGAATTTTAAATGCCCGTTACGCGAAGCTTGCAAGAGTTGATCATAGCAGGGCATTTTGAAACGCCCTTGTCGTTGACGGTGATTGATATTGCGAAATGGGCGGAATTATTTTCGAATTTTCCGATAATTCAGCAGCTTCCAAGTTTGCCGCGTATGGAAATGGCGATGGGACTGCAGATGCAGTTTCAAATGGCGGTCGGGAATGAGATTCCTAGAATGCTGCTGCGTTCTCAGGATGGACGTTTCTCAGTGCAATTGCAGGCAGATCGTTTTGCGTTTGGATGGCACCGAACAGAGCTTCTGGGGGAGCCGAGCAATTATCCAGGTTTTGAAAATATTAGAAGTCGCTGGGATGAGGTGCTAGGCATTTTTGAAAAGTGGACGCTCGAAAAATTTCATCAAGTCCCTCGGCATCGACTTATCGAACTAGCGTATAACAATGCAATCCCTCTCGATCAAAATGGAAAGAAAAAGAGAATTTCTGATATTTTTAGATTTGTACAACCGGGCAGTCGACCAGTGTTCGGATTTTCTACGACTTGGACCGAAAGTGTCTACCCGTCCCCTTCGAATCCATCGGTTGCCCGAATCACGACACAAGTGGGGTTGTCGACCGCGCCCCCTGACCAGTCAGTTCTTGCCTTTATCTTCTCAGGGGCAGCTATCGTTGAACCCCAGAAAGAGAGTAAAGAAGTGCTAAACGACCTTCATGATAAGATTCGTGAGATTTATGAGAGTTCAATAATTTCCGATGCCACTTAACTCTTTTATGGCGGGCTCATTAACGTCAGCGGTACTGGCGAGCGCGATAGCGCCGATGCCCACGTCAACGAGCGTAACTACGGACTTTTTCGCGCTGAACGCCTCTCTGCCTTTGGCAACTACCGCCACGGCCGGGCCGCCGCCAATCCTAACTACTGAAATGGTGTCTTCCTTTGTGGGAGGAGAGCCAAGCTGGATTTCTCATCTCACAGGTAATGCGCGTCGTGTCGGATCGCTGAAGGCTGGATGGGACGGGGCCGGATCAATTGCCATTTCACCAAAAGCATTGTTTTTGGCGACGTCAAACACTCGATTTGCTTTAAAAGATTTTCCGGATGTCTCCGCCCCTCATTTGGTACCGGGAGGCGATGGAAGTCTTCAGGTAGAGTGGCATGCGCGGCATGGTGAGTTGGAACTAGACATAGGATCAAATGGCCAAATGTCTATTTGGATCAAAGATCATCGTAATGGCGCGGAGTTCGATGCTCAAAATGAAGCGGCGCTTGCTCTGTTTTATCGTTGGGCACCCTGGATTGCTTCGGCAAGGCGCGATGATTTTGATGCGCCTTCTTCGGCGCAAATGCCCACCATCGCAGTTGCAGCCTGATCTTCGTTTTATCCGAACCCTTCAGTCTCCCTTTCATGTTGTGCCAGATCAACAAACTGGCCGTTACAGAATTTCGTCTAAAGCATTTTCCGCCTCAAAATTAGATGGTGGGCTATCGGGCGATCTGGAGCAAATACTTCAGGCAGATGGTCTGCAGCCCACGGCGCTTTATCCAGCGGTTCGCAATGCAGTCGGAGCCGCTGCAATTCCGATTGGAAAAATACAAGAAGCAGGCGGCAACGTTTGCCATGATCCAGTTTGGCGAAATTGGTATCACGGCTCTGTTTTCAACATAACCGATGCCGTAAAAAGAAAAATATTCAAGTCAGCGTCTGAAATGATTGAAATAGATCAGGCGGAAGCAGCAAAATTTTGGGAAGTTGCCCGACGTTAGTTTTTCGTTGTTCGCTTGAGACGCCTGAAGAACGCTAGCGATGTTCGAATGCCAGCAACGTTTAGAGGTTCAATTGTTTGTTATTGCAGCAAGACGCCACCGCGCCTTAGCCGCTTTCCTCGCAATCTTGCTTCGCTGAATGGGCGTGAGTTTCGTTTTCCGAGCCTCCACGCCCTTAGCGGACATTTCACTTAAAATATGCGGTCTGGCGCTGTCCAAAACCTTCTTGCTGACCAGTGAGCATTTTGCTCTGACGTGAGCTGGACTGCGCTTCTCCCAACGTGATTCCATCTTGAGCGCCGCGTCGATATCAGGGACGAGCGACACCTGTAGCGCGAGCACCCCAAGCATCACGTCGAACGTCATTGGCGAGAGGTTCTTGTTGCGCGACGGCCCGAGGATCTTGTCCGTATGCCCGCGCGTGAGCCCGCCGAGCTCGTCCACAATTTCATTCGATAGCCCAAGCGCGTCCTTGCGCGCACGCAACGCTTCGATCAGACCGTGATAATCTGTGATCGTTTCAAGTTCAGGCAATGCCACACCCAAGCTAAGAGAGGGACGCGCCGCCACGGTTGCGGCGGCGTGCTATCGTTTCAAACAAATTTTAGAGAAGGTGGTTTGAGTATCGCTGGAGTTGGTCCAGGCGCGCTGCCGAAGCCATTTTGCAAAACAACAATGCCGCCAAGTACTGGCGAACGAGCAAGCCGAGATTTCATTTCGCGGTTGAAGTGCTCGACGATCTTCCGGCCGGCGAAGTTTTCGCCCTTCATCGACTCGTGCGGCCAGCAGTCCGTTTCGACAATTTCACCTTCCGCAACTCGGTTTTCCGCGTACTGCCAAGTATTCGGGTCGCCCATTTCGGAGATAGGTGGCTCCGTTCGCATGCGTTCTTTCGGCGCGGGGTATAATTCTCGCGTTGCTCGGTATCGCGGCTTTTCCTTTTCCCAGCCAATTGGATCCGGAGCATTGAGGCTCCAGTCGTTCGGCATCGTTCGGACGATGCGAGACGCCTCAGTGAAGGGATGATCTGCGTGCGTCCCGTCTTTGGCGTAGATGCGAGTTGTCGCACTTGCTGGGTGAGTGTCGGTGTACGTCATAGCGAATCCTTTCGTTGTTATTGGTTCAGTGAGGCATATCGCGTGGCTGGAGCCCCGCCGGCGGCTCAGTAGCTTTAGGATGGTGGGCGCTCGAATAGTTCAGGGCGCCGCTACTAAACTCATAGCTGCCAACGACGTTGCCGGCGTTGTCCTTGATCGGGATTGGTGCGTGACCTGTCGCGATATGGTGGGCTGTGCGCGTCAGGATATCGGCAATTGCTTTTTGCTCTTGGTCTGGCCGCTCGCCGAAGCCTGCGGTGCGTGTGTGAATTTCCAATTTGAAGATCATAGTCGTTGCCCTCTAGTGGCGTGTGCGTATGCGATTGCGCGCGGTCGCTGCTGAACTTCCATTCCGGCAATTCCATCCACGATCAGCCTCTCCACATCGCACTGAGGATCATGTTTGCTTCGGTGGCAAAGAAGCCGCGTATGACTGCTTCGTTTGGAGTTTCAAGCGCGGTAAGTCGGTTTGCACCCAGCGACGGAGGCGCTAGGAATTCACCCGAGCTATTGGAATAGTTATTGGTTGTGTTTGTTGCGCTGCCCGACGTGCCGCTCATTACGGTTGTCGAATTGAAGCCGACGCCAAACTTCGCTGTCGATATGCCTGACGCCGCCGAGCTAATCGTCTGGAACGTGCGAACGTCGATTATTTCCTCATCGAGGCCGGTAAAAACATCCAGGCAATTTGCGGCATTGTTGTTCGACGGACGAACCGTATTCGTCCCGTAAAGCCAACTTACCGACGGGTCGCCGCACTTGAGAAAGAGTGTACGCCTGTTGTAGGCATTCCACGCATCCCACCGGCGCGACTGTCCGTAGCCGCGATGAAAGTTCGCTTGCCCCGCGACGGATCCAATGTAGATCGACGCAAGGTAAGTCGCTTTCTTTTCTCCGACAGAGAGAGTGCCTGCCGCCGTAACAAGTGGCAGCGGATATTTGTTCATCAATAGGCCATCAACGCGCGTTTGCTCGCACGTTCCCACGCCCGCTCCTCGAGCGCCGGCGCCTGCCGTTGATGTCTGCCAAGCCGGTGCCCATCCGAACTTCGCGGTCGATCGACCGTCAAGCACCATCAGATCGTAAATCGTGTTTGCAGAAAGCCCGGTTAGCGGAACGGGGGCCTCGTCAAAGGCGATCGTTTCAATTTGACCGGCGCGCATGACGGGCACGCCGTTGTGAGCGTCCGGCGTGTAGAACATCGTCGTAATGGCCGTGGCGTCAGCAAGGATCGACGGACGCCCGGTAACAGGCGTCAGGTATCCACCCGGCGAAGAGGTCGCGCGCCGACTTACTTGAGGTCGATTGCCGTATTGTCCTAAATTCACGGTAAGTCCTTTGCTGCCCGGGTTGATCTTCCCAGGCGCGTTTGGGGTCGCTAGTGCGATCCCGGGCAGCAAAGCTGAATCCGGTATCGCGCCCATCGGAGATCATCCCGACTGTCGCGGCATGATGGCAAATCGTTCCATCTCCGCAACGCACCGCTCTAACCGATACAGTTCGGATTTATCGGGAGTTAATATCCACAGGCGACCAATGGTTGCTGGGCGGATGCCGCCACCTTCTTCAAAGCAACCGAACTTCGTGCGGATGACGGGCTGCCAGTTTGCGGAGGCGAAGGCGAAGTTATTTGGGTGAGCAAATTCGGTCTGATCCGGCGAATCTGCGGCAGAGAGAATACTGACTTCGCCGAGAATGCGCCTTTGAGGTGAATGTCCCTTCAGCGAAGTGGTCAGTGGGGCACTTCTGAAGATGCTCTGCGGTTCACAATTTTGTGCGGCGCGAACCTCTAAAAACTCCAATATTTACGGTTATTTAAGGCTCGGAGGCGACGCTCCGGGGAACGGATCTGTTTTTCGTGCGTCTGATATTGCCTGTGATTTTCTGGGACTGCTGGCCTGAATAGGTGTCCTTTGAACTGGCGCAATTCCGAAACAAAGATATACACTGCGACGTCCCCCATATTGCGGGGCGATAAGGCTGCTAACTCTACGAACAAGAAATTGCCGAACGAAGGAAGTCTCTCAATGGACTACAGCGTTTTTGTGCGCGAAGTGGCTGATGGCGATTGGCCGTCTCAGACGATATTTAATCGCAGCCCCGACCATGCTGCCGTTATCGTCGAGAATTTGTTTCGCAAGGCGGAAAGTCGTGTGGAAATACTGACCAACACGTTATCCGAAGAAGTTTACAATCGTCCTGAGGTTAAGAAAGCCGCGGTGAGCTTTTTGCGCAGGCATCCCAGAGCACACATTGATATTTTGGCTGAAGAATTAGTTGTTCGCGCTGCTCACCCGTTTCTTATCCATGTCGATGCCAGCGGGCTCGGAAACCGCCTGACTCTTGCTCGGGTCCGGGCGAGCGATGTCGCCAATTATAAATTCAATTTTGCGGTCGCTGATGGCAAGAGTTTTAGATTTGAAGAATCGCGTCTGTTATTTAATGCGATCGTGGGATTTGGGCACGAAATTGAAGCAGCGCGCCTCCATCATGTATTTCAACAATTGAAAGCGGTCTCCGCCTAAGCTGGGGCACTGCTTTGCAGTGACTATCAATGGCTCCCGAAGCTGACGGCGTCGCAGCGATCCTGCATGCCATAGCCTTGAACGCAGAAGTCGAAGGAGTTGTTGCGCTCCTTCATGTAAGTGCCCTTACGAGCGTCTTATTTCTCGCGTTTCTAAAAATAGACAAGGTATATGACGGTACGCATGACGCGTTAGATCAAAATTTAGAAGAGATTAGAAAGATCGCGAGCAAAATTGTTTTAGAGAATGGGTTGAATGATATTTCGGTCAACCTACGGGATTTCTGGCGTCTAAACATAATTTTTCCGACGTGCATAATCTGTTTGATCTCAGGAAATCCTCGAGTTTTAGGCCGCGTGCTAACGTTGGTCCATTTTTGTTACCGACAACTTCACATACCGCTTTTCATCTATTTCAAGAAACATCGACACATCGGTGCAGGATGGTTGATGGCTACGATTTCTGTGGCCACTTTTTTCGGATGCGCATTTGCTTTGATATGGAAGGTTCACATCGATGCGCATTGGGTTAAATGGGCTTTCGTATCGCAACTGCTTGTCATGCTACTGCTATTGGCGACAAACCTCATTTCAATGCGCATGACGCCAGTTCGCCTTAAACAAAAATGTGAAAGCCTCATGATTGCAGTTAAAGCGCGGATGGAAAAGCAAACCAACAGCATGCTGAAAGCTATGCTGCAGTTCGAGGCGATAAGACGGAAGGAAAGGTTGGCGACGCAAACGATTGTACCGGTTCCAGCTTTGCCAAGCGATACAGCTCCCCGCAAATCTCGTGTTTCTGCCGCACGCGCGCGACCCCGTCGCACCCGAGGTTCGTCGCGTTCGAAAAAGCGCGTGAACTAGTTCGGCATGATCCCAAGGGTCGCCCGAAGTTGAACGTCGATTTCCTCGCGTAACGCCTTGTCAGTTGCCTTATCCATACCGAAGTCGGTTGCCAGAAATTGGCTGGTCAACTTGTCATAGGCTTCTTGCCTGAACTCGGTTGAATTTTTCACACCTTCCGCAAGAACGTCGAACATCAATCTCATCAACATCCCGTTCGCGAGTTGTGGCCCGACAAGTGCAAGTTCTCATATTTTATTCATTTCGTTTTCCATCACTCTTACTGGCGCCACGCGCCACGATTTTGAGTCCCGTATCCGGCCAAGGCTGTTGAAGCTGTAGCGCCAGGTTCGACTCTGCATTGAGCCACGTATCCCAATCGTCCGGATGCAAGATCACCGGCATCGCCTTTGAGTGGATTGGTTCGACAACTGTGTTCGGCTCGGTCGTGAGGAAGCCGTAGACATTGTGCGGCCCTTCAATCGGATTGGCCTTCGTGCCCCGCACGCCGGCGTAGACGGTCCAAATTCCAGCGAACGCAGCTAGTGGTCGCTTCTCATTCAGCGCAAACCAAACGACGTCTTTCTTGCCAGCCATAGCATGAGGCGAACCGTCCGCGTTTTTCAGCGACTTGGGATTGGCTTTCTGATCGTATTCGGAAAAGCTCGTGAAGGGCACAAGGCAGCGGTGAGCCGGCGAAAGCCAGCGTTTCCAGTAACTCGATTCGGTGTTGCGGATATTGGCGATTGGATGCCCGCCGAACTTAGCAGGTCCAGGCATTCCCCAGCGCGCAGGCATCAGCGTCCGCTTGCCCTCCAGATTCAAAATGATAGGGCCTACGTTGTCGGGAAAGATTGCAGGGAACGACGGCATGTTTCCGGACTGATCGCGCGTAACTTTGAAGAGACGACGGATCGCCTCTTGGTTCGTGGTCATGCTGTAGAGATTGCACATCGGATTCTATTTTTAAGATTACAGGTCTAACACGCGACCTTTCGCCGTCACAAAATGTCCTTCAGGCACATCTTTGGTGTCATCGACAAGGCAGATGACGAACCCTTCATCTTGCCAAGGCGAATAGAGTATTTTCTCGCCCGGTCGTACATCAACCATCCGTATTGTCGCTCCTTCTATCGCGACCCTGGCGTCGATATCAGATCTGGCATTAACCCAACATGTTTCGCAAAGCGTCGAAGTCGCCCATCTTTCGTCTGATGTTTTTTCACCGACTGGTTCAAGCTTGAATACCGGCATTCGTATGGCCTCTAAATTGTCAACGTGCTGCGCGCTTCACATCGCCTTTTTCGGGATCGTTTGGGCGAAGTCCAATTAAATTCGGTCGCGCTTTCCGGCCATCACCGCTGCACCTCTTGCAAGCTAACGCGTATTTCATCGTGTGAACGCCCTTCTGCATAGGCCAAATGACTTCCGAAAGATCGACCGTGCTGGCGTGCGTGCAATGTGAGCAGTGGATGTCGAGCAAAACGTAACCGCATCGCACAGCCGTTTCGATGGATGGCGAAGGCGACGCATCGCCTCCTATGAATTGCCTAGCAGACCACTCCTTGCACGACAACTGATCAGCCATCTGCTGATATTCGTCCGCAACGATCTGGGCATCTGCCGCTCGCTTGAAAAGCGACGCATGCTCCTTCTCAGCAATTTTCAATTGCTGGACGTAATGCCGCCGGTCGCGGCCTGACATTGGAATCTGAATGATGCGCGGGGACATCAGCCGTTCTGTCCCATCAAATTGGCGAGCGCGCGCATGGCGTCAGGGCTCGCGGCATCTTCACTTTCCATGATCGGCTTGATGAGCGCGAGCCGATGCTCTTCCGTGAGGATGCCGACGTTGTTCATGGACCGCGCAAAATCGATCACCGCCTTGGCATTTGGGAAGTAGGGCGTCTGTCTTTGCCGGAAAGCAATAACGGTCATGACGGCTCCTTCTTACCATTATGACTTTTTGTAAATCAGGGAAAGTCCTACAGATTGTGCCGTCGGGATCCACACCCGCTACTGGAGAAACACATATCTCACTGAAAACCAGATCGACTTTCTTGCAGACACCGATTGCGATTTTTTTCCAAGCTTTCGCTTTTTGCCTTCGACACTTCCAATGGAAGACTACAATTTTTTACAGGCGTCGCCGGATAAGTGCGATCACATAATTCCTTCCCAAACGTACAACTTGCGCGATTCTTCAGATTGCGTTCTGAGATTGCGTTGCACGAAAAATCCCAACCGGCGTTGTAGTTTGTAATAGCGTCTTGCAAACATAGATTGTAACGGGTCTGCACAGATTCCGCTTTTGCTGCTGCGGCCTGCCTTTGCGCTTCCTCCTTGTACTCTGCCAATCGTTTTGCTTGATCCTCTCTTAACTGTTGCTCTGTTCGATTCCGGCTTCTCTCGGCATCAAGTTCCGCGTCACGTTTAGGCAAATAGATTAGGTAGTGATTTCCTACAGCCAAAGCACCGAATAAAAATGACACCCCAACTGCCACCTTTAAAAATGTATCAGCGTTGCTGGCCATGATTTCTTTCCGCAATTTTATGATTTGCGATGGCGAATTGATAAACTCGCTAACTTTGCCGCTGCATTCCCAACCGTTGCGCGCAGATGCTTCCAAACCCGCCTACGGCGCCAATGATGCCAGAGCCCGCATTCGAGTCCTCGGTGTTTAGTGAAGTAACAACTCCTGCTTTTGATGCAATAACACTGACTTTGCAAAAGCGAGTTTGCGCGATACCGCTCCCGCGATCGGTGGCTATATCGGTCTGATTTCCCAGTTGCCAAACGTAGGAAGTATCGCCGCTGTTCAATTTAAAGGCGCTAGCGGGCGGCCCAAACTCCGCGACAAGAACATCCGAATTTTGACCGATGTATTTTTCGCCCAAGCGAGCCATAACTTCCTGACGCGATGCTGCGCACGACGCAAGCACCAACGTCAGCATCACAATTCCCAAGACCCGCACTCGAATAGCTCCCCAGACCCCACCTAATCCAAGCGCAACCTAGGCGGGAGGGCAAGCTGGATATGCCAGCATCGGTCAGCTCGGCCGGGCTTCATTGGCCGGCCCGGCCAAACCTAGATGCGCAGTGGTGGGGATCACCGCCCGGCAACCGAAAGATCGTATCGGCCAGAAAATTTCCAGTCAAAATCTATTCCGGAAGAGCCGAGGGGTTTCGGGGAGAAGCAGATGTGGCAGCGACCACCATGCCATTGACGACTCGATTTTACCCCACGCCCTCGATCGCCGGCCCGCGCGTAGGAACCAAAGGCCCACCCATCGTTCGTGGTGTGCATCGTCGGCCCAGCCATTCGCGCCGATGTTGTAGTCGGCAGCGAGCGGGAAGGGCGTCACGATCCACGCTCGGCAACGCCAAACATGGGCACCGACATGGGCAAATCGAACTCTTGATGAAATTCATTCGCCCGATCAACGAGCCTTGGCGGACGGTCCTTCCGCTTCGGGCGTCACGTCGATCATCGGTGCCGAGTCCTTTGGATCGACTGTAATAGTTGGGCCAGTCGGCATCTGGATCACAAACACCAACCCCGGCGCGCGAGCCTGGTTCATTCGCGCAGGATTTACTTCTGCCGCTTCGCTCATTTCGTTCAGCGTTTTTGCCGCTGAGACGGCCGCTGCCCTATTCTCATCCTGATCGCGAAGCTGTTGGAGCCGCGAAACCGTTGCACCAGAAATGGATGCAAGCAACACCACCCGTTCACTCTTGAGAAACGCGAGAACTTGAGGCCGCTTTAGCGCCAATCGCATTGCCCTCACTGTCAAATTTGCTTTCCGCGCAGCCTCATTCCAAGGGGTGCCATTCCAAGACATGTCCACCAATGCGTCACGTAGGCGACCGCTGACTGCTGCACGATGTGGCCTGATGCGCGCCGGTAATGCGCTGGGTGTCGGAGGATTGTCAGTCATGCGGCGTTCCTTTGGCACAAGTGCGGGGACAATAAAGATAGGTATTATATTGGGGCCGGACCTGTGCCACGGCGGCGATACCAAGTGCGGCGACTGATCCCGAGCGCGGTCCAGGGTTGCTGACGTAGCGTCGATGCAGCCTCGTATTCCCCGCGGGGAATTGCGCCGACGGCACGACGGGCTTCCCGTTTCCCCAACAGCTTCTTTGTGCGGCGGGCTTCTGCTCGATCTGACGCGCTTTCGTCGATCGCTCCGATGGTGCGAATACCAAGCGATGTTCGCTCGCTTGCTGTGAGGCGTAACCGTTCCGCCAACGTGTCTGCGCGCCAACGCAGCGGATTTTCGAGAACCTTCGAGGTGAGCTCCGCTCGTTCGCTGCACGCCATCCACGGAGCGCGCTGAACCAACCAAGCGTCGATGCGAAGTGAGGGATCGCGACCGACCCGTCGCGCAAGATGGTGACACACGAGCGCGGCGTCCTCTCGGCCGGCGTCGTCGTCGGGAAGGAATTCCCCATACCGTGCCACGAGTAGTCGCGTGATCTCGGCGACGCGCAATGACGCCATCGGCGCCGGCGCGCGGCTGCGCTTTCGGTAGCGCCTTGCAATGGCTCTTCGCTCTTCGCGGCGGACTTGATCGGGGTACGACAAATCACTCCGGCCCTCGCGCTGCTTTCCGAGCAAAGAACGCAGCGACCAGATTATCTGTCTGCGCGCGCAGTTCGGTCTTCGGTGGTTGAGGCGCGCGGACTTTCCGCTGAATTAGCGGACGCATGATGCCAGCGTGATCGCGGCTGTCCTGAGTGCCACGGCGGTTCATCAGCGCGCGTTTCTTGCTCGCTCCCCAATTACCCACGGCCAGCACTCCCCACGCCGCACACTTCGCATAGCTTTTCGAGAAACGCGTCGACATTGGCTTGCGCGACAATGACAACCGGATCTTCGTCGGGGTATGCGTACTGCCGGATGACGACCGAGCCGGCGTCGTTGCGGTAAATGGCCGTTTCTTTCTGCTCAACCAGCACGACGTCGCCTGGATCGAGTTTTTTCCAATCGAAATCATCAGTGCTCAGGTTCTCCGACGCTAGCAGTGGAGAATCAATTTTGCGTATTGGAAACAAGTTTGGGGAGAGAGGTATGGAATTCACCGCGAGCAGATCGCCCATCTTCGCCCGATGTGCTCCGACGGTTTTGTGATCGACTCCCGTAATGCGCGCAATTTCACGATCGGAGCGTTCGGGATCTGCAAGCAGTTCGCGCTCGATCAACTCGTGTTTGGTTGGAAGTTCGACTATCGGCTTCGTTAATGTATCCAGCATCGTACTGTCCTTTCATTCTTGAAACTTCGGTTGAGGGTTTGGAGACACACTTCGCCCGCTAGGACGAAGCGGCCGTGAAACTTTCGGAGTAGGATTCATCGGCACTTACCTGACCTACGAGTGTCGTGCCGGGGTCGCTCTGTCGGCACACTCGCTGCTTCGTGCGGCGGCGGGACGTGCGGAGCCGGTCAGGCAGCCACACCGTCCACTGCTGCTCGGCGTACCGGCAGCGTCCTGATGGTTTGTCGTAGGCGTCCCGCAACAGCCCTGGCTAGGCTCGCGGACCCCGATCCGGCAGACGGGCTGGCGATGGCGCCCACTGATTTTTCAGCGAGCACACCGCGCGTGCGTTGCTATTCGGGAGGGGAAGAGATAAATCGGAGAGGTTCAGTGCTTCGACATATCGCTACCGGCCCGTGTGAGCTTCGCTCGCGCGGGTCCGTTTGTTATGCGGCCTGAGTCGCTTGCTGGCCTGCGGCAATCATTCTGTCGATCGTGGACTTCGACAGGCCGCTAATTTCGACCGCCTTCTGCACCGTCAAAGTTTTCGGAGCATCTGGCGGGACGGGCGCGCTTGGATCAAGTGCGTGAAGAAAACTGTCCCAGATTATTAGTCGGCGGTTGCCTATGAGGACCGAGCGCACCGGTGGAAGATTCTTGGAAGGCGCTATAGTTGTCATCCGTGCCTCGCTGCATGAAGTATCAGTGCAGCACTGGACGATGATTGACGGTGATTTGCACGAGACAACGGAGACAACGAGGACAAAGACTTTGGCCTGCTTGGCCGCTATTTTTTTCGACCGGCCGCACGCAGCAATGTTGCGTCGCTTATTTCACGCAGGTGCGGAAAGTGCTCGCGCATCCATGCAGCAAGTCGTTTGCACATGGGACCATTTTGTAAGTCCGCCGGCACGCCTTGAGGGAAGCATGTAGCAACGGCCATCTTTGCGGCGTCGCCGGGCTTAACGAGTTCAGGAGCCCTCACTACATTGCTTGCGTGAAGGATTTGGCGGGTCGCGAAACCAACGAAGTCATTTTCATTTAAGACGATCGACCTCATACGCGCACCGTCGGCGGTGAGAACCAGGTCGTCTGTAGCGTTGACGTCGGCTCCGATCCAATCATGCCGAGCAAGCAGAGGCTTTTGACCCGAATAGTGAAGTCGCCAGCGCGCCCTGACTTCGCCCGACTCACCCGCGCGCCCGATCCACCGTTGGGACAAGCCCCTTGGCAATTCTTGCGTGCGCTCCAGATATTCGGCGCAATCAAGCAGGGACCACCATTTCTCGTTGTCCTCTCCGATCATTGAGCCGCTCTAATCATTGTTACGTTGTCCCGCGATTCAACTGGTCGCGAGCAGAACTCGGACCAGCGACCCATCAGGCCGCGGCGTAGTTCGATAAATTTCGTTCGCTGATAGGCTCGAATAACCTTATCCGAAACCGTGTGCGCGAGCGTGGCTTCGGCTACGGCGTCGGCAATACAGTGCTCCGCCGCCCAATCGCGGAAGCACGATCTAAAACCATGTGCAGTTATTTCAGTGCGACCCATTCGTCGAAGCAGCGCGAGGAGCGCCATGTTGCTCAGTTGACCACCACCTGACCGTCCAAAAAATACAAATTCTCCCGTGCGAATTTCATTCATACGGTTCAGTACCGCGACCGCTGCCGTGCTCAGCGGGACTGTATGGTCACGACCCGCCTTCATACGATCGGCCGGTATTGTCCAGACGGCTTTAGCGAAGTCGATTTCATCCCACCGCGCGCCCAAAACTTCGCTAGTTCGCGTGCACGTCAAAATGAGCATTTCAAGCGCGGCGCTCGCGACACCTTCTCGGGCCTGCAAGTCATGCATAAATTGCGGGAGGTCGGGCCACGGCAACGCTGCAAAATTTTTTGTTTTCTTGATCCTAGATATTCGGGGAAGAAGCTTATCTAGATGCCCCTTCCATCGTGCTGGGTTTTCGCCATCAAACTCGCCGCGCGCTTTTGCCGAGTCGATCACGGTCTCGATGCGACCACGAACGCGGTTCGCAGTTTCCGCTTTGAGAAACCAAATTGGTTCGAGGACTGCCATCACGAGCGATGTGTTGATATCTCGCACGTCAAGCTTCGCAAGCTTAGGGTATGCATAGGTCTGCATAGTCGATGCCCATTGATCGGCATGCTTGATATTTCGCCACGAAGCTCTGGTTGCTGCGATGTATCGTTCGGTCGCCTGCTCGAACGTCAATTGTTTTGCGACTGATAGGCGGTGAGCGGCCCGCCGGGCGTTTCGAGTCGCGAGGGGATCAACACCGTCCGCACGGAGCCTACGGCACTCCATGGCTTTCGCCCGCGCATCTGCAAGCGAAACGTCGCGCACCGATCCCAGACTCATATCTCGCGTTCGGCCGTGTAGGGCGAATCGGAATATCCAGATCTTAGAATTTTCGCTTTCGCAACGGAAATAAAGTCCGCCGCCATCCGGCAAAAACGCTTTAGTTTTCTGGCGATCGACTTTCTGCGACGTTAGGCGGTGTATCGTTCTTGCCATCTAATTTGCCCATGCCTTTGCCCATGTTCCGAAGCTGAAACAGGGTGATTTGCAAGGACACGCCGGGAGGCAACAAAACCGAGTTAACATCCTCAGCCGCTGAGACATTATCCACAGAGTGATACAGCCAGACGCACATACGCTGCTGACACCCCTTCCGCCAAATCGCACGAATTCAGCCTATCGCGTGTCGAAAACTGTGAATCGAGCCAGTTAAACACCTGTCAAAGCGTTGAGCCTGTGCAAACCATCGCTCCATAGTCGCGTTCTGCAGAGCGCGGCAGTATTGTAGCGCGGACGAATCACAGGAGGTTGCATGGCAGTTCAGATGACAAAATCGCAGTTGCTCGAGAAGATTTCGGGCGAGGCGGAAGTTTCAAAAAAGGACGTCAAGGGCGTGATGGAAGCGCTGGTGGACATTGGCCACAAGGAACTCAAGAAGTCGGGCGTCTTCCTTCTGCCGGGTTTTGCGAAATTCGTCGTCATCAAAAAGCCCGCGACCAAAGCGCGGAAGGGTACTAATCCCTTCACCGGCGAAGAGATGATGTTCAAGGCCAAACCGGCGCGAAAGATCGTAAGAGCGCGGCCGGTCAAAGCGGCAAAAGATGCAGTATAAGTTGAGGGCCCTTCGGGGCCTTCTTCTTTTGGAGTAACGCATGGACAAGAAGGCGTTGCGCGAGGAAACCGAACGCCTCGTCCGTGAAGCGATAGAGCGCAAGAGCCTTTCGATCAAGCAGGGCAACACGCGCATTCAGGCGGTCTGCGGCAAGTGCGGGGCACCGAACAAGGTTGTGGCTGCAAAGGGCGAACGACGTGTTGCCTTCCATTGCAAGAATTGCGGCGAGAAGCAGACCACTTTGTAGGCTGATTAGTCCGCGCGGCCCGACAAAAGCAACGTCCGGTTTACCACTTCATCAGCGAACCAGTTTCCCGCATAGCGGCAATGGTTTATGGTTTCCCGGACCAATCAAGGCAATCGGCCATCCCACTGCCGTCCTATATAGCCAGGGCGTCGGCGAGGGCGGTATCCGAGGTTATATGGGGACGACCTTAAGCCAATGGACCGGCGACGTCGCGCGAGCTGCGACCGCCGTGGTGGCGTGCCTGCTGCTCACCAATTGCGCATCCTCAGATAAATTCGCAAAGCGTGTCGATCCGAAATACGGCGTCTCCACCAGCCCGCGTGTCGTTGACCTCAACGAAGCCGTTCCAAAGGGCGGCGGCACTTATCGCGTCGGCAAACCTTATATTGTCGGCGGCAAAACCTACGTTCCTGAAGAAGATCCCACCTATCGCGCTGAGGGGCTCGCGTCGTGGTACGGCGATGACTTCCATGGCCGCCTCACGGCAAACGGCGAAGTCTTCGACATGACGTCGATGACCGCGGCCCATCCAACGCTGCCGTTACCAAGCTATGCGCGCGTCACCAATCTGGCCAACGGCAAATCGCTGATCGTGCGCGTCAACGATCGTGGACCTTATCATGGCAACCGCCTGATCGACGTGTCCAACAACGCCGCAAATTTACTCGGATTCAAATCGAGTGGCATCGGGCGCGTGCGCGTCGAGTATGTTGGCCGCGCACCGCTCGAAGGATCCGACGACCGTCAACTGATGGCGACGTTGCGAACCGGGGAGCCGGCCCCGGCGCCATCGGGGGTCAGGGTCGCATCAGCGCGGCCATTTATTCCCGACGCTGCTTCGTCGCGCGACAGAATGGCCGGCGATATTCCAATGCCAGCCGAGCGGCCCTATAGCCTCGGAAATACGCCGGAGGATGCTGCATCGAACACGTCCACGGAAGTATCGTCGTCGCGTGTCACGCGTATCGCGGGACGCAAACCTCATACTTCGTCTAAGGAAGTCGCCACTGCTCCCGATACGCGACCGGCATATGTAAGCCCGGTCGCAGCGTACGCGCCTGTGGCACGCGACAGCAGCGTCAGCGTTCTATCAGGCCGCGGGTTGTATTGATCTGGCATTATCGCGATCAGCCTTTCAAATCCTTCAAAAACGAAATCAGCGCCGCGTTCACTTCATCAGGACGCTCCTGCTGAATCCAGTGGCCTGCCCCTTCAATGATCAGTTTGCGTTTTAGATTCGTCAGCACGCGGTCCATTTCAGCAACGCGCTTGCCACCGATAATTCCTGTCACGACGGAATCGTTGGCACCGGCGATAAAGATCGACGGCTGGGTGATCGTGGAGCCCTGCCATGGCGCGGTCAGTTCCCAGTTGCGGTCGATATTACGATACCAGTTCAGACCGCCGCGAAATCCGGATTGCTTATAAATCTCTACGACATGCTTGTGATCCTGTTCGCTGATCCAAGGCGGCAATGTGTGTTGTATTGTCGTATCGCCAAGAAATCCAAAACCGTCCTTGATATGCATCGATGCATTCACGCCAAATGAAATCGCGCGCATGGTATAGTCGACGTCCCGTTCGAACTCGGCTTCGGCGACGCCCGGCTCTTGAAAATACTGCCAATAGAAATTTGTGATGCCATTCTTCGTCAACGTCTCCAGTGGCAGTTCGCGTCCGCGCCACGGTGGTGGCACGCTCAGGCCACCCACAGCCGTGAAGATGTCCGGGCGCAGCAGTGCCGCATGCCATGCGACCGGCGCACCCCAATCGTGACCGATGATCGTTGCTTTCGTTTCACCAAGTGCGGCGACAAGGGCAACCATATCGCCAACAAGATCAAATATTGAATAGGCGGCGATGGCAGCGGGGGCGGTGGTGCGGCCAAAGCCGCGCATATCGGGCGCGACGACGCGGTATCCAGCAGCCGCAAGGGCGGGGAGTTGGCGTCGCCACGAATACGACAATTCAGGCCATCCGTGACAAAGCAGAACCAAAGGGCCCGAGCCTAGCTCGGTGACGAACATGTCAATCCCGTTTGCCTTGACCATCCGCGATGTCGACATCGATTTTTCGCCTTGTTTTGAGGGTTCCCTGACGCACGATTGTTTCGCCCCCGGCGACGCGGTTGAGGCGGCAGGGGCACGTTGTTCGCGATTATTTCAACTGGTACAAGTCCCGCGTCAGGAATCGTCGCATGGCTGTTAACCCACGCAAACTCAGCATTTCAAGCCGGCTAAGTGGCCCGACATACACGTTCATTGTTGTCGGCGCAGTGATCTTGGGGATAGGGCTTAACTCCCTGTCATACGCAGCCAACAACAGCGTACAGGGTGCCAAAAAAGAAGAGGGCTACGACATCGATGCGCCGACCGCGATTCTGATCGACGCGAAATCCGGTAGCATCCTGTTCGAGAAGAACCCGGACGAACTCCGCCCACCGTCAAGCATGCTGAAGCTGATGACCGCAGAGGTCATCTTCAATGCAATCACCGCCGGCAAAATCAAGCTCGACGATGAATACAAGGTCAGCGAAAACGCTTGGCGCAAGGGAGGCGCGCCATCGGGCGGATCGACAATGTTCGCGGCGCTCAACAGTCGCGTCAAGGTCGACGATCTTCTTCACGGCGCGCTGATCCAGAGTGGCAACGACGCCTGTATTGCGCTTGCCGAAGGCAGCGCCGGCAACGAGCGTGACTTCGTTGAGGTGATGCGCGATCGCGCGCGCGAACTCGGATTGACAAAATCGACGTTCGGCAATCCGACGGGCCTGCCCGATCCGAAAAACAAAATGACTGTTCGCGAACTCGGTATGCTCGCGCGTCATATTATTCTGACGTATCCGGAATTCTACAAGCTGTTCAACGAACGCGACTTCACTTGGAACAAAATTCACCAGCAGAACCGAAATCCGCTTCTCACGATGCTCGAAGGCGCGGACGGTTTGAAAACCGGATTTACCAAGGAAGGCGGTTATGGGCTCGTCGGCTCTGCAGTTCAGAACGGCCAGCGTCTGATCGTCGTCGTCAACGGATTGGATGATCCCGACGATCGTGCATCGGAAGCGAAGAAATTGCTGGAGTGGGGATTCCGAAATTTTGAGCCGCGCGCGCTATTCGCTGCGGATCAGACAGTCGGCTACGCGAAGGTGTTCGGCGGCGATAGCCGTTCGGTGCGTTTGACGAGTCCTGAGCCGATCAACGTCATGCTCCCGCGATCTGGAAATGAAAAGCTCATCGCGCGCATCGTCTACATCGGACCCCTACGTGCGCCGATCGCGCCCGGACAGCGTGTTGGCGCACTCAAGGTTTGGCGCGGCAATAACATCGCGCTCGAAGCGCCGCTTTACTCGGCGGAGACTGTCGGTCCCGGCTCGTTAACGCGCCGAGCAATCGACGGCGCGAGTGAACTGGCGATTGGAATGTTTCGCGCGGGCGTCGAGAAGCTTTGAACATGCAAAAGCCGGTCGAAAGCAAGACGCCGAGCCGTGGCCGCTTCGTCACGTTTGAAGGCGGAGAGGGCTCCGGCAAATCGACGCAGATCAAGATGCTCGCCGAACGCCTCAACGGTGCGCGGCTTCCAACAATTGTGACCCGCGAACCCGGCGGCTCGCCCGGAGCGGAAGTTATCCGGCACGTCGTATTGTCTGGAATGGGGAAATTATTAGGGCCTGAAACGGAATCTCTTTTATTCGCCGCTGCGCGAGACGATCACGTCGATCAAGTTATCAGGCCCGCCCTCGACCAAGGTAAATGGGTGCTGTGCGACCGCTTTACGGATTCAACACGCGTCTATCAGGGTCAACTCGGCAAGGTCGATCCCAAACTCATTAGAGCGATGGAACGCGTAACCATCGGAAGCCTCAGACCGGATCTCACGCTCGTCCTCGACGTTCCCGTCGCCGTCGGTCTCCAACGTGCCATCAAGCGTCGGGGAAGCGCGATTGCCGACAGGTTCGAGGAGGAGGGGCTTAGTTTTCACGAAAAGCTGCGTGATGCCTATCGGCAGATCGCAGCCGACGATCCGCAACGCTGCGTGTTGATCGACGCCAATGCCGACGAGGCGACCGTCGGCGTACGAATCTGGGCCTCATTACGCGACCGTTTGTTCGCTGCCGCCCCTGTCAGCTCAGGCAGCAAGGCATGAGTGCACGATCCGCAGACGCTGGCGATGCGATCCGCGCACCGCGTGAAACAACCGTGCTGTTCGGACATCGTGAGGCCGAGGCTGCATTGCTGAAGGCCTATCGTGGCGGAAAAATTCCACATGCGTGGTTGATCGGCGGCGCGCAAGGGATCGGCAAGGCAACCCTCGCTTATCGGACGGCGAAATTTGTCCTCGCGCATTCCGATGGTTCAATGCCCGTCGTCCAGAGCGCTGAGACACTCGCGGTCGATCCTGAAAATTCCGTCGCGCGACAGGTCTCGGCCGGAAGCCACGGCGGCTTGCTCACGCTTGAGCGAACGGTCAATGACAAGGGTGTGCTGCGTACGGTCATCACGGTCGATGAATCGCGTGAAACGATCGGTTTCTTCGGCTCGACGGCTGCCGTCGACGGCTGGCGTGTGTGCATTGTCGATACGGTTGACGAACTCAATGCCAACGCAGCAAACGCATTATTGAAAGTTCTTGAAGAACCGCCTGTGCGTGCGCTGTTTCTTCTTATAAGTCATGCGCCCGCACGTGTGCTTGCGACAATTCAATCGCGTTGCCGGAAACTGATGTTACGGCCGCTTGCAACCGACGACGTTGTTCTGGCGGCGGCTGATGCGGCCGAGTTGAGTATCAACGATCCAACGCTACGCGACGCTGCGGCTTTATCGGAAGGTAGCGTTGCCCGCGCACTCGAGTTGCTGGGCGGCGACGCGATGGGATTGCATCAACGCACACTCGATATTTTGAATGCTTTGCCGCGCGTCGACCCCCGTGCATTGCACGCATTGGGTGACGCACTTCCGCTGAGCGACCGCGTCAGCCTGCGTGCATTCGTCGATACGATCGATCGCTGGCTGGCCGCTCATCTGCGTGAGCCGGATGCCGAGCAGAATCTGCCGCGCCTTGCGCGACTTGCCGAGGTGTGGGAAAAGATCAACGGTGCCGCGCGCGAGGTCGAATCCTTCAATCTTGAAAGAAAACCACTGGTTTTCTCCGTATTCGGGATGCTCGCCGACGCAACCCGCTGATCGTGCGACCGTTCGATTTTCGCGCGTAGAAGACTTGCTGAGCAACTACTGAAAGGCCTTCGCATTTTCTGCGAATAGAAAATATCCGATGTCTCGTTCGACGTTCTACATCACAACCGCAATATCATATCCAAACGGCGCGCCGCATATCGGACACGCATATGAAGCAATTGCGACGGACGCCTTGGCGCGATTCCAGAGGCTCGACGGCAAAGATGTGTTTTTCCTGACGGGCACAGACGAGCACGGCCAGAAAATGATTCAGACGGCCGAAAGGGAAGGCGTGACAACAATCGAGCTTGCGACGCGCAATGCCGCGCGCTTCAAGCAGATGGATCAGCGGTTGAACATTTCCTGTGACCGCTTCATTCGCACATCTGAGGTGGCTCATCACAAATCGAGCCAAGCAATCTGGCAGCGCATGGCTGCGAACGGTGACATCTACCTCGACAGCTATTCGGGTTGGTACTCAGTGCGCGACGAAGCCTATTACGCCGAAGACGAAACAATCGTCGGCGAAGATAAAATTCGCCGTGGGCCTCAGGGTTCGCCGGTCGAGTGGGTCGAAGAGAAAAGCTACTTCTTCAAGCTTTCCGCCTACCAAGACAAGCTGCTTGCTCTTTACGAAAGTCAGCCGGATTTCATTGGGCCGGACTCGCGCAAGAATGAAGTCATCAGCTTCGTTAAAGGTGGATTGAAGGATCTGTCGATTTCTCGCACCACGTTCAACTGGGGCGTGAAAGTTCCGGGCGATGAAGCGCACGTCATGTACGTCTGGGTCGATGCGTTGACCAATTACATCACGGGCGTCGGATTTCCGGACGAGAAAGACAAGAACTGGCGTTACTGGCCGGCGGACGTTCACATCATCGGAAAGGACATCATCCGTTTCCACGCGGTTTACTGGCCGGCGTTTTTGATGTCCGCGGGCATACCGATACAGAAGCGCGTATTCGCGCATGGGTTTCTTTTCAACCGCGGCGAAAAGATGTCGAAGTCAGTCGGCAATGTCGTCGATCCGTTCAATCTCGCAGATCAATACGGCGTCGATCAACTACGCTATTTTTTCCTGCGCGAAGTCCCTTTCGGCCAGGACGGCAACTACAATCACGAGGCGATCGTCGCGCGGACCAACGCGGATTTGGCTAATGATCTCGGCAATCTCGCGCAGCGCTCATTGTCGATGATCGGCAAGCAGTATCGGGGCGTATTGCCGGAGCCGGGCGCATTCAGCGACAACGATAGGGCCATGATGAAAATGGCTGACGGAATGCTCGATCAGGCGCGCACCGCAATGGCGACGCAGCAGATTCATCATGCGCTGAACGCGATTTGGGCTGTGGTTGCCGAAGCCAATCGCTATTTCGCGGGCGAGGCACCGTGGGCGCTCGCCAAGACCGATCCCGCGCGGCAGAAGACCGTTCTTTATGTCACCGCCGAAGTCATTCGTCAGATCGCAATTCTTGCACAACCGGTCATGCCAGATGCCGCGAAGAAGCTGCTTGATATCCTTGGTGTTGACACCAATGCGCGCGACTTCGCATCGTTTTCAAGCCGGATTAAAGCCGGTTCGCAGCTACCGCCGCCGATGCCGATTTTCCCGCGTTACGTCGAACCATCGGAAGCCACGCCGGTTAAAGCCTGATGCTCGTCGATAGCCATTGCCATCTCGATTTTCCCGATTTTGCCGACGACCTCGATGCTATCGTTGCGCGCGCTGAGGCCGCAGGCATCGGTCGTATCGTAACAATTTCCACACGCGTCAAGCGCATCGATGCGCTGCTTGCGATCACGGCGCGATTCCCGAATGTCTATTGCTCAGTCGGCACGCATCCGCATCAGGCCGACGAGGAAGATGGGATTCCCGCAGACGAGTTGATCGCCCTGACGAAACATCCGAAGGTGGTGGCGTTAGGCGAGGCGGGACTCGATAACCATTACGATAACGGATCGCCTGCGGCACAGGAGCGGGGATTTCGCGCGCATATCGCTGCGGCACGCGCTACGGGTTTGCCGCTGGTTATTCATACACGCGAGGCAGACGTGTCCTGCGCGCGCATGCTTGACGAGGAGATGGCAAAGGGACCGTTTCGAGGCGTACTGCATTGCTACACTGGCGGGCGCGATCTCGCGATAAAGGCTGTTGGCTACGGTTTATCGGTATCATTCACCGGCATCCTCACATTCAAAAATTCGCAAGCCATTCGCGACATTGCCGCTGAATTGCCTGCAGATCGCATCATGGTCGAGACCGATGCGCCCTATCTGGCGCCTGGTAAACATCGCGGCAAGCGCAACGAGCCTTCCTTCGTGGTCGAAATAGCGAAGGTTCTCGCCGAGACACGCCGCGTCTCGCTGGAAGAAATTTCGCGGCAGACGACCGAGAATTTTTTCCAATTGTTCAACAAAGTCCCTCGGCGGCAAGAAAATATAGCATGACGGTCACGCTCACCATTCTCGGCTCGGGATCGTCGGCGGGTGTACCTCGCCCTGCGCTGGGGTGGGGGGCCTGTGATCCTGCAAATCCCAAAAACCGCCGCCGCCGATGTTCACTTCTTGTCGAGAAGAAAGGCACCGATGGGATCACTCGGGTCCTGATCGACACGTCGCCCGATTTGCGCGAACAGCTTCTCGACGCAAACGTCGATCACCTCGACGCGGTATTTCTCACACACGAACATGCAGACCAGACCCACGGCATCGACGATTTGCGCTCGGTCGTTTTGCATCAACGTAAGCGCATTGCGGTGTATTTGAATCAATCCACTGCCAAGGATATTGCGTCACGTTTTGCGTATTGCTTCGAGCAAGCACCCGGCAGCGACTATCCCGCGATTCTCAGTCGGCAGTCGATTGAGGCCGGAGAAACGAAGACGGTCGAGGGGAAGGGTGGCGCAATCACGTTCGCCGCATTCATTCTGCAGCACGGCAACATTCCAGCGCTGGGCTACCGGATTGGAGCCGCCGCCTACACGCCCGACCTCAATAACATCCCGAAAGAAAGCTTTGGCGCGCTGGAAAATCTCGATCTGTGGATCATCGATGCGCTGCGCTACACACATCACCCAAGCCATTTCAGTTTGAGTGATGCGCTCTCATGGATCGAGCGTTTCAAGCCGAAGCGCGCGGTCCTGACCAATCTGCATTCGGATCTGGATTACAACGAACTCACCAGCCGGCTTCCTGCGGGCGTTGTTGCCGGTTACGACGGTATACAACTCACGCTGACGGCCTCATCAGATTAAGCTGAAATCGCCTTCGCGGAATTCACCTGATCGCGCAGCATGAATTTCTGAATCTTCCCCGTTGACGTTTTCGGAATGGGGCCGAACACAACTGCTTTCGGCGATTTGAATCCCGGCAACAGGCCTTTGCAGTAGGAGAGGATTTCCGCTTCGGTCGCCTTCGCGCCATCCTTTAATTCGACGAACGCGCAAGGCACTTCGCCCCATTTCGAATCCGGTTTTGCAACGACGGCAGCGAACAAAATCGCCGGATGTTTGTAGAGAACGTCTTCGACCTCCACAGACGAGATATTTTCGCCGCCGGAAATGATGATGTCCTTCGAGCGGTCCTTGATGACGACATATCCGTCTTCGTCGAGCACCCCGAGATCGCCGCTGTGAAACCAACCGCCCTCGAAGGCTTCTTTGGTGGCCTTCTCGTTCTTCAGGTAACCTTTCATCACAATGTTGCCGCGGATCATCACTTCGCCAATTGTTTCGCCGTCGCGAGGTACGGGTTTCA
This sequence comes from Hyphomicrobiales bacterium, assembly GCA_038230475.1. Taxonomy (GTDB): domain Bacteria; phylum Pseudomonadota; class Alphaproteobacteria; order Rhizobiales; family Xanthobacteraceae; genus Afipia. The sequence goes on from JBBRNE010000002.1 coordinate 261,289, forward strand.
TTGTTGTTGGGTCGAGAACCGTCACAGACTCTTCAAGTGGATAGGGCACACCTTGACGACGCTTGAGCTGCGCACGTTGGTCGGCAGGCACTTCGTCCCAACCCGCCTGTTCGGCGCAGACAGACGCTGGGCCATAGACTTCGGTAAGACCGTAAACGTGCGTGATCTTAATGCCGATGCGCTCGGCACCTTCGATCACCGCAACGGGGGGCGCTGCGCCTGCAATCAAGCCGGTGACGGGTTTGTCGAATTTGCCTTTTGGCGCATCGGGCGAGTTGATCGAAGTACTGTAAACAATCGGCGCGCCGCACATATGTGTGACGCCGTGCTTCGGTATCAATTCAAATATCTTTGCCGGATCGACCTTGCGCAGGCAGACGTTAATGCCGGCGGACAATGCGACAGTCCAGGGAAAGCACCAGCCGTTGCAGTGAAACATCGGCAGCGTCCAGAGATAAATCGGATGCTGGCCAAGATTGCCGGCGAGAATATTTGAGACGGCATTCAAATAGGCACCGCGATGATGCGTGACGACGCCTTTGGGATTGCCCGTGGTGCCAGACGTATAACTCAGCGCAATCGCGTCCCATTCGTCAGGAACACGCTTCCATGCGAAATTCGGATCGCCTGACGCGACGGCGTCTTCGTATTCGATTTCGCCCATCCGCTTGCCGTCGTGATATAAAGCGTCATCGACGTCGATCACGAACGGTTTCGGGCCTTTCATCTGCTTCAAGGCGTCAGCGATGACAGATGTGAATTCTGGATCAACCAATATGATCTTCGCTCCGCCGTGATCGAGCTGAAATGCAATTGAACTTGCATCGAGACGGATGTTGAGCGCGTTCAGAACCGCGCCCGCCATCGGCACCGCGAAATGAACTTCGTTCATGGCCGGAATGTTCGGCAGCATTGCAGCAACCGTGTCGCCATATCCGATGCCGAGTTTCGTCAGATACGATGCTAAGCGCTTGCAACGCTCGTAAGTCTCAGCCCAGGTGAATATCCGGTCTTCGTAGACGGTGCTTGTGAGCTGCGGATAAACGGCAGCGCTGCGCTCAAGGAAGCTGAGTGGAGACAATGCGACGTAGTTCGCCGGCGTCTTGTCCAGACCGACGCTGTATTGGTTCTGTGCGTTGCTCATGACGCGCGCTCCCGGTGTCTTGCTATCCGCAGTCGTTGCTCGCTGCGTCTGGTATCGTCCTGACTGTTTCTACAGCCGGCGGCCATTTGGTCAATTGCAACAGGCCTGTAACGGGTTGCGGCGCTTACGGGGACTATTTTGAGCTCAGAAGCCGTTGATCCGTCGGTTGTGCCTGCCTAGATGTCAGCAAAATATATTCCATAATATACCTTATGCGAATCCGAGGTATGCGAAGTTTCTGTGTTAGCAGGCTTCACGGGCCCTTCATCGCATCGTCCTGCTGCGTCCGCCTTGCCTGCCAAAGCCACCCAGCTAGCCTTCTAAAGGAAGGATTCGCAGATGGCCTGGGCGCCACGCAGTCAGTTCGACGGACGCGGCAATCCGGCAGCTAGCACCGAAACCAGGCGCTGGATGATCGCACTCGCCGTCCTGATTGGCTCGCTCGCTATCTATGGCCTGGAGCGCTGGCTACGACCGGCGGATGCGCCGGTTGTCGGCAATGCCTTCGTGATCGACGGCGATACACTGACTATCGACCGTGCGCGTATTCGACTGATCGACATCGATGCGCCCGAGCTGGATCAAACCTGTACCGACGCCCAAGGCCGCGATTGGCCGTGCGGGCGGCAGGCGTCGAGCCAACTTCGATCCCATATCCGCGGCCGTGACCTCTCCTGCCAGCCGAACTCGCGAGATCAATATGGGCGCACGCTTGCGGTCTGTCGCTTGCCTGACAAGTCCGACGTCAATTCATGGATGGTCGAACAAGGCTGGGCCGTCGCCTATGACTACGCTAACACGTACGGCGCGCAGCAGAGCGCTGCAAAGACTGCGAAGCGCGGCATCTGGGTCGGGTCATTTACAAACCCGCGCGAATGGCGACGGCAGCACCCACGAACCGATGCAAACGACCGCAAGGATTAATGTTGCATGGCGTTAGCCTGCTTTCGCAAGACACGGCTGCGTGCGAAGATGTCGTTCTGTCGATGCGGGATATTTCTTCAACATCGCCACCGGTCGAATAGGTCGCGGCACGAAGTTGCCCTGACAATTCGGGCAGACGCCGGAAAATTCATTCGCCGCACAATCTGCGCAGAAAGTGCACTCAAACGTGCAGATCATCGCCATGGTGCTCTCAGGCGGCAGATCGCGGTCGCAACACTCGCAGTTCGGCTTCAACTTCATCATGACCACCTCCTCCCTTAGTAATTGCAACTACTTCGGCGGAAACCGAACAGTCGTCCCAACCGTAATCCAGTTTGCATTCTCGCCCGTGATGTTGCGGCCGTAAATCACATCAAGTGAAAATGTCTCTATTGGGCGATATCGCAATCCGGTCTGGAATCTTGGTCTTACGACCTGCGGATCGTCCGCTGAACCAGCCTGCCCGAACACCTCGCCTGTCCACGTGACGATCTCAGTCAATCTGACATCGAGCGCCGCACCATATGTCAAATAGTGTCGGTCGACGGTGCGATCCCATATCCATCCGCCATTGAGATTCACACGCACATTGTCGGAGAACCGATACGTTGCGGGAACGTATGTAAAGATTGACGTGTTTTCTCCCGTTAGCGCGTCGATCGATGCGCCGAATGCGCCCGCGAAACCGAAAGAACCGATCGCAGTCGGAACAAAATTGGTCTTGGCTTTTGGCGCGACGCTCGTCGTCCAGTCCCCGCTGGATTGCGTGCGGCTGATCTGGGCACTGAACTCAATGGGCCTAAATACGTCGACAACACAGGCAGGGTTCACAACGGCCGCGCGGTCACTATTGTCTGCAGCGGACAGCCACGATTCAACCTTGCAGTTGCCTGTCTCGCTAACGTCCGCAGTATCGACCGCAAATGCGCCACCTGCCGCTTCGGCGAATTCGACAAATTGAAACAAATCAAGCAAAGCGAATGCGACCAAAGTGATCAACGTTACTTTGACGCACGCGTGGAGAGTTTCACCCTTCATTTCAACTGCGTTGCCAAATGGGCCGCCCGATATTCATTCCATCCCTTTGCACGAAGATCGCACGCCGGACATGCTCCACACCCAAATCCCCACTCATGACGCGCGCCGCGTTCGCCGAGATAGCAGGTATGAGATTTATCGACGATCAGATCGACAAGTCCCTTCCCGCCGAGCTCTTCCGCAAGATTCCAAGTCTCAGCCTTGCTGCGCCGCATCAGCGGGGTGTGGATTTCAAATTTTCGATCCATACCGAGATTGAGCGCGATATTCAGAGCTTTGATCGTCTCGTCCCGGCAATCCGGATAACCCGAGAAATCCGTCTCACACATTCCACCGACGACATTGCCGATGCCGCGCCGATACGCCAACGCAGCAGCAAACGTCAGAAACACGAGATTGCGGCCGGGGACAAACGTATTCGGAACGCCACCCTCACCCATTTCGATGGCAACGTCGCGAGTCAGCGCCGTATCGGAAATTTCGCCGAGCGTCGGAATATCGAGCGTATGCGCTTCGCCCAGCTTTCCGGCCCATTGCGGCCGGAGCGTCTTGATGCCGTCAATCAACCCCGCGCGACAACCAAGTTCGATGGCGTGACGTTGCCCGTATGAAAAGCCGATTGTCTCCACATGCGCGAAGCGTTCGAGCGCCCAGGCCAAACACGTCGCGGAATCCTGTCCGCCGGAAAAAAGCACCAATCCGGATTGCGCGGGGGTAAATTTTTTCATCGGACTGCACATAACATCTCGCTCCTGCGAGGCCAATTGTTTCATCCCCTCAATTCCTGCATACAAGCATCATTGCTTCATCGATCCGGTGCCACATGCCGTCATCCGAGAAAATCGACCGCCTACTCGATATCATGGAAACGCTGCGAACGCCGGGCAGCGGCTGTCCTTGGGATCTTGAACAGACATTCGAGACGATTGCTCCCTACACTATTGAGGAAGCCTACGAGGTTGCCGACGCCATCGCCCGCAACGATCTCGAGGACCTCAGGGACGAGCTCGGCGATCTGCTACTGCAGGTGGTTTTTCACGCGCGCATGGCGGAGGAAAAAGGCGCGTTCGCGTTCAGCGATGTCGTGGGCGCTATTGTCTCGAAAATGACCCGCCGCCATCCCCATGTTTTCGGACCGCGAGCAGGAAAACTAACGCCGGCGGAAGTGAAAGGCGCATGGCATCGCGTCAAGGCGGAAGAGAAATCTGAGCGCGCCTCACGCGATGGTAAATCAAACGCCACCGGCCTGCTTTCAAACGTCAAGCAAGGTCAATCGGCGGTGGCGCGCGCTTTACAACTTCAACGCACAGCATCCACCGTCGGTTTCGACTGGAATGATCCACGTGCGGTGCTCGCAAAAATTCGCGAGGAAGCCGATGAGATCGAGGCTGCCTTGGAAACCCGGGATCAATCGCAGATTGCTTCGGAGACCGGCGATCTGCTGTTCGCGGTCGTCAATCTTGCGCGCCACGCAGGCGCGGACCCCGAATTAGCGTTGCGCAAAACAAATGCGAAGTTCGAAAGACGTTTTGCCTATATCGAACGAACGCTGGCGGCGCGAGGAAGTTCGCTTGAGAAATCCAGCTTGGCCGAAATGGATTCGTTGTGGAATGAGGCAAAACACAACGAGATCGAATAGACCTCAATGAGAAAGGCGGCAGATCTCTCTGCCGCCTTTACGTATGTTTTGGAGAGGAAAAATAATCACCCGCACCCTCTCCACGCAAGCTTCTCGTCAGACGCCCGTTTGCGTAATGAACTTGGTATTGAAGTAAGCTTCCATCGCCTCGGTGCCGCCTTCGGAGCCGTAACCAGAATCCTTCACGCCACCGAACGGCGTTTCCGGCAAAGCCAACCCGAACGAATTGATCGACACCATGCCGGCCTCGATCGCCGATCCGATGGCAGTGGCGGTTTTCGTCGAGCTCGTGAAAGCGTAAGACGCCAGACCGAATGGAAGACGGTTGGCTTCTTCGGCAGCATCTTCGAATTTTGAGAACGACGAGATCAATGCCAATGGACCGAACGGTTCTTCGCTCATGGCGCGCGCGTTCTTCGGAACGTCAGTCACAACCGTCGGCTCGTAGAAATATCCCTTGTTGCCAATGCGGTTGCCACCGGTCGCAACCTTCCCGCCTTTGGAAACCGCATCCTGCACCATCTGTTCAATGGCTTCGACGCGGCGAGGATTGGCCAGCGACCCCATCCGTGAATCCTTGTCCATGCCATTGCCGACCTTCACTTTCTTGGTGTTGGCAACGAACTGCTCGATGAACTTGTCGTAGACGCCGTCCTGAACCATGAAGCGCGTCGGCGAAATACAAACTTGTCCGGCGTTGCGATATTTCGCACCCACCATGATCTTCGCCGCTGCATCGACGTCCGCATCGTTGAACACGATCACCGGTGCATGTCCGCCAAGTTCCATGGTCGCGCGTTTCATGTGCAGACCGGCGAGAGCCGAGAGCTGCTTGCCGACGTTGGTCGATCCAGTGAATGAGATTTTGCGAATCGTCGGATGCGGAATGAGGTACTCGGAAATTTCCGACGGCACGCCGTAGACCAGATTGACCACGCCAGCGGGCGTGCCGGCATCGACGAAAGCTCGGATCAATTCTGCAGGCGACGCCGGGGTTTCTTCGGGCGCCTTGACGACGATCGAACAACCCGCGCCCAACGCCGCTGACATTTTTCGGACGACCTGATTGATCGGAAAATTCCACGGTGTGAAAGCGGCAACTGGACCAACCGGCTCCTTGATGGCTAGCTGATAGACGCCGGGTCCGCGCGCGGGGATAACGCGGCCATAAGAGCGTTTGCCTTCCTCAGCGAACCATTCGATCACGTCGGCGGCTGCAAGCGTCTCACCCTTGGCTTCAACTAGCGTCTTGCCCTGCTCGGCAACCATCAACGGCGCGATCATGTCTGCGCGCTCGCGCAGCAGCGCCGCAGCCTTGTGCATCACCTTGGCACGCTCAAATGGCGCAATCGCGCGCCAAACCTTGAAGCCCTTCTCGGCGGCAGCCAAAGCCTCGTCGAGATCAGCCCTGTCAGCATGAGCGACGGTCCCGATGGTGTCTTCTGTCGCTGGATTAATGACAGCGATGGTCTTGCCCGAATTGCTCGCGCGCCATTTGCCGTCGATGTGAAGCTGTACGTTTGGATATGTCACGCCGGTCTCCTCAGGCTTAAATTGTTGTTTTGTTGGGTCGGATGAATAGCCCTCGTCCGGGCAAGGTCAAGCACTTCCTTTAATGCACAGACGGCGCAAATGTCAGATCAGCCCTGCGCATTCTTAGTGAGTACTCGGGACCGCGCCGAATTTGTTTTTGGTAAGATCGCTTTTGGTTTCATCGACACGCACCGTCATGATGAACCTGCCGTCCTCCAGATGCTTATCGAGCACCTCGGAATTGCGATGAAGCCAGCTGATCCCCGCACCGTCAGACGCGTCGATCGAGAGATCGAGCGTGATTTTCGTCGCCGCCAGTCGATCCTCGATCGCGTCAAGCAAAGTATCGACGCCCGCACCGGTTTCAGCAGAGACAAGGAACACTGGTCGATCGCTTGATCGGCGCGCAGCGATGTTCGCAAGATTGTCACGTTCAACTTGTTCGAATCGATCGACCTTGTTCCAAACTTCAATAATTCGCTGACCGTTTTCAGGATCGATGTCCAATTGCCGCAGAACTGCATCGACGTCGCTCTGTTGCGCATCAGCGTCTTCATGCGAAATATCGCGAATGTGAATGATAACGTCAGCCTGCATCACCTCTTCGAGAGTCGCGCGAAAAGCAGCGACCAGCATGGTGGGCAAATCTGAAATGAAACCGACCGTGTCGGACAGCATTGCCTTGCCGCCATGTGGCAAAGTCAGTGCCCGCAGCGTTGGGTCGAGCGTCGCAAACAACATGTCAGCTGCCTGCACGTCGGCACGCGTCATGCGGTTGAACAGCGTTGATTTTCCGGCATTGGTGTAACCGACCAGAGCGACGACTCTATACGGTACGCGTTGACGCCCTTCCCGGTGTAACTTCCGCGTCGCTTGCACTTTTTTGATTTCGTTTTCGATCCGTGTAATCCGCTCGCTGATGAGGCGCCGGTCGGCCTCGATCTGAGTTTCGCCCGGACCTCCCATAAATCCGAACCCGCCTCGCTGACGTTCAAGGTGGGTCCACGACCGAACAAGACGGCTTCGCTGATAATTCAGATGCGCGAGTTCGACCTGCAAGGTGCCTTCGCGAGTTTTGGCGCGGCGGCCGAAAATCTCAAGAATGAGACCGGTGCGGTCGAGAACTTTGACGTTCCACTCTTTCTCAAGGTTGCGTTGCTGGATCGGCGACAGCGCGCAATCCATGACGACGAGATCGACATTGTTGCCCTTGATGAGGGCAATCATCTCCTCGACTTTTCCCTTCCCGAGATAGGTCGCGGGACGAATATCATTGAGTGGAGCAACGACGGCTTCGGCGACGATGAGATCGATCGCGCGCGCAAGTCCCACTGCTTCTTCGAGCCGTTCGTCGGACCCACGAACGGCATGACTCGTAAGCGCATCGGCGTCGATACGCCGCGCACGTTTATAGGGGCCGATGACAAGCACCCGCCCGGTCGTGCCACTATGCGCCGACTTTGGCCGGTCGACGCCCCCGTCGAAGCTTTGGGGTTTCAAGTCAGGTCAATCTCAAGCTGGCGCGTCCTCGCCGCCTTCGAACAACTGAATCGGAGCGCCAGGCATGATGGTCGATATCGCATGCTTGTAGACAAGCTGCGAATGGCCGTCGCGCCGAAGCAAAAGGCAGAAGTTGTCGAACCAGGTGACAATGCCCTGCAGCTTCACTCCATTGACCAGAAAGATCGTCAGTGGCGTTTTGGTTTTGCGAACATGATTGAGGAAGGTGTCTTGTAAATTTTGTGCGCGGTCTGCCGCCATTTTCTTGTCCCGCAGTCTCGTTGTTTCTTTTTATTTTGACCCGACCCTGCCCGTTTTCGGGCATCGGTCCGGTTGCCTGCGTTCCCTGAGATCCCCCTCCGGGTGCTGCAGCACGATTAAACGGCAGGCCCGTTTGATAGGCAAGGCCAGCGGACGCCACCCAACCCCAGCAGGAACGCCAATCGTCACGAAAATGCGGAAAACCGATGAAATTGCTCGCGTAGTCTTTTGGCGAATGGCCCCGGTTTACCATCCCCGATCGGCTTGCCGTCGATGGTGACAACAGGCATCACGATTTGGCTGGACGCCGTCACAAAGGCCTCCGCCGCGCTATAAGCCTCCGCAGGCGTAAATGGTCGCTCCTCGATGCTCATCTGTAATGATCGGAGCGCATCCATCAGGACCGCCCGAGTGACACCCGCCAGAATTCCGGTTGTCGTCGACCTCGTTACGACCTTGCCTTCGCCTGTCACGATCCATGCATTGCTGGATGCGCCTTCGGTCACGTGGCCGTCTTGATCAACGAACCAAGCCTCGTAGGCACCTTTTTCGCGGGCCTGCTGTTTCGCCAGCACGTTCGGCAGCAACGCGACCGACTTGATGTCTACGCGGGGCCAGCGGTTTTCAGGGATCGTTATCACGCCAATACCAGTCTCCGCGGTTCTCTGATTTTTCGCAAAACTCAGACTGCGCGCAGTCACAACGAGGGCCGGACGAACGGCTTGAGCAGGAAACGCATGGTCACGCCGCGCAACACCGCGCGTGATCTGAAGATATATAATCCCGTAAGTCACGCGGTTTCGCCGCATCACCTCGTGGATGACAACTTCAAGTGCGTTAAGCGGCATTGGCATCGCGATTTGCAACTCAAGCAACGAACGCTGCAATCGTGACATATGCTTGGGAAGATCGACAGCCTTGCCGCCGCGCACTTCGCAGACTTCATATACGCCATCCGAAAACTGATAACCGCGGTCTTCGATGTTGACGCTGGCATCGCGCATGTCGCGATAATGCCCGTTCACATAGGCGATACGCGACATCGCTCAGCCTACGCCCAGCGCCTTGAGCTTGCGATGCAGCGCTGACCGCTCCATCCCGACGAATTCTGCCGTTCGGGAAATATTTCCTGAGAAGCGGCTGATCTGCGCAATCAGATAATCCCGCTCGAACACTTCGCGCGCCTCACGCAAAGGAAGTCCCATAATGTGTTCGCCGTTGTTACCCGTAGGCATCGCCGGCACCATTGAGCCAACGTCCTGCGGCAGCATGTCAGCCGTGATTGTTGCTTCGGCGTCGCCGCCGGCCAGAATCATCACGCGCTCGACATTATTGCGAAGTTGGCGAACATTGCCGGGCCACACATGTGATTGAAGCACGGCCATCGCATCCTCGCCGATCTGGCGCTTCGGCAAACCAGTCGCCGTCGAAATTTGATCCATGAAATATTCAACGAGTTCAGGAATGTCCTCGCGGCGTTCCGACAGCGGTGGCACGCGAATAGGAACAACCGACAGCCGATGATAGAGATCTTCGCGAAAGCGTCCCTCGGCGATTTCCGCCTCAAGATTGCGAGCGGTCGAGGAGACGATACGGACATCGACGCTGACTCGAGCGGTACCGCCGACGCGCTGGAACGTTTGATCGACCAATACGCGAAGAATTCTATTTTGCGTCTCGCGCGGCATGTCAGCAATTTCATCGATAAAGAGCGTGCCGCCATGCGCTTCTTCCAGCGCACCGGGTTTGCGGCCGGTTTCACCGTCCGAAAGCTCAACTCCGAACAGTTCGACTTCCATACGCTCTGGCGTAATCGCCGCAGCGTTGATCACAACGAACGGGCCTTCCACACGGCTCGACATCGCATGAAGAGTGCGCGCGGCTAATTCCTTGCCGCCTCCGGAGGGGCCGACGATCAAGATGCGGCTATTGGCTTTTGCGGCGCGGTCGATCGTTTGACGCAGTTGGTTCATGCAAGGCGATTTACCGATCAGTGAACCTGACGTCGGCGCATGTTGCTTGAGCTCGCGCACTTCCCGCTTCAACCGCGAAGTCTCCAGCGCGCGGTTTGCAACAAGTACCAGCCGGTCTGCCTTGAACGGCTTTTCGATAAAATCATAGGCGCCACGCTTGATTGCCGCGACTGCCGTTTCGATGTTGCCGTGACCTGAAATCATCACCACCGGAACATCAGGAAAGTCCCGCTTGACCTGCTCGAGCAGTTGCAATCCGTCGAGCTTGCTGCCCTGAAGCCAGATGTCGAGGAAAATCAAATTAGGACGCCGCGTGGAAATTTCCGCGAGAGCTGTGTCGCTGTCGCGCGCCGTTCGCGTGTTGAAACCTTCGTCGTCGAGAATTCCCGCGACCAAATCCCGGATGTCAGCTTCGTCGTCAACGATGAGAATGTCATTCGCCATGAATCACGCCTGCTCTGTCAATTGCCGGTTACGGCTTCTGCTTCTTGTTTGTCGGCCTCGATCGTCGGCGCATGGCCGGAAATCGCAAACCGCATTCTTACCCAAGCCCCGCGCGCGCCCGGTCGAAGCACGGATGCGTCGTTTAATTCAATACGCCCGCCGTGGTCTTCGAGAACCCGCCCGACGATGGCAAGGCCTAGACCTGTGCCCTTCTCTCGCGTCGTCACATAGGGCTCGAGCAGCCGCGCGCGACTTTCCTTCGGCAATCCGACACCATTATCGATGACATCGATGACAATATCGTCGTCCTCACGCGTCGCGATGACATCGATGCGGCCGCGTCCGAGTTCGGCCGCAGGAACGGCAGCGATGGCTTCAGTGGCATTCTTGATGATGTTGGTCAGCCCCTGCGAAATGAGCCGGCGATCGAAATTCGCCTGCATCGGCTCCTGCTTAATATCGACTTCGATGTCGACATCCGGATTTCCGACACGCATCAGAAAGACCGTCTGACGCACGGCATCAGCTACGTCTTCGCCTTCGATCACGGGTTTCGGCATACGCGCAAATTTCGAGAATTCGTCGACCATTTTGCGAATATCTTCGACTTGGCGAACGATTGTATCGGTACACTGATCGAAGATCGTCCGGTCCTCGGTGATCACCTTCCCAAATTTGCGCCGCAAACGTTCGGCCGAAAGCTGAATTGGCGTCAGCGGATTTTTGATTTCATGCGCGATGCGGCGAGCGACGTCCGCCCAAGCCGAGGTGCGTTGCGCAGTAACCAAATCCGTAATGTCATCAAGCGTGATGATATAGCTCTCATTCGACTGCCCGGTTTGCTCAGAACTGACACGAACGGAAAGAGCTCGTTCGACCTTGTCGCGACTGATTGCGATTTCGCCTTGAATCAATCGCTGCGCGCTACCGCGTGCCGTCCTCATCAGATCGTCCAGTTCCGGTACGATCTCGGACAACGCATGTCCAAGTGCTTCAGACTCAGGATGCCCGATCAACTTTTCCGCTGAGCGATTGAGGATCGCGATCGACCCACTTCCATCGACGCCGATAATACCGGCACTCGCAGATGACAGCACCGCTTCGATAAAACGGCGGCGGCTGTCAATCAGGCCGCTTGCGCTGACGAGGTCGTCGCGTTGCGTCCGCAACTCCTGCGTCATCTTGTTGAAAGTCTCGCCAAGATGCGCCAAGTCGCCTTCAGAGCGGATCACCGGCACCTGAACGTGAAGATCGCCTGTCGAGACGAGATTAGCAGCGCCCATCAGCCGTCGGATCGGCGCGACCAGCCAGTTTGCAAAATTGAATCCGATCAACACCGACGACATGAGAACCGTCAGCGCAATCACCGTGAACATCAACGCGAAGGCCACTTGAATTCCAAGCCTGCGCGATTCCAATTCGGCATATTCTTTCACACTTGCTTGCGTCTCGCGCAATTGCGCGACAACGCGCGGATCGAGCAGCCGCGCGACATAAAGGAACGTGTCCTGGAAGGCACGCAGCCGGATAACGGCCGCCACATAGTTTTGCTCAACGAAGACCGCGATCTGCGGCTCCTCGGAGTTGACGTTGCTCAGGAAGTCGACCTGGGGTGTTTGAAAATCCTGCCGGATACCTGTCGCAGCGGTTTCAAGAATATTGCGATCCTTGTCGATCAGCATGGCACCAGGAAGATTACGTGACGCGGCGCTGGTAGTGAGAAGATTGCGGAATGACTCTCGATCCTGATCGAACAGCGGCCGGGCGCGCGTGATGTCGCTGGCCATGCCGATGATGTCACCGCGGATCAATTGCGCGTGTTCGTAGACGTAAGCGTTTGCGACGATCAGCGAATTTTCGATCACTGCTTTCGTTCGTACCGAGAACAAGCGGTCGAGGCCGCGGTCCAGCGTCACATTGGCGACGATCGAAACGAGAACTGCAGGCAAAACAGCGATCACGGCGAACAGTGTGACAATCTGGACATGCAAACGCGCCGCAGCCCGCCCTCTCCGCCGCGCCTGAACCACCTTCCAAACTTCGTTGGCGATGATCGCGAGTAACAGCAGAATCGTCGCGCCATTGATAAGCAGGAACGTGATGACGACTGGATGGGTCGGGACGATCGGCGTCAGGCCAGTGAGGACGACAAATGTCAGAAAGGCCGATAGCAGTGAAATGCCGACCGCAAACGGCACCAGCAGCCGCCGGAATGGCCACCCGCGTGGCTCGGCGAAAGACGGATCAAACGATGTTGCCGACGTCTCTGCTGTTGCCATCGATGAAATTGGACAGGCCTGATGTTGCAAAAGCTCCGGTAATAAGCGCCGGAGCCAGTGATGCATTCATATCACAATGTTGCCAGATTGCGACATTTCCTAGGCGCTGACCGTTCCAACTTGCGGCGTAGAGCAACTCTGGCGTCAGGAATGCCGAAACGGAACCAAAGCCGTCACTGGAATGTCACGGTTTTGGTCAGTTGCCGCTTCGATAGACTTGAATATCGAGGTCGCGGATTTTTTTCCGCAACGTATTGCGGTTCAGGCCGAGCAGGTCCGCAGCCCTGATCTGGTTTCCACGATTGGCAGCAAGTGCCGCAGTTAACAACGGAATCTCGATCTCCTTCAATATCCGGTGGTAGAGCCCCGGAGGCGGCAAGGCATTCGGGAAACCGGCGAAGTGCGAAGCGAGATACACTTCGACCGCCGCGCCAAGATTATCGACGTTTTGCAGCACGCTGCTGCCGGATGAGACTGCGGGCGGCGCCAGCTCGCCTTCAATCACAGAGCCGGTGATGACGTCCTGCGGATAAAGCGCAGCCAAGCGCCTTGCGAGATTCTCCAACTCGCGAACGTTGCCGGGCCAGCGATGCTGCTTGAGACGCTCGACCGCTTGCGCGTCGAGCTTCTTCGGCGGCAATCCATCTTTCTCCGCAAGCGCAAAGAAGTGGCGGATGAGATCGGGCAAATCCTCGATGCGTTCGCGCAGCGGCGGGAGCCGCAGAGGCACAACGTTGAGACGGAAGAACAAGTCTTCACGAAACAGCCCCTGTTGGATGAGTATTCGTAGATCCTTGTTGCTGGCGGCAACGATACGCACATCGGTCTTGATCGGCGTGCGACCGCCGACCGTAGTGTATTCGCCTTGCTGCAACACGCGCAGCAGCCTCGTCTGCGCCTCCATCGGCATGTCGCCGATTTCGTCGAGGAATAACGTGCCGCCCTCGGCCTGCTCGAACCGTCCAGTGGCGCGTGCATTGGCGCCGGTGAAAGCGCCGCGCTCATGGCCAAACAATTCAGATTCAATAAGATCACGCGGAATCGCGGCCATGTTAACGGCAACAAACGGTCCGTTGCGGCGCTTGCCATAATCATGCAATGCGCGAGCGACCAATTCCTTGCCGGTTCCAGATTCGCCGGAAATCATCACCGTCAAATCGGTTTGCATCAGACGCGCGAGCACGCGGTAAATTTCCTGCATCGCGGGCGAACGCCCTATGAGTGGAATAGAATCGAATTCTCCCTCGTCCTTGATTGAGACCGGTCGTTCTTTCGGCTCAGACAAAGCACGTCCGACAATTGCGATCAGTTCTTTCAGGTCGAATGGCTTCGGCAGATATTCGTAGGCTCCGCGTTCAGACGCACGGATCGCTGTCATGAATGTATTCTGCGCGCTCATCACGATGACCGGCAGATTGGGACGCATCTTCTTGATGCGGGGGAGCAAATCGAACGCATTCTCGTCCGGCATCACGACGTCGGTGATGACGAGATCGCCTTCGCCTTGGCTTATCCAGCGCCACAACGTCGCGGCGTTTCCGGTCAGGCGGACTTCATACCCGGCCCGCGACAATGCTTGGTTGAGCACCGTGCGGATTGCGGTGTCATCGTCCGCGACGAGAATGCTACTTGTGGGCATTGCTTTTCCTCATCTTGCAATCTTCGAGGCTGACGACAGCGTTCCCGGAGACGCATCGCCTTGGTTTTGAGAATTCTGGTTCAGGATTTTCGCCGGATTGAACATCGGCAGCAGCACGCGAAAAACCGTCTTGCGCGGCTGCGATTCACACTCGATGATTCCGCCATGGTCGTTGACAATCTTAGCAACCAGCGCGAGCCCCAGACCGCTGCCAGTTGGCTTCGTCGTGACAAACGGGTCGAACAGATTGGGCAACAAATCGTCCGGCACGCCGGGTCCGTTATCCTTTACGCAAAACTCAAGCGGCAAAGACACGCGGGATTTTTTGCCCGGCACCGAAAGGCGCACGCCCGGTCTGAAGGCTGTGGTCAATTGAATTTCGCCCTCAGTCCCAAGATCCGCGACAGCCTCGGCTGCATTCTTGACGAGGTTGAGAAAAACCTGGATCAGTTGGTCCTGATTGGCGAGCACCGGCGGGAGCGAGGGATCGTACTCCTCGGTAAATTTGACATTACGTGCAAAGCCCGATTGAGCGAGCCGCTTCACGTGATCTAAGACCGAATGGATATTGACGGGCCCGCGCGTCACGGGCCGCTCGTCGCCGAAGACTTCCATGCGATCGACCAACGTGACAATGCGATCGGCCTCATCGCAGATGAGGCGCGTCAGAGTCCTGTCTTCAGCAGATGCCGCTTGCTCAAGAAGCTGCGCTGCGCCCCGAATGCCGGACAGCGGATTCTTGATTTCATGTGCAAGCATCGCAGCCAGTGCAATGACTGAACGCGCGGCACTGCGATGGGTCAACTGTCGATCCATCTTGTCGGCGATGGTTCGCTCCTGAAGCATCACGACGATATGGCCGGGGCGTTCAGTAAGTGGCGCGACGTGCAGGTCGACCTGCCGGTCGCCACCGATGCGCGGCGTCCCAAGATCGACCTTGTACTCGTTCACCGCAGTCCCGCCGTGGCGGACCTGATCGATCAATGCGAGCAATGGACTCCCAAACGGGATGAGTTCGCGCAGCATCTGCCGTTGCAGATGTGGGATCGATGTTTCGAAAAATGACTCCGCAGCGATGTTGGCGTCCGCGATCTTCCCGTCGGGAGCAATCAGCAAAATCGGATTCGGCAACGCATTCAAGATCGCTTCACTGCCATTCACCGGGAGCATAAATTTTTCTGCTGCGTCACTCATGCCGCAGCACTCCATGAAAAATCTTCGAAGGCATTGTGCAGCGATCGACGGACGTCAGCAGGATCGGTCGCAGTCAAGATTCTGCCGCGCCAGTTTTTCAGCGACTGCATGGACGCCGCGTGTCCGTGCGCCGCAACATCGAGCGCCCAACCCAGATGCTTGCGGGCATGCCGTAA
Source organism: Hyphomicrobiales bacterium (assembly GCA_038230475.1). Taxonomy (GTDB): domain Bacteria; phylum Pseudomonadota; class Alphaproteobacteria; order Rhizobiales; family Xanthobacteraceae; genus Afipia. The sequence goes on from JBBRNE010000002.1 coordinate 277,033, forward strand.
ACCAATGCGCGGGCCGTAATGTTCCACCACCGCGTCATACAGGCGGATGAGATAGCCAAGTTGCCGTTCAAGTGAAGGCGCGGCTTCGGATGCCCCGCCGACCAAACGCCGCGCGATCTGACCCGGCAACCAGGGCTGTCCTTGTGCGCCGCGTCCAATCATGACGGCGTCCGCGCCGGACTCGTTCAGGGCTATAAGCGCTTTATCGAAAGACGTGATGTCGCCATTGACGACGACCGGCACACCGACCGCATCCTTCACCGCGCGCACAGCGCTCCAGTCCGCGTTGCCCTTGTAGAACTGTGATCGTGTGCGCCCATGAACTGTGATCATGCGAATACCTGCGTTCTCAGCGCGGCGCGCAAGATCTGATGCATTTAGCGATCGCTCGTCCCAGCCGAGCCTCATCTTCAACGTCACCGGCACGCGAACTGCAGCGACGGTTGCTTCGATCAATGTCAGTGCGTGATCGAGATCGCGCATGAGCGCTGACCCAGACTGGCCGCCCGTGACGTGCCGTGCGGGGCAACCCATGTTGATGTCGATGATATCCGCACCATTGGCTTCTGCGATGCGTGCGCCCTCACCCATCCAATGAGCTTCGCAGCCGGCGAGTTGTACGACGTGCGGTCCAATTCCGGTTGCTTCACAACGCAGGACCGACATTGCGCGCCCTTGCGCAAGATCGTCACTCGCGGTCATTTCCGATACAACGAGACCCGCGCCCAATTCTGTTGCCAAACGCCGAAACGGCGCATCGGTGATGCCAGACATCGGGGCAAGGAGCACTTTGTTGCCGACCTGAATGTCGCCAATCGTCAAGGTCGCTTGCTGTGTGCGTGCCGGGCCAATCACTGCACTTCTCGCTTTTTGCTAACGCCCGCTTCATCGCAGCCGTTGCAGAGCTTATTTATTAGGCACGATACCCTCATGCCTACAGTTTAGACAAATCTAGCCTTCATGCAAGTGCATTGCAACAAATAGACAATTCTTCACACAGGCATGGAATCGTGCTGCTTTCTCGCAAATTATGATATTGCGGGCGCTTCCGGCTGCCAACATTCAGAACAGCGGCCTGCCCCCACGGTAGCCAGATAACCGATGTCAAAGTCAAAACGGACTGCCGCTATTATCGTTGCAGCCGGTCGCGGCCTGCGCGCGGGCACTGGTGGACCCAAGCAATTCCGCTCGATTGGAGGCCGCACTGTTCTGGCCAGGGCAATGGAACCGTTCTGTGTCCACCCCCAGGTGATCGCCGTCCAGCCGGTCCGCAATCCCGACGACGCCGGTATTTTTAATGAAGCCGCGGGCGACCTCAAATACAGGCCGCCGGTCGATGGTGGTGCAACCCGCCAGGCTTCCGTGCGTGCTGGGCTCGAAGCCCTTGCAGGTGACGCGCCCGATATCGTTCTTATTCACGATGCAGCACGCGCCTTTGTCACCGACAAAGTCATCTCTCGCGCGATCGACGCGGCTCTCGTCACGGGTGCTGCAATTCCTGTGGTGCCTGTCACAGACACGGTGAAAGTCGTCGATAAATCAGGCGCAGTGACAGCAACGCCCGATCGAGCGCAGCTTCGTATCGCGCAAACACCGCAAGCATTTCAATTCGACATCATTCTCGATGCACATCGCCGCGCTGCGCGCGAAGGGCGCGACGATTTTACCGACGACGCCGCGCTCGCCGAATGGTCGGGATTGACCGTTGCGACATTTGAGGGCGATGCTGCGAATATGAAACTGACAACACCGGAAGACTTTGCGCGCGAGGAAGCGCGCATGGGCGCGATGCTCGGCGATATCCGCACCGGCACCGGTTACGACGTGCACGCACTGACCGACGGCGATCATCTGATGTTGTGCGGCGTGCGCGTTCCTTTCAATCGCGGCTTTCTGGCTCATTCCGATGGTGATGTCGGGCTGCATGCGCTTGTAGATGCCATTCTCGGCGCACTAGCTGACGGCGACATCGGTTCACACTTTCCACCGAGCGATGCCAAATGGAAGGGTGCTTCATCCGATCAATTTCTCAAACACGCCTTCAGCCTTGTCACGCAACGGGGCGGGCGCGTTGGACATCTTGAAGTTACGATGATCTGCGAAGCGCCGAAAATTGGGCCGTTACGGGATGCGATGCGTGCGCGCATTTCCGAGATTTCCGGCCTTCCGCAATCACGTATCGCAGTCAAGGCGACAACCAGCGAGCGGCTGGGATTCACCGGACGTCAGGAGGGCATCGCCGCTACAGCAAGTGCGACGATCCGTCTGCCGTGGGATTCGAGCGGCGGGAGTAATTAGCATGAGTGGCAGCGCCACTCGCGCATTGTCCCGCTCGCTGCTGGATCTATGCCGAATGCGCAAGCTCTCGATTGCCACCGCTGAATCCTGCACCGGCGGAATGGTCGCTGCCGCACTGACCGACATTCCCGGTTCGTCCGATGTGATCGATCGTGGATTCGTTACATATTCGAACGACGCCAAAATCGCGATGCTGGGAGTCGATCCCGCCACAATCGCTAACTTCGGCGCCGTCAGCAAGGAAACCGCGACCGCAATGGCGTTCGGTGCACTGGAGCATGCTGACGTCGATCTGGCGGTCGCGATCACCGGCATTGCAGGCCCCGGAGGTGCAACAGCGGGAAAGCCCGTGGGCCTCGTGCACCTTGCGGTTGCTTCGCGCGACGGACGTATCGCACATCGCGAATGCCGTTTCGGCGCAATTGGACGCAACAATGTCCGGCAGCAGTCCGTTGTCGAAGCTCTCAAAATGCTGATGGAAATGGCGCGCGGCCCGAAACCGCAGCTCAAGCGCGCGCGCGCGGCAACCCATAGATCACGTCCGCGCGTTTCTCGAACGCCGCGGAGAAGCGCTGGAAAGCGACGTCGAACATCGCGCCCATGAGCAACGCGAGCATCCGATTCTTGAATTCGTACGAAATAAAGAATCCAACGTCGCAGGCATCGTCCCCTTTCGGCTCGAACGTCCAACGGTTCTCAAGTTTGCTGAACGGGCCTTGCAGATACTCGACAATTATCTTGAGATTTGGCCGATCAAGCGTTACGCGGCTGGCGAAAGTTTCGCGGATCAGTTGAAACGACACGGTCATGTCTGCGACCAAAACCTCAGTGCCGTTCGCTGACTGCGTTCGACTACGAATCTTCAGCGCCTGACAGAGCGGTACAAATTCAGGATAACGCTCAACGTCGGCGACAAGATCGAACATCTTCTCCGCGCTGTGGCTGACGCGCCGTGTGTTCGAGAATTGCGGCATGAAGATTTAGCGGGCGGCTGCAGCGCGCGCCGCCTGCAGCTTGGCGAAATCCTCGCCGGCGTGATGCGACGAACGCGTCAAAGGACTTGCGGACACCATCAGAAATCCCTTGGTGTAGGCAACCTTCTCAAGACTCTCGAATTCATCGGGCGGCACGTAGCGCATCACCGCGTGATGCTTCAGGCTCGGCTGCAGATACTGCCCGATGGTGAGAAAATCGACATCGGCGGAGCGCAGATCGTCCATCACCTGCATCACCTCGTGGCGCTCTTCACCGAGACCGACCATGATTCCAGACTTGGTGAAAATGGTCGGGTCCATTTCCTTGACCCGTTGAAGCAGACGGATCGAATGAAAATAACGCGCACCGGGCCGCACCGTCAGATAATGCGACGGCACCGTTTCGAGATTGTGATTGAACACGTCGGGCTTCGCGGCCACGACTTGCTCAAGCGCGCCTTCTTTACGCAAAAAATCCGGCGTCAGAATTTCAATCGTGGTCGTTGGACAGCTTTCACGAATGGCGCGAATTGTTCTCGCGAAGTGATCCGCGCCGCCGTCGGCGAGATCGTCGCGATCGACCGACGTAATGACGACATGCGCGAGGCCGAGCTTTTTGACGGCTAAAGCAACATGGTCCGGCTCAGACGCATCGAGCGCTCCGGGCATTCCCGTTTTAACATTGCAGAACGCGCAGGCGCGCGTGCAGGTGTCGCCCATGATCATGAAAGTGGCGTGCTTCTTGTCCCAGCACTCGCCAATGTTAGGGCAACCCGCCTCCTCGCACACCGTGACGAGGCCATTTTCTTTGACGATCTTGCGAGTATCTGCGTAGCCGCGCGTGTTCGGAGCGCGCACACGAATCCAGTCGGGCTTCGCCGGCGACTTCGCGTCGGGCCGGTTGACCTTTTCGGGGTGGCGCGGACGAACCTGCGCCTGCGATACGGTATCGATGAGAACGACCATGAAAGTCCCGCAACTACTTCACTTTAACTAGGCCCGCCGGTTGTCAGGTGCAAGCCGCAGCGCGCATGATAGGCTGGAATCATTAGCATATTTCCATGCGGCGCGGGCGCTTTGGGCAACTCATTCCATGATGGCAGATGACTGAAAAGCGCATCGTCAACGTGACCGGAACGCTACTGACCCGACAATTTTTCGCGCGCAGCGTCCATAAGGTCGCGCCCGACCTGATCGGCGCAACGCTGCTGGTGAATGGTATCGGCGGCATCATTGTCGAGGTCGAAGCCTATCATCACACCGAGCCCGCCGCGCATTCCTATCGCGGGCCGACGCCGCGCAACATGGTGATGTTCGGCCCGCCGGGATTTCTTTACGTCTACAAATCATACGGCATTCACTGGTGCATGAATTTCGTCTGCGAGAAAGAAGGCTCGGCGAGCGCGGTGTTGGTTCGTGCGATTGAGCCGACGCTCGGTATCGCCGCGATGAAGCGACGGCGCGGTGTGGACGACGAACGAAAGCTTTGTTCGGGGCCGGGTAAGGTTTGTGAAGCACTCGGCGTCAGCGACAAACACAATGGCAAGACCCTCGATGCGCCGCCCATCGCGATGTTCGCGCGTAAGCGAAAGCCGGAGATCGTCTCCGGCATCCGCATCGGAATCACCAAGGCCATCGAGCTGCCGTGGCGCTACGGATTGAAGGGTTCGCGCTTCATGAGCAAGCCGTTTCCGATTTAAGGCCAGACGGTGACGGACTTGGAATCGAGTGGTCGAACAGCGGCAAACTGTGGGCTAATTTATAGCGAGTCGCTGTTGAATGGATTTGCATGGCTGTGGATGTTGCGTCACGGATTTGCCGCGCGTTATGCGTCTCGCACAGAACAAAATGTGAGCATCAGCCGCGATGACGAGCATCCATCAAAATGCAGGCAGCGTCACGCCGCACTCTTCAGGCGATCCAGTGCTTCGAGAATTTTGACTTTTCTTGCCTCTGCTTCATCGCGCTTTTCGCGTTGCTCGTCGATGACGTCTTCCGGCGCGTTGGCAACGAACTTCTCGTTGCCCAATTTGGCATCGACGCGCTTGATGTCGTCGTTGGCGCGGCTGAGTTCTTTGTCGAGACGAATTTTTTCGGCGGCGAGATCGATGACGCCCTTGAGCGGCAACGCTGCGACTTCACCTCGGATGAGAAGTTGCACCGATCCATCCGGCGCGCGATCGGCGAAGGAAATATCTCCGAGACGCGCGAGGCGCTTCAGCACATCGCTCCAGCGTTCCGCGCGCGATTTGATATCGGCGGACGCGCCGACGAGCACGAGCGGAAACAAAGTCGCCGGCGGGACGTTCATTTCCGACCGCATCGATCGGATCGATGTCACAAGATCGACCACCCAGCCGATTTCGTTTTCGGCTGCGTCGTTCGCAAGCCCTTCGTAATGTGGCCATTGCGCAAGCACGAGCAGGCTGTCGCGCGGCTTGCCGCCCTCAACTGTCACTGCCCATAGTTCTTCAGTGATGAATGGCATGAAGGGATGAAGGAGCTTGACGATTTCGTCACGCGCCCACGCCACCATCGCTTGCGTTTCAGACTTCGCGGGCGAGTCCGGTCCCATCATCACGGGCTTCGCAAGTTCGAGATACCAGTCGCAATACACATTCCAGACGAAACGATAGACGATCCCGGCGGCATCGTTGAAGCGATAGGCTTCTATCGCTTCGGTGACGTCCTGCACGGCACGCGCGGTTTCATGCGCGATCCATTTATTGAGCGTTTCTTTGGCGGAATGCGGATCGAAATTCGCAGGCAACGCGCAGCCGTTCATTTCGGCAAAACGCGACGCATTCCAAAGCTTGGTTGCGAAGTTGCGATAGCCTTCGACGCGCTGGGTCGAGAGCTTGATGTCGCGGCCTTGGGCTGCCATTGCGGCGAGCGTGAACCGCAGTGCGTCCGCGCCGTAGTCGTCGATCAGGTGCAACGGATCGATGACGTTGCCTTTTGATTTCGACATCTTCGCGCCCTTCTCGTCGCGGACGAGCGCGTGGATATAAATGTTGGGAAATGGCACGTCTTTCATGAAATGCAGGCCCATCATCATCATGCGGGCAACCCAGAAGAAGATGATGTCGAAACCGGTGACGAGAACGTCGGTCGGGTAATGGCGTTTCACGTCCGTGTCGCTGTCGGGCCAACCAAGCGTCGAGAACGGCCACAGCGCTGACGAGAACCAAGTGTCGAGCACGTCTTCATCGCGCGTGATGAAGCCTTCGCGCTTGGCAGGGTTTTGCGTCATCTCGCGTGCTTGTTCGTCGGTGATGACGCCCTGCTCAACGTAATAGCCAAGCGCTTTTCCAATAGCCTCGTCTTCAGTATCGGCAACGAACACTTTGTCGTCGGGTCCGTACCACGCTGGAATCTGATGCCCCCACCAAAGTTGTCGCGAGATGCACCACGGCTGGATGTTTTCCATCCATTCAAAATAGGTCTTCTCCCAGTTCTTCGGCACGAACGTCGTCTTGCCGCTGCGCACAGCCGCAATTGCTGGTTCGGCAAGCGTCTTGGCGTCGACGTACCATTGGTCGGTGAGATATGGCTCGATGACGGCGCCGGAGCGATCCCCATGCGGCACCATGTGCGTGTGCGGTTCGATCTTCTCAAGAAATCCGAATTCTTCGAGCTTTGCGACAATCAGCTTGCGCGCCTTGAAGCGATCCAGCCCGTGTAGTTCTTCGGCAAGAAGCAACGAGGCTTCCGGCAAATCTGCCAGATAATCTTCGTTGGCGGACAGCGTGATGCGGCCTTCCTGATCGATTACGCTGATCGAGCGCAGTGCATGACGCTTGCCGACTTCAAAATCGTTGAAGTCGTGCGCAGGCGTGATCTTCACCGCGCCCGAACCTTTTTCAGGATCGGAATATTCGTCCGCGACGATCGGAATCAAGCGTCCGACCAGCGGCAACACCGCATCCATACCGACCAAATGTGTGTAGCGCTCGTCCTCGGGATTCACCGCGACCGCAGTATCGCCAAGCATCGTCTCAGGCCGCGTCGTCGCGACCACGATGTAGCTTGACGGATTTTCGACCTCAAACTTCCGCCCAGAAATTGGATAGCGCAGATGCCAGAGGCTGCCCTTGACCTCAACCTGCTGCACTTCCAAATCCGAAATCGCGGTGAGCAATTTCGGATCCCAGTTCACAAGGCGCTTGTCCTTGTAAATCAGTTTCTGATTGTAGAGTTCGACGAACACTTTTGCGACGGCGCGCGACAACCCCTCGTCCATCGTGAAGCGTTCGCGCGACCAATCGCACGATGCACCGAGGCGCTTGAGCTGGTTGACGATGACGCCGCCGGATTCGGCTTTCCATTTCCAGACGCGCTCGATGAATTTCGCACGTCCCATCTCGCGGCGGCCCGGCTCCTGCCGATCCTGCAGCTGCCGCTCGACAACCATTTGCGTGGCGATGCCGGCATGATCTGTGCCGGGCTGCCAAAGCACGTCACGGCCGCGCATGCGCTCGAACCGGCACAGAATGTCCTGCAATGTATTGTTGAGCGCGTGGCCCATATGCAGCGAGCCGGTGACGTTCGGCGGCGGAATGACAATCGTGAAAGGTTTGGCGTCGCGCCGCTCGGGCCGACCGGCCTTGAATGCACCCGCATCTTCCCATGCGCGCGCGATGCGTCCTTCTATCTCTGCGGGTTGGTAATTTTTTTCAATCATATCGTTGCAATCGGCATGGGGACGGAATGCGTTAGAAACCGTCCGGCGCGCATCAAGTCAACACTGGATATGGGACGTTTTTTGACCGGCTCGACGCTTAAAGGTCCGGCGTTCAGCGACCGCGCGAGACCCGCTCGATCTCGGCCTTGACGATGCGTTCCACCAGAATGGGCAGATTGTCGTCGAGCCAGGATTTCAACATCGGACGCAGCATCTCCTTGACGAGATCCTCAAGCGTCCGGGCATTGTTGCTCAGAACGGTGGATGCGAGCGCGTTAAATGCGGATTCGACCGCCGACACGGTGTTGCCCGACAACATTTCGGATCGCGGCGGGTGCGCGGATGAATAGGACGGCGCTTCGTAGGTTGGCGGATCGAGATGGCCTGACCTGTGAGCGACACCCGATGATTCCGTGAATTCCAGATCGTCGTCCGGTTCGACCCGCTTAAAGGACGAGGTCGGCAGTTCTGGCATCGCCATCTGTTCCGTCAATTCAAAAACTTCATCGTCGGCGGGTGCCACCTCTTGCTGTCGCGCCTTGGGGTCGTCGAACCCCGCCATCATCGCATCGATGTCCGCCTGATTGTTTTTCACAGCCGGTGGCGACGGCGGCGCGGGCCGCGCAGATGCAGCTTTCGATGGGAGCGTTCCCGTTGCGGGTTTAGCCGCAGGTGCAGCGCTTGCAGCAGCGGGGCTCGGAGGATCGGCGCGCGCGGCGGGCACCGATGCGCCAGCCGCAGGTTTTGCCTCATCATCCGAGATGATGCGCCTGATCGACGCCAGAATCTCCTCCATCGAGGGCTCCTGCGTCTTTGCCGGTTGCGTCATCTCCGACTCCACATGACCGGCTTCGCAAAACGAGCAAAGCCGCACACCACTGTCACGAATCGCTTTGCGACCCGAATCGCTTAGAAATCCATGGCAAAGGTACGTCACGGTAACAATTGATTGCAAGCAACCGCCTGTGGACACAGGCATTTGACCACAGCGCTTATTGCGCCGCGATTCTAGCGTCCATCGGGAGTGCGCGTGCCACCCCAGCTGTCCCGAACCTGGTGATAATGCACGCTCGGATCGTAAACCGTCGTCGCAAGGTTCATCACCTGAGGCGACAGACGTCCGATTGCATTCAACGTGCTGTAGGACGCTACCACGCGGTCATGCTGGGCGGTAACGAGCGCGACGCGCGCATTCACCAGCGCCTGCTGCGCGTTCAGGACGTCCAGCGTGGTGCGCTGACCGACGCGCGCTTCTTCGCGCACGCCGTTGAGCGCAATTTCCGATGCCGTGACCTGAGACTGCGCGGACGCAACCTGCGCCTTGCCTGCAACAAGCTGACCCCATGCCTGCGCCACGGTGGCGCGGGTCTGGTCGCGAACCTGCTCGAGACTGAGACGCTGCTGCGCCAAGGTTTCCTTCGACTGACGGATCAACGCATATTCCGTACCGCCTTGATAGACAGGGACGGTAAGTTGCGCGACGGCCGATGCGCCGAACGAACGATACAAGCTTTGCGTGCTTTCGTAGGACTGCTGGACGCTGCCCTGCAGCGTAACGGTCGGGAACAAGGCACCTTCATTCACCTTCACCTGAAGGAAGCTGACGTCGATGCCGTACATCGCGGCCGTCACATTAGGATTCTCGATCAGACCGAGATCGATTGCGGCGATGAGCGTCGACGGTAAAAAGCGATCAACCGGCGATCCCGGTGCAAGTGCCACCGGATCGTTGCCGATAATGCGGCGGAAGTTTGCACGCGTTGTCGTCAAGTTGGATTCGGCGGTGAGCAACTGCGTTCGACCGGCAGCAAGTTGTGCTTCCGACTGCGCAACGTCGGTCCGTGTAACTTCGCCGACATTGAAGCGATCGCGCGTCTGCTTCAGTGTCTGTTCAAGCACGCGCGTGTTACTGCGCTGAACTTCGACGATGGCAGCATCGCGCAGATAGTCCATGTAAATCGTGGCTGCGGAAAACAGCACAGTCTGCTCAAGCACACGAAGGGCCTCCCTGGCGGCAGACACCTGACTCTCGGCGGCGCGGGTGCGATTGGCCGTCTGCCCGCCGTTGAACACCGTCTGTGAGACGGTTGCACCGACTGACCGCGGCGAATTCGTGCCGTTTATGGGAATCTCAGAATACCGTCCGCCGCTGACGGTCTTGGATTGCAAGTCGGTATATTGCGTGCCGGCGCTCGCCGTGACGGCGACGCGTGGACGATATCCTGAAAGTGCCTGCGGAACGTTCTCGTCGGTCGAACGGACCGACGCGCGTTGAGCATTGAGCTGCGGGTTGTTTTGATAGGCGCGGATCAGCGCGGCCTCAATGGTGTCGGCAAGCGCAGGCGTCGTGACGGCATAGCCAATCATCAGAGCTGCAAGGGCTGCCCCCGCTCTCAAACTTAGCAGACGTCCAATTGGCATTCCAACCATTCCCAAAACCAGCCTCGCTCGCGTTCAAGCGCGCGCTGAGACCAGGCAACCGACTCGTGACGGAACCCGTTCGGGCGTCACCATATTCGCCCATGCGCGAGTGGGAAACCCCTAGGGCCGGTCCGCACAGGAAACAGTGGAGATGGGGCATCGGGGCCACAGTCGGGGTCCCGGACCTATAAATGCCTGAGCAATGTCAGAAACTGAAGGCCGGAATGCGCTCTAGCCCGGGTAGAACCGGTGCGGACGCGTCAAAAAGTATCCGGTCGCCGAAATCGGCGAGTGACCTCGTCACAAGCTTGGCCTTGGACGGCTGATTCTGCGCAAATACGCCCGCCAGCCGACCACCCATCTTCAGTTGCTCGTACAAGCCCTCCGGAGCAATTTCCGTCGTGCCATCAAGGATGATGACGTCAAATGGCCCGTTCGCCGCATCGCCAGCAGCCGGGTCGGCCTTTACGACCGATACATTCGAGATTCCAAGCCGCGTCAGACTGGCTTTAGCGACAGATACTAAGTTGGCGTCCGGTTCGGTGGCGAACACGCGATCAGCTAACTTTGCGATGACCGCCGCCGAATAGCCGGTCGCGCATCCGACAACCAAAACTTTGTCGGTCTCGACGATTTCCGCCGCCTGAATCATTTTTGCGAGGACGACCGGCTTGATCAGACAGCGCTTCGCTGCCCCGCCGCCAACATCCAGATCGAGGTCCAGATAAGCAATCGGGCGAAGATTTGCCGGCACGAATTCCTCGCGCGGAATGGCCAGCATGGCATCGAGGATGCGGATATCAGTCACATCGCTCGGCCTCACCTGACCATCGACCATCTTCTGCCGCGCGGTTGCAAAATCAGACATCACATCTCCTCGCGACTGGCCGCGAATTTGAATCGTATTTCGATCAGTCGCTTGTTTGATGCAACGCAGGACACGATGCAAGCAGCTTCAGCGGGCTGTTCGTCCATAGACCATCGCTCCTGCTGCCCCGCATCCGTGCTTCGATGAACACCGGATCAGCTTTGAATGATGTCCAACATATGATAAATTCTCGCTCACACTACCAAAAAATTCAAGCATACGAAATTCGAACAGATGGCGAAGTCAGATTCCAAAACCGGCGCATCAGCCTCCACCGATCATCAATCGGCCGCACGCAAACTGATGTCGCAGTTTGACAAGTTGCCGCCAGCTGTCCGTGCAGCGCTGTCTGAGGCGGATCAACCCAGCGACCAAATGATCGATATTCTTTGCACGATGCACAAAAGCGGATTTGCGGAATCCGCGATGCTCAAAATCATCGCCGCGAGCAATACGAAAGGCGGCTGATCTCGCCTAACGAAACCAGCCTGCATTTTCTGCGAACACGATAGCAGCAGCCGCAACGAGTGTTACAACTGTCGTAACGATCATCGCGCGCAAGCTCAACGCGCGCCCGAACCACCACAAAAGCGCGACGCTCATCAAAACTGGAACAATGATATCGAGTGATGGGGTCATTGCGCGGATTTGCTGGCTCCCCGGGCTGGATTCGAACCAGCGACCATTCGATTAACAGTCGAATGCTCTACCACTGAGCTACCGAGGAATAATGCTTAAGCAGCAACGCGCCGCGTATAACAAAGGCTCTGAGTCTTTGCAAAGCGCAAATCGCGTCAAATTTGCCAGTAAAGTGAAGGGATTATTGGAGGCCACGACCGGAATTGAACCGGTGTACACGGTTTTGCAGACCGTTGCGTCACCACTCCGCCACGTGGCCTCGATGAGGGGTAACTACCGTGAGACGACCCGTGAGGCAATGGCTCGAGGTCAGGATGCCACCTTCGATTTCGCCTTCGAATTTGCCTTGGATTTGCCACGCCGGTTTTCGGGACGCCGAAAATCACGCTTCGGTCGCGGCTTCGGTGCCAGTTCCGGCATGGTCGATTGCACCTCGCGATAGCGTGCAAGCAATCTCGAAAAAGTCGCCGCGAGCGCGGATTCGATTTCGCTGCGGCCTTCGAGACGACCGAGAGTCATGCCGGCGGCCTCGATGGTCGATAGACCATCGGCGCGCGGCTCCTTGCGGAGTTGCCCATAAAGCGAAGAACGCGGTGGGCCGAGCACGATGCGACGGCACTTGAGCATCCAGGCATTGCGCCACCAAAGCGCCTTGGCCTGACTCCATGTACCGTCGAGCAGCACCACACCTTCGATGTCTTTCAAAATTCCGCGCTGACCTTCTTCCAATTCACCTTTGCGGCCGACAGCGACAAGATCGCGATCCGTCTCAAGATCGGCGAGCTTGACCGAGCCGAGATAAAGGATGGCCCAGCGCTGCGGATCGACGGTGCGTCCGAGTGCCTTCGACAAACTCGGCCACGACAGTCCGATTTTCAATGTCGCTTTCTTCAACTGCAAAGCAGTCAATCGCGCAGTGCCGAGCGCCCTGTCCTGCTCCTGCGGATGCTGCAGGATCAGCAACTCGACACGATTGTCGATCTCGACAATGCCATCGCAGATACAAAGAGGCATCGGCTTGCCGCAATGCGGGCACTCCGGAATAATTTCGGCCTCTGCAACGGACGTTGATTTGGTGGGCATCCGCAGCCTATACGCTGGCGCTTCGGTTGCGACAAGACTAGCCGCAAGATGGCGAGCTATTCGGCGGGCGCAGCGCGCGGAACAGCCGTGCGATCGCGACGCCTGCGCACGCGGTCGATCAGCAAATAAATCACAGGCGTCGTATAAAGCGTAAGGATCTGAGACACGATCAATCCGCCGATGATCGTGATGCCGAGTGGCCGGCGCAACTCGGTGCCCGGACCGGTCGCTACGACAAGCGGCACCGCAGCCAGCAATGCTGCCATCGTGGTCATGAGAATGGGACGGAAGCGCGCCAGACTCGCCTCGAAGATTGCGTCTTCCGATGAAAGACCTCGTTGACGTTCGCCCTCGAGTGCGAAGTCGACAATCATGATGCCATTCTTCTTCACGATACCGATCAATAGAATGATGCCGATAAATGCGATCACCGTGAGCGGCGTGTTCGTAATCAGCAGCGCAAGCAACGCGCCCAATCCCGCCGATGGCAATGTCGAGATGATCGTGAGCGGATGCGCAAGGCTCTCATAGAGCACGCCGAGCACGATATAGACCGCAATCAACGCGCCGAGGATCAATAATGGCTGTCTGCTCGCTGTCTTCTGGCTGTCAGCTGCATTGCCGGAGAAATTTCCCCGGATCCCTTCCGGCATGTGAAGCTCTTCGACGGCGCGCTGAATGTTCGTCGTAGCCGTCTGCAGCGGGACGTCGGGCAACGCGTTGAACGAAATGGTGTTGGATGGAAACGACGATTGATGAAAAACCGACAAGGGCGAAAGGCCACGCTCAAGCCGCACAACCCCCGAAAGCGGCACCTGCACGCCGTTCGCTCCGGCGACGTAAATTTTGTTGAGCGCCGACGGGTCCGTCTGCAACCTCTGATCGACCTCGAGGATCACCTGATACTGATTGCGCTGCGTATAGATGGTTGAGATCTGCCGTTGCGAGAATGCATTGTTGAGGGCGTTGTCGATGTCCTGCACCTTCACGCCCAGACTTGCGGCAGTGTTCCTGTCGATAAACAAATTCAGGGCGAGCCCGCCAGTGTCACGATCGCTGGAAATATCCGTGATGCCCTCGACGCTTTCGAGCTTCTTGGCGACGATCGGTGCCCATTTGGACAACAGATCGAGATCCGAACTGATCAGCGTGTACTGATAATCCGAGTCGCTTTGCCGCCCGCCGGCGCGCAAATCTTGCGCCGCGAACATGAAGAGCCTGATCCCCGGCACCATCGTCAATTTTCGCCGCATACGATCCATGACCTGCTGCGTCGTGAGGCCATCACGTTCAGCAATCGGCTTGAGGCTGATGAACATTTGCCCCCGGTTGGCTCCACCGCCCGGGCCACCTGTCCCGCCGGTTATGGAGCCGACGCCAGCAACGCCTGGGTCGGCGATAACGATGTCGGCAACCCGTTGCTGCAATTCCAGCATCGCCTGAAACGATACATCTGCGGATGCGCGCGTCGATCCGATCACCAATCCGCTGTCGTCCTGCGGAAAATAACCCTTCGGCGACTTGATGTAGAGCACCACCGTCAAAGCAATTGTCGCAAGAAACACCAGCACGGTCAGAACCGGAAACCCGAGAACAACGCGGAGCGTGCGCTCGTAAAATTTCACGAGGCGCGACAGGCCGCCTTCGATGAACCTGTCGAACCACGTCGCGTCCGACGATAGTCCCGTTTTGATGTAATGCGCGCAGATCATCGGCGTCACCGTCAATGACACCACCATTGAGACGAGAATGGCGAATGTGAGTGTCAGCGAAAATTCTCGAAACAGCCGCCCGATAATTCCGTCCATGAAAACGAGCGGCGTAAATGCCGCCACCAGCGAGAGGCTGATCGAGAGCACGGTGAAACCAATCTGCTTTGCGCCGACGAGCGCCGCCTGAAACGGCGCCATTCCTTCTTCCAGATTGCGGTACATGTTTTCGATCATCACGATTGCATCGTCGACAACGAAGCCGACGGAAATCGCAAGCGCCATCAGCGACAGGTTGTTGATCGAGAAACCCGCCAGCCACATCCCGGCGCATGTTCCTGCAAGCGCGAGCGGAACTGAAACGCCGGCCGCAACTGTCGGCGTCATGCGTCGCAAAAATACGAACACAACCAGCATGACAAGAACTGCGGTCGCGGCGAGCGTCCACTGCATGTCTTCGACACTG
This sequence comes from Hyphomicrobiales bacterium, assembly GCA_038230475.1. Lineage (GTDB taxonomy): Bacteria > Pseudomonadota > Alphaproteobacteria > Rhizobiales > Xanthobacteraceae > Afipia. The sequence continues at coordinate 292,175 of JBBRNE010000002.1, forward strand.
GCGCGGATGGTTCCGGTGCGATCCGAAAGAATGGAAATATCGACACCGGCCGGAATCCACTGCTTCAATTCAGGCAGCAATGCCTTTACGCGGTCCACTGTGTCGATGACATTAGCGTCCTGCTGTTTCGTAATCAGGATCAAAACCGCGGGCTGCTTGTTGAACCAGGCAATCGACCGGCTGTTGCGCGTTGCGTCGGTGACGCTGGCAACATCGGATAGACGAACGGAATTGCCGTTCGCACTTTTAATGATGATGTCGCGAAATTGAGCCGCGGTTCGCATCTGCGGATTGGTCGCAATTGTCTCGCCAAGACGTGAACCGTTGAACGCGCCGACCGGGCCGATAGCATTCGCGTTGACGATGGCTGTGCGGACATCGTCGCTGGCAATTCCTGCGGCGGCCAACGCGCCTGGCGTCAACTGAATGCGGACAGCCGGCTGATCCGCCCCGCTCACGGTCGCCTCGCCTACGCCCGGCACTTGCGAAATACGTTGCGCGATCACGGTGTCCGCGACGTCATAGATCGCGCTGGGCAAAATTGTTTTCGACGTCAGCGCAATAATCAACACCGGAGCCGCAGCAGGATTGGCCTTTCTGAAGCGCGGCAATGTCGGAAGGTCCTGTGGCAAATCGCTCAACGACGCATTGATCGCGGCTTGCACATCGCGCGCTGCGCGGTCGATGTCCCGTCCAATTGAGAACTGCAAAGAAATATTCGTTGAACCCAGTGAACTCGTTGAGGTGATCTGGTCGATTCCTGCGATCTCGCCGAGACGTCGCTCAAGAGGTGCTGCAACCGTGGACGCCATCACTGTCGGGTCGGCTCCGGGCCGGGACGCGCTCACGCGAATAACCGGAAAATCGACAGATGGAATGCTCGCGACGGGGAGGAATTCGTAGGCAACACCGCCTACCAGAAACAATCCGATCGCGAGCAGCGTGGTACCGACGGGACGCCTGATGAAGGGCTCCGACAGCGACATTATTGAACACCTTCGGTCGCACCGGCAATCGGCGGCGACGGGCGACCCGATCCATCCGGTGGAACGGCTTTTTCGATACGCCGGTTGATGCGATCAAGCGCGAGATAAATCACGGGCGTCGTATAGAGAGTCAAAATTTGCGACACGATGAGGCCGCCGATGATCGACACGCCGAGCGGAAAGCGCAACTCCGCCCCCGTTCCACTTTCAATTGCGAGCGGTAATGCGCCGAACAAGGCCGCGAGTGTGGTCATCATGATGGGGCGGAATCGCAACAGGCATGCCTGCAAGATGGCGTCGTAAGATGACATGCCTTGATGCCGCTCCGCCTCGAGCGCGAAGTCGATCATCATGATCGCGTTCTTCTTGACGATACCCATCAACAGAATGATGCCGATCAATCCAATGACGGACAAATCCTGTCCGCAAATAATCAACGCCAAAATTGCGCCGACGCCCGCGGACGGCAACGTCGACAGAATTGTAATTGGGTGAATGTAACTCTCGTAAAGAACGCCGAGCACAATGTAGATCGTGACGATTGCGGCCAAGATCAGCCAAGGCTGTCCCGACAAAGACCGCGAGAATTCGGCGGCATCTCCCGAGTAAAGCCCGATGATGCTTCCGGGCATTCCGATCCGTGCTTCCAGTTCGCTCACCCGACTGACAGCATTGCCGAGGGATTCTCCCGGTGCAAGATTGAAGGACAACGCGACGGCTGGGAACTGCGCCTGATGCGAAATCGACAATGGCGCGGTGGAACGCGTGATCGTCGCCACGGCATCGATGGGTACCTGCGCGCCAGCAACGCCAGGAAGATACAACTTCGACAATACGGAGGGGTCGCGCTGATATTCAGGCAGCGCTTCAAGGACGACGCGATATTGATTGGCCTGACCGAAAATCGTCGAGATCTGGCGCTGGCTAAAGGCATCATTCAAAGTATCGTTGACGCTCTGAACGGAAACACCGAGTTGGCCTGCGCGCTGCCGGTTGATGTCGACCAAGACGCGCAGACCGCCTTCCTGCCCGTCAGACGACACGTCCTTGAACAGAGGATCATCGCGCATCGCGCGAACAAGCTTGGTCGACCATTCCGTCACTTCGGGAGCGTTGGTTCCGGTCAGCGTGTATTGAAACTGTGATCGGCTCGAACGCGTACTGATCTGAATATCCTGCACCGGCTGGAAGTAGACGGTCATACCGGGGATCGGTGCGACGCGCGCCTTTAACCGAGTGACAACTTCCAAGATCTCGGTCTTGCGTTCGCCGCGCGGCTTCAATGTCATCACGAGACGACCGACATTTGTTGTCGGATTAACCGAGCCCGCGCCGATGACGGATACAACGCCGATCACATCGGGATCGGCCTTGATCGCGTCCGCGGCCTGCGTCTGCCGCGTTTGCATATCGGAGAATGAAACTTCGGGACCAGCTTCGGTCACGGCCGTAATCGACGCCGTATCCTGCAACGGCAAGAAGCCTTTGGGTGCCACGATATAAAGCAGCAGAGTCGCAATCAGCGTGGCGAATGTGACGATCAATGTCGCTCGCTGGCGCCCCAAAACCCATAGCAATGTGCGGTGATAGAATGCAGCCATGCGATCGATCCACTCGCTGAGCTTCGCAAGTCCCGGTACCGCAAGCTCCTCGCCGTGCCGCTTGAGGAGCCGCGAACACATCATCGGCGTCAGCGTCAGCGAGACGATTGCGGACGTCACAACGGCAATCGTGAGCGTTAGTGCAAATTCGCGGAACATGCGGCCCACAAGCCCAGACATGAACAGCAAGGGAATGAAAACCGCGATCAGCGAGACTGTCAGCGATATCACGGTGAATCCGATTTCGCGCGCGCCGTTGAGAGCGGCCTCCATTGCGGATTCACCGTTCTCCATATGGCGGACGATATTTTCGATCATCACGATCGCATCGTCCACGACGAACCCGGTGCCGATCGTAAGCGCCATCAATGAAAGATTGTCGAGGCTGAATCCGGCGAAATACATGATGCCGAAACTCGTGATCAACGACAGTGGCAGCGCGACACCGGCGATCAGCGTTGCTCGCAGTGAGCGCAGAAAAATCAGAACCACCAGCGTGACGAGAATGACACTCAATACCAGCGTGAATTGCACATCCTTGACCGATGCACGAATAGTCACCGTACGATCGCTGACAACGGCAAGATCGACGCCGGCGGGTACGGCTTTGCGCAGTTTTGGAATCTCGTCGCGGATTTGCCGCACAACCTCAATGACGTTAGCGCCGGGTTGGCGTTGAATCTCGATGATGACTGCGGACGTGCCTTGATACCAAGCGCCTGTCTTGTTGTTCTCAAGGCCATCGACAATGCGGGCAACGTCGCCGATCGTGACCGGCGCATTATTGCGATATGCGATGACGATAGGCTTGTAAGCGTCGGCTGCGGCGATCTGATCGTTGGCCGCGATGATGTAGGATTGCTGGGCACCGTCCAGCGAGCCTTTCGGTCCGGAGACATTCGCGCCCGCAATCGCAGTGCGCAAATCTTCCATCGAGATGCCGTAGGCTGCTAGTCGTGCGAGATCCGCCTGCACACGCACCGCCGGTTTCAATCCTCCGAGAACCGAAACGCGGCCAACACCGGAAATTTGTGCGAGACGTTGCGCCAGCAATGTATCGGCAAGATCGCTCATCGCGCGAAGCGACACAGTCTCGGACGTCATCGCGAGCGTCAGAACGGGCGCGTCCGCCGGATTGACCTTTGCGTAGGTCGGCGGGTATGGAAGATTTTTCGGCAGCACGCCGGCAGCAGCGTTGATTGCCGCTTGCACGTCCTGTGTCGCGCCGTCGATGTCACGGTTGAGATCGAACTGCAGCGAAATCTGGCTGACGCCGAACGAACTTGTCGACGTCATCGACGTCAGCGAAGGAATTTGCCCGAGTTGTCGCTCGAGCGGTGCGGTGACAAGCGACGCAGCCACATCTGGACTGGCACCCGGCAATTGCGTCGTCACCTGCACTGTCGGGAAATCGACCTGCGGCAAAGCGGAAACCGGAAGCGCCCAATAGCCAAGCGCGCCACCCATCAGAAGCGCGATGCCAAGCAGCGACGTCGCGATAGGCCGATGGATGAATGGTTCGGAGACGCTCATTGCGCAGCCTTGGTGCCGCTTTCCGTTTTCTGTTCGCTCTTTGCCGCGCCATCCTTCTGGCCGCGCTTCTCACCCTTCTGGCCGCCGCTTTTCTTGCGAGGCGCGAGGTCAGGCGTCGTCTCTTGATAATTTTGACTGATAGCGACCTTTGCGCCTTCCGCGAGATTTGCAAATCCGGTCGTAACGACGCGATCCTTGACATCGATGCCACTCGCGATCACGGCGTCCGTTTCATTTTGCTGCGTGACCGTCACGACACGCGCGTTGGCGATATTATTCTCGTCGATCACATAGACGAACGTGCCCGCAGGGCCCCGTTGCACCGCTTGCGACGGCACCACGACGGCATTGTCAATGGTTTGGACCTTCAAACGCACATTCACGAACTGGCCCGGCCAAAGCTGAAAATTAGCGTTCGGAAATTCAGCCTTGATCTTCACAGTGCCGGTCGTCTGATCGACCTGATTGTCGACCGCAGTCAATGTCCCGGTATCTGCAACCGTCTTTCCATCATTGGCAAACACATCGACCGCGAGAACACCGTTAGCTGACGCCGCGTTGACGCGCACGATTTGCTGCTGGGGCAAGCTGAACCAAACCGCAATCGGTTGCAATTGCGTGATGACAACAACGCCCGTGGTATCTGAGGCGTGAACGATGTTGCCTTGGTCGACCTGACGCAGGCCAGCACGCCCCGACAAAGGTGCAACGATTTTGGTATAGCCGAGCGTCGCCTGTGCGTTGTCGATTGCAGCCTGATCGGATTTCACCAACGCTTCGAGCTGCGCAACCGTCGCTTTTTGTGTATCGGCTTGTTGTGCAGATCCAGCCCTTGCGGCGGCTAATTGTTGGTAGCGCGCAAGATCGATCCGCGCATTTGCAAGTGACGCCTCGTCCTGCGCCTTCTTCGCGACCGCCTGATCGAATTGCGCCTGATAGATCACAGGATCGATCTCGGCGAGAACATCACCCGCATTGACGTTCTGGCCTTCTTTAAATTTGACGGACAGCAGCTTTCCATCGACTTGAGCACGCACGGTCACGTTGTTGAGTGCACGTACCGAACCGACACCGTCGAGATAGATCGGCACATTTTCAATGCGTGGCGTTGCCGCCAGGACGGGCACCGCCTGCTCCGGTCGCGTCGATGCGGATTGGCTCTGGTGAAACAACGACCAAATGATGTAGGCGACACCGCCAACGATCAGAAGCGCGACCGTGATCGATACCGTTCGCCGACGCGCAGACGACGCAAGACGCGCCATGCTTTCGCTGGCGGCTTTGGCCTTTTCATTCAAGTCAGGCTTAAAGAGCATTCTCCGGCCCTTCCGTCCTCGGTGCCCATCCGCCACCCAACGCCTGATATAAACCGACCACGGCCAGGAGCCGGGCGAGTTGCGTTTGAGCCAGCGAATCTTCGGCTTGGAATAACGTCAATTGCGTGTTTAGGACAGTTACGATGTCGGCAGTTCCAGCCCGCAATTGCCTCTCGGAAAGTTCAAAAGCCCTACGGGAGGAGGTCACGACAGCCCGTTGGAGCCGCAGGCGCAGGCTGGTCTGCTTGAGGTTGACCAAAGCGGTATCGACGTCGGCAAACGCCTGGATGACGGTCTTACGATAAGTCTGCAGCAACTCGTCCTGTTTGGCCTTGTTGTAGTCGAAATTGGCCTGAATTCGCCCGGCATCGAAGATCGGCTGCGTCAAACCCGCCGCTATGTTGAAAAATGCCGATTGCGGCGTGAACAACGCAGTCAACGCGGCGCTCTGATAGCCGCCCTGAGCAGTCAACTGAATACTCGGGAAAAACTGCGCCCGCGCGCTGCCGACATTCGCAGTCGCAGACGCGAGTTGATTCTCCTGGCGGCGAATATCCGGACGCTGGATCAGCAATTCCGACGGCAGACCGGGTGCGACGCGCGGAACCGCGATGCTGTTGAGCGAACCGCCGGTCAAACGAACGCTCTCCGGTGGGCGGGATACCAACGTCGCCAGAATGATTTCGTTTTGCGCAAGTGTTTGCCGCAGCGGCGGCACCAGCGCTCTTTGATTGTTGAGCAGGCTTTCCTGCTGCGACAGATCGAGATCGGAATTGGTGCCGGCCCTCACGCGCGCATTGATGGCATTGTAAATGCGCTGCGCGCTCGCAATATTCCTCTCAGCGACACTGAGGCGATCCTGCGCCGCTAGCACTTGGAAATAAGCATTGGCAACGCTTGCCATCGTCGTGAGTGCGACCACATCGCGATCGAAGCGATTGGCGTTCGCGGTCTCTTCCGCGGCCAGAAGAGCATCGCGATTTTTACCCCAAAAATCGATTTCGTAGCTCGCGTTCAACTGGGCTGTATGGTTCGTGACCTCACCGCGCCCCGAAATCGGCGAGCCACTTGTGAAGGTTCCCGTTGTGCTCGACGATCGAGAGCGCGAACCGGAAAAACCGCCCGTCACGCTTGGCAAAAGCGCCGCGCCCGCCTCACGCGCGAGCGCGTCGGCCTGAACAATTCGCGCGACCGCTGCCGCGATGTCGAGATTTACCGTCTGCGCTTCCTGCATCAGCACCGTTAATTCGGGTGACTGAAATGCGAGCCACCAGTCCAGCGCCGGCGGGCTGTCGCCGGGTTGAGGCTTTGCGGCCTTGTAGGCAGAGGGAATATCCAGTGCCGCGTTCGGTGCATCGGCCGTGACGATACATCCACCCAAACTGGTGGCGACAGCGAATACGATCGCGATAGGCATACTCCGCCACCGATTTGGCTCGGACATCAAGTCGCGGATGACAAGGGGGAAACGCACCGGACGCTCTACTCTCTGGAAGATTGGGCGCATGATATCGGGAGGATCGGACGGCGGACAGTCATCCCAAGCCACACCTGGCAACACAAGCGTAATCGTAAGCAGTCGAATGCCCTTTGGATGGCAGGTTTCCGCGTATTGACGGCATCAACAAAGCCTTCAATCCTTACGAACAATTCATGTGCGATTTGCGCCGCCAATGAGAATTGCAAACTGACACTATTGTCGGACGAAGGCTGGCCTACCCTCATGAAACTTCAACAGGAAATTCCCGTAACTTGGGAGCCGGTTGAGAACAGGGGCTAGGGATGCGCATCGCAGTTATTGGAACGGGAATCGCCGGCAACGCCGCTGCGTGGGCATTGTCGCAGCGTTACCCGGTGACAGTCTACGATCGCGAACTTCGACCCGGCGGCCACAGTCACACAGTCACCATCGACTACGATGGAACTCCAATGGCCGTCGATATCGGTTTCATCGTTTATAACGAGCTCAATTACCCTGAGCTGACCAAGCTGTTCGCACACCTCGATGTTGCGACAGTTGAAAGCGATATGACGTTCGCCGTGACCGCCGACAGGGGCCGCTTCGAATGGAAAGGTGGCGGTCATACCTGGTGGGAAACCGCCAAGGGACTTTTCGCGCAGCCAGGCAATCTGCTTTCACCGACCTTTCTCTGGATGCTGAAGGATATCCTGAGCTTCAACGACAAAAGCATTGAAGATCATCGATCCGGTAAACTTGCCGGGTTGACGCTCGGAGATTATTTCAAGCTGCGCGGCTTCGCACCGCGCCTCCTTTCCGACTATCTCGCACCGATGGGTGCCGCGATCTGGTCTGCGCCGGCAAGCCAAATTCTAGATTTTCCAGCTGAAAATTTCGTCGCCTTCTTCAGTAACCACCGCCTGCTGCAATACGACCGTCCGGTCTGGCGAACCGTTAAAGGCGGAAGCCAAGCCTATGTGGAAAAGCTGGTTTCGTCTTATCGCTCGCACCTTCGTCTTGGTTGCGCGGTAACTTCGATTGCGCGACACGCAAACGGAGTGACGATCGACGACAGCCTCGGGCATTCGGAAACTTATGACCACGTCGTCATCGCTTCGCATAGCGATCAGACATTGGCGATGCTGTCGGATGCGAGCGATCAAGAAAAGGAAATCCTCGGCAATATTCGTTACGCGCCCAACACCGTTTACCTGCATCGCGATGCGCGGCTCATGCCGAAACGCAAGCGCGCGTGGGCCTCATGGAATTTCCTGCGTTGGAAACGCGAGGGCTCGGCACTCAACGATGTCGCAGTCACTTATTGGATGAACAGGTTGCAGGGTCACGACGATTCCAAGCCCCTGTTCGTCAGCCTCAATCCGCCCTTCGAACCGGATCCTGCCCTCACCTTTGGTCGTTATTTGTGCGATCATCCGCAATACGATGTCGCTGCGTTCGACGCACAAAAGCGTGTCGGCGAAATTCAGGGGCATCGTCATACATGGTTCTGCGGTGCATGGACCGGATATGGCTTTCACGAAGACGGTCTTCGCTCAGGCCTTGCGGTTGCTGAAGCACTCGGCGCTGCGGTTCCATGGCGCGAATTGTCGTCCCGGCTTGCGGAGGCCGCTGAATAAAAATGAGCAGAAACGTCTCCGGGCAAAAAGCAAAATCGGACGGAGCCTCGGCGCCGGCTGCGCTTTATTTCGGCGACGTGATGCATGCCCGACTCAAACCGATGGGCCATCGTTTCAGTTATCGGGTGTTCAGTCTTCTGATCGACCTCGACCGTCTCGCCGAGGCGAACCGCATGTCACGCCTGTTCGGCGTCAATCGCGCGGCACTCTATAGCTTTTATGAGAGCGACCACGGCGAGCGCGATGGATCGCCGTTGCGTGCGTTTGTGAATCGCTGCGCCATCGAACACGACGTCGACCTCACGGGCGGCCGCATTCAATTGCTGTGCTATCCCCGGTTGCTCGGTTACACCTTCAATCCGCTCTCGGTTTACTTCTGCGAGCGCGCAGACGGCACGCTGGCGATGTTGATCTACGAGGTTCGCAACACCTTCGGCGATATCCATTCTTACGCGCTCCCGGTCCGGCCCGGCGAATCGTCGCGCGCCGGCGTCCGTCAGGAACAAAACAAGCTATTCTACGTTTCGCCTTTTGTAGAAATGGCGATGCGTTACTATTTCCGCGTCGCCCCTCCCGGCGAGAACGTCAAATTGCGGATATTGGAAACCGACGCAGAAGGGCCGATTTTGGCGGCAACTTTTAACGGCGCACGCGAACCGCTGGCTTCGCGATCTCTGCTCCGGGCCTTCTTCTCGCTGCCCCTCGTCACCTTTAAAATCATGGCGGCGATCCACTGGGAGGCCTTGCGCCTCTGGATCAAAGGCGCGAAACTTGTTGCAAGGCCCGCAACGAAAGAAGGGCCGGTCAACGGACAAATCTTGGATAGAGGACTCGGACACAGAGCCACATCTCATTAATGGACTCAATCATTGATGGACTGCGCGATGTCTGACTTTATCAAACTCACTCCCGGGAATGTCGCAGAGACTGTGACAGGCGTTCCACGCCTCGTTCGGTTCGCATTCAACTTCGTCGCTCAGCTCAGACGCGGGACCCTCGACGTCACATTGCCGGACGGCCGTATTATTCGGTGCGGCGGACTAGAGCCCGGCCCCGCGGCCGAAATGACAATCCACAATTATGATTTCGCATGGCGTCTTGCGCGAAGCGGCGACATTGGCATCGCCGAGGCGTATCTGCGGCGCGAATGGGACACGCCGGACCTCACGCAGTTTCTTTATATTTTCTGCGTCAATCACGACCTCATTCAGTCGATGCTCGGTGACAAGCCGCTCGCGCGTTTCGTCCAATCCGTCCGCCACTGGCTGAACCGCAACACCAAGCGTCAAGCACGACGAAATATCTATGCGCATTACGACATCGGCAATTCATTCTACTCGGCGTGGCTCGATCCAAGCATGACCTACTCATCGGCACTGTTTGAGGATGGCACCAACGATCTGACCGCAGCTCAGCACAACAAGTACCGCAGGCTGGCTGAAGCGATCAATCTTCAACCCGGACAGAAGGTGTTGGAGATCGGCTGCGGCTGGGGTGGCTTTGCGGAATATGTTGCTAAAAACTTCGATGCCAAGGTGGTCGGCCTAACGATCAGCACCGAACAGCGCGACTTCGCCCAAAAGCGAATTCAGGCCGCAGGTCTCAACGACAAAGTCGAAATCCGCTTTCAGGATTATCGAGATGAAAAAGGCCAATACGACCGAATCGCATCGATCGAAATGATCGAAGCGGTTGGTGAGCAATTCTGGCCTCAATATTTTTCGCAACTGCGCGATCGACTGGCACCCGGAGGTTTCGCCGGAATCCAGACCATCACGATTCAAGACCGCCTCTTCAACGCCTACCGAAACGAGGTTGATTTCATTCAACGTTACGTGTTCCCGGGCGGCATGTTGCCCTCCCCAGAAATCCTGAAATCGCTCGGCGAGAAATTCGGCGTACCCGTGATCCGGGAACGTATTTTCGGTCAGGACTACGCCAAGACGCTCGCGACATGGCGCGACAATTTCCGCGCTGCATGGCCGAACCTAAAGCCGCTCGGCTTCGACGAGCGTTTCCGCCGCTTGTGGGAGTATTACCTTGCCTATTGCGAGGCGGGATTTCTTTCCGGCAATATCGACGTACGGCAAGTCGTATTCGCCAAATCCAAATAAGCATTGATTCTATTCTCCGTTCGCGTCATCGCAGCCGACCTGCGTGCGACACACTTGTGGGAATGGTGGCGTGCGACTAGCTTGAGGGCATACGTTCCCCACACCTATTGCAGCCTGGTCGCATGCCCATTCGCAAAGACGTCATCGAAGCCATCGGCAACACGCCGCTCATTAAACTCAAGCATGCGTCGGATGCGACCGGTTGTGAGATCCTCGGCAAGGCCGAGTTCATGAATCCCGGCCAATCGGTCAAAGATCGTGCGGCGCTTTTCATCATTAACGACGCCGTAAAACGCGGCGCGCTGAAACCGGGCGGCGTGATCGTCGAGGGGACCGCCGGCAACACCGGCATCGGCATCGCTCTGGTTGCCAACGCACTCGGCTTTCGCACCGTGATCGTCATTCCCGAAACGCAGAGCCAAGAGAAGAAGGACATGCTGCGGCTGTGCGGCGCGGAGCTGATCGAAGTGCCGGCCGTGCCGTACTCCAACCCAAACAACTATGTTCGCCTGTCGGGCCGGCTAGCGGAGCAAATGGCCAAGACGGAGTCCAACGGCGCGGTATGGGCCAATCAATTCGACAACGTTGCGAACCGCCAAGCGCATATCGACACAACCGCACCGGAGATATGGAATCAGACCGACGGCAAGGTCGACGGATTCATCTGCTCGGTTGGATCGGGCGGTACACTTGCCGGTGTCGGCATGGGATTGAAGGCGAAGAATTCAAAAATCCAGATTGCATTGGCCGATCCGAAAGGCTCGGCACTCTATGAATTCTACGCGCATGGCGCGCTGAAATCGGAAGGCTCATCAATTACGGAAGGCATCGGTCAGGGCCGCATCACTGCAAACCTCGACGGCGCACCCGTCGACAAGGCTTATCAGATACCGGACGAAGAGGCTGTGCAGATCGTGTTCGACCTGCTCGAGCATGAAGGATTGTGTCTCGGCGGCTCGACCGGCATCAACGTCGCCGGCGCAATACGTCTGGCCAAGGATTTGGGACCGGGCCACACCATCGTGACTGTGCTTTGCGACTCTGGCACGCGCTATCAGTCGAAATTGTTCAATCCGGACTTCATGCGATCGAAGAATCTTCCAGTGCCTGAATGGTTAGAGAAGAAAAGCAAAATCAGAGTCCCATTCGACAAAGGCTGATCGTCAACGCAGAATCTGGCTGAGAAAAAGCCTGGTCCGCGCATGCTGCGGGTTCGAGAAAAACTGATCCGGCGTGTTGGCTTCAACGATCTGCCCTGCGTCCATGAACACGACGCGACTTGCGACTTCTTTCGCAAATCCCATTTCGTGCGTGACGACGAGCATCGTCATTCCTTCTTTGGCCAAATCCACCATCGTATCGAGCACTTCCTTGACCATCTCGGGATCGAGCGCCGACGTCGGCTCATCGAACAGCATCACCTTGGGGTTCATCGTCAACGCACGCGCGATCGCAACACGCTGCTGCTGGCCGCCCGAAATCTGACCCGGATATTTGTTCGCCTTGTCGGGAATGCGGACGCGCTCGAGATACTTCATCGCGGATGCTTCCGCCTGCTTCTTGGGAATATTGCGAACCCATATCGGCGCGAGCGTGCAATTCTCCAAAACCGTCAGATGCGGAAATAGGTTGAAGCTCTGGAACACCATCCCGACCTCGCGTCGCACGTCATCGACGCGGCGCAGATTGGGACCAAGCTCGATCCCATCGACGACGATGCGGCCTTCCTGAAATTCCTCCAGCGCATTGATGCAGCGGATCAGTGTCGATTTGCCCGAACCAGATGGGCCGCAAATCACGATGCGCTCACCCTTGCCGACCGACAGATCGATGTCGCGCAAGACGTGAAAATCGCCGAACCATTTATTGAGGCCTATAATGTTGACGATGGGATCGGCCATGATGTGATTTCAGACGTTCTTGTAAGCATTCAATCTGTTCTCGACGAACAGCGAATAGCGGGACATTCCGAAGCAAAAAACAAAATAGATCATGCCGGTGAAGGCGAAGCCTGTGAACAATGTCGTCGGCGTCGCCCAATTGGGATCGGAAAAAGCCGCCCGCAATTGTCCGAGCAGATCGAAGATCGCGACAATCAGCACGAGCGTCGTGTCCTTAAAGAGCGCAATGAAACTATTCACCAGACCCGGGATCACATGTCGCAACGCTTGTGGCATGACGATCAAGCCCGTCGTCTTCCAGTACGACAAGCCAAGCGCGCTCGCGGCTTCCGGTTGACCGCGCGGGATCGCCTGGAGGCCGCCGCGGATGACTTCGGCGTTATAAGCTCCAGCAAACAACGCGATGCCGATCAACACGCGAACTAAACCGTCGATGCTGAAATTTCCCGGAAGAAACAGCGGCAGCATATAGGTCGCGAAAAACAGCACAGTAATCAGCGGCACCCCGCGCCAGAATTCAATGAAAGCAATACAGAACAACCGGATCAATGGAATTGTCGAGCGGCGTCCGAGAGCCAACGCAATTCCAACCGGCATCGAAGCAACGATGCCGGTGATCGAGACAACTAGCGTGACAAGAAGTCCGCCCCACAGTCGCGTATCGACAATCGGAAATCCGCCGCGATCAAGCCCCAGAACAGCAATGATAATTGCAACACCCGCGAATGTCATGATCGAGCCAAAGAACGCGCGCCAGCCGTTGCGAATACCGCCCGCTAAAAAGAATACCAAAAGTGAGACAGCAGCAGCCGTAACAACGAGGTCGGTCCAAATTGGATATCGACTTTCCTGAACCTGATCGCGGAGCCAAACCAGAGGCGCGATAACGTAGGACGCTGCGAATCCCAGCCAGACCAACAGCGTAGCAGCGAGATCGAAAATTGGTTTGAAAGTTCCGGCTGCCTGCCCCGCTCGCGTGAGAGCGAAGCCGGCCTCCGCAATGCTTTGGACGAAGACCGAAAGCAGCGCCGTCGTCCAGCTTACGCCGAACCCATGCAATCCACCTCCACGGAGCAAGAAGAATGCAACGAAGGGGAACGCAGCAAAGAACAACCCCGAATTAAGCGCCTTTGCGGGCGCGCGCGGAATTAGAAGCGGAAGAAGCAATATCGCGCCAAGCGCGAATGTTAGATTGACGCGCCAACGCTCATTTGCCGGATAAAATCCGTAAATAAATTGATCGAACTTCGCTTGGATGAAGGGCCAACAGGCTCCGACGATATGGCCCGCGTTCTCTTGCAAGCATGCCGCGCGATCGGTGCCGGACCACACCGCATCGACGAATAAAAATTTAACCGCCGGAACGAGCGTCAGCCAGAGCAACAATGCACTCACAACCGTGAGCATAATATTGAACGGGCTGCCGAACAGCCGTTCGCGCAAAAATCCAACAAGACCAGTGGTCTTGACCGGCGCGCGGCGCGACTCCGTCAGATTTGTCCGGACGAATGATGCGGACGCGTCTGTCATGTCCCGAGGCTCCGGTCGAGACGCCATGCGTACAAACTCATGCCCGCGCTCGTCACCAACGAGATCAGCAGATACACGCCCATTGTAATCGCGATGATTTCGACCGCCTGCCCTGTTTGGCTCAGCGTCGTACCCGCAAACACCGACACCAGATCGGGATAACCGATGGCCACAGCAAGCGACGAGTTTTTCGTCAAGTTCAAATATTGATTGGTCAATGGCGGCAGGATCACGCGGAGCGCCTGTGGAATAATAACCAACCGCAACGTCTCGCCGCGTGACAACCCCAGCGAAGCACCGGCTTCCATCTGTCCTTTCGGAATCGATTGAATTCCGGCCCGAACGATTTCGGAGATGAAGGCCGCAGTATATGTGGAAAGCGCAATCAAAAGCGCCACGAATTCCGGTACAATTCGCGACCCACCCGCGAAGTTGAAGCCCTTCAATTCGGGCACTTCAAATGTAAGGGGCGCACCGAATAATGCCGCCGAAAGCACGGGCAACCCAATCAGCATCGCCAAGACAAATGGCCAGATCGCCAACTTCTGTCCGAATTTGAAGAGACGGCGGCGTGCGTACGCGCGCATGAGTAACGATGCGACAATACCGATCGCAATCGCAACCGTGAATACACCAAACGATTCGAGCGGAATCGGCTTCGGCATCACGAAGCCACGATTGCTGATGAACACACTTCCGAACAACGAAATGCTCTGTCGCGGATTGGGCAGCGTGGCGAGTACCGCTAAATACCAAAACAGGATTTGAAACAGCAGCGGAAGATTTCGGATCAACTCAACATAGCCAGTCGAGATTTTCGACAACAACCAGTTCGGTGAAAGGCGGCCGAGCGCAACCGCAAGACCGATTATGCTCGCAAGCACAATTCCGATGATGGAGACGACAAGCGTATTGATGAGCCCGACCAGAAAGACCCGGCTGTAGGTATCGGACTCCGAATAAGGGATCAGAGCCTGGCTGACGCCGAATCCCGCCGTGTTCGATAAAAATCCAAATCCAGATGCGACGCGTTGCGATTTAAGATTCTCGCGCGCGTTATCGATAATCTCGTAGCCGACCCAGATGACAAACGCCACGAAGACGATCTGGACAAGAACGCCGGCCCAACCGGCTTGGCCGCCAAGCACGCGTCGCAGTTTTGGGATCAGCCGTAACGGCGCCTTGCGGTCCGCGGCGGGCATCGTTGCGTCCGCCTGAATCATCAGCGGATTGGTGGAGCGTATTGAATCCCGCCCTGGTTCCAGAGCTTGTTCAAGCCGCGTGCAATTCCGAGCTTGGATCCCGCGCCGACATTGCGGTCGAACGACTCGCCGTAATTACCGACAGCCTTGATAATGCGAACGACCCAATCCTTCGTGAGGCCAAGCTGCTCGCCGAGATTTCCGTCGGAGCCGAACATTCGTTTCAACTCAGGCTTGCTCGACTTCGTCATCTCATCGACGTTCTTTTGCGTGATCGCGAGTTCCTCGGCATTGACCATCGCGAACAATGTCCACTTCACAATGTCAAACCACTGATCGTCGCCGTGCCGCACGACCGGCCCCAACGGTTCCTTGGAAATCACTTCCGGCAAAACCGCGTGATCGTCGGGCGCCGCGAGTTTCAGACGCTCGGCATAAAGCTGCGATACGTCTGACGTGAAGACATCGCATCTGCCGGACTCGTAGGCTTTCACCGTCTCATCCGCGGTGCCGAATGCGATCACTTCATACTTCATGTTGTTGCCCTTGAAATAATCGGCGGTATTCTGCTCGTTTGTCGTGCCCGTCTGCACGCAGACCGACGCACCGTTCAGTTCAAGCGCGGAATTGACCTTGAGCGATTTACGAACGAGGAAGCCCTGACCATCGTAGTAAGTTACTCCGGTGTAATTGAGGCCCAGCGACGTATCGCGAGACAGCGTCCATGTTGAATTTCGTGACAGCACATCGATTTCGCCCGATTGCAGCGCAGTGAAACGATCTTTGGCCGAGAGCGGCACGAATTTCACTTTTGAAGGATCGTCGAAAATAGCCGCAGAGATCGCGCGGCACAGATCGACATCGAGCCCGGTCCAGTTTCCCTTATCGTCAGGCGTTGAAAAGCCCGGCAGTCCCTGACTGACACCGCACGAAAGGCTGCCGCGATCCTTGATGCTCTGGAGCGTCCCACGATCTTTCGGCTTCTCCTGGGTCTGCGCGCGCGCACCCACCAGCGAAATGAGTGTGAGGGTCAGAGCGATGCCAAGCGAGAATTGTTTCATGGAATGCCTTTCCGAAAAATCATCACCGGGGATCAATGCAGCCAACGCCACCTCGGCGGCGCGTTTGCTACGGATTCCCGCTAAATGTCTGGCTCGCATAACAGAACGGACCTCCCTCGGGGTCAAGGGGTTGACGTTCACGAACGCCGCCAGCTTACTGAGCGTTCCACGAGTTTAAGTTTTCGGCAGTCCTGAGGGCGCCACGTCGCACGTCTAATTTCATCGAAACACCCGGCAAACGCATGAGTTCTGCAAAAGAAACTGGCTCTGTAAAACCGCTGAAGCCGCAGACCGAACTCGTCACCTCGGGACGCGACACATTGGCGCAAAAGGGATTTATCAATCCTCCGGTCGTGCACGGCTCGACGGTTCTGTATCCGACAGCTGCGGACCTTCATGCGCATCGCGGCGAGTTCCAATACGGACGACACGGAACACCGACCACAAAGGCACTTCAGGAAGCTCTGATGGACCTCGAGGGACCGCAATGTGCCGGCGTCGGTCTCGCGCCGTCGGGTGTGGCCGCGATCGCCACAACGCTGCTTGCCGTTTTGAAGGCCGGCGATCATCTGCTGGTGATGGACAGCGCATACCGTCCCACACGAAATTTCTGCGACAGCATTTTGAAGCGTTACGGAGTCGAGACGACCTATTTCGATCCCCTGATCGGGACGGGCGTTGAGGCGCATTTCAAACCGAACACGCGCGCCGTCGTCGTCGAAGCACCCGGTTCGCAGTCCTTCGAGATGCCGGACATTCCGGCCATCGCCGCGGTTGCGCACCGAAAAGATGCGCTGGTGATCGACGACAACACTTGGGCCACGCCACTCTATCATCGATCGCTCGATCAAGGCGTGGACATTAGCATTCAAGCAGCGACGAAATACATCGGCGGCCATTCGGACATCATGTTCGGCACGATTTCGGCCAACGCGAAGGCGTGGCCGCAAATTGCCGAAGCGATCAGATTGCTCGGCGTGTGTGCCGGACCCGACGACGTATTTTTAGCGCTGCGCGGGCTGCGCACGCTGTCGGTGCGGCTTGCTCATCACCATCAGGCCGGACTCGCGATGGCGAAATGGCTGACGTCACGCCCTGAGGTGTTGCGTGTCATTCACCCGGCGCTTGAGAGCGATCCCGGTCACGCGATCTGGAAGCGTGATTTTACCGGCGCGACTGGGTTGTTCAGCGTTGTTCTGAAACCTGCGCCGCAAGAATCCGTCGATGCCATGCTCGACGCATTGAAGCTTTTCGGCATGGGCTATTCATGGGGCGGCTTCGAAAGCCTGGTGATTCCGTTCGATTGCTCTGGCTATCGAACCGCAACGAAATGGAATCCGGGCGGGCCCGCGCTTCGATTCCATATCGGGCTTGAAGATCTCGGTGATTTGAAAGCCGATCTTGAAAGCGGATTTGCTGCGCTCAGCGCTTCACGTTGAAAGGCGTTTTAGCTGACCGATTTCGATCCCGAACCCCGGTTCTTGATAATCAACATGATGTTGCGAATATAGATGATCGTCGCCAGCGACTGTCCCAGGATGATGACCGGTTCACGCTTGGCGATACCATAAATCAAAGTCATCGCGCCGCCGCCCATCGAGAAAAACCAGAACGCCATCGGCACGACACTCTGGCCCGCACGCTCGCTTGAAATCCATTGCACCAGAAAACGCGCAGTAAAAAGCAATTGCGCGACGAGGCCGAAAGCAAGCCAGAAATCGAACTTCGCCACGAATACATCATACAGATAATCGCTCATCGCCTGTCCGAACTGAATCAGCATCACTTCACCTCAGTCGCAACCGGCGTGGATTTCTTGCGGCGGATCAGCCACCACACGCCGAAAAGATCCATAATCCCGATCCAGAGACGATCGAAAAACCCATAATTCGATACTCCGGAATGGCGCGGACGATCGATCACATCGACATAAACGATGTCGAAACCTTCACGACGCACGAGCGCCGGAAGAAACCGGTGCAGCCCGTCGAAGTACGGCATTGCCAGAAACACCTCGCGGCGAAACGCCTTCAATCCGCAACCGGTGTCGCGCGTTCCATCGCGCAGGATCATATTGCGAACGCCGTTTGCAACGCGCGACTGAAACTTCTTGAAACCAGTGTCTTTTCGCCCGACACGCTGGCCAGCGGCGAGGCCGACGCGTTCGCCACCCTGCTCGATTGCGGAAATCAGGTTTGGAAGAAACGCCGGATTGTTCTGGCCGTCGCCATCGAGAGTGGCGACGATACCTCCGCGCGCCGCGCGAACACCCGTTCGCACGGCGGCTGACTGACCCGATGATTTCGCGTGAACGATGTGGCGCAGATTTTTCCGTAATCGCATCTCCGCGGCGAGGCGATCCGCAGTTGCATCGGTCGATCCGTCGTTAACGTAGACGATCTCGTAAGGCCATTTCCCGTCAACCGCCGACGCGATCTCGGCGACCAGCGGTGCGATATTGTCCGCCTCGTTTCGCACGGGAACCACGATCGTAACCGCAACGGCAGAGTTACCCGATGCTGGCGAAATGTTATTCATGGCCTTCTGAATCCGTCGCCGGAAGGCCCGTGATTTGGGACTTCAGTCGCCCGCTTCTTATGGGGCGAACGCTTCCCGGGCAACCCTTTTCAGGGCGCTGAAGGTCGGACCTTGAAGCGGCTCGATTGCACCATTTGACCGGACCTTGAACCCCAATCGCCGGGCCGCGAACCAATACCGCACAGCCATCGCGCCGACGGCGCCGATAAGCGCTCCGGCGATAACATCGCTCGGATGATGCGCCAACAAAACGACGCGGCTGATGCAAATGAGAACGGCAAAGCTCCACATCGTCGCGCTGAGACGCGGCCAAAGCGACGATACAGCGAATGCGAGTGCGAAAGCAGTCACGGCGTGACCCGACGGGAAGCTCGCAAAGGCCTCGGTCCGCGTGAAGGGTGCGAAGTTAAAAGCATTGGCATCGCCACCGACGAAAGGCCGACCGCGTCCGACGATTGCCTTCGCAATTTCTCCGGCCAGCACCGCTATGAACACTGAAAAGAAGAGGTATTGAATACGGATTCCGAACGCTGCGAGCACATGACGCGATACACCACGAAGTCGTGGAGCGATCGCCACGAGTGCTCCGAGAATCGCCGCAAGCAGCAACAAGACATAACTCGATTTGGCAAAATCCGTAAAAATCCTCACGGGCCAAAGACTCGCTGTTCCGCGCGCAGGCATGAATTTGACGACAGAGACATCGAACAACAACATCAGCGCGACGATCACCGCAACGGCGATTGCAGACAGCAACATTGAGCGCCGAGCCAAGTTGTATCGCGCTTCGAATCTGCGCGAGTGCGACGGCGACCGCACCAGACGTCGAACCGATTGCCACGCCGACTGCAGAACTTCCAGAGTATAGCTAACTGGACCAACGGTGCCGGAAGACCCCGGCATCGCTATTCAGTACCTTCGGAACGAAAAACGGCAACGGAAACTGCGCGCCCCTGCGAAATGTTATATCCGTCAATGCGGTCTCCCACAGCATATCGCAGCCCAATTGCTTCCGCGCGTTGCGCGAACGCCTTTTCTTCCCGTGATTCGATGAGTGCGAATCGACAACTTCCCTGGAGCAGAAAGTCGGCAGCACCCGAGCCATTCGTGAGAAGCGTCGATGTGCCGACCATAAACACGAGGCTCGGCTCCTGAAATCCCGCAGCAGCCGCGACCGGGCCGACACATTCCACACCACGTAACGAGCGCGCGATCAGCACGCTCGGAAATAAAGGTGACAATGAGGGAAGCACGACGCCGTAAATGCACGCTGCGACGAACCATGACGCGCAGATGGCGTTCAACAACGAGCGTTCAGCGCCATTGTCGTCGTAGAGCCACCATGCAAACAAACCGAAGATCATCGCGCCGGCCGCGAACGGCCACGCCGCAAACGTCGGCTGTTTCAAGAGCACGATGGCGGCAATAATAGATCCGATCGACGCAATCAGCGGAAATGCGAACCACCACGCTGATCCGCGCACGACCCACGGCGTGTGAGTGAGAACGCGACGTTCCAGTACACCAACAATTAAAACCGCAATGGCGGGATAAAGCGGCAAAACGTAGTGCGGGAGTTTGGTAATCACGAGTTCAAAAACGATCCACGCCGGCACGAGCCACGCCAACAAAAATTGCGCGCCGGGCTCTCGCCTTGCTCGCCACACCGCAGGAAGTACCACTCCGACCATCGCCGCACCCGGCCAGAACGTCACCCAGAACAACAAGAAGTAGACGCCCGGAGGCGCGCCGTGCGATTCCATCGGGCTTGCGATCTTGCTGAGCATGTCGCCGCCGAGCGAGTTCTCGAAAAAACTTTCGCCGGATTTTAGAAAAATCGCAACAAACCACGGCAGCACCAGAACCAACGTCCACATGATGCCCCAGAGCGGGCGCAGGCGCAGCAGCCATCCTGCAGAGCGATCAAGAATTGCCAGCGTGACAATTGCGAGCCCGATGAACATCAAGATCAACGGACCCTTGAGAAGGATTCCGCCGGCAACCGCTGTCCAGAAAATTGCGGGCAGCGTCCATGACTGGGACGCGCGCTCCTCGCTGCGTTGCCATGACAGATAGACTCGCGCCATTGCGCCGAGGACGGCTGTCGTCGTCAGCAACAGCATTGCGTCGGTCTTTGCAAGACGCGCTTCTACGCCGAGCAGAATCGAGCTGCACATAATCAATCCTGCGAGAACCGCACCGCGCCGCGTTACGAATGCGAGCGCGGACCAATATGTGAGCAGAACCGCTCCGATCGCGCCGATCAATGACGGCACGCGATAGAGCCAAATGCGAATCTGTGCGTTAGGCAAACCCAACTTGGAAACGGTTTCGACAGCAACTGCTTGCAACCAATAAATGCCGACTGGTTTTTTGTAGCGAACTTCATCCTGAAAGCGGATATCGACGAAGTCCTTGCTCTCGACCATTTGCTTTGTCGCCTGCGCGAAACGTGCTTCGTCTCGATCGACCGGAGGAATGGTGAAGAACCCAGGCAGGAAAAACAGCAGTCCGCAAATAACGAGGAGGCCGATCGCACGCGCGTGGCTCCCCGCGGCAAAATCGATGACGCGCACAAGTCCGCTGCCGGGATTTTTCCGGGCAACAGGATCTCGGGGCGCGCCAAATCGGGGGCTCGGATAGGTATCAGCCATCGGTTCCGCTTACGCTGAAACCGCTTTGCGGACAACTGCTTGGCCGGAAACTACTGAATTCTTACGACAACTGTGTCCGCCGCACCTGTCGCATCCATGACCGTCAGCCTGACGAATCCCGGACCCGGCGGATCGACCAGCCGTTGCCTGCGGCTATCGACGTCGCCAACCGCGACGCCGTTGACCAGCATGATCATCGGAAGCACCCCGCCCGCAACCTTCACTGGAAGCGGCGAGGCGTCTAAATCGCCAGCTCCATAAGCATCGATGCGCGAACCGTTTATAGGAAACTGAATTCGCAGCGTTTGCTCGCTTCCGGTGCGAAGGAAGTCGCCCGCCGGACGAAAACGTCGAAGCGGCAACGGCAATTTCGCATTGCTTGCAAGCAAAGCTCCTTTGGGTGGCTTTGGCAGCGCCACCGGCGATTTACCGGTGCGCGCGAAAGCATCGAAAAGGATCGGCGCTGCCGCAGAACGGCCCGTCAATCCCGAAACAGGGGCACCGTCAGGACGGCCGACCCAGACACCTATCGTCATGCGCCCATCGAAACCGATTGCCCACGCGTCGCGGTAGCCATAGCTAGTGCCGGTCTTGAACGCGAGACGATGCTGAGGCGCATTGTCCGGCGGCGGGGTGCCGATCAAAATGTTGCCGACCTGCCAAGCCGCCACTTGATCCATCAGGTGTCGCGTCTCAGGCTCGTCAGCGCTGTCCCGGATGATTTCGCGAAGCGGAGCGGTATTGCCAAGCCGAGCCAACCCTGAATAAAGACGGACGAGATCGCTCAATGTGATGCCGACGCCACCGAGACCCATCGCAAGTCCCGGTACCTCGTCCTTCGGCAAAATCAGATTTGCACCCGCCTGCTTGATGCGCGACGTGAGGCGGTTCGATCCAACGCGATCGAGCAAGGCAATGGCGGGCACGTTCAACGACATTTGCAACGCGCGCCGGATCGCGACCGTGCCCTGAAATGTCATGTCGAAATTTTCCGGCGCGTAGGAGCCATAACGGATTGGACGGTCCTCGATCAGGCTTTCCGGATGCACGAAACCATCCTCGAATGCCAGGCCATAGATAAACGGCTTCAGTGTTGACCCCGGCGAGCGCACGGCGCGCGTCATGTCGACCTGGCCTGCACGCTTCGCGTCGAAATAGTCAGGCGAGCCGACATGCACGATGACATCTCCACTTGCATTATCGACCGCCAAAATTCCGATCGAAATGCTCGGACCAAGTGCCGCCGCTCGGTCGCGCGCGAGTGCCTCAAGGTTTTTCTGAATTGTCGCATCGAGCGTCAGCTTAACGACGGATATGCCTTTGTTTGTAGCAAGGATTCGATCGGTCGCATGCGGAGCGATTAACGGCATCGCCTTGCGCAGCGTCGGCACCATTTCAAGTTTGGCATGCGCAGCGTCTACGTCAGAAACGCGACCTTCATCCACCATGCGCGCGAGTACGCGGTCACGCGCGGCGCGCGCAGCTTCGGGAAAGCGATCGAGACGCCGCGTTTCAGGCGATTGGGGCAAAGCAACCAGTAGCGCGCTTTCCGCCAACGACAAGCGCTTCGGCTCCTTTCCAAAATAGGCGAATGAAGCCGCACGCACGCCTTCTAAATTGCCGCCGAACGGCGCCAGGGTCAGATAGAGATCTAGAATTTGCTCCTTGCTGAGTTCGCGCTCGATTTGCATCGCGCCCACCATCTGGCGAAGCTTTGCGGAAATTGATCGCTCTCGGCGCGGCTCCATCAGGCGCGCAAGCTGCATCGTGATGGTCGAGCCGCCAGATACGATGTGCCCTCGCGTTACCAGTTGAAACGCAGCACGCGTCAAAGCAAGCGGATCGACGCCGCTATGCGAGCGAAATCGCCGGTCTTCATAAGCCAAAAGCAGTTCGACATAACCGGGATCGACATTCGATGTCGCGTTGAGCGGAAGTCTCCATCGCCCATTCGACATCGCGAACGCACGCAGCAGTTTTGCGTTGCGATCCACGATGACCGTCGATGCCTCACGCGCCTGCGCAAAGGGTAGCGGTGGTAGTGTCGCGATCCGGAGGAGAAAACACAAACCCGCAATTGCCCCCGACGCAGCAACTAAAACCAACGCTGATTTCGTTCGCCGCCATCGAAGCCGTTGCCGCGGTTCCGTCGCTATGGTCTTGCAGTCGTTCATTTCGAGGCACTGACCTCGACAGTTCCACTGCCGGTGCGGCCGTAGCGTGATGGATTGTACATGTCTTCGACATAGGCCTGAGGCAACACGTACTTGCCCGGAGACACGGCGCGCACGACATACGCAACCGTAAATACCGCGCTGGAATCGCTTGCGCGATCGATCGATGCATTGAACCGGTCGTCGCGGAATTCGGTATTTTCCGGCTCTTCGCCACCTTCGATCCAATCGAGCGTACCGCTGTCGCCCGACGACACGAGCTTTGGGTTGTCGATCTCAAGGCCCGCCGGGAGATAGTCGACCACCATGATGTGACCGTATTCCGGTTTCGGTTCAGTAATCTTCAGCACGACTGCAAAGCGGTCATTCTGTTTGGCTTTCGATGGGTCCGCCGGTTTGCCGTCCAGCGTAAAATAATTACGCTCGATCTTAAAGCCATTCGACACTGCTGGCTCCGCGGTCACCGGCGCGCCTGTCACGGACACAACAACCTGGACCGGCGTTTCGCCGGTATTGGTAATCCTCACCGGCTTCGTGGCCATTTCCGAACTTTTGTAACTGCGATACAGCGCGTTTTTGAATGGAGCGCCATCGACAGCTAACGAGATGTTGTTCGTTTCCTTGGCCAGAGCACGCGATGCCAGCACCATCCACGCATTTTCCTGCGTGGACGTGTAAGGCGTCAGCCCGCGTGCGGCCTCAACGCGCTCCACGGCGAGCGACAGCGTCGCCTTCGGCGCGTTGCCTTCGCTGGCGAGTGAGACGAGAGCCGCTGCATCACGCAGCGACGAGCCATAGTCCTGACGCCCGAACTCGAGCACCGGTTTCGGCGTCAAGCTATCGACGGCGTTGGCATAGACCCGTTCAGCACGCACACGGTCGCCGACCAGTGCGAGCGCCGCCGCCAACTGCGCCTTCGCAATCGGCGTTGCGATGTTGGCCAGCTTGGTGTCGGCGAGATAGCGCATATCGCCGATGGGCGCGGCACCGTTTTTCGCGAGCACGTATAGGCCATAGGAAAGGTCCCGGCCGCCGTCCTTTTCCGGCTCGTCGGCGTTCACAACCGAATTGCGAATGCGATCCAAAGCCGCCTTGAACAACACATCCGGAACGGCAAAGCCCTTCTCGCGCGCGCGCGTCAGGAAGTCGGTGACGTAAGCATCGAGCCATGCATCGTCGCCGCCCGCCGACCAAAGCCCGAACGAACCGTTCGAACCTTGTCGCGCGAGAAGCCGGTCGATCGCATCCTTGATGCGTTGATCGACAGCACTGTCCAGCGCGAGATGCGCCTCGGTCGCAAGATCGTTGACGTACAACAATGGTAACGCGCGGCTGGTGATCTGTTCAGAACATCCGAATGGATAGCGATCCAGCGCCTTGAGGATAGTCGCAGCATCGAGTGCCGTCGACAATCCAACAGACAATTGTACGCCGCCGGTCCCCGACACGAGATCGGAGAACATGTCGGATGTCAGCGTCAGGCTTTCGCCCTTGGCCAGCGTCCGCACTGAACGTCGCGCAAGAATTTGCGTCGCCGGTTTCACATCGAGTGCATAATGCCTAGCTAGAGAAAGTCCGTTCGGTCCCTTGATGTCGACGTCGAGATTGGCCTGTCCGGCGCTGTTGCTCGCGTCGAGCGACAGCGCGACCGTACTGCGTTGCTTGGACGCAAGCCGCATCGTGGTTGCGGGGTTCCCTGGCAGCGTCACGGGTCCGGACGTTTTGACGCTGATGACGTAGTCGCCAGCCGCACCCTCCACATTGTCGAGATCGAGATTCATCGTGCCGCGGTCGCCGTTGAGCAGGAACCGAGGCAGCGTTGCCGTGAGCACAACAGGATCACGCACGGTCACGTCGGCATTCGCGCGGCCCACTTTCGACGCGGTCCAAGCAACCGCCATCAATCGCGCAGTGCCGGCGAACTCCGGAATATCGAATGTGACTTCCGCTGCGCCGTTCGACCCAACCGTAACAATGCCGGAATAAAGCGCGAGCGGTTTTTGCGTCGGCGGACTGCCCTGAAGCTCTGCACCTGCACCGTCACCGCCAGTGCGAATTTGACCGCGCGTACCCTGCATGCCGTCGATCAGTTGCCCGTAAAGATCGCGAATCTCCGAGGTCATGGCGCGCTGGCCGAGATAATAATCGTCCGGCGCAGGCGGCTTATAGTTGGTCAAATTGAGAATACCGACATCGACCGCCGCGATGACGATCTTGGCATCCTCACCGCGACCCATGCCTTCGACCTTCACAGGTAGCGTGAGCTTGGTGTTCGGACGAACCAGCGCAGGCGGCGTCAGACTCACTTTCAGTGTGCGGTCCGACTTGTCTATGCTGAACCATTTCAATCCGATCGAGCGGCCGGGCATGCGTTGTGCTGCGGCGTCAAGCGGACGGCGCAAGGTTGCGACCACATAGGCACCGGTGCCCCAGTCCTTGCCAACGGAGATGTTGATCTTGTTCTGGCCTTCCTTCACATCGGACGATTGCGTCGTCAGCAAACGATCACCCAGAACGTTGATCGTCAGCTTTCCGGCCGAGCGCGCGTTGATGGAGACAACCATCGTGTCACCCGATTTGTATTCCGGCTTGTCGATCGATGTTTCCAGCAAGTCAGGCGTGTCGGCGCTGCTGTCGGTGTACCAGCCGACATCGAATTGAACCGACGTGAGCGGCCCATCGGCGTCGGTTGATTTGACTTCAAGGCGATAACGGCCGGGTTGCGGTGCGACCTGAATGCGCGACGGCTTGTCCGTGGCAATCGTCACGTCACCATCGGCAACGCGCTTGGTCGATTTCACCGGCTCGTAGTCCCAGGACGATCCCGAGCGATACCATTGATACCGCGACTCCAGCTTCAACAGTTCGTAACGAAGTCCGCTGCGCGCGAGCGGCTTGCCGTCCGGTGACACAAACACGACATCGAAATTGGCCGGGTCGCCTTCAGCGACGTTCTTGTCGGCGAATAGCGGTTTTACGCCGACCATGGCGGCGTTCGGAGCGACCGGTAACGTCAGCTTGCGCTCAACGGCACGACCACCAGTCTCGACCATTCGGACGAATATCTGGGCTTCCTGCGGCCGTGTGGACGATGGCGGCTTCGCGAGGCTGACCTTGATGGTTGCATTACCATTCGCATCCGCCTCGGGGAGGTTTTCCAGCGGCGTGCGTTCGTTGCTGGAGGTCTCCTCGTCGCCAACTCCGAATTTGTACCCGGGATAGCCCGGACGATCCGCAGCCGGTGCCACCAACAAATCGCCCTCTAAAGAAAGCCCGGAAGCCGGTGCGCCGTAGAGGAAATGCCCGTCAACCTCAAGTTCTGCTGGAACTTGAGGTGATATCTGTTTCGCTTTGGAAGATAAGGCGAATTCGATACGGTCAGCGACATAATCTTCGACCATGAAGGTGGTTTCGCCGATCGATTGCGCTTTGGGATCCGAAAACGCCCTTGCCCGCCAAGTCCCGGTTGGAACGGCTGAATTGAGGGGAAGCGTCAGGCTATGGCCGCCCGCGCCCTGATCGGGGATCACGCTGCGGCGAAATTCGACCCCGTCGGGCCGCTCGACGACCAGCGTCAACGGCGCGCCCACAGCGGCATTGCCCTTCCCGTCGCGAAGCAGGGCTGTGAGATAAACCGTCTCACCTGAGCGATAGACACCACGCTCGGCATAAACAAACGCATCGAGACCTGCCGGCACGGCGCGTCCCGAGACGCCGCGATCGGATAGATCGAAGGCGTTGGATTTCAGACTCAGAAATGCGTAGTCGCCCTTGTCGGCGCTGACCGACAATAGGGCTGGCGACAAGCCGCCCTCGCCGCGCGCCAGTCCTGCTTCGAACAGCACATGACCCGCGCTGTCAGTTTTTTTGGTCGCGAGGATTTCGTTGTTGCGCGCGACAAGGCGCACTTCGGCGCCGTAGGCCGGCGCCGTGGTTGCCAGCGAATTGATGAAGACGTGCACGCCGTCATTGCCGGAATAGGCCGTCAATCCAAGGTCGGAGACGACGAACCATTGAGTTGCCAGCGAGCCCGAATCGTCGTCATCGCTCGATGAACCTGGTCCCTTGGGCGCCGCCGTCATCACATAGACGCCTGGCTGCAATTCACCGACAGCCTGATCGACGGGGAAGGCGGTGACAACATCGGCGTTCAGTGTCATCGCCGTTGTAACCTCGCCGGTCCAGACCTTCACACCCTTCTCGTCGCCGAGCGACGTGAGTTCATAACCTGAAAGGCTGCGTTGAAAATCACCGTCCACCACCGAATTGATCAGGTTGCGATCTCCGATGCGAAAGATTTTAACCGACACGGCTGGCGTGTTGACGCTGACCAGTGGAATACCCTTCTGGCCTGTGCGCGGCAGCACATAGGCGCGGCCGGTGAAGCGCACGAAGGGCTTGCGGTCGCGGACGTAGATGTTGAACTCAGCCGACTTTGGCAGGGTTTCTTTCACAGCCGACGGCACACCGGCGCGCAGATTAATGGTGTAACGTTCGCCGTGTTTGAGACCTTCGACACAGAGTTGCTTGTCTTCGGCGGTCAGTGCCGGCTTGTCGGTGCCGGCCAGGGCCACGAACGGTGCAAAATCCACCCGCTTGGCAAGAATCTCCGTGAATTGAAAGCACGCGCGCGGCGAAGCTGAATCCGAATCCACGCTGTAGTCCGCAAGTTTGAATCCATGATCGTCGCGCAGCTTTTCATATTGACCGCGCACATCGGCGATCTCGCGTTGGTCGAGCGAAAGCCGCAGCGCATCAAGCGCCGGACGCCATAACTCCTGGTTGGCCAATGAACGGCCCAATACAGCCAAAGCGTCGGCCTCCTCAACGCTGTTCGCCGCGCGCTGATAGGCGATATAGGCGGCGGTCGAAGCGCGTTCGTTGAAGAAGGTTTTTTCCCGATTGTCGGCTGGCCTGATCTGCTGGATCGTCCGCGCCAAACGCAACCAGTTGCCGCTATCTTGCGGCGCGACGGTCGCCGTCTGACCCAGAAGTTGGAGCGCGCCGCGCAGATCGCTCTTCTTGAAAGCCGCATCAATGTCGCTTTTCAGCGTCGCTGACGTCTTCGCTACAACCCCGGCTTCGGTCTTCATCTGCGCTTCGAGGCGGATTGCTGAATCTGCCAGATCGTCGCGGTTAAAAGCCTTTTGAGCTGCCTGCGCAGAACAAAGGCCAAGCGCCAGCGCTGCGCAAAGCGAGACGGCGCGAACCAGACCAGTCATGTGGAAAACTCCCTGCCGGGCGAACGAAAGCCGCCTTAGGTCAATGCAATGCGTAAATCGTGACGGACTCATGGCACCCGAAACGCCAAACCAAAATCATTCTCGTTCATCGCAGCCTAAACCAGATGCGAGGACCGCGAGCCGGCCCGCAAACAAGACAGCAGCCTGACTTTAAGTCGGCAGCCGCTAAATACAACGGGATGGCCGACACGTTTGTCGCCGCAGGGCGCAACCAGGTTCAGAATTTTCTGTTGGCATTCAGCTTAAATGAGCCAGCTAGGGTCGCGGTTTTTTCAACTTATTGATGATATGAACGCCGGTACGGTCCCGTAGCTCAACTGGATAGAGCACCAGATTTCTACTCTGGGGGTTTCTGGTTCGAATCCAGACGGGATCGCCAACGAATTCGATATTTTGACGGGCACATTCGTCATGCCAAGCGTGGGGGCGACCTGATGATGGTGGCGATATTTGCGACGATGACGGCCGCGCTGATCCTCGACTGGTTCGGCAAAAGAGGGTGCGCGGTGATCTGTCTCGCCGCCTGTCTCGCGCTCTCCGTGGGGTTATTTCTGTATGAGATATATAGTCCGGATTATGGTTTCCGGATGCCATGGCTACAAACGGATCTGCGCCCTTCGGCGCCCGTCGCCGCAAACATAGATACCCGGACATGAGAACCAAAAAAAATTCACGCCAGAGCGCGAGAGCAAAAAGCCCGACGGGGCGCGACCTTGCTCACTTCAACTATCTCTACTTGCTTTTGATGATGACCGTCATCGCAGGCATTCTCTCGACCGCGATGATTTTCCAATATGCGAAGGGTGAAATCCCCTGCCCGCTCTGTCTGCTGCAGCGGGTGGCGATGTTCGGCGTATGTTTTGGAATCATCAGAAACTTCCGTGATGGCTTTTCTTACCAAAACGTCGGGTACAGCATGCTCTTTGCGATGCTGCTACTGGTCGTCTCAGTTCGCCAAACACTAATCGATATCTATCCGCGCGCTGGACATGAATATGTCGGAAGCGCAATTTTCGGATTGCATATGCCGGTTTGGTCGGTCGTGATTGCAACAGCGTTGCTGAGTGCATTTGCGCTACAGCTTGCGATTTTCGGACGCAGCGAGGATTTAAAAACGCCCGTTGTAAAATTGTCGCCCACGCTCGACCGATTTGGGCAGATATTCAGCCTCTACGTTGTTACGCTTTGCGCGGTCAATCTGGTGTCGGCCATTCTTCAGTGCGGGTTCGGCCAATGCCACACGTTCGACTACAGCCTTCTTCAGTAATTTAAAAAAACAAGTCGAGGGGAAGCCAGACCCTCCCCTCGACTTTCGACCAAACCAAAAGGGGTAACAATTGGCTTGGAGAAATCGTGCGCTTTGAATGACGCAACCTTCGACGCGCCGCTGAAAGCAATCGCGGCCTGAACCATAAAGTCCAAGCCGCGATAAGAGTTAGGCTGCTGCCGATTTCGCCTTTGGCACTTCAGAAACAGTCTTGAGAATCTGCGAGGCGATCGCGTAGGGGTCGCCCTGCGAATTCGGACGGCGATCTTCGAGATAGCCCTTGTAGCCGTTGTTGGCGAACGAATGCGGCACCCGGATCGAAGCGCCGCGGTCGGCAATACCGTAGCTGAACTTATTCCACGGTGCCGTCTCATGCTTGCCGGTCAGGCGCTTGTCGTTGTCCGGACCGTAAACGCCAATGTGGTCCATCAGGTTCTTGTCGAACTGCTTCATCAACGCTTCGAAGTAGTCCTTGCCGCCGACCGTGCGCAAATACTCGGTCGAGAAGTTGGCATGCATGCCGGAGCCGTTCCAATCTGTATCGCCGAGCGGCTTGCAGTGATACTCGATGTCGACTTCGTACTTCTCGGTCAGGCGCTGCAACAGATAGCGAGCCATCCACATTTCGTCAGCGGCCTTCTTGGAGCCTTTGCCGAAAATCTGGAATTCCCACTGGCCCTTCGCGACTTCAGCGTTGATGCCTTCATGGTTGATGCCGGCAGCGAGACATTGGTTGAGGTGCTCCTCGACGATTTCGCGGGCGACTGAGCCGACATTGCTGTAGCCGACGCCCGTATAATACGGGCCTTGCGGCGCAGGATAACCGGCGGTCGGGAAGCCGAGCGGGCGACCATCTTTATAGAAGAAGTATTCCTGCTCGAAGCCGAACCATGCGCCGGAGTCGTCTAGAATGGTTGCACGCTTGTTGGTTGGGTGTGCCGTCTTGCCATCGGGCATCATGACTTCGCACATGACCAGTGCGCCATTGACGCGAGCTGAATCCGGATAGATCGCAACTGGCTTCAGCACGCAATCGGAGTTTGAACCTTCGGCCTGCATAGTCGACGAACCGTCGAAACCCCATAGCGGAAGTTGTTCAAGAGTCGGAAATTTTTCGAATTCCTTGATCTGCGTTTTCCCGCGCAGGTTCGGCACCGGCGTGTAGCCGTCGAGCCAGATGTACTCGAGCTTATATTTTGTCATTTCGAATCTCTCAGTGAGTTGACGATGCGAAGGGTCAGAAACCCAAGCCTGCTGACGCTACCCAAGACCTACCCGGCCACCAGACCAATTCTTACCAAGCATTTAACATGCCAATTCGCCGCACCGCACCTTAATTCGCCACGTCCCACATCTGCGCGGTTTGTAAGCATGGCAACCGCATTTTCATGATTAAAAAGAAGCCTCTTTTCCATTGCGGATGTTGATCGGCGATGAACGAGGCAACCTAAAGGAAGCTTGCGCGTTGATTCCAAAGGCTTGCCGCGCGGACTCGCAAATCCATCGCTTGCACAAATAATAGGTTTTCGGTGATTTCTTCTTCATCACACTGCACGAACGGAGTGCAACTCCTATATAAATAACCGTAACGAATCTTCGCGCGATGAACGAGCGAGAGAGAATCGTAACGAACAGGGCGCAGCATCTCAACGAGGAGTGTCGCGTCAAAAGGAGATGAAAGAGATAGAGGAGAACGGCAATGACTTCGATTTCCAACCATGGACCAGCAAAGATCTATCAATTCCCCGTCGGTGGCCGCGCAAGTTTGAATGTACGGACACAGGCGATCGCGACCTCAAGCGCCTTGCCAAATATCGTCGCGGCTGCGCTCGGAAGCAGCTGGTATCATGAAGAAGCGATCCGCGAAGACGAACACGACAAATCGGTCGTCGTTACGTTTCCGCATCGATAGCTAAGAACATCCGGCGTCACGCTCCGAAGATCGACCAACCCATGCGCTTGGTCAAAGCTTCAAGCGCGACGCGCCCGAGATGAGAGTTGCCGTTGGCATCGAGACCCGGCGACCAAACCGCGATAGACGCCTTGCCCGGCGAAACGGCCAAAATGCCGCCGCCGACTCCGCTCTTTCCTGGCAACCCCACGCGAAACGCAAACTCGCCCGATCCGTCATAATGACCGCAGGTCATCATGATGGCGTTGATGCGCCGTGCGCGTTCCTGCGGAACGACAGCGTGGCCCGTCGAAGGATTACGCCCGTTATGCGCAAGGAAGCGACCTGCCATTGCCAGTTGCCGACACGACATCGCAATCGCGCATTGATGGAAGTACACGCCGAGCGTGAGGTCGACTTGGTTTTCGATCACGCCGAACGACTTCATGTAATTGGCAAGAGCAGCATTACGAAAGCCAGTACGCTGCTCGGAAGCCGCGACCTTTTCGTCGATGGTGATGGAATTGTCGTCGGCCAGAAAACGCATGAACCTGAGAATCTCGCCGAGAGCCTCGCGCGGCTGATGACCCGAAAGAATGACATCCGTGACTGCAAGCGCACCGGCATTGATGAAGGGATTGCGCGGAATGCCGCGTTCTCGCTCGAGCTGAACGATCGAATTAAACGGACTGCCGGAAGGTTCGCGACCGACGTGGCGCCATAACCTGTCGCCGATCTGGCCGAGCGCAAGCGTCAGCGTAAAGACTTTGGAGATACTTTGGATTGAGAATGGTGTATCCGCGTCGCCGCCCGTAGCGACATTCCCCGCCTCATCAATGACGACAATGCCGAAGTGCTTCTTATCGACGCGCGCCAACTCGGGAATGTAGCTCGCGACCTCGCCGCGATCAGAGCGATGTTTCATCTCTTCTGAAATTTCAGCAACCGCAGCGTCTAGATCGTGATGGTGGCTTGTCATTGCGTGCTGGCTTCAGATGTCCGTGCAGCCCTTATACCTGCAACGTCATGCGACAAACATGCCAATCGCCTTGGAACATCCGGCATTTAGTTTGAGGATTCCGGCGTCCAGTTGAGACAGCCTTGCTGATCGACGGTCAGAAAGGATTGCCTAGATTGACGATCCCAGTATTTGCCGGAACCGATATAGACGAGCGCCCGGCCCGTTTGCCCGCCGTTCCGCAAGACAACGTCGATTTCGTTCCGCTCATACATGCCACCCGCGACGTCTTCCAGTTTATCGAGCGTTTCAAGTATCGGATCGTCGATCTCGTAGATTTCACCGCTGACCGGCGCGCGATCATGGCCCGCATCACGGAGAACCGGAAATTTCCCGTCCAGCATACAATAAGGCTTCAACGTGTGCGCCTCACCGATGAATTTAGCCGTTTCAAGAAAATGATGATTTCGCAATCCACGCTTTAGGGTGCCGTAGACGAATACTCGGTGCATTGACGATATATCGCTCGCGACGCCGCCGAAAGCTAGCGGCGCGCCACGAAAAATTTGGAATTCGCATCCGGCGGAGTGGCGTTGGATGCGGGGCCTGCATTGTCAAGCCTGACGAGAATGTCCCTGATCGGATAGTCCGCCCAAGCATGCGTCACAAAATCACGATGTGAAATATCCCCGGCCGGTAGGAACGTCACGCTGCCCGGCAAACGGTTCGGTCTTAGCTCGGAGCCGTAGGCAATCGACTTGTCTGCCAGCAATCGCTCCAACTCCGTATTAAGACGCCGTGTGTGCGGTGTGTAGGAGCTTACGAAAAACGCAGAACGGTTGCTTGCGATCCAGTCCGCGAATTTTTCGGCGCCAGTGTAAAGCGCATCGAGCAGCACAATGCCGCGGATGCGCTGGTTTACACCGCCGCGATCAAGGACGGACAGTGTCGGACCGAAGCCGCCGCTATAGGCGACGATGACGATAGGCATTTTCGCAAAGGCACGCGCTGTTCTTGGATCGCCACTAAGCTTGGCGAACTGCTTGGCGGATTCATCCATAAAGCGCTTGAAACCGTCCTTCTCCCAGAACTTTCCTGCACTCGAGTCGGCGGCATTGACTGCAAACTGCGGTGCGATCATCACGGCGTTGACGCCTGACGTCGAGATCTGTTGCGGCACAAGTTGCCTGTCGCGAACATCATCCGTCAGGTTCGCTCCGTGGCCGTGGAAGAACACGACAATCACGCCGGGCTTGTTGGCGTCGAAGCCTTGCGGGATATGAAGGAGTGCACGGCGGTCGTTGAATACGTCTGCTTCCTTCAACACACGACCGCGAAAATTGGTGTGGGCGCGATTGGCTCCCTCGCCGCTATCAAGAAAACGGCGGTCTGACGCGGGCATATTGCCATTGTAGGGAAACGGAGCGGATTCAAAATCGACCAGAGTCGTTTTGGCCTCTCGATTGAATGTATTTCGCGGGGACACGGGAACGGGTTGCGGTCGCGTTGAAAGCTGCGGTTCAGGTGTTTCCAACGGGGGGGCGCTAGCAAGTCGATCGGTCTTGCTGCCACGATCCTGCTTCGCGACCCGATCGGTTTTTTGCTCAAACGCACTCCAGCCCCGAGCGATGATTTCCGCCGGCGTTATCGTTGCCTCGTTGTTGCGCGGAGGCTGCGCAAGGGGCTCTGCGTCGGCCGACGCCAGATCATCCTTGGCCCGAACCGAAGTCGATGTCGCGCCGTATTTTCCGGGAAACTCGCGCGCATTATCATCGAGCGATTGCAAAGCGGTCTGCTGGCCGACGCGCGGCGACGTCCCAAAAACGTTGTAGAGAAACAGAAAACTTCCCAGCGCCGTTGCGATCAGCAACCCGGACGAGATTTGAAGGGCAATTCGCGCTCGGCGTAATTCGCCGATACGATCGGCGTCGTCATTTGGTCGCGGCGCCCATGCGACATAACGCTCAGGCCTGCGCTGCAAAGCAGGATCGGAGTTGAAGTGACGCGCGCGCTGAACCGCGCCGACGCCAAGCGGCGGCCTCTGATAAGATTGCGTCGGTGCTGAACTTCGATGGCCAGTTTTCACGTGGTCCCCATCCGAATGACCGGGCAAACTCAACGATCAGTGTGGTCGCATTGGGGTGAAAATCACGCCGGTGAACGATCGCACGATGCCGAAATACGCGGCAATATCGCCAAATCACGCGGTAACACGGCCAGCTTACGAACCAGCAGGTTAAGAACGCCCTAATTCAGGATTAGTTCGGCTTCAGCTCAGGATTTCGAGTGGCCAACAAGATATTGGATTCGTTGTTGCGCCCGGCACTAAAACGGCCAGAACCGGCGAAGTTGAGGCCGTTCCGCCTCCGACGGCCTGGGGCGCGGGTTGGCACGGGGCGGAGGCGCTTCGGATGGAGTGACCTCCGGCGTTATCAAGGGCTCGGTCGTTCGCGTTGCCAACAGCATGTTCGACTCATTGTTCCGCCAACGATATCCAATACCAAAATCGAGCGGAATTGGCGTTACGTTGCGATAGAGATCAACCATCTGCGGCTGATAGGTGCCGGGGAAGATTTCGATCGGACCGAGATAACGACCGAGCGGCTGGAATTGCCACGCTTTGCGGTTGAAGTAGCCCAACGGAATGCCTGAATCGTCCTGCAGGATCAGATCGCTCCTTGCGAGCAGAAAACTGCGGATGGTCTTAAAGTTTCCGCCGTGCATCAGGTAGGACGCACTCTTGACGAAACTGTCGCCCCTGCCGAGCTTGTCGCAGAATTTCAGAAAGCCGCTCACTTTCAGACCGGAGTCGGATAAATCGGTACTGAAATAATACAGCGTTTGCTTGCGGCCATCCTTACCGTCCGAGAATACAACTTTCACCGCTGGCGCATTCGACTTCACGCTTGCATCGCTGGCTGGAAACTCGGCGCCATCATTGTCGATTTTTACGTAGCTGATCTCGTGAATGGTTTTGCCGGAGCGCGCGAGAAACACCAGGATGATAGGAGTCGTTCCAAACACCGGCCCTGCCCGCAACTGGCTCTTCATGTCCTTCGTTCTGAAGAAGCTCAGAGCCAGAAGTGTATTCATCGAATAGCCGAGATTCTGGAGAGAACCGACCAGCGTCCCGTTAGACAATGTGTTAAGCGGCGGAATGTTGCCGACAGGCTCAAGGCCGGCCATCACATAAGTCGATGCATTAGGAAAGAACGCGACGGCGTGTAAAGCATCCGGCCCTGCAAACATATAGAACATCGTGTCATGCGACGACTTGAGATTAGTTTTCGAAAATTCGCGAATTTTCGAAAGGTGCCGCTTCTCGTTCTGATCGAAAATCGAATCCAGATATTTCGCGTGTCGCTGCCAGTTCGCGTCTTTGGCGAATGCAGCGAGTGGAGAATCCGCCGAAGGCTGCATGCCTGCGAGAAATCGTGCGGTGTCGTCGGGGGTAGCCGTTTCGGCGCCACGGGCCGGCGAGAACGAAAATGCGAACAAGCAAACGAGGGCCGCAACGAGCTTAGATTTAGACATTGGTGAGAATCGCCATTTCAGAAAATGCGGGATGAATCGGCAGACGCAGTATTTGAAAACAACCGAGACATAGCATAAATCGCCAGCCCCGCGAGCATGATCGCAATTCCCGCCAGCGACTGGAGCGGCCGGTTTGTAATCAGGTAGTACATCATGAAAAGCATTACGGTGAGGAAAATCAGCGGGGTGAACGGATACCCCCATGCGCGGTAAGGTCGCGGTATATCTGGCGCCGTAATGCGCAGCTTAATGACGCCCAGCACAGTCAAAAATGACGACAGCGTGAGGCTGAATTGAATGAAGTCTAGCACGGCCTCGAAGCTCTGGGTCAGCAGCAGAATGGTAGCGACTAGGAGCTGAAGAAGGATGGCTCGCGCCGGCACGTCCGTGTTGGATTTTTGCGCGAAGAACCGCAGCAACGGTAGATCCTCACCCATCGTCATCGTGACGCGCGGACCGATCCAGACCATTGCGCTGATCGAGGAAATAAGGCCAAGGCAAATCAACCCCGCGACAATCCGCCCGCCGAACGCGCCGAAAATGGAATTACCGGCGACCATCGCAACGTCGAGTTGACCTGAAAGCGCGGAGATCGGCGTCGTAAACAGAAACACCGCGTTGAGCGCGACGTAGAGAACAATTACGATCATCGTGCCAAAAAATAACGCGCGCGGCAGAACATGATGCGGGTCGCGCAATTCGCCGATGATGTATGTCGCAGCATTCCAACCGGAATACGAATACATTACGAAAACAAGACTGATGAAAAATGGAGCGCTGACGATGTGCGTGAAATCGGCTGCACTTGGAACGAAAGAAATCGGCTGCGGCGTACCGAGCGCAAAACCAGCAACAATAAAAACCACGATCATGACGAGCTTGATCGCAGTCCAGACGTTCTGAAACAAGCTGATGTGGCGAAGTCCCCGCAGATGAATCAGCGAGATGAACCAAACAACAACGAGGCCCGACAGCAATGGCGGAATACTTGGTACGACGGATTTGAAATAGATTCCGAACGCCATCGCAGCCAGCGCCACCGGCGCTGCAAAGCCAACGGTGCCTGATAACCAGCCCGCAAGAAATCCAAGCGCCGGATGGTAGATACGTCGCAGAAAATTGTATTCGCCGCTTGAGCGGGGGAACATCGAGGCCAGTTCGGCGTAGGAAATCGCCCCGCACATGGCGACGACACCACCCACGATCCACAGCAGCATCAGCGAAAAGCCGGACGTGATATCCTTGACCTGAAAACCTAGGCTGGTGAAAACGCCGACGCCCACCATATCCGCGACAACGATCGCGGTTGCGGTCACAAGCGAGACCGTGGCGGTCGTAGGGCCGCCGGAATTAGAATGGTTCATCGAACGGGTTTCCTGCCGTAAACAAGCAATGTTTAGGGCATACGCCCCGTAAATTCGCTACAATATTCGAGCTTTCAACGGATTATCAGGCAGGCCGTTTTTTGGGTTGCAAGACGATTCAAATCGGCGAAAAACCTGCTACAAGCCCGTCAACCGAAGTCCCTATGAATAACAGAAAGATACCGGCCCTATGGGTTTCAAGGAACCAAGTTTTCTCGACCGCCAATCTGCCGCGCAAAACGCCAGAAAGAACATTCTGGAGAAGTTCAAAGCGAAGCCCGGTCCCAACGACCCGGACGTGCTCAAGCGAATAGCTGAACGTCAGGCCGAATCGGATACGCGCGCAAAGGCGCAAAAACTTCGTGAGGCTGAAAAGGCCGCAAAGAAAGCACACGCCGCCGAACTGGCAGCCCAAGCCGCTGCAGAAGCATTGCGTGTGCGGGCGGAAAAGGAAGCGGAAGCCGAAAAGCTGAAGGCCGAGCAGAAAGCCGCACGTGACGCGCGCTATGCAGCGCGTAAGACAAAGAAGAAGAAATAGTCGTCGACACGCGCCGTGAAATTTCGGCAAACTTGGCGGGTTAGAGTGAGTGCGAGCTCGTCGAGTGGCGATACCGCGCGATTGCGCCGGTTATTTTCGCTTGCTGGCGTTGATTGCCGAAGCAACCCGGCTAGCCGGTGTCCGACCGATCATGAAGCACACTTCGTTGGTCGCGGCGACCAGCTTCGCCATATCGACGCCAGTAGAAACTCCCATACCCTCCAGCATGTAAATGACATCTTCCGTCGCCACGTTGCCCGTCGCGCCGGGCGCGTAAGGACAGCCGCCAAGACCACCGGCTGCGGAATCGATGACGCGGGCGCCCTCTTCCATTCCAGCGTACAGATTAGCCAGCGCTTGCCCATACGTGTCGTGGAAATGCATTCCCAAATTAGCCATCGGTACTTCACCCGAAACTGCGCGTAGCAGCTGCCTTGCCTTCGTTGGTGTGCCGACTCCAATCGTGTCGCCAAGCGACACTTCATAGCAACCGCGATCCCATAGCGTCTTTGCAACAGCAACGACGGCGGCAGGCTTCACGTCGCCATCGTATGGGCAACCGAGCACACACGATACGTAGCCGCGCACTTTGATGCCGTCGGCTTTTGCGCGCTCGATCACCGGCGTGAATCGCTCAATTGACTCAGCAATCGTGCAGTTGATGTTCGCCTTCGAGAAACCTTCCGAAGCAGAGGCGAATACAGCAATCACCTTCGCGCCAGCCGCTTTCGCCGCCTCGTAGCCCTTCTCGTTCGGAACCAGAACGTGAAATTCAAATCCGGGATGATGATCGACGGCGCGCAACACCTGGTCTGAATTCGTCATCTGCGGGATCGCCTTCGGCGAGGCGAAACTGCCGACCTCAATCGTATGCAGACCCGCCTTTACGAGATTTTCGATGAATGCAACGCGCGCCTCGACGCTGATCGGCGTCTTCTCGTTCTGAAGCCCGTCGCGCGGCCCGACTTCAACAATGCGAACCTGATCCGTCACGGCGATCTCACTTCTTGCCGACTTCCTTCGCCGGCTCGATCTCGGCAAGTTCGACACCTTCCTGAACGATGTCGCCGACCTTACACTTCAATTCCTTGACCACACCGGCGAACGGCGCACGCAGCGTCTGCTCCATTTTCATGACTTCCAGCGTGAGAATCGGCGCGCCTTTCTCGACGACCGCTCCCTTTTCAACGAGGATCGCAACGACAGTGCCCGGCAACGGCGCTGCAACCCGGTCGGCACCCGCTTGCTCCTCATCCTCGGTGCCGAACGGATCGACCCAATGCATTTCAAAACGGCCGTTGTGCGTTCGGACGTAGACTTCGTGGCCATCAAGCAGCCCCGCGACATGACGCTTCACGCCGTCGAGGGTTAAGTCGATACCGCCTCTGCTGGAATCGAAATGCGCGAATGCGATTTCGCGGCCATCGAACAACAGCGTCGAAGGACCTCGACCGTATCGCAGCGTGACGGCAATTTCTGCGCCGTCCTGCCGAAATACGAACCGCCTGTGGCGTGAGCCAACAACGGTCCAGCCCGACGAACGCCAAGGCGAATTAGAGTCCTCCCCTGCCGCTATATTTTCTGCACTCAAGATGGCGGCAATCGCCGTACCGATCTCGACTTCCGACGGCGGAGCTTGCGGAGGGGTAAGTTTTGCCAGTTCGCGTTCAATAAATCCCGTATCGATTTTGTTGGCGCGCACATCTGGATGCGTGATGAGCTTGGCCAGGAACGGAATGTTCGTCACAACGCCGCGGACGTCAGTCTCTTCAAGTACCCGATTGAGGCGCGATATCGCCAAATCCCGCGTTGGCGCCCATGCGATCACCTTCGCCAGCATCGCATCGTAATTGGGTGAAACCGTTTTGCCCTCGCCGTAACCGGAGTCGATTCGCAACCCATCGACCTCATCAGGCGTTCGCCACGTTCGGATTTTACCGACGGACGGCATAAAATTCTTTCCCGGATTTTCCGCGTAGACGCGCGCCTCGACGGCGTGACCGTTGAGTTTGATTTCGTCTTGCTTAAGCGGAAGTTTTTCCCCGAACGCCACCCGCAATTGCCATTCGACCAGATCGATCCCGGTAACTAGCTCGGTCACGGGATGCTCAACCTGAAGCCGGGTATTCATCTCAATAAAGAAGACATCTTTGCCATCGGAAACGAATTCGATCGTTCCTGCGCCGACGTAATTGACCGCGCCCGCTGCCTTGCGCGCCGCCGCGCATACTTTTTCCCGCTGAGATTCATTCAACGTCGGCGACGGTGCCTCCTCGATCACTTTTTGATGACGCCGTTGCAGCGTGCATTCGCGCTCGAACAACGAGACGAGATTGCCGTGACTGTCGCCGACGATCTGCACTTCGATATGACGCGGGCTATCGACGTATTTCTCGATCAACATGCGATCGTCGCCGAATGCCGCCAGCGCCTCGCGCCTGGCGCTGACAACCGCGGCTGCAAGTTCGCCTGCCGAACGCACCACGCGCATGCCGCGCCCACCGCCGCCTGCCGAGGCTTTTACGAGAACCGGAAAGCCGGCCCTCTCGGCGGCCTTTGCCAAAGTCGCATCATCCTGCGCATCGCCGTGATAGCCCGGCACCAACGGCACGCCGGCTTTTTCCATCAGCGCCTTGGACCCTGACTTCGATCCCATCGCCTCCATCATCTCGGCGGTTGGCCCGACAAATACAATTCCTGCGGCGGCGCAGCGCCGCGCGAAATCCGCATTCTCCGACAAAAAACCGTAGCCAGGATGAATCGCTTCCGCGCCGGTCTTTTGCGCGGCTTCCAGAATTCTATCGATGTTGAGATAACTGTCCTTCGCGCGTGCGGGACCAATCAGGACGGCATCGTCAGCCATTGCCACATGCAGCGCGTCGCTGTCGGCTTCTGAATAAACCGCAACCGTCCGAAGTCCCATCGCGCGCGCGGTGCGAATGACGCGGCATGCGATCTCGCCGCGATTAGCAATCAACAACGTATTGAAGCGGCTGTACAGCGGCGCAGCAACGCGAGGTGCCTTGTCGGGATTTTTCATCATCACATCCTGAACACGCCAAAGCGCGTCGGCTCGATGGGCGCGTTCGCCGCCGCCGACAATCCGAGGCCGAGCACAAGACGCGTATCGGCGGGATCGATGACTCCGTCATCCCACAGGCGCGCCGTCGCATAATACGGGTGGCCTTGCGATTCATATTGCGCGCGGATCGGCGCGCGGAATGTATCTTCTTCCTCGGCGGTCCACTTCCCGCCTTTGGCTTCAATGTTGTCGCGGCGCAATTGACTGAGCACCATCGCCGCCTGCTCTCCGCCCATGACGGAAATACGTGCGTTCGGCCACATCCACAAAAATCTCGGGCTGTAAGCACGACCGCACATGCCGTAATTGCCAGCGCCATAGGAGCCGCCGATCACGACGGTAAATTTCGGCACCGATGCAGTTGCCACCGCTGTTACAAGCTTTGCGCCATCCCGCGCGATACCGCCCGCTTCATACTTCTTGCCGACCATGAAACCAGTGATGTTCTGCAAGAACAGCAGAGGAATTTTGCGCTGACAGCACAATTCGATGAAATGCGCGCCCTTCAGCGAGCTTTCGCTGAACAGAATTCCGTTGTTCGCGATGATGCCGACCGGATAGCCCCAAATATGAGCGAAACCGCAAATCAGCGTGGTGCCGTAGAGCTTCTTGAATTCCTCAAACTCCGAACCATCGACGATGCGCGCAATGATCTCGCGCACGTCGAACGGTTTTCGCGCATCGATGGGGACTATGCCGTAAATATCCTCGCGCTCGAATAACGGTTCGCGCGGCACTCGCAATCCGGTCGCGGACGATGTCGCAGGGTTGAGGTTGCCAATGATCCGCCGGGCAATTCCAATCGCGTGCGCGTCGTTCTGCGCATAGTGATCGGTGACGCCGGACTGGCGGCTATGCACGTCCGCGCCGCCGAGTTCTTCGGCCGTCACCACCTCGCCGGTCGCGGCTTTCACCAGCGGCGGGCCACCGAGAAAAATCGTGCCTTGGTTGCGCACGATAATACTTTCGTCCGACATCGCGGGCACATATGCGCCGCCGGCCGTACACGATCCCATGACGATCGCAATTTGTGGAATACCCTGCGCCGACATCTGCGCCTGGTTGTAGAAGATGCGACCGAAATGTTTTTCGTCCGGAAAAATCTCGTCTTGCTGCGGCAGGAACGCGCCACCTGAATCCACCATGTAAATGCAGGGCAAGTTGTTCTGACGTGCGATATCCTGCGCGCGCAGATGCTTTTTCACCGTCATGGGATAATAGGTGCCGCCGCTGATCGTGGCGTCGTTGGCGACGATGACGCATTCCCGTCCCGATACGCGACCGATACCGGTGACGATGCTTGCTGAATGCACATTGCCACCGTACAGGCCGTAAGCCGCCATCGGTGAGAATTCAAGAAACGCAGTCCCCGGATCGATCAGCAGATCGACGCGCTCACGCGCCAGCATCTTGCCGCGCGCGGTATGTTTCAAGCGCGATGCCTCGCCGCCGCCGCCAG
The DNA here is from genome assembly GCA_038230475.1 of Hyphomicrobiales bacterium. Lineage (GTDB taxonomy): Bacteria > Pseudomonadota > Alphaproteobacteria > Rhizobiales > Xanthobacteraceae > Afipia. The sequence continues at coordinate 335,217 of JBBRNE010000002.1, forward strand.
CGGCCTGTGAAAGCCGCTCGCGCAGGTCAGCGACCAAAGCGCGCATCGCCTCGGCGTTGCTGACTGTATCAGGCGATTTTGGATCGATGGCGGAGCGAAGTGTCATGGTCTCACGCTGTACGTTTTTGTGCGCCGCAAACCCAATACGGCTGAGCAACTCCGCACGTTGTCATTTCAAACCACCCCAGCGCAACCACAAGATTTGCAGGGATACTGAAGACACTTGCGGGACGCCCAACGATCTTCCATAGGACGCGATCACGCATCGAAATGTCTCGCGCCCGACATTTCACTGCGCAATTTCATGGTTGAAAATTGCCGGTTATCGTTGGCGAAGGCGCGCCATAAGACGACTGAGACCCCAAAACTCAGTGCGTCCAAGGTTCAGTGCGGCGGAAAGCGAAGTTATCTGCATAGGCCTTCACACGGGGCTTCAGGCTTTGCGGTTCGAGCACCTGATACGCAATGCCATCCCGCTCGCAATACGCAATCGCGTCTTCCTTAGTGTCGAAATGAATCGACAGTTGTTGCTTCATGTCACCGGAACTGGTCCAACCCATCAGCGGTTCGATGACGCGCGGCTGCTCCGGCTCATAGTCCAACTGCCATTCCTTGGTCTTGGCCCAACCCGACTGCATGGCGTTCTTGGCGGGCTTGAAGATTCGCGCTGTCATGGAAAATGGCCTCTAAGCGTCTTGGCAGGTCGTGCGATGAACCGTCACGATAGATGAAAAGCACGTGATTCTCTGCGGGGTCGCGGTCAAAATGCCGCGCGCAAGGACAATCCGTAGTTCTCGTTCCCGGAACTGGTATATTCTGTTGTAAATCCGCTGACAATCGCGGCGTAGCGGATTCTAACCGCTCGCCCTAAACCAAACGCATCACTACGAAACGACAATCATGGACATCAAAGCAACCCTCCCCGAGAAAGGCCGCGACCTGCGGCTCGACTTTTTCCGTGGCATTGCCAATTGGTGGATTTTTCTCGACCACATTCCCAACAACGTCGTCAATTGGGTGACGACGCGAAACTTCGGTTTCAGCGATGCGGCTGATTTGTTCGTGTTTATCTCCGGATACACCGCGTCGTTCGTCTACGCCAAGCTGATGCTCGAGAAAGGATTCATCGTCGGGTCAACGCGCCTATGGAAACGCGTTTGGCAACTCTACGTCGCGCACGTGCTGTTGTTCGTGATCTATATCGCGGCGATCGGCTATGTGGCGCTGCGTTACAACGACCCCGACATCATCAACGAATTCAACGTCGCCGGCCTCGTGGAAAATCCGATCCAGACGCTGACGCAGGGTCTGCTTCTCCGATTCAAGCCCGTGAACCTGGACGTACTGCCGCTATACATCATTCTGATGGGATTTTTCCCGCCGGTGCTTTGGCTGATGCTGCGCAAGCCGGACTTGGTGATGCTCGCATCCCTCGCGCTGTATTTCGCGGCGCGCCAGTTCGGATGGAATTTTTCGGCTTATCCAGCGGGGAGCTGGTACTTCGATCCTTATACGTGGCAGTTGTTGTTCGTGTTCGGCGCATGGTTTGCGCTTGGCGGCGCGAAGGAATCTCAATCTATCATCAACTCGCGATGGTTGTTGATCGCCGGAACGCTCTATTTGATTTTCGCGTTGGTGATGACGATGGCCGGCCGCTTCGAGGCGTTCGGCGAATTGTTTCCGAAGTGGCTGTACGATGCGTTCAATCCGAACGACAAGACTTTCTTGGCCCCTTACCGCGTGCTGCATTTCGTCGTTATCGCGTTTTTTGTGACGCGCTTTGTGCGCAAGGACTGGGCCGGGCTTGAATGGAGAATCTTCGACCCGTTGATCAAGTGCGGACAGCAATCGCTCCAGGTATTTTGCGTCGGCGTGTTTCTGTCGTTTGTCGCGCACTTTATCCTGCTACTGAGCTGGGGCACGTTCTGGGCACAACTCGGCGTTAGCGTTGGCGGCCTCGCGATCCTGACTGGCGTAGCGTATTACGGGAATTGGTCGAAGAAGCAGGACAAGCCGAGCACGCGTCCGATGCCACCTCCCGCCACAAAAATGCAACCGGCAAACGTGTCTGGGAGTTGAAGCATCGCGATGCCTGATTACATTCGCATCACGATGACGATGGCGAGTGTCAGCAAGGTAGCAACCGCGCTCAGGAGACGATCGCGCTGACGTGCAATTTTCAATTCCGTTTCCGACATGATCTTCCCAAGAGAACCGCTCGGCCCAATTATTTTGGGGCAATGCCGACTCAGCAAATCCGGTTCCTGAATTTCAGATATAAAATTCAAATGTCGGTCTGATGACGCGACCTGACTGAAACCAATTCGGGCACCGTCCGCTAACTTGGACAAACAAACAGGAGGAACCGATGCGGAAATTCGTGATCTGTTTGGGTCTGGTTGTGTCGATTATTTGCGCGAGCGCAGTATCGAGCAGCGCCGGACCCCATGGCTGCTACTCAAGTCACTGCGGAAAGCCATAGCGTTGGCATCGAAGCTGCCGAAAATCCGCTCGCAGTTTCGGCCAGAGCGCGGCCAAATCCAAAAAATTTTCTAATAAATTCAATATGTTAGATGGTCGGGGCAGCAGGATTCGAACCTGCGACCTGCGGTACCCAAAACCGCCGCGCTACCAGGCTACGCTATACCCCGACGGCGCAGTCGTTACACGGTTCGAAAGGCTCCAGCAAGGCGCTGGAGCCTATTCGTTGGGACCCTAATAGTCGTGACCGCGCCGGTCGCCGCGGCCCATACCGCCGAGGAAGGCGCCACCCAAGATCGCCGCGCCACCGATGAGCGCGTCCCTTTCCTGTGGCGACATACCGCGTTCCGGAGGCGGGCGCTGAACGATTACGGGCGGCGGACGACGCGGCGGCGGAATATCGACGCGCTTCGGAGTGGCCCTCTGAGGTTCCGAAGGCGTCGTGCATGGGCAGGTCGGTCCAGCAAGAGAAGCCTGCTGCGGTCCATTTGGATTTCCAGCCGACGGCGCTCCGCCACCAGGATTTGCGCCAGCGATCGATGCTTGCGCGTTCTGAGGCTTGTTCAGCGCGCGCTCAAGAAGTTTGCGCGCGGTCGCCGACAGGTCGCTGTAAGGATAGACAGCGAGATAACCACGGTAGGACGCCGCTGTATTGATATTGACCGCTGTGCTCCACGCGATCATTTCGCGGCGACGCTCCAACACCGTCTTCAGGCGCGTGCCAAATGGCGACTGCGGGTAAAGCTCGACGAATGCCTGATAACCCTCGATCGAGTCATCGGCAATAACAAGGTCGTAGGCAGCCTGCGGTGCCTGACCCTGCAACAGTTGACGCCATTCAGCCACCGAACGCGTACTGGCGCGAGATCCGGCTGCTTTGCCCGCGCCCGGGAAGAAGAAGAAATCGTTGGTAAGCGACGAGCTTTCCCACGGAATCTGTTGACCGTCTGTCGACTTGTTGACCGCAAGGCGAACCTTCTTGAATGCCGCCTCCATGGCAACGCCCGGTTCGCGCGCGGACACCACAAGTGCGCTGGCGTATGGGCTGTTTGCGCCTGTTCCATCGAGCGCCTCGGTGCCCGGCGACGTCGAGAACGCGACGAATGAACCTGCGGCATTGGCCTTGGTGTCGATCAAGGCCAACCCGTGGCCCGCAATCTTGTTGATGGAGTCGAAGGGATCGTTGCGGCATGCGTCGAGCACCACAATGCGCATTTTCGTCGGCACCGACGCCAACGTGTTCATGACATCGTTCAATCGCACGGCTTGAAGCGGCACATCCGACTCGCGATCGAGCGTAACGTCCACCGGCACGAGATAATTCTCACCGTCGATCTGCAATCCGTGACCGGCATAATAAAGTAGCGCTACCGTGTCGGCACCCTTGCCGGCGATGGTGGCCGCGAAGTCGCCGACGACCTTTCGCATTTCGTTCTGCGATAGATCGAGCGCAGTGTTCACATTGAAACCGGCAGCCGCAAGCATCTCGGCGACAAGTTTTGCATCATTGGAGGGATTGGTGAGCGGCGTGACCGTCTTATAGGCCGACTGACCGATCACCAGCGCGACGCGGTTCTCGGCCCGCGCCTCTGTGCCATCAAATGCAATTCCAACCAGCGCCGCAAAAATCACAGCAAACGACTTGAGGCGAATTGAATAAAACATCGCAGCCTCCCAGGAAAATATCGCCGTACTATGACACCGTTTCTCAACCGATGCCAATGCGTCAAAAATGCCGCAGGCTGGTTTGTCGGTGAGCGCAGAAAATAGGTTCAGATGCGACCGCGCCTCTAGCGCGATTGGAATAATGGATGCGCAACTCGATCGCCGGGTGCGATGCCGTATTTGCGGGCAGTCCCGCCAATAACTTCGAGCACACCCTTGGCCAAACCGCCGGAAGAAATGATCTTTTCGGATTGCGGCTCGGTATTTTCCGCAATCCGCAAAATCCGACCGTCGCTGCCAATGAAAATCATGTCGAGGGGAATAAAAGTATTCTTCATCCACATCGAGACCTGCTGTTCGGGTGTAAAATCGAACAGCATCCCGCGACCTTCCGCCAATTCCTTGCGATACATGAGGCCGGTCATGCGCTCTTCATCCGTCGTTGCCATCTCGACCGAGAACACATGAACCCCCGACTTCGTGACGATCTCAAGTGGCTGCACGTCGGCAGCGAATGCCGCGTAAGAGACAAACAGGAAAGCCGCACACGCGATGAGTTTGCCAACGCGCCGAAGCCAATTCTGTCCGAAGCAAGGTCTTTCAAAGCAAGACTGTTCGAAGATTGAAAAATTCATGTCGCGCAGATCCTGCCGGGGAGCAAGCACCACCCTATCGTACCGAACATTGCAAATGCCAGACGACGCACTGCCCGCTGTGCTGCGATCACGAGGATTTGGCTATGATACAAATGGGCAATTTAAGGACAAGTGCAGGGTCAGTGAGACGACAAACCCGGCGCGCCCGTTTCGGGCTGGATCTCAGCCGCCATCATGCCCTTGGACCCGGGCCCGAAGCGCACCAACACAAACTGGCCGGGTCGAAGCTCGGTCATGCCGTATCGGCGAAGCGTTTCCATGTGGACGAAAATATCAGGCGTTCCCTCTCCGCAGGTCAGAAAACCGAAGCCGCGAAGCCTATTGAACCATTTAACCTGCGCGCGTTCCAAGCCGCTGGTCGGCGTTACGCTGACATGGGTCCGGGGAGGCATCATCTGTGCCGGATGAATCGCGGTCGATTCATCCATCGAGACGATCCGGAATGCCTGATGGCCTTTTTGGCGCTGAACGCATTCGCAAATCAGCCGCGCACCCTCATAAGCCGTCTGATAGCCGTCGCGCCGCAAAACAGTCACGTGCAGCAATACATCCGGCGAGCCATTGTCGGGAACGATGAAACCGTAACCCTTGGATGCATCGAACCATTTGATCACGCCAGCTATTTCGACAAGGCTGACCCCAGCCGCATCGTTCGCAAACGCATCGCTTGAAATGTCTCGCTCACCGGCACCGGCGAACTCATTCGACGCGATATTGCCAGAGCTCGATCCGGCCAACGCCGAACCGCTAAGCCTTTTGGACTCAAATCCGTCCGAACCCATGACCCCCGGACCCCAAACTCTGCGATCAGTCACATCTGTGACGACCTACATACGGCGAGGCTCGTTTCTTAAAATATAAACGACGCACCGCGAATCTCTCGACTCGACGTTAACACTCTCGCAAGGGCCGAAAAGACAAAAAACAAATTTGACACAAGCTATGAACAACCTTGCGTCGGAGAGAATCAAATCGGCAGTTCAATTGCCGACGAACGGTCCGAGGGTTTCGCCGATGTCATGGTGGATGACGAGGTCGGCGATGTCGTCCTGATCGGTCGACTCGTTGTTAATAATAACGAGCTTGGCTCCGCAATTCCGCGCCAGCATCGGGAAGCCGGCCGCCGGCCAGACCACAAGCGACGAACCCACGGAAAGAAACAAATCGCAGTGTTGCGCCAATTCCGTTGCGCGACGCATCTCATTCTCCGGCATCGCCTGACCGAACGAAATCGTGGCCGACTTGACCGGGTCTCCGCACGCAGGACAATCCGGCGCTGCGCACGATCGATCGAAGTGGCTTTTGACCCACGTCATTTCGTATCGCGTGCTGCAGCCCAGACATTTTGCATATGTTGTGTTGCCGTGCAGTTCGATGACATCGTCAGGCGCAAAGCCGGATGACTGATGCAGATTGTCGATGTTCTGCGTAATGATCGCGGGAATCTTGCGCGCTCTGTAAAGTGAGGCGAGCGCCCGATGCCCCCGCCCCGGTCTGGCAGCTGCGAAACTCGGCTCCATCGCAAATCGTCGCCGCCACGCTTCGTCACGCGCGTCCTGACTTGAAACAAATTCATCGAACGGAATGGGACGGTTTTTCGTCCACAGCCCGCCCGGAGAGCGAAAATCAGGAATGCCGCACTCGGTCGAAATCCCGGCGCCGGTGAACGGGACGATCACCTTTGCCTCAGCGATCATTTCTCCGAGTATCTCAATGCCGCTGGCGAGATCAGGCGCAATCATTAGGTCTGCACTCTCACTGCGACCTTAGAGCGGATCGGGGCCGAAACGGTTCTGCCCAGTCGTCCCGCGAAGGCAGAACCAAACCAATAGAACGAGGCCGCCAATCACTGTGAAAGAAAGTAATATCCACCATGCGGTGCGATCGATGTCGTGGATGCGGCGAAACGCAACTGCAAGACTTGGAAGAAAAAGACCGAGGGAAACGACACCGCTGAAGAAACCAAGGCCGATAACGGAATCAAGGACAGCGGCGGCAAGCGAAACAACAATCGTGAACAGCGTCCAATACCAATATTCGGAACGGCATGCCCGACCGTCGAAGCCAACGTAATTTTTGAAGCCAGAACGGATCGCCTGTGCAAAATCCATAAAATTTTCTCCTATCAAGAACAGCATACTGGTTCGGAGCCTGCATTCAAGTCGAGAGCCTCGACCGAAAATCCCCCGCAAGGTAGCGAGCCTCCCGCAGGTCAACAAATTCGTGACGCCAGGAACATTCAGCCGGTAGAAGTGTTAGTGAATGCAGTCATAATGTTCAGGCGGGACGATTTATGCCCTACGCGCTGTTCTCTCAGGATGCGAAAATCAGCAAGGCTTTTGTGACGGAAGCAGATGTCTGGAAACACGCCGCGGAAAATGGGCTTGTTGTGGAGGTCGCATCGGCGGAAGAAAGCCCAGAGACCAAACGCGTCCTCGATAATGATTATATCATCAAGCCGTGCCCGGCCGACTTGCCGGAGAAGCGTGATCCAAAAATGACTGATTTCAAACTCGACTTGCCGCAAACAGGCGCGCGCTGAAAACTGACCAGAAAAAGTCTGGTGATTGCGCCGGGCTTTGGTTGCAGTCTTGTTTAGTACGCCGAAGAGGGTCCGATTTGACCGGATTCGGATTGTTGTCGTTGCTATCTTTGAGAGCGACCGGCTTAAAGAACCAGCCAATTGTTTCGACAATTGGTAGAGCATTATATATTTCAATATTGGGCAAAATCCTCCCGCCAAACACCGTTGCGATGTATAAGCGGCAGAATCCAGGGAAACACTGAATATGCGTTATCTGCACACCATGCTGCGGGTCCGAAACCTCGATGCCGCCATCAAGTTCTACCGCGACGCGTTTGGACTGAAGGAAGTGCGCCGTATCGACAATGAGAAAGCGCGCTTCACGCTTGTTTTTTTGTGTGCGGACGAAGATGTAAAGCTTCTCGATGTTTTGCCAAAAACGCGCGGCGCGCCACTTGTCGAACTGACATACAATTGGGATGAGGAAAAATACGGCGAGGATCGTTTTTTTGGCCACCTCGCCTATGAAGTCGATGACATCTACGCGACTTGCGATCGTTTGATGAAACTCGGCATTACGATCAACCGCCCTCCGCGCGATGGACAGATGGCTTTCATTCGGTCTCCGGATTTGCACTCAATCGAATTGCTTCAAAAAGGCGATGCGAAGCCTGCCGCTGAACCTTGGGCTTCAATGCCAAATACCGGACATTGGTAATGCTCTTCTGATCGTTCCGATCGTGGAACATCGCGTCTGTATCGGCGTTATTAAATTGACCGATGCACATACTGATGGAGACGAAAAATGGGTCGCGGACTTTTGCTTTGGTTGCTCGGCGTGCCAATCCCGGTGATTATTTTGCTCTGGCTGTTTTTCGGCCGTTAAGTATCGAATGAAGGAAGGCCCCGCAATGCGGGGCCTTTTTGACGTTGCGAAAACGACTTTACAACTTTCGGCAATCACCGAGTCCTTCAATCACTTTTTCCAGCTTATTGCTCGCCGCTTTCAAGACACACATTTCAACAGTTTTTCCGGCCGGCACCGGCTTCGCACAAATGATCTGCGGGTTGTCGTCGTAGACGGCCGTACCGAATTTGCAATTCGCCAAACACGACGCATCATAATCGAGCGGGTTGGTCATCGACGCGCTCGCCGTCAATTCGCCCGGCAGAATTGAACACGTCACGGCGACAGATTCGGCGCGAACGGATGACGCAGTCGGCAAGTAAAGCAGAGATGCGAACAACAAGGCGCGTCGGTATTTCATGGAATCAATCGCTTCGGATTTCTGATGCCACACTAGTTGCTCGCTCCGACTTTGACGACCGAGCCGTTCGGATAACGGTCAATTGCCGAAATTCCCAATTTGGCAATTCCTTGTGCGCCGCACCAAATCCGCTGACCTTTTCACCATTCGATTAAAGACCGCTCGCAGTACGCAAAACGACGTTGTATCGCGCATGCCTTTTCGGTACCTATCGAAAATCGCGGAGCCGAAAGGACCGCAAGTAAGGGTCCCGTGCCGATGCTTCGCTTGATCCGATCGAGTGCATATTCTCGTGTCGCCGCGTCGCAAGCGGCGCTTGTTTTGGCTGTAGCCATTGCAGCGCTTTCCCCCGCGCCTATCCATGCAGAACAGTTGCCTTCAACTGCGATGACGGTCGCCTCACCGCCGAGCGACGATCTGGACGTCATGTTTTCACGCCAGCCGTGTGCCGTAACTAAAGCCTTGAATCAGCTCGACGCGCCAATTGCGCGCCTGTCGAAGCGGCTCGCCGCGCATGAGCCCGTGACAATCGTGGCACTTGGCTCCTCGTCCACTGCGGGAGCGGGCGCAAGTTCGCCTGACTTTTCGTATCCCAGCAGACTTGGACGCGAATTGAAGCAACGGTTTCCTGGCGAAGATGTCGCGGTGATCAATCTCGGCAAGAACGGCGAGGAAGCGCCTCAGATGATCACTCGGATGGACCAGGCGCTGGCACGCAACCCAGATCTCGTCTTATGGCAGGTTGGCACCAACGGCGTGTTGCGCGACAAGAATGTCGCGGACGTCGGGACCACGCTCGAAGCCGGCATCCAGCGCATCAAGGACAGCGGTGCCGACGTCCTCTTGATCGATCCGCAGTTCTCGCCCGTTGTAAACACCAAGCCTGGCATCGATGCGATGGTTGCCTTGATCGGATGGGTCGCGAAGCGAACGAATATACCGTTGTTCAGCCGCTACGCGGCAATGAAACACTGGAACGAAGAGCAGGCAATTCCGTACTACCAATTCATCAAGGCCGACGGCATTCATATGAATGATTGGGGTTATTCTTGCTTTGCACGTCTTCTTGCAGAAGACATTTCGAATGCGATTGTCAGGTCGCGCGCCGTGGCAGACGTAAAGCCGCCGCTGCAATAGTTTCGCCAACTCCTCTAATCGATGGCGTTCATCCAGACTTACATGGAAACGCCGATCGAAGTGCCTCCGCAGTAAGCTTGGCGGCCGACGCACTGCGAAGTCCCGGATTTTTTCTGAGATAAGAGCAAACCGTTTCGCGAAGCTGTTGCAGATCGACAGGTTCAATCAGGCAGAACGAACGCATTTCTTTCAAGATGTTCTTTGTCAATTCAGACGGAACCGGAGTCGTGCTCATCGAGAACTGCAAGCTCTTAGTCAGCAACGCTGCTTTATCGTTTGCCGCTGCGTCGGCGACCCCGGCTATAAAATATTCGATTGAGGTCTTATCCACCGCTTCGCATTGGATGAACGCTCGGTTGCCGTCCAAAATCTGAGCAATGCTCGGGCTGGCCCATGCAATAAACGCGAGCGTCAAAAAATTGCGCAAATGCCACTCCCATTTGTGAAATGCTTGGCGTTCCCCAGCGGGACCGTACAACAGAGCGATTTCAATGAATTCAAATCGAGTCGGGCATTTTCTCGTTCTAAGGAAACGTTATGTTTTCTTTCCCGATTGTCCTGCCCAAACGCAAGCCCGACGGGCATGCATTCTGGCGAAGGTGCCTTACTTGCGCGCACGATAACGACGGCGTTGATGGCACAGATACAATCACGTCCCGGATATTTTTTAATGAACGGCTTCCGTCCGGCGTTCGACGGACGGTGCAGTAGCCGTAGGATTTGTTGCCGGCGTTGCGCGCCCGGTGACTGAAGCCACTGCAGCAATCGCCTGCGCGTGGAGCTGAATAACTTTATCGATGTTGAAATGTGTAACGCCTGCCAATGAATCGACGTTGATGTTCGAAATCGTTCCCTTGAATCCAGGTCCCTTCCGAAGTGTATTATTCACGACGCTAAAGTTCTGATAGAAATTGATGACCCTTGCGACGTTCGACGGAACGGGGTCACTTACATTCGGCCCGAAAGTCACAATAAGAGCGACAGGTGCTCCCAACGCCTGCATCCGTGTCGCCATCGCAATAGCTGCCGGTCCCCCAAGCGAATGACCCATAATGATGATCGGGCCCTGGCCGCTTTTTTGCAGACGAGCGGCTTCTGTTGCGAGGCTATCGGCAGAAACGTGGCTGTAAACCTGAGCATCGTAGCCGCGGGAAGCGAGTTCATAAGCAAGCGTGTCCATCCCGGTCGAGAATACGTTTGCAAAGCCCCGCAATAAGTAGATATGCCCCGGCCGTTTTGCCGCTGCGAAGCTTGTGTTTAAGCTCAATAAAAAAAACGCTACTACCAAAAAAACTCGCATGATCCCCGCCACTATCCCAACAGCTCTGATTTCGAGGGCACTAAAATTCAATAGTGCACGGAAATCAAGGTGATTTGGGCCACAGTTCGCAAACCATTGACCTGTTCCGCCCGTCAGACCAAGGCTATCTGAGCACGCTCGAAAGCCGCTGCGGCGTTCACAAAGTCGCCATGGCGTCGTAAGCAACTCGGCAATGGACGGGCTTCCTTGCCGTCGCCACATCGAAATTCTGGAACGAAAATGTTCATCGCACCTCTTTTTGGCAAAATCATTTGGGCGCTCGGCGTCGTCGGCTGGTTCATCATCCGATATCCTTACGACCGCCGTTCGCGGCGCGCGCCGAAGATCCGACGCAAATTCGATGCCCGCGAAATGATCAGTCTGGCCATATCGACGGCAGGGCTCTGGATCGTTCCGGCAGCATACGCTCTCGGTGACGTACCCCAATTTGCAAACTATCCGTTTCATTTGACTCAGGCGATTGTCGGCACCCTAATATTCGCCGCGGCGCTGTGGCTGTTTCGCAAAACCCATAAGAGCCTTGGAAGCAACTGGTCGGTGACGCTCGAAGTGCGCACAGAGCACAAATTGGTGACGCAGGGTGTTTACAACCGGGTCCGGCATCCGATGTATTCGGCATTTTGGCTTTGGGCCATCGCTCAGGCGTTTTTGCTTCCCAACTGGATCGCCGGTCCCGCAGGACTAATCGGCTTCGGTACTCTGTTTTTCCTGCGCGTTGGCCGAGAAGAACAGATGATGATCGACACCTTCGGTGACGACTACCGAAATTATATGAAACGAACGCCGCGAGTCTTGCCGGGAATTTATTGATTCCCTAGGTCCGGTCGCCGACTTCGTCGAGCTGTTCCGGATTTTGCAAAAGATCGCGCAGGACGGCGAGGAAGCGGCCGACCTGAAATGCATCCGTCAGCCGGTGGTCGGCGCGAACAAATAATGGCATCACGCGGATCGATTCAAATCCATCGCCGCGAGCAACGACCTTATTCTCAACCGGACCTAGAGTAAGATTGAGCGAGTCGCTATCGTCAGGAAACCGGCTCGGCTTGTAACTTCGAATCGGTGGGACCCCAGACGACAGGTCATTGACCAGCGCACAACCGCCACGCATCTCATCCAGCCTTCCTACGGTCGGCAACGCAAAATGGCGATCAAGAAAGGCGTAAAACCGCTGAACCTGTCGAAACCAGAAAGCCGGCACGCGGCGCATCCGCGCCAGATCGCGCTCGCGACCGCCCTCGCCGCGCCCCGCCTGCAGCAACCTTTCCCAGACTTCCTGTCCAATCTGCTCAAGGCTCTTGCGGTTTGCGGACGATATCATCAGCACAGCTATATCGCGCTGCTTGCGGTGAAAGAAAGCCATGCGGATATTGATGTCGCGAAATGCATAAACGCGATGCCCGACGACGCGGACATTCATTTCGGGAAATTTTTCCAGCGCCATCGCCGTCGCGCGTACCAAAATATGCGCCGTGCTTATGACCATGCGGCCTTCGCGATTCCGTTCCTGCAAGAACGCGAGCATTGGACCCGCATCAAACTCCGTGCCCATCAGCATCGTTGAATCGACGCGGCTCGATTTCGGCGCGTGCAGATAATAACGGTTGTAGGGAGGAATGTCCCGGTTCGGGATCGGGCTATCCTGCAGCGGCCGCTTCATAGCCAAAAACTTCCGGCGGCAGAAACAATGGAAACGTCGTCTCGACGTCAGGCGGGATGCGAATTCAGTTGAGCTAGCACAAGGCTGGCGACAGCCGACGTCGTGCGAAAGTTTGATGGATTCATTTGATCAGTCCCAATCTTAATACCGTAACGATCCTCGATCTCAAATATCAAATCCATCAGAAGTAGCGAATCCAAGAGGCTGTCTTCCAGCAGATCGGTGTCCGCCGCCAGTTCTGGGGAATTAGGGCACCGAGATCGAACGAACTGCAAAACATCGTTTTCAAGCTGGTTTCTATTGAGTGTCATCGAACATTCCTGTCTGTCGACGCGCCAGCCAGCATCCGCCTATGATTGCGGAATTCTAAGACTGAGTGCCGCGCGATCGACCTTGTAAGCCGATGTGAGAGGAAGGTCCTCTACAATTTCGAAATGCAGAGGAACTTTGTAGGTCGGAAGCTCTCGTACGCAGATCGCCCGAATTTCCGCTACATCAATCGGTTGATTGTTTTGAGGCGCAACAAACAGCGCGAAGCGGGTTTCCTCGCCCCGAACCATCGGCAGCGCGATCGCGCGGGTGTTGGGGAAGCTTGCTTCGACAACACCTTCGATTTCCGCCGGATGAACACGATGCCCCTGAATTTTGACCAGAAGGTTCGCGCGTCCGTCCAGATAGAAATAACCACCATCATCACAATGAGCCAGATCGCCGGTTTGCAACCACCCGTCGTCGCTCAACACGCGCGCCGTACCCTCCGGGTCATTCCAGTAACCAAGCATGACGTTATCGCCACGTGCGTAAAGCATCCCGACCTCGCCTGGCGGCAGCACGCAGCCGGATTCATTTCTGACGACAAGTTCAACGCCTGCTAGCGGTTTGCCGATCGAGCCTCGACGAAGGACGAGTTGATCGGGTGCTAACGACGCAAGTCGGGGGCCCGCTTCCGACTGACCGTACATAACGTGGAAGGTCGCAGGCGCAATCCGCGCCGCCATTTCCTTGGCCATGTCAGGTTTCATTTCACCGCCAGCTACAGTCATATATCGCAAATTAGGCAACGGCAGCTCGGCAAGTTTCCCATACTTCAAAAGCGTACCGTAAACTTCTGGAATTGCCGAAAAGCTCGTTGCTCCAAATTTACTCAAGGCTTGCGTAATCGACTCCGGGAATATCAATTTTGCGCCGACAACCATCGCCGCGCCCGCAAGGATGTGGGTTTGGAGAATTGAGTTGCCGAAAGAGTGGTAGAAAGGCACGAGCACGAGCGCTTTGTCGTCTGCGCGAATTGGCAAATCTTGCAGAATTGACTCCGCATTTGCCAGCAAGTTGCTGTGGCTCAACATAACCCCTTTTGGCACACCAGTAGAGCCTGACGTGAAGAGCACCATCGCAAGATCGTCGCCGTGACGACGCGGCGCGGAAGGTGGGACTGTTTCATTCGCAGTATCCGACAACCGCAACAGCGTTATTGATGGATCGGCCTTCGTTCTTTCGAAATCTTCGTGTCGGGCCAGAATGACCTGTGGCGAACACAAATCCTGGACATGTTGCCAGCGGGATTTCTCGACCGCGACGGGAAGCGGGACCACAACACAATCCGCCAACAGGGCGCCGTAAAACGCGGCGACATACTCGGCTGAATTTGAAAGTTTCAGCGCAACTCGCATTCCCACGCTAAAATCAGGCCGAGCACAAAGGTATTCCCGAACTAAATGGGCAGCCCGCAAAATCCGCTCATACGTGAAAACGGCCTCACTCGTCTCCAATGCCGGGTGGTTAGCTCGCGCAATCGCGACGTTTGAAAACGCAGTCGCCAAATTGCGCGCTTGCGTCCGCAAGCCAGCAATATCGCGATAGCCGGCACCAGCGGAGACAGCGCGCCGCGCGTCCATTGGCTTGTCGAGTTGCAGAAGGACCGTATCCATGGATGGCTAAACTACATTTTGGACCACGAGTATTTGTAGACTAAAACCTCAACATCAATCGACCTTGACGAAGTTGCTGCGGCAGAAGGCTTACGGTCCGACGATGGATTTCCCGTCGCTCAAAATGTTAAACTGCGACGCCGCGCCGCATTTAATAAGTTTTCGAGATCTCGGTCCCAAATGGAAAAGTGGGGCAAATCGAACGAAAAACTTATCGATATTGAGCGAGCTTTGAATTTTGGCGCCCCATGGCGGGAGTTCTCACGCGCGCAAATTCAATGGCTTACGGGCCAGTTGGACTGTTTTCTTCTGAAAAGTTGTTATGTTTTCTTCGCCGGATGCCCCACCGTCGGGTCGAATTTCGGCCTTGGGTGCGGTCCTTTTTGACGGGCTCTCAAATCCGTAAACGGTGCCATTTTTGCAACATAAATCATAAAAATGATTGCCAAAGCGGTTTTGGGGCGAAGCTTTCCTATCCGGGGCTCCGGTTGAAGGTTAACGTCCATCCGAGAATCAATTTTCTTTGGCTGGAGGACTAACCGTGTTGAAACTTATTGTGCTCGCTGGTGCTTCGTTTGCTTTCGTGACTGCTGCAACTGCGGCTGACTTGCCGCGCCCGCAGCCAGTTTATAGCCAGGCTCCTGTTGGCAAGATGCCAATCGGCAAGACGCCAATCGGCAAGACGCCAATCGGCAAATCGCCAATCGGCAAGAGCCCGACCCTGGTCCGAAAGGGCTAATATTCGCGGCATGGCCGACGCCCTATTCGGGCGCGGCCTGTTGCGATTTTGACTCTGTTCGTTGGGCTAAAGCGCCTGACGCTTTGTCGTGTACAGTTATCTGAGGAGTTGCGGACGTGGTGAGCAGAAACAAATTCTATTCTCACGCCGCTTTTCTCGCTTTCGCTTTCAGCGCTGTCCTTTGTTGGGAAGCCCATGAAGCTAACGCTCTGGATGCGACGACACAGACTGCTTCTGCAAATCAAACGACGACAAATCAAACGACGACGTCAGCTCCCAAGCCCCCGGCTCAAAAGCCTGTGGTAAGCGCTAACGCGTCGAGTTCCGCGCAGAGCACAGCGGAACCGGCGGCCACCTCTTCACCGGCACCTGTTCGCAAGCGTAAGGCTTCCAACGCCAAGGGACCTTATTACGTCGATTTTAGATCACGCACCGCGGCCAGTTATGGCCACGCGTTTGTGTGGTTTGGAAAGTCGTCCGAGAAGGCCGTGGACGTTGCAGGCCTTCATCCTGCGGGTGACGAACTCCCATTCGTTCTCGGTCACTTCGTCCCGGTTCCGGCCGAAACCGGCGCCAGCTATGGCGACCTCGACCCACAATATCTGACTGCAAACTATCGGGTTTATATGAGCGAAGCCGATTCAAAACGGGTTTTCGCCTATATCAGAAAACTTCAAAAGACCACGAAGTTTTGGAACGAAATGACGAGCAGCTGCACGACCTTCATGGGCGATATCGCCAGCTTTATGGGCCTCAAGACGCCGTTCTTTATGAAAGTCCCAGAGGACTACGTAAACGCGTTGAAGGAGATGAACGGCGGGCGCGAAACAATTCAGCTCGCTGCGGAATAAGCGTACAACGCAAAATTCTTAAATTTTCCAGGCGAATTTCCGCAAGCAGCTTTCATTTTAGGTTAGCTCTGCGGAACTAGATCTTAGCTATCACAATTTTGGCGGGACCAAAGTGAAAGGCTATTTCACGCGCGCTCGGATGTTTCGCCTCTGGTCGCAATACGACAAGGCGCTCGAGGCCGCCAGTCATCAGGCGCTTCAGGTCGCGCCCGGTAACTAGCGATCACTCGTCGAGCGCCGTCGGGCCTATGCAGGAACCGGAAATCTTCAGGCCGCGGCCGTCGACTTTGAAGCAGCCACTCAGTCGAATCTTAACATCAATAGGCCGGCGGATATTCAGATGACGCTCGGCCTCGCATTGAACGAGAAGAAAGACTTCGCCGCAGCCATCGGCAAATTTGATATTGCCCTGCAAATTGATCCAAACGCAAAGGACGCAATTGTCGGCCACTGCGATGCGCTGAATGACAGCAATGCGCCGAAAGACAAACGCGATGCAAAGCACAGAAAAATACTTTGGCGCTCCCTAGCGGAATCGAACCGCTCTCTCCACCGTGAAAGGGTGGCGTCCTAACCGATAGACGAAGGGAGCGGAAAGCCGGATGGCGGCAGCGCCAAATCGCGCCACGCCCAATCTGCCCCGCTTTGGGCATTTCATTTCCGCAAGCAAAATCAGATAGTTAACTCAAACTCTACAAGCGTTTCGGCGAAGCGAAGCCTCGACGAACGCCGCACGTATAATGGCGTTTTCCCATTGCGGCAAGCGGTGCCGGTTTAGGGCGAGACGGTGACGAACTCGGAATCGAGTGGCCGAATTGCGGCCGCCGGAAAAGCCGCATTTTCGCTCAGAACGGATTATGCTCGTCGGCAATTCACAGCTTGAATGAGGAGATCGACATGACGATGCCACAGGACATTGCCCGGCTTGAATCGAAAATGCAGGAAGCCGTGAAGTCGAACTGGAAAGCCTTCCTGTTCGAAGGCATCGTTCTGGTCATTCTCGGGCTTGCTGCGATCGCCATTCCCCAGCTTGCAGGCATCGCCGTTGCGATCTTTCTTGGCTGGATGTTTCTCATCAGCGGCGTGGTCGGACTGTATTTGACCTTCTCAGCGCGCGGCATGCCGGGTTTCTGGTGGTCGCTGATCTCGGCGCTGCTCGCAGTTGCCGCCGGTTTGATTCTTTTGGTTCAACCGATCGCCGGAACATTGACACTTACGATCGTCGTCGGCGCTTACTTCATCGCCGAAGGTGTCGCAACGATCATGTATGCGCTCGAACACCGCCGCGAATTGTCAGGGCGATGGGGCTGGCTGCTTGCGTCGGGAATTCTCGATCTGTTCATTGCGGCCGCGATCATCACCGGTCTGCCGGGATCGTCGGAATGGGCACTCGGACTGCTGGTCGGAATCAATCTCGTCTTTGGCGGAACGTCATTGATCGGAATGGCGCTCGCCGCGCGCAAGCCCTAAGGCGCTAATCAACATCCTCTGCAGATGCTTTTGATCTTGCGGTCGAGCGCTTTGTCCTCGGCGGATAGATCAGCCGCGTCCTTTTCAGGAGGCACGTCACCTGCCTTCGGTTGCCGGTGTCCGACGGGCGCAGCACCCACCGCGTTCGTTGATCCCGCCGACGGCGATTTCACAGTTGAACTTCCGCTATTTTGCGCAAACGCCGCAGTCGCGACGAGCAGCGAGAAAGCAAAAAAAGTCGCGCGAAATTTTTGCATGCGGCATCTCCGTTGGATCGAACCATACTCTAGCGCGATGATGATGGAATTTCCAACGCCGCGCAATTGCGCCTGCCCTGCGCCGCACAATCCTGGGTCTTGCGAATGTCTGCCATCGAACCCAAAAGCCAGACGCCCGCGGCGACAAGCACCACGAAAAAGCCGAACATCACCGCGTTTTCAATTTTGCGGTTGCCTTCATCGTCCGGCGGTACGGGACTAGCCATCGGATAGCGAGATCGGCGGATAGAAGTGAACGTCGCCACAATAGTCCACGACACGATATTGGCCTTCACGGTCCGCTCCAACTTCACGCGATAGATAT
The DNA here is from genome assembly GCA_038230475.1 of Hyphomicrobiales bacterium. Classification (GTDB taxonomy): domain Bacteria; phylum Pseudomonadota; class Alphaproteobacteria; order Rhizobiales; family Xanthobacteraceae; genus Afipia. The sequence continues at coordinate 353,496 of JBBRNE010000002.1, forward strand.
TGCGGCCCAACAGGCACCTTGCCGGATCCACCGGGAATATCGAGCACGTAATCCGGCTGGCACAGTCCTGACACACGGCCGCGCAACGCGCGCATCAACGCCTGCCCTTCCTCGATCGTGGTTCGCAGATGCCCGGTGCCGGGCGCGAGATCGCCGTGATGCAGGTAGTAAGGTTTGACGCGGCATTCGACAAAAGCACGCATCAAAGCTTCCAGCGTTGTTGCGTTGTCATTGACGCCGCGCAATAACACCGACTGGCTCACCAATGGAATGCCGACATCGACCAGCCGCGCACAAGCTGCACGCGCGGCCTCCGTCAGTTCGCGTGGATGGTTGGCGTGCAACGCAAACCAGGTCGTTGCCTCGTCGACCTTCAACGCAGCAACGACATCGTCAGTGACGCGTCCCGGATCGGCAACGGGCACACGTGAATGAATACGGATGATCTTGACGTGATCGATGGCGGCGAGATCGCGCATGACTTCGCGCAAGCGTCGCGCAGACAGCATCAGCGGATCACCGCCGGTCAGGATCACTTCCCAAATTTCGGGATGCGCGCGGATATAGTCGAGCGCGTTTGCATAGGCTTCACTCGACAGCGCGGTCTCTTTGCCGGGCCCAATCATTTCTCGGCGGAAACAAAACCGGCAATACACCGCGCAAACATTCACCAGTTTGAACAGCACGCGATCCGGGTAACGGTGCACAATGCCCTTGACCGGTGAGTGCGCGTTATCGCCAATCGGGTCGGCGTTTTCCTCTCGTTGCGTTAAAAGCTCATCAGCGCGCGGCACATATTGTCGCGCAATCGGATCGTCTGGGTCTATCGGATCAATCAACGCTGCGACATCGGCCGTGATCGCAATCGCATAGCGCGCCGCGACTTTTTCAAGCTCCGGCAACATCGCCACATCGACAAGCCGATGCAATGCAAGTTCGTCTGGTGTGCGAAGCGCGATCTTTGGTGCGGCGTTCATGAATCACCTTGCGGTGGCGCCCATACGACCTGATCGACGCGCGTTGCTCCACTCGCCAGCATCACGAGACGATCCAGCCCAAGCGCGACACCGCTTGCCATCGGCATCTGGGCGACCGCCGCGAGGAAATCCTCATCGAGCGGATAGCGCTCGCCATAACGGCGCTCCTTCTCGTCCATCGCCAAGCTGAATCGCCTACGCTGTTCATCGGCGTCCGTTAACTCGCTAAAACCGTTCGCAAGCTCGACGCCGCAGGCGTAAATCTCGAAACGCTCCGCGACGCGCGGGTCGGATTTCTTGATGCGCGCAAGCGCTGCTTCCGGTGCTGGATAATCGTAAAGCACCGTCAACCGGTCGCGTCCCAGATGTGGCTCGATATGCTCAACGAGTATCTTGCTGAAAATATCGGACCATGTGTCATCTTGCGTGACGCGGACAATGTTACTGGCGGCGGCTGCCAGCGCATCGCGACTGCTCTCACCGTCGACAATCGTCGCAAGCAAATCGACCTTGGCAAATTGATTGAATGCGTCCGCAACGGTCAACAGTTTTGGTTCAATGAAGGGATCGCAGTTTTTGCCGCGAAACGAAAACGCGCCGATGCCCGTCGCCTGCGCCGCCTGCGCGATCACCGTGACGCAATCCGCCATCAGCGCTTCATAGGTCGCACCGGCGCGATACCATTCCAGCATTGTGAATTCCGGCAAATGAAGCGCGCCGCGCTCGCGGTCACGGAAAACGCGCGCGAATTCCACGATTTTCGTCTCACCAGACGCGAGTAATTTCTTGCAGGCGAATTCAGGCGATGTCCGCAGGTAGCGACGATATTTTGCCCCATCGTTTCCGGTCAGTTCGGCCACCGGCGCATGAAGGTGCGTCTCATTGCCGGGAGAAACCTGAAGAATTGCCGTCTCGATCTCGGCGAATCCTTCGGTCTCGAACCAGGTCCTCAAAGCCCGGACAATCGCGGATCTTGCCTGCAGGAACGGCCTGCGATCGCGATGCCGCTCAGCGGACCACCCACGCGACGTGAGTCCCCCCGCATTCATGTCAGGGGTGCCTGAAATGTGACCAAATTGCTGGCATCCGCCCGGTAAATCAGTATGTTGCAGCCCGAAACGTCAACTCCCGATGTGGGTCTGCCGAGGCAACCGCACATCCGGCCCTGAAGATTGGAACATCTATCCGTGAAAGTCATCGCCAGTTCAATTCGCAAGGGCAACATCATCGACCAGGACGGCAAGCTATATGTCGTTCTGACCGCCGAGAACATCCACCCCGGCAAAGGAACCCCCGTCAGCCAGATCGAAATGCGCCGCATCAGCGACGGCACCAAGGTATCCGAGCGCTACAAGACCACCGATCAGGTCGAACGCGCGCATGTCGAGGACAGCGATTTCAACTATCTTTACGAAGATGGCGACGGCTTCCATTTCATGAACAACGAAACCTTCGACCAGATCCAAGTCACTAAGGACGTCGTCGGCACGCAAGCGCCCTACCTTCTGGAAAACATGAAGGTGAAACTCTCGATGTATGAGGGCACGGCGGTTTCGATTACCCTGCCCCAGCGCACGACCCTTGAAGTCGTCGACACCGAACCCGTCACCAAGGGCCAGACGGCATCGTCGTCCTACAAGCCTGCTAAATTGTCGAATGGGGTTCGCACATTGGTGCCGCCGCATATCGGCACCGGAACGCGCATCGTCGTGATGACGGAAGACGGGTCTTACGTCGAACGCGCGAAGGATTAATTGAGGGATTAATCGGGGACTAACACGCAAGATACGGGGCTGCAGTGAAGCTGGGTGGCGTGAGAGGTTTTGTCGGTTGGCTGCACGGCTCGCTCACCGGCTGCCTCGGCATTGTCTTCGCACTCGCGATCGCGTTTGCAGGTTTTGCGAACCACGCTCTCGCCGATGAATTCCGGTCGCCGGCAATTTCATTCGTCAAGCCTGACTGGAACGCCGTTGCTGAACAGCTAAAAACCGAGGTTGCCAGTCAACCGACGGTGACAGACCAATTCAGTTTCGCGCCGGGTCGCCGTTCGCGACATGGAAATCCCGCGCGCATCGCTGCATTTGCGCAGATCAACGGAATAACCTCGCAGCAATTCCCCGGCGTTGAGCGCAGTCCAGTTCCTGTATTGCTGCCTTTCGACAGCGCGATGTATGTTGCCGAACGCAAATCCGGCATTCCGGATAGCATCAACGTTTCGCATTATCAGGCAGCATTTCGGCCGGTCGTCATGTTCGACGCCGGACCAAGCGGTTACGACGCGCTGTTCGCGCTCGATCCGGGCGCCGGCGATGGCATGCCGTCGCGAACTTATGCAAAGCCCGTCGAAGTGCAGATTACCGGATCGCTGCTTGTCTACGACATCGACGACCCACATGCGACCAAGGGCGAGCCCGTCAAATCGCTGGCGGCTGACTTTCCTGATTTAAGGCGCACAATCCGCGAAGGCTATGTGCGTTATGTTTTTGCGCGCTTCGGCGTCCCCTATGTCGTCTACATTCAATGTCTCGACAGCAGCGCGCGGGCGCGGCGATTGTCGTGCCGGGAAGCCTCGCCAGTTGCTGAACGATTCATAAAGGCGCTTAAATTCGCTGGCGGCACGCCCACGCCTGCCCGCTCCGATGTTGCCGGAGCACCCTCCGAGCGTCCTGAGAATTTTTCGACCGACTTCACATATCGCGCGTCCGGCGACATCATTGCCAACTCCGGTTACAAGCAGCAGCCCGGTCGCACCGACTACACGGTCTATTCCAGAATCCGTTTTCCGATCGAGCGCGCCCCCGCATTCGCCAATTCGCAATCATTCATGAACTGGGGTGATTGTTACCGCACCGGGCGGGTGTCGTGGTCATCGACCAAGGGCGAAGAATATCGCTGCAAGCGAAACGACAAGCCGCTGGTGTTCGATGAATCGGCCAAGGGTAATTACAGTTATCCGTGGCAGGACAATTTCTGCGAGACCCGCGATTTCGACGTCGGCCAGTGTGCAGCCGGCATGGGGCATCAGGGGCAGGACATTCGCCCGTCAGGCTGCCAGATGAAAAATGCCGAGGCCGACCGCTGCCTGCCGGATATTTTCCCCACCGTTGCGGTCCGCGACGGCGTTCTCATTCGTACGCCGACGCAGCAAGCCGTCTATCTGCTGGTCAACGCGCCGAATGAACACATTCGATTTCGCTACATCCACATGAACCCCGCCAATCTCGATGCCGACGGCGTCGTACACGGACGCCGCGTCAAGGAAGGCGAACAGATCGGCGTGGTGTCGAATTTTCAGGACAAGGTCGGCGGCACGACCAACCACCTGCATTTCGACACGCAAGTCTTCACGCGCGAGGGCTGGCTTTGGGTCAATCCCTACACGACACTTGTTTCGTCCTATGAACGCCTGATCGGTGGACGCGGTCGCGAATTCGAACCGGCACCGTCGAATTCCCCGGTGGCGCGCGCCATGCCAACTGAGCCTGCGACCATTGGGCCTGCCGGATCCGGCGACCAATAAAATTCCGAACGCAATGCGGCGGTTTGTACCCTGCCCGCGCGCCCTCGCAATTGATACACTTGTCTCATGACCAATTTCGATTCTCAGCTCACATTGACACGACGCAGGCTGCTTCAATCCGCAGTTGGCACCGGCATCGTTCTAGTGGCACCGCGCGCCGTGCTGGCGGCCGCCCCGCCCGCATTCGATCAATGGCGCGACAAATTTCGCGCCCGCGCGCTCGCGAAGGGAATTTCAGAAACTACGTTTGCTAGTGTCATGGGCCGGATCGAACCCGACATGAGCGTGTTCGACAAGGTCAACAAGCAACCTGAGTTCACAGAAGAAACTTGGCAATATCTCAACCGCCGTGTCTCCGACTGGCGGATGACGGCAGGCAAAGCCGCGCTGCAAAAATACGACGCACTTTTCTCGAAGATTGAAAAAGATTTTGGCGTCGAACGCGGAACGCTGCTCGCGTTATGGGGCGTGGAGACTGCTTACGGCGATCCACTCGTGCAGCGAAACTATATGCGCCCGGTGTTTCCATCGCTCGCAGCATTGGCCTGGAACGAGCCGCGCCGCCGCGCCTATTGGGAAACCGAACTCATCAACGCACTGCGCATCGTGGACAAAGGCTGGGGAACGCCGGACGACATGCGCGGCTCTTGGGCCGGTGCAATGGGCCACACCCAGTGGATGCCTGAAGTCTGGCTCAATCTCGGCACCGACTATGACGGCGACGGTCGCGTCTCGCCGTTCGGAAAACCCGACGACGCGCTGGGCTCCAGCGCGCGTTATTTGGTGGACCGAGGAAAATATCGCCGTGGCGAACATTGGGGCTATGAAGTGCGCGTGAGCGGCAAATCGAAACGCGGCAATCACAGCTATGCCGATTGGGCAAAAGCCGGTGTGACGCGCGCGGATGGCAAACCGTTTCCCCGTCCGGACGACAAAGCGCAACTGTGGACGCCGGAACCGGGCGGCCCGACATTCCTGCTGGGGCCGAATTTTTACGCGGTGCGAAGTTACAATCCGTCGATGAACTATGCGCTTGCCATCGTGCATCTCGGCGACCGCATTCTGGGCGGCGGGCCGTTCGTCAAACCGTTCCCGGGATCGGAACGTGCGCCGACGCTTGCTGAGTTACAGGAATTGCAGACGCGGCTGACCAAAGCGGGCTTCGATACCGGCGGCACCGATGGGCGCGTCGGCAACGGCACCATGCAAGCAGTGAAGAATTTTCAGATCAAAGTCGGAATCGATCCCGCAGATGGTTACGCTGGCCTCGCAGTGCTGGCGCGCCTGCGTCAAGGTGGCTGAATTAAAATGGCGGTGAACGTTTATGTCGGGATCGATGTCGCATGCGCAAAAAACAAGTCATTGCCAATTTGCTTTGTCACCTATGAGGCGGGCAAACTAAAGACGCTGCAACCTCCAGACAGCTTTCTGGAACTAATTCCGCGCGGGCTGGGAAATCGAGAAATTGAAAATGAGCACCCGTTCTGCGCAGCAGCCGATCAAACAGCTTCTGTTTTTCAATCTCTGGGTGAACGTTTCGATTGGAATATAGTACGTATAGCAATCGATGCTCCCGCAGCACCGCCTCGTACTGGAAAAAGGAAATCGGAACTCGCCTTAAACGACGCAGGCTTGCAGTGCATTCCCACTCCCGACAACAAAGCTTGGGCTAGTCGAATTCAGTCGTCGCGAGATCATTTGAATAACAATGGGCCAGTTAATCGTCTGCCCGGCGCAAACCAAATATGGATGCTTTACGGCTTTGAGCTTTTTAAGGCCCTCCGAAAAATGACTTCATGCGAAGTTATTGAAGTGTATCCATACGCCATTATGCGAACGCTATTGGCAAAATCCCCACACAAAAAGACGCGTGAAGGTTACACTCTTCAGTTGAGAGCCATTGCTAACGCGACCGGCTGTATTGCAGACGAATTGGAATCAAACCTAAAGTTACATGTTCGCGGGAGCAAAGATGATCGGCTGGACGCGTACATGGCCGCTTGGGTAGCAAGCCTAAAACCTCAAAATCGGCATCCCTTTGGAAGCAATTCCGACCTTAACGATGCCATCTGGGTCCCCCGAATTTCTATCTAATGACCGCTCGCTCACGACTCGGCACGGCAACATCCGTCACACGCAGCTGCACGCGCTCCGACCCCTGCCACCGATCGACGGCCAGCGATCCTGCGACATGCAGCGCATCGTTATTTTCTCGTGCGTCGCGGATGGCATTGCCAAGCTTTTGGCCGACCGCGCGAAATGCAACGGCGTTGACGATTGACCCGTCGTCAGACTTAAAGCGCATCCGCAGATGCGACTGCCCGAATTCATCGGCATAGGTCAGACGATGCGACGGCAGCGCGATCAAAGGCTCTGGATTGCCTGCGCCGAATGGCCCTGCGCGATTCATCGTTTTGACAAGTTCTGGATTGGCGGCGCGTGCGCTGATGGCTCCGTCGATAAACAGTTCGTTGACGTGACGCGCATCCGTCACCGCGGCAGCCAAAGCGGATTCGACATAGGCGCGAAACTCCGCGAGTTTTTCTTTTTTTAGCGTAACGCCGGCCGCCATCGCGTGACCGCCGCCTTTCAGAAGAACCCCGTCCGTCACCGCCTGCCGCACGACTTTTCCGAGATCAACTCCCGGTATCGAACGGCCCGATCCGGTGCCGATGCCGCCGGGCTCCAGCGCAATCGCAAACGCGGGCCGCGAGAATTTTTCCTTCAGTCGCGACGCGACGAGCCCCACCACGCCGGGATGCCAGCCTTCCGACGCCGTGACGATCACCGAACCCTTGTCGTCGAGACCGAGCGATGCCAGTGCTTCGGCTTCGGCCTGTGCCTCCGCCATCTGCTCGATGACGCGGCGTTCGGTGTTGAGGCGATCGAGTTCAGCTGCGATGCGCGCGGCTTCCGAAATATCGCCTTCCAAAAGCAGCCGCACGCCTAAATCTGCGCGTCCGATCCGGCCACCGGCGTTGATGCGGGGGCCCAACGCAAATCCCAGATGCCATGCTTCCGGCGGACCACTCAGCCGCGCCACATCCATCAACGCCGTGTGGCCGACATGATCGCGGCGGCGCATCGCGACAAGCCCTTTGGCGACAAAGGCGCGATTGAGTCCTGTCAACGATGCGACATCGGCGACCGTGCCCAACGCAACGTGATGCAAGACACTAAGAAGATCAGGCTCCGGCTTTTCGTCGGTCCAGAAATTACGCGCGCGCAATTCTCGATTCACGGCGACCAGCGTGACGAATACAAGACCAACCGCCGCGAGATGTCCGAGACCCGACAAATCGTCGGGCCGATTCGGATTGACCAACGCATCGACGATGGGAAGTTCGTCGCCGCACTGATGGTGGTCGATCACAACCACATCCATGCCGAGGCGTTTGGCTTCGGCCAGAGGCTCGATACTTGTGGTGCCGCAATCGACAGTCACAAGCAGCGTCGCACCTTTGTTCGCGAGACTGCGGATGGCCTCGATATTCGGCCCGTAGCCCTCAAAAATGCGATCCGGAATATGAATCAGCGGATCGAGCCCGCAATGACGCAGATGCCACGCCAGCAGCGCAGCGGACGTTGCGCCATCGACATCGTAGTCGCCAAAGATCGCAACTTTCTCGCCGCGCGTGGCAGCGTCCGCGATCCGCTTTGCCGCCGTCTCCATCTGCGTCACCGTCGATGGATCGGGCATCAGCTTGCGGATGGTCGGATCGAGAAAGTCTTCGACCGCGTCAATCTCGATGCCGCGCCCGGCGATAATCCGCGCCAGCATTTCGGGGAGCTGATAGCGCTGCGCGATGGCTAGCGCTTGTGCCGTGCCGCGCGCATCGAGACGATCGCGCCAAGTGCGGCCCATGGCGGATTGCGTCACGCCGAGAAAAGTCGGCGGCGCGTCAATCGGAATGGCTGTGGCGGAAAGCGGCATCACTCGCAGCTAAGCACAAAGCGAAGGCGTTCAATGATTCGCTTTTGCGGGCGTCAACAGCCGAATTTATCCGCGAGATCGTTGAAATCCTTCGCGACCAGGTCCCATTCGCCATCGGGAGCGAAATCTCGCTTCTGATGCGGACCGTATTCGGTCGGGCGCGCGACAAATGCGGTTTTCAATCCGAACGATTGCGCGGCGGCAAGATCGTTGTTGTGGGCGGCGACCAGCATCACTTCACCCGGCGCGAGGCCGAGGATTTTCGCAGCGCCCAGATACGCTTCCGCATCCGGTTTGTAATGACCGAACACTTCGGCGCTCAATACCAAATCCCACGGCAAGCCCGCCGCCTTCGCCATGTTGGTGAGCAGCGACACGTTGCCGTTCGACAACGGAGAAATGATAAATTTTGTCTTCAGCCGCGAGAGACCCGCAACGCTGTCCGGCCACGGATCGAGATTGTGCCATCCGCGCGTCAGATAATCGTAGTCCTCGGATATGAGACCCTCGATGCCCAACTTGGCACATAGCGGCTCTATGGATTGCCGCTGCAACGTGTCGAGGATGACGAACCCGCGCTCGGGATGTTTGCGCACGTCTTCCATCGAGGGCATGTACGCGCCGCGCCATTCATCGACCAGCGCGGTCCAGTCGCCGTCGATGCCTTTGGCTTTTCCCCATTTGGTAAAGTTCGCGATCAGACTGGAGCGCCAATCGACGACAGTTCCGAACACGTCGAACAACAGCGCTTTCACTTCAACAGTCATATCAGCCTCTCAGAAAATCTTGCGGTACTGCATGAACCCGGAATTGTCTGCGACCTGATCGTAGAGAATTCGCGCCTGCGCGTTTTCATTTTGGGTCAGCCAGTGAACGCGATTGGCGCCTGCGGCCTTCGCGCGCTCGTAAACCGCTTCGATCAAGGCGCGTCCCGCGCCGTGACCGCGCGCGGTCTCCGAGACGAACAAGTCCTGCAAATAGCAATAATTGCCGACGGTCCAGCAGGACCGATGAAATAGATAATGGACGATACCAGTCAACTTGCCGTCGACGTAAGCACCGAGGACATACATCGGCTCAGCTTCATCGTGAAAGCGCCTCCAAGTCACGTCGGACACTTCGGGCGCAATCGTTGCTTTGTAGAATTTGAGGTAGCCCGCCCAAAGCGGCTCCCAGTCTGCGCGCTCATCCTCGCGAACGGGACGGATCAGCATGCGTGCGGACATCATGGTCTTGCTCTTATTGGCATGATGCTATCCGAAAACCGCTTCACATTTTTCGGCATGATATTCTTAATCGAGATGGAATTTTTCAAACTGGCGGTGCTCAGCCTTGATGTAGCGCACGGTGCCCGTGACCGAACGCATCACCACCGTCTCGGTCTCGATCACGTTCTTTCGAAACTTCACGCCTGACAGAAGCGAACCGTCGGTGACGCCGGTCGCAGCAAAAAGGCAATCGCCTTTCGCCAGATCCTCGATACCGTAAATCATCTTGGGGTCGGTCACGCCCATCTTGCGCGCGCGTTCGCGCTTCTCGTCGGTATCGAGAATGAGACGGCACTGCATCTGGCCACCGATGCAACGCAACGCTGCGGCGGCAAGCACCCCTTCCGGGGCGCCACCCGTGCCGATATAAATATCGACGCCTGTGTTTTCCGGATCGGCAGTGTGAATGATGCCGGCCACGTCGCCGTCAGTAATGAGTCGAACTGCAGCGCCCGTGCCGCGGATAGCATTGATGATGTCGGCGTGACGCGGACGGTCCAACACCAGCGCCGTGATGGCGGAAGGGTGAACGTCCTTGGCTTTCGCAAGACGGCGGATGTTGTCGGCAGGCGATGCGTCAATATCGATCACGTTTCTGGCGTAACCCGGACCGATGGCAATCTTCTGCATGTAGACGTCGGGCGCATTCAAAAGCGTGCCGCCTTCCGCCATTGCCATTGTCGCTATCGCGCCCGGCATATTCTTGGCGCAAAGCGTGGTGCCTTCCAGCGGATCGACCGCGATATCGACTTCAGGCCCGGCTTCCGCGCCTACTTTTTCGCCGATGAACAGCATCGGCGCCTCGTCGCGCTCGCCCTCGCCGATCACCACGGTGCCTTGAATCGGAATCTTGTTCAGCTCGCGCCGCATCGCGTCGACCGCAGCCTGATCGGCGGCCTTCTCATTGCCGTGACCACGCAATCGCGCGGCGGACACAGCGGCGCGCTCGGTGACGCGAACGATTTCAAGTGTAAGGACCCGTTCCAGCAAAAGGTGCGGCGGAACGGAAATCGTCACGGACATCGGCTAACTCCCAAAGGGTCGTAAAAAGCCCGGCATGGCTGCCACGGCCGGGGACTTCTATCAGTTCTTTTCAATGCGTATCACCTGCGGCCGGCCGGTTATCACCCGATCATGCTGCACGGCCTGTAAGGCGCGGTGTACGGCATCTTCAGACGTCGCGTAAGTGATCAGAATCACCGGAACAGGGACCGGTTTGCCGTCGCGTCCTAACAGATCGAGTGCACCATCCGGATGACGCTGGACGATGGATTCGATGGAAATTTTCTGCTCTGCCAAGCGCGTCGCAATCGTCGCAGCGGTGCCTGCAAGGTCGCGCGCCATCAACCGGATGTAATATCCGCCTTCATTACGTTTCATCGGCGCCTTGGTCGTCGTTTTCAACTTATCCATTGGGCGGCCGAACGGCAGCGCGCGAATCCCTCGCGCGACATCGGCAATATCGGCCAGCACGGCGGATGCGGTTGCCGCCCCGCCCGCACCGGGACCGACCAGCGTGATCGGCGGAATACCCTCGCCATCGATGGTGACGGCATTGGTGACGTCCATCACTTGCGCGATTGAGGACGAGCGCGGCACCATTGTGGGATGAACGCGCTGCTCGATTCCGGTTTCGGTTTTCACTGCGACACCGAGCAATTTCACGCGGTAGCCGAGTTCTTCAGCAGCACGCAAATCCTCAGGCGCAATGGACGAGATACCTTCGACATAGACCGCGCTTTGATTGACTTTGGTGCCGAATGCGAGGCTCGCGAGAATGGCGAGCTTCTGCGCGGTATCATGGCCATCGACATCGAACGACGGGTTTGCTTCCGCGTAACCTAAACGCTGCGCATCCTTCAGACACTCCGCGAACGACAGGCCTTCCTTCTCCATCCGTGTCAGGATGTAGTTGCAAGTGCCGTTGAGAATTCCGTAAACGCGATTGATCGTGGTACCGGCAAGACCTTCACGTAAAGTTTTGATCACCGGAATGGCTGCACCGACCGCCGCCTCGAAATTCAATGCGCCGCCATGTTTCTCGGCCAGCATCGCAAGCCGCGAACCGTGCTTGGCAATCAGCGCCTTGTTGGCGGTGACGACGGATTTGCCGTTCTTGAGTGCCGCTTCAATCGCCGACAGCGCAGGTTCTCCTGAGCCGCCCATCAGTTCAACGAAGCAATCAATCTTCGGATCGTTGGCCAGCGCCAACGGATTCTTCGCCCATTCGATTTTCTTCAGATCGATACCGCGCTTCTTTGTCTTGGATCGTGCCGTCACCGCGATGACGCGCACGCCGCGTCCGCAACGCGTGGACAGCATTCGGCTTTGATCTTCGATCAAGCGAACGACTTCGGCACCCACAGTGCCGAGACCCGCGATACCCACTTTGAGGGGTGCGACCATGAAACGAAAGCCTGCCGGGATGAGTTAGCGCCGATTGGCGATAGGAACCACGTTGTGCAACGAATCGACGCCTGTTTCAAGGAAGCGGCGAATATTGCGCGCAGCCTGTCGGATACGTTGCTCGTTCTCCACCATCGCGATGCGGACATAGCCTTCGCCATGTTCGCCGAAGGCAACGCCCGGTGACACGACTACACCCGATTTCTCGACCATCAAGGTTGCGAACTGCATACTGCCGACGTCCTTGAATTTCTCTGGCAACGGAGCCCATGCAAACATCGATGCCGCCGGCGGCGGAATATCCCATCCCGCGCGGCCAAAGGATTCAACCAGCGCGTCGCGCCGCTTGCGATAGGTGTCGCGCATGTCCTTGATGCAATCTTGCGGACCGTTCAATGCGGCAGTCGCCGCAACTTGAACCGGCGTAAACGCGCCGTAGTCGAGATAGGATTTCACGCGTGCAAGTGCCGCGATGATGCGTTCATTGCCGACCGCGAAGCCCATGCGCCAGCCGGCCATCGAAAACGTCTTCGACATCGAGGTGAATTCCACCGTGATGTCGATGGCACCCGGCACCTGCAGCACCGATGGCGGCGGCACGCCGTCGAAATATAACTCGGCATAAGCCAGATCCGAGAGAATGAAAATCTCATGCTTCTTCGCGAACGCGACAAGATCTTTGTAGAAATCAAGTGACGCCACATACGCCGTGGGATTCGACGGGTAGCAAGCGATCATCGCAATCGGCTTCGGGATCGAATGAACGATTGCGCGCTCCAGATGCGCGAATATTTCCGGCGTCGGCTCCGCAGGAACTGAGCGCACGACACCACCGGCCATCAGAAAACCGAATGCGTGAATGGGGTAGCTCGGGTTAGGCACCAGCACGACGTCGCCCGGCGCGGTGATGGCTTGGGCGACGTTGGCAAAACCTTCCTTCGAGCCCAGCGTCGCGACAATTTGGGTGTCGGGATTCAATTTCACGCCAAAGCGTCGCTCGTAATACGCAGCTTGTGCGCGACGAAGCCCATTGATGCCGCGCGATGCCGAATACCGATCGGTGCGCGGTTTTCCGAGCGTCTCTTTGAGCTTCTCAATGACGTGCGGAGGCGTCGGCAGATCGGGGTTGCCCATGCCCATGTCGATGATGTCCTCACCGGCATTGCGCGCGGCGGCCTTGGCACGGTTCACTTGCTCGAACACGTAAGGCGGCAGTCGGCGAATGCGGTAGAACTCTTCCATGGTCGGGCTCCAATGACCGGCAAATCAGCGCGATGGGTAGCGCGTTTTCCGCCGAAGCGAAATTCGGCAACGATGACGGAAATCGCGTTATTTCAACATATTACGACAATTCCGGCGCGAAAAGCGGCTCAATCGCCATTAACGGCTGGTTTGCGCGTGAATCGTGGTCTTTTTAGCACGCTCGCCCCCCGGCGATACTCGGATCGGAGGGTTTCAGTTCGGCGATTGGGACGCCTTCTGCACGCCGGACGCCTGTTTGTTGCGCGCGGCGACCAGATCCTTCTCGATCTTCTCCTGCTGCTCAGGCGTCAGCGTGGGCTCTGCGCGAGGCGCCGGAATATCGTGGACCGGCAGGTATTCGCCAGGCGTCGCCGGCCGCGCCGGCGTATTGGCCGGCAATCCAACCAGAGGCATATCGGCGATCGGAATGGAACATCCGCCGAGCGTAAGGCCCACCAAAGCAATGCAGGCAAACGCGCATGCACGCGGTGATGCCAATTTCGGATGGGCTGCGCTGTTCGTCACGAGTCCTCGGTCTCGAATTCCGGAAGCTCTGGTTTGCCTTCCGGGAAGGCAACGGGTGCCGCGTATTCCAACATCGCGTGAATGCGTTAATTCCGGAACAACACCTCGCCGACACGAACACTCACCCGTGCGGCCCTAATAGGGCCGCGTATGGCTCACTTCAACATAAATATCGCAGCGCAACAAATAGCGAATACACCAATTAACTGAACCCCGCCAAGATCGCATCTTTGGTCGATAAAGCATCACAGCCTCGTCGAAATGTAGGTTTATACTGGCAATCAATGACCGACGTCGTACCAGATCCGAAGATCGCTGCACCGGGGATTGCGAAGGGTTTCGACCCTGAAGCGTTCTCCGTCAATTTGGCGCGCGCGCTGGAAAACAGCGGCAAGGCGCTCAACGCCTACCTCAAGCCGCGCGAAACTGGCGAGATCAAGGATCAATCCGGCGAGCTGGGCGAAGTCGTGAAGACATTCTCTTCTGTCGCCGATTATTGGCTCTCCGATCAGAAGCGCACGGCCGAATTGCAAATGAAACTCGGCAAGGCCTATCTCGATTTGTGGGGCAGTTCGATGCGCCGCCTCGCGGGCGAGCCGTCAAAACCTGCCGCTGAACCTTCACCGCGCGACAAGCGGTTTGCCGATCCCGAATGGCGCAGCAATCACTTTTTCGATTTCGTCATGCAGGCGTATTTGCTGACGACGGAATGGGCGAACGATCTCGTCAAGAATGCCGAAGGGCTCGACGCGCACACGCGCAAGAAAGCCGAGTTTTACGTTCAGCAGTTTTCCAACGCGCTGTCGCCGTCGAATTTCGTGCTGACCAATCCGGAAGTTCTGCGCCAGACGGTTGCGACCAACGGCGACAATCTGGTGCGCGGCATGAAAATGCTTGCTGAGGACGTCGAGGCCGGACGCGGCAATCTCAAAATCCGCCAGTCGGCTGCCAATCTCGAAGTTGGGCGCGATCTGGCGCTGACACCTGGCAAGGTGATTTACCAGAACGACGTGATGCAGCTCATTCAGTATGCGCCGTCGACTGAAACCGTGTTGCGCACGCCGCTGTTGATCGTGCCGCCGTGGATCAACAAGTTCTATATTCTCGATCTCAATCCGCAAAAATCCTACATTAAATGGTGCGTCGATCAGGGCATCACGGTGTTCGTGATTTCCTGGGTCAACCCCGACAAGCAACTCGGCAGCAAGACGTTCGACGATTACATGCGCGAGGGTCCGCTCGCGGCGATGGACGCGATCGAAAAAGCCACCGGCGAGATGAGAGTCCACACCATGGGTTATTGCGTCGGCGGCACCCTGCTCGCCTCGACGCTGGCATGGCTTGCCGAAAAACGCCGCGTGCGTGTGACGTCCGCGACGTTCCTCGCAGCCCAAGTCGATTTCACCCATGCTGGCGATCTTCTGGTGTTTGTCGATGAAAACCAGATTTCACTGCTCGAAGAAGACATGAAGCATTCCGGCGTGCTGGAAGGCAGCAAGATGGCGATGGCCTTCAACATGCTGCGGTCGAACGATCTGATCTGGTCCTATGTCGTCAGCAACTATCTCAAAGGTCAGCAACCTGGCGCGTTCGACCTGCTGCACTGGAATTCGGATGCGACGCGAATGCCTGCGGCGAACCATTCGTACTATCTGCGAAATTGCTATCTCGAAAACCGGCTCTCGACCGGTACGATGACGCTCGACAACACGCTGCTCGATCTGTCGAAGGTGAAGGTGCCGGTCTACAATCTTGCAACCCGCGAAGATCACATCGCGCCTGCGGAATCGGTGCTCTACGGGTCGCAGTTTTTCGGAGGCGACGTGCGATATGTTCTGGCCGGTTCGGGTCACATCGCAGGCGTGGTCAATCCGCCGACACTTGGCAAATATCAATATTGGACCAACGACAACATCCGCGACATCACACTCGCCGACTGGCTCAAAGGTGCTCAGGAACACAAGGGGTCATGGTGGCCGGATTGGCGCGCATGGCTCGAGACCATCGACGCCGAGACCGTGCCTGCGCGAATCGCCGGCGAAGGGCAGTTGGAAGCCATCGAAGACGCGCCCGGCAGCTACGTCCGCATTCGCGCCTGAGGCACATCGTGCTGCATAAGCACGATTGTGTTATTGGCCTGACGCAATTCAGCGTTTATGACTGTCGGCAACAAAGGTTGCGCCAGATTCGACCCGCGGGTGCGCGCAACGAACCGGGCATTTGGGATTTCATTTCGGACGGCTTGCCGTCGAAACATTAAGAGGGAAACGTCGATGACACGCGAATTATTCTGGCTGACGCTGACTGTGATTTTGACCGGTGTGCTTTGGGTGCCTTACGTGCTCAATCGCCTGCAGATACGCGGCCTGATGGGTGCGATGGCCAACCCCTCGCGCAAAGACAAGCCCCATGCGGAGTGGGCGAACCGGCTTATGTTCGCACACGACAACGCGGTCGAAAATCTCATCATCTTCGCGCCGCTGGTGCTGATCCTCAATGCGATCGACTACTCCTCGAAATGGACAGTCCTGGCTTGCGCCGTCTATTTCTGGGCGCGCCTTGCACACTTGATTGTTTATATGATCGGCGTGCCAGTGTTGCGCACGCTTGCCTTCACGGCAGGCTTCATCGCGCAGGCGGTTCTAGTGCTCGGTATCTTCAAGATTCTCTGAGCCATCATTTATGTTTATGAAATGAAAAGGGACGGCCCTCGCCGTCCCTTTTTGCTGCGCGTATTGCCTTTTTAGGCTTACGGAAACATCGCAGGTTGATCGACGCCGGCGCTTTCATTGAAGCCCAGCATGATGTTCATGTTCTGAATTGCTTGGCCTGACGCGCCTTTGGTCAGGTTATCAAGTGTCGAGATAATGATCGCACGACCCGCAATGCGATCAGCCGTCACGCCGATGAAGGTCATGTTCGATCCACGCACATGCCGCGACTGCGGCATCTTGCCGAACGGCAGCAGATAGACGAACGGCTCCTTCTCGTATTGCTTGACGAGAATCTCGTGCAGATCCTGCGCGGTCTTGCCGCGCCGTCCCCGCACATAGATCGTGGAGAAGATGCCGCGATTCATCGGCACCAAGTGCGGCGTAAAGCTGACCACGACGTCTTTGCCCGCGGCCTTCGAGAACTCCTGATCCAATTCCGACATGTGCCGATGTTGACCCACACCATAGGCATGGAATCCTTCCGACACTTCCGAGAACAGCATCTCCTCTTTCGCGGAGCGCCCCGCGCCCGTCATTCCTGATTTGGCATCGATCACGATCTCGTCGCTCTCGATGGCTTTGGCTTTCAGAAGCGGAATGAGCGGCAACTGCGCACAGGTCGTATAGCAACCGGGATTCGCGACAAGGCGAGCTTTGCGAATATCGCGCCGATAGATTTCCGAAAGCCCGTAGACGGCTTCCTTCTGTAATTCGAGAGCATGATGTTCGTGGCCGTACCATTTCGCATAGGCCGCCGCATCTTCCAGCCGGAAATCCGCCGACAGATCGACAACCTTGGTGTTGGGAGCCTTCGCCAAAAGGTCCTTGAGAACCTTCTGCGTCGTCGCATGCGGCAACGCGCAGAACACCAGATCGAGTCCTGCTTTCGCCCAATCGACGTCGTCGATGGTCACAAGACGCGGCAAATCGTAAGGGGCGAATTGCGGAAACACGTCGCCCATCATCAACCCAGCGCGCCTGTCGGCGGTGAGAATTGCGATCTCGACGCGCGGGTGGCGCAGAAGCAGCCGCACGAGTTCGGCGCCGGTGTAACCGGACGCGCCAAGAATGCCGATCTTCTTTTTTTCAGCCATAGTCTGTCCTTACCCGCAGAAGTTCAAAAGAACGCCTCCGGATCAGGTCTTGCGGCAAGTTCTGTGGAGAAACAAGATGCCGCGGACCGTATCCGGCGGCATTGGCGACGATCAGACGCGCAATTCTTTAAGCGCAATCGTCCGCAAACACCGCGTGAACGCGGCGGCGGCGAACGAATGCAATGGTGGCGGTCTGAGACATGGGCGCGGATATAGGTCCGCGCCCGCAATTCGTCAAGTTCGATGAGGCGTCGTGAGCCTCAGATCGAAGGATTCCACGGTGCAGGTACCCAGCGATAGCCGGTGCCGTCTTTCTCAAGATTGGCCAGACCAGGGAACGGATAATGGAAGCCCTGCACGCGCATCTTGTCGGCTGAGACCATGTCGTAGACCTTACGCCGCGTTGCCTCGGCAACAACCGGATCCTGATCGAACATCAGGTGCCAGCCCGGATTGCGCGCGAACAGGTCTGGATCGTTGGTGACGTCGGACTGAATGAAGACATTGTCCGATCCTGACGACAGCACAAACGATGTATGGCCCGGCGTGTGCCCCACGGTCGAAACCGACGTCATTCCTGGCGCGACATCCTTGCCCCATTCATAAGGCGTGACTTTCTTCTTCAGGCCCGCATCGAAAACGCGACGCATATTGCTGAACACGCCTTTCATGCGATCGCTCGTTTGCTTGCCCATTTCGCCGTCGTCCATGAAGTATTTCCACTCGGTCGCAGGGACGAGCACTTCGGCATTTGGAAACGCAGCCTGATTGTCGGCGGTGAGCAATCCATTGATATGATCGGCGTGGAAATGGGAGATCACGACCATGTCGATCGCCTTTGGATCGAAACCGGCCGCCACGAAATTTGTCGCGAACTGACCGTTGGCACCCTTGCTGCCTGCGAAGCCGCCCGGACCCGGACCCGTGTCGACAACGATCAACTTGCCGCCGTTGTTGATGACGAGCGGTCCGAAATAAATCGTCATCTTGTCGACAGGACGGAAAGCCTTTGCAAGCGCTGCATTCACGTCGTCTTTCTTCGCGTTAAGCACGAAGGTGTCACCCAGCGGGAAAGTTGTCGATCCGTCGGAGACGACAGTCACTTCAGCATCGCCAACTTTATAGCGATAGAAGCTTGCAGCCTGTTTGCCAGCCGCAGGCGCGGCAGCATTCGCAGGAATGGTAGAAGCAAGTGGAGCGGTGGCAAGCGCAGCAGCACCTGCCAGAGCATGGCGACGTGTCAGATTCATCTTAAATCTCCCGGGATGAACTCGTTTGAGCCGGTTGTTGTTCGGCCCTTGCGCCGTGATCTTAGAAAGAATTCGCGGCTTATGCCATCACGACAATGCGATCAGTTGTCAGTATCGGAATCGCTCGCAACACCTGATGTTAAAAAATATTCCCCATTGCAGCGCACTCAAACAATGCGCCAAAACCATTCGAGTGTCATGGATAAGACATCACCGAACAGCAACAAAGCCGCGGCCCAGACGAACGCTGACGAGAAGTTTGCGATTTGAAATTGCCAATACGGCATCTCGAAAATGCCTGCGACCAGCGGCACCGCCGCACGCAACGGGCCGAAAAACCGTCCGATGAAAATACTCGGCACGCCCCAGTTTTTCACGAAGGTTTCGGTGCGCGGGATCAGATCGGGATATTTCGACAGCGGCCACATCGCCGCCACGCGATCCTTGTATTTGAATCCAAACCAGTACGAGATCCAGTCGCCGAGTGCAGCACCGACCGCGCCTGCAACCCAAACCGGCCAGAAGCTGATATCGCTCGCGCCGATCAGCGCGCCGATGCCCACCAGCGCGCCCCATGCCGGAATCAGAAGCGAGATGAACGCGAGCGATTCACCGAACGCCAGCAGGAACACGATCGGCGCCGCCCAAACCTGGTGGTCCTTCACGAAGCCGATGACTTCGCGGACCATCTCTTCCAATCCCATCGACAATCCCTATCTCGTCTTGATCCTCGACGAGTCCTGAAAAATCCAAATTCGCGCGACCTGATAGCATGCGAGATCGCAACTGGCTCCGTGCCCGCACGTCACACTTAAATCCCCATCCGTGGCATAGTCATGGGCAGCGATTCGCTGCATCCCGCCGAGTCTACAAGACACCGAAATGCGAAAGCCATTGAAGAAAAAGGCTAAATCGGCCGCAAAACCGAAGGCTTCGGCGCGCGATCTGTTCAGCTCGTCGGCCCGCAAATCACGCGGAAGTGCGAAGTCCGCCGCGCGTCCGTCCAGCGCGGAGGCTGGATATACCGCGCGCGACATCGAAGTGCTGGAAGGGCTGGAACCCGTTCGTCGCCGCCCCGGCATGTATATCGGCGGCACCGACGAGAAGGCGCTACATCACCTGTTCGCCGAAGTCATCGACAATTCGATGGACGAAGCGCTCGCCGGACACGCATCTTTCATCGAAGTGCATCTCGGAAAGGACGGGTTTCTTACCGTCAGCGACAACGGGCGCGGCATTCCGGTCGATCCGCATCCCAAATTCAAGAACAAGTCGGCGCTCGAAGTCATCATGTGCACGCTGCATGCCGGCGGCAAATTCGACTCGAAAGTCTACGAGACATCCGGCGGTCTGCACGGCGTCGGCGTGTCGGTGGTGAACGCACTTTCGGACCTGCTCGAAGTCGAAGTCGCGCGCAACCAGCGCCTCTACAAGATGACGTTTGTGCGCGGCAAGCCAAAGGGTAAACTCGAAGACCTCGGCAAGGTCAACAATCGTCGCGGCACGCGCGTGCGTTTTCATCCCGACGCGGAAATCTTCGGCCCGAAGGCGACCTTCAGGCCCGAACGCTTGTTCAAGATGGCACGCTCCAAAGCGTATCTGTTCGGCGGTGTTGAAATTCGCTGGCGTTGCGACAAGGAATTGCTCAAGGGCATCGAAGATGTTCCGGCTGAAGATACCTTCCATTTCCCCGGCGGCTTGAAAGATTATCTCGCCGCAGCGATCCATGCCGACACGCTGGTGCATCCGGATATTTTCTCCGGCAAATCAGGCCGCAACGGCGCGCATGGCGCATGCGAATGGGCTGTGGCGTGGACTGCGGACGCTGACGGGTTTCTATCGTCATATACCAACACGGTGCCAACCCCCGATGGCGGCACGCACGAAGCGGGCTTTCGCAGCGCATTGCTGCGCGGCCTGAAAGATCACGCCGAACGTGTCGGTCAAGGCAAGAAGGCCTCGTCCATCTCATCCGAGGACGTGATGATCGCCGCGAGTGCGATGCTGTCGGTGTTTGTGCGGGAACCGGAATTTCAGGGACAGACCAAGGATCGCCTCGCGACCGCCGAAGCGCAGCGGATCGTCGAACAGGCCATCAAGGACCCGTTCGATCATTGGCTGTCGGGTAATCCGCTGCAAGCCAACAAGCTGCTCGAGTTTGTTGTCGAGCGCGCCGACGAGCGGCTGCGCCGTCGTCAGGAAAAAGAGATTTCACGCAAGACGGCGGTTAAAAAACTTCGCCTGCCCGGCAAACTCGCCGACTGCACCAACACCGCTGCGGACGGCTCCGAATTGTTCATCGTCGAAGGCGACTCCGCAGGCGGCAGCGCCAAACAGGCGCGAGATCGCAAGACACAGGCTATTCTTCCTTTGCGCGGCAAGATTCTCAACGTCGCATCCGCCACCAAGGACAAGCTCACTGCAAATGCGCAACTCGCGGATTTGATGCAGGCAATTGGTTGCGGCAGCGGCGCGCATTATCGCGAGGAGGATCTGCGTTATTCGCGCATCATCATCATGACCGACGCCGACGTGGATGGCGCACATATCGCTTCATTGCTGATCACGTTCTTTTACCGCCAGATGCCGCGCCTCATTCATGAGGGACATTTGTATCTTGCCGTGCCGCCGCTCTATCGCCTCACCCACGGCAGCAAGACGGTCTACGCGCGTGACGAGAAGCACCGGGATGAGTTGCTGAAAAAAGAGTTCCACGCCAACGCCAAAGTCGATGTCGGTCGCTTCAAAGGCCTTGGCGAGATGATGCCGGCGCAGCTGAAGGAAACCACGATGGACCCGTCGAAGCGGAGCATGCTGCGCGTCGTGCTGCTGGCGGACGATCGCTCGGGCACTGCGGACTCCGTGGAGCGCCTGATGGGCACGAAAGCTGAATCGCGCTTCGCGTTCATTTCCGAGAAGGCCGAATTCGCCAACGAAGACTTGCTGGATGTCTAGCCCAGTTCACTCCGCGCTGAAACCAATGCACGCGACGCACGTATCTCACCTATGAAAACGTCCCTGCTTGCCTTCGGTCTATTCGCTCTGATGATTGGCATTGTCTGGATCGGCCAAGGTACGGGATATTTCCCTTATCCGGCATCCAGCTTCATGATCCGCCAGATTCAGTGGTCTTATTACGGCGCGGGTCTAGCCGTTGTCGGACTGATCATGGTGCTGATGTCGCGACGCGGCTAAATCTTTATCAGTTAGATCTTGGTCAGCTAGGTCTTGGCTTCAGTCGAATAAACGTGCTCCGGCCGCACACCGATCCCAAGCACATACGCCGTCCAACCTTGCAGCCACGGCACAAGCGTGATGACCTTCATGAACAGCGGCGGCGTGAGATCGCCGCCTGACAGCGCGCGAGAGATGACGCGGTTCTGCACGAAGACCTGCATCCGCTGAATGAATTTTGCGGGAAATAGCCGCCGTTCCTGAACGCGATTCAAATCCGCCAACGACGGACCGCCATTGCCGAATTTATCGAACAGCAGATTCGCAGTGGCCACCGCATCCTGCACAGCAAGATTGACGCCGACGCCGCCGACCGGCGACATTGCATGCGCCGCATCGCCGATACACAGCAATCCCGGCAACGCCCATTTTTCAAGGCGGTCGATCACAACGGTCAGCAACTTGACGTCGTCCCAACTCTTGATGTCGCCAATATGCTCATTGAGAATGGGTGCCATCGACGAAACGCTATTGCGAAATGCGTCAAGTCCACGCGCCTTGATTTCATCGGTATGCCCCTTCGCAATCACGTAGGCGCACTGCCAGTAATCCTCGCGGTCGAGCGTCACCATCATCTGACCGCTCTGCAGCCGCGCGAACACGCCGTCGGTAGCGCCTTTGGCTTTGCCGACGCGGAACCACAGAACATCAATCGGCGCGCCGATATCATCGACTTTCAAACCTGCCCGCTCACGCAACACCGAATGACGTCCATCGCACGCAACCGTCAGGTCCGCGTTAATGCGAAGTTCGCCGCTGGCAGTCTTTGCAACGACGCCCGTCACGCGATCGCCGCTTTGGATGAGATCGATCGCTTCGGTACTTTTCAAAACTTGCAGGTTTGAAAACCGCTTGCCCTTGCCGTCGAGAAAATTCAGAAAATCCCATTGCGGCATGAAAGCAATGTAAGGGCATGGCGTGTCGAGCCGCGACATGTCGGCCAACTGGATCGACGTCGATCCGAATTGACCGTTCAGTTTGGTAAGCTTTTGATGCGGCAATTTGAGAAAATCGTCGAGAATACCAAGCTCCTGCATCACTTTCATCGTCGAAGGATGAACCGTGTCTCCGCGAAAGTCGCGAAAGAAATCGGCGTGCTTCTCCAGCACGACGGTCCTGATGCCGGCGCGGCCCAGCAGATAGCCAAGCATCATTCCCGCGGGGCCGCCGCCCACGATGCAACACTGAACGGAAATTGATCTTTCGCCTGAATTGTCCGTATCGGTCATGCGTTTTTACCGCCGAAAGTTCTTGATCTCGGATACGCTTCCGTCCTGATAAGTCAACTCAACCGAGACCATCTTGGTTGCGGGAGAAATTTTCAAATACGGCTGATAGTTTTCCGGCATCGCGGATGGATCGTTGGGATTGCACGGCGGCAGCTTGACGACTTGGCTCGGCACTGTCGTGTCGATGCCGATACGCATTTCGCGTACGGCGCAGCGATATGACAGAACCTGCGAGTAATACACCAACGGACCGCTATAGCCTCCAAACGACAGCCAGCTATTGGCAGTCATATCGAGCAGCTTGCGATGGCTGTTGACGAGCGCTGCCGCCGGATCGAACTTGATCGGATACGGCCCCTTCATCTCGCCGGTCGGATCGACGTAGCGAACCTGAATAACGGCAGCCTGTGCATCATTCGGCAGTTCGATCGAAGGATTGGGCATACGCCGTCGCGTGCGCGGATCGATGGTGTCGAGAAATCCTGTTTCTTTAAAATCACCGCTGTCGCCGAGCCGCCATGAAATTCCGAGTGCGGGATCCGCAAGCGAGAACGAGATTGACCAGCCGCCATTGTGCCGCATGAATCCGGCAATCGGTGCGTCCCCGGAGTCAATGCCGGTAATGGCGCTCGGCGGCGTGGCAGGTAGCGCCGCGACCTGCGGCAACACCTCGATGGCACGGTCGCCATCTTTCGAGGGACGCAGCACGTAATCGCCGACGATCTGGTCGTAGTAAGCTGGCGTCTGCAGCCGGTTGGCGGCGACGGTCATGTTACGCACATCGGACTGCGTGCGCTTGGCAATCTGCAC
This sequence comes from Hyphomicrobiales bacterium, assembly GCA_038230475.1. Classification (GTDB taxonomy): domain Bacteria; phylum Pseudomonadota; class Alphaproteobacteria; order Rhizobiales; family Xanthobacteraceae; genus Afipia. Next base: position 377,699 of record JBBRNE010000002.1, read on the forward strand.
GAGATTAAGTCCCGGCTGCGCCAGTTCGCGAACGAAATTACGCGTGAACACTGAATTTGGATTGTTGTCGTTATCAGAGAGGCGATCGAGTGCGGTTTGCTTGGCACCGGCCGAGAAAATCACGAACACGCCTTCCGGCGGCGTCATGGCAGCGAGGCCACCATTGCCCCCGATGGCGCGCGTGCCAGTGCCTTCAAACGGATTATTGCGGCAGGCATCGAATACGAAAATGGATGTCTTGGCGCCTTTGGCCTGGAATCGCGAAATGACGCGCTCAGCTGCGAAAGCGCCGTCACGAATGAGTTCTTCCTGGCCTTCGGTGACAGCAGCGATATCCGTCGGCAGCAGAAAGTTCTGGCTCGCAACCTCGAAGCCGTGCCCTGCAAAGAAGAAGAAAGTCGTGTCGCCCGGCGAAATCATGTTGTCGAACGCAAGCATGGTTTCGCTGAACGCTTTGCGCGTCTGGTTCTCAGCAAACAGCACAGTGAAGCCGAGTTGCTTCAATGTATCGCTCATCATGCGCGCGTCGTTCACGGCTTTACGCAACTGAGGCACGTTGCGATAATCGTTGTTGCCGATCACAAGCGCGACGCGCTTTTCGGCGTATGCCGCCGTGCTTGCCGACCCGCACAAGGCAACAACGCAAAAAAGTAATGCGCTTAACGCCGATCGCCTGATCATTGCCGACCCTTTTCGCTGTTTTCGGGCTTTCATCGCCCGCCACTATGGCATGGCTCCCGGGACCAAAGCAGACCCGCGAGAGTCGCCACTTTCGACACCTCGTGCGCTGCGTTTATGAACATTTAAAGCGTTGCGGCGTTAAGGTTTTTCGCGATTCCCACGGCATATTTCATTGACTTTAAGGGTTTCGCGCCTATGTTCCGCTGCAACGCGGCCAGAATCGAAACGCGAAAACTGGTCAGCCGCCTGTCGGCGAATATGTCCTCCCCGTGCCCAAAAGCGTGCCGTTCCGGGGTCGAGCGCGACAGAATTTTCCAAGAGTTCGGAACGGCGATTTCGAATAGCGGGATGATCGCAAAAGGTCCTTCGGACCGGATCAAGCCCCACAACAGAGGCTCAATGTCCTTTTCCAATCTCGGCCTGTCCGACAAGGTTCTCGCCGCCGTGGCGGCAACCGGTTACACCGTCCCTACCCCCATTCAAGAACAAGCGATTCCTCACGTCCTTGCGCGCAAGGATGTTCTCGGCATCGCGCAAACCGGCACCGGCAAGACCGCTGCCTTCGTTCTCCCGATGATCACGCTGCTCGAAAAGGGTCGCGCGCGCGCGCTGATGCCGCGCACGCTCATTCTGGAGCCGACGCGCGAACTCGCCGCCCAAGTGAAAGAGAATTTCGATAAATACGGCGCCGGCCAAAAGCTCAACGTCGCGCTTCTGATCGGCGGTGTATCGTTCGGCGACCAAGATTTGAAATTATCACGCGGCGTCGATGTGTTGATTGCAACGCCAGGACGCCTGCTTGATCACACCGAGCGCGGCAAACTGCTTCTCACCGGCGTCGAATTGCTGGTGATCGACGAAGCCGATCGCATGCTCGACATGGGTTTCATCCCCGACATCGAGCGAATCTGCAAGCTCGTCCCATTCACGCGACAGACGCTTTTCTTCACGGCGACGATGCCAACCGAAATTCGCCGTATCACCGAGACTTTCCTGCATAACCCCGTCAAGATCGAAGTTTCAAAACCAGCGTCCACCGCCGTCACCGTTTCGCAGTCGCAAGTTGCTGTGGGCCGCGAGCCGCATGAAAAACGCGAGATGCTCAGGCAGTTGCTGCGCGACGCCAAGGATCTCAAAAACGCAATTATCTTCTGCAACCGAAAGCGCGAAGTCGCTCTGCTCTACAAATCGTTGCAGAAACACGGCTTCAGTGTCGGCGCGCTTCATGGCGACATGGATCAATCGGCGCGCACCGCGTCGCTCGATCAATTCCGCAAGGGCGAACTTCCGTTGCTTGTGGCGTCCGACGTTGCCGCGCGCGGCCTCGATATCCCTGAGGTCAGCCACGTCTTCAATTTCGACGTCCCGCATCATCCAGATGACTATGTCCACCGCATCGGCCGCACCGGCCGCGCTGGACGTTCGGGTACGGCGATCTCGCTGGTTTGCCCTTCGGACCAGAAATCGGTTCTCGCCATCGAAAAGCTGATCGGACAGCCGATCACGCATGCCGATGTTCAGGTAATTCCCGGTAGCGAGGTTGCTTCGGCGCAGGCTGAAGAGCGAACCGCGCCGTCATCGGAGGAGCGTAAGCCTCGCCGCGAACGCCCGCGAAGCCGTGGTGGCCGTGGTAAATCCAACGGCCCGAAAGCACCCGCGCCGCATGCGGCGAAAGCGCCCACCGCCCCCGCGCAGGTGCCGTCCATTGGTCGCGCAGCAGCCGCAGCGCCGCGCGAACAACATTCGGAGCCGGCGGATCATTCGCATTTGCCAGCATTTTTGTTACGACCCGTCCGCGAACGCGGTTAACCAAACGTATCTACGATATCCCGCAGAATAGAATCCGTTTACGTGTCCTTCATCCTCGCCCCTTAATTTAATCGCGATACTTTTATCTATTTCGCGAAGCAAGGAAGGCAGGCAGAAGCCTGCTGAGGGGACACGGAACGTGATTGGCCTCCTTGAAGAACATGAACGCACGATGGCGTTCGCAGAAGTCGCTTTGGGCCAAATCAAGTCCCTGCGTCAGACAGCCGTTCCGAGAAATTACGAGATCTGGTACGTCTATGCGACGGGCTACAACTCGGCGCTGAACAAAATCATCAACGAAACGCTCTCACGCAACGGCAAGATCACCGAAGCCGAGCTTGAGCAGATCTACGAAACTTATCTCTCGCAGATCAAAACCACCGATCGTATCGATCAGGTCGGTTCTCGCGTCATCAACGAGATCGACGACGTGATGACGCTGATTACAGACGCACTCGGCATGACGACGAACTTCGATGCCAGCCTCGACAGCGCCACCCAAAAGCTTTCAAAGGCGAAGGACCGCGATCAGGTCAAAGCCGTGGTTGAGGCGCTGGTCGCATCGACCAAGGAAATGCAGGAAACCAACAAGGCGCTCGAATCGCGCCTGACGTCGTCCAAGAACGAAATCACTAACCTTCAGCACAGCTTAGAGGCCATTCGCGTTGAGAGCCTGACCGATCCACTGACATCGCTCGGCAACCGAAAATTCTTCGATCGTGCCATCGAACAGTCTGTCGAACATTCCACCGCAAGCAGCGAGCCGCTCACACTGCTGATGATCGACATCGATCACTTCAAGTCGTTCAACGACAATTACGGTCACCTGACCGGCGACCAGGTGCTGCGTCTGGTTGCGATGTCGTTGAAACAGACCATCAAGGGTCAGGACATCACGGCACGCTACGGTGGCGAGGAGTTTGCCATGGTGCTTCCAAACACGGCGCTGCGTCAGGCCTTGACCGTGGCGGACAATATCCGCCGCGCAGTTATGTCGAAGCAGCTCAAGAAAAAATCCACCGGCGAAATCCTCGGTCGAGTCACAATTTCAATCGGCGTATCGATGCTGCAACCCGGCGACGATACCGACTCCTTCATTGAACGCGCGGATTCGTGCCTCTACGCAGCAAAGCGCAATGGCCGCAACCGCGTCATTTGCGAAGCCGATCCGGAATTCTCGCCGACCGACCGCGTTCAGGTCGCCTGACGCTTTTTCCTTACTGTGCTTTTGGATTTTGCCGCCTTGCGTGATTTGTCGGCCGTGGCTTTACGCCCATGACTTGAGGCCGCTATCGGCTTTGCCGCAGTCAGTTTGTCGCCTGCTACCTTGACGAGCTTCTTCTTCGGTTTTTTGGGCATTTTGGCCGCGTTGCGCCGCGCCGCACCGACCGCCTCGCGTGCCCAGACAGCGAGTTCTTCCGGATCGTCGTAAAGCCGTTCCGGTGGGTGCCAATATGACTTTACGATCACGGTCTTCTTAGCGGTGTCGTATTGAAACGGTTTGCAGCCTTCGGCTTTATATTTCGCAACCGTCTGGTCATCGACGCGGAAGATCATGCCTCCGCGCAACACCATCGCGAAATTGACGCCGTCGGCGCTGACACCGTACCCGCTGAACATGCGGCGAAGCGAGACCGGCCCGAATTCTGAAAAGAGTTCGAGGATGAAGTCGCGGTCCATACGCCGTATCCCGCAAAAGTGGGCACCGGTTTTGCGATCAGGATACGCGAAAAAAAGACCGCGAGAACTAGCCGTCGATCTTGGCGGCCGTCAGCTGAACCGACTCGCCGCATCCGCACGCGCTAATCTGGTTCGGATTGTTGAAGACGAACTGCGCCTGCATCTTGTCGGCCTTGTAGTCCATCTCAGTGCCGAGCAAGAACAACACCGCCTTCGGATCGATGAGAACCTTCACGCCCTTGTCCTCGACGACTTCGTCGGTCGGACGCACTTCATGGGCGTATTCGACGGTGTACGATTGACCGGCGCATCCGCCATTCTTGATGCCGACGCGAAGCCCAATGATTTCCGAATCCGCGCGCGACGAAAGCTCCTTCACGCGCTCAGCCGCAGCTTCCGTCAACTTCATCACTTGCGGACGAGGTCGAACAGTGGGCTTGGAAGCCGGAGATGGTGCGTTTGGCGTCATACTGGTCATTTGGCTATTTCCTGCGACCATTCAAGTCGCTCATCATCCAGATTACATGCCGATTCTTAAACAGTCTTCAACTCACCACATGTTGAGAACGAGGCGCGCCTCGTCCGACATGCGGTCTGGGGTCCAAGTTGGCTCCCACACCACGTTAACACTCACAGGCCCGACGCCTGCGACGCTGGCCACGGCGTTCTCAACCATTGTCGGCAACTCTCCGGCGGCAGGGCAATTCGGTGTCGTCAGCGTCATCTGCACATCCACAGAACGGTCGTCCTTGATATCGACCTTGTAGATCAGGCCGAGTTCATAAATGTCCGCCGGGATTTCCGGATCGAACACGGTCTTCAGCGCCGCGACGATGTCGATGCCAAGACGCTCGGTCTCTTCCGGCGGCAATGCCGACTGGGTCTCGAATTTCAAAGGTGCCGCAGCAGTTGTTGTGTCGTTCATGAAAATAACTCCCGCGCCTTGATAAGCGCCTGCACAAACTGATCGACTTCTCCGCGCGTATTATACATGCCGAATGACGCACGGCATGTCGCGGTGACATTGAATCGTTCCAGAAGCGGCATGACGCAATGGGTTCCGGCACGCACGGCAATGCCGCCACGATCAATCACGGTGGCCACATCGTGCGGATGAGCGCCCTTCATCTCGAAAGAGATCACCGGCCCCTTGTTCTTCGCGGTGCCAATGATGCGCAGCGAGTTGATCTCGCGCAGCTTGACGGTCGCATAGTCCAGAAGGTCATGCTCGTGCCTGGCAATGCGCTCCTTGCCGATCGAATTCACGTAGTCGATGGCTGCGCCCAATCCGACGGATTCGACAATCGCGGGTGTTCCGGCCTCGAATTTATGCGGCGGATCGCCATAAGTGACCCAGTCCTTCGCGACTTCGCGGATCATTTCACCGCCGCCATTATAGGGGCGCATCGCGACCAGATGATCGTATTTGGCGTAAAGAACTCCAATGCCGGTTGGGCCGTAAAGCTTGTGGCCGGTAAAAACATAAAAATCGCAATCGATGTCCTGCACGTCGATGGCCAAGTGCACCGCAGCCTGACTGCCATCGACTAACACGGGGATTCCGCGCGCATGCGCAATTTTCACCACGTCCTTGACCGGCACGACGGTGCCGAGCGCATTCGACATTTGCGTGATCGCGACGAGTTTGGTCTTCGCCGTCAGCAGCTTCTCAAATTCGTCGATGAGGAAATTGCCTTCATCATCCACAGGTGCCCATTTGATGACCGCGCCGTGACGTTCGCGCAGGAAATGCCATGGCACGATATTGGAGTGATGCTCCATGATCGAGAGCACGATCTCGTCGCCGGCCTTGATGTTCTGCTCGCCCCATGACGACGCCACGAGGTTGATCGCCTCGGTCGCGTTGCGGGTGAAGATGATTTCTTCGCTGCGCTTGGCGTTGAGGAATTTTGCAACCTTGGTGCGACCGCCCTCATAGGCTTCGGTTGCAGCGTTCGCGAGATAATGCAGCCCGCGGTGCACGTTGGCATATTCGGATTTGTAGGCTTCGGTCATACGATCGAGAACGGCGTTCGGCTTTTGCGCAGATGCCGCGTTGTCGAGATACACCAGCGGCTTGCCATAGACCTTCAGCGCAAGCGCCGGGAAATCCTTGCGGACTTGTTCGACATCGTAGGAGCCGTTTGCAACTGCCGGGTGCATGCTCACCCCCGCGCCGCCAGCCAGCGTTCAGCTGTGGCCATGGCCGCTTCGCGCAAATCGTCGTTGACGATGGATTCGATGGCTTCGCCAACGAACGCAATAATCAGAAGTGCCTGCGCTTCCTTCTCGGACAGCCCTCGCGCGCGCAAATAAAACAGCAAGCTTTCGTCGAGAGCGCCCGTGGTTGCGCCGTGACCGCAGGTCACGTCGTCCGCGAAAATTTCCAGCTCCGGCTTGTTGTCGGCTTCGGCTTCATCCGAGAGCAACAGCGCACGCGTCATCATCTTGGCATCGGTCTTCTGCGCCTTGGGCTGCACGATGATTCGGCCCTGAAATACCGAGTGGCCTCGCTCATCGAGCACAGCACGGAAAACCTCGCGGCTCGCACAATTCGGCGCGGCATGATCAAGGAACAGGGTCGTGTCTGCGTGCTGCGTACCATTGAGAAGGTTCACGCCGTTGGTGGCGATGTGTGAATGCTCGCCCGCACAGGTGATGAAGCCTTGATAGCGGCTAACCGCGCCGCCCGTAGTCATGTTGAATGTATTGAAATGCGCGTGCGATCCGACCTTCACGAAAGCCGTCGAAATATTGAATGCGTCGCGTTCGTCTTCCATCAGCCGCACATGATCGAGACGCGCATGATTGCCGACTGTGACAACGGTGGCGTTATGAACCTGATATTCGTCCACACCTTCAGCCGCGACAAAGCGTTCGATCAACGTCGCACTGGCCTTTTCACCGAGCACCAGCATTGACCGCGTGAACGACGCCGTACCCTTGGCAGTCGCGACATGAACGATATGAAGCGGCTGCGCGAGTGCAATGCCATCAGCGATTTCGACGACGACGCCACCGGTCATCATCGCAGTGTTCAGCGCGATCATAGGATCGACCGACGTCGTCATAACATCCGCGATAATTGCCTTATCGCTGGACTCCAACACATCGCGCAATGCGCGGATCGTGAGACCCTTTTCTAATTTTGCGATGTTGGACAATTGCGGCGCGAATACGCCATCGACCAATACCAGCCGTCGCGCACCTTCCACCGCAAGCGATTCCAGGGCATCGCCTGCACAGGTCAAAGCGGCTTGATCTGGCGCCGCAGCCAACGGCGCAATTTCGCGCATCGACGCGCGCAAATCAGTGTATTTCCAGTCTTCCATCCGCCGATGCGGCAACCCGGTGCGCTGGAATATGTCGAATGCCTTCTGCCGTGCGTCAGCGACTGCGCCTTTGCCGGGTAGCCGATCGCGTGCAACGGCGAAGATGTCGCCGAGCGCTTGCGCGTTATTGGTTTTCGCGACTGCAACGTTCATTGGAGTTTACGCCGCCTTGTCTTCAAACTGCGCGTAGCCGGATTTCTCAAGTTCCAGCGCCAGTTCCTTGCCGCCGCTTTTCACGACGCGGCCCTTCGACATGACGTGAACGAAATCCGGAATGATATAGTTCAACAAGCGCTGATAGTGCGTGATGACGACCATCGCGCGGTCTTTCGATCGCAGCGCGTTGACGCCGTCGGCAGCGACACGCAGTGCGTCGATGTCGAGGCCTGAATCCATTTCGTCGAGAATGCAGAGCGACGGCTGGAACAGCGCCATCTGCAAAACTTCGTTGCGCTTCTTCTCACCACCCGAGAAGCCGACATTGACGCCGCGCTTCATCATGTCCATCGGGATGTTGAGCGAACCCGCGACCTCACGGACCTTCTTCAGAAAATCCGGCACCAGCAATTCAGCTTCCCCTCGCGCCTTGCGTTGCGCGTTCAGCGCGGTGCGGAGAAAATTCATGGTGGTTACGCCGGGAATTTCCACCGGATACTGAAATGCGAGAAAGACGCCCTTGGCGGCCCGCTCATCGGGAGCCATTTCCAAGAGGTTTTCGCCGCGAAACAGGATTTCGCCCGCGGTCACTTCGTAACCCGGCTTGCCGGCGATCACATGAGATAGCGTCGATTTGCCGGAACCGTTCGGTCCCATGATCGCATGCACTTCACCCGCGTTCACGGTGAGATCGAGACCGTGAAGGATCTCGTTATCTTCAACCTGAACTTTGAGGCCTTTGACTTGCAGTAACGCGGTCATCCCACACTTCCTTCTAGGCTAATCGAGATCAGCTTCTGCGCCTCGACCGCAAATTCCATCGGCAGTTGCTGCAGCACGTCTTTCACGAAACCATTGACCACAAGGCCGACCGCTTCTTCTTGGCTTAGTCCGCGTTGGACGCAATAAAACAAAACATCTTCCGAAATCTTCGACGTGGTCGCTTCGTGCTCGAACAGCGCCGACGAATTCTTGGCTTCGATATAGGGCACGGTATGCGCGCCGCATTTGTCGCCGATCAGCAGCGAGTCGCACGCGGTAAAATTTCGCGCGCCGGTCGCCTTGCGATGCGCAGTGACGAGACCGCGATAGGTGTTCTGAGACACGCCAGCCGCGATGCCTTTTGAGATAATGCGGCTGGTGGTGTTCTTGCCCAAATGAATCATCTTGGTGCCGGAGTCGACCTGCTGATAGCCGTTGGAAATCGCGATCGAATAAAACTCACCGCGCGAACCATCGCCGCGCAGGATGCAGCTTGGATATTTCCACGTGATCGCAGAGCCAGTTTCCACCTGCGTCCACGAAATCTTGGAATTCTTGCCACGGCAGTCGCCACGCTTAGTGACGAAATTGTAGATACCGCCCTTGCCTTCCGAATTGCCCGGATACCAGTTCTGCACCGTCGAGTATTTGATCTCGGCATCGTCATGCGTGACGAGTTCGACCACCGCAGCGTGCAACTGGTTTTCGTCGCGTTGCGGCGCAGTGCAGCCTTCCAAATACGAGACGTAAGCGCCTGCATCCGCAATGATCAGCGTGCGCTCGAACTGGCCAGTGTTGCGCTCATTGATACGGAAATATGTCGACAGCTCCATCGGGCATCGCACGCCCGGCGGCACGTAAACGAATGAGCCGTCCGAGAATACGGCCGAGTTCAACGTCGCGAAATAATTATCAGATGTCGGCACCACGGTGCCAAGATATTTCTTCACCAACTCGGGATGTTCGCGGATCGCTTCCGAGATCGGCATGAAGATCACGCCGGCAGCTTTCAACTCGGCCTGAAACGTCGTCGCGATCGACACGGAATCGAATACAGCGTCCACGGCGACGCGGCGCTCAGGCAAAATATTTCCATCGGCATCCTTGCGCACGACGCCGGCAAGCATCTCTTGCTCGCGCAACGGAATGCCGAGCTTCTCATAGGTCTTGAGAATTTCCGGATCGACTTCGTCGAGCGACGCCAGCTCTTTGCGTTTCGGCGCGGAGTAGTAATACAAATCCTGATAGTCGATCTTCGGATAGTGAACGCGCGCCCAGGTCGGCTCTTCCATCGTCAGCCAGCGGCGATAGGCTTCAAGGCGCCACTCCAGCATCCACGCCGGTTCGTTCTTTTTCTCCGAGATGAAACGGACGATGTCTTCGGACAGACCGCGCGGGGCCTTGTCGGACTCGATGATAGTCTCAAAACCATATCGATACTGATCGACGTCGATCTGGCGAACCCGATCGACGGTTTCCTGGACGGCAGCCATTCATTCCTCCGCTCGCGGTTTCAAGGACCGCGGTGGAACACCAAGTTGTAAGATGGCTTGGGCGCAATCTATGCGCGAGGTTTAGAACCATTCAAGCCGAAAGCTCATCCTCTAACTAATACACCTGACAGCTTTCTCCAAGCCTCAAGACACCGATCAATGTCCGCTTCCGAGGTCTGCCAGCCCGTACTCAGGCGCAGCGCTCCGTCCGCAAGCGCGCGGGGAACGGCCATCGCCGCAAGCACATGGGACGGCTGTACTTTACCCGACGAGCAAGCCGAACCGGACGACAGCGCAATGCCCTCGAGATCGAAGGCGATGACGGCAGTTTCCGCCTTCATGCCGGGTGCGGCGAAAAGGGTCGTATTCGGCAATCTTGAGGCCGATTCAGCGAATACGACTGTGCCTGAATGGGCTTTGAGACCCGTTTCCAGTCGCTGCTGAAGGGCCTTCATGAGCGCAGCTTCGCCGTCCATCGCGCTCATCACGGCTTTAACAGCAGCACCGAAGCCTGCGATGCCGGTGACGTTCTCGGTGCCGGCGCGCCGGCCGAGCTCCTGACCGCCGCCGCGGATGGCCGCCGCAAAACCGCTGATGCCTTCCGCTACGATGAGCGCGCCGACGCCTTTCGGACCGCCCACCTTGTGCGCCGACAGAGACATCAAATCAGCCTTTAGATCATTGATATTTATATGTATTTTTCCGAAAGCCTGAATCGCATCGACGTGCATGAGCCCGCCTGCGGCATGAACCATTTCGGCAATGGCACGAACCGGCTGAATCGCGCCGGTTTCGTTATTTGCAAACATCACCGACACCAACGCGGTCGGTCCTGTACGCAGCGTCGCAGCTAACGCATCGAGATCGAGGATTCCTTCGTTCGTCACGGAGGCAATCTCGATGCTCTCTTGCGGAAAGCGCCCTCCTGCCAGCACCGATGCGTGCTCGATGGCTGACACGATCAATCGCTCGACAGGTGGATTACCGTTCCGGCGCAATCCCGGCGTCAGCGCCAGTCCATTGGATTCCGTTCCGCCCGACGTAAAAACGACATTGCGTATTTCGGCACCGACGGCACTTGCGACGGCGGCGCGCGCGTCCTCGACGATGCTCCGCGCGGCGCGACCTTCACCATGAATCGACGACGGATTGCCGCTCACATCCAACGCAGCCGTCATCGCCGCGCGCGCCTCAGTGCGAAGCGGTGTCGTCGCGTTCCAGTCGAGATAGATTCGTTCGCGCGTCACGTCAGCAGCCCGATTCTCATTTGAGCGAAACTCTCACGACCCCTTAAATTAGGCCGCGAAGGCGCTTTTGCGATGCTCAATATGCTTGCTTTTCGCCCTACGCCCTATGCTAGAACGCGGCCTCCAATTCACGCCTCGTTCGGCCTGAGCCATATAACACTCATCTACACTCCCTTTGCACGCGCTGACGCACCAGCACAATGTCGATTGACCATCGCCTTAAGGACGTTTGATGCCTGAAGTTATTTTCACCGGCCCCGCCGGTCGTCTCGAAGGCCGCTACCACCCGGCGAAGCAGAAGAACGCGCCGATCGCGATGGTGCTGCACCCGCATCCGCAGTTTCACGGCACCATGAATCACCAGATCGTCTATCAGGTGTATTACTCATTCGTGGCGCGCGGATTCTCGGTGCTGCGTTTCAATTTTCGCGGCGTCGGCCGCAGCCAAGGCTCCTTCGATCACGGCACCGGCGAATTGTCGGATGCCGCGTCCGCGCTCGATTGGGCGCAGACCATCAATCCCGAAGCGCGCGCTTGCTGGGTGGCCGGATTTTCGTTCGGCGCGTGGATCGGCATGCAACTGCTGATGCGCCGTCCCGAGGTCGAAGGATTCATCTCGATCGCCCCGCCGGCCAATCTCTATGACTTCTCGTTCCTCGCACCCTGCCCATCATCGGGCCTGATCGTGCATGGCGACAAGGATATGGTCGTGCCGCAGAAGGATGTGAACACGCTGGTCGAAAAGCTGAAGACGCAAAAAGGCATCGTGATCGATCAGCAGGTCATTCCGGGTGCCAATCATTTCTTCGACGGAAAGCTCGAGCCGTTGATGGAAACGGTGACGTCGTATCTGGATATGCGGCTCGCCAACGTCCGCTAGCTCAAGTCGCCGTCACGGTCTTGCGAGCAAACCGCCTGTCATCGGCTTTGGCACGCCCGTCGTGCGGGGAAATGTCAGCGGCAGGCCCTTTAGGCTGCGGATAGCCATGTAAGCGAAGGCTTGCGCCTCTATGGCGTCGCCCGACCATCCGAGGTCACTGCCGCGCAAAAGTGATGCAGGGTTGAGGCGGTCGCCGAGCGCTTGCATCAACGTCGGGTTGCTTGCGCCGCCGCCGACGACGATCCATCGCATCGGGATTTTCGGAAACATCGGAACAAGACTTGCGATGCTAGCCGCAGTGAATTCAGTCAGTGTCGCAGCGCCATTTTCGATGGTCATGCTACCCACAGACAGCGAAGCGAAATCGTTGCGATCGAGCGACTTCGGCGGCGGCTTCTTGAAGAATGGATTCTTCAACGCTTGCGCGATCCACGCTGCGTCCGCATGACCGCGCGCTGCAACCTCGCCGTCGCGATCGACGGCCTGTCCTGTCCTCTGCAGCATGAAGTCGTCGAGTAGCGCGTTGCCCGGTCCGGTATCGCATGCAATCAGATCGTCACCGTCGATATACGTGACGTTTGCGACGCCACCAATATTGACGACGACCGTTGGACCTTCGAGTGCAGCGCGCGCAACCAGCGCGCAATGATACACAGGCACCAACGGCGCGCCCTGCCCGCCCGCCGCAACATCCGCCGCGCGCATATCGAACGCCACCGGAATGCCAAGTGTCTTCGCAAGCCCATGACCATCGCCGATCTGAATGGTGAGATTCTGTTCAGGTCGATGCAAAACCGTCTGGCCGTGGAAGCCAACAACATCGATCGCCTCACGCGACAGGTTGTTCGCCTTCAGGAAACTCTCGACGGCCTCCGCATGCGCACGGGTCACCAACGCCTCGGCTTCCGAAAGAGCGCCTGGGCGCTCACTGCGCGACGTCAATGCAATGGCATCGGCCAATGCTTTGCGCAGCAAGGCGCGCTCGCTCTCCGAATAAGCGCGATAGCCTGTCGGCCCGAACGCAGCGACCTGCGCGCCGTCGGTCTCGATCAGCGCGACGTCGACGCCGTCGAGCGAGGTGCCACTCATAAGGCCAATTGCTTTCACCAAGCGCCGCTCCTTCGGGCATAAATGCCCTCATTTTATTGTTTTGCGCATATTCCGATCGCAAAACCGATACCCACTTTTGCGGAAGACGCGCTTGGTTGAATCCAGTACCGGACCTGTTACACCACAGGCCGCTGTAAATCATGAATGCCGGTCGAGAGAAGTCTCAATGAGCGCCTTCAAATCCGATTTTCTCAATGTCCTTGAAAGCCGCGGCTTCATTCATCAGGTGTCGGAACCAGATGCATTGGATGCGCTTGCGCTCAAGGGGCCGATCACAGGCTATATTGGATTCGACTGCACCGCGTCCTCTCTTCATGTCGGCTCATTGCTGCCGATCATGATGTTGCATTGGATGCAGCAGACCGGCCACAAACCGATCGCTTTGATGGGCGGCGGCACCACGCGTGTTGGCGATCCCTCCGGCAAGGACGAGAGTCGTAAGATTTTAACCGACGCTGATATTGCCGGAAACCTCGCCGGCATTCGCACGGTGTTCACGAAATTTCTTAAGTTCGGCGACGGCAAAACCGACGCGCTAATGATGAACAACAACGACTGGCTCGCGCCGCTCAATTACATCGATTTCTTGCGCGATGTCGGCAAACATTTTTCCGTCAACCGCATGCTGTCATTCGATTCCGTCAAGATGCGACTGGAGCGGCAGCACGAATTGTCGTTTCTCGAATTCAACTACATGATCCTGCAGGCCTACGATTTCGTCGAACTTTACAAGCGCACGGGCTGCGTCTTGCAGATGGGCGGCTCGGATCAATGGGGCAACATCGTCAACGGTATCGATCTCGGGCGCCGAATGGCGAACGCACAATTGTTCGCGCTGACCTCGCCGCTTCTCACCACGTCAGCGGGTGCGAAGATGGGCAAGACCGCTGCGGGGGCAATCTGGCTGAATGAAGATCGCCTCAGCGCTTACGATTACTGGCAGTTCTGGCGCAATACCGAGGACGCCGATGTCGAGCGCTTCCTCAAATTGTTCACGGTGATGCCGTTGCATGAAATCGCGAAACTCGCGGCGTTGAAGGGTCAGGACATTAACGAGGCGAAAAAAATTCTGGCGACCGAAGCAACCGCGCTGGTCCATGGTCGCGATGCAGCGAACGCGGCATCAGACACCGCACGACAGACTTTCGAAGAAGGCACCGTCGCACAGAATCTGCCGACGTTTGAAATCCCGCGAAAGGATCTGGAAAGTGGTTACGGCATTCTGACGGCAAACGTCGCAGCAGGATTCGTGACCTCGAACGGAGAAGCGCGGCGTCAGATCAAGTCCGGCGGCATTCGAGTCAACGACGTCGTCGTTACCGACGAACAGATGAAGCTGACAACGGCAGATCTCACGCCTGACGGCGTCATCAAGCTATCGATGGGAAAGAAGCGTCACGCGCTGCTGAAGCCGGTTTGACGTTCAAGCCGAGTTTCGTCAGTTATTATTCGGTGCAGGGAAATCCGTAGGCGAGTTTTGCTTGCCGGTGTTGAAATCGAAAATCTTGCGAAACACGCCCGGCGCCATTGCTGAAATCGGATTAACGCGCAGCACCGGCGCGCCCGGCGTTCCGACCACTTCGTAGGTGATGCCGAACAAGCCTTCGTTGCTGCCGCCACCGAGGAAAAGTCCGACGACGGGAATTTGTCCGAACATGTTGTTGAGGCCGAACAGCGGAATAAAGGTGCCGCTCATGCGCACTTCATTGGCCGGATAGTCGATACTGCCTTCAATGGTCGCACCAACTGTCGGACCGCGCACAACACCGTCCTTGACCCGCAACCGCCCTGACTGCCTCGTAAATTCCGCGCGCATGCGCGAAAATCCGATGCCCTGCTTGTTACCGTTGGGATCATTCGCCACCACGCGATCGAGTGCCGTCTCGCCCTTGATGGTGAATTCGCGGACGTTGAGGAGACCTTCCTGTGCGGCAGTGATGTCGTTGGATGGGGGGTCCATCGCAACCCACATCTCGCCGCCGATCATCTTTGCGTAAGTATCCGTGAAACGGAATATCGACCCGGCATCTTTGGTTTCCAGATAGAGCACGTCGCGATTTTGTGCACGACGCAAATCGCCGATCACCGGCGTATCGCGGCCGATCTTGCCGTTCATCGAAAAGGATTTGATAACGCCGCCCTTGCGCAGCAGCTTAACATCGACGCTGCGCAGCGCCTCGCCGTAATAGCCTGCAACCGCTCCAACCTTGGCATCGACGTCGAGATCAATGGACTTCGGCTTTTCTTTCGGACTATCCCGTCCCGAAATCGCGCCCTTGATAAACCCGCGTCCATCGAACACTTCCCCGCGCATCGTCACCTTAATGGTGCCGTCCGACCCGCGCTCGGCTTTCAAACTCGTCTTGTCGCCTTCCGAAGGTGAGAACGTCGGAAAGAACGCGTTGACCAGATCGTTCTTGTCATCGACTTCGACAGTTCCCTTAATGAGGGTGCCGCTGCCTTCGACTAAAATATCATCGAAGCGCACACCTCCCTGTTTCTGAACAGCATTGAACGTCATCTTCGTCGCCTTGCCCGCGACCTTGGTCCATCCCGGCAAAAGATTATCGATCTTGGCCTGCGTCAGATCCGCCTCGATACCGAAGCGATTTTCGTTGTCGCCGCCGATCTTGCCCGCAAGCTTGAATGGAATTGCGCCGCTCAAGCTCGACCCAAGATCGACACCGAGACGGGCGCGCGCCGCGTCGTCGAGCGTGGCGGTAAGGCGAACGTCGGCAGCACCCTCATTTGCCTTGCGGTAGTCCAGCGCAGCCGGTTGGCCGCCGATCTTGACGTCGCCCTTGACGCGATAGCCCTGATTGTCGGCGACGATCTTGAGAGCGTTGGCTTCGAGCTTCTGGTTGAGGGCGAGCTTATCGACGGTAAGCGAGCCGAGATCGAGATTGACCGAGTAAGTTGTGTCGGCCTTCGTCAGCGCATTCTTCAGCGGCATCCCAAGCGTGATGATGGCCGCAATGGTTCCCTTGCTGGTATTCGGATCGATCGTTGCCTGATTGAAATCGCTTAGGCGATCGGATTGCAGAATTTCAGCGGCGGCAGGCACCGGGCCTTCAATACGGAATCGCACACGCGCCGGCGACGGTTTCGGAACGAGATCCGGCACTTCAAACAGGAAGTCCGTCAAGTTGAGCTTTCGCCCTGACGGCGTATCGATCGCGCCCTGTGGGACATTCACAGTGACGGTGCGGCCGCTAATGCGACCTTTCATGTCGCCGTCGCGCACGGCGGGCATTTCATCCACCGGCCGCACTGTCACATTGTTAGCAAGGAAGTTGATTGACAATCCATCGTCGGGAATCGGCGGACCGCCGCGCACCAGCGTCTGGGTTGGCGCATTTATAGCCACGTCAAGTTGCTGGAGCGTCCCCTTTTCGACGCGGTCGATGGTCCATTCGCGCACTTCGGGAGCAACCAGCACCGGCCAAATGCGCTTGAGAACGGCGATAGGCATCGGCGTCGCCGCCATGCCGAGCGTCAGCCGCGCTTCGGTACCCGAGTAATCGAGGCTTCCCGATCCCGCGATGCCGATTTCGCCGTTGCTGATATCGCATTGAGTAAGGATAACTCGCCGCGCGTCGGTATCGAAGCGGACACGGATCGCTATGCGATTGAACAGCGTCGCGTCTTCGCCTTTTTCGCCAGCGACGAGAAAATTGCCGCCGCTGAGACCGAGCTGCCAATTCGGCACGCTGTCGTTGGGCGCTTCGAGATGCGCTAGAGACGTAAAACGGTTGGGGCCGGAATAAACATGAAACGGCGCCACTAAAGCGCGATGCGTTGAGTCCCATTCGACGCGCGCTTCGATACGATCGATTGGCATCGGATAATCAGGCACTTTCAGATCGACGATGCTGCCCTTGCCTGCGCTGATCTCGCCTCGGAAATAAGTCGGCAGACCGTCGCGGCCGATTTCGCCTTTCATTTCGCCGCTGAGCGGCAGATCGGCTGCGTAAGTGAAATCTTTCAATCGCGCGGCGAGCAGCAAATTGTTCGAGGGCACCTTATCAGCACTGATGTCGATCGATCTGACGCCGTTGTTCGGTGCTCCGACAGCAAGCTTAAGCTGCCAGCCGTTCTTTCCTTCTTCGCCGACGTTGAAAGCAACACCACCGTCGAGCGGGCGGCGAAGAGCAAGGCTGATGTTTTGGAACGTGAATTGGCTGTTGCTGCGCTGATCGTCAACGGTCAGCACGCCGTTGCGCAGACCGATCTCGTTGAGGCTTTGTCCGTCGAGGCCCTTGGCGCCAAGCCCGTCAAGCCAATCCAATGCTGCGATTAGCCCGCTCGTAGTCGAAGCTGGCGTCGCAGGTAAAATAGGTGGCGGTGCCGTCGGTGACGCCTGAAATGGAGCAGCGGGTAAAGTTTGTACGGCGGGGACAGGTTTAACCGGCACCTTCCCGGTCGCGAGCGGACTGTTGCTCTGGCCGGTCGAAACAATCACGCGCCCATCCGGCGTGATGCGAACCGACAATTCTGCGCCTACGAGGCGAAGCGTTTCGGCGCGAAGTCGTCCGATGAGAAGTGCGGTCCCCGACAAACGCACTTCCGCTTTCGGCGCGCTCGCGACAATGTTGCGGTTACGGTCGCGCACAATGACATCAAGAATGCGGACCGCGATGCGGATGCGTCCTGCGCGCTCGATCTGCGTTCCGCCGACTTCGACCGTATGATCTTTGCCGAGGTTTTCCTCGATTGCGGATGCCAGCCACGGCGTGAGAATATTCAGATTGACCGGGCCTGCACCCAGCCTAAGCCAAAGCGCGCCGAACGCTGCGCCGGAGACCACTCCGATCACCGCAAAAGTGATCGCGGTCTTGGCGACCCACGGCCTGACGTGGAAGAGATAGCGCATCCAGCGGAATTGATCCGTGACGTGATGAATTCCGATTGTCGGGCGCTTAAGCAATGAGCGGGCGTGGTGGCTTGCCGCCTCGTCATGGTGATCCCAAGAGGAATCGTCCCAATGATGCTCGTCGGCGGTCTTCGCTTTCCAGGCTTTTTGCGGCTCGGAGCTTGGCATCGCCTCTCGGTACAAATGGATCGACCGGTATCCGCCGGGCTTCGGAGTGTCGAAAGTTCGGAAACGCCCGATCGGCAGCGGCATAACCGATCTTCGGTTTCTGCAGCGCCTACCGTCCAGCCGATGCCAAGGAGATCAGATAGATTCTCTTGTCACCATAACCCGGTGAGGTCAGATTTGCCCAGCCACCAACGCGATCCCGCGCTTGATCCGAAATTTCACCGCAACCTCTAGTGAACCGCTGAAAGCGACGAAAGGAAGGCGTATGTCTAAGAAAACACGTAAGAAATCAGGGACGTCTACGTTTCCGAAATCGAAGCGGAAGCCCGTGATAAAATCGAAGTCAAAAACAACAAAAAAGACACCCAAGAAGGCGTCTAAAAAGGCACCAAAAGTGTCCGACAGAACAACCAAAACGACCGCAACAAGGCGGGCGCTTCCGAAGCCCGCTGCAGCCGCTTCATCAAGTAACGTCGCATTGCTCGCACAAGGCGACACCGCGCCATCGTTCGTCCTGCCGCGTGACGGCGGCCAGACGGTGTCGCTGGCGAGTTTTGCCGGTCGCAAGTTGGTGATCTTTTTCTATCCCCGCGCCGACACACCGGGCTGCACCCGAGAGGCGATGGATTTCAGCCGCCTGTACAATGCATTTGCCGCCAGCAAGACCGCCGTGCTCGGCGTCTCGGCCGATTCACTCAAGGCGCAAGAGTCGTTTCGTGACAAATACAAACTGAGCGTCCCTCTTATTTCGGATGAGGAACGGAAGATACTCAACGCCTATGGAGTCTGGGGCGAAAAATCGATGTATGGCAAGATGTTCATGGGCATTCTTCGCACAACGGTTCTTATTGATAGGCGAGCGAAAATCGCACGCATTTGGCGCAATGTGAAAGTCGACGGGCACGCTGACGAGGTGCTGGCCGCCACACGGGCGCTCTAGCTCCAAACCCACGTTTCCCGAAAATTAACCATAAATGGCTCAAATCGACTCCTGAGTGAGCCGTCTGGAATCAGTTCCCGGGCGGCGCGGGAGCATCATGTCGTACCGGTCCGATCACTATTATTCCGACTACCCCCAACACGACCACGGCAGGGCGCCTCAACGGCGCGCGGCACAACCACAAGCCCATCAGCGGCCCGACCGCAGCGGCTACACGATCGTCCACGCCGGCAAGCAGATCCGCCTCGGGCCGGTCGTGTTCTGGATTGTCGCCGGGTCGATCGTCGTTATGGGTGCGTGGTCCGCGGCGACCGCAACTTACTTCGCATTTCGCGATGACGTGCTGACGCGCCTGATCGCTCGTCAGGCCGACATGCAATACGCGTATGAAGATCGCATCGCCGAACTGCGAGCACGCGTCGATCGCGCGACCAGCCGCCAATTGCTCGACCAAGAGCAATACGATCAGAAGCTCAATCAAATTATGCGCCGACAGGCGACGCTGGAATCCCGCGCCTCAGCGTTGAGTTCAATGCCGGACGTCACCGTCACCGGCTCGATCAAGCCGACAGCACGCGTACCGCAAGTCAACGACACCAATCCATCGGCAACGCCGAAACCCTCGCCGATCAGCGACACCGTGATTTTTGTAGCACCGCCTGACCGCGAAGCACGGCTCGAATCCCGGACGCTCCCCGCTCCGATCCGCTCCACGCAATTTGCCAAGCTGCAAGGCGTCGACAGCGTTCTCGTCAATCTGCAATCCGCCCTCGACAAGGTTGAAGGTCGGCAATCCGCGACGTTGAGTTCGGTTGAAAATACCTACGAGTCGAAAGTGCGCCGTATGCGGGGCGTGATCGACGACCTCGGTCTAAACATTGCGACGCTCGAAGCCGCCGCGCCGAAAGGTGGCGTGGGCGGGCCTTTCGTGCCGGTGGCAAGGCCACCGTCCAACGCCAGCACCTTTGAAAAGCAAATCTATCGCATCAATCTGACGCGAGCGCAGATCGACAACCTGTCGCGCACGCTCTCTCTCGTCCCGTACCGCAAGCCTGTCATCGGCGAAGTTGAGTTTTCGTCAGGCTTCGGCGTGCGCAGCGATCCGTTTCTCGGTCGGCCCGCAATGCACACCGGCCTCGACTTCCGTGCCTCGATGGGCGATCCGGTCCGAGCCACTGCCAGTGGCAAAGTGGTGACGGCGGGAAATTCCGGCGGCTACGGCCGCATGATCGAGATCAACCACGGCAATGGACTTTCCACGCGCTACGGACACCTCTCGGTGATCGGCGTGAAAGTCGGCGACCAGATCAAACTTGGCCAGGTGATCGGCGAAGTCGGATCGACCGGTCGCTCGACGGGGCCACATCTGCATTATGAAACGCGCATCGATGGCGAAGCAGTCGATCCGCAGAAATTTCTGCGCGCCGGTGTACGCTTGATGCAGGGCTAAGCGCTCATCGCTGAAACAGGACGCTTAGTCGACGTCTTCCACGGCGCCCGGCGATGTTCCGAACGCCTTCTGCGCGAGCGTCGCCGCCATGAATTCATCGAGGTCGCCGTCAAGAACACCCGAGGTGTCGGATGTCTGCACGCCCGTGCGTAAGTCTTTGACCATCTGATAGGGCTGCAAGACGTAAGAACGGATTTGATGTCCCCAGCCAATATCGGTTTTCGCGGCCTGATCGGCCGCCGCTTTCTCTTCGCGCTTCTTCAACTCGATTTCGTAAAGCCGCGCGCGCAGCATATCCCATGCTTGCGCTTTGTTTTTATGCTGCGAACGGCCCGCCTGACAGACCACCGCAACGCCACTCGGGATATGCGTCAAGCGCACTGCGGATTCGGTCTTGTTGACGTGCTGGCCGCCCGCCCCGCCTGAACGCATGGTATCGACACGGACGTCCGACTCCGCAATGTCGATCTTGATCGAGTTATCGACAACCGGAAAGATTGCGACGCTTGAAAACGACGTGTGACGCCGCGCATTGGAATCGAACGGCGAAATCCGTACCAGCCGGTGCACGCCCGCTTCCGTTTTCAACCACCCATAAGCATTGGGGCCGCTAATCTGGATCGTCGCAGATTTGATGCCCGCTTCTTCGCCACCGGTCTCTTCGAGATATTCGACCTTGAAGCCGCGCTTCTCCGCCCAGCGCGTATACATGCGCAACAGCATGGACGCCCAGTCTTGGCTTTCCGTGCCGCCTGCGCCGGCATGTACTTCAAGATATGAATTGAACTTGTCTGCTTCGCCCGACAGCAATGCTTCGAGTTCGCGCCGCGCAACTTCCTTCTTCAAAGCTTTGAGCGCATTCTCGGCTTCGGCGACGACGGCAGAGTCCTTTTCGGATTCGCCAAGCTCGATCATGCCTATCTGGTCTTCGAGTTCGCGCTCGACCTTGCCGATGCCGCTCAACTGATCCTCAAGCTGGGTCCGCTCCTGCATCAGCTTTTGAGCTTTCTGCGGATCGTTCCAAAGGTCTGGATGTTCGGCGAGCTTGTTCAGTTCGGCGAGGCGCGCCGTCGATGCATCAACGTCAAAGATGCCTCCTCAGCAGCCCGACAGACTGCTTGATCTCTTCGACAAGGCGTTCGATTTCAGGGCGCATGACAATTCCGGCTCGCGGCCATCGCCGCTGTTCGTTCGATGCGAGGATGTAACGGGAGAACCCTGTTCGCGCAATCGGTCAGTAGAGACCGCCGGTGCCGGAGCGGATGATGGCGCGATCCGCATCAGGTGACACGCCTAAGGAACGTCCGTCCGCATCGGCGACGCCGATTGCGGAGTAGCCGTCCGGCGGTGCGGTGCCCGGCTTGAATGCTTCGAGAATGGTTTTGCCTGAGTCTCCTGGACCGGCACGCATGCCGCTCTTCGAGTCCACGCGGATCAGCTTGATGCCGGCAGGAACGCGGAACGGAATTGCCGGCTTGTCCGCAAGCGCAACCTTGAAGAAGTCCTTGACGATTGGAGCTGCAAGGTGGCCGCCGGTCGCGTTGCGTCCGAGGTTGCGTGGCTTGTCGTAGCCGATGTACACGCCGCAAACGAGGTCGGGTGAGAAGCCGACGAACCACGCATCCTTCTCGTCGTTGGTCGTGCCCGTCTTGCCCGCGATCGGCTTGCCGACTTCGCGCAAAACGGTCGCAGTGCCGGCCTGAACGACCCCCTCCATCATCGAGGTAATTTGATAGGCCGTCATCGCGTCGAGCACTTGCTCGCGCCGATCAACCAGCGTTGGTTCCGATTGACCATTTTTCCAGCCGTCCGGCGCATCGCAACCGCGGCACTCGCGCGCGTCGTGCTTGAAAATGGTGTGACCGTAGCGATCCTGAATGCGATCGATCAATGTCGGTTTGATGCGTTTACCGCCATTGGCGAACATCGAATACGCCGTCGCCATGCGCATCACCGTCGTCTCGCCCGCGCCGAGTGCGTATGACAGATAGTTCGGTAATTCGTCGTAAACGCCGAACCGCTTGGCGTATTCACCGATCAACGGCATCCCGACATCCTGCGCAAGCCGCACCGTGACGGTGTTCAACGACAGCCGAAGCGCATTGCGCAACGTCGTCGGGCCGTAGTATTTGCCTGACGCATAGTTCTCAGGCCGCCAGATCGCACTGCCTTGTCCCTGATCGATTTCGATCGGTGCGTCCACGACGACGGTGGAAGGTGTGTAACCGTTGTCCATTGCGGTCGAATAAACGAACGGTTTGAACGATGAACCCGGCTGGCGATAAGCCTGCGTCGCGCGGTTGAACTGGCTCTGGTCGAACGAGAAGCCGCCCACCATCGCAAGTACGCGCCCGGTCCACGGATCCATTGCAACCATCGCGCCCGACACTTCCGGTATCTGACGCAGGCGATACTGCCCATCGACCTTGCTGCCGTCCTTGGCGAGCAGCGGATCGGCATAAACTACGTCGCCCGGCGAAAGCACCTGCGACACCGCAGTCGGAGTCTTTCCTTTGGCTGGTCCCGTGGCAGCGCGCGCCCATTTCACACCGTCCATCGAAATCAGTCCAGTTTCACGATTCTTGCTAATTGCGCCGCCGAGTTCGCGCCCCGGCTGAAACCCGATTCGGGCCGATTGGTCGCTTGTCTCAAGAACGACCGCCATGCGCCACGGCGAGATGTCGGAGAGCGATTTGATTTCCGCGAGCTTCGGACCCCAGTCGCCGGTCAACGGCATCGTCACCTGAGCGCCACGCCATCCCTGTGCCTCGTCATAAGTGACGAGCCCAGTCACCATAGCCTTGCGTGCCATCACCTGCAGGTTCGGATCGAGCGTCGTGCGGATGGACAGTCCGCCTTCGTAAAGCTTCTTCTCGCCATAGCGCTCGAAAATATCGCGGCGAACTTCCTCAGCGAAATACTCGCCGGCGAAAATATGCGCCGCGTTTGAACGGCTGGTGACGATCAAAGGTTCCTTGCGTGCGACCGAGGCATCGGCCGACTTGATCCAGCCGTTTTCAACCAAACGGTCGATCACATAGTTGCGGCGCTCAATCGCGCGGTCACGATTGCGGACGGGATGTAAGGCAGCCGGCGCCTTCGGAAGAGCAGCAAGATACGCGGCCTCGGCAACTGTCAGTTCGTTGACGGATTTATCGAAATAAACCAGCGACGCTGCAGCGATGCCGTAAGCGCCAAGGCCGAGGTAGATTTCGTTGAGATACAGTTCAAGAATCTTGTCCTTGGTGTAAGTGCGCTCGATGCGCATCGCCAACAGCGCTTCCTTGATCTTGCGATTAAAGGAAACTTCGTTTGTGAGCAGAAAATTTTTCGCAACCTGCTGCGTGATCGTCGATGCGCCCTGTGGTCGTTTGTTCGAGCCATAATTTTGCGCGTACAAAACCATCGCGCGAGCCATGCCCGTGAAATCGATACCGCCATGTTCGTAGAAATTTTTGTCCTCAGCGGCAAGGAACGCGTTGATGACTAATTTCGGAATCGCCTGAATGGGCAGATAGAGGCGGCGTTCCTTCGAATACTCGCCGAGCAGTGCGCCGTCGGAGGCGTGAACGCGCGTCATCACCGGCGGTTCGTAATCCTGCAGCTGCGAGTAATCCGGCAGATCCTTCGAGTAGTGCCAGATCGCGCCGGCCACGACTGCAACGCCAACCAAAAACACGATGGTCCCTGCCGCAAACAGGAAACCCATGAACCGCAGCAGCAAACGCATTTCGGATATCCGTCTCTAATTCCTGTGCCGCCGCAGCCCTCTGGCGCAGCAACCTCATGGCGGATCGTACCACCATGTGCCGTTTGCCCGCGACCGATTCTCGCAGGCCTAGCCAAACAATCTATAATGCCGCCGCTGTGTCTAAACTAGGGCTTCCGAGCCGACAGGCGGCCGTCAATTGGCAGGTGATGCGGAGACCACCCGCTTGCCGAGGAACATGTCCACGGCCTTGGCAACGGATCCCACCGTTTTTGATTGCCAGCTTTCCGAAACCAGGTGCTGAAGATCGTCTTTATTCGACACATAGCCGAGTTCAACCAGCACCGACGGAACGTCGTGGGCCTTCAAAACCTTAAAGCCTGCGGACTTCAAAGGGTGCTTGTGCATACGCGCCACGATCTTCATCTGGCTCTCTAAAGTGTGTGCGAAACGATTTGAGAATGTCCGGGTTTCGCGCTGCGTGAGATCGATCAGGATATCGGCGACGTCCGCGGGTTCCTCTTTCAGGCTGATGCCGGCGATGGCGTCGGCCTTGTTCTCGGCCTCGGCGAGTTTCTCGGCCTCGCTGTCGGAGGCCTTGTCCGACAGCGTGTAAATCGTGGCCCCCTGAGCGTCACCCTCCGCCTTCGGCAGCGAGTCAGCATGGATCGACACGAATAATGCGGCAGTCTGATTGCGCGCGATCTTCACGCGATCGTCGAGCGGAATGAATGTATCGTCGTCGCGAGTCATGACGACGCGAAACTTGCCGCTCTTCTCGATGCGCTCGCGCAACGCCTTCGCAAAACCGAGCACCAGATCTTTTTCGTTCTCGCCACTTTCGGCAACCGTGCCATTGTCGACGCCGCCGTGCCCTGGGTCGATCACGACGACGGGACGGCTGTCCCCCGGCTTTGCCGGGCGCGGTGTTTCGATTGTGCCGGCAACGACCGCGGCGGCATTCGCGTTGGCCACCATGGCTTGGCGCAATTGTGTCTTGTTGTCTTCGGGCGGCGACGCCTTGAATGCGAACTTCTCAACGGCAGCGAGTTCGACAATCAACCTCGACGGCTGCCCGTTCGCGGCATCGAGGACGTATGCTTTCTCGACTTTCGCAGGTCCGATCAGATCGAAGACCACCCGCGACCCGCCTGGCATCACCAGACCGTAGCGAAATGCGCGGATCAAACCGCGACCGGCAATGCCAGTGCCGGGCGGTAGATTGAACGTCACCTGTGGAATGTCGAGAACGACACGATAGGGGTCGCCCAACACCGAAGCACGCACGTCGATCTTGCGATCGAGATCGATAATGAAGCGGGTTTGCTTGTCATCGCCCGCGATCCGCATGTCGGATGCGACCGGAAAGGCGGTTGCAGCTGCAGGGCGCGGCGGTTGTTCTTCGACCGAACTCGCCGGCCCGACGGTCATGCACAACATTGTTGCGGCGCACGCGAGCGCTCGACCGATCAAAGTTTCGCTATTTCTGTGACCGGCCAACGAATCCAATGCCTCCGGACGTCCCTCATACCGCAATAGAACTGCACGGTTAACCGGCACTTATTGTTCCCCCGCCGATTGCCCTGCACTGTTGCCGCCCTGTGACGCTTCCCTTGCTTCAAACAGGCATTCGACGTATGAAGGAGGAGCTGACGGACTAAAACTTCCGGTTGTATTGCGTTCAGCCACCCGGTGCAGCGCCGGACCCTCTCCCAATAATCAGAGGTTCCAGCGTACCATCCGTCCCTTCCCGGCCAGCGCCATGCGCGACCGAAATCGAAGCGGCGGTTTCAAGCCCGAGTGGCCCGCGGCCCAACCGGCAATCGCAACTGAAAGGCTGCGACTTCGACAGCCACCGCGCGCATCCAGCGCCGCGATGGCCCCCATCAGCGACCGACAAATGCTGGCTAGGCCAGCAACAGGATACGGCGGCGGACTCGCCGCCAACTGAATTGAACGGGCCGACGCTCGATGCGCCAGACTGTAATGCCGACCGGGGTCGAGACCCCGGCAATGCCAGACCTGATCCGACGCGAATCAAACCCGCGCCGCATCTCGCTGACGTTGATTTCGGCACGGCGTGCAGGGCGGTGTTTCGGCCTTCCCCTCACCCCCGAATCAGGTGGACCGTTGCGTCACACGGCTGCGCATTTTGCGCTGGCCGTCTCGCGCGCCGTTCGCCTCCAAGAGTTCAAAAATGCCCAACAAAATGTTGATCGACGCGACTCACCCGGAAGAGACCCGGGTGGTCGTGGTCCGCGGCAATCGCGTCGAGGAATTTGATTTCGAGTCTGCCCAGCGCAAGCAACTGCGCGGCAACATCTACCTCGCCAAGGTGACACGCGTAGAACCGTCGCTTCAGGCTGCCTTCATTGAGTATGGCGGCAATCGTCACGGCTTTCTTGCATTCAGCGAAATCCATCCTGACTACTACCAGATTCCGGTTGCCGACCGTCAGGCGCTGATCGAAGCCGACGAGCGCGCGCATCGCGAAGCTGAAGAAGAATCCGAGAACCGTTCCAGCCGTCGCCGTCCGCGGCATCGTAACTCGCGCCGTCGCAACGGCGGTGAACGCGTCCAAAGCGGCGTCGTCGATCCCGCGAGTGCCGAAGGTGAACAGCCACATGACGGCGTCCAGGTCGGCGATCACGCTCCTGATTTTCCGCATGACGGCGCATCCGATCAGGAACAGCACGCCCAAGACGCCGCGCATCACGACGGCGAGCATGAGCATCTTGAAGAACGTGCCGAAGAACATCTGACACCATCGGACGAACAAGAGCCTGTTGCGGCTTCACTTGCGCCGTTCGATAACGAGCATGAACACCATGACGATGAGCATCATGACCACGATGAACACGATCATCATGATCGGGCCGCAAACGATCTTGAAAATGCAGCTCACGCCAAGTTGAGCAGCGAGCATAATGTTGCGCCGCAAGACGGCGACCCTTCGGCAGAACGCCATGCCGACGACGAACATCACGATGACGACGGCGAGGAAGTCGAAGAGGAAGTCGTCGAATCCGTCGGTGGCGACGACGTCATGGAAGAAGTGCCCGAGCGCGCTTTCCGTCCGCGCCGCCAGTACAAGATTCAGGAAGTCATCAAGCGCCGACAGGTAATGCTGGTGCAGGTCGTCAAGGAAGAACGCGGCAACAAGGGCGCTGCGCTCACGACCTATCTCTCGCTTGCCGGACGCTACGCCGTGTTGATGCCCAATACAGCGCGCGGCGGCGGCATCAGCCGCAAGATCACGTCGGCGCAAGATCGCTCACGCCTGAAAGACGTTGTGCAGGATCTCGATGTGCCGGAAGGCATGGGCATCATTCTGCGCACTGCAGGTGCCTCGCGCACCAAACCCGAAATCAAGCGCGACTTCGAATACCTCATTCGCATGTGGGAAACCGTGCGCGACATGACACTGAAGTCGCAGGCCCCGACCCTGGTTTACGAGGAAGGCTCGCTGATCAAGCGTTCGCTGCGCGATCTCTACAACAAGGAGATCGACGAAGTGCTTGTCGCCGGAGAGCCCGGCTACAACGAAGCACGCGACTTCATGAAAATGCTGATGCCGTCCAACGTGCGGTCGGTAAAACAATATCGCGACGGTCAACCGTTGTTCTCACGCATGGGCGTGGAGAACCAACTCGATGCGATGTTCTCGCCTACCGTGACGTTACGATCCGGCGGCTATATCGTCATCAACCAGACCGAAGCGCTGGTCTCAATCGACGTGAACTCCGGTCGCTCGACACGCGAGCATCACATCGAGGACACCGCACTCAAGACAAATCTTGAAGCAGCCGAAGAAGTCGCACGACAATTGCGATTGCGCGATCTTGCGGGTCTGATCGTCATCGACTTCATCGACATGGACGAGAAGCGCAACAACCGCTCGGTTGAACGCAAGATGAGCGATTGTCTGCGCCAGGACCGCGCGCGCATCCAGGTCGGGCGTATCTCGCACTTCGGCCTCCTGGAAATGTCGCGCCAGCGCATCCGCGCCAGCGTGCTGGAAAGCTCTACCGAGCCCTGCCCGCATTGCGGCGGCTCCGGTCACGTTCGCTCCGTCTCCTCGGTCGCGCTGCAACTGCTCCGCGCGCTCGAAGAAAACCTAATGAAAGGGCCGACGCATAACCTTAACGTGCGCACGCGCACAGATGTTGCGCTTTACGTCCTCAATCATAAGCGCGGACACCTGCGCGACCTCGAAAACAACTTCAAGGTGTCGCTCGCGGTCGTGGCTGATCCGACGATCAGCGGTCAGCAGTCTTACGTGATCGATCGCGGTGAGATGGTGCACACTGTGGATGCGGCGAAGGCAATTCTCGCGGCGCAGGTTGCAGCCTTCCCCGCCGAAGTCGAAGATACATACGAATACGAGGAAGATGAAACCTCCGAGGTCGAAACGGAATTCGAGGTTCACGACGAGGAAGCCGCCGAGGGTCAAGCGACGGACGGTCAAGCCGCGCCCGAGGGCGAAGGCGCTCCCCGCCGCAAACGCCGCCGCCGCCGTGGCGGACGTAGTGGCCAGCGCAATGACGCAACGGCATCGGCGAATGCACTCGCGCCGTCCGACGACAACGCCGCCGTGGAAGGTAGCGAAGACGATGATGAAACCGACGACGCAAATCGCAACGAAGGCGGCGAACCGCGCGCCGAGCAAAATGCCGATGGCGAACGCAGACCACGCCGGCGCGGCAGACGGGGCGGACGCCGCCGCCGTGGTGGCGCAGAAGGCAATCAACCCGATGCAGGGATTGCGGCGACGATCACCGACGATTTCGGAGCAACGCCTGCATCAGAATCCGCAAGTGCCGTCGCTGATTTGTCGATGACGCCATCTCACGATGCACGCCCGGAGCCGGTGTCGCATCACATCTCGACGCCGGACGATTTCAAGCCGGAATCCGAAGCGCCGCGCAAACGCTCGACCGTTCGCGAAAAGGCGACTGCCTTCTTCGGCGGCGGCGGGAACGAGCCAGATGCGCAGCCGGTGCATGCCGATGCGGTGCCTGCATCGGACGCGCCAACGCAAAGCGATGACACTAACGGCGGCGACCAGCCACGCCGTGCGGGATGGTGGTCGAAGCGCGGAGAATGAGTTGAACTCCGTTCAATAAAGGGAACACCCGCCCGCTGAAAAGCCGGCGGGTTTTTCCATGGGATTCTAGGATCGCTTTTCCAGCCAGCGCGTGATCCGGCCGACCGCCTCGGCTGTCTCTGTTGTCGAACGCGCATAGGAAAACCGCACAAACGAACGGCCATGCACCGGATCGAAATCGATCCCCGGCGTTGCGGCGACATGCGCTTGTTGCAACATTTCCTTTGCAAAGGCGTAACTGTCCGGCGTGAAGTCCGAAACGTCTGCATAAAGATAGAACGCGCCATCGGCGGGAAGAAACTTCTTGAGTCCGACTTTCGGCAAGCCTTCGATCAAAAGGCGACGATTGTCCTCGTAGCCGCGCTTGATGACATCCATTTCCTCGCGACCGTCGAACGCTGCCTCAGCCGCGATTTGCGATAGCGTCGGCACCGAAATGGAAAGGTTCTGCTGCAGCGTCTCGACCGAGCGAACAAGCGCCTCTGGCACGACCATCCATCCGACGCGCCAGCCCGTCATGCAGAAATATTTCGAGAATGAATTTACGATCATGGCGTTCGGCGACAGTTGCGCCGCCGTTATTGCGGGAAACGCGTAATCGAGCCCGTGATAAATCTCATCCGAGATGAAGCGAATACCGGCGCTGTCCGCGGCTGCGATCAGATCGGCGAGTGCCTCGCGCGTCATCATGGTGCCGGTCGGAT
Source organism: Hyphomicrobiales bacterium (assembly GCA_038230475.1). GTDB lineage: Bacteria > Pseudomonadota > Alphaproteobacteria > Rhizobiales > Xanthobacteraceae > Afipia. Next base: position 407,800 of record JBBRNE010000002.1, read on the forward strand.
TGGCCGGGCTCGCAATCAGCACACCTTTCAACGGCGATTTGCTATGAGCAGCAAGCAGCATCTCACCTGTCAGCGCGTGGCGCGTCGCGCTCGTCGTCTCAATCAGAACCGGTTCACATCCGAGCGCGCTGAGAATATGCCGATACGGCGGATACCCGGGGACGGTCATGGCGACACGATCGCCGGCTTCGAACATCGATAGAAACGCCAGCACGAATCCGCCGGATGAACCGGTTGTGATGACGATGCGCGCAGGATCGATCTCCGCTGCATAAGTGTCGCGGTAGTGTCGCGAGATTCGCTTGCGCAATGACAGAATGCCGAGCGCCGCCGTGTAGTCGATTTTTCCGATATCGAGTGCCGCCCGTGCCGCCGCGATCGCCGTGGCTGGCGCGGGCGCAGCAGGCTGGCCGACTTCCATGTGAATGACACTGCCGCCTTCGGATTCTATCCGAGCGGCGGCAGCCATCACGTCCATGACCATGAACGGCGGAACATTGCCGCGCCTGGAAGGCGTCAGAAGAGTTTTGATCTTGTCGGTCGAAGGCGCATCGAGCATTGAAAATCTGCTGTTCTTGAGGCAAGAAAACTACCGCGGTTGTAATCTCGCGCCGCTGTCCTGCCGCATTCAAAGGCTTGTTAGCCTGAGATTTTTAGCATCGAATCCGTTTGGTCTCCATCGCCAAAAGCGAATGGCAGGCGGACGCCATCCGGACGCCCTTGAGAAAGTAGCGATTGACCTCTCCCCTCCCATTCATCTCGCCAGAGCCTCGTCTCGGCGCGTCCCGTACCCGGCGATCGATTGGCGCGCGCACAACCGCGATCGCAACTTCGATTGCGTTGATTTGTTCGTCAACATCGCTTCCTGCTCAGCAGGCGAGCAACGGACCGTCGGTCTTGCGCGATGCCGAGAGCGAGCAATTGCTGCGCGATTACACGCGGCCGATCCTTCGTGCAGCAGGACTTGAAAAGCAGAATATTCAGATCGTCATCATCAACAACCCTAGCTTCAACGCCTTCGTTGCCGACGGTCGACGCATCTTTGTCAACTACGGCGCGCTGCGCGAATCCGATACGCCGAACCAGATCATCGGCGTCCTCGCCCACGAAACCGGGCATCTTGCGGGCGGGCATCTTGCAAGATTGCACGAACAAGTCGCGCAGGCTCAAACCCAATTGATTATCGCGATGCTTCTCGGCATCGGTGCCACGGTCGCGGGGGCGCGTTCAGGCGTCGGTGGGAATGCAGGCGCTGCCGCAATTGCCGCTCCGCAGGCGGCGATCATGCGCACGATGCTGTCCTATCAGCGCGCGCAGGAAGAAAGCGCAGACAAGGCTGGCGTCAAATTTCTTAACGCGACTGGCCAATCGTCGCGAGGAATGTACGAAACATTCAAGCGTTTCTCCGAACAAGGGTTGTATTCGACACGCGACGCCGATCCGTACAACCAGTCGCATCCCATGCCGGCGGAACGCGTGCGAGCGCTGGAGGAATTGGCGAAGTCCAGCCCCTATTGGGACAAGAAGGACGATGCGGCTCTGCAACTGCGTCACGATATGATGCGCGCAAAGGTCTCCGGTTTCATGGAGCGCGCCGACACCGTCTACCGCCGCTACCCAATCAGCGATGGCAGCCTGCCCGCGCGTTACGCGCGCGCTATTGCGGCCTATCGCCACGGCGATCTGCGCAACGCCGTCACGCAGATTGACGCTTTGATCCACGTTCAGCCTAACAATCCTTACCTGTTCGAATTGAAAGGCCAGGCATTGCTCGAAGGCGGAAAGCCCATTGAGGCCATCGCGCCGCTGCGCAAGGCCGTGCAGCTCTCGAATAACGCGCCGCTCATCGAGATGTTACTTGGTCAGGCGCTGGTTGCGTCGGATAACAAGGCCTACGCCGACGATGCGGTTTCGATTCTGAAAGCCGCATTGGTACGGGAACCCGAAGCGCCCATCGGCTACACGCAACTTGCGATGGCGTACGGCAAGAAAGGAAATCTTGCGGAAGCCGATCTTGCTTCCGCTCAAGCCGCATTTCTTCGCGGCGACCAAAAGACCGCGCGTGAAATTGCGTCGCGCGCAAAAACCCGGTTCGCGATTGGCACACCAGGATGGGTCAAAGCGGATGATATTGTTAACACCAAGCCGCTGAAGAACTGAGCCGACGATCCGGTCGCTCAGCCACATAATCCCTCGAAGGAATTTTTCATGCGCCCGCTTCGCTTCCTTGCTCCCCTCATCCTCGCCGCTGCAATCGCAGGCACACCTGCTGCATTCGGCGCGGAGCAATTCTCGGTCGGTCAGCGCGGCGAAATCGAGAAGATCCTCAAGGATTATCTGGTCAAGAACCCTGAAATTCTCGAGGAAATGTCCGCCGAATTGCAGAAGCGCCAGTCGGTTGCAGAAACGGCGAAACACAGCGCTGCGGTCGCAAAAAATTCCGACTTGATCTTCAATTCGCCACGCGGAGTTACGCTGGGCAATCCCAAGGGCGACGTCACCTTCGTGGAATTCTTCGATTACAATTGTGGCTATTGCAAAAAAGCCATGGGCGATATGCTTGAGCTGATAAAGGCCGATCCAAAGCTGCGCGTGGTTCTGAAAGAATTCCCTGTGCTCGGACCGGGTTCAATCGAAGCAGCGCAGGTCGCCGTCGCGGTCCGCATGCAGGATCCGACCGGAAAGAAATATCTCGACTTCCATCAGAAGCTGCTCGGCAGTCGCGGCCAGGCCGACAAGGCGCGTGCGCTCGCCGCCGCCAAGGATGCGGGCCTCGATATGGCGAGGCTTGAGAAAGATCTCACGAGCCCTGAGATTCTCGCAACGCTCAAGGAGAACGGCAAGGTCGCCGATGAAATGGGTCTCAATGGCACGCCGAGCTACGTAATCGGCAAGCAGGTTGTGGTCGGAGCGGTCGGCCTTGAAGGCCTGTCGCAGAAGATCTCTGAGGCCCGTTGCGGCAAGGCAACCTGCTGAGAGGACAAGGTCACACTAAGCCAAGCGTCGGCTCGGATGCGAGCTGCGATCCTTTAAGATTGGTTAACCAACGATTTCAGCCTGTTCTACCTGCACTTTCGCCAATTTCTTGAACGATTTGGCGGTGGAGCGGGGAAGCGTTGAGGCTTCCATCCCGGCGCCTTGTTGCCTATAAATCGGCGAAAGCCGCGCTCGCCGCGCATCAATTCGCCGACATTGTTGGATTTGGGTTTCGGATGGCAAAGACGATCTATGTGCTCAACGGGCCGAACCTCAATCTGCTCGGCACCCGTGAGCCCGAGACATACGGCCATCACACTCTGGCCGACGTCGAAAAGCTTTGCCACGACGCTGCCGCGCGTTTCGGCATGACGGTGGACTGTCGCCAGTCCAACCGCGAAGGCGAGCTGATCGATTTCATTCATGAGGCGGGCACGAAGAAGGCCACCGGCATCATCATCAATGCGGGTGGGTATTCCCACACCTCGATTGCGCTGCACGACGCGCTGGTCGGTGTAAAAATTCTAACCGTCGAAGTTCACGTGTCGAACATCTACGCGCGCGAACGCTTCCGTCATCATTCATTCGTCGCCTCCGCCGCGTTCGCAACGCTGTGCGGTTTCGGCATCGAGGGCTATCGTCTCGCCATCAGCGGCCTTGCTGCCAAACTCAACATTGCCGCGAAACCCTGACGCTGCAACAACGTAATTCAAGAAAGCCTCGGATCACATATGGCACGTGCGCCTCAAGAGCCATCGAACGCGAAAGCAAAGCCGAGCGATGAGCGCGAGCTTATTCGTGAACTGGCGACACTGCTCGACGAGACCAACTTGACCGAAATTGAGATCGAGCGCGCAGGCATGCGCGTGCGTATCGCGCGCAACATCACTGTCGCGGCATCCATTCCCGTCGCGCACAAGCCGACTGCGGCCGCGCCCGTCACAACCAGCGCGCCTCCTCAGCCCGCCGACATCGCAAAGCATCCGGGCGCGGTTCCCTCGCCAATGGTCGGCACCGCTTATCTCTCCTCGGAACCCGGTGCGAAGCCGTTCATCGACATCGGCAGCAAGGTCAAGATTGGCGAAACGCTTCTGATCATCGAAGCCATGAAGACCATGAACCAGATTCCATCGACGCGCGCGGGCACCGTCACGCAAATTCTCGTCGAAGACGGTCAGCCGGTCGAGTTCGGCGAACCGCTCGTCATTATTGAATAATCTCATCCACCGTCAGGCGCCGCGATGTTCGACAAGATCCTGATTGCCAATCGCGGCGAGATCGCCCTTCGCGTGCTGCGTGCATGCAAGGAACTTGGTATTGCAACTGTCGCGGTTCACTCCACCGCCGATGCAAACGCGATGCATGTCCGTCTCGCTGATGAAAGCGTGTGTATCGGACCGCCGCCTGCCAAGGACAGCTATCTCAACGTCCCTGCTCTGCTCGCAGCATGCGAAATCACCGGCGCGGACGCAGTGCATCCGGGTTACGGATTTCTCTCTGAGAACGCGCGCTTCGCCGAAATTCTCGACGAGCACAATCTGCATTTCATCGGTCCCAAGGCCGAACATATCCGCACCATGGGCGACAAGATCGAGGCCAAGAAGACCGCGAAAGCGCTTGGCATTCCGGTCGTGCCCGGCTCCGAAGGCGGCGTTGGTGCAGGCGACGACGCAATGGCAATCGCTAAAAAAATCGGCTTTCCGGTTCTCGTGAAGGCTGCGGCTGGCGGCGGCGGACGCGGCATGAAGTTGGCACCTACTGAGGCCGATCTAATGCTAGCGCTCTCAACCGCGAGCAACGAGGCAAAGTCTGCATTCGGCGACGGCTCGGTGTATCTCGAAAAATATCTCGGCAAACCGCGCCACATCGAAATCCAAATTCTCGGCGATGGGCGAGGCGGCGCAATTCATCTCGGCGAGCGCGACTGTTCGCTGCAGCGCCGCCATCAGAAAGTATGGGAAGAAGGCCCCTCACCTATTCTCAGTGCGGCTGCGCGCGCCAAAATCGGCGAGACCTGCGCCAAAGCGATGCGAGACATGAAATATCTCGGCGTCGGCACTATCGAATTCCTCTATGAGGACGGCGAGTTCTATTTCATCGAAATGAATACGCGCATTCAAGTCGAACACCCGGTTACGGAAATGATCACGGGCATCGACCTCGTGATCGAACAAATCCGCGTCGCGGCCGGCGGCGATCTGCCGTGTACCCAAGACGAGGTCGTGATCAACGGTCACGCGATCGAATGTCGCATCAATGCAGAAAATCCAGTGACATTCCGGCCGTCGCCCGGAAAGATTCTCCAGTTTCATGCGCCGGGCGGACTTGGCGTACGGATCGATTCAGCCGTCTATCAGGGCTACGTCATTCCGCCCTATTACGACTCGCTGGTCGGCAAACTTATCGTTCACGGCAAGACTCGCGGCGAATGCCTGATGCGGCTACGGCGCGCATTGGACGAGATGGTTGTCGATGGCATCGAGACGACGCTGCCGCTGTTCCGGGCACTGGTGCGCGAACCCAACATCATCGACGGCGACTATCATATTCATTGGCTCGAGCAGTATCTCGCTAAAGGCGACACAAAAGCGCACTGATGGGCCGATGGCCGGTCGCGAAATGCCTGCTATGATGCGGCATGAGTTCGCGCGACAACGCTTCTTCCGAAATCACGCCCGAAGTTCTGCTGCGCGCCTATTCGTGCGGTATTTTTCCGATGTCGGAAAGCGCCGACGATCCAACCATCTTCTGGGTCGAACCTGAACAGCGCGGCATCATTCCCCTCGATGCGCTTCATGTTTCGTCCCGTCTTGCGCGCACTGTGCGCTCGGACATTTTCCGTGTCACAATCAATACAGCATTCAAGCAGACCATTGCAGCCTGCGCCGAGCCGCAACCGGGTCGTGACGACACATGGATCAACAAGCGTATCCGCGACCTTTACGTCGCACTTCATGGAATCGGGCATTGCCATAGTGTCGAGGCGTGGGACGGCGACGAATTGGTCGGCGGGCTTTACGGCGTCAGTCTCGGCCGCGCATTTTTCGGCGAGAGCATGTTTCATCGCGCGCGCGATGCCTCGAAAGTCGCGCTCGTGCATCTCGTAGCAAGGTTGAATGCGGGCGGCTTCGTTCTGCTCGATACCCAATTCGTCACGGATCATCTAAGCACGTTCGGCGCGGTCGAAGTACCGCGGCAGCGCTATCGTATTCTGCTCGATGATGCGATTTCCGGCACCGCTGACTTCTTATTGCTGCCGGACGAAATTTGCGGTGCCGATGCGCTCGCTTGCATTCGTCGGGGTTAAGATATCACTGGCGAAATGAGGGAAACGGATTTGGTGATTGCGGCCGCGGTGCCGCCGAAGGTTGCTTCGCCGGAAGCCTCTTAGGCGCCACCGGCGGCGGCGCGGCCTTCGGAGTTTCCTGCTGCGCCACAGTTGCATCTGGCTCCTTACAATCTGTCAGCCAGATATCGTAAATCGGATGTTCGATGCCGTGAAGTCCGGGGCTTGCCGCGAACATCCATCCTGAGAAAATACGCTTCACTTCGCCTTGCAACGTGATCTCATCGACCTCGACGAACGCGTCGGTGTTGGCGGATGCAGTGGCAGGACGCGTGTAGCAGGCGTCCGGCTTCACGCGCAGCGCACCGAATTGAACGGTCTCGCCGATATCGGCATCGAATTTGATAATGCGGCCGGTGATCTTGTCGAGACCGGCGAACGTCGCCTGTTTGTTGACGATCTTTTGCGCCGGAGGTTCGGTGACAACTTCGTCACCGGGCTGCAAGGTCGCAGGTGTCGCCGGGGTTCCGCGCGGTTGTTTTTGCCCGGGCGGCAGACCCGGCCGGGTATTGACGGGATTTGCAGCGGGCGCAGTAGCGACATTTGGCGGCGCGGTCTGTCCGGGCGCCGTTCCCGGTGGCGGAGCAAGGGGCTGAGACTGAACGGCGCCTGGCGGAGGAACGCCTTGCCCCTGTGGACGTGCCGGTGTCGGCAAAAGACGGCCTTGGGGCAATTCAGGAACTTCTTCTTCCTCTGTGTCCGCCGGCACATCGCGCGGCGCAACCGGCGCAGGCGGGCGTGGCCGATCGGAAAAGATATTCCCGATCTGCGCATGCGCGCCGCCGTTCAGCAACACGAGCGAAAGCGTCGCGAAGAGAGCTATGAAAATAGTTCGGAACATTATGCGCGGACTACTCGGCGAATCGGGCTCGCGACATTCTACAAACATAGCGCCGCGCGCAGACCATCGGTTAACATGCGGATTGCGGCGGGGAAAGGGCGAGCAGATACGACCCTGCAGCCTCTATTCATTTTCGAACCGCAAATCAGCAGCTGAATTATTGGCCCGGTATCCAAGGCTGATAATCGCCCGTCGCCTTTGGCCGGCGGCCCGTAGAGAGCATCGAACCCGACGGCCTGTAAGCGGCGGGTGTCCCAGTCATGTTCGGGCGGTGCGATTTCTGCCATTCGCGCGGCGTGTATTTTTCATCCGTGGGCAGGACGTCCACCGTGTGATGCAGCCAACCGTGCCATGATGGCGGCACGCGCGTCGCCTCGGCGTATCCGTTGTAGATCACCCAGCGGCGTTGGAATCCGAGCGTCGGATCGATCTTGCCGTCCCGGGTGCGGAAATAGCGATTGCCGGATTCATCTTCGCCGACCAGTTCGCCGAAGCGTCTGGTCCAAAGTTGAGTCCCGAATGTCGAGCCGTTCCACCATGTAAAAATGCGCAGGAAGAAGAGCTTCATAACGAATATCCGACGATGGGCGGCACGAGGAAGCATTTGATCGCATTGCACCCGTGATTTGTCCAGCTTCCGCGGCTCGGCACGCTCCCTAACCGGAACTGCCCCAGAAGCGCCTGAATTCACACGAAGATTGCCGCGTGCTAAAACGGGAACACGCTGGTATCCCGCGCGTTAAGCCCCGTGGTTCCGATATTCGGAGCGGGATTTGGAGAATGAAAATGATGTCGTTCAAATCGGGATGCGCGATTGCAGCACTTGCATTGGTGCTTCCTATGTCTGCGGTTTCGTCGAGCAATGCTGCGCCACTTGCCTCGGCTGCGGCCATTTCTGCCTCGGTGCAGAGCGACAACGCGCAGGTGACGCAGGTCCAGTGGCGCGGTCGTCGTGGTGGCTGGCGCGGGGGTGGAGCTGGTCTCGGCATCGGCCTTGCTGCTGGTGCTTTAATTGGTGGCGCAATTGCCGCGGGATCAAATCCTTACGGCTACGGATACGGTCCGGGTTATTACGGCCCCGGCTACGCACCAGCACCGGTGTATGTTGCGCCGGGCTACGGCGGTGGCGGCGATGCGGAGGCTTATTGCTTTCAGCGTTACCGTTCCTACGATCCGGCATCGGGTACGTATCTGAACAATGACGGCTATCGCTATCCCTGCCCGTAAACATCAGCGAATTTTAATTGACGAAAGCGGCGCATGAAAATGCGCCGCTTTTTATATGTCTGAATGCGAAATCAGAACGCGACTTTGACGCCGCCCTTGCCGCTGACGGTTTGACTTGAATCGGTCGTCGCGGTGTATTCGGCAGCACCGAACACGGTCCACCCCGAGATATGCCGCCAGTCAAACCCAACGCCGGCAAAGCCACCGAACACATCATTCTTGCCCGGCGTTGCGAACGGAAGGTTCTGTCCCAGCAGAACCGTATTCACCGTGGTGTCGCCGACGCGCTGAAGCGCCAGCAGACCGACTGTCCCTGAAATTTGCATCCGCTGCGTTGGCAGCGGATCGGATGTCTTGGTCAAGGTGACTTCGGCGCGCTCCTCGAAATTATGCGACGTGCGCGAAGCGACGTTCAGATTGGTCGTTGATCCGGTTTCCTGATAACCATCGAACTCAGCAGCAAGGTAACGCACACGCGCGGTCGGCGTCAGCGTCAGGTTCGCAGCCACCGGCATGCGAACGCCATAAGCGAATTCAGGGCTGATGAACCACCCATCGTATTTCGCGGACGCGGTTTCAAGACCGCCTGCAACGAGGTTGTTGGCGATATTCCGGCGTACGTCGTTGTTGCTGTGACCGCCAAGCAACGCAAAATCCACGAACGAGCGGTTCATGGCATAGCGACCATAGACACCGGCAAATGCGACATCGCTCGAAGTACTGCCCGAATTGACATCGATGTTGGAATTGATTTTACCGGCACCAGCGAGAACACCCATACGCAGATCTGGTCGCACGGCCTTGTCGATGCCCATTGCGCCACCGTAGAAATTATTGACCGAACGCAGCGTCGGCGCATTCGCACCCTGAATCCTTTGACCGCCAAAACCCTGCGCCCAGATGCTGGTGCCATCTTTCGCCGTGAAACTCGGATTGCTGAACAGCACACGATCTGTGCTGGCATAATTCAGCGATGAAATGCCTGCAAAGGCATCGCGCGCCATGTCGACGGCGACGTTGCCCGAAGGCGCGAATCCGATGGCAGTCGATCCATTTCCGCTCGTCGATGTCGGATTGTTCAGGCGATTGGTGAACAGCGTCGAAACCGTATGCGAGAAATCGACGACATTGCGGTCTGCCACCGCGAACGACGTCGGATCGAGAATAGCGACGGTGTTGCCGTTGATGACGTAAGGCGCGCCACCGAAGACGTTCACTGGTGCGCCGGTGTCGGTCAGGCCGCCGAAAAACGCGCCGCCGCCGCAACCACAACTGAGGAAGCCGCCAAAGGACGTGACAGATGAAATGTCATGACCGGCAAAGAAATTCACAGCAGTCGGCGTCGATCCCGGCGCTCCGACGATACCGTTGAGTAAGATCGATCCGAGAATGCGAGAACCGGGGAGAATATTCAGCGTTGTCGGGATTGTCGGGTCAGGCGTGATAGAGAACGGAAGCGATTGCGAAATGTTGACCGCAACGCCCGAATAAGAACCATCGATAAAACCGGCGTTCGACAAGGATGCCGATCCACCAGTTGATGAAAAGACACCAACCTCGCCTATGATCTTGCCAGCGTTGTAAACCGATGCGATGCCGCCAAGAGCCCCTGTGTCAACAAAGCCTCCTCCGGTAAAGCGAGCGCTCGTCGTATCGATCGTTCCGTAATTGATAAGCGTGGCGTTACCGGTTCCAGTTCCGCTAGTCCCCGTTGTCGTAGTAACTTCGCCATTGACGACGCCGCGATTGATAGTCGTTGCATTACCGTCGCCGCCATTCAGGCCCGTAGCCGTGACGATGCCAGATCCAAAAAAACCTCCGCCCACTGTGCCGGTATTGATCGTGGTCGCATCGCCACCGTCACTAGTTGCGGTGACAATTCCCGGGAACAAAAAAGGCGGAAAGAAATTCGCAGAAAACGAATTGAAGACCTTGCCGGAATTGACCGTTACCGCGTTTCCTCCGTCTTCGGTACTTGTCTGAATAAAGTCTGTGCTGCCCGAATTGATCGATGTCGCCTTACCGGCGCCGGTGCCCAGACCCATGTTGCTTGTCTGAGTTATAATACCAAAAACTGCTCCCGAATTATTGGTCGTGGCATCACCGCCCGCATCGGTGTGCGCGTTAAGTTCGAGGAAGAAAAATGGGTCGCTATAAGAGTTGATAATGGTTGCGTTGCCGCCAGCTGTCGTAAAGGTTTCGATGAAATCGAAAACTGTGCCGGAATTCTGCGTTAGGGCATTTCCCGTTGAAGCTTGGGTGGTTATGTCGTCGACAACCCCAGCAGCCGTATTGACGGTCGTTGCATTCTCGCCGCCCACCGCCGAAGTAAGGAACGACGCGGAAGGTGTGGCAGTTAAATCGCCGGTAATAGTGCAGATGGTCTCCGGGGCGGGACCGGTACATACGAACTGCGCCATTGCCGCCGTCGGCATCATCGCCGCAAACGAACCGACCGCGGCTAGCGCAAACAGCAAATGCATCGCGCGCGAAATTCGCACGCGAAAACCCCACGCAACTTTTGCCCGCAACGCCGCCACACCCAGCCCCTGTCTCCGCAGGCGTTAGCCGCCCGTCGGAACCGGGGTGGAACTTAACAGGCGCCGGTTCCCGGCGCTGTGGCAAGAAGGCTACAGCGCCCGCGAAACGTTCGTGAAAGGCCTGATTTACAAGGTTAATCGGCGGCGTTTTGTCACGAGCGCGACGCTAAGACCACGCCTGCAATTGTCAGCACCAAAGCTGCAATCTGGCCCGTTCCCAAAGGCTCTCCAAGTGCGCCGGCGGATGCCAGCACGCCGATGACCGGCACCAGCAGCGTGCCAATCGCTGCGACGGATGCCGGCAGCCGCTGAAGTGCAGCAAACCAACACAGATAGGCGATGCAGAACTGCACGATGATCGCATAGGTGAACAGCGACCAGCCGAGTGTGGAAAGGTTGCCGAAGTGCGGAGATTCGATCGCAAGCCCAACAAGTGCGACCGGCAAGCAACCGATGCCAACTTGCCAGACGGCTGATGTCACGGGCGCGAGCGTCAGCGGCCATCGTTTCGCGAAAACAGTTCCGAGCGCGAAGTTGAAAGCTCCCCAAAGCGCCAGAGCGATACCGGGCAAAGTCTGAGAGTTCGTCGAGACGCCCTTCCCGCCCATCAGCGCGACAAGTCCCGCAAGCGCCATCGCCATTGCGATCACGCGCAGCCACGTCATGCGCTCGCCAAGAATGGGCCACGCCAAGACTGCAGCCCATACCGGCATTGTGTAAGCGATTACAGCGGCTTCGCTTGCAGGCAGGTATGTCAGCGCAAGGCCCATCAGCGCCATCCAGGACGTGACGTTGAGCAGCGAGAGCAAAACGAGACGCGGCCATTGCGCGCGCGGCACCTTCAGGCTTTGTCCAATGGCAACTGCGACGCCAGCGAGAAGAAACGCGCCGATCACGCCGGACAATCCGCGCATCGAAAGCGGCGGCAGATCGCTGAGCAATCGTTTCGTAACCGGCCAGTTCAATCCCCATCCGATCGACGTAATCAGCAGCAACAAATAGCCGATCATTTTCGAGCGGCGCGCGGCGGCGATTGCTGCTGGCGTATCGTTTTCGATGTCGGCTGTCGTGCGCGCGTCCATGATCTGTCCTCGTGCGTCGTCCACGAATATGAGGTGGCGAACACAGACCACAGGGCTGAGGAATCGGCCACCCGAAATCCGGATTTTCGCGCGCATGGCGCCTGCGCTTTTTTTGACGATTAAGGCAGCGGAAAATCGTGCGCGTTGCGCGTCTTAGGCGCGGACGAATGGGCTTTGGGGCCAGACGGTGACGGACTCGGAATCGAATGGCGGAAATGGGGCGGAGAAACAGCTCCTTATAATTGGTTTTGTATCATCGCTCATGATACGGTTCCCCGCTTTAACGCTGAATGATTGCGAGACCAAACGCCCTAACGTCAGCTTTGCGCGAATTATTTATTCGGACGTAATGAGTGCCAATCCCATTGATTATGAATTAGTGACTTCGATGGCAGATCCAAAAGAAAAGTCAGAAGACAATCTCGAACGGAAAATAAGCTTTTCTGATTTCTTAGAGAATGTGCCCCCGTCGCAATCTCGAAATATAGCAACGATGTTTGAGCAAAGCGGCGGATCAGTCTCATATGAGCTGGTAACGCCGCAACTGATGCTACATTGCACGTCGGAAATGTGTAACGGCCTGAGAGCACATCGCCGAACAGGCGACGCATCTTACGTATCTCGCAACGGTCGCTCAAAAGATATCTTCCTCACATACATCTGCTCTAATTGCCGATCTCGAACCAAGCATTTTTCTTTGGCGGTTCAATTATTGGCGGATGATGAATCAGGCACGGCATATAAATACGGAGAGAATCCTCCGTTCGGACCTGTCACACCAACTCGACTGCTGACTTTGCTTGGCGATCAACGTGAAACGTTTTTGAAAGGCCGGCGCTGCGAGAATCAAGGACTGGGAATTGGAGCCTTCGCATATTATCGACGAGTGGTGGAGCATCAAAAAACTCGGATCATCGAAGAAATAATACGAGTCGCAACAAAGATTGGCGCATCGGAAGAAATGATTTCTGCGCTAGATCAGGCCAAAAGCGAAAACCAATTTTCGAAATCTGTAAGTTTGGTGAAGACAGCGATACCGCAGGCGCTTCTGATAAATGGTCACAACCCGCTAACTCTTTTGCACAACGCATTGAGTGACGGATTGCACGCTCAGACCGATGAAAAATGTTTAGAAATTGCGCAGGCAATTCGAATTGTCTTAGCAGATTTGTCTGACCGCCTGGGGCAAGCACTTAAAGACGAAGCCGAACTCGGTAAAGCGATTTCCACGCTCTTAAAGTCAAATGCCAAATAGCTTGGAAGCAAATCCGTTTTACACCCGATGTTTTTCGAAATTATCCGCGAATTTTATAGTAGCTGAGTCCCCATGACTCCCGCACCCTTCACCACCATCATCCTCGGCGGCACCGGACAGGTCGGCGCTGCAACCGTCGATGAACTGCTCGCTATTCCAGAGTGCCGCGAAATCGTGATGGTCACGCGCAAGGCTGTTCCGCCGCGAGAGCGCGTGCGCAATGTCGTGCTCGATACGGACGCACAAGATTTTGCCGCGCACATCAAAACCCTCGCCCTCGAATTGAGCGCAAAAAATCAAAATTCCTGCCACGTCAGCGCCGTGAGTTGCGTCGGCATCGGCTCCGGCACGGCGCAGTGGAGCGAAGAGGATCTGAAGCGCGTCGAAGTCGGCGTCGTCGGCAGCTTCGCGCGCGGCTGTCATGACGGCGGCATTTCGCAATTCGCCCTGCTCTCCGCCGTCGGCTCTACGGCGACAAGCCCGTTCAAATATGTGCGCGTCCAAATCTAGGTATTTTGGGCCTGAAGGAAGACGCCGTGCGCGCGGCAGGCTTCACACGCCTAGCAATATTCCGCCCCGGCATCATCATCGGCAACGCCAACACGCCGGCATGGTCCAAATGGCTCGGCGCCCTTCCGCTGGGCGGCTATGGCAATATCGATCAGACAATTCTCGGCCGCGCCATCGCCAAAGAAGTAGCACTTCGTGGCCGCGCCACCGGCGAAGTCATCTACGAGAATGCGGACATGAGAAAGCTCGCGGCGGAGTAATCGGCCTCACCCGCGTCCATACACAGATGTGGATGACGGGGAGAAAGACGGCGCGGTGGCGATTTCAGCGACTCGAATCCAGGGCTTTGGGCGCATATCGGGCGCGGGTTTCCGCACCTTTAACGCTGCAAAAAGCGGAACTCACAGGGCCGAAAATTTTTGCAAATTTTGGCCTTGGGATTCCACAAGGACTCACTGATACTTCCCGCATTGCGAACCTCCCGGCGATGCCCATTCCGCTGGTATTTTCGCGTTATCCCACCATATTTAGTGTTTGATTCATGGTTTGATACTATTGCTTGACGTATCGGACGAGTCTGCCTAGCTTTGGAATCGTTCGGTGCGTGAGTTTTTGGTCTCGCCGGACGCTCCCAAGAGGGTTCCGACAGGAAGCTCCGCAAGGCCGGAAAGGCCACGGAGTCGGGGATTTGTCGGCTCTTTTTGGACGTAAGTGGCGATGCGTATTGGGGCGTAGGGCGTTGAAGGGTTGGGCCTGCATTTACACATGTAAAAGCAGTCACCACCCCGAACAGAGAACAGGCCGGAGCCGGCTCAAGGTTTGAGTCGAATGCGACACGGCACGCTGCGGACTTAAAAGGCCTTGCGGGAATACCTGCAGACCGGTTCGCGATTGGAAATCTCCGGCGTAACCTCGGGCGAGGACGCGCCGGCAAAAGACGGGGCACTAACATGCGAATCGAACGCCGCTACACCACAGCCGATCAGTCACCTTATGCGTCCATCGAATTCCGGCTGACCACGAGCGAGATTCGCAATCCCGACGGTTCTGTTGTTTTCAAACTCGACAATGTCGAAGTGCCGACGACATGGTCGCAGGTTGCCTCCGACGTCCTTGCACAAAAATATTTCCGCAAAGCTGGAATCGCCAAGCACCTGAAAAAGGTCGAGGAAGAAACCGTTCCCTCATGGCTTTGGCGCGCGATTCCGGATGAAGACGCACTCGCAGCACTTCCGGAAAAAGAACGCTTCGGTTCTGAATTGTCATCGAAGCAGGTGTTCGATCGGCTTGCCGGTTGCTGGACCTATTGGGGCTGGAAGGGCAAATATTTCACGTCGGAAGACGACGCCAAAGCGTTCTACGACGAACTGCGTTTCATGCTGGCCAAGCAGATGGTCGCGCCGAATTCGCCGCAATGGTTCAACACCGGCTTGCATTGGGCCTACGGCGTCGATGGTCCGGGCCAGGGTCATTACTATGTCGATCCCTTCACCGGCAAACTGACTAAATCCAAATCGTCGTATGAGCATCCGCAGCCGCACGCCTGCTTCATTCAGGGCGTCAGCGACGATCTCGTCAACGAAGGCGGCATCATGGATTTGTGGGTGCGCGAAGCGCGCCTGTTCAAATACGGCTCCGGCACCGGCTCGAACTTCTCGCGACTGCGCGGTGAAGGCGAGAAGCTTTCCGGCGGCGGCAAGTCCTCCGGCCTCATGAGCTTCCTCAAGATCGGCGACCGTGCAGCGGGCGCCATCAAGAGCGGCGGTACCACGCGACGCGCGGCCAAGATGGTCGTCGTCGACGCGGATCATCCGGATATCGAAACCTATATCGACTGGAAGGTGCGCGAGGAGCAGAAGGTCGCGGCGCTCGTCACGGGCTCTAAGATCAACCAGAAGCATCTCAAGGCCATCATGAAGGCCTGCGTGAATTGCGAAGGAAGTGGCGACGACTGCTTCGATCCTGAAAAAAATCCGGCGCTGCGCCGTGAGATCAAGCTCGCGCGCCGCGCGATGGTGCAGGACAATCTCATCAAGCGCGTGATGCAGTTCGCCAAGCAAGGCTACAAGGAAATTTCGTTCGACGTCTACGACACCGATTGGGATTCGGAAGCGTATCTCACCGTTGCCGGACAGAACTCCAACAATTCAGTTTCGCTGAAGGACGATTTCCTGCGCGCGGTGGAAACCGACGGCGACTGGAATCTGAATGCGCGCACCTCGAAAAAGGTGATGAAGACTCTGAAAGCCCGCGATCTGTGGGAAAAAATCGGTTACGCCGCATGGGCGTCCGCCGATCCCGGTTTGCACTTCAACACCACGATGAACGACTGGCACACCTGTAAAGCCAGCGGCGACATCCGCGCGTCCAATCCGTGCTCGGAATACATGTTCCTGGACGATACGGCGTGCAATCTTGCGTCGGCGAACCTGCTGACGTTTTACGACACGCAAACCCGCCGCTTCGACATCGACGCCTACGAGCATCTGTGCCGCCTGTGGACCGTCGTGCTCGAAATCTCGGTGATGATGGCGCAGTTCCCGTCCAGGCCCATCGCCGAACTGTCTTACGAATTCCGCACGCTGGGTCTCGGTTACGCCAACATCGGCGGCCTATTGATGACGATGGGTCTGTCTTATGACTCCGACGAAGGCCGCGCGCTGTGCGGTGCCCTCACCGCTGTCATGACTGGCGTGAGCTACGCGACGTCTGCCGAGATGTCGAAAGAACTCGGCCCCTTCCCCGGCTACAAGAAAAACGCCGCGCACATGCTGCGCGTGATCCGCAACCATCGTCGTGCTGCACATGGCGAATCCCGCGGCTATGAAGCGCTCGCGGTGTCTCCCGTGCCGCTCGATCACGCATCGTGTCCTCAGGCTGACATCGTCACGCATGCGAAAGCCGCGTGGGATCTCGCGCTGGAGTTAGGCGAGCAACATGGCTATCGCAACGCGCAGACCACTGTCGTCGCGCCGACAGGCACGATTGGCTTGGTGATGGATTGCGACACCACGGGAATCGAACCTGATTTCGCGCTGGTGAAATTCAAGAAGCTCGCAGGCGGCGGCTACTGGAAGATCATCAACCGCGCTGTCCCCGAAGCGCTGCGCGCGCTTGGATATAAGGAAAGCGAAATTGCCGAGATCGAAGCCTATGCGGTCGGTCACGGCTCGCTCGGCCAATCGCCCGGCATCAACGTCTCGACACTCAAGGCTAAAGGTTTCACAGACGAAGCGATCAAGAAAGCCGAAGCGGCACTCCCGACCGCGTTCGACATCAAGTTCGCGTTCAACAAGTGGACCTTCGGCGAAGATTACCTCACGCAAACCTTGAAGCTCGACCCGGACGCGATCGCAGCCCCCGGCTTCGACCTGCTCACCGCTGTCGGCTTTTCCAAGCGCGAGATTGAAGCAGCGAATGTTCACATCTGCGGCGCGATGACGGTGGAAGGCGCGCCTCATTTGAAGCCTGAGCATTACAACGTGTTCGACTGCGCCAATCCCTGCGGCAAGATCGGCAAGCGCTATCTGTCAGTCGAGAGCCACATCCGCATGATGGCGGCGTCGCAGCCGTTCATTTCGGGCGCGATCAGCAAGACCATCAACATGCCCAACGATGCCACGGTTGAAGATTGCAAGTCTGCTTACTTGCTGTCCTGGAAACTCGCGCTCAAGGCCAACGCGCTTTATCGCGACGGCTCGAAGCTTTCGCAGCCGCTGAACTCGCAGCTCATCTCCGACGATGACGAGGAGGACGATGCGATCGAGTCGTTCTACGACAAGCCGATGGCTGCTCGTACGGCTCAAGTCTCGGAAAAGATCGTCGAGAAACTCGTTGAGCGCATCATCGTGATGCGCGAGCGCGAGAAGATGCCGGATCGCCGCAAAGGCTACACGCAGAAAGCCGTGGTCGGCGGCCACAAGGTTTATCTGCACACCGGCGAATATGACGACGGCCGCATCGGCGAAATCTTCATCGACATGCACAAGGAAGGCGCGGCACTTCGCTCGTTCGTCAACAACTTTGCAATTTCGGTCTCATTGGGCCTGCAATATGGCGTGCCGCTGGAAGAATATGTCGATGCCTTCACGTTCACCCGCTTCGAGCCTGCGGGTCCGGTGCAAGGCAACGACTCGATCAAATACGCGACCTCGATTCTCGATTATGTGTTCCGCGAACTCGCCGTCTCCTACATGGAGCGGTTCGATCTGGCTCATGTCGATCCGAGCGAGACGCAATTCGACGCACTCGGCAAGGGCGTCGAGGAAGGCCGCGCGCCCGATCCGTCGCATTCGAGCAAGTTCGTCTCCAAGGGCATCACGCGCTCGCGCGTCGACAAGCTGGTGGTGATGCAAGGGGGCGCTGCCGATGCGATTGGCTCCGGCAACGTCACTGCGATTGCAGGTGGTGCGACGGCACGGCACGGTGATGTCGACGGCGCTGTCGCTTTGAGGGCCGCCGAGCCGGAGCGCGATCTGTCGCCGACGGAAAAACTGGAGCAGCAGAACTGGAGCAAGTCAGGCTCCGCTGCTGCGCAAGCCGGTCCCACCAAAGCCGACCGCCGCGCGGAGGCCAAAGCGCGCGGCTATGAGGGCGACATGTGCGGCGAGTGTTCGAACTTTACGCTCGTGCGCAACGGCACATGCATGAAGTGCGATACGTGTGGCAGCACGACGGGGTGTTCGTGATTTGTGATCGCAATTGAAAATTTTAAAAATAGGCCGTTCAAAAGAACGGCCTATTTTCATTGGATGACACCACCCAAATTTTAACTCGCCATGCACTTCTTGATCGACGAGTCTTTCGCAGCACCCGCGAGCGGCTTGCCTTCCGAGCTCTTGGCGTTGTCCTCGCAGCACTTCTTCATCATGCTGGTTTTGGCAGCACCGGCGAGTGGCTTGCCGTCGGCGCTGACGGCCTTGCATGCATCCGCAAAAACCGGCGAGGCGGCGAACAGGCTGAGTGAGGCAACTAGAAAAATACGTTTCATCATAACTCCTTGGGAATCTCCGACTGGAACGACCTCCAGCCTAGCCGAACCGTCCGGCCTGACAACGCTTCACGCGCGAAATTGCTTGCGCTTTCGATTGCCCGCAACGCCCTTGCTGCGCTGCGCATAAAGACGACCGATACGTCAGCCTTACTGCTGGACCAGAATCACGATGTGCGTATTGTCGGTGGCACGAGCAGAGAGCGCGCCATGCAACTTCACCTCGATCGCGACAGCGAAAGCCGGATCTGTCTGGCCGCTATCGTCGTGCTGATGGTCCTCACAGCGTCGGCGATTCTTTATATGGGCGCGCGCTATCATACGCCGGCACATACATTAGCGCGCGTTCCGCTCGCAACGCCGCTTTAGCCGCCCGCGCTATTTGTCCAATCGATACTTCTTCACCGCAGCCATATCCCACATCATGCCGTGGCCGGGCCGCGTCGGAATAATCGCGTTGCCATCCACAATCTCGATCGGCTCCTGTAAAATCGGATTGGCCCAATCGACATATTCCAGCCAGTGCCGCGTCGGCGTCGCCGCCATTAGATGCGCGCTGACTTCGGGAAACAGATGCGACGACATTTCGCGGTTATAAGCCGCCGCCAATCCCGCCGCGCGCATCCATCCGGTAACGCCGCCGATACGATCCAGATCCGACATCACATAATCGCAAGCTCTCGCTTCCAGTGCCGCCGCCATCGGCTGCAATCCCGTAAAATTCTCACCGATCTGAATCGGCGTCGTCGTCGCCTGCGCAAGCAGCGCCATGTGATGATAGTCGTCGTGGCGGATCGGCTCTTCGATCCAATAAATACCTTCGCCGTCGAGTGCTGCGCCATAGCGCATCGCATCTGCGAAACTCAATGCCTGATTGAAATCGACCATGAGGTGAATGTCGCTCGCAAGACGCTTGCGCACCGCGCGCACCGCTTCAAGATCGTGCGTCAATCCGCCCGCGCGACCGAGCCGCAATTTCACGCCCTTGAAGCCACCCACGAGTAACGCCTCGGCCTCATCAGCGGCGGCGGCCGCCGATATCAATCCAAGGCCGTTGCTGTTGTAAGCCTGAATGGGGCGCGGGCTTGCACCGAGCAAAGTTGCAAGCGGCATGTTCGCTGCAATCGCCAGCGCATCCCAAATCGCAGTGTCGACCGGCGACGCCACCATCATCAGTGGACCGGCAAGTCCCGCCAGCTTGAAGTGCCGCGCGACAATCTGCGCCAGATCGAGCGGCGCGACAGTCATGCCTTGCAGCACGTCGCTCAATTCAGCGACAATCGGAACCAATGAACGCGCGATGCCCGCTTGATAACACCACGCATAACCGCGCCCCTCGACGCCTTCATGCGTCTTGAGATCGAGCAGCAATAACGAGGCTTCCTTGATGGTCTGCGCGCTGGTGCCGAGCGGCAACTTCATCGGGACCGTCACGGCGACCGCCGACAGCGAACGGAGCGTGAGTTTTTGGTGTTTCATTTTATGCGTTCAATCCGCTCCGATGCACTCAACTGCAGGATAACTATCACGCAGCCATCGCCATGTCAGCCGCGCCCGTGGTAACAGCGGCGCAATGAATTTCTGATAAGGCCAACCATCCCGTGAAACGAACCGCCATTCGCGTCGAGCCGATCTCGACATATCTGGAAAAATGGCAAGCACCGCTCTCGCCGGTCACGCGCGTCGGCAACATGGTCTATGTCTCCGGCCTGCCGCCGTTCGATCCCGAAACCGGCACCATCCTGCCCGTGCCTATCGAGCGGCAGACCGAACTCATCATTGCGCAGATGAAACTGTGTCTGGAAGCCGCAGGTGCCAGCCTCGACACCGTAATGAAATGCAATATCTACTGCACCTCCGCCGCGCACTTCCCGGCCGTGAACGCGATCTACGCGAAATACTTCCCCATCGATCCGCCTGCGCGTATCTTCGTCTGCGTGCCGGAATGGACCGGGCCTTTCGATATTGAAATCGACTGCATCGCGGTCGCTGAAGATTCATTTTGAGGGAGCATCAATGATCGTCGTCACCGGCAGCGCCACCATTCAGCGCGACAGTTTTGAGGAAGCGCGACGCCTGAGCATCGAACATACGCAGCGCTCGCGCGAGGAGCCGGGTTGCGTTTCGCACGCCGTGCATATGGATTGCGAAAATCCGCTTCGGCTCGTGTTCGTCGAACAATGGAGCGATCGCGCGGCATTGCTGGCGCATTTCGCCGTCCCCGCCTCGCGACAATTCATCAAGGCGCTGTCTGCGTTGCTTGTTGAGCCTTCAACCATCGAGATTTACGACGCTAAACTTCTCGACAGGCCGTGACAAAAACTTGCCGGCGCGATTCACGCCTAAAAGGTCATCCGCCCGGCACGTACTTTTTCGCGCGGTGCCGCAAACAATGCGTTCGCTGCCTGGCCATTTCGCGCCACGACGACGACGCCATCGCCGGCGTGAATGCGCGTCGATCTTTCAGGTCCGGTGATTGAATCGCCATCGCGGCGGTTGATCTGCACAATGAAAAACGTGCCGTGCGTACGCGTTTCGATTTCTTCAATCGTCAGATCTGTGAGCGCGCCGCCTTCTGGCGCAACAATGACATCAATGTTCAAACCGAGATTGCGCAGCGAACGCTCAAGCACGCGCATCGAATCGGATTCTCGCACAAAGCGAGAGGTTTCGGGAAACAGCAAGATTTCGGCGATGCGTTCGGCGCCGATATGCGTCGGCAGCACGACTTTGTTGGCACCCGCATGCAGCAATTTACGCTCGGTCGAGATCGCATCGCCGCGCGCGATGATTTCGATCTTACTGTTGAGGCTGCGGGCGCTGAGCGTAATGAAGACGTTGGCGGCGTCGTTTGGCAGCACGCTGGCCAGCGCGCGGGCTCGCTCGATGCCTGCGTCGTGCAGCGTCGATTCGTTGGTCGCGTCGCCTTGAATGACGAGATGGCCGGCAGCACGCGCATCGGCAATTCGCCGCTCATTCTGTTCGACCACAACCACCGAGGCGCGGCCATCTTTTAAAGCCTTGGCGAGTTCGACGCCGATGCGGCCGTAGCCGCATATGATGATGTGATTATCGAGTTTGTCGATTTCCGCCTGCACGCGCCTGTTACCCAAAAGTTGTTGAAGGGAATTGAACGTCATAAACTGAAACAGCGCGCCGGTCAGGAAAATCATCCCCGTGCAGCCGAACGCCATCGTCGCCATGGTCACGACGTGAAGATACATGGTGTCGATCGGCCGCACTTCGCCGTAACCGACGGTGAACACCGTCAGCGTCACCATGTAGAGCGCGTCCTGAAAACTCCATCCTGCCTTCCAGTAGGCGAGTGTTGCGGCGGTCCACACCAACAGCATGAAGACCGCGCCACGGATCAGATTGCGCGATGGATACCCAGCCAGACCTTCCATCGTGCAACGAAGCCCCTTCCCGCGTCCCCTCGCAGCATCTGCTGTGAACTATGACGAAATTCCCGAAATCCGCAAAGATCAATCGATAGGCAGCGCCACGACGGTTTACTCGTCCTTCAGCCACGCCAGCATCGCCGGATTGATCTCACGCGGATAAGTGTGGCTGAGATCGTCGATCTCGCGATAAGTCACATGCGCGCCCGCCATGCCGAGAACCTGTTCGGCCTGTCGCGCCACTTCAACCGGAAACATCCAGTCGAGCGCGCCGTGAACCATGTAAATCGGAAGACCGCGTATCCTCTCACCGTCCGCCATCGACGCCAGCATTGGGTGAAACGCCGACGACACCGGGCCGAGATGCGTGAAGCGCGACGCGGACTCAAGTCCGCTGACATAGCAGAATGTGCCGCCGTCGCTCATGCCGGTCATCAACAATCGCGCCGCATCGATATTCCAACGCTCACGCACGGATTCGAGAATGCGATTGAGGTTCGGCGTATCGGTGTCGTCGCCCATCAGGGCCCAGGTCGATTTACGGCTGGGACCCGTTGCGGTCGGGGCGACAAGAATTGCGCCGTAGCTGCGCGCATCGCGCAACCAGCTCCAGAGAAATCCGCGCCCATGTCCGCTGCCGCCATGCAGAGCGACCACCAGCGGCCATGCACGATCGGGCGTGTAGGTTTCCGGAACATAGAGCGAGTATCCGCCGCGACTGCCGTACTCGTTGTCGAAATGCATGATCCCGGTTTCGCCTTCGCGCATCGGCTGCATGCAACGTAACAATTCGTCCGCGTTGTCGCGCAAAGCATGATCGACGAAGAAGCGGTTGACCGCCGGCGTCGTTGCAGCCTGCGGATAAAGTGCCTCCAGCGCACGGGGGACGTGGCGCAAGGCTTTGTAAGTTCCGCGCGTGTCACCGAGTTCGGCTGCGGCGCGCAATTCATCGAATGCTGCCAACGTCTCGTCGCTGGATAATCTCAGCCAACTCGGTGCATCGCTTTTGAGCTGCGCAT
Source organism: Hyphomicrobiales bacterium (assembly GCA_038230475.1). Taxonomy (GTDB): domain Bacteria; phylum Pseudomonadota; class Alphaproteobacteria; order Rhizobiales; family Xanthobacteraceae; genus Afipia. The sequence continues at coordinate 430,987 of JBBRNE010000002.1, forward strand.
GTGTCATTCGCAGTTTTTCGTCCCGCGTCGCGACCGCCTCCATCACCGCGCCAAGCAATGACGGGTCAAGATGACGCGCAACGAATTCCAGCGTGTCGAGGGAATTCAGAAGTGAAAGAAGATTTTCGTCAGTGGGCGTCGCCATGCCGCCTACTCTTCCTTCTCAGTCGTAAAGAACAGCGGATAACCCTGTGCCTTGCCAAGCTCGGTCGCCTCCGTGGCTTTGGTCTCGGCAACATCGCGGGTGTAGACGGCGATCACGCAAGCGCCCTTCTGGTGCGCGGTGAGCATGACGCCGTGCGCCGTCGCCTCGCCCATCTTGAACACGGCCTTGAGCACCATCACGACGAATTCGCGCGGTGTGAAATCGTCGTTGAGCAGGATCACCTTGTAAAGCGGCGGGCGCTCCGGCTTGAGCTTGGGTTTGACGCGGGTTGCCGACTTGGGTTTGACGGTGGTTTGGGGCATCTTGCTTATGGTTCGCCGCAGACCGCGGCGTGCAAAGTTACGACATGCAAAGGTTGTTGCGCCAATTCGGGGTTCTAAAACCGCGAAGCGTCAAGTTAAGTTGGCGTTACGGCGTCGCACTAACCCGCGAGGCTTCTTCCCGCCCAAGCTCCACGCACGTCTTTTGACGGCGCATCGCTCCGAGCGCACCCTTCACCTTCAACACTTTGCCCACACCGCAGACGCCGTTGTCGACATAGACAACGGAGAACGGCGCGAGAAAATAAGGCTCAGATTTGAGAAGATTTTTCGCAAGGCAAGGTTGGGCCGCCGCACACAAAAACAACACTACGAACACGCCACGCATGGCATCGATCCCTTGGACCGCTTTTGGTCCGCTTTTGGACCCGGCAAATTCATAATGCTGCGTCTGCGTTCAAGTTCCAAGCAAAATCGTATTGGCGCCGATTTTTAGTTGACGGCACGCCCAAATGCGCAGTGCCCGGCCGAGCAACACCGACGACAGCGCCAACTGAAGCGGTAGCTACTCCCGCCACAGCCCAAGTGATTACGCGATCGCGGAGTTACTCCGCCTTGACGGGATTGGGCTTTTCGCTCGTCTTTTCGCTTGTCTTGTCACTTGTTTTGGGCGCTGCGTTGTCCTTGCCGGGCGCAACACCCGCGATACGCACCTGATCGCCATCGGCGATTCCGTCCGGCGGCGTAATGACGATACGGTCGTCGGCGGCCAAACCTGTCGCGATTTCAATTTCGCGTCCGAGATCGCGGGCAATGGTCACGGTCTTGAACCGGATTTTGTCGCCCGGCGCGATGGTCGCGACCCGCAATCCGCTGCCGTTGAAGATCAGCGCGCTTGCCGGGACGCTCAACGGCTGAAAATCGCGGGTGAGGCTCAACTTCACATTGGCGTAGGCCCCTGGCCGCAATTCGCCGCCGGGATTGTCGATGCCGAGCTGCATGCGCGTGGTACCCGAAGCAACGTCCACCGACTGCGACGAGGATTCCACCGTCGCCGGGAATGTCTTGTCGTTATATTCCGGAACCGTCACGGTCGCCTTCGCGCCGACCTTAATGGCGGGCAAATAGGTCTGCGGCACGTTCACATAAAGACGCAGCTTGGTCGCATCGGACACCACGAACATCGCAGCGCCTGAGCCTGTGCCGCCGTTGATGAGTGCGCCGACATCGGTATTGCGTTCGGTGACAATGCCATCGAACGGCGCAGTCACGCTCTTATAGCTCGCCAAGGCTTCAAGCCGTTCGACGTTGGCCTGCTGCGAACTGACCTGCGCTTCCTTGCTGGCAAGATCAGCGGAGCGTTCGTCGATTTCCTGCTGCGAGACAAAATTGGACGCCAGCAGAGTTTTTCGCCGTGCCAGCGTCGCACCCGATAATTTCGCTGCAGCTTGAGCATTGGTCAGATCCGCGCGTCCCTGCATCAGTTGCTGATCGAGATCGGGCGCGTCGATCTCGCCGAGCAATTGACCGGCTTTGACCTTGGCGCCGCTATCCACCTTCCAGCTTTTCAGATAGCCGCTGACGCGGGCGTAAATCGGCGCGCGCGAATAGGCCTCCAGTCGTCCGGGGAGATCGAGCGTCGCGTTGAGCGGCTTGCTGCCCGGAAGTGCGACCGCCACGATTGGAATTGCCTGCGCTTCAGTCCAGTCACGCAACTTGGCATCGCTGGTCGCGCGCCAGACAATGCCCGTCACCACAACGAGCACGACCACGCCGCCGGCGATCATGCCCGCGCGGCGCAAGCGCTCGGGCGAAATCGCCAACTTCTCTTTGGAAGACTTAGTGGGCATGAACCGTCTCCGTCGGCATTTCCGCAGTGGCGGGCCGCTTCTTGTGCACCATGCTGAATACCACGGGAACGAACAGCAATGTCGCCGTGGTCGCAAAAATCAATCCGCCGACAACGGCGCGGCCGAGCGGCGCGTTCTGCTCGCCGCCCTCGCCCATGCCGAGCGCCATCGGCAGCATGCCGATCACCATCGCAAGCGCCGTCATGATGACGGGGCGAAATCGCTGGAAGCCTGCTTCGAGCGCCGCACTCATCGGATCGCCGTGCAGATCGTAACGCTCGCGGGCAAAAGAAATCACCAGCACGCTGTTGGCGGTGGCGACACCCATGCACATGATCGCACCGGTCAATGCCGGAACAGATAACGTCGTGTGGGTCACGAATAAAATCCAGATAATGCCGGCAATCGCCGCAGGCAGTGCCGTCACGATCACGAATGGATCGGACCACGACTGGAAGTTCACCACGATCAAAAGGTAGATCAGCAGGATCGCACCGACGAGTCCGAACAGCAGACCCGCGAACGCTGAATTCATCGTCTGGACTTGACCGAGCAGAACGACATTGCTGCCTTTCGGAACATCCTTGGATGTCTCCTCAACGATCTTCTGAATTTCACCGGCGACCGCTCCGAGATCGCGCCCTTGCGTCGTCGCAAAAATCTGAATGAGTGTCTGAATATCGTATTGCGAGAACACCGCACTCGATGTTGAACGATAGATGTCCGCGATGCCGCCAAGAATGGGCGGTTGCGCCACGCCCGGTGCACTGATCGGGAGCGTCTCGAGCTTGCTCAATGAATCGATCTGGTATTGCGGCGTCTGCATTACGACTGAGTACGACACACCGTTCTCGGGATTGAGATAGAATGTCGGCGCGACCTGCGAACTTCCGGCCAGATTGACCACCAGACTGTTGGTGACATCGCGCGCGGTCAGTCCGACATATTGCGCGCGGGTGCGGTCGATATCGACGTTGAATCCCGGATTGTTCGGCGACTGCTGGATACGCGCATCGGCGATGCCTGGAATGCGACGGATTTTGCGGAGTATGTCTTGCGCATATTTGTAGTTCGCGGTGGCGTTAGCGCCGCGAATCTGCAGATCGATCGGCGCGGGTGAACCGAAGTTCAGAATCTGGCTGACAATGTCGGCGGGCAGAAACGCGAACTGCACGCCCGGAAATTCCTGCGGCAACTGCTCGCGCAATTCACGGACATAATCCTCCGTCGGCCTGTGGCCTGGCTTGAGCTTGATCTGCACGTCGCCGTCCTGCGAACCGATCAGGCCGGTGTTGTTGTAGGTCATGTTGATGCCGCTGATCGGAAACCCGATATTGTCGGCAATCGTCTCGATCTCGCCGGAGGGAATGATCCGCCGGACCGATTTCTGAATGTCGGCGAGTTTGTTGGCGGATTCCTCGACGCGGGTGCCGACCTGGTTGCGCACATGCATGAGGATCTGGCCGGTATCGACTGCTGGAAAGAAATTCCTGCCGAGAAACGGCACCAGCAAGAACGACAGCGCAATGAACGCCAGGAATGACCCGACAAAAACAGGGCGATGACCCAGCACCATTCCAAGAATATCGCGGTAGGACGCGCGCACGCGCTCAAATTTTGCTTCAAACGAACGCTGAAAACGCACTGCCGGATTTTTTGAAGGCGGCGGCGGAATTGGCTTGCCGTCCTTGTCGTGTGCATGGGCTTGCAGCATGTACTTCGCCATCGTCGGCACCAGCGTGCGCGACAGAATAAACGACCAAATCATCGCGAAGATCACGGCTTCCGCCATCGGCACGAATAGAAAGCGCGACACACCCGTGAGGAAAAACATCGGCACGAAAACGATGCAGATGCACAACAGCGAGACGAACGCAGGATTGGCGATCTGCGACGCGCCGTCGAGAATAGCGGGCTCGACGTCCTTGCCCTGTTCCAGATGCCAGTTGATGTTTTCAATCGTCACGGTCGCGTCGTCGACAAGGATACCGACCGCCAGCGCAAGACCGCCGAGCGTCATGATGTTGATCGTCTCGCCGATCGCCGCAAGGCAAATGATCGAACCCAATACCGATAGCGGGATCGACGTCGCGATAATAATTGTCGAGCGCCAGCTGCCGAGAAACAACAGGATCATCAGGCTGGTCAGAACTGCCGCAAGAATGCCCTCGAAGGCGACGCCTGCAATCGCGCCGCGAACGAAAATCGATTGATCGCCGATGAAGCCGACCTTGAGCGTGTCGGGAAGCGCGTCCTTGACGTCGATGATCTTCTGCTTGATGCCCGAGATAATATCGAGCGTCGAAATCGAGCCCGCCTTCAGCACCATCATCAGCACGGAGCGGTTGCCGTCGACGTGGACGATGTTGATCTGCGGCGGATTGCCGTCGCGCACCGTCGCCACATCGCGGATAAACACCATCGCGCCGTTGACCGCCTTGATCGGAAGGTTGGCAAGATCCTGGATCTTCAGCGGCGAGTTGTTGAGCTGGATATTGTATTCGAAATTGCCGATTTTCTGAGTGCCGACCGGCGTAATGAGATTCTGCGCGGCCAGCGCGGCGGCGACATCCTGCCCGGAAAGCCCCAGAGCTTGCAGCGCATTCGGAATGAGATCGATTTGAATCTGGCGCTGCTTGCCGCCGAACGGATACGGGATCGCAGCACCCGGCACCGTTACAAGCGGCGTGCGCAACTGGTTGATGCCGAGGTCGGCGAGATTTTGTTCGGTCAATCCCTCGCCCGACAGTGCCAGCTGGATAATCGGCACGGTGGATGCGCTGTAGTTGATGATCAGCGGCGGCGTGGAACCCGCCGGCAATTGCCTGATCATGGTTTGCGCAATCGCAGTGACCTGCGCGTTCGCGGTTCGGATATCGACGTTGGGCTGAAAGAAGATTTTGATGATGCCGACGCCGCTATAGGAATTGGCGGCGATATGTTCGATGTCGTTGACCGTCGTGGTCAGCGCGCGCTGGAACGGCGTCACGATGCGGCCTGCCATCTGGTCCGGCGGCAGGCCCGTGTAATTCCAGACGACGCCGATCACCGGAATCCGGATCTCGGGGAAAATGTCCGTGGGCGTCCGCAGCGCTGCGAGCGGCCCAATGATCAGAAGCAGGAGCGCCAGAACCACGAACGTATAAGGTCGGCTCAGGGCAATCCGGACGAGGAGATTCATCTCGGTTTTTTCTCGCGGGCGCGTTTTCGGTCTGCGGGCACGAAGGGAGCACCCCGGCAAAACCGGCTCCGCGTGCGTTTATGGGTCTCTAATTAGCTGAATCTCGCCCGTCCGCGCAACGTCCGGACGGTCACAGTCGCTTGTTCCGGCTCAAGAAATTAGCCCGGAAACAGTGCTTTAGTGGGAAATCGCGGCAATCGGTCACAAGATCATCTGTGTCTGCGTGACCACCGCAACGAGTTTGCCGTCGGGCGATGTGATCCGCGTCTGCAGAACATGCGTGCGGCGGCCGATATGAACCGGCATCGCTGTCGCCGTCACTGTCGTTCCCGCCTTCGCACCGCCGATAAAATTGGTCTTGCTCTCGATCGTCGCCGTCCCCTTGGCGTCGGGCGGAAGATTGACGAACGTCACGGCGGCTCCGACTGAATCCGCGAACGCCATCACCGCGCCGCCATGGATCGAACCGTTCAGCGTGCACAAATCGTCGCGCACCAGCATGGTCGCCACGACTTGGTCCTGCGCTGCCTCCGTGAACGTCACGCCCATCATGACCGCGAGCGGCATCGGCATCGACTTGATTTTTTCCAGTGGGGTCATGGATGCTTTCCTTTTGCCGTCACCCAGCCTCGACGCCGCACCATTGCGCAACGAACAGTGCAATCGCCTTCGTCGTCTTGCGCAAGGATTCAATTTCGACGCGCTCGTTGAAGCCGTGCATCGCCTCTGCATTTGCTCCGAAACACAGCGACGGGATACCGGCATTGAGGCCGTAAAAGCGCGTGTCGGTCAGCGCGGTGAACACCAAATCCTTCATGTCGCTGCCATAGGCGTTTTTGTACGCGCCGCGCAGCACGCGCTCCGGCTCGTCGGCATCGGTGAGTTCATAGCCTTCGGAGAGAAAGCCCGACCATTCCACCTGCGGCGGATTGTTGGCCAAAAATGAATGCTTGCGCGAGGCTGACGTCACGCAGGCGAGGATTTCGTTCTGATGTGTCTTGATGTCCCAACCCGGCAGCACGGCAATTCTGCAATCGACATCGCACCATGCCGGCACCGATGACGCCCAGTCGCCGCCCTTGATGATACCTGGATTGAAATTGATCGGATGCTTGAGCACCTTGAAATGCTTGTCGCTCGCTGCGCGCGCGTTCCATTCCTTTTCCAGCGCACCCAACTCCTCGATCAGGTGATAGGCGGCGCGGATCGCGTTGGCACCCTCGCCTGCTTCATACACATGCACGGGCCGTCCGCGTACTTTGAGACGAAACCAGATCACGCCGACTTGGGAGCGAACAAGCTTGCCGTTGGTCGGTTCGGGAATGAGACAACAATCCGCGCGGTAGCCGCGCTGAATGGTGGAGAGAGCGCCGACGCCGGTGCTTTCTTCTTCGATGACGGATTGAAAATGAATACGTGCCGTCGGCTTCAACCCCGCCGCGCGCAACGCGTCGAGCGCGTAAAGTGCGGCGATCGTGCCCGACTTCATGTCGCCCGCGCCGCGCCCATACATCCATCCGCCACGCACCTCCGGCGAAAACGGTGGCGTGTCCCACATGTCGAGCGGACCCGTCGGCACGACATCGCAATGACCTTGCAAAATCAGCGAGCGACCGTTCTCGCGCGTGGGTCGGTAGGTGCCGACCACACTGCGCGCCTTCGAGAAATCATGTTCGATCGGGCCGAAACCGCGCAGGTCTTTTAGTTCGTCGGTATCGATGTGCCAGTCGTCGATCTCATAGCCGCGCCTGCGCAACAGATCGCCCATCATGTCCTGACACGGGCCTTCCGCGCCGCGCGTACTGGGGATCGACGCGAAGTCCATCGTGGTCGCAAGCTGCGCGTCGAAACCGTTGTCGACGGCATCGAGGATACGGCGCTGTTGGTCGCTGGCGTTCATTGCGTCCCTTCTTTATGCGTCTTTCGCGCATCTTTCTGGATGGAACTGTAGCCAGCTTTCCAGGCGGCATGGAAGGGGCCGCGCCGAGCGCCTATCAACTCGCCCTGTCAGAATCAGACGCGTTTCACTACGCTCGAAGCCTGAGGAACGCTCACATGCCGCAAAGGCATCTCAAGGGGACCCAAATGAACCGCAACATGCTCTATGCCTTCGTCGGCGCGCTCGTCATCGCCGTCGCCGTCCTCGGCTACAAGGTCTACAAAGACAATCAGGAGCCGAAGGGATTGCAGATCAATCTCGGGCCGGCTGGCGTGAAAATTCAAAACAAGTGAACGCTCGTTTCAATGTTGCTCCCTGCCTGATCGCGCTGTCGACCCTTGTTATTGCGACGCCTGCAAAAGCAGACCTCGTCAATCGCGAGGGCGAAATCGTCAATTTGAGACTCGGTCAAAAAGTGTTTGTCGATGACGGCACATGCCCCGCGGGGCAGGTCAAGCTCGTGACGGGGTCGAAACTCGCCGCCACCGGCGTGCAGGCGACCAGGCAGTGCGTGGACCGCAAGGGCATCAAGCGATAGCCACGGCTTCACGCCGGTGTCGATGGTTTCGCGGAACGCCTCGATTCGACGTTTCGCAACACAATTCCAAATCAATTCACTGAAATTTTCAGATTTGCTGTGGCGTCCTGCATGTCCGTCATTCGCAGATGCAGCGTGACGGTTCCGGTTCCACCGCAGTAGCTTGCAACGGCGCGGCGACATGTCCGGGCGCCGTTTGCTGAAGCTCAAATCCGGATTGGGGAGGCTTCGTTATGTCGGCTACAATTATCAATCTCATCATTCAAATCATCGCAGGCGCCATCGGCGGCAATGCTGCTGGCGGTGTCATGAAGAATATCGATCTCGGCGCGCTCGGAAACTCGATTGCGGGCGCCATCGGCGGCGGTGTCGGCGGCCAGATTCTCGCAGCACTGATCCCGATGCTGGCCAATGCAGGCTCAACAATGGACATCGGCGCGATTGCGGGTCAAGCGGTTGGCGGCGGAGTGGCAGGCGCGATCGTCACCGCCATCGTCGGCGCGATCAAGAACAAGGCGGCGTAACATAGCGGCGAGGCGTTCATCGATGCGCGCCTCGCCGTTTCGCATTCTGTTACCCCGAAACAAAATCGCCGCACTTCTCGATGCTGTCGCTGCCGCCCCACGGCATGATCGGCACAGACGACGTGGAATTCTTCGGCGAGCCCTCGATCAGTTTGTCGGAATAGACCATGTAAACGAGAACGTTGCGTTTGGCGTCGCAGCCACGCACGATCTGCATCTTCTTGAAGAAAAGCGAACGGCTCTGGCGGAACATGTCCTCGCCCTGCACGAACTTCGACTTGAATTTGATCGGGCCAATTTGGCGGCAAGCCAGCGAAATGTCCGACACCTGCTCGGCCAAACCCAGCCAGCCCTTGAATCCGCCCTTCTCAGGAACCGTGAAGTGGCAGGCCACACCCTCGACTTGCGGATCGTCGATCCCGTAGGTCGCGAGTTTGTCGTCCGGGCTCAGCAACTTGAACACTGTGGAACGACGGAAGATCAGGTCAGGCTCGTCTGCCGCCAGGACCGGCGACCCCGCCAGCCAAAACACCGCAGCCGCAATCGGGAACCAGCGCCAGACGGGCAAAACCCGCAGGCGGCTCGCAGGACATTTCATCGGGATTTGCTCCGGAAAGGAAGCCCATCGGGTGGGCCATTGAACCGGTGATGTGGGGTGTGGAAGTTCCTGCGCAACCGGGGCCAGCTATGTTGTCGCATTGGCGCGATCTGAACGCTTTTTGAACCCTTGAAGGCTAGCTTTTCGGCCACAGCCACGGATAAAGCATTCCAGTGGCTGGTGTCCGGCTGGTGAACGATTTCACGGTCTGCGACACTCAATTATATTGGAATCAATTGGGGATTTGGGCGTGAGCGATTTTCGGTTTTTTGGCCTGAACGATCGATGCGAGCCGGTGGTTCGTTCGTTGCGTCCCTTTTCTGCAACGCTCAAAGGCAGCACTTTCCTCACCGCTGCTTTGCTGCTTGCAATGGCAGCTCCCGCCGAGGCGCAAATTTTGTGGCCGAGCGAGCGCGGAAATGTCGTTCGCCCGGAGCGCAAGCGCGTCCACCACGCGCGCCAACGTGCTTCGAAAGTTATCGAGGTTGCGAAAGAAACCTCCAAGCCTGTCGGCCCGGTCGTCATCTCAATCTCGATCGACAAGCAGCAGCTGAAAATTTACGACAACAATGGCGTCTTCGCGGAGTCGCCCGTATCGACCGGCATGCCCGGACACCCGACGCCGCAAGGCATCTTCAGTGTCATCGGCAAGGAAGTCTTCCACCGCTCCAACATCTACAGTGGTGCGCCGATGCCGCATATGCAGCGCATCACATGGTCCGGCGTCGCGATGCATGAAGGTGTGCTGCCAGGTCGTGCGGCCTCTCACGGATGTATCCGTCTGCCGGGGGCATTCGCAACGCGCATGTTCGGCTGGACCAAAGTCGGCGCGCGTGTCGTCATCACACCGGACTATATGACTCCGGTGGAATTCTCTCACCCGCGCCTCGCCTCGGAAAAGCCGGTCGGCGCCGATCCAAACATGCCAATACCTGCGGCCGATGTTGCAAATATTTCATCGACACCCAAGCTGGACACCGCCGCCGCAACGCCAAATCCGGAGTTGCGCCTGACGTCCGGCTCCGGCGATGGACCCGGCAAAGGTGGCGAGATCAAAACTGCCGACGCCAGCGGCGCGATCCCGTCGAAGTCGGACGCGACAGCCGACGTAAAGGTTGAGACCAAACCTGAATTGAGGACCGACAAGGATCAGGCGCGTCCTGCCGAAGCCGACAAACCGGTCGCTGTTGCACCACCGCCGAAACCGCTTCCCGGCATGGTCGAGTTCATCGGCCCGATCAAGCCGCAGACCGGACAGATCGCAGTCCTCGTCAGTCGCAAGGAAGGCAAGGTTTTCGTGCGACAGAATTTCAAGCCGTTGTTCGATATGCCGGTGACGATCGCCGACAAGGACAAACCGCTTGGGACGCATCTCTTTACGGTTCGCAGCGAGGACGATAATTCCAAGCTGCATTGGACAGTGGTCTCGCTGCCAACGCCGCAGCGCGCGGCCAGCACCACACGCTACGATCGGCGTCTCAAGAAAAACGTCGTCATCGAAGCCCCTCTTTTGCCGCCCGCATCGACCGCGTCAGAAGCGCTCGACCGCGTCACTATTCCCGACGCCGCCATGAAGCGGATCGCAGCCGCGCTGACGCCCGGCGGCTCCATCGTGGTGTCCGATCAGGGTCTCGGTGGCGAAACCGGCGAAGGCACCGATTTCATCGTGCAATTGCGCTGAATTCGGCGCGCACTTGCATTGGATTTGAGCGTGGCGCTGCGTTAGAAGCGCCGCATGGGTCCATCTGCCGATAGTCCGACAATAAAAGGTTCGCCCGATGCGCGCGACGCGTTTTCGCGCCTGACGCAGTTCGGCTGGAACGGCGGACTTGCGATCATTCTGATCGTTCTGACGCTGTCGTGCTTTCTGGCGGGTTACTTCGTCATCTATTGGCGCAACGCCGATATGGACTTCATGATCGTCTACAACGCGCTCGTCATGAACGACGGCAAGCCGCAGTTGTTCTTCGATCACCCCGCCTATTTCACGATTCTATCGGTGAAGCTTTGGTTTCAAGCGATGCATGGCTTGGGCCTGCTCGATGCGTGGAAGCTCTCATCCATTCCATCGGCGCTGAACGTGTCTTCTTTCGACGCCGCGATGACGGAGGCCATACGTGCGGGACGGATCGTGGCGTGGCTGACCGGAATGATCGTCGTTGTGATCTATGCGGCGTTGATCCGCCACGTCGTTCGCGACTGGCGCTTGGCATTGCTCACAACACTTGCATTTGCATTTTCCGGCGGCGTCGCGGTCGAAATCCGAATCCTGCGCAGCGAGATGATCGCTGCTTCGCTTTTTACATTTGCATTTCTGACGCTCATCATCGTCGGTCGCCGCGCGACAACATGGCGACCGCTTGCGGTCGGGGCCGCCGCAATGCTGTGCGTGCTCGGCTTGGAAAACAAAGTGCAGATCGTTCTGTTGATCGCAGCACTCCCAATGCTGATGCTGACATTTGGCGCATCCACAAGCGTGAGCACATCGTTCTGGAAAAATTCCGCGCGCGCATGGAGCGCGGCGATTTTCGCCGGCGTCGTTGCGGCGGTGATGTTTTTTGCCGCACGCCCGCTATTGATCGCCGCGATCGATCCCGCTGCGACAGCGGCGGCATACATGCGGCCGCTGTTGTTGGGAACATATGGGGCGTATCAGATTGCGTTATTGGCATGGATCGCCGCCGGTATGATCGCTTATGCAATCATCTGGCGCATTCGCCCCAGCGAAACATTGACCGCGATGTTCGCCGTCACCGCGGGCGCGTGCCTCGGCTTGCTCGCGCTCAAACTCCAATACAATATCGGTAACGCGGTCGCAGTCGTCAACCCGATCGAAAAGTTGCTGACCTTCGCCGACATCAAACCGGAAATCTCGGCTGCCACCAGCGACAAACTTCTCTCCACCATCTACCCCCTGCTCGGCTATCTCAAGAGCGTGCTGGAACGATATAGTTTTGTATTGTTCACCTCACCGCGTCCGACCGTGTTTCTGGTCTGGCTCATCGTACCCGGCATCGTCGTCGCGTTCCGGCGCAACGAGCGACAAGTCGCGTTACAGGCAACGCTGTTGTTGCTGGTATCGATCGGCATCGATGCGCTCGGCGTGCAGCGCGGCCTGAAAACCGAATACTTCATCATCACCGATCCGCTCATCATTCTCGCGGGCGCATTGCTGCTGGAAAGACTCGACGATCTGCGATGGTCGCGATGGGCTTATCCCATTGGCATGTTGCTGATCGTCGCTCATGTCGCGATCAGTCAGGCTGAGCCGATCAAACATGTGCTCAAGCGCAGCGGGCCTGAATATATCTGCGAATGGAACCAGGACTACGAGCCCGAACTGCCGCTGCCATGGTGCGAACTGCCGAAAAAAAGGCCTTAGGCAACGCACGTCACGCGCTAGTGATGGGTGCCGCACTCCATATGCACTAGTTTCAGAGAAACCATCGAGTCCAAAGCATGATCGATCGCAGGCAAATTCTCACAGCAGCTCTCGGCGCAGCGTCGATGCCATTGGCATTGTCAAAAGTGAACGCGCAACCCGCGATGAGCCGCGTCACAGCTTACGCATTTTCGTTCGACGCTTTGAACGGTGAACGCATTCGGCTCGCCGATTACGCGGGTAAGCCGCTGATGATCGTCAACACCGCCTCGCAATGCGGATACACGCCGCAATTTGCCGGGCTGCAGGAGTTGTGGGCGCAATTCAAGGACCGCGGCTTTGCAGTTATTGGTGTGCCGTCGAACGATTTCGGCGGGCAAGAACCCGGCGGCGCATCTGAAATCGCCAAGACCGCAGGCGATACCTATCAAGTCACCTTCCCAATTGCGGCCAAGACCGTGGTCAAAGGACCGGAGGCGCACCCGTTCTACAAATGGGCTGCGCAGGAACGCCCCACTGAGCTTCCGGCATGGAACTTTCACAAATACCTGCTCGGGCGCGACGGCACTATCGCCGAGGTGTTTCCGACGCGTGTAGAGCCGACAGATACACGTGTAATGACCGCCATCGCGCGAACGCTCACTGCCTAGAAGCCGTTGTTGCCGAAAAGCCCCGGCGGGTTAACCTTGACCTCGTTTGGCCGCGGGTGCGCCGAAAAGCCGTTGGCGCGGAGGGCCTTGTCCCGCTAGATTATGCTTTCGTTAATACATTTTTTCCGCAGGCTGGCATCACGGCTCCCATTGGAGCACTTCGGCAAACAGCGTCGCGTTAGCGTTCAGGGGAGTTTTTATGCGTATCAAGGCAGCAATCGTCGCCGGTGCGATTTCAATGTGTGCGTTCAACAGCGCTTGGTCGCAGGCCTTGATCCCCCAGGCCAAGCTTCAGGAACAGGAACGCGCAAAGCAAGAGCAGCTCAAGCAGGAAGAAGCTGCCAAGGAAGCTGCAAAGCAGACGGCTCCGGGCGCAGGTGTAACCACCGCGACCGCACCGACAAAAACCGCGATCAACGCCAACTGCGCCAATCCAAATGCGCTCGGCGTGGCGCGCGTGGTCTCCATCGACACCACCGGCGGACCGGGTTTCGGCTTCGAGCATTTCAAGCAACTCGACTTCCTGCGCGACAAGGAAGTCGTGCTGACTTTCGACGATGGCCCGTGGCCGACGACGCCGAGCGTTCTCAAGACGCTCGACGAAGAATGCACCAAGGCGATCTTCTTTCCGATCGGCAAACACGCCACTTATTATCCAGAAATCCTGAAGCAGGTTCTCGCGCACGGCCACACTGTCGGCGCGCACACCTGGTCGCATGCCAATCTCGCCGACAAAAAAATGACCGAAGATATGCAGAAGGATGAAATCGAAAAGGGTTTCAGCGCCATCAAATGGGCACTCGGCACCGAGCCGGCCCCTTTCTTCCGTGCGCCTGCACTCCAGCATCCGCCTGCGATGGTGACTTATCTGGGCGAGCGCAATATCGCGATCTGGTCATGCGACATGGACTCGTTCGACTTCAAGGCCAGCAAGCCAGAGACCGTCATAAAAACCGTGATGACGAAACTCGACAAGGCCGGCAAAGGCATCATCCTGATGCACGACTTCCAGAAGCACACCGCAGAAGCTCTGCCTGAATTGCTCAAGCGCCTGAAGGCTGGCGGCTACAAGGTCGTGCAGGTCAAAGCCAAGACGCCTATGCAGACGATTGCGAAGTATGACGAGGAAGTCACCAAGGACATCAAGCTGCCGACCATGAGCTCACGTCCTGTGTCGAGCGTTGTCGAGACCATTTCAGAGCAGTAAGCGTCTACGGCGTCACGCGTCTCCAGAGTGGCTAGACCCACGCTTCGCGTTGAGGGTTACGTCATCCTGTCTGCGGACGGTATGCTTGCCGACGCAACCGGCGAGATGCCGCAATCGCTGAAATTCGACGCCGATCAGAAATTCTTCGAGACGGCGCTGGATGCAGCGGATTTGATTGTCCACGGCCGCCATTCGTTCGAGGACCAGCCGCGCTCTGCGCAGCGAACACGTTTGGTGCTGACGCGAACGATCGCGGCCCTCGCCACCGATCCCTCCAATCCCAAAGCGACATTGTGGAATCCGGCAGGCGCGTCGTTCGACGACGCATGCCTCAAAGCGGGTGTGACATCAGGTGTCGCCGCGATCATCGGCGGCCCGAACGTGTTCGGCATGTTCATGGATCGCTACGACATTTTTTGGCTGTCACAAGCGCATGATCTGAAAATCCCGGATGGCCTCGGCGGTTTCCCCGGAATCCCTGCGCGCACGCCGCAGGATATTCTGGCCTCGCACGGATTGCGTGCGAGCGAGCTGCTCAAGCTCGACCCCGCGCACAATGTCGATGTGACGGCGTGGCGGCGCGCCTAGCGCAGCCGCCGATACCTCATAATGCGAAACTCAATACTTCGGCTCCGTTGATCCGGTGTAGTTGTTGTCCGCTATCATGGCGCGCGGGAAACCTGCGACGATCAGCAAACCGCCGATCAGCGACAAATTCTTCAGCGCGCTGTAGACGTTCATCGTCCTGTTGGCATCCGTCATGTTCCAAAAGTCGTGGAAATAATACGTCACGATGGCGATGAAAATAACAAGCAAGATCGCAAAAATACGCGCGCCAAAATTGAGCGCGATCGCAAGCCCACCGAGAAGTTCGAGAACGCCCGATAGAATTGCAAGAATGCGCTCCGTCGGCATTCCCACCGCTGCTTCAAGTTGCGCTGTATAAGTCGCCAGAGCGGCCGGCAGCGACGGGATGACCTTGCCAGCAATCACCTGCGTGGTCGCCGCAATGTCCATCAGTTTGTCCGCCCCGGCGTAGACAAAAAGAATTGCAAACAGGATGCGTCCAAGAGTGGCAAGCGGCGACATGATCAACCTCGCTGAATTTTCATTGGTTTGAATATACCGAATTTATGTCAGCCGAATAGCGTCGGCTGCTGACGGCCCGCCCTCTCCTGCGCTTCGACGGCGGCCACCGCCGTCATGTTGAGAATGCCGCGCGCCGTCACCGACGGTGTCAGGATATGCGCAGGTCGCGCAGAGCCGATCAGGATCGGTCCCACGGGAAGTGAATCCGACAACACTTTTATCATTTGGGCCGCGATGTTGGCGGCATCGAGCGTCGGCATCACAAGGATGTTAGCTGCACCCTCAAGCCGCGAATGCGGCAACACCGTATCGCGAACGATTTCCGCCAATGCGGAATCGGCCTGCATCTCGCCGTCGGACTGGATCTCCGGATGATCGGCGTTCAGCAATTCGGTCGCGCGGCGCATTTTGCGCGCCGATTCGGAATCGTAGCCGCCGAAATCCGAATGCGACAGGAACGCGACTTTCGGCTTGATGCCGAAGCGTTCGACATGAGCCGCTGCAAGCGCTGCTATTTCCGCCAACTGTTCGGCGCTGGGGTTGGTGCGCACTTGCGTATCGGCGATGAAGAACGCGCCCTTGCTGGTAATACACAACGACAGCGCGGCGAAGTCGCTCAGTCCCGGCGCAACGCCGATGATCTCGCGAATACGCCGTAGGTGATTCATGTAGCCGCCTCCGACGCCGCAGATCATCGCGTCCGCCTCGCCGCGAATCACGGAGAGTGCTGCAATGACTGTTGCATTGGTGCGCACAAGCGTGCGTGCACCATCGGGCGTGACGCCGTGACGGCCTGCGACCTCGATATAGCTCTGAACGAAAGAGCGATATCGCGGATCGTCTTCCGGATTGACCAGATCGAAATCCTTGCCCGCCTCGATGGAAAGACCGAAACGCGCGATGCGCGCAGCGACGACGGACGGGCGACCGACCAGAATCGGCCGCGCGACTTGTTCTTCGAGCACCACCTGTACCGCGCGCAGAACGCGCTCGTCTTCGCCCTCGGCGTAAATCACACGCACCGGCTGTGTCTTCGCCTTGGCAAACACCGGCTTCATGACCAGACCCGAACGGAACGCGAAGGTTTCGAGCTGCTCAACATAAGTGTCGAAATTATCGATCGGCCGCGTCGCGACACCGGATTCCATGGCCGCCTTTGCGACCGCAGGCGCGACACGCAAAATCAATCGCGGATCGAATGGCGAGGGAATCAGCGAGCCCGCGCCGAAACCGTGGGTCTCGCCCGCATCGTAACGCGCCACGACATCGGACGGCGGATCGCGCGCGAGTTGCGCCAGCGCATCGACGGCGGCGATTTTCATCGCCTCGTTGATCGCGGTCGCGCCGACATCGAGCGCACCACGAAAGATAAACGGGAAACACAAAACGTTATTCACTTGATTCGGAAAATCGGACCGTCCGGTACAGATCATCGCGTCGGGACGCGCCTTGCGTGCCTCGTCCGGCATGATTTCCGGCACTGGATTGGCAAGCGCCATCACCAGCGGTTGCTCTGCCATCGCCTTGACCATCTCCGGCGTCAGCACGCCACCCGCCGACACGCCAAGGAAAACGTCCGCGCCGCCGATGACGTCGGCAAGTGTGCGCTTGTCGGTCTTCTGCGCGTAGACCGCCTTCCACTTGTCCATCGTCGTATTGCGGCCATCGTAAACCAGACCATCGATGTCGCAGACCCAGATGTTCTTGCGCTTTGCACCGAGCGACACCAGCAGATTGAGACACGCAATCGCAGCAGCACCCGCGCCGGAGGCGACGATCTTGATATTTTCGAGTTTTTTGCCGTTGAGCATCAGCGCGTTGTGCACGGCGGCGCAGACGATAATCGCCGTGCCATGCTGATCGTCATGGAACACCGGAATCTTCATCCGCGCTTTGAGTTGCTCCTCGATCTCGAAACACTCAGGGCCTTTGATGTCTTCCAGATTAATGCCGCCGAAAGTCGGCTCAAGCGCGGCGACAGTTTCAACGACACGCTCCACCGTGTCCGCGGCGATCTCGATGTCGAACACATCGATGCCGGCGAATTTCTTGAACAGCACCGCCTTGCCTTCCATCACAGGCTTGGAGGCTAACGGTCCGATATTTCCAAGCCCCAAGACAGCCGTGCCGTTGGTGACGACCCCGACGAGATTTTGGCGCACCGTAAGATTGGCTGCTTCCGCAGGGTTAGCGGCGATGGCTTCGCACGCGGCGGCGACGCCGGGAGAATAAGCGAGTGCCAGATCGCGCTGGTTGGCGAGCGGCTTGGTGGCTTGAATCTCGAGTTTGCCGGGGCGCGGCAGGCGATGATAGGCCAGCGCCGCAAGGCGAAGCTCTTCGGACAAATTGGACGCCATTCCCGCTCCCCAACTCACTCCGGCTTCGCCGGTCGTCTTATCGTTTACTTCTGCGGCAGATTGAGCCTGATATGAAGTTCGCGCAACTGCTTGATGTCGACTTCCGAAGGCGCACCCATCAACAAATCTTCAGCCCGCTGATTCATCGGAAACAGTGAAATCTCGCGCAGATTATTCGTTCCACATAACAGCATGACGATGCGATCGACACCGGCTGCCATGCCGCCGTGCGGCGGCGCGCCGTATTGGAATGCGCGGTACATGCCGCCGAAACGCTCGATCACGTCCTTCTCGCTGTGGCCGGCAATCTCGAACGCCTTCACCATCGCGGCGGGCTTGTGATTGCGGATGCCGCCCGATGCGATCTCGTAGCCGTTGCAGGCGATGTCGTATTGAAACGCCTTGATCGTGAGCGGATCCTGTTTCTCAAGCGCGTCCATTCCGCCTTGCGGCATCGAGAATGGGTTGTGTGCAAAGTCGACCCGCTTTTCTTCCTCGTTGTAGTCGTACATCGGAAAGTCGACGATCCACGCCAACTCAAACCGATCCTTGTCGATCAGGCTGAGTTCTTCTCCCAATTTGGTGCGCGCTAATCCTGCGAACTTCCAGAATTTTTGCGGATCGCCCGCAACGAAGAATGCGGCGTCGCCTTCTTTCAATCCCAGCTGCGCGCGAACCGCGGCTGTTCGTTCGGGGCCGATGTTGTTGGCCAATGGTCCGGCACCTTCCGGTTCACCTTCTTTTGCTTCGCGCCACATAATGTAACCAAGTCCCGGCTGGCCTTCGCCCTGCGCCCATGAATTCATGCGATCGCAAAACGCGCGCGAACCTCCGGTCGGACCGGGAATTGCCCAAACTTGGTTGGTCGGATCTTCAAGCATGCGCGCGAACACCTTGAAGCCCGAACTGCGAAAATGCTCCGACACATCCTGCATGATGAGCGGATTGCGCAGGTCCGGTTTATCGCTGCCATACTTGCGAAGCGCTTCGGCGAACGGAATACACGGCCATTTTTTGGTGACAGGCTTGCCCTTGGCGAAATCCTCGAACACGCCAGTAATCACCGGCTCCATCGCCTCGAACACGTCGTCCTGCGTAACAAAACTCATTTCCAGATCGAGCTGATAAAATTCACCCGGCAGGCGATCAGCGCGCGGGTCTTCGTCGCGGAAACATGGCGCGATCTGGAAGTAGCGGTCGAAGCCGGACATCATCAGCAATTGTTTGTACTGCTGCGGCGCCTGCGGCAGCGCGTAGAATTTTCCCGGATGAATACGCGAGGGCACGAGGAAGTCGCGCGCGCCTTCCGGCGACGATGCCGTGAGGATCGGCGTCTGAAATTCGAAGAAGCCAGCCTTCTTCATCCGCGCGCGCATCGAATCTACCACTTGGCCGCGCGTCATGATGTTCTGGTGGAGCCTCTCGCGTCGCAGGTCCAGGAACCTGTATTTGAGCCGGATTTCCTCCGGGTATTCCTGATCGCCGAACACCGGCATCGGCAATTCGTCCGCTTCACCCAACACTTCAATGTCGGCGATGAACAGTTCAATCATTCCAGTGGGAAGTTCAGTATTATCCGTGCCTTCCGGGCGTCGGCGCACCTTGCCATCGAACTTAACTACCCATTCCGAACGCAGCGTTTCGGCGAGCTTGAACGCCTTGGAATCCGGGTCGATCACGCATTGGGTGAGCCCATAATGGTCGCGCAAATCGATGAACAGGACGCCGCCGTGGTCGCGAATACGGTGGCACCAGCCGGACAGCCGCGCCTCCTTGCCGATGTCGCTTTCGCGCAGATCAGCGCAGGTGTGAGAACGATAGCGATGCATGAAAATCCCGGAAAATCGGCGTCAAAAACAGAATCGAAGGGGGCGGCAGCCTTGCGGCGCGCGCAGGGTTTACCCGACGAGGCCGAACGCGGCAACCGCCGCCACGTCCGAAACGCGGCCCGAATTTCCAAAAAAACGCAATAAAACGGGCTTTTAAGCCGCCTCCAAGCACGCTTAACGCCGCCGCGCTGATGTCACGGTCGGTCCGTTGCGTTGCAAGGATTTCAGCGTGTGATGACTGGAATGCCTCGTAGAAACTTAGGAGGCACCTATGACACCAATTGCACTGATTCAGATCATTCCAGGAATAAACAGTCCGTACAGTCTCGCCTCGTTTGCCTTTTTCTTGGCTTTCATCATCGCATCGAAGATGTGGCGTAAGTGAATTTCATTGAGTTTTTTTTGCACCCTGCTGGATCATGAGCGTCGGCACACCGCAGGTGTGGTCGCGAACCGTGAACACTTGCGTCCCCGGCTTGCGTCCGTCGCGCACTTCGGAGACGTCAACGCCCGCATCCGCGAGCCGTGCGCGTGTCGCGGCAATATCCGCGACCCGCCAAGACATGCCCCACACCTTGTCGGGGCCCTCGCCTTTGCCGTCCTTCAGCCGATGCACGATTTCAACCACGAGATCGCCGCAGCGGAAAAACATCAGTCGCGCTCCCCAATCCGGATTGGTGCGGTCGAGCCGCATATCGAGGCCAAGCCGCGCGCCGTAAAGCGCCGCCGCGCGCTCGGGATCGGGCGTTGCAACGACGACATGATCCAGCGCATCGACAGATGCGTCAGCGAGTGCCGGCGACGGCGTCAGCGATGCTGCGCGCTGAATGAAAAACATCCGAATGCCATGCGTAGATTCATTGGCGACGCGCGTGCGCTTCCACGGGATCGTCTTGCCGCTTTTCAAATCGCGGCTTTGGCTCTCAGAAATTGGCTCCGGATTCATTCCAAGTCGCGTCAGCCGCCGATGCGCGTGCGCGATGTCGTCGACTGAGAACGCGAAGCTTGCCAATCCCTCGCTTTGCTTTTCCAGCGCGATGCGAACACGCTCGCCTGTCGCCCCCTCGCCTAACGGTGCGATCAATTCCAACGACATGTTGCCAAGTGTGAAAATCGCAGTCGTCGCGCCGTCGCTTTGCGCGCGCCAGACCGACTCGCGACCGAACAATGTGCTGTAGTTTGCGACGCCCGCCTCGATGTCGCGGGTCAGTACGACAACATGATCAAGTCCCGTAATCATCAATCCGCACCAGCTGAAAGAAGCCCGCACTTAATCATGCATCCCGGCAGCACGCATCCGCCGCGTCCTGCCGCATAACAGCACTGCCTTTCGTCGCAGCACGCTGGCGGATCGGAATTCAGTTGTTTAATAGCCATGCTGTCCAGCCTTATTTGACGTGGCTAAATCCGCCGAACGCGCTATGAACCGGCATGCAAATTATTACCACCACCGCCGAGCTTGCCGCCGCCTGCGACCGTCTCTCGAAATTTCCCGTCATTACGGTCGATACCGAGTTTCTGCGCGAGACGACTTACTATCCGCTGCTGTGTGTGGTGCAGATGGCGAGCGCCGATGAAGGCCTCGTTGTCGATACGTTGGCCGAGGGCATCGACTTGAAGCCGTTCTTCGACCTGATGGCGAACGAAAAGGTGTTGAAGGTTTTTCACGCCGCGCGTCAGGACATCGAAATCGTCTGGCACCGCGCCGGTATCGTCCCGCATCCGGTTTTCGACACGCAGGTCGCCGCGATGGTGCTCGGCTATGGCGATTCGATTGCTTACGACCAACTGGTCGAGCGCATCGTCGGACATCGTCCTGACAAGACGCATCGCTTTACGGACTGGTCGCACCGACCGCTGACCGACGCGCAAATCGAATACGCACTCGCCGACGTGACTCATTTGCGCGATGTGTTCGCAGCCCTCGACGCAGATTTAAAAAAGCGCGGCCGCAACGACTGGGTGAGCGAGGAAATGGAAATTCTCACCTCGCCGAAGACTTACGACTTTCATCCCGAACGCGCATGGGAACGATTGCGCACCCGCGTGCGCAAGCCGAAGGAGCTTGCTGTGCTGATGGAAGTCGCAGCCTGGCGCGAACAAGAAGCGCAGACCCGCGATGTGCCGCGCTCACGCGTCCTGAAAGACGACGCCATCGGCGACATCGCAACGCAAGCGCCGACCAGCGTCGAGCGGCTGGCGAATTTACGCTCACTCCCAAAAGGTTTCGACCGCTCCAAATGGGGTCAGGACATCGTCGCCGCCGTCAAACGCGGCCTCGCGCGCGATCCGTCAACATTGCCGAAGATCGACAAGCCGCGCGGCAACAGCAATGGCGCTGCCACCGTCGAACTGTTGAAAGTGTTGTTGCGCATGACATCGGAGCGCCATGCGGTCGCAAGCAAAGTGATCGCAACCGTGGACGATCTCGAACAGATCGCCGCCGACGACAACGCCGATGTCGGCGCGCTGCGCGGCTGGCGGCGTGAACTGTTCGGCGAAGCAGCGTTAGCGCTCAAGCAAGGTCGCGTGGCACTCGCGATCGATAAAGGCCGCGTGATCCGCGTGGATCGGGAATAAGAAATATCCGCCGTTGTCATCACCGGGCATAGCCGTCCAAGGGACGGCGTCGCTTTGCTCGCCTATGCGCGGTGATCCCGACAAGTTAGACGCTGTGCATTCACAATCGAGATGGCCGGAATAAATCCGGCCATGACAAATTTGATCGCGTCCTACCGCTTCACAATGCCGCTGCCGCGACCGATCAACCTGGCCATTTGCTTGAAGCGGTTGCCGACGCGGTCGGCAGCGAGATCCGCAACCTTGTGGTCGAACACCAGCAGCAGTTTTCGTCCCTGATTGCGAAAATGCGTGTGCGGCAGCACGCCGGTCTGCGCAGCCGAGACCAGATGCGCGACGCGGAACATAGCCCCCAATAACCGTGCGCGTTCCACCATCGCGGGCACAATCAATTCCCGCACAGGTTTGGGCGCTTCGTTCTCTGCGCCCAGCCCCGCATAACGGTAGAAGATCGCCAGCGCGAGAAACGCGCGATCCTGATGGCTGACGGCGCCGAAATTGGCATTCGTGATGATGTTGAGCGTCTGCTCGCCGCGATAGTCCGGATGTGCGCGCCAGCCGATGTCGGACAACAGACACGCAGCGTGACGCAGGCGCCGCTCGTCTTCGTTTTCTTTTATGCCCGCCACGCGAACCAGTTTGTCGGTCCACGCGATCAGTTCATCGGCGTGACGCGGCGACCGCGAGCGCAGACGGTTCAGTGTCTCTGCCGCGGCGATCAAGCCGTCCTTGTGCTGCTCGCGCTCGGGCAGCATTTCGTAAAGCAAGCCTTCGCGCACGCCGAAGGTCGAGAACACGATGGTCTTCGGCTTGGCAACGCGGATAATGTATTCAAGCACGAGCGCTGCGTAAGTCAGCAACGGTCGCCGCGCGTCCGCAACGGTCTCGATGTCGGCGAGAATGTTTGCTGCCGCAAGACGACGGAGACGTTTGACGAAATCCAGCGCGTCGGCTGCCGAAATTGTGTAGCCATGCATCACGCGCAGCGGGTAGCCGCTTTGGATGATGTGAATACGGGCCAACGCGCGCCACGTGCCGCCGACGGCGTAGAAATTTCGTCCCGCCCCAGCCTTGAGTTGCGGCAAGCCGATCAACTTAGCGGCGACAATTTTCTCTGCCTTCTTAAGCGATTTCTGCGACGCGTCTTGCAACGCAAGACCGCCGAGCGGCAGCGTCAATCCATTTCGGATGCGTTGACCGCGCACATCCACCAATTCAAGAGACCCGCCACCGAGATCGCCGACGATGCCGTCCGGCTTGTAAACGCCGGATGCGACGCCGAGCGCGGAGAGATTGGCTTCGCGCGCGCCGGAGAGAATATCGATCGAGCAGCCGCAAATGCGCTCGGCCTTGGCGATGAAGTCAGGACCGTTGGTGGCATCGCGACAGGCCGCCGTGGCAATCGCGTGAACGTCCTCGACCTTCATGATTCGGCACAGCGCCTTGAAACGCTTCAGCGCGGCGAGTGCTTTCTCAACCGCGTCTGGTGCCAGCAAGCCGGTCGATTGCACCTCGCGACCGAGACCGCACAGGGTTTTTTCGTTGAATATGGCGGAGAGATTGCGCGTCTTGCCCTCATAGACGACGAGACGAACCGAGTTCGATCCGATGTCGATGATCGCGACGCTTTGCGATTGCCGACGCGTCATCGCCTTGCGCGCGCGCGCGTATCGGCTCGCCGCCGCCGGTTCAGGTGGAGGGTTGACGCTCCGAACGGCGCGTAAGACGACGCGGCGAAGATTCTTTAAGCGACTTTCCACGGCCTGACAGACTCGGATTGGTCATGAAGTAATTATGCACGTTGAAAGGTTCCTCACCTTTCGCCGCCTTCATACGCGTTGACGACCCGTCCGGCAACAACTGCCAGCTCTGCTCGTTGTCTTTCAAATTCGCGACCATGATCTGTTCCAGAACCTGCTGATGCACCGTTGGATTTTGCAACGGACACAGCACTTCGACGCGACGATCGAGATTGCGCGGCATCATATCGGCCGACGAGATATACACAGCCGACTTCTCACTCGGCAGGCCGTGGCCCATTCCGAAGCAATAGATTCGGCCGTGTTCCAGAAAACGCCCGATGATCGACTTGACGCGGATATTCTCGGACAATCCCGCAACACCGGGACGCAGGCAGCAAATGCCGCGAATGATCAGTTCTATGGAGACCCCGGCCTGCGACGCCTCATAGAGCGCATCGATAATTTCGGGGTCGACCAGCGAATTCATCTTCATCCAGATCGCGCCGGGCTTGCCGTGACGTGCATGATTGCTCTCGCCGCGGATGTGATCGAGAATTCGCTTGCGCAGCGTGATCGGCGAAACCGCAATTTTCTCAAGATCCTTCGGCTCGGCATAGCCGGTGATGTAGTTGAAGACATGCGCGGCGTCGCGCGCGATCACCGGGTCTGACGTAAAATAGGACAAGTCCGTATAGATGCGCGCGGTGACGGGATGATAGTTGCCGGTGCCGGTGTGAACGTAAGTCGTCAGTCCTGTGCCTTCGCGCCGAACCACGAACGACAGTTTGGCGTGGGTCTTCAATTCGAGAAAACCATAAACCACCTGTACACCCGCGCGTTCAAGATCGCGCGCCCAGCGGATGTTGGCCTCCTCATCGAAGCGCGCCTTCAGTTCGACCAGCGCCGTCACCGATTTTCCGGCTTCGGCAGCCTCCGCAAGCGTTCGCACGATCGGCGAATCGCGCGAGGTGCGATACAGCGTCTGCTTGATGGCTACGACATCGGGGTCGCGCGCCGCCTGCTGCAAAAACTGCACGACGACGTCGAACGATTCATAAGGGTGGTGAACGATAAGATCCTTCTGACGTATGGCCGCAAAAATATCGCCGCCATGATCGCGGACGCGCTCAGGATGGCGCGGGACATAAGGCACGAATTCCAAATCAGGCCGGTTAAGACGCGTGAGCTGCGACAACTCATTCATCGCCAGAACGCCATCGACGATCAGCATTTCGTCGTCGGTCGTCGACAGCGCGCGCTGCACGAAGGCGCGCAACTCCTCCGGCATCGTCGCTTCCACTTCCAGCCGGATCACCGATCCGCGACGGCGACGTTTCAATGCCGTCTCAAACACGCGCACGAGATCTTCGGCTTCTTCCTCGATTTCCAGTTCGGAATCGCGAATGACGCGAAACGCGCCCTGCCCCTTGACCTTGTATCCCGGAAACAATCGCCCAATGAAAAGGCTCGTCGCCTGCTCAAGCGTGACCAGTCGTACCGACGTATCTTTACCCGCAGGCAAGCGAATGAAGCGGTCGATCTTGCCCGGCATGCGGATCAGCGCGTTCATCGCCTTGCCGTCGGATGTTCGCGCCAGTTGAAGCGCGATGGTGAAGCCGAGCGAAGGAATGAACGGGAATGGATGCGCCGGATCTATAGCCAGCGGCGTCAGCAGCGGAAAGATATTGTGCAAGAAATGATCTTCGACCCACGCGGCTTCCGACTTGGAGACGTCCTTGCCATCGACAAGGACGATCCCGGCCTCGGCTAGAATCGTGCGGAGATCGCGCCAGATCGCCTGTTGGTCGCTGGCTAATCTGGAGACGGTCTCATTGATGCGCGCAAGTTGCTCGGACGGCGTTGCGCCGTCAGGGCTAATCTCGGCGATGCCTTCGCGCACCTGCGCCTTAAGGCCCGCGACGCGGACCATGAAGAACTCATCAAGGTTATTGGCGGAAATAGACAGGAACCGGACCCGCTCCAGCGCCGGGTGATGCGAATTGACCGCCTCTTCGAGGACGCGGCGGTTGAAATGCAGCCAGGACAATTCGCGATTGATGAAGCGCACGGGGCTTTCGCCGATCGCATGCGCAGTCACGCCTTCTTCGATTTGTTCTTTTTTTACAATGGCTTGTCCGGAATCCATCAACAAAAACCTGATTGTATTCATGGGGCAAAGTCGCCCACGCCATCCGGGATCGACCATGTGCCAGCGAGATGACTATTCGATGACATGATGAGCCAAGACCCGGAATCGGCCAAGCCCCCAACACCTTTCAAGAGCTTTCAAGTCCGTTCAAGACCCTCTCGGTGAAGCACCGGCGGCGCTATTCAGCAGCGTTGTTGCGCAAGACCTCAACCGCGAGCGCCCGTGTGACAGGCCGCCGCAGCCGCAGCGCTTCGCTGTCGAGCGACGTCACAGCGCGGCGCGCAGCCGTGAACGACCGCTCGATATGGGTTGCGAGATAACTCACAAGCGGTTCATCGATATTCATCTGGCGGTCGGCACAGAACTTGACGATCAATGCGCGAAACAGCGCATCGTCCGGCGCATCCAGCGTCACCATCGGCACCGCGCGCAGCCGCGACTGCAGATCGCGCAGCTCGATGTCGAATAACGTCTGCGGCAAACGTGATGTCATTAGCAGATACGCGCCGTCCTCGCGCGCAAGATTCATCAAATGAAACAGCGCGTGGCTGTCGAGCGTCGCGGGATCGAGGTCATCCACCACGAGCGCGCCGGTTGCGAGCGCGCCGGGCACGGTGGCGGATGTCAGCAGGTGCGCCGCGATTGTACGCGCGCCGGCTTGTTCCGCCCAGATCGCAGCCAGATGACTTTTGCCGCTGCCTTCAGGTCCAACCAGCATCATGGTGCGGCTCGGCCAATCCGGCCAAATATCCACCAGTGCGAGAGCCTGCGTGTTGCAAGGACCTTCAAAGAAATTGTCACGCGTGAGACTTTCCGCGTGCGGCAACGCAAGCGCCAATTGTCGCGGTTGCGCGCGCGCGGCGATGCTCATGGCCAAAATCTCATTGCAGCGGCTCCACCGTATTCATGTGTCGCGCCCATTCGACCAAATAAAACGACATCGACAGCAGCGTCAGAATGGCAACCATCGTCATGAGGATCGTCTCGATTGGCTCTGCATGAAATCCGAATCCAAGCGAAGCCAGCACGAGTGCTGCGAACGCGACCTGCGCGACTGTGTTGAATTTGGACACCATCAGCGGCTTCATCGGGATAGGATTTTCCAGCAACCAGGAAATGATGACAGCGCCCACGATCATGACGTCGCGTGACACCACGAGGATCACCAGCCAGCGCGGAATGGCGTCCGAAATACCCAGCGTCATGTAAATTGACACCAACAGCGCTTTGTCCGCGACCGGGTCGAGCAGAGCGCCGATATCGGTGACCATGTTGAACCGCTTGGCGAGAAAGCCATCGACGGCGTCGGACACGCCTGCGACGACGAAGATCACGAAGGCGAGCTTCATCTGGTGCGAAGCGATGGCCCAGATGATCACCGGCACCAGCACGATACGCATCAAGGTAATGATATTCGGCAGATTCACGCGACTTTTCCCGGCTCACGATGTTCTAACCTTGGGACTGTCCGGCGCAAGGGATTTGACCTCCGAGACCGGTCTGGCCACGCTATGCACAGCCTTTTTCAGCTCTTCGCCCCGACCATTGCGCAGGCGCGGAATCCGACGTAACCACCGGCTTATTCTCGGAAAGCGCGGCATGACCGACAAGAAATCCGGCCTTTCTTACGCTGATGCAGGCGTCGACATCGACGCCGGAAACCGGCTGGTCGATATGATCAAGCCGCTGGTCCGCGCCACCGCGCGCGCAGGTGCCGACGCCGAGATCGGCGGTTTCGGCGGATTGTTCGATCTCAAGGCTGCGGGTTTCAAGGATCCGGTGCTGGTTGCGGCCACCGACGGTGTGGGCACCAAGGTCAAGATCGCGATCGACACGGGACTTCATGGCGGCATCGGCATCGATCTCGTGGCGATGTCGGTCAACGATCTCGTCGTGCAGGGCGCTGAACCCTTATTTTTTCTCGACTACTTCGCGTGCGGCAAGCTCGACCCCGAGGCGACCGCCGCCATCGTCGCAGGAATTGCAGAGGGCTGCCGTGAATCCGGCTGCGCGCTGATCGGCGGCGAGACTGCCGAAATGCCGGGGCTTTATAAAGACGGCGATTACGACCTCGCGGGCTTTGCGGTTGGTGCTGCCGAACGCGGCACGCTGTTGCCGACAAAAGACATTGCGGCAGGCGACGCTGTTATTGGTCTCGCATCGTCGGGCGTCCACTCCAATGGATTTTCTCTCGTTCGCAAGGTCGTCGAGAAATCCGGCATTGCGTTTGATGCCCCTGCTCCGTTCGCGCCGGTCTTGACGCTAGGCGGTGCATTGCTCACGCCGACCAAGCTTTATGTGCGCTCATGTTTACGCGCGATCCGCGAAACAGGCGGCGTGAAAGGTCTGGCGCATATCACCGGCGGCGGCTTCACCGACAACATTCCGCGCGTATTGCCGAAACATCTTGGCGTCCGCATCGATCTGAAAGCCGTGCCGGTGCTGCCCGTGTTCAAGTGGCTTGCGCGCGAAGGCAACATTGCCGAACTCGAACTGCTGCGCACCTTCAACTGCGGCATCGGCATGATCGCCATCGTCAAACGCGACTCTCTCATCGAGGTCATGGATGTGTTTTCGCAAAGCGGCGAGCGCGTCGTCGATCTCGGCGAAGTCGTTGAGGCTAAGGGCGAAGAGCGCGTCATCTACGACGGCCACCTCGATCTGGCGGATTGACGATGCAAAAGCGCCGCGTCGCCATTTTGATTTCCGGTCGCGGATCGAATATGACGGCGCTGATCGATGCCGCGAAAGCAACCGACTATCCCGCTGAAATTGTCGTCGTTATCTCGAACATCGCGAATGCGGGTGGACTCGCAAAGGCGCATGACGCCGGCATCGAAACCCTGACGGTTGAGAGCAAGCGTTTCGGAGGCAACCGCGAGGCGTTCGAGCGTAAGCTCAACAACACGCTCAACGCTCACAACATCGAACTGATTTGCCTTGCAGGATTTATGCGGCTGCTGACGCCTTGGTTCGTTCAAGCGTGGGACCGACGGATGCTCAACATTCATCCCGCGCTGCTGCCCGCCTACAAGGGGTTGCATACCCATGAACGTGCGCTCGCGGACGGCGCCAAAACCCACGGCGCAACGGTGCATTTCGTGGTGCCGGAAATGGATGCCGGCCCGATTATTCTTCAAGGCTCCGTGCCAGTGAATGACGGTGACACGCCGCAGACGCTGGCTGCGCGCGTGCTCGCCGTTGAACACACGATCTATCCTGAGGCGCTTCGTCTGGTTGCAAGCGGGAAATTCAAATCTCCAGTTTCGACGACCGCCTGATCTCACGAAGGCCCATTTGAAAATCGGCAAATAAAAACCCCGGCACATGGCCGGGGCAAGACTGCGATTAAACAAGACGTCAATTAAATTCACGCAGGCTTCATTTCACCTTGAGATTTTCTGCGGAAGATTTACCGCGATTGTCGACGAGATCGTATTCGACAACCTGATTTTCGTTGAGGGATGAAAGCCCGGCGCGTTCGACCGCGGAGATATGGACAAACACGTCCTTGTCTCCCTGATCCGGCTTGATGAAGCCGAAGCCCTTGGTTGAGTTGAACCACTTGACGGTGCCTTTTGCCACGTCGGTCTCCTTAGGTCTGGATCCAAAAAAGACGCGACCACGCTTAATCGCGTGCCACGCCGCTCGCGGGCTTCAACAATCCTGCAAATGTTTTCAACGACCAAGCGCACATCCGAACCGCCCAAATCCGATTGTGGATCAATCCCAACATGAAAATTTCGGATGCGCAAGGCGGTTTCCGAACCGGAGCCTGCCGTTTCGCAAATCTCAGACGTGCTCAGGCGTGCGCTTCCAACGCGCGTTTCGCCCGGCTGCGCCAGATCGAACCCCAGACCAGCACGACGATAATGCCGAGCAGTCCCAGCATAAACTCGCCCAACTCGGTGCCGAACCGCAGGTTTCGCGTGAAGCCGAACATCGACGACACGGAGTCGATCGACAGATTGACGGTGCCACTCAGCGCGCGATGCAGCCACGGCGCAATCGCCGGATCGGTCGCAATCACCTCACCGGCGATCCAGCCCAGCAACGCCGCGCCGAACCACACGAGAACCGGAAGCTTGTCGAGCAACGCCATGATAATTGCCGCGCCCGCCACGATCATCGGAATCGAAATCGCAAGACCGAGAATAAGGAGAATTGCGCTGCCGTTAGCGGCTGCCGCAACCGCGATGACATTGTCGAGGCTCATGATGATGTCGGCGATAGCGACAACGCGCACAGCCGCCCAAAGATGTTTCGCCGCCTGCACTCCCTCCTCGTCCTGAGATTCCGGCACGAGCAACTTCGCGGCTATCACGATGAGCGCGAGACCGCCGATCAGCTTGAGGAATGGCAGCGCCATCAATGAGACGACGATAAAAGTAAAAATGATGCGCAGCACGACGGCGACGCCGGCACCGAGCACCATCCCCCAGACACGTTGCTTGGGCTGAAGTCCGCGACAGGCGAGCGCGATCACCAGCGCGTTGTCGCCGGACAGAAGAACGTTGATCCAGATGATCTTGGTGAGCGCGACCCAGAATTCAGGCTGGCGAATTTCGGACTCAAGCTGCGTCAGCAGTGACGTGTAAGTGGCAAGATCGAATATCTGCATCAACCAAGACATCGTGAGCCCCCGCCGGTTTTAACGTTTCGTCGATCAGCCGACGATCTCGTTGCCGGAGAAGAACTGCGCGATTTCGACGGCTGCGGTCTCGACGGCGTCGGAGCCGTGCACCGAATTCTCGCCGATGGATTTCGCATGCACCTTGCGGATGGTGCCCTCCGCTGCCTTCGACGGATCGGTGGCGCCCATCACGTCGCGATGCTTGAGGACAGCGTTCTCGCCTTCGAGAACCTGGACGACGACGGGAGCGGAAATCATGAAATCGACCAACTCGCCGAAAAACGGTCGCGCCTTGTGGACTGCGTAAAACGTCTCGGCCTGCGCGCGCGTCATCTGGATGCGCTTCTGCGCGACGATGCGCAGTCCTGCCTTTTCGATGATGGCGTTGATGGCGCCGGTCAGATTGCGCGCGGTCGCGTCCGGCTTGATAATCGAAAAGGTGCGCTCAATCGCCATGAATTTGGTCCTTCAAACAGCGGTGTGGGGAAGATTGTGGCGCTTATAACGGCGCTGGCATGCCACGGCAAGCGGCCACCCAGCGACCTTTCCGCCCGATTGCGTCGCAACGATCTAACGACGATTTCATCTTGATGAACCGTTTCTGAACTGAACGGACGCGGCCGGTTCACATCGTTAAGGCTACTTTTTACAGCGTTGAACCTCAGCCCCGGATCGTTCGACAGAGCCAATACGGGGCTTACCTAACGGCGACATCTGCGCCGGATACAATGGAGACGATCATGTTGCGCAAACTGGGTCTTGTTCTTGCAGCGGCTGTTGCTCTAGGCGCAACCGCGCTTTCACCGACTGCGGCATCGGCACATGGCTGGCACGGCGGTGGCCATGGCGGCTGGCACGGCGGATTCCGTGGGCCGCGTTTCGCCTACGGCGGCGGCTATGCAGCTTACGGCTATGGCGGCGGCTGCACCGTTCGCCGTTTGGTGCCGACCCCTTGGGGACCACGCTGGCGCCTCGTCAACCGCTGCTACTAATTTCCACGTAAAATCTCCCCGACCGACTTCCCCGGACGCGAAAGCATCCGGGGATTTTTATTGTGCGGAGCGAGTTCCATGATTCGCCTTCGACAGTTCCGCCTATCACAGATTTAATTTTTACCCGGCGCACACCATTCCCAGCAATGAACTGCAACGATTTAACTGCTCTCGACTTGGTCTGCAGATATTGAATTGGGATTGAAATGAATTGGAATGAGACATTAACCGAAACAGGGCCGAAGTTCAGATCGACCGTATTCACGCGCGAGCGGTCTGTCAGGGAATTGGCGAAAGCTTGAGGGATTCGCTCGCAAGCGATTGGAAGCAGGCCTCGAAGACCTTGGACGATCTATTCGACCGCCTCTCCGAACTCGACCGAGAGCCATCGCCTTCAATCGTGCCCTCCTCGCATGGGACTTTCTAAGTCAGAAGCAACCCAAACCTGCAAAAATTGCCCGACAAAGCGGTTGCGTTCGGTGAGCCGTTCGCTGAAAAGGCCGCATGCTTTCCATCAACGATATTTCCATCCGCATCGCCGGACGGCTGCTGATTGAGAACAGTTCGGTGCAGATCGTACCGGGCGCCCGCGTCGGATTCGTCGGGCGCAACGGCGTCGGCAAATCCACGCTGTTTCATGCCATCCGTGGCGAGTTGCCGCTTGAGGCGGGATCGGTCGGCATTCCGCCGCGCTGGAGCGTCGGCTCGCTCGCGCAGGAAGCGCCCGACGGACCGGAAAGCCTCGTTGAAGTCGTGCTCAAGGCAGACCTCGAACGCGCGGCATTGTTGCATGAGGCGGAAACCGCGACCGATGCGCATCGCATTGCCGACATCCAGACCCGCCTCGTCGACATCGACGCGCACTCCGCGCCCGCTCGCGCCGCCGCGATTTTAAGCGGTCTTGGATTTTCCGCTGCCGATCAACTGCGATCATGCTCTGAGTTTTCCGGCGGCTGGCGCATGCGCGTGGCACTCGCGGCGACATTGTTCGCGGCACCAGATTTGTTGCTGCTGGACGAGCCGACCAACTATCTCGATCTCGAAGGCACGCTCTGGCTTGAGGATCATCTGGCGAATTATCCGCGCACCGTCATCGTCATCAGCCATGACCGCGATCTGCTCGACACCTCCGTGGATCAGATTCTTCACCTCGATCGCGGCAAGCTCGCGCTCTACAAAGGCACCTACTCCTCTTTCGAAGACCAACGCGCCACGCGCGAAATGCTCGATGCCAAACACGCCAAGAAGCAGATGGACGAGCGCAAGCGCCTTCAAGCCTTTGTCGATCGCTTCAAGGCCAAGGCGTCCAAGGCAAAGCAGGCGCAATCGCGCGTGAAAATGCTGGAGCGCATGAAGCCCGTGACAGCGCTCGTCACGCAGGACGTCAAGGAAATTACATTTCCGACGCCCGAGAAAATCCTGTCGCCGCCGATCATCGCCGTCGATGGCGTGTCGGTCGGATACGATCCGGCGAAACCCGTGCTCAACCACGTCACGCTGCGGCTCGACAACGATGATCGTATCGCGTTGCTCGGCTCCAACGGCAATGGCAAATCGACGCTGGTAAAACTGCTCGCCGGCAAGCTCGCGCCGTTCTCCGGCAAGATCGTGCGCGCCGACAAATTGTCCGTCGGTTACTTCGCTCAGCATCAGACCGACGAACTCGATCTCGACGGCTCGGCCTACGATCACCTTCGGCGGTTGATGCCCAACGAGACGGAAACCAAAGTGCGCGCGCGCACCGGCGCGATCGGGTTTTCCGGCAAGGCTGGCGATACGAAAGTGAGTGCGTTATCCGGCGGCGAGAAAGCGCGGCTGTTGCTGGGTCTTGCGACGTTTTATGGCCCCAACATGATCATTCTCGATGAGCCGACCAACCATCTGGATATCGACAGCCGTGCGGCACTTGCAGAGGCGATCAACGACTATCCCGGCGCGATCATCATGGTCAGCCATGATCGCTACTTGATCGAAGCCTGCGCCGATCAATTATGGGTCGTCGCGGACAAGACTGTGACCCCTTACGACGGCGATCTCGACGATTACCGCCGCTCGGTGCTGTCGGCGCGCGGCATGCGCACCTCTGGCCGCGACCGCGCGTCGAGCGAGCGCAGCAAAAGTCTCGACAAGCCGCAGGCGAAAAAAGAAAAGAAAATTCCGCTGAAGCAGAAAATTTCAGAGGCCGAGGCCGAAATGGCACGTATCAATGGCATCATCGCCAAAATCGACGTCGCGCTAGCGCTGCCGGATATCTTCAAGCGAGATCCGAAACAAGCGACGCAATTGACCAAAGCGCGCGCCAGCGCCGAAGTCGCGCTTCAGCGTGCGGAGGAAGCTTGGCTCGAAGCGAGCGCATCCTTCGAGGGCGCAAGCTGAAACGCAGCGCGCGTTCAAACTCAAAAATGATTGCAAGCTGTTAAGTCGCCGACTTCTTTTTCTTCGGCTTGGCTGCCGGTTTCACCGGCTCCTGAACATTGACGCGATCAATGGCCGTGAGGCGTCCGGCTGTGAATGTGTAGGCACCGGGACGCAAGCCTCGGGTGTAAGTAATTTGGGCGACGCGCTCGCCGCGCGGATCATTGGAGAGCTGAATGTTGTCGGGCGGTATGCCGACGGCGCGGGCCACATCGCATTCGGTGTGGCCGAGGGCGACGGCGCCGGTCGGTGCAGCCGACGCGGTTGGTGAAGGACCGCCATCGGTCGATGCATTTGCATCCGCAGGGGCGCTCGGCGCGACCACGCCGGAACATTGACCGTCCGCGGTCATCAGATCTTCCGCGGTCACAGTTTTCACTCTACTCAAGGGCGGCGTCTCAATCGTCGACTGATTGAATAACTTGGCCGGACGCGCGAACCATTGCTGATCTCTGAAGGAAAAATCCGTCACGCTTCCGCAGGCGGAAACAACCGGCGCAACAGCGACGAGCAACCCGAACTGCGTTGCGAAACGAACGGTTCGTCGATTAATCACTGAACGCTTCCATCCCGACTCTGAAGATTTGTGTCTGCCGTCCCTTGCAGCACAGGTTTGCGGCACCTTGGTGGCTAACAGCATGCAAGGTCAACGAAAAACAACGATATAATTAATGCTGGATCGCTTGCTTTATTCGCGCTTCTGCCATTTGCCGTGCTCGTCAGTCTGCCAGTAAGTCTGATCGAACCCACGCGATTTACTGTCTAACCAGGCTGCACGCGCCGCGCTAAGTTCCTCGTCGTCGTTACCATCGAACACCAGAACGACGCGCTCGTAAGTTGCGCAATCCTTCGGTAATCCAGACACATCGACGACGAACCTGACTGTCGCCTTGTTGGGGTTATCTTCATTGGGAATAAGCAAGATCGGCTGTTCGGCTGCATCTGCGTCGCGCCATGTGCCGTGCGGCAGAAACGAATTTTCGCGATAGGTCCACAAATGCCCGTCGAGCACGTCCGCGCGTTCCTCGGACCCGGTCTGCACGGCGACGCGCCAGCCGCGTTCGATGGATTTCTCCAGCAACGGCGGCAGCACTTTTTCAATCGTCGTATCCTGCAAATGATAAAACAGGACTTCAGTCATCGCGCGATCCGCGTTGTGCGATTTATTTCTTCGCTTCGTAGTGATCCGCAACCAAACGATTGAGCAGACGCACGCCATAACCCGAGCCCCAGCTCCGGTTGATGTCCGACGCAGGTACACCCATCGCGGTTCCCGCGATGTCGAGATGTACCCAAGGTGTGTCGCCGACGAAACGTTGCAGGAATTGCGCGGCTGTGATCGAGCCACCGTTGCGGCCGCCGGTATTTTTCATGTCGGCGAACTGCGAGTCGATCTGCTTGTCGTATTCGGGACCAAGCGGCATGCGCCAAACGCGTTCGCCCGTGTCCTGCCCGGCCTCTTCAACGCGCGCGGCGAGCTTGTCGTTGTTGGAGAACATGCCAGCGTAGTCGATTCCGAGTGCGACCATGATTGCACCCGTGAGTGTCGCAAGATCGACCATGAATTTCGGTTGGAATCTTTTCCCGACATACCAAAGGACGTCAGCGAGAACGAGGCGGCCTTCGGCGTCCGTGTTGATGATCTCAATGGTCTGACCCGACATGGAGGTCACGATGTCGCCGGGACGTTGCGCGTTGCCGTCCGGCATGTTCTCCACAAGACCGATCGCGCCCACGACATTGACCTTCGCCTTGCGTGCGGCCAGTGCGTGCATCAGTCCGACGACGCAGGCGGCACCCCCCATGTCGCCCTTCATGTCTTCCATCGATCCTGCCGACTTGATCGAGATTCCGCCGGTGTCGAAACACACGCCCTTGCCAATGAATGCGATCGGCGCCTCACCCTTCTTGCCGCCATTCCAGCGCATGATGACGGTGCGGCCGTCATGTTCGGAACCTTGGGAGACACCGAGCAGCGCGCCCATCTTCAATTTTGTCATCGCAGGCACGTCGAGAACGTCGACGCCGACGCCGAGCTTGCGCAACGCGCTCGCGCGGCGCGCAAATTCGACGGGAAACAAAACGTTCGGCGGCTCATTGACGAGTTCGCGTGCCATCAGCACACCATCGACAATGTGGTTTTCAGGCACGAAGGCTTTTTTCGCAGCGTTCACATCGCCGACCGCGATGGCGAATTGCGTTTTCAGCGGCGCGTTGTCGTCCTCGTCCTTCTTTTTGGTTTTGTAGCGATCGAAACGATAGGTCCGCAGCCGGATTCCAGACGCAAGGCCTGCGGCCTGATGTGCCTTCATGGGGCCTGTGGACAGTTCGGCGACGACCGTGATGTTGTCCGTCCCTGCACTCACCTTGGAGGCAAGCTTGCCGCCGAATTTGACGTAATCGATTTCCTTGAGGGCGGCAGTTTTGCCGGTTCCGACCACCAAAAGACGCCCGACTTTGAGATTTTCAGGGGCCAGGATGTCAAGGATCGCGCCGCTTTTGCCCTTGAAGCGCTGGGCCGTCGCCGCCCGCTTGACCGCGCCAGCCGCCCCGCCAAGGGCCTTGGTGGAGGCCGACCCGAACTTCAGCGTGTCATCGCAAAACACCACCAGGACACCGCGGGCGGCAGTTGAAAACGGGACAAAGCCGACCTTGACGGCGTCGGTCATGAGCAAATCCTCCAGAAATTCAGCGAGATAGCCACAGTAAGCGGGGGCTTAGGGGGTAAACGGGCCAGAATCCAGCCCGCGAGCGGCACTATGGGCCTTTCCGAGCCACCCTGCCAAGCACAACGCATGCGGTTTCGGCATGTCAAAAACGGGGGATTCCGGGCCGTTTCCGGTGGCCAGAATGCCACGATAGGGGATTTATTAACCCTGTCTTAATCCCGGCCCCAGAGCGGCCATTTTGTTGACCGATCAAAGGGATGCTGTGAAATAACAATGTGCTTGGAAGGTCTGGCTGCGCTCATGGGGGATCCTTGCTCGAGGGTCTGGGTGCAGCATCGAATTCCAGCAATTTCGGGTTGGGGACATCGCTGTTTGATGGCGTCGCACGACAATGAATTTCCGGACGGCGTGGCTGCCGTTCGCGGCCGTGGTCGAACGCTTTGCGTCACGGCCAATGCTAATGCGTGGCGGGGCCGCGCATGGTGACGACCATCCTCGCACGCTATTTCGCCACGCGCTTTGTGCTGTCGTCGGTTGCAGTTTTCGCCGGAATCTTTTTTCTCATCATCACGGTCGACTACATCGAACTCATGCGGCGCGCTGCCGGCATGGCGTCGGTGTCGGGACTGTTCGTGGCACAGACAGCGCTGTTTCGCGTGCCTTTGTCGCTCGAAAAACTGATGCCGTTCTGCATTCTGATCGGCGCGATGTGGAGTTATCTGGCGCTATCGCGCCGTCTCGAACTCGTTGTGGTGCGCGCGTCTGGAATTTCGGCTTGGCAATTCATCGCGCCGGCGCTGTTGAGCGCGCTCTTGCTGGGCGCGCTTGCAACGATGGTCTACAATCCGGTTTCCGCTGAGATGCAGGAGCGCTCCAAGAGCATGGAGGCGAAGATTTTCGCCGGTGGAAATGCGCCGTCCAACGGCGGCGCGGGATTCTGGATCAACCAGATCACAGATGACGGCCAGACCATCATCAGCGCCGTGCGAAGTCAGGATCAGGGATTGAAACTGACCGGCCTCACCATGTTCCGATACGAACCGACAGGTCCGTTCAAGGAGCGAATCGAGGCCGACGAAGCCACGCTGGAACCCGGTCGGTGGGTCTTCAAAGGCGTGCGCCGTTACGGCCTCGATAACCCCCTCGTCGAGGAGGACAGCTACACCCTCCCCACAACGCTAACGCTCGCTCAGGTCCGTGGAAGTTTTTCGACGCCCGAAACCGTGCCGTTCTGGCAACTGCCAGATTACATCCAGTCGTCGGAGAGGTCTGGCCAAGCAACTGCAGGCTATAAATTTCAATATCAGAAACTTTTGGCACGGCCATTTCTGCTCGCTGCGATGGTGTTACTTGCGGCTGCTGTCAGTCTTCGATTCTTCCGTTTCGGCGGCGTGCAAAAGATGGTTTTAAGTGGCATTGCAGCAGGGTTTCTGCTCTACGTCCTGTCGAAAGTAACTGAGGATTTAAGCAAGGCCGGGCTTCTGCATCCGCTCGCAGCCGCATGGTTGCCTGTATGCGTGGGAGGCCTCTCGGGTTTCTTGGCCTTGCTGTACCAGGAGGACGGGTAGTGGCTATTACCGCCGCCCTCCAAGGACGGATGCGTAGGATCACGCGGCGCAGATGGTTGCGCTGCGAACGGTTTTGTTTGGCCGCGATTCTGGCGGTGATTTTCGTAAGTTTGCCGGGCGCATTTTTCGCACCCCCCGCCTACGCGCAGGTCGCGATCCAGTACAACCAGCGCCCACCTGTCGCGAAGCCGAAGAAGCCGCCTGCCAGCGCGGCGAAGAACGGGCAGATGCTCGTTCAGGCGACCGAGATGAACTACGACTACAACAACTCGCGCATCTCGGCAGTCGGCAGCGTCCAGATCTACTGGAACGAATCGACGCTGGAAGCCGACAAGGTCATCTACGACCAGAAAACGAAACGTCTGCACGCCGAAGGCAACGTCCGTCTCACCGACGCCGACGGCAGGATCACCTACGCCAACCTACTCGATCTGTCCGACGACTACCGCGACGGATTTGTCGACTCGCTGCGGCTCGATACCGCCGATTCAACCCGCATGGCGGCGACGCGCGCCGATCGCACAGATGGCGACGTCACGATTTTCCAGAACGGCGTCTACACGGCTTGCGCCGCATGCAAGGACAATCCGAAGAAGCCCCCGCTGTGGCAGGTCAAGGCTGCGCGCATCATTCATAACCAGACCGAGAAGATGTTGTACTTCGAGAGCGCAAGTCTCGAGTTCTTCGGTCAGCCGATTGCGTATTTGCCGTACTTCTCGACGCCCGACCCAACGGTCAAGCGCAAGAGCGGCTTTCTGACGCCGAACTACATGTCGAATACGTTCACCGGCGTCGGCGTCGAAGTGCCGTATTATTTCGCGCTCGCGCCGAACTACGATCTGACGGTCACGCCGCGTGTCACGACCCGTCAGGGATTATTGATGCAGGGCGAATTCCGCCAGCGCCTGATCAACGGCTCTTACGAAATTCGCGCCTACGGCATCAGCCAGAGCGACCCCGGCGCGTTCGCAAATTTGCCGGGCGATAAAACATTGCGCGGCGGCATCGATACTAAGGGCCAGTTCGCGCTCAACGACAAATGGGTTTGGGGCTGGGATGCGGTCGCGGTGTCCGACATCGCGTTCTTCCGCGACTACAATCTTGGCCCCTATCGCAACGCGCTGAGTTCGTTCCTGCTCGTTCCCGATACTGGCCTGTCGCAAATTTATCTGACCGGCGTTGGCAACCGTAGTTATTTCGACGCGCGTATCATGCACTTCCTCGGCTACTCTGGCGCAGATATCCAAAGCCAGATTCCCGACGTGCATCCGGTCATCGACTATTCCAACGTCGTCAACCGCAACATTCTCGGCGGCGAAGTTAGCTACAAGGGTAATTTCACGAGTCTGAGCCGCGGAACGGCGGATTTCGATGCGATCACGCCGAGTGCCGTTTTGAGCGGAGCGTGCTTGCCGACGACCGCCGACCCGAATGCGAAAATTCCCACGCAGTGTTTGCTGCGCGGCGCGCCCGGTGACTACACGCGGCTGTCGGGCGAAGTGCAATGGCGGCGCTCATTCACCGATCCATACGGCCAGATCTTCACGCCGTTTGCGTCCCTCCGCGCCGACCTCATCAACGCTGACATCCTGGCGCAGCCCGGCGTATCGAACTTTGTGCCGACCGGCACCACGCAAGATATTCGCTTGATGCCGACCGTCGGTCTCGAATATCGCTACCCCTTCATCAACGTTCAACCGTGGGGATCGACCACGATTGAACCGATCGGACAGATCATCATCCGGCCGAACGAACAATTCGCTGGCCGCCTGCCGAACGAGGACGCGCAAAGCTTCACCTTCGACGACAGCAATCTGTTCAGCGTCAATAAATTCTCCGGCTGGGACCGCGTCGAAGGCGGCGGTCGCGCCAACGTCGGCGTGCAATCGACGACGCAGTTCGACCGCGGCGGCTTCGTCAACGTGCTATTCGGACAATCCTACCAGTTGTTCGGCCTGAACTCGTTTGCGGTTTCCGATCCGACCAACACCGGCGTCAACACCGGAATCGACAAACCGCGATCCGATTACGTCGGCCGCATCTCCTATCAGCCGAACTCGACGTTCAATTTCACGACACGCGTGCGGCTCGATGAAGCAACCCTTTCGGTTCGGCGTTTCGAGGCGGAAGCCCGCACCACTTTCGACCGCTTCTCGGTCAGCATGCTGTACGGCAACTATGACGCCCAACCGGAACTCGGCTTCCTGCAGCGCCGTGAAGGTATTCTGGGCACTGCATCCTTTAAGGTTTCGCAAAACTGGGTAGTCTCGGGCGGTGCCCGCTACGACCTCACTAACGACAAGATCAACCAGTACATCATTGGCGCGGGCTACGTGGACGATTGCTTCATCTTCGCCCTGAATTACATTACCGACTACGCCTACGTGGCAGCGAACAGTTTGACGCCGGTGACCGATCACCGCGTCATGTTGCAGATCGGGTTGCGCACGATCGGCGGAACGTCGGTCTCGCAATCAACCGGCACCAACCAGTAAACCTGTTGAAATCGTTCGGTGGCACCGATGGACAATTCGAACGCAGACCATTCGATCAGCGAGGCGGCGGCGGATTTCTCATGATCACAAACTATCTCATCCACGTGATAAAAATTGCCGCAGCCGCCGCGATCCTCTTGGTGGCTGCCGGCCAACGCTCGGAGGTCCGCGCCCAATCGATCGCAGCACTCGTCAATGGCGAAGCAATCACGAACATCGACATCGAACAGCGCATGAAGCTCACTCTGCTCACGACCAAAAAGACCATTTCGCGTCAGGAAGCACTCGACGAATTAATCGGCGACAAGGCCAAGATCAAGGAAGGCAAGCGATTCGGCCTCGATCTATCTGCAGCGGACGTCAACAGCGCTTTCGACGGCATGGCATCGCGCATGCGCTTGAACAGCGATCAGTTGTCTAAAACGCTGGAGAACGGAGGCGTCCGCCCCGAAACGCTCAAGGCTAAGATGAAAGCCGACATGACATGGGGCAATCTTGTTCGCGGTCGCTTCAATACAGTCCTTACACCGAGCGAACAGGAGATTCGCGCGGCACTCGGCACAACGTCGGAAGCCAGCGACAAGACTTCGACCGACAGTTTCGAATATGTCATGCGACCGATCGTTCTTATCGTTCCGCGTGGCGCGGCGCCTTCGAGCTACGAACTTCGGAAGAAGGAGGCGGAATTGCTCCGCGCGCGCATTGAAACCTGCGAACAAGCAGCCGACATGTTCCGTTCGATGCGCGACGCCGCCATTCGCGAAAACACGACGAAGACCTCTGCTGACCTGCCGCAGCCGCTGCGCGAATTGCTGGACAAGACTCCGATCGGCAAACTCACACCACCCGAAGTGACCAAACAGGGTATCGAGATGGTCGCGCTATGCAGCCGCAAGCAGACCGCAGCCGACACGCCGGCCAAACGTCAGATCAAGGACAAACTCTACAACGAGAAGTATGAAGCGAAGGCGAAGACCTACCTTCAGGAAGTGCGCAAAGCCACCATGGTCGAAATGCGCTAGCGCATGACCCCGGCAACCGCATCGCTGCAATCCCCGCGAGGATCGCGCCAATGACGAAGCCTCTCGCCCTCACCCTCGGCGAGCCTGCCGGCATCGGACCTGACATTGCGATTGCCGCTTGGCTGAAGCGGCGTGAACTCGATCTTCCACCATTCTATCTGATCGGGGACACTGCGTTCTTGGCCGCGCGTGCGCGCGCGCTGAAGGCCGAAGTAAAATTTACGGAAACCTCCGCCGAGAAGGCCACCGACGCATTTGCAAGTGCGTTTCCCGTCGTTCCGAGTGGCGTCGATGCGACGGCCAGGCCCGGCCGTCCTGACGACAGCAGTGCTGCAGCGGCG
Organism: Hyphomicrobiales bacterium; assembly: GCA_038230475.1. Taxonomy (GTDB): domain Bacteria; phylum Pseudomonadota; class Alphaproteobacteria; order Rhizobiales; family Xanthobacteraceae; genus Afipia. The sequence continues at coordinate 473,163 of JBBRNE010000002.1, forward strand.
ATTGCTGCGATCCGCCTCGCGGTCGCCGATGTCCTCGCCGGTCGCGCAAGCGCAGTGGTGACGAACCCCATTGCCAAAAGCGTGCTTTACAAATCGGGATTCTCGCATCCCGGACACACCGAATTTCTCGCAGAACTTGCAAGCGCGGGCGGCAAAACGCCGATGCCGGTGATGATGCTGTGGTCGCCCTCCCTCGCGGTCGTGCCGGTCACGATTCATCTGCCGTTACGCGATGCCATTGCGAATCTGTCGACCGATCTCATCGTCAAGACGACGCGTATTGTCGTCGCCGATTTGAAAGCACGATTTGGAATTGCAAAACCGCGCATTGCGATTTCCGGCCTTAACCCCCATGCAGGCGAAGACGGATCGCTCGGCAAGGAAGACCAATCGATCGTGGCACCCGCCGTCGCAACGTTGCTCGCTGAAGGCATCGATGCGCGTGGGCCGTTGCCCGCCGACACGATGTTTCATGATGCGGCGCGCAAAACCTATGATTGCGCGATCTGCATGTATCACGACCAGGCGCTGATCCCGATCAAGACCATCGCTTTCGACGTGGGGGTCAACGTCACACTCGGCTTGCCGTTCATCCGCACCTCGCCCGATCACGGCACGGCGTTCGACATTGCCGGCACCGGCAACGCCAATCCGTCGAGCCTCATTGCCGCGTTGCATCTGGCGGCGCGGATGGCTCAGCGATCCGCATGAGCGCCATCGACGACCTGCCGCCACTGAGCGACGTGATACGCCGCCACGAATTGTCGGCACGCAAATCGCTCGGCCAGAATTTTCTGCTCGATCTCAATTTGCTATCGCGAATTGCCCGCGCTGCAGGACCGCTGGAAAATTCCACAGTGGTTGAAATCGGACCCGGACCCGGCGGTCTGACACGCGCGCTGCTGGCGCTCGGTGCGAAACGCGTGATTGCCGTGGAGCGGGATGAGCGCGCAATTCCAGCGCTAGAAGAAATCGCAGCGCGTTACCCCGGACGACTTGAGATCGTCAACGCCGATGCTTTGAGCTTCGATCTGCGTCCGCTGTTGCAGAACGAGCGCGCGAAGATTGTCGCCAACCTGCCTTACAACATCGCGACCGCGCTGCTGATTGAATGGCTGAACGCCGAGCCGTGGCCGCCTTGGTACGATACCATGGTGCTGATGTTTCAGCGCGAGGTCGCCGAGCGCATCGTCGCGCATGAGGACGACGACGCCTACGGGCGGCTCGGCGTGCTGTGCAACTGGCGCGCCGAGACGAAAATCCTGTTCGATATTTCACCCGCCGCGTTCGTGCCACCGCCGAAGGTCACATCGAGCGTTGTGCGCTTCATACCACGCGACAAGCCCGAACCCTGCGACCGACGCACGTTGGAGCGCGTTGCGGCCGCCGCATTCGGACAACGTCGCAAGATGCTGCGCCAGAGCCTGAAAGCCCTTGGCGTCGATCCAGCCGTTCTCGCCGAAGCCGCGGGTGTCGATCCGACGCGGCGCGCGGAGACGATTCCAGTGTCGGGCTTTGTTGCTATGGCGCGCAAATTGACCGATATAAACGCCAAGAAAATGTAATTCTAATCGTAAGTGCTCAGGGAGATTTTCCAATGCCGCAGATGCACCGTCAGTCGCTGGTCAAATTCGATGCTCCGCTCTGCGAAACCATTGTTGATATGCCCGCCCCCAAGGGTCGCGAAGTTTTGCTGCGCGTTGAGCGCTGCGGGCTTTGCCATTCGGATCTGCACATCCAGGACGGCTATGCAGATATTGGCGGCGGCAAGAAGCTCGACACCACGCGCGGCATGACATTGCCCTTCACGCTCGGTCACGAGATCGCGGGCGTCATCGAGGCAGTCGGGCCCGACGCGTCGAAGGAACTCATCGGAAAAAAGAAGGCCGTGTTTCCGTGGATCGGTTGCGGCGTCTGCAAGGATTGCCTCAATGGCGACGAGAACCTCTGCGCGAAAAACCGCTTCATGGGTGTGTCGATCGATGGCGGCTTTGCGACGCACACTTTGGTGCCTGACGCGAAATATCTGCTCGACTACGACCCGGTGCCGATCGACATGGCGGCGACGCTGATGTGTTCGGGCATCACGGCTTACGGTGCGCTTAAGCGTCTCGTCGATCGTCCGCGCCAGCGAAATCTTCTTCTTATTGGCCTTGGTGGCGTCGGCATGATGGGTGTCTCACTCGCGCAGGCCATGTTCAAGCAGCCCGTGACAGTCGCCGATCTCAGTGCGTCGGCGCGCGAGGCAGCCGTAAAGAACGGTGCTGCGGCGGCGTACGACCCGACTGAAGCCGACATTGCCAAGCGCATCGTGAAAGAGACCGAAGGCGGCTTCGACGAAATCGTGGATTTCGCGGGCAGCGAGAAGTCGATGAACTTCGCGGTGAGCGTGCTGGCGCGCGGTGGAAAGATTGTCGTGTCGGGTTTGATGGGCGGTCAGTTCAGCCTGCCCACAGTGCAGTGGATTTATAAACGCATGACCATCGAAGGTTTCATGACCGGTACGCTCGAAGAAGCCAAGGAGTTGATGGCGTTGGCCCAAGCCGGCAAGATCAAGCCGACGCCGATGAAGGAAGAGCCAATGGCGGACGCGCAGAAGTGGATCGAGCAATTGCGCGCGGGCAAAGTCGTCGGACGGATTATGCTCAAGAACTAAGTCTCGCGAATTAAGGCAGGCGATTTGATGACGGCGCGCCCGAATTAAACCTCGCGCGTTCCGGATTTGCGGCCCATTGCGACCCTGATTGTCGCCGAAGAATTTACGCTCGAAGTCATTCGTGTCGCGTAACTTCGGAGGGGACGATGCACAACGGTCAACGCGGGCTAGCGTCGGCAATTGTTTTATGCTCGATCGCGTTAAGTTTTATTTCAAATTTTATTGCCCCGGCCCGCGCCGCCGACGACTGTCTGGCTGAGCCGAAACGCACGACGCCGCAAGGCAAGCATTGGTATTACCGCATCGAGCGGCCATCGAAACGCCAATGCTGGTATCTCGGCGATGAAGGCCATCGCGTATCGCAGGCTCCCGACGATAAGCGAGCGGATGCCGCGCCTCAGCAAATCCCGCCTGCCGAACAGCCCGCGCAGCAATCTCCACAAGCGGCACCAAAAATAACGCCGAAAAATCTCGTTGCCGATGCTCGTGCGGAATTCACGGACACAGCATCGGTGCCGTTCGTGAAAAACGCGCCGCCGCCCGCGCGGCAGCCGGACATCGGCCAACCTCTACCTCATAACGAAACAATAGGCGGCGGCGCAAATCCGAGATGGCAACTCGCCGAACGCTGGCCGGAACAGCAACCGGCAAATAATCCGCCGAAGTTGACCGACACAGCGTCTCAACGCGAAGCGCCGCCACCGCCAGTCGTTCAGTCCTCCGTTCAAACACAAGATGCACCGCGTCCAGTTTCCGCCGACGAACGCGCAGCTGTCACAGCGGCAGCCATCACCGCGCCGGACGACGATTCCGAAATCCTGAGAATCGTTCTCGGCGCACTTATCATCGGCCTTGTTGGCGCAGCCTTGATTGGGCGCTGGATGTTCAAGCTGATGCGACGGCGAAATAAATCCGCGCCGCGTCGTCCAATCTGGCCCGAACCGCAACCCTTCGATTCGCGCGCGTACCGCTCATCGGCATCTCACGACACATCGCCACGGCGAACGTATCGGTTCGATCCGCGGTTGCGTATTCAGGCCGAAGACGACGTCGAAAACATGCTGCGTGCGCTTCGCGACAGCGCAGACGATCGCGCTACTTTGCCAACTGCTTTTGCAGGTCGCGCACGAAAGCCGACAGCCCGGTCTGGCGCTCGCGCTTGAGCCGCTCGGCCTTGAGGATGTTGGCGACTTCCTTGTAGGCAACGTCGAGTTCGTTATTGGTGACAACGTAATCGTATTCGGCCCAGTGGCTCAGTTCATGACTGGCGCGGCTCATGCGGCCGCGAATGATTTCGTCGGAATCCTGCGCGCGGGTGAGCAAGCGTTTTTCCAGATCAGCGGCGGACGGCGGCAATATAAAGACGGAGACGACATCGTCGCGCGCCTTCTCGCGCAATTGCTGCGTGCCCTGCCAGTCAATATCGAACAGCACGTCCTCGCCCGCCGACAATGCATCCTCGACCGGCTTGCGTGGCGTGCCGTAGTGGTGATCGAAGACGGTTGCAAACTCCAGCAGTTCGCCGGTTTTCGCCATTGCGTCGAACGTCGACTTGTCGATGAATCGATAATCCTTGCCATCGACCTCGCCGGGACGCATCGCGCGCGTCGTGACGGACACGGATAATTTCAAGCCCGGCATTTTCTCCAGCAGCATGCGCGACAGCGTGGTCTTTCCCGCGCCCGACGGCGACGACAGCACGAACATCAGCCCGCGTCGCTCGCTTTGCTTCGATGTGCTATCAACGCCCATGCTTATTCCAGATTCTGAACCTGTTCACGAAATTGCTCGACCACGTTCTTCATTTCAAGCCCGGTGTTGGTGAGTTCAACATCGTTCGACTTGGAACATGTGGTATTCACCTCGCGATTGAATTCTTGCGCCAGAAAATCGAGCCGCCGCCCGACCGCGCCGCCTTTCGCCAGAAGTTCGCGGGTCTGCGCGATATGCGACGCGATGCGATCCAGTTCTTCGCGAATATCGGCCTTCGCCGCTATCATAACGGCTTCCTGCGAAAGACGATCCGGATCGAAACGATCGGAGGTGTCGAGCAATGCCGCGATTTGCTCGGCAAGTCTGGCCTTGATCGCCTCGGGTTTGCGGCCCGGTGCGGCCTCGGCCTGTTTCGCGAGGCGTTCGATTTCTTCCATACGCTGCATGAGAATTTGTCCGAGCGTCATGCCTTCGCGCTCGCGCATCGCAATCAGATCCTGTAGCGCCTGCTCGAAGCTTTTTGCGACCGCCGTCTTCGCGGCCGCCATCTCAGTCTCGTCGCTTTCCGGCTCGAACACTTCAATGACGCCCTTGATCGCAAGCAAGCCATCGACGCTCGGAGCCGCAGCGCCGGTTTTCTTCGAGATGTCGGCTGCGACTTTCATGATCGCTGCCAGCACATCGTCGTTGATTCGCACGGACGACCCTGCTGCGCTGCGCTTCACGGACAAATTGGCATAGACGGTGCCGCGCGACAGAAGCTCGGTGGCGCGCTTGCGGGCCGGGAGTTCAATGTCGTCCCATCCCGGCGGCAGGCGCATGCGGAAATCGAAACCCTTGGCGTTGACCGATTTCAATTCCCATTCAAACGCAAAAGGCCCGCTGGTGCCATGATTGCGCGCAAAGCCGGTCATGCTGGACAGCGCCATGCGGAAATAGTCTCCGTCGAAATCGTGTGCGTTGACGCGTTCGTTTGTCCGATAATTTCCGAACCCGCGCAAGCGCTGCCGCATGTGCAAGACTGTAACGCAGGACAACGCGTTAGCGCGCGGGCTTTTCGTCTTCCGCCGCGGGTTCGGCCTGCTCCTCGGGAGCTGCGATCGCAGCCGGAGTGCTCTTTTTCTTCTGTGTCAATTTTTTCGGCGCCGCAGGAGCCGTTGAGGTCGTCGTCGCCGTTGCGCTTGGATTTCCGGTGGCAGGTGCCGCCGCCGTTGCAGCCGACTTCGGTGTCGGTTTAGGCGCGGTTGGCGCCACCGGCGTTGGAAACACACTCGCCGTCGGTTTGGCCGGTGCAGGCTTCGTTGCAGCAGGCTTGGCAGCGGGTGCGGGAGCCGACGTTGCCGCGTCGGCATCCGGCGCATCGTCAGGCTCGGCCTTGTCGTCTTGCTGCTGGCGCTCCGACGCGCGCAACTTCGCAACGCCCTTCAGATGCTGATCGTAACTTTCAGAGAAAGTGTGGCCGCCGGTGCCGTCCGCGACGAAGAACAAATCGCGCGTGCGTGCAGGATTAGCCGCTGCCTCAAGTGACGCGCGGCCGGGATTGGCGATCGGACCCGGCGGAAGGCCTGTAATGACATAGGTATTATAAGGCGTCGGCTGTTTGACTTCGCTGCGTTTGATGGGGCGTCCGAGTGTCCCCTTGCCGCCGACAAGGCCGTAGATGATGGTTGGATCGGACTCTAATCGTTTGTTCTGACGAAGACGATTGGCGTAAACGGCGGCGACGCGGCTGCGCTCGTCGGATTTTCCGGTTTCCTTTTCGATGATCGAGGCAAGCGTCACCAGTTGTTCCGGTGTGCGCAAAGGAATTTCCGGATTGCGGCGTTCCCAGATTTCGGCGAGCACGCGCTTGTGCGCGGACTGCATGCGCGCGATCACCTGATCGCGTGGCGTGTTGCGCGGAAATTTATAAGTGTCCGGCAGCAGCGACCCCTCGCGCGGCATTTCCTTCAGCGAGCCGTTGAAGATGTCGTTGTCCTGCAATCGCGCAACGATCTGCTCCGACGTCAGCCCTTCAGGAATGGTGAAGGCGTGCTGCACCACTTTGCCTTCAACGATGGTGTTGATCACGTCATGCAGCGTTGAATATTTCGGAAAAAGATATTCGCCCGACTTCAAGCCTGAGCGCGCATTCAACGCGAGGACAGCGCCGATGAAAGTCCAGCGGTCCGCGTCGGTGACGCCATTGCGAACAAGAATATCGTCGATGTCGGTCATGCCCGCGCGCGGCGGGATATTGACGACCTTGTCCTCTGTCAGCGGCCCTTTGGCTTCGAGAGTTTTCTTGCCGTAATAAAACACCACGCCGCCGACGATCATCGCCAGAATCAGAAGGCTCATGATGGCGTTGCCGATCACCACCAGCGGATTGCGCGCGCGCAGCGAGCGCAGCGGCGGACGCGGCACCTGCTCCGGCTCCAAAGCCGCGCGGGGACTGCGGGGCGAAATCGGCGGTCTTTGGCTCATCGTTGAAACCTGAATTCCCTAAGGCGTCGGCCCTATTGCGAAGCTGCTTATGCCTGTGCCGATGATAGAAATTATGACCGAATTCGGCAAAACCGTGAAGGCCGTTCCGAACGTTCAGCTTGCCAGACGCCGCATGACTAGCGACGCATTGGTTCCACCGAATCCAAACGAGTTCGACAGCGCGACATTGATTTCGCGTGGCCGCGCCTTATTCGGGACGAGATCGATCGCGGTTTCAACCGAAGGGTTGTCGAGATTGATCGTCGGCGGCGCGATGTTGTCGCGAATCGCAAGGACGCAGAAGATCGCCTCGATCGCGCCCGCCGCGCCCAGCAAATGACCTGTCGATGATTTGGTGGATGACATCGACACTTTCGATGCGGCATTGCCAAGCAGACGCTGTGCAGCGCCCAACTCGATCTCGTCGCCGAGCGGCGTCGAGGTGCCGTGCGAATTGATGTAATCAATATCCGAGGCGGTGACGCCAGCGCGCTTCATCGCCATCGACATACATCGAAATGCGCCGTCGCCGTCTTCGGCGGGCGCGGTGATGTGATAGGCGTCGCCGGTCAAACCGTAGCCGACCACTTCGGCGTAAATTTTTGCGCCGCGCTTCTTGGCGTGCTCGTATTCCTCGAGGATGACGACGCCCGCGCCCTCGCCCATCACGAAGCCGTCGCGATCCTTGTCGTAGGGCCGCGACGCGATCGTTGGATTGTCATTATACTTTGTGGACATCGCGCGCATCGCGCAGAAGCCTGACATGGCTAGGCGATTGACCGCAGACTCTGCACCGCCCGCAACCATGACGTCGGCATCGCCGAACATGATGAGACGGCTGGCATCGCCGATGGCGTGCGCGCCGGTCGAACACGCCGTCACCACCGCATGATTCGGACCTTTGAGACCGTGCTTGATCGATACATAGCCGGAGGCGAGATTGATAAGCCGTCCGGGAATAAAGAACGGCGACATCTTGCGCGGGCCGCGTTCTTTCAGAATCACCGCGGCCTGGCCGATGCCTTCGATGCCGCCGATGCCCGAACCGATCATGGTCCCGGTGCGGCAACGCTCGTCTTCATTCGAGGGATGCCAGTTGGCGTCGTTGAGCGCCTGGGTCGCGGCCGCCATCGCAAAGATGATGAAGTCATCGACCTTGCGCTGTTCCTTCGGTTCCATCCACTCGTCGGGATTGAACGTCCCGTTGGTGCCGTCGCCGCGCGGAACCATGCAGGCAATCTGGCAGGTCAGATCGGAGGCATCGAAAGCGTCGATTTTCGCAGCACCGCTTTCGCCGTTGAGGATGCGTTTCCAAGTTGGCTCGACGCCATTGGCCAACGGCGACACCATGCCAAGCCCCGTGACGACAACCCGTCTCATCTTCACCCTTTAAGATTTGCGATAGGAATGCCGCGGCAACCGGCACCGGACAGAAATACGGCGGGTCGTGAGATGACAACCCGCCGTATTTCAAAACGTCGCGCGCAAGCGTCAGCTTTTCGCGTTCTTCTCAAGAAACTTGGTGGCATCGCCAACGGTGAGAATCGTCTCAGCGGCGTCGTCCGGAATTTCGCAGCCGAATTCCTCTTCGAACGCCATCACGAGTTCGACGGTATCGAGGCTGTCGGCACCAAGATCGTCGATGAAGCTCGCAGTCTCGATGACCTTCTCGGGTTCGACACCAAGGTGCTCGACCACAATCTTCTTAACTCGCTCGCCAATCTCACTCATCGTTTCCAACCTCGTGCTTGTTCATCAAATCCGACCGCGAGCGATCGAGTACGTTGCCGCCAAAATTCGTGCCGTCCGCCCCGAATGCCCCTTGGATATGTTGTCGTCCCAAGGGGCGACGGACAGGACACGGCGTCGGGATTTGCCACGGCAATATACAGGGTTTGGGAAACCTGCAATGGCGATCTTTCCCCAGCCGAATGACGTTCGGTTAGCATACTTCCCAAGCCTTGGCCACACAGCGCGGGAACCCGTTCTGGAGCGGTAAAACCGCGATTGGAAGCCGATAGAGGCTTCAAATCATTGCCATTCCACCATTGACGTGAATCGTCTGTCCGGTCACGTAAGCGGCCTCGCTGGAAGCCAGATAGACCGCTGCCGCAGCAATATCTTCCGGCGTTCCAAGCCGCCCTGCGGGCACCTTGCCCAACACCGTTTCGCGCTGCTTTTCGTTGAGCGCATCGGTCATCGGGGTCGCGATAAAACCGGGTGCAATGCAGTTGGCGGTGACGTTGCGGCGGGCGTATTCGGCGCCCACGGATTTCATCATTCCAATGAGACCGGCCTTCGATGCAGCATAGTTCCCCTGCCCCGGATTGCCGGTGACGCCGACCACCGACGTGATCGCGATAATTCGCCCGAAGCGTTTGCGCATCATCAGTTTGGTTGCGGCACGCGCGAGCCTGAATGTCGCGGTCAGATTGACGTTGATGACGTCGTTCCAGTCCTCATCGCGCAGCTGAACGAAAAGATTGTCACGCGTGATGCCCGCGTTCGCAACGAGAATATCGACCTGCCCCATCGCCTTTTCGGCTGAAGGCACCAGCGCTTCGACGTCTGCTGCATCCGACAGATTGCACGGCAGAACGTGAACGCGATCCTTCATCTCACCGGCGAGCGCGTCGAGAACCTCGCGCCGCGTTCCGGAAATCGAGACCGTTGCGCCCTGCGCATGCAGCGCGCGCGCGATGGCACCACCGATGCCGCCCGTGGCTCCCGTGACGAGCGCCGTCTTTCCGCTCAAATCGAACATCGTTCTCAACCTTTTTTCTCGAAGCGTTTGGTAACGAATTGAAGCGTCGTTTGCCGCAACAAAAGGCCCCACGTCAATGATTAACGCATCCCCGCTATCCGGTTCAATGCTAGGCTGACGGTGTTTGAGACCGAGAATCCGGATCGCGACCGACGATGCGCTACCGCACTTCCATCGACCAGCAATTGTTCGCCTTCGACGATCTGAAACAGGTGATGGCCTACGCGTCTCCATCGCGGTCGGGCGATGTGCTTGCAGGCGTTGCGGCGACGTCGTCGCAGGAGCGCATGGCCGCGCGTTATGTTTTGGCGGATGTCCCGCTCAAGCAATTCCTGACCGAAGCGCTGATTCCCTACGAAGACGACAACGTCACGCGGCTGATTATCGACAGCCACGATGCAAAAGCGTTCGCGCCAATCTCACATCTAACGGTGGGCGATTTCCGCAACTGGCTGTTGTCGGAACACGCAACCGCAGAAACGCTCGCAGCTTTGGCGCCGGGCCTCACGCCTGAAATGGTCGCGGCGGTTTGCAAGATTTCACGCAATCAGGATCTCATTGCCGTGGCGCGTAAATGCAATGTCGTCACGCGCTTTCGAGATACCATAGGCCTCGAAGGCCAGTTGTCGGTGCGCTTGCAGCCCAATCATCCGACCGACGACCTGCGCGGCATTGCGGCCTCCACGCTCGACGGATTGCTGATGGGGTCGGGCGACGCTGTGATCGGCGTCAATCCCGTGTCCGACAGCCTACCGGTGCTGGACGGTCTCACGCGCATGCTGGATGAAATGATCCAGCGTTTCGAGATACCAACGCAGTCATGCGTGCTCACGCATGTGACCAATACGATCAAGCTGATCGAAAATAATGCGCCGGTCGATCTGGTGTTTCAGTCCATCGGCGGCACCGAGAAAACCAATCGCTCGTTCGGCGTCACGCCTGAATTGCTTGACGAAGCGCACGATGCTGCGTTGTCGCTAAAACGCGGCACGCTTGGCGACAACGTGATGTATTTCGAGACCGGACAAGGCAGCGCATTGTCAGCCGACGCCAATTTTGGAGTCGATCAGCAGACGTGCGAGGCGCGGGCCTACGCGCTGGCGCGACGCTACAAACCATTGTTGGTCAACACCGTCGTCGGATTCATCGGCCCGGAATATCTCTACGACGGTAAGCAAATTATCCGGGCCGGGCTGGAGGATCATTTCTGCGGAAAATTGCTCGGCCTGCCGCTCGGCTGCGACATTTGTTACACCAACCATGCCGAAGCCGATCAGGACGACATGGATACGCTGCTCGTGCTGCTCGGCGCAGCCGGCGTCAATTTCATCATGGGCGTGCCCGGCGCAGACGACGTGATGTTGAATTATCAAAGCACATCATTCCACGACGCGTTGTTTCTGCGCGAGACGATGGGCCTCAAACGCGCGCCGGAGTTCGAGGCGTGGCTGCAGCGCATGCAGATCACCGATACGAACGGACGCCTGAAGCCGCCCTCGCCCAACGCGCTTCTCGGCGGTCTCTCGTCGCTGAAATCGTTGGTCGCATGACGAAAGATTCGGTAACGGAAAGTCCGTGGGCGGACTGGCGCAAGGTCACGCCAGCACGACTCGCGCTGGGACGAGTAGGCTCAGGCATGCCGACCGATGAAGTTTTGAAATTTGGCTGGGCGCATGCAACCGCGCGCGACGCAATTCAGGCAGCACTTGATGTTGAAAAACTCGATGCGGAGTTGAGAGCGCAGGACTGGACGGTTGCCCAAGTTCAAAGTCGCGCGCCGGATCGCACAATTTATCTGAGACGTCCCGATCTCGGCCGCGTCATCGCGCCTGATGACATCGCGAAATTGCGCGCCGCGCCGCTCAAGCCGAGTGACATCTGCATCGTGATCGGCGACGGGTTGTCGTCGCTCGCGGTCGAGCGCCATGCAGCACCCTTGCTCGCAGCACTGAAGCCCCATCTCAAGGACGAATTAAAAAACGCGCCGGCTATCATCGCCACGCAAGCGCGCGTCGCGCTCGCCGACGAGATCGCTGAACTCTTGCAGGCAAAACTTTCGATCATGCTGATCGGCGAGCGGCCCGGACTGAGTTCACCCGACAGCCTCGGCATCTACATCACGCACGCGCCGTTCACAGCGCGCAGCGACGCCAATCGCAACTGTATTTCCAACGTGCGGGCGGAAGGGTTGAGTTACGAGGCAGCGGCGTTCAAGCTGGCGTGGCTTGTTCGCGCAGCGTTAGGACGTGGCTTGACCGGCGTGGATTTGAAAGACGAAAGCGATCTTGCATTGATCGCGGGCAACGCGAATGAAAGACTGCGCAAGCTTTGATTGTCATCACCGGGCTCGTCCCGGTGATCTCGATCATTTGAGCACAGCATCCGATGAATCGAGATGGCCGGAACAAGTCCGGCCATGACAATTTAGTACTAGGCTTTCGATGCCGCGACGGCAGCTTTCGCCGTGTCAATGTCGCCCGGCCCACTCACCGACACGCCGACCGCGCCGTCGGCGATGCGCTTCACCAAACCCGACAAAACCTTGCCCGCGCCGATTTCAAGAAAATGCGTGACACCTTTTGACGCCATATACACAACGCTCTCACGCCAGCGCACCGTACCCGTCACCTGCTCGATCAAGCGTTTGCGGATTTCATCCGGATCGGTGATCGCTGTCGCCAGCACGTTCGACACCAAAGGCACCTTCGGTTTGTTGATTGTCACCCCCGCCAGCGCCTGCGCCATCACGTCGGCAGCGGGCTGCATCAGGCGGCAATGGAACGGCGCGGACACGGGCAACAACATCGCGCGCTTCGCGCCTTTGGTCTTTGCAATCTCAAGCGCGCGCTCGACTGCAGCCTTGTCGCCGGAGACGACGACCTGTCCCCCGCCATTGTCGTTTGCGGCCTGACAGACCTGTCCCTGCGCCGCCTCCTGAGCCACCGCAACTGCGGCCTCGTAATCGAGGCCGAGTAATGCGGCCATCGCGCCGATGCCGACAGGAACCGCCTTCTGCATCGCAAGCCCGCGCGTGCGCAGAAGCTTCGCAGTGTCGCTAATCGAGAAACTTCCCGCAGCCGCCAACGCCGAATATTCACCGAGCGAATGTCCGGCGACAAAGGCAGCATCGCGCGCGACGTCGATGCCCGCCTCGGCCTCCAGCACTCGCAGCGTCGCCAGCGATACCGCCATCAAGGCTGGCTGTGCGTTTTGCGTGAGTTGAAGCGTCTCGGCAGGGCCGTCCCAGATGATCGCGGTCAGCTTTTGCCCCAGCGCGGCGTCGACCTCGTCGAACACCGCCTTGGCAGCCGGAAACTGGTCCGCCAGCGCCTTGCCCATGCCGACGGCTTGCGAGCCCTGGCCTGGAAACGTGAATGCTGCGGTCATGGAAAGCTCTCCAAAAGGAGGGCTTAAGTCGCCGCCACCGCGGATTCTGTCAAGTTGCGGCGCGATTTGGCACCCCGAACTGGGCCAGAGACCGATAGGCCATTGGCTGCCTCGGCCATTGGCCGAGCATGTTCCCAAAGCGAGGAAATTGAGGGGTTTGAGGCCGTCTTTTCCTTGCACCCTGCCTCAAAACCCCTATAACGCAGCCATCCGTGGATCCCGGCCGGGAGCTGAACGGACGGTCTCAGCAATCTCCATGTTTGGTTTTTGATGCGACAGGACCAGTCGGTCCGACGTCCCGTGTTCCCGCCTTCTGAGCAATCGAGTCCTTTCCGAAGGGTCTCGAAGGGCTTGCCGCCAGGAACCGCGCTAACATTGGAAAGGACTCCCATGCCTCTTTACGAGCATGTTTTTCTCGCGCGTCAGGATGCCAGCGCCCAGCAGGTCGAAGATTTCACCACGCAGATCACCGGCGTGATTGAAGGTCTCGGCGGCAAAGTCACCAAGGCCGAGAACTGGGGCGTGCGTTCGCTCACCTACCGCATGAACAAGAACCGCAAGGCACACTTCATGCTGCTCAACATCGATGGCCCCTCCGCGGTGGTCGCCGAGATCGAGCGGCAGGAGCGTATCAGCGAAGACATCATCCGTTACATCACCGTGCGCGTCGAGGAGCATGAAGAAGGCCCCTCCGCAATGATGCGTAAGTCCGACCGCGATCGCGACGATCGCGCCGGCGGCTTCCGTGGCGACCGCGAAGGCGGCTTCGGCGGCGGTGGATTCCGCGGTGGCGATCGCGAAGGCGGCGGTTTCCGTGGCGATCGTGGTCCGCGCCGTCCGCGCGACGACGATGCCTCCCCTGCAGCATCGGTTGAGGAGTAAGCATCATGGCTGAGCCAAGTGCACGCCGTCCGTTTTTCCGCCGCCGCAAGACCTGTCCGTTCACGGGTCCGAATGCGCCGAAGATCGACTACAAGGATTCCAAGTTGCTGATGCGTTACGTGTCCGAGCGCGGCAAGATCGTGCCGAGCCGTATCACTGCCGTCTCGGCACTCAAGCAGCGTGATCTCGCCCGCGCCATCAAGCGCTCGCGTTTTCTCGGTCTGCTGCCTTACGTGATCCGATAAAAATTCCGGCGCGCGGTTCGCTGCGCGCCGATTCAATTTCATAAGGCGTCCGGGTCGTCCGGTCGCCGATGGTTGGGGCCCAACGCCTCTAACCGCTCGGAAGGAGCGGGACAGCTGATGATGACAAACATTCTTATTGGTCTTGCGGCAGGCGTTGCGTCGGCAGCGATGTTTTCGTCCATCGTATCGGGCGCGATCGCATCGTTGCTGCTGTTTTATCTGGCGCCCTTGCCGCTGATGGTCGCAGCGCTCGGCTGGGGATCGACCGCAGCTCTAGTGGGCGGTCTCTTTGCAACCGCCGGCCTCGCAGCTCTCTTCAGTTTCACTTACATGGCCGCTTTCGCAGTGACGATTGCCTTGCCGGCATTCTGGCTCGGACATCTTGCGTTGCTGGCGCGTCCGGTCTCGAACGATCCGCAACTCGCAAATCTGGCTTCGACCACCATGTCCCCCGCGCTCGACTGGTATCCGGTCGGGCGCATTTTGCTTTGGACCGTCGCGTTCGCCTGCATCACAACGCTCTGCGCGTTATTGACGCTCGGCACTGACGCCGCCTCGATCTATGCGGGGCTGCGTCGCGGACTCTCGGTCGTGATGGGCGCTCGATCAAGCGATGCGCGGCCCGACGACAGCGAACGCGTCATCGACATTCTGCTTTCGATCGCGCCGGGTGCCGCGTCCATGATTGCGATGATGACGCTGACTTTCAACCTTTGGCTCGCGGGAAAGATTGCAACAACATCGGGTCGCCTGCGCCGGCCGTGGCCGGATTTGCGCACCACGACGCTTCCAAAAACGGCGCTCGCAGCGCTCGGCGCCGCCGGTGCCTTGTGTTTTGCGGGCGGGCTGATCTCGATTATCGCGCAGGTCGTCTCTTCGGCGCTGATGATGGCCTATGCGATGACCGGCTTTGCTGTCCTTCACACGCTCACGCAATCTTTTTCTGGCCGCGCTTTCGTTCTGGGCGCGGCTTATGCCGCGACGATTTTCATCGGTTGGCCGCTGATCGGAATGATGAGCCTTGGCCTCGCCGATGCGGTTTTCGGAATTCGCCAAACCTATTGGATGCGGCGCGGACCGCCACCTGCACCGACGAATTGAACTTCACGCTCCACTCAAACACGCAACTCAACCGACTCACCAAACGGAGAATTCAAATGGAAGTCATTTTGCTGGAACGCGTCGGCAAGCTCGGACAGATGGGCGATGTCGTCAAAGTGAAGGACGGTTACGCGCGCAACTTCCTGCTCAAGCGCAACAAGGCGCTGCGCGCCACCGCCGACAATCGCGCAAAGTATGACGGCATGAAAGCCGACCTTGAGGTCAAAAACATTCAGGCCAAGGGCGAAGCCACGAAGGTTGCCGAGAAGATCGAAGGACGCAATGTCATCGTGATCCGTCAGGCGTCTGAGACCGGCCAGCTTTATGGCTCGGTATCGGTGCGGGACATCATGGCGGCACTCGAAGCGGACGGCGTGTCGCTGAACCGCCAGCAGGTGCTGCTCGACGCGCCGATCAAAACCATCGGCAAGCACAGCATCACCATCGCGGTTCATCCCGAGGTGGAAATCCACGTCTCGACCACGGTTGCGCGCTCGGAGGCCGAAGCCGCGCGCATCAATCGCGGCGAAGACGTCAATAGCCGCAAGGAAGATCAGGATGCGGCAGCAGAGGCGATTGCGGCTGCGGGCGAGTTCTTCGATCCGGAAGCGCTTGATAATCAGGCCGCTGAACGGGCCGAGACCGCGGTCGAGGCACCTGCCGAAGAGAAGTAAGATCGCTTCGCAGACTTTTTTCTGATTGCGCACTAAAAAATAAAGCCCGGTCTCACGCGAGGCCGGGCTTTTCGCTGTCGTATCGAGATCGCTGCTACCGTGAAATCGGCACGCGCGGCGGGCCTGCCGGCTCCGTGGTCGGCGTCTTCGGCGCGGGCGGTCCTAGATCGATCGTCAATGGCCCGGTCGGCAATTCGGCGACGGATTTCGGACCAGCCGACAACGTGTTGTCGCCACCTTCCGGCGCAGGCGTCACGGCAGGAACGGGATCGGAGCGCATTGCTTCGGTCTTCGGCTCTTGTCTTGCAGGCTCGCGCGACGCTTCAACTTTCGGCGGCTTACCCTTGGTGCCGTCCTTGGCACCTTTTTGTTTTGCTCCAGCCTTCGATCCCTCCGGCTTGCGCTCCTCCTCCGCAACGGACGGCGGCGCGCCGGGCACATCTTCGAGGCCATCGACATCCGGCCGCGACGCCACTTCGGATCGCGGCGGCTTGCGGCCCTTTTGGGCGTCCCTGTTGTCGTCTTTTTTCCCGTCGCGGTCGGGCCTGGCATCGGCAGTTGCCGAGGGTTTCGGCGCCGATCTGGAATCCTCGCCCTGCTTGGTCAGATTGCCGCCGGGGAGCGCCGCATTGGCAGCGCCGTTCGACATCACGTAAGCGCTCATCGCGCCGGCCATGTCGGTGCTGGTGGTGTAGTGCTGGCGTAGAAATCCTGGAAGCGAGCCGGGAGCAACCGACTTCAGCAATCCGCGCGAACTCTTGTGGCAAAGCGAGCAGGTGCTGGAGAAAATCGCCGAAGGAGGCTTACCGGCTTCGAGATTTTGCGCCTGGCTATGCGTCGCCGACATGCCGGCGAACAAAGAAATGACCGCCGCCAAAATGAGCGCTCGGCTCAGCATTCAAACTCTCCAGATATTCGGCAGCGGGCGGGCCGTAAGCCATGCGAACCGGCCCGTTTCGCACGCCACCTTTAGCGGATTATGCCGCGAATGGAAGGGCTTCGACTTCGCAACCTCGTGAGGCGAAAATAGGGGGCGCGCGATTTATTTCGCGGCGTCGTTCAAGATCCCAACAGACGCCGGTCAGCGAATAGTCCAGCCTTTCCAAGGGGCGGTAAATCAGGAAGACGCCAACGCCATTACGCCCTGCAAATCAAGCATTTCTTGAATTTTTCTTTTTCGGTTGTGATTGGTGGGGACAGTCCGTTTACGACTTTCATCCGCGACTCGGAGAGTATTAGGTGGTCGCTCGTATCGAGTGCCAATCCGCCCTGCTTTCGTCCGAATAAAAGATCATTGAACCTTCATGGCCAATCTCGATTCGAACATCGTCAAACTTGCGCCCGACCCCAGCGCGCCTGCCTTTCGCAGTGCGCCGCATAATATCGAGGCCGAACAGGGCCTTCTCGGCGCGATTCTCGTCAACAACGATGCGTTCGATCGCGTTTCCAACTTTCTCGAGCCCAAGCACTTCTTCGAGCCTATCCATCAAATGGTTTATGAGACGGCTTCAAGTCTCATTCGTGCCGGCAAAATTGCTACTCCGGTCACTCTGAAAACGTTCCTGCCCGCCGATACCGATCTCGGAGGCATTACGGTTGCACAATATCTGGCGCGCCTTGCTGCTGAGGCGACGACGATTATTAACGCGCAGGATTACGGCCGCACCGTCTATGACCTCTCGATCAGGCGCGATCTCATTCGCGTCGGCGAGGACATGGTCAACGTCGCATTCGACGCGCCGGTCGACTTCGCGCCGCGCGCGCAGATCGAGGACGCCGAGAGAAAGCTCTATGACCTCGCCGAGACCGGACGCTACGAAGGCGGCTTTCAAAGATTTACAACGGCAGCAACGACCGCAGTCACGATGGCGGCCAATGCGTATCTGCGCGACGGAAAATTATCCGGCATCGCGACCGGGTTGCGCAGCCTCGACGTCAAAATGGGCGGGCTGCAGCAGTCGGACTTGATCATCGTCGCTGGCCGTCCCGGCATGGGTAAGACCGCGCTCGCCACCAACATCGCCTACAGCATCGCCAAGGCACACCGCGCTGATTTGCTGCCGGACGGGACGCGCAAAACCGTTAACGGCGGCATTGTCGGATTCTTTTCTTGCGAAATGTCGGCTGAACAGCTCGCGACGCGTGTCCTCGCCGAACAAACTGGTATTGCGTCGAGCACGATCCGGCGCGGCGGCATCACCGAAGCCGAATTTGAGGTCATCAAGAACCACGCCGTCGAACTGGAACACTTGCCACTTTACATCGACGAGACCGGCGGCCTGTCGATTTCGCAGCTCACCGCGCGCGCGCGGCGGCTCAAGCGTCAAAAAGGTCTCGACGTCATCGTCGTGGACTACATTCAGCTTCTTCAAGGTTCCGGAAAGCGTTCCGACAATCGCGTGCAGGAAGTCACAGAGATCACAACGAGCTTGAAAGCGCTGGCAAAAGAACTGAATGTTCCTGTCGTGGCGCTCTCGCAGCTCTCGCGACAGGTTGAGAACCGCGATGACAAACGCCCGCAGCTTTCGGACTTGCGTGAGTCCGGTTCGATCGAGCAGGACGCCGACGTCGTGTTGTTCGTGTATCGCGAGGAATACTATCTTCAGAACAAAGAGCCGCGCGCAGGCACGCCCGAATACGAGAAATGGCAGCTCGATATGGCGCTGGTGCACGGCAAGGCCGAAATCATCATCGGTAAACAGCGCCACGGCCCAACGGGCATGGTGTCTTTGCAGTTCGAAGCAAGCGTCACTCGCTTTGCCGACCTCGAAGACGAAAACCGGATGCCGGCGCAAGTGAGATAGCGCCGCCGCCGCCATGTGAACACCCTTCAAAACGGCCATTTTCCCGACAAATCCGGGCTTTTCGCGCAGAACTTTGTGCTAAGACGAGCGCATGTTCCCCACCGATCCGTTGGGTTATTTGTCGAAGCCATGAACCGCGCCTCCGATCCGAAATCCATGACCGCCGACGGCAAGCTCACGGCTGACCCGACGCAGGCGGCCTTCCCTGCCGACGCAACCGGTGTGCTGACGATCGATCTCGATGCGTTGGTTGCGAACTGGAGCAAGCTCGACAGCGCGGGTGTGCCGGCAGAATGCGCAGCCGTCGTGAAAGCCGACGCCTACGGTTGCGGGCTCACGCCCGTGACAAAGGCGTTGTCGAAAGCCGGCTGCAAGACGTTCTTCGTCGCCACGCTCAATGAGGCAAAAGCCGCGCGCGAAGCAGCGCCCGACGCGATCATCTACGTACTCGACGGATTTTTCTCTGGCACCGGCGACGAATACGCCAAGCTCGATTGTCGCCCCGTGATTGGCGATCCGGGCGAGCTCGCCGAATGGGATGTGTTTCGCCTGCAAACCGGCTGGCGCGGAGAAGCTGCGATCCACGTCGACACCGGCATGAATCGTTTGGGCTTTGCGATGGCGGAGGCACAAGGCCTGTTGCCGCGCATACGCCGGGGCGAGCACGGAATTTCACTCGTCATGAGTCATCTCATCAGCGCCGAATTGCTGGGCGATCCGGCCAACGGCCGCCAGGTGGGAGCGTTCCGCGAAATCGCTTCGCATTTTAGCGGCGTCCCCGCTTCGCTCTCGAACTCGTCCGGAATTTTTTTAGGATCGCAATTTCATTTCGACATGGTGCGACCGGGTGCGGCGCTCTATGGCGTCAATCCGACGCCGGAGGCCGACAGCCCGATGCGCGCTGTCGTCGACCTCAAAGTGCGTGTCGCGCAACTCCGCAAGGTCGAAGAAGGCGAGAGCGTCGGCTATGGCGGCATTTGGACCGCGCGCCGTCCCACAAAACTCGCCATCGTCGCGGCAGGTTACGCCGACGGTTATTTTCGCTCCGGGAGCAGCGGCGACGGCACACGCGGAGCCGAAGTGATCGTCGCCGGGCAACGTTGTCCGATCGCGGGCCGCATTTCGATGGACCTGATGGCGATCGACATTACGGACTTGCCGCCGAATGCGATCAAGCGCGGCGGCATGGTGACGCTGATCGGAGACGGCATTACCGTCGATGAACTCGCGCATCATTGCGGCACCATCGGCTACGAGGTGCTGACCAATCTCGGAAAGC
This sequence comes from Hyphomicrobiales bacterium, assembly GCA_038230475.1. Lineage (GTDB taxonomy): Bacteria > Pseudomonadota > Alphaproteobacteria > Rhizobiales > Xanthobacteraceae > Afipia. The sequence continues at coordinate 493,134 of JBBRNE010000002.1, forward strand.
GTTACGCGCGCGCTTATCGCGGCGAGACTTTGTAAGCCAGAGACTTTGTAAGTCAGAGGCTGTGTAAGCAGGGCTGTGGAAGCAGAGGCTTTGTAAAAAGCCCGTTCGTCGCGGCGACGGTCGCCCTTTTCGGCTTGACTTTTGACCCAAAATAAAGAACAAATACAGAACATCAATTGGGCTGGATTCGGGGTTTTTCTCGATGGCACGCGCGGCTGTTCTCTCATTCGTCTGTCAGAATTGCGGGGCCGCCTACAACAAGTGGCAGGGCAAGTGCGAGTCCTGCAACGAATGGAATTCGCTGTCGGACGAGGATGCGGTCGCCGCAACCTCAGTGCCGATCTCAATCCGGTCCAAACGCAAGGGCCGCCTCATCAAACTGGAATCGCTGACCGGCGCCTCGCAAGACGCGCCGCGCCTGCCGTCCGGCATGGCCGAACTGGATCGTGTGACCGGCGGCGGCCTTGTGCGCGGCTCGGTGCTGTTGATGGCGGGCGATCCCGGCATCGGCAAATCGACATTGCTTACGCAGGCCACGAGTCTCATGGCGCGTGCGGGTCATCGCGCAGTCTATATCTCCGGTGAGGAAGCCGTCGGCCAAGTCCGTCTGCGCGCCGAGCGTTTGGGGTTAGCCGATGCATCGGTTCAACTCGCTGCCGAAACCTCCGTCGAAGACATTATCGCCACGCTGTCCGAAGGCACGCCCCCTCGCCTCGTCGTGATCGACTCCATTCAAACGATGTGGACCGACACAGTTGAATCCGCACCCGGCACGGTCACTCAAGTCAGAGCCTCGGCGCAGGCGCTGATCCGTTTTGCCAAACGCTCCGGCGCTGCGCTCATTCTGGTCGGCCATGTCACCAAGGACGGGCAGATCGCAGGCCCGCGCGTGGTCGAGCACATGGTCGATGCCGTGCTGTCGTTCGAGGGGGAAGGCTCGCAGCAGTTTCGCATTTTGCGCGCGGTGAAAAACCGTTTCGGCCCCACCGACGAAATCGGCGTGTTCGAGATGACGGGCCTGGGCCTGCGCGAAGTCTCCAACCCTTCCGAGTTATTCTTGTCGGAGCGCGATCTGGGTTCGCCCGGCACCGCAGTGTTCGCGGGAATCGAAGGCACGCGACCCGTTTTGGTCGAGTTGCAGGCGCTGGTCGCACCGACATCGCTCGGCACGCCGCGCCGCGCGGTCGTCGGTTGGGATCCGTCGCGGCTGTCGATGGTACTCGCCGTGCTCGAAGCTCATTGCGGGGTCAAACTGTCGGGCCATGACGTCTATCTCAATGTCGCTGGCGGACTGCGGATTCAGGAGCCCGCCGCCGATATGGCCGCAGCAGCCGCTTTGGTGTCCTCGCTGGTGAATGCGCCGCTGCCGGTCGACGCGGTGTATTTCGGCGAAATCTCGCTATCCGGTGCGGTGCGTCCGGTTGCTCAAACATCGGCGCGGCTCAAGGAAGCGGCCAAACTCGGTTTTGCCCGCGCCGTTTTGCCTGAAACTGCGCGCGGTGACGCAGGCGGCGATTCAGGCTTGTCGCTCACGTCAGTTGGATCGTTGACCTCGCTCGTGGCCGACATCGCAGCCAAGGGCCGAAAAGCCACATCGGGCGAAAAAGCCCCTCAAGTGGCTAGATTTAGCCGCAGCGAGCGGTGAGGCGCGGGTGACGTCTCAAACCCGGATGGCTATACAGTCCACGCGTCCCAAGACTTGAACGAAGACCTGAACGCCGCGAATCCGCAACGACAACACATCGTTGACTCTTCCATAGGATTTACGGGTTTTCTGGCCTTGCGGGACGTGCGATATGGCTCACACTTGAAGAGCGTAACGCCACGCCGATTCGCCATTTCCAGCCGACGAGCGGACCTGACCGACCGATGCCGATAACGCTTCTCGACATTATTGTGCTCGCCGTGATGCTGCTGTCGGGCCTGTTGGCGATGATCCGCGGCTTCATGCGCGAGATTTTGTCGATCGCTGCCTGGGGTGCCGCCGCGCTCACCACGCTTTACGCGTATCAAAAGCTGCTACCGACCGCGAAGGTCTACATCGCCAACGATACTGCTGCGACCGCAGCCGTCGTCGTCGGTGTGTTCATCGCGACGCTGATCGTGGTGTCGATCTTGACCGTGCGCATCTCCGACATGATTCTCGACTCGCGCATCGGCGCGCTGGATCGCACCCTCGGATTTCTGTTCGGGCTCGCGCGCGGGCTTCTGATTATGGTGGTGGCGTTTTTATTCTTCGCGTGGCTCGTCACCGAAAAGCAACAGCCGGATTGGGTCCGCAGCGCCAAGTCGCGGCCCGTGCTTCAAGGCACAGGCGATTGGCTGATGGGCCTCTTGCCGGATGACCCGGAGAACACCATCTTGAAGAGGTTCAAGAAAAAGGGTGACGATGAGCAGCAATCCGATGCTGCCCCAGACCTCCGCACCACCGGAACGGTAAGCGCCGACGGGGGGTTATCCCAAGGCTTCTCGCGATGGGCTCAAACAGTTGATCGAAGGCAATACCTTCAAAGGCACGGCGGCGGGACGCTGATCCCGCGAGCAATAGAGGCGTGGTGGACCACATGAAACCTTCTGTTGATCCGAGCCGAAAGCAGCCTGAATCCGACTACGATCTAGACGACCTGCTCGACAAGGATCTCAACGGCGACACGCTGCGCGAAGAATGCGGCGTGTTCGGCATCTTCGGCCATCCCGACGCCGCAGCCATCACCGCACTCGGCCTTCACGCCCTTCAGCATCGCGGACAGGAAGCCGCCGGCATCGTCTCCTTCGACGGTCATCGTTTTCATTCCGAACGCCGCCTCGGCCTCGTCGGCGACACCTTCTCCCGCGCCGATGTGATCGCCCGCCTCCCCGGCACGTCCGCCGTCGGCCATGTGCGCTATTCGACCACCGGCGAGACCATCCTGCGCAACGTGCAGCCGCTGTTCGCCGAACTGAACGCCGGCGGCTTTGCGGTCGCGCATAACGGCAATCTCACCAACGGTCTCACACTGCGCCGCAATCTTGTTCGCGACGGCGCGATGATGCAATCCACCACCGACACCGAAGTCATTCTGCATCTGGTCGCGCATTCCAAGCGCGGACGATTCATCGAGCGCTATATCGACGCGCTGCGTACCATCGAGGGCGCATACGCGCTGGTCTCGCTGACCAACAAGAAGTTGATCGGCGCGCGCGATCCGCTCGGCATTCGGCCCTTGGTTTACGGCGAGCTTGATGGATGCCCCATTCTGGCGTCGGAGACCTGCGCGCTCGACATTATCGGCGCGAAATACGTTCGCGATATCGAACCCGGCGAAGTTATCGTATTCGACCACAAGGGCGCGATCATTGAGACCGAGATTCACAAGCCGTTCCCACCGCAGCCGCCGCGTCCGTGCATCTTCGAATACATCTATTTCTCGCGACCGGATTCCATTGTCGGCGGACGCTCGGTCTATGAAGTCCGCAAGAATTTCGGCGCGCAACTCGCGCGTGAAAGTCATGTCGATGCCGACGTGGTCGTGCCGGTGCCGGATTCCGGCGTTCCTGCTGCGGTCGGTTACAGCCAGCATTCCGGCGTGCCGTTTGAATTGGGTATCATCCGCAATCATTATGTCGGGCGAACATTTATTCAGCCCACCCAAAGCGTGCGCGAACTCGGCGTCCGTATGAAGCATTCCGCCAATCGCGCCGCCATCGAAGGCAAGCGCATTATCCTGATCGACGATTCATTGGTGCGCGGTACCACGTCGAAGAAAATCGTCCGCATGATGCGCGACGCCGGTGCGAAAGAAGTTCACTTCCGTCTTGCCTCGCCGCCGATCGTCAATCCCGATTATTACGGCATCGATCTTCCGGATAAAGGCGGGCTTCTCGCCGCAACCCACTCAATCGAAGAAATGCGCGACATCATCGGCGCGGATTCGCTGGCTTTTCTCTCGATCGACGGCATGTACCGCGCGATGGGCGAACCGGGCCGCGATCCGGCACATCCGAAATTCGCCGATCATTGCTTCACCGGCGCCTACCCCACCAACCTCACCGATCAAAACCAGATCGAACCGCAGCCGAGGCAATTGTCGTTGCTGGCGGAGGCGAGCTGACACATTACGCCGGATAGTTCGCACATTAATTGTTGTCATGGCCGGGCATAGCCGTCTAAAGGACGGCGTCGCTTCGCTCGCCTATGTCCCGGCCATCTCGTTTCGCTAGGCACTGTGCTCACCTTATCGAGATCGCCGGGACAAGCTTGGCGATGACAGTCGTAAAGTTTCCATGACCAAGCCCCTCCACTCCCGCATCGCTCTTGTCACAGGCGCATCGCGCGGCATCGGCTATGCCACCGCATTGGCGCTCGCAAAAGCCGGCGCGCATGTGATCGCGGTGGCGCGCACGCAGGGCGGGCTTGAAGAGCTCGACGATGCCATCCGCACTGCAAGCGGAACCGCGACGCTGGTGCCGCTCGATCTCACCGACATGGAAGGCGTCGCGCGTCTTGGTGCGGCGTTGAACGAGCGCCACGGCAAGCTCGACATTCTCGTCGGCAATGCAGGTGTTGCGGGAACGTCGTCGCCGCTCGGTCACGTCGATCCGAAATTCTGGGACAATTCAATTGCGCTTAATCTGACCGCGAATTTCCAGTTGATCCGCTGCATGGAGCCGCTGTTGCAGAAATCCGATGCTGGCCGCGCCGTGTTCATCACGTCCGGAATTGCGAGTAAGGCCACCGCCTATATGGGCGCTTATGCGGCGTCCAAAGCAGGACTCGACGCGCTGGTTCGCGTATGGGCGCATGAAACGCAAAACACGCCGATCCGCGTCAATCTTTTCAGCCCCGGCCCGATCCGCACCCGCATGCGCGCCGCCGTGATGCCGGGCGAAGATCCGATGATTCTCGACACGCCCGAACAAGCCGCCGCATACATCGTGCCGTTATGCGATCCGCTCTGGACCGAGACGGGAAAACTCTACGACTATCCGTCCAGATCCGTGCTGAGTTTTCGACCGCCTGCTTAGCTACGACGGCCGCTTGTGCTTGTGCGCCAATGGATTGCGCTTGTGCTTGAAAGGATTTTCCTTCTCGCGCAGCGTGATCCGGATCGGCGTGCCGGGCAGATCGAAATAGCTGCGAATGCTGTTGACGAGATAGCGCATATAGGATTCCGGCACGCTGTCGGCGCGCGTACAGAACATCACGAAACTCGGCGGACGGGCTTTCACTTGCGTGGTGTAATTCAGCTTCATCCGCGCGCCTGATTTGGCCGGCGGCGGATTGGCCGTTACCGCCTGCTCGAACCAGCGATTGAGCTGGCTGGTGGAGACCCGCCTGTTCCACACCGCATAGGCTTCCTGAATTGCGATCATCAGGCGATCGATGCCCTCGCCCATCATGCCGGACACGGCGACGACCGGCATGCCTTTGACCTGCGGCAACAGATGATCGGCTTCCTCGCGCAGCTTGCCGATCAACGCGGGCGCACGATCCATCAAGTCCCATTTGTTGACGGCGATGACGATGGCACGACCTTCGCGTTCGACCAAATCTGCGAGGCGCAGATCCTGTTCCTCGAATTTATTCTGCGCGTCCATCATCAACACGACGACTTCGGCAAAACGCACGGCGCGCAACGCATCGGACACGGAGAGTTTTTCCAATTTGTCGTCGATGCGCGAACGGCGTCGCAGTCCCGCCGTATCGAACACGCGAAACTCGCGGCCTTTCCATGTAACGTCGACGGCGATGGCATCGCGCGTCGTTCCGGCTTCGGCGCTCGTCAGCAAGCGTTCCTCGCCGAGCAATCGATTGATAAGTGTCGATTTCCCCGCGTTGGGGCGACCGAGCACCGCCACGCGGATGGGGCGCTTTGCGAGCTCTTCGTCGGTCAGTCCGACATCGTCGAACGCTTCGTCATTATTGTCGTCTTCGTAGAATTCATCAGCAACGACCGGCTGCGGCATCAATACCTGCAGCGCGTCGTAGAGATCGCTGAGACCCTCGCCATGTTCGGCGGATATCGGAATCGGTTGGCCGAGCCCGAGCGCATAGGCTTCCATCGCGCCCGCGTCGCCCGCTTTGCCTTCGCTCTTGTTGGCGACAAGAACAACAGGCTTGTTGGCGCGCCGGGCAAATTCCGCGAATTCCCGATCCGCCGGAATGAGGCCCATGCGCGCATCGATCACAAACATCAGCGCATCGGCGGCGGCAATCGCAACTTCGGTCTGTTCCTGCATGCGCGCGGTGAGCGAGCCGCGCTCGCCCTTGGCCAGACCCGCAGTATCGATCAACGTGAATTCGAGATCGCCGAGACGCCCGTTGCCTTCGCGCCGGTCGCGCGTGACGCCAGGCTGATCGTCAACCAGCGCGAGCTTCTGCCCCACCAGACGATTGAACAGGGTCGACTTGCCGACGTTGGGGCGGCCGATGATTGCGATGGTGAAGGACATAAGCGATCCGTTCGCCCGTTAAAGGCATCAAGTCAAGAACAGCAAGATGAAATGAAAGCTGGTGCGCACAAAAGCTGCGTGCGTCAGCGCTGGAAGCCACTGGCCGACAGAGGTGCAGGAAACGGACTGGCCGATTGCTGCTGAGGCGCCGACGATGCAGCCGGACGCGATGGCGGCGGCGGTGCCGGCTGCTCGTCGTCCTTCGGCAACGCCGTGATGCTTCGCCGTTTCTGCTTTTGCAACGACTTCACCGGCTCTGGAAATGGCGCGGCGGATTTGGTGTCGGGTGCCGGTGCTGTGTCCTGCGGCGCATCTGGCTCGTCGGCTACGGGAGCGGCGCGCGATGCAGTAGCAGTGGGCGCTCGCGATGGCGCTGGCGCGGCAGCCACGGGCGGCGGATCGGGCCGCAGCGGCTGTTGCACGCCCTTGTAGAGTTCTTTCGGAACGCCCTGCTCGACGCCGGGCACACCATTTACAAACACCGGCTTGCGTTCGCCCGGAAGTTTTTTCTTAGTGTCGAGAAAATCGAGCGCGTCGGTGGGATCGAAGGCGCCATTGGTGCCGCAGCCCGCCAGCGCGCACGAGAGTGCGACGAGAACGCTGGCAGCAATCAGGCGTTGGCTAACGCGCATCGATCTTTCACTCACGCTCAAAATCAGCTTTTCGCCGCGGGCGGCAGCAGGGCCTGAAGCGCTTCAGCGCGGCTGCGCATGCCAGCAGGCGTCAACGGATCGTTGCCCATCATGTCCAGCCATTGACGTGCAGCAACCGCATCGCTGGCGCGCCATGCCGACAACGCCAGCATTTCACGCGCGGTGTGACGATAGGTACGGTCGGATGCAGCTGCAGGCTGCAGCCGCTGGCGGATCGCGTCATAGGGCGCAGTCTCCATCGCCAATCCAGTCGCCCGCACGCGCGCGAGATCCTGCTCGGGCGTAGCCACGCCCGGATCGGCGGCGATTGCGTCATATTGCTTGATGCCGTCCTGCGGGTTGCGTGCAGCAGCTTCGGCGGCCGCGCGCAGCAACGCCAAGGCGCGATAGCCCTTGGCGCCATCGGCCGCGACCTTGCCGAAAGCGGCCTCAGCCTCGGGATGTTTGTTCTGTTCGGCAAGCGTTGCGGCGGCTTCAAAAGCCGACCCGGCTTCCGCGGCCTTCTTCGCCTCGAGATATTGATAGCCGCGCCAGCCGCCGACACCGGCGACGACCAGCAAAGCGACACCGACGATCAAAAACGAGTAGCGCCCCCAAATCTTCTTGATCTGGTCGCGGCGCAACTCTTCGTCAACTTCATTAAATAATTCAGACACTTAGCCGTATCCTTGCCGAATTTCGCAAATATCCGTCGACCCCGCGCAATGGCGCGATCCCCCGTCAGGCGCGGCGGTACCCTAGCGATATGGCAGCCGCAAGGCAAAGCCAGCCGTGCCAAAGGGTTACTGGATTTCCGGACGGCCCCGCGCGGCAGCGGCAAGTCTGATTGTGACCTCCAGTTGCAGCTCGGGCAAAAACGAGGGCACCCTTTACAACGCGCGCTGGTCTTGCAGTGTCTGATAACACTCACACGACAACGCCTTCAGCGACGGCAGATCGATAATTTTGATCACGCCGCGCGAATAGCTGATGATCCCAGACGACTGCAGCTTGGTCGCAACTTCAGTTACCGAGGTCCGGCGAACGCCCAGCATTTCCGATAGAAATTCCTGCGTCAGCACGATGGTGTCGTTGGCGATAATCTCGCGCGTCTGCAACAGCCAGCGGCAGAATCGCGCTTCGACCTTATGTAGCGCATTGCAGGCCGCGGTAATGCGCGCCTGTGCCAGCATCAACTCGTTGTATTGCACGCCCATTTTCTGAAGAGTTTCGCTCTGTGCTGCGACCTTCTGGAATTGCGCGACTGGAATTCGCACCGCGCTCATCGGCACCTGCACGATCGCGCGAACCCTTGATGTGGTGAGACCGAATCCGACCATGGCACCGAACACGCCTTCGCGTCCGATGGTCGCGGTCTCGATCGCCTTGCCGTCATTCATGACGACGACGACCGAAATCATACCGCTGAGTGGAAAGAAAACGTGCTCGATCTTGCTGCCCGCCTCGGTCAGCACGTTGCCTTGTGCGAACGATCCGGGGACCATGTGCTGACTTAGTTTCTCGAAATCCTTGGACGGCAGGTCGGCCAACAATTTGTTGGCGAACGGGTCGTGCGGCGCGGTGTTCAAATCCTATTTCCGCCCGGTCGGCCTAGGCCCTGTCCCGTGGGGATGAAAGCGACGCCCCGAAAACACGCCTCCACGGTATATTGGAAGTACGCGAGCGGGCGCATTGTTGTCCGCCCGAAACCCGACATAGGCCCACAGTCCTAGGCAGATAAAGCCCCAGAGACAGTGATCTTTCACAAGGCGCTCATTCGACCGGAATTCATAGTGCGTAAATTGCGTTTGCGGTCGGCGTGAAAAGCTGCATTCGCATAGCGCACTTTGTGGAACCGCTTTCAGCGGGCAACGCACGAATGAATCTGAATATCGAGCAAGCAGTTACGGCTGTGCCGCAGTGGTTTATTTCCTATGTTCGGAAAGCGACATTTCAGGTGCAGCCTGTTGCTGTCGGCGCAGCAAAGCGAGGCCGCGTCGCGAACGCGATCAGCTTTTCTTCATCCCGTAGACGTGTTCTGGCCCTGGAAACGCGCGCGAGCGAACTTCTTTCGCGTAATCCTGTATCGCGGCCTCGATGCCGGGACCTAGATTGCCATAGCGTTTCACGAATTTCGGTGCCCACGGTGACAGTCCAAGCATGTCTTCGAGGACCAGCACCTGACCGTCGCAGGCAGCACTCGCACCGATGCCAATGGTCGGCGCTTTGACGATCTCGGTGATACGCTTGCCGAGCGGTTCGGCGACGGCTTCCACGACGATTGAAAACGCACCGGCCTGATCGACCGCGCGCGCGTCATTCTCGATCGGCGCCCAATCGGATTCGCTGCGGCCTTGCGCCTTGAATGAACCGAGCGTGTTGATTGACTGCGGTGTCAGTCCAATGTGACCCATGACTGGAATGCCGCGCGTGGTGAGAAATTCGATGGACTCGGCCATGCGCGCGCCGCCTTCCATTTTCACAGCACCACACAGCGTTTCTTTCATGATGCGAACTGCGGAATGAAACGCCTGTTCTTTCGACGCTTCGTACGACCCGAACGGCATGTCCACCACAACAAGCGATTGCTTCGAGCCGCGCATGACGGCGTGACCTTGCAAGATCATCATCTCCAGCGTCACCGGCACGGTTGTTTCAAAACCGTGCATCACGTTGCCGAGCGAGTCACCGACCAGAATGATGTCGCAATATTTGTCGACCAGCATCGCGGTATGCGCGTGATACGACGTGAGCATCACGATGGGATCGCCGCCCTTGCGGCCAAGAATATCGGGCGCAGTCTTGCGCTTGATCGCGGACTGAACGGACATTTAAGAAACTCCAACCAAGGGAACGCCGATGATCAGCGGATGGAACGCATACACAAGAGCGACATATGCGATGCCGCCGACACCGATAGCAATTAAATCATTCGTCAGGCCACCGACCGGAATTGGCGGCGCGCCGGGGTCGGAACGGCGCTTGAGCGAAATGCGGTCATAGACGCACCAAGCGAGGATCGATCCGAACAATATGATCGAACCGAGGTCGCCATTGGCCATCAGGTGCAGCACTGCCCAGAGTTTCACGCCGGTCAGCATCGGATTTTTCACCGTCGTGTAAATGCGCCCGCGAATATACGACGCGACGACGAGAATGACGGCGGGCAGCATCAGGCCAAGCGCGAGGTGGCGCATGAACGTTGGCGGATACCAGACATTGATCCACTCGAACTGGCGATAGCGGCTGAAGCCGTAAGCAATGAGTGCGATGCCGACGACCGACACCAAGGCATAAAAAATCTTGTAACCGCCTTCGCCGAGATGCGCGATGACGCGCGCGCGCCTATCGCGCATTGTCGTGAGCGTGTGGATGCCGAGAAACAGCACCAACCCGAAAATCATGATGAGCAAGCCCATGCGTCTCCCCCGCTTTCGCAGCCCCGCGTTCTTGGCTAAGACGACGAACTGACGCCCCGGTATCATTTTTAGGGGCCACCGCGCAATGGCGCTTGCGCGGGCCTATACATAGCAGCGTTCCGGTTCGCACGAAAACCTTTGCAATAGCGGCGTTTGCGCCATCGCTGGCGCGCCGAGCAAAGCCGCTCTCTTCGCTGGGGTAAAATACTGTGCCGTTATTTCTTCTTCGGCTTATCGTACAGCGGCGCATCGAACCACGCAGTCACACGCGCGGAAAATTTCTTGATTCCTCGCCAGAGGCCAGAGTGCTTGCGGCTACCGTCACCATAGATCGCCCCGGCACAGAGCTGCTCGAAATATCCCAGAAATACGATGTCGGTCGCCTTGGTCACGGTGAAATGTTTGCCGTCGATAAACACCGTGTAATCGTAGCCGTCGCCGCCAGGGCGCACGAAAAACGGCAATGACGTGAACTGCGGACGATCCTTGGAAATCACATAGTTCGTCGGATCGAGCCCCTTCGACGTCATGATCGTCTCGAACTGATGCAACCGCTCGACAAAGCTCGCGTCGTATTCGCCAACGGTGGATTGCAGCTTGATGTGCATGATGTGCCCCTACCACATTGTCATGCTTTGTCGCGGGATTTAGCAAGCAGGTTCACGCCCGCTTCTTCACGTCCTTGACGCTGGAAAAAACAATGCCCTCGGCACGCTCGCGGGTGTAGTCGAGATAGAACTGGTTCTTGGCGAGAAACACCGGGTCGCCATCGACATCGTCGGCAACTCCCGAGCCGTTCGCTGCCACGAACGCGTCGAGCCTCTTGCGGTCGTCGCTCGAAATCCAGCGCGCCAGCTGAAATTCGCTGATTTCGAATTCGACCGGCAGCGCATACTCCGCGTCCAGCCGCGCCTTGAGCACGTCGAGTTGCAGCGATCCCACAACACCGACAAGCGCAGGCGCGCCATCGCGTGGACGGAACACTTGAACCACGCCCTCCTCCGACATTTGCTGGAGCGCCTCCTTCAGCTTCTTGGCCTTCATCGCATCCGTCAGCCGCACGCGGCGAAGGATTTCCGGCGCGAAAGACGGTACGCCGACAAACGTAATGTCCTCGCCTTCGGTCAGCGTGTCGCCAATCCGCAATGTGCCGTGATTGGGAATGCCGACCACATCGCCCGCATAGGCCTCATCGGCAATGGCGCGATCCTGCGCGAAGAAGAACTGCGGCGAGGAGAGCGACATGTTCTTGCCGGTTCGCACGAGTTTAGCCTTCATGCCGCGATCGAGCTTTCCCGAAACCAGCCGCGCAAACGCGATGCGGTCGCGATGGTTCGGGTCCATGTTGGCTTGGATCTTGAACACAAAGGCGCTCATCTTCGGCTCGGCTGCCTCGACGCGGCGCTTGTCGGAATCCTGCGCACGCGGCGGCGGTGCATACTTTCCCAGACCCTCCAGCAGATCGCCGACGCCGAAATTACGCAACGCGCTGCCGAAAAACACTGGCGTCAAATGGCCCTCGCGAAAGGCTTCCAACTCGAACGGCTTGCACGCTTCAGAGACCAGCGAGAGTTCTTCCTTGATTGCACTCGCATCGAGATTGGCGTTGCGGCCTGCCAGCTCCGAAATTTCGATCTTCTCCGCCTGACCTGTTTTGGCACCGCCGCCTTCGAGCAAGCGAACGCCGCCGGTCGCGATGTCATATGTGCCGAGAAAATCGCGGCCGCGCCCGACCGGCCACGTCATCGGCGTGGTGTCGAGCGCGAGCGTTTTCTCGATCTCGTCCATCAAATCGAACGGGTCTCGGCTTTCGCGATCCATTTTGTTGATGAAGGTGATGATCGGAATATCGCGCAGACGGCAAACCTCGAACAGCTTGCGCGTGCGCGCCTCGATGCCTTTCGCCGCATCGATTACCATCACGGCGGAATCGACGGCTGTGAGCGTGCGATAAGTGTCCTCGGAGAAGTCCTCATGGCCCGGCGTATCGAGCAGGTTGAACACGAGCTTCTCGAACTCAAACGTCATGACGGAGGTGACGACCGAAATGCCACGCTCGCGTTCGATCTTCATCCAGTCCGAACGCGTATTACGACGTTCGCCCTTGGCTTTGACCTGGCCCGCAAGATTGATCGCGCCGCCGAACAGCAGCAGTTTTTCCGTCAGCGTCGTCTTGCCGGCGTCCGGATGCGAGATGATCGCGAACGTTCTGCGCCGCGCCACTTCGTGGGCAATCGGCGAGCGCTGCGACTCAAGGGAAACGGCGGCGTCGGACATGGTGCGAGCCTGTGGCAGCAAAACGCGGCAGGATCAAGGGAAAATGGCCCTCAGCGCGCGACGAAGAACGATACCGCGAAATATGTGATCGACGCCACGATGGCGGATGCAGGGATGGTGAAAATCCACGCCACGACGATGGAGCTTGCAACATTCCAGCGCACCGCCGACACACGCCGCGCGGCACCGACGCCGACGATCGCACCGGTGATGGTGTGGGTAGTGGAAACAGGGATGCCGAGATACGTCGCCATGAACAGCGTCGCAGCGCCACCTGTTTCCGCGCAGAAGCCCTGCATCGGGTTCAGCTTCGTAATACGCAGTCCCATCGTGCGCACGATCCGCCAGCCGCCAAATAACGTGCCAAGCGCCATCGCGGCTTGGCAGGACAGCACCACCCAGAACGGCACGCTGAACTCGGTGCCTAAATGACCCTGTGAATAGAGAAGAACGGCGATGATGCCCATCGTCTTCTGCGCATCGTTGCCGCCGTGGCCCAGCGAATAAAGCGAAGCGGACGCGAACTGCAAAATCCGGAAGGCACGATCCACTGCAAATGGCGTCGAGCGAACCGCAGCCCATGACACAATGACCGTCAACACAAGGGCGAGAGCAAAACCAACAAAAGGCGACAGCACGATTGCGAGTAGGGTCTTGGACAGACCGCTCCACACCATGACGTGAATTCCAGCCTTAGAAATGCCGGCGCCGAGCAAGCCGCCGATCAATGCATGCGAACTGCTCGACGGCATGCCGAGCGCCCACGTGATCAGATTCCAGACAATCGCACCGATCAACGCCGCGAAAATGACTTGAGCATCGATCACGCTCGGTTCGATAATCCCGGTGCCGATGGTTTGCGCGACGTGAAGTCCGAACACAGCGAACGCAATGAAATTGAAGAACGCCGCCCACGCCACCGCATATTGCGGACGCAAGACGCGCGTGGACACGATGGTCGCGATGGAATTTGCCGCGTCATGAAGGCCGTTGAGAAAGTCGAACAAAAGCGCGACGGCAATCAATCCAACGAGGATCGGAAAGGTAAGCGAAGCGTCCACGGCGCGTTCCTGACCTTAAACTTGCTCGATCACGATGCTATTGATCTCATTGGCAACATCGTCAAAGCGATCGGCAACTTTTTCAAGGTGCTTGTAGATTTCGGCACCAACAACGAAGTCCATCGCATTACCGTCGCGATGCTTGAGAAAAAGCTCTTTCAGGCCGATGTCGTTGAGATCGTCGACACGTCCTTCAAGACGGGTAATTTCCTCCGTCAGCGCAGTCAATGTCGTGACGTTCTCGCCCATCGACTGCATCAGCGGCAATGCGCGCCCGACGAGATTTGCGCACTGGACGAGGATAGTACCGATCTCGCGCATCGGCGGCTCAAAGGTACGCACCTCGAACAACATCACCGCTTTCGCAGTTTGCTGCATCTGGTCAATGGCGTCATCCATCGCGGTGATCAGGTTTTTAATGTCACCTCGATCGAAAGGAGTGATGAAGGTCCGGCGCACGGCGGTCAAAACTTCGCGCGTAATCTGATCGGCGTCGTTCTCAAACTGATTGACGCGCTGGCAGTAAACCGGCACTTCCTCGCCACCCCGAAGCATGCCTTCAAGCGCCTGCGCGCCCTGAACGACCGTCTGGGAATGCGTTGCGAAAAGGTCGAAAAATCGCTCTTCCCTCGGCAGCAAAGTGCGAAACCAGCGATTCATAAATTCTTCCCGGCAAAACCGACGCGTCACGGCACTGTCATAAACCGTTTCAGCGCGTAAAGGCCACCGGGCCTATGTCATTTGGCAGGTATCCACCGCTTTGTGCAGCCAGTTCCGCGACCGATACCGTCAGAACGATCGTTTGAAATAATGCGCGATTTCGCCGACCACGCCGCGTCGGAACGTCAGCACGCAAATCACGAAGATTGCGCCCTGGATTACCGTCACCCATTGGCCGAAGCCGGCGAGATATTGCTGCATGCCGACGATCACGAACGCACCAACCACGGGCCCGAACACGGTTCCGAGACCGCCGACCAGCGTCATCAGCACGACCTCTCCCGACATCGTCCAGTGAACGTCGGTAAGCGATGCATTTTGCGCGACGAATACCTTCATTGAGCCTGCGAGTCCGGCCAACGTACCGGACAGAATGAAAGCCATCAGTTTGTATTGATCGGTCTTGTATCCGAGCGAAATGGCGCGCTGCTCGTTTTCGCGGATCGATTTGAGAACCTCGCCGAAGGGCGAATTGATGGTGCGATAGATCAAGAGAAAGGCCAGTAGAAATATTACCAGCACGACAAAATACAATGTGTTCGTATTGGAAAGATCGAACACCCCGAACATCTTGCCTTGCGGGATGCCCTGGATGCCATCTTCACCATGAGTGAACGGAGTTTGCAGATAGATAAAATAAAACAGTTGCGAAAGTGCCAGCGTGATCATGGAGAAGTAGATGCCTTGCCGCCGAATGGCGATCAGACCTGTGATGACCGCAAGCAAAGCTGCGCTTGCCATGCCTCCCAATATCGCAAGCTCCGGCGAGAGCGGAGGCAGCGGAATCGTGATCCAATGACTGGGCCAGACTGGAAATGAAATCGTTCCGACTTTGGCAAAATGTGCAGTCGCGTAGCCGGCCGTGCCCAAGAACATCGAATGCCCGAACGACAGCAACCCGCCATAGCCGATCAGCAAATTGAACGCGCAAGCAAACAATGCAAAGCACAGCGCCTGCATCACAAAAAATGGGTAGATGCCGCTGAATGGGACCAGGGCGAGAAGCGCCGCCATTATCACGAAGGCAATCATTTCGTCAGTCGTCGAGCGACCGGACTCCGGAATTGCGTTTTCGGTGATCGATGTCATATCAAGCTGCCTTCCCTGTCAGTCCCGTCGGCTTCACCAACAACACAATCACCATCAAAACGAACACGACAGTGTTGGAGGCTTCGGGATAGATATACTTCGTCAGGCCTTCGATGACGCCAAGCGCAAATCCAGTGATGATCGATCCCATGATCGATCCCATGCCGCCGATGACGACCACCGCAAACACGACGATAATAAGATCGGCGCCCATCAGTGGGCGGACTTGATTGATTGGCGCGGAGAGAACGCCCGCAAGTGCGGCGAGACCAACGCCTAGTCCATAAGTCAATGTGATCATGCGCGGCACGTTGATACCGAAAGCCCGGACCAGTGTGGGGTTTTCAGTGGCGGCGCGCAGATTGGCACCGAGCCGCGTGCGTTCGATCAGATACCAGGTCAAAATGCAGACGATGAGCGAGAATATGACAACCCAGGCGCGGTAGATCGGCAGATACATGAAGCCGACATCGATGCCGCCTTTCAGAATATCGGGAATGGCATAGGGCAGACCGGACGAACCGAAATAATTCTGGAACAAGCCCTGAATGATGAGCGCGAGACCGAAAGTGAGAAGAAGGCCGTAAAGATGGTCAAGGCCAGTCAGCCACTGCAACATCGTGCGCTCGAGAAGAATTCCAAATCCTCCGACAATGATCGGTGCCAGAATTAATGCCCACCAATAGTTCAGGCCGATCAGCAACAACAGAAAGTAAGCGACAAACGCGCCGACCATGTAGAGCGCGCCGTGCGCGAAATTGATGATGTTGAGCATCCCGAAAATCACGGCAAGCCCGAGACTGAGCAGCGCGTAAAACGAGCCGTTGATCAGGCCAACCAGAAGCTGGGCATAGAGGGCTTGCATCGCGTCTAATCTCTCGCGCTCAATTCAGAAACACAATAAGCGAAAACCCGGCGGTACGAAACCGCCGGGCTGACTTTCTTACTTATTGACCAACGGGCAAGCAGATTCGGAAAGCGGACGGAAAGCCTGCTCACCGGGTGTTGTGCCGACCAGTTTGTAGTAATCCCACGGTCCCTTCGATTCCGAAGGCGTCTTCACCTCAAAAAGATATGCCGGATGTAGCGCGCGGCCATTGGCCTGAATGGAGCCCTTGCCGAACAGCTTGTCGTCCGTCGGCAGCGACTTCATCTTCTCGACCACCGCCTTGCCGTCGTGCGAATTTCCACCCATGGCTTCGAGCGTTTTGAAGTAATGAAGCAGGCCGGAATAGACGCCGGCCTGAACCATCGTCGGCTTGGAGTTGTTCTTCATCTTGTCGGCGAAGCGTTTGGAGAACGCGCGCGTATCTTCATTGGTATCCCAGTAGAACGTCGAGGTGAAGTTCAAGCCCTGCGCGACGTTGAGGCCGAGCGAGTTGACGTCGCTGATGAACAGCAGAAGACCAGCCAGTTTCTGGCCGCCCTTCACGATGCCGAACTCAGCCGCCTGCTTGATCGAGTTGGTGGTGTCGCCACCGGCATTCGCCAGCCCGACAATCTTGGCTTTAGAAGCCTGAGCCTGCAGCAAGAAAGAAGAGAAGTCCGACGAATTCAGCGGATGCTTGACACTGCCGAGAATTTTGCCGCCCGCCTTGGTGACAGCCGCCGTTGTATCGCGCTCAAGCGCCGCACCGAAGGCGTAGTCCGCCGTCAGGAAGAACCAGGTATCGCCGCCCGCCTTCACCAGCGCAGTGCCGGTGCTGTTGGCCAGCATGTAGGTGTCGTAGGTCCAGTGCACGACGTTCGGCGAGCACTTCGAATTGGTCAAATCCGACGAAGCCGCACCGGAATTGATCATGATCGTGTTCTTCTCGGTCACGGCCGTTGCAACTGCAAGTGCCACGCCGGAATTCAGAACGTCAACAATCACATCGACCTTCTCGACGTCCGCCCATTGGCGCGCAATGGTTCCGCCGACGTCCGGCTTGTTCTGATGGTCGGCTGAAATCAGATCGACCTTCCAGCCCTTGGCCGCCAGCCCAGAATCATCGATCGCCATCTGTGCTGCGAGTGTCGAACCTGCACCGCCCACGTCGGCGTAAAGGCCGGACATGTCCGTTAAATTTCCGATCTTGATTGTTTTATCGAGAGCGAGAGCGCCCGTTGCGGTTGCGAGCACTATTGCGGTGCTCACCATCAGTCCAGAAACAATGTTCTTCATGTTACCTCCTCACGACTTCATTGATGATTGCGTTTTGTCTTTTTTGATTTTTTGCCTGACGTCTAAACGCCAAGATAGGTGTGTAACTTCTCCATGTTGGCGGCAACGTCCGCGTTGGCGAACGTGTCGATGATCTTGCCGTGCTCCACGATGTAGTGCCGATCCGCCACTGTCGATGCAAACCGGAAATTCTGCTCGACCAGCAGAATCGTGAATCCTTCGGATTTGAGGCGCGCGATCGTCCGGCCGATTTGCTGGATGATCACTGGTGCAAGGCCCTCGGTCGGCTCGTCCAGCATCAGAAAGCGCGCGCCGGTGCGCAGAATGCGCGCGATCGCCAGCATCTGCTGCTCGCCGCCGGAAAGTTTCGTGCCCTGACTGCCAAGACGTTCCTTGAGATTGGGGAACAATTCGAAAATCTGGTCGAGCGACATGCCGCCTTCGCGAATGATCGGGGGCAGCAGCAAATTTTCTTTCACATCGAGGCTTGCAAAAATTCCACGCTCTTCAGGGCAAAACGCGACGCCAAGGCGCGCAATTTTGTCCGACGACGAACTGATAATCTCCTTACCTTCGAATTGGATCGAGCCGATTCGCTTTTCGATGATGCCCATCACCGATTTAAGCGTGGACGTCTTGCCGGCGCCGTTACGCCCAAGCAGCGTCACGACCTCGCCGGAGCGAACATCGAAATCGATCCCGTGCAGAATGTGGGATTCGCCGTACCACGCTTCGAGATTTTTTACGGAGAGCACGGGAGTGCCGGCGGCGCTATTCATGGCCGGCTCCCAGGTACGCTTCCTTGACGCGCTCGTCCTTCGACAGGGTCGCGTAATTGCCTTCTGCGAGAACACGGCCGCGCGTGAGAACCGTAATCGTATCCGACAGATTCGCGACCACACTTAGATTGTGTTCGACCATCAGGATCGTGTACTTCGCCGAAATGCGTTTGATCAGTGCCGCGATCTTGCCGATGTCTTCGTGGCCCATTCCAGCCATCGGTTCGTCCAGCAACATCATCTCCGGATCGAGCGCCAGGGTTGTTGCGATCTCGAGCGCGCGTTTTCGGCCATAAGGCATTTCAACCGCTGTCGTCTTGGTGAACTCGCTCAAGCCGACATCGTTGAGCAATTCTTCGGCACGCTTATTGTACTGATTGAGAATTGATTTCGATCGCCAGAAATCGAACGACTGTCCGTGCTTGCGCTGCAGCGCGACGCGAACGTTTTCCAACGCTGTGAGATGCGGAAAGACCGCCGAAATCTGGAACGACCGCACCAGCCCGAGCCGCGCGACGTCAGCCGGTGCCATCGCTGTGATGTCCCGGCCTTTATAAAGAATCTGGCCGCGCGATGGCTTGAGAAATTTGGTCAGTAAATTGAAACATGTCGTCTTGCCGGCGCCGTTCGGCCCGATCAAGGCATGAATGCTTCCGCGACGGACCCGCAGATTGACGTCGCTGACGGCCATAAAGCCCGCGAATTCCTTCGTCAGTCCCTGGGTTTCAAGGATGAAATCTTCAGACAATCAATTTCCCCCATCGGCCTTCGCACATGTCATGCGTGGCCGAATTTTTCCCGCTCCTACCCTGTTGGATCCTTGGAAATCCATGAGGGCGGGCAAGCTCTAGCTGGAATATGCAGCGAATTGTCAGGTTTGTGCAAGGTGCAATGCTGGGCAATTGAATATGACGATGCGGCAAAAAACGCAGTGAAAGGAAGCACTTGCATGATGGGCGGGTGCGGTTCGACGTTGGCTGGCGACCGCGAACTTAAGAACGCATTAACATTCTTTCTGCGAACGGCATGTCGTTCATGAAAAATTTCGCCCTTCGGCCCGAACATGCCGAAATTCGTCTCACCGTATCAATTGCCACAACCGGGATTGCCTCGATGCCCGCGCAAGCCGAAATGGGACTTGATCTGACTGCGCCTTTTGAGAGCGCGGCTCCGGTTGTCGTCAAATCGATCAAGCAACGTGACCTGCTGAACACGTGGCTGCGTCTTTACGCACCACGCGAGCAACTGCCGAAATTCGACGACTATCATCCGGAGCGTCTCGCCGAGGAGCTTCCCGACGTCGTCTTCTATAATGTCGAAGGCACCGGAGAATTGCCGCGCTACATCATCGACAGCGACGGCACGCGGATGTCAAACGCTTACGGCACCACAGGCAAGGGCCGCTATCTGGATGATTATCTAGGAACCAAGCTCGCGCCGATCGTGATTCCGATCTATCACGAATGCGTCCTTCGCCGGTTGCCGATCTATACGATCTCGAAGGTTGACGATCTTTACGGTCGCAAAGTCGACTATGAACGCCTGCTGATGCCGTTTTCAGACGGTGCCGGCGTCAATCGCGTCGTCGCATCGCTGAAAACCATCTGCGACGACGGCGGATTCGAAATCAGAAATCTCATGCGCGCAAATGACGTGAAGCCGATCTACGTTTACAAGGCCGTCATCGATCGCGATCTCTTTCACAAAATGCCGGGCCGCATCATGCCCGGCGAAGTGATCGAGTTCGGCTGAGATCGATTTCTTTTACGAGGCATGATCTTCTCCGAAAACCGGTTTCCACTTTTCGGGATCATGCCATCACGCCCGCGCCGGCATACGCTCCATCGCCTCGCCAAGTTCGATGGGATGCGCCATCGCTTCGTGCAGCTTGTCCTTGTCGAGTTCGCCTTCCCATCGGCTCATCACGACAGTCGCAACGCCGTTGCCAATGAGATTTGTCAGTGCGCGGCACTCGCTCATGAATTTGTCGATGCCGACCAGAATAGCCAATGACGCAATCGGAATATCCGGCACGATCGCAAGTGTCGCGGCCAGCGTAATGAAACCCGCCCCCGTCACGCCCGACGCGCCTTTCGACGTGATGATAGCGACGCCGAGAATTCCCAGCTCCTGCCAAATGGTCAGATGCGTATTGGTCGCCTGCGCCAAAAATAACGTCGCCAGCGTCATGTAAATATTGGTGCCGTCGAGGTTGAAGCTGTAGCCGGTCGGAATCACGAGACCGACGACACCACGCGATGCGCCGAGCCGTTCCATTTTCACAATCATCTGCGGCAGCACCGTCTCGGACGATGACGTGCCGAGCACGATCAAGAGTTCATCCTTGATATAGGCGATAAAACGAAAGATCGAGAACCCCGACAGGCGCGCGATGCCGCCGAGAATGACAATCACAAACAGAATGCTGGTCAGGTAGAACGTCCCGATCAGCGCCGCGAGATTCCACAACGCTCCAAGACCGTAGGCGCCGACAGTGAACGCCATCGCGCCGAAAGCGCCGATGGGTGCTGCACGAACGATAATACGAATCACGCCGAAGAAAACTTTCGCCGCCATATCGACGGCATGCGCGATCGGCTCGCCGACCTTGCCCATCATCGCAATCGCGAAGCCTGACAAAATCGAGACCAGCAACACCTGCAGCAAATCGCCATTTGCAAGCGCGCCGATGAAGCTGTTGGGAATAATCGCCATCAGATGCGCAACGATTCCGTCTTCTTTCGCCTTGGTGACGTAAGTCGCCACTGCCTTGGTATCCAATGTGGCTGGATCGATGTTGAAACCGGCGCCCGGTTGAACGAGTTCGCCGACGATCAAGCCGATCAGCAGGGCAATCGTGGAGACGATTTCAAAATACAAAAGCGCTTTCAGGCCGACGCGCCCGACACGCTTGAGATCGCCCATCGATGAGATGCCATGCACCACCGTGCAGAAGATCACCGGCGCGATCATCATTTTGATGAGAGAAATAAATCCATCGCCGAGCGGCTTCAGCGCTTTGCCGGTATCGGGATAGAAATGACCGATGGCGATGCCAATAGCGATTGCGATCAGCACCTGAATGTAGAGCACGGTGTACCAGGGGCCGCTTGCGGATACCGGGGTGCGTGCTGCGATCTTTTTGGCGGCCATGAATGAATCCTGCGCGAGAGACAAAGGCGATCATGAACCCTGCGTCAGAACGCCACAGGCCTCAAGAGAAATCGACGTCCTCTTGGCGGCTGCGCACAAGCGGGCACGGACACACGCGCCGTTTCAGACGCGCGCCAGCCTCCCTGTTGTTATGACGGCGCGGGCGCGCCCAACTTGTTTCCTCGCCCCCTCAAAAATGAGGGCATGCGGAACGCCGGATGCCAAACGCATCCGCAGCCTCGCGTGCAAAAAGTAAAAAGCACACGAGTAGAGTCACCACGAACACGCCGGGACATCCGGCGTTCCGCACGCAATGGTTGGAACGGCTTGTTGCGCGATCATCCCCGGTGTCCGATGCTGGGTGCACCACCGTTACGCGGACTTACGGATGTCTGTCGTAGCCCTTGTTAGAGCGACGATTTCGTCCAGCCGTCCATGGCGCAAGCCGATGCGCCGGGATCACACGCCTTGGGCCGTCCGCGTGGGCGCATTCCGGCGAAGTGGACACCGGTTCGCCCCAGAATGCGCCCACCATTAAAATGGCGCGCAGTCTGAGCGAAACCGCTACACACTTTCGCGGACTGCGCGCTCGGCGCGTCGTCAGCATGAGCCGAATCAAAAAGCGCCGCTCCCTTCTGAGGAATTGCGCCCGATCATCCAGCCCACGCATCGAACACCGCACGCGGCCACCGCATCCCGCCTCGCGTCTGTGACGATCGCGAACGCCCCTCGTGTGAGGCGAGACCATGTGAATATATTCCTAGTGCAGGAAATGTCAAGAACTTCCTGAAAAGCATGGCAGCAACGCCGTCAGAAAAGCGTCTATTTCGGGAAGGCTTTTTCGTAAGCGTCCGGCGCGAAACCGACCAGCAGCTTGGCGCCCGCCTCGATCACCGGGCGCTTGATCATCGAGGGCTGCGCCAGCATCAGCGCCATCGCCTTCTTGTCGGTGAGGTTGGTTTTGTCGGCATCGGGCAGTTTGCGAAACGTCGTTCCAGCACGATTGAGTAAGGTCTCCCAACCGGCCTTCGCGCTCCACTTCTCAAGGTGCGCCTTGTCGATGCCGGCGATTTTGTAATCGTGAAACACGTATTCGACGCCGCGCTTGTCGAGCCAGGCGCGCGCCTTCTTCATCGTGTCGCAGTTTTTGATGCCGTAGATGGTTGTCGTGGCATTCGCCATCGTTTGTCCCGCCGCGCTAGACCAACCGGAATCCCATCCGGAAGGCACCCCAATGCTTACCGCGCACGAAGATGGGCGATGACAGGTCTTTCATCAAGACAAATTGGCCGCCGCCCATATCGCGGCGGTAGGTCTGCAGCATGAACGGTTTGATGTTGGCCGCCACCTTCTTCACGGCACGATCGTTGAACAGGCGGCGGTTGCGGCAATTGGCACCGTTCCACACCGGGTCTTTTCCCGGCGTCTGGCGATAATTCGGATTATGCGTCGGAAGATAGCCGCCCTTCGCCCACGCCACGCAGAACACCACGCGCGGATCGATTATCTGGATCGGATCCTGGATCGGAGGCAACACGCGGTCGGTGAACTCGACATAAGCGGTTGTGTATTGTTTGGGATCGGTGCCCGGAATCTCGCGATAATTCTCGTCGAACAATTGCGTGAGCGTGATTTCACCGCGCGCAATCGCATCCTCGAAGATGTCCGTGATGCGCTTTGCGATGTTCGTCACGACCGGCACCAAGACTGCGTCCGCCGTCTCAATGCCGCTATCGGCAATGGTCTGGATCAGTTTTTCGGATGTCTCAAGAACGGCCTCGACGCGGTCGTCTGCGAGCTGAAGATCGTTCGACGACAGTTCCACGCCCTTGGCAAGATCGCTCAGTTCGGCAATCACCGTGTCGCAATGACCGAGATTTGTGCCGGCGGCACTTGCGATGGCGTTGACGTCCTGCCCGACCGCCGCGAAATCCTGATGCACGCGGCCAATCACGCCACGAATTTTTTCGGTGCCCTCGCCCGCATCCTTGGCGTGGCGCGTCGCGGTGACGCTTTCCTCGATCAGGCGTCCGACCTCGGCATCCAGATTGCGAACCGTGTCGCCGATCTGAAGCGTTGCGATGCGGGTTGCTTCGGCAAGACTTTTGACTTCGCTGGCGACGACTGCAAACCCTTTTCCGGCAGCACCTGCGCGCGCCGCCTCAATGGTTGCGTTGAGCGCGAGCAAATTGGTTTGCTTGGCAATCGTCTCGATGACGGCCGACACTTTTGCGACCTGCGCCAAAACTGCGCTCACCGATCCCAAACGTTCTTCCATCCGGCTGACCGAGCCGATCAGGTCGGTGGTATGTTTGGCGGCGGAGTCGACCGTGCTGCGCGCATCGCCGATTTCTGACACCGCGCTCGATGTCGCGGTCTGCACTGCGCGTGCCGCTTCGTCGATGTTGCGATTGGCCGTCACCATGGTGTTGGCGGCTTCGTTGAGTTGGCCGAATTGCGCCGACTGCCGTGACACGCGATCCGCAACGTAATGAAGATTGCCGAGCACGTCGGCCAGTTCGACGCCGAGATGGCCGATGCCATTGCTCAAATCGTCGAGCAGCGCCGTGCTGTTGGGCTGCACTGAGGCGGATTCAGGCGGATTTTTTGCTAAAGCTGCTGGCGTCATCGGCTCGGCTGGCTGAACGAAAGTAAGACTTCGTTAACACTGGCTACGAATTTACAGCCGAAAGATGAATAACTTATTCCGAACGACCCATTCGTCCGACGAATTGCTTAGATTTTGGGCTCATCGAAAATCGATCCCTCAAGGCGTTTTGCCATCGTCGAGGGTGACGATGACGGCAGCGTTTGCGATCACGATGGAATCGCCGCCGCTCTGCGCCGGAATTTCCAATCCACCTTTGACCGCCGTGACCGTCACCTTGCCGTAAGGCAGTTCCTTGGCGACGGCAGCAATGTCTACCCCGCTCGGATCGGGCACTGCAATGGTGACGTCTACGAACATGTCATCGCGCGTCTTGCCCACCAGCGGGAAAAAACTGATGCTGGAATGGCGAATGGCATCGGAGACCGCGCGCCGCGCCGCTTTCGTTGCGTCTTTTCCATGAACATCGACGCCCATGCCCATCTCGGTGATACAGCGCACACGTGCCATGTTTGATTTCCTCTTTCGCGCAATCGTCAAAACGGGTTCAGATTTTTATTTGAGATCATCCATCTCCTGCAACGGTCGGATTTCGATCTCGCTCGGTCCCGGCATGGGATTGGGGCAGCGCTTCACCCAAGCGACCGCCTCGTCCATGTCCTTGACCGTCCACATCCAGAAACCGGTGACCAATTCGCGGGGCTGGGCGAAAGGTCCATCGATGACCGCGCGACCGGGACCGTCAAACGCAACACGCTTGCCTTTTGAGGAGGGCGTAAGGCCGTCGCAGTCTCCAGCCTTCATGATGCCGGCCTTGACCAGTTCGTCATTAAATCTGCCCATCGCCTCCATGGACTTTTTCATTTCGGGTGTCAGGACAAAGCCCTTTTCGCTTTCCTCTGTTGCCTTCACGAGCACCATCACACGCATCGTCTGTCTCCTTAGCGAATCTGCTTCGTTGGGCCGCCGCTTCGCCCCTATTCCCACTCGATCGTGCCGGGCGGCTTCGACGTGACATCATAGACCACGCGATTGACGCCCTTGACCTCGTTGATGATGCGCGTCGCGGTCTCGCCGAGGAATTTCATATCGAACGGATAGAAATCCGCGGTCATGCCATCCGTCGATGTCACCGCACGAAGTCCAACGACGTATTCATAAGTGCGCCCGTCGCCCATCACGCCGACGGTTTTGACCGGCAGCAACACTGCAAACGCCTGCCAGATGGTGTCGTAGAGTCCAGCCTTCCTGATTTGATCGATATAAACCGCGTCGGCCTCGCGCAATATGTCGAGTTTTTCGGGCGTGATCTCGCCCGGACAGCGGATCGCAAGCCCTGGTCCCGGAAACGGATGGCGACCCACGAAAATATCCGGCAGGCCGAGTTCGCGTCCAAGCGCGCGCACTTCGTCCTTGAACAATTCGCGCAACGGTTCGACCAGCTTCATGTTCATGCGCGCAGGCAGACCGCCGACATTATGATGCGACTTGATCGTCACTGAAGGCCCGCCAGTGAACGACACACTTTCAATCACGTCCGGATAGAGCGTGCCTTGCGCGAGAAAATCAGCCGATCCTTTTCCCAGGGCTGCAATTTTTTTGGCTTCATCGTCAAACACATCGATAAAAAGGCGCCCGATAATCTTGCGCTTGCTTTCAGGATCGGTGACGCCTTCGAGTTCGCCGAGGAATGTTTTCGACGCATCTACATGCACCAGCGGAATATTGTAGTGGTGCCGGAACAGATCGACGACGGTTTTGGCTTCATCCTTGCGCAGCATGCCGTGATCGACAAATACACAAGTGAGCTGATCGCCGATCGCCTCGTGAATCAAAATCGCAGCCACCGAAGAATCGACGCCGCCCGACAAGCCACAAATAACTTTACCTGAGCCTACCTGCGCGCGGATTTTCTCGACGGCCTCTTCTCTAAAGGCCCGCATGGTCCAGTCGCCCTTGAGGCCCGCGACCTTGCGCACGAAATTCTTGATCAGCTTCGCACCATCCGGCGTATGCACCACCTCAGGGTGGAATTGCATCGCGTAGAATTTGCGCGCATCATCCGCAATCACCGAGATCGGCGAACCGGGCGCTTTAGCCACGCCACGAAATCCGTCCGGCAATTTTGTCACGCGGTCGCCGTGACTCATCCAGACGTAATGCTTCTCGCCGATTTTCCAGACGTCTTCAAAAAGCGCGCAGTTATCCGTGACCTCAATCAACGCGCGGCCGAATTCGCGATGATGCCCGGCCTCGACCGTGCCGCCGAGTTGCTGAGCCATCGTTTGTTCGCCGTAGCAGATTCCCAAAATGGGCACGCCCGCATTAAGAATGGCCATCGGTGCGGACGGCGCGTCAGCATCCAGCACTGAAGCGGGGCCGCCGGAGAGAATGACCGCCTTCGGCTTCATCGCCTTGAACGCGGCGTCCGCCTTCTGATACGGCACGATCTCGGAATAGACACCCTCTTCACGCACGCGCCGAGCGATCAGCTGCGTCACCTGAGAACCGAAATCGACGATCAGAATCTTTTCGTGCAAATTCTTGTCGCTCACGCCGGCCACATCGGGCGGCGCGGGGGCGGTCTGGCTTGGGGCTGTCATGACAAGGAAATACGCGACGATTTAGGGAGTCGCAACCCTGAAAAGCCACGTCATTGCGAGCGAAGCGAAGCAATCCAGACATTTTTGGGCCGGCGTTGGATTGCTTCGTCGCAAACGCTCCTCGCAATGACGAACGGCAGCACGCGCCGTCAGGTTTTACGCCTAGCCACTGGCGCGCCGCAAAATCGAGACGAAAAACCCGTCGGTCCCGGTTCGGCGTGGGGTCATCAGCAAACCCGCTGCCGATTGCAGCGTGGCAGCGGTGAAATCCGCGGCGCGTTCGCCAAGCGCGAGTGCTGTTTGCGAGGGCGACACGATTTCGAATTCGGGATGGCGAACCTGAAAGCGACCGACCTGCTCGTCGTTTTCCTGCGGCAAGACTGAGCAAGTAATGTAGGCGACCCGCCCGCCTGGTTTTGTCAGCGCAGCCGCGCGATCAAGCACCGCGATCTGGTCCTTGATCCGAACTTCCAGCGCGCCCGGACGCATCCGCCATTTGGCATCGGGATTGCGACGCCATGTGCCGGTGCCGGTGCATGGCGCGTCGATCACGACCAGATCGGCGCTCAACTTGATGTCGCTCAATGTATCGTCCGGCCCTCTCGGTGTGCGCACTTCCGTATTGTGAACGCCCGCGCGCGACAGCCGCTCATGGATCGGGGCCAGTTGTCTTTTATCGCGGTCCGTCGCAATCAGACGGCCTTTGCCCTGCATCATCGCCGCCAAGGCCAATGTCTTGCCGCCAGCCCCGGCACACATATCGATGACCTGCTCGCCGGGTTTTGCGCCCGTGAGAAGGGCCGCGAGTTGCGAGCCTTCGTCCTGCACTTCAACCGCGCCCTTGATGAAATCTTCTTCGGCGTGAATTCCCGGATTGCGCGCGTCGGCGCCAAGTTCAATTCGCAATCCCATCGGCGACCACGGCGTCAACCCGGCACCGAGATGCGCCATCGATGCGAGCACCTTCTCGCGTTTCGCCTTTTGTGTGTTAACGCGCAGATCGAGCGGCGCGCGGCTGGCCATTGCGGTCGCCTCCGCCACACGTTCGTCGCCGAACACAGCAGCAAGATGCGGATCGAGCCATTCCGGAAAATCGCCCGCGATATGCGCGGGCGCATCATCGAGCGTGCGCGACGTGAGCGCTTTTCGCTCGGCATCGCTCAAAAGTGGCGGCGCATGGCCCTCGCCATCGCAAAGCGCGGCGATGCCGTCCGCGTCCATGCCGCGTTCGAGCTTCAGCATGCCTAAGAGTCGCGCGCGCGGTGTGTCGGCATCCATGAGGTATGCCGACGATGCACGACGCCTGAGAACATCGAACACCAGCCCCGCAATGCCTGCGCGATCGCCGGAGCCCGCGAAACGATGCGACGTG
Organism: Hyphomicrobiales bacterium; assembly: GCA_038230475.1. Taxonomy (GTDB): domain Bacteria; phylum Pseudomonadota; class Alphaproteobacteria; order Rhizobiales; family Xanthobacteraceae; genus Afipia. The sequence goes on from JBBRNE010000002.1 coordinate 521,443, forward strand.
CCCCAGTCCTTCAGGGCATTTGGCGCCGGCACGCGCTGGGTATCTATATTGCCCAGAATCTCGATGGCTGCGGACAGCCGCGCGGCTGGCGTCATTGTCGTCCTTTAAAGCGCATGACGCCGAAAAGTGTGAAGCGGTTTTCGGAAATCGTCATGCGTCAGTTAATTTTTCGCGTCAGATCGCGAGAAAAAGCTTCAGCGCGAAGTAGACCCACATCGCCAGCAACACAAGCGCACTGGCTGCGAATGTGCCGAAGCGAAAACTGAGATTGTTCGATGTCGAATAGACGAATGCATGAAGATAGCGCAACACGACGTAGACCCATGACAGCAACACGATAATGAGATCAGCCTGGCGCAGTGGCAACGCGAACGCGATCAGCGCGAAAAACAGCACCGGCATCTCGAACAAATTGATGTAAGTATTGCTGATTTGTGTCGCTTTTTTCGGCCACGCATCCTGCCCGACCGCGATCTGCGATACCCGCACGTCCTTCTTTCTAAGAGCGTTGTTGCGCGCGGTCGCCATGCCGAGCATCACCGCGAAAATCAGGAACACCAGCGCGAACACCGGCGCCAAAACCATCTGAACCGTCATTGAAGCCCCCTGTTTCAAAAATCTCACATCGCTATAGCCGCGCCGCGCGCCGCTGACAAATTCGTGAAGGCGCAAAACGGGCTTTGAACCTTTCCGGCGGCGGCGGCAACCAATGCCCGGATGAGTTCCAGACTTCCAATCACGGATTTGGCTGGCGGCAAAAATGGAGAGCAAAATGACCCGTATGACCGATATTTTGGACGGTTTCTTCGCCGTTATCGACCGTTGGGCTGTCAGCATCATGGCTGCCACCGCCGCTGACATCGAGGCGAAGAACGCCAATCGATAACGCCGATTTCAATGCCCGAATTTTCCGGTTTTCCGAAATTTCATCACGTAAAAATTTTCAATTCTCAAAATTAACACTCAATCGCTGGCGCTCCCGTCGGCGATTGTTTGCTTTGGGATACGGCTTTGGCGGGTTATGCTTCGGCACCCGTTGAAATGGCCCCGACATGACCGAACGACACCGCTTCATCTCCATTGTTTGCATTTTCGCGGTCTCGACCGCGGTCATGTGGGCCAACCTGTTTGAATTGTCGACGACAGCCGATGCTCAATCCGCCGACGCCGTTCTCTGCGACCGGCTTGCCGCGCATCCGAACGATCCGGACAAACCCGCCAGCGTGAAAGGCGTTTCGGCCATCGCCGAGGCGGACATCGCGACCGCCATCAAATTTTGCAAACAGGCGTCGTCCGGTTCGCGGCGATCGATGTTTGAGCTTGGCCGCGCCTATGAGGCCAACCGCCAAATTCCTGAGGCAACCGCCGCCTATCGCAAGGCCGCAGACAAGGGCAGCACGTCGGCCATGGCGGCGCTGGGCTCGTTGCTGCCGAAAGGCGGCGCAGGCGGAAAGGAGAGCGCCGATACGCGCAAGATGTTCGAGCGTGCCGCAGAAGCCGGCGATCCGGTTGCGCTGACCAACATGGCGATGACGTATGCGACCGGCGACGGCGTGGCCGTCGACTATGTCAAGGCACGTGAATTATTCACGAGAGCGGCGGCGGCCAATTCGCCGGAGGCGATGTTTCAACTCGGCGTCATGACGGAAGAAGGCGACGGCGGACCGAAGGATGACGCAGCCGCCCGCGCACTTTATGTGAGGGCCGCGGCACTGGATCATGTCGGCGCGATGGAGCGCGCAGGTGGATTTGCGCTTGCCGGTCGTGGTGGCCCGAAGGACGAAACCGCTGCGAAGACTTATTACGAGAAAGCCGCAGCACTCGGCAGCCAGGATGCCAAGGACGCACTCAACCGCATGAAGTGCAAATTCACGATCAAGGATAAATCCGGCAAGCGCGTCACGGATTTGTGTTTCTGAGGACAGTAGATTTTACGAGAGTTGGCTTCACTCGATTGGTCATGATCTTATCCGAAAACCGGTTTCCACTTTTCGGGATCATGACCTAGGCTTTATCCGGCCCGACACGCACCAACTGCTTGCCGAAATTCGCACCCTTCAAAAGTCCCATGAACGCAGACGGCGCGCTCGCGATCCCTTCAGTGACGAATTCCTTGTGCTTGACCTTGCCCTCGGCAATCCATTGCGGCATGTCGCGGATGAAATCCGGATACATCGCGTTAAAGTCGCTGACGATGAAGCCGCGGAAATTCAACCGCTTCACCAGAATGGCGCGCATCATCGAGTTCGCCCATTTCGGTGCCGGCGTATCCTTACCGAAGATGGTGTTGTAGTCGGCGATCAGGCCGCACACCGGAATGCGCGCGAACGCGTTGAACAACGGAAACACCGCCTCGAACACTTTGCCGCCGACATTTTCAAAGTACACGTCGATGCCTTTGGGACATGCGTCTTTCAGTTTTGCCGCCATGTCCGGGTCGCGATGATCGATGCAGTCGTCGAAGCCGAGCTCCTTGACGACGTAATCGCATTTGTCTTTGCCGCCCGCGATGCCGACCGCGCGGCAACCTTTGATCTTCGCAATCTGTCCGACAGCCGAGCCGACCGCGCCCGATGCGGCGGCCACTACAACTGTCTCGCCCGTTTTCGGCTTGCCGATTTCGAGCAGGCCCGTATAGGCCGTCATCCCCGGCATGCCGAGCACGCCCACGGCGGTCGAGATCGGCGCGATTTTCGGATCGACCTTGCGCAGCATCTTGCCGTCGGCAATGGCGTATTGCTGCCAGCCGGTATGCGACAGAACGATGTCGCCTTTGGCAAGATTTGGAAACTTGGACTCAACCACCTCACACACCGCGCCACCTTCCATCACGCCGTCGATCGGTACAGGTGCCGAATAGGACGGTCCATCGCTCATGCGTCCGCGCATGTAAGGATCGAGCGACAGCCAGATCGTGCGCAGCAGAACCTGTCCCTCGCCGGGTGCCGGGATGGCGTAATCTTCAAGACGGAAATCCGTCGGCTTCGGCTCGCCTACGGGGCGCGATGCAAGAACAACGCGTTTTGCTGACTGGGCCATGTTGGTTTCCTCGATTTTTATATTTGTAAATTGCGCGCGCGTTGGCGCCGATAAATCTTAAGCCGTGACCTTCGCCAGCGCCTTGTCGAAGGCGACCGCTGCGCTTGGCAAATCCTTAAACGACAATCCGCTGTCGGCAGGCTGTTTCTGCTTTTCGTTCATGCTCTTGCGAATTTGTGCAATGGGCTTGCCGCCATCGAGAAACGCGCTCGGCGCGATGACATGAAATTCGTGCGCTTCGACGCCGGCTTCTTTCGGCAAAAACACGCCGAGATAGACCGTGCTGTCGCCGCGACGATAGGAAATGTAACGCTCGATGGCGACCGAACCGTCGCGCTGCATGCCGCCGAGCTTGGCGTAGCCCTTGGCATCGAGCAACTTGTGAGACTTGAATCCCTTCACGCCGACGGATTTCTCTTTTGCGGTCGCTTCCGACAGATCGTACTTGCCCGCGACGTCCTTGCCGACCTGGGCGAGTTGTTCGGACACCTGATGCTCGAATTCCTTCAGCTCGGAACGCGGCTTGCCTTCCTTGCGCGGCTTCAAAGCGTGGCGCTTGGCCTGTTCGGCCTTGCATTTCTCGACGATGTCGGCGACGGATCGCTTCTCCGCGTTCGCAAGCAGATTTTTCAGATCCTGATCCGCAAGTGCAGCGATCTTTTCGTCCGTCCAGTCAACCATGTCGTTTCTCAATCTTCTTCTTTTGGCGTGGCGGCGAATGAAGTCCGACCGCGAGATTTATTTTGCAAAGCAAAATAGCGAGTACGCGTAAAGTGTAGCGCGTTTCGATGCCGATGTGGCGTTGAATTTGGATCAGCCGCCGCCCGGATAATTCGGGCTTTCGCGCGTGATGGTGACGTCGTGAACGTGACTTTCGCGTAAGCCCGCACCCGTGATGCGAACGAACTGCGCCTTTTCATGAAACTGCTTGATGTCCCGCGCGCCGACATAGCCCATCGCGGCGCGAAGGCCGCCTGCAAGCTGGTGCAGCACGTTGGCGACCGGGCCTTTATAAGGCACCTGCCCCTCGATGCCTTCGGGCACGAGCTTGAGCGTGTCTTTGATGTCCTGCTGGAAATAGCGATCCGCCGAGCCGCGCGCCATCGCGCCGACCGAACCCATGCCGCGATAGGCTTTGTAAGAACGCCCCTGCCAGAGAAACACTTCGCCCGGTGTCTCATCGGTGCCCGCGAGCAACGAGCCGACCATCGCAATGTCGGCACCCGCCGCGAGCGCTTTCGCAAGATCGCCGGAATATTTGATGCCGCCATCGGCGATCACAGGAATGTTGGATTTTTTTGCGGCCTCGACCGCATCCATGATCGCGGTCAATTGCGGAACGCCGACGCCTGCGACGATGCGCGTGGTGCAAATCGATCCGGGACCGATTCCAACTTTGATCGAATCCGCACCTGAATCGATCAGCGCCTTCGCGCCCTCTGATGTCGCGATGTTACCTGCCACGATCTGCACGGCGTTGGATAATTTCTTGATGCGCGTGACGGCTTCCAGCACGCGCATCGAATGTCCGTGTGCAGTGTCGACGACAATCACATCGACGCCGGCGTCGATCAGACGCTCAGTACGCTCGAAACCGCCGTCGCCGACCGTCGTTGCGGCAGCGACGCGCAAACGCCCCTGCGAATCTTTTGACGCCAGCGGATAGGCCACCGCCTTTTCCATGTCCTTGACGGTAATCAAACCGACGCAGCGATATTGATCGTCCACCACCAGAAGTTTTTCGATGCGGTTTTGGTGAAGCATTTTTTTCGCTTCGGTCTGGCTGACGCCTTCGCGCACGGTGATCAGATTTTCGTGCGTCATCAACTCGGACACTTTTTGGTTCGGGTCCGTCGCAAAGCGCACGTCGCGGTTGGTGAGAATGCCGACCAACTTGCCGGGTTTGCCTTCGCCGCCGCCCGTCACCACCGGAATGCCGGAGAAACCGTGATCGCGCATCAGCGCCAGCGCATCTTCAAGTTTTGCATCCGGTGCGATGGTGAGCGGATTGACCACCATGCCGGATTCGAATTTCTTGACCTGTCGCACCTGGGCGGCCTGACCATCGACATCGAAATTGCGATGGATCACGCCGATGCCGCCGGCCTGCGCCATCGCAATCGCCATTCCGGATTCGGTGACGGTGTCCATTGCGGACGCGATGATCGGAATGTTCAGAGGAATGGCGCGCGTCAGATGCGTGCGAATGTCGGCGTCGGATGGCAGAATGTCGGACAGGCCCGGTTTCAGCAGCACGTCGTCGAACGTGAACGCTTCGCGCAGGCCCTGATCCAACCGACTGACTGCCATCGCCAACTCCATTCAGCAGCGCTTACGCTGCGATAAAAACCTCAGGATGTGCGGGATTGAGCGCAGCTTGCGAAAGCGCGCTCGAATCGAAGCCCATCGATGGGGTTGGCGGTGGTCGATAGCATGAAGGAATGATGTTTCAAAGCATTTCGCGCGCAAATCGGGGGTTTTTACGCATGGGACGGTTGCGGCGGCGCTCCTTGTGGACGAGGGGCCGGAACGGAGCCGCTCACGACGAGTTTATTGACCTCTTCTCTCCGGATCGGCCTATTTGAGCCATCCCTTTTCCTCACGCGCCTGTCGCGGCCAGCCGGACTCCACGATGCAGAAAGAACGCCTGATACCGCTGATCGTGGCGTGCGCCTGGTTCATGGAAAACATGGACTCGACTGTGATCGCAACATCGTTGCCGGCGATTGCCGCCGACATCGGCACCAGTCCGCTCACGCTGAAACTCGCGATTACATCCTATCTGTTGTCGCTCGCGGTCTTCATTCCAGCGAGCGGCTGGACCGCCGACCGCTTCGGCGCGCGCGCGGTATTCAGCGCCGCTATTTTCGTGTTCATGCTCGGCTCGCTCGGCTGCGCGATTTCCAACTCAGTGCCGGATTTCGTCGTCGCGCGAATCCTTCAAGGCATCGGCGGCGCGATGATGATCCCGGTCGGACGCCTCGTTATTTTGCGGTCCATCGACAAGAGTAACCTTGTCAATGCCATGGCGTGGGTGACGGTGCCCGCGCTGATCGGTCCCGTCGTCGGACCCCCGCTCGGCGGTTTCATCACCACCTATTTTACGTGGCACTGGATTTTTCTCATCAACATTCCCATCGGCATCGTCGGCATCTGGATGGCGCTGAAATATATCGACCCGATCCGAGCAGAAGATCCAGAGCGCTTCGACATCGTCGGGCTCATCCTTGCAGGATTGGGAGTCGCCGGCATTGCGTTCGGCCTCTCAGTCGCGGGACTGGGTTTGCTGCCTTGGCAAATCGTCGCCGCTTTAATTGGCGGCGGCGGTGTTTCGATGTGGTTTTATTTCCGGCACGCCAAACGCACCGCCTCACCCGTGCTGGATTTCTCTTTGCTTCGCCACCAAACGCTGCGTGCAAGTGTGACCGGCGGCTTCATGTACCGCGTGGGCATCGGCGCGTTACCTTTTCTCCTGCCGTTGCTGATGCAAATCGGCTTCGGCCTGTCGCCGTTCAAATCCGGGCTGGTGACGTTTGCATCCGCCGTCGGCGCACTCGGCATGAAAACGCTTGCCGCGCGGATTATTCGCACCTTCGGTTTCCGCAAGATCATCGTCATCAACGCGGTTGTGAGCTCGTTCTTTCTTGCAGCCTGCGCGTTGTTCACACCGACAACGCCGCTGTTGCTCATCATGATCATTCTGATTGTCGGCGGATTCTTCCGCTCGCTGCAATTCACCTCGATCAACACGCTTGCTTACGCCGAAGTCGAGCCGCCGGAAATGAGCCGCGCAAGCACGCTTGTCAGCGTCAATCAGCAGCTCGCGATTTCGGCTGGTGTCGCGATCGGGGCGTTCGCGGTCGAAGCGACGATGGCAGCACGCCACGCCACGGTTCTCGATGCCAGCGACTTCTGGCCCGCCTTCGTGATCGTCTCTTTAATTTCGGCGGCGTCGTCTTACGCATTCTGGAAATTGCCGGAGGATGCCGGCCATGAGATTTCAGGGCACAAAGTCACAACCGAACTAGATGGTCCGAAAGCTGCTGAAGCGGCGGCTGCCGAGTCTACGCATGACGCGCGGGACCAGAAGCTGGGTTAAGCGTCGCGATCCTCCACCGTCATTGCGAGGAGCAATTGCGACGAAGCAATCCAGTTGGCGTTTGCGTCTGGATTGCTTCGCTCCGCCCGCAATGACGGACGTTGCGGCGATGCCTCACCGTTGTCCGCGAAATCCCGTCGCCAATACATAACGCTCCGACGAATCCTGACGGCTGGCCGCTGGCTTGACGTGCTTGACGGTCGCAAAATCTTTCTTGAGTTGTGCCAGCAACTCGGAATCGGCACCGCTCTGAAAAACTTTGGCAACGAACGTGCCGCCGGGATTGAGCACGTCCGACGCAAACGCAACCGCGCCTTCGACGAGGCCAAGGATGCGCAACTGATCGGTCTTGCGATGGCCCGTGGTGTTGGCCGCCATGTCCGACATCACCACGTCCACGCCGCCGCCGACCATCGCGCGTAATTTGTCCGGCGCGCTGTCGTCGAGAAAATTCATTTGTGCGAACATGACGCCGGGAATTTCGGGCATCTCCAGCAGATCGATGGCGACGACCTTTCCCTTATTTCTGCCCTCGGCCTCCGTCGCGCCGACGCGATTTGCTGCGATCTGACTCCAGCCGCCGGGTGCCGCCCCAAGATCGACCACAACCGATCCCCGTTTCAGGAAGCGATGCTTGTCGTCGATTTCCTGCAGCTTGTAGGCGGCGCGCGAACGAAAGCCGTCGCGCTTGGCTTGCGCGACATAGGGATCGTTCAACTGACGCTCAAGCCACAGCTTCGACGACAGCTTGCGTTTGCCGCCGCTCTTGACCGTGACGTGAAGCCGTCCGGTTTTGTCTTTCGCCATGAATTTCGCCTTCAACCGCGTCGCGCGGTCGACACGGCATACGACGTTTCGGATGCGTCGTCACGCGGTCTGAAGCACGCCGTCGGCCCGCATCATTTCGACCAGCATGCCTTCGCGTAAGCCCCGATCAGCCACACAAAGCCGCGGCAACGGAAATGCCTTGCGGATCGCGTCGAGAATTGCGCAACCCGCCAGAACGAGATCGGCGCGCTCGGTTCCGATGCAGACATTCGCGGCCCGGTCGTGATAGCTCATCGACAGCAATTGCTCCACCGCGCGGTCGATTTCGCCGTCGTTCATCCAGAGCCCATCCACACGACGTCGGTCATAGCGCAAAAGCCCCAGGTGAATGCCCGCAACTGTCGTCACCGTTCCCGACGTCCCCAGCAGATGCATATGCGCAAGATCGCCAGAATGCTCTGCGGCGAACGGCGCAAGATGACCTGAAACTTCTTGAATCATCGCGGCGTAAGATTCGCGCGTGACGTCATGACCGCCGAAACGCTCAGCCAGAGTGACGACGCCGAGCGGCAACGACACCCACGGCCCTTTCACAGGTGGGGCATGCGGTTCACCAGTGGGGCGCTCAATACGAATGACCTCCGTCGAGCCACCGCCGATGTCGAACAAAATCGCGCCCTTCGCTTCGGGGTCGAGTAGAGGCGAACACCCGATGACGGCGAAGGTCGACTCGGTTTCGCGGTCGATGATTTCAAGGCGAATGCCGGTTTCGCGTTCGATCAGACTCAAGAACGCGTCTGAATTCTCAGCCGCACGGCAAGCCTCGGTCGCAATCGTGCGTACGCGCTTGACGCCCTTGGCGCGAATCTTGTCGCTGCAAACACTGAGGGCACTCACCGCTCGCGCAATCGCTGCCTCGCTCATACGCCCCGTTGTCGCGACACCTTCGCCGAGCCGGATGATCCGAGAGAAAGAATCGATCACGCGAAATCCATCGCCGGTCGGGCGCGCAATCAAAAGCCGGCAATTATTCGTGCCGAGATCGAGTGCGGCATAGGCAGCCGAGGAGACCGACGCATTGTTATGCGCGCCGGCGGCAGCCGATCCGGTCCGGTTGGCGCGCGGCTTTGTGCCGTCGCGCAACCGCGCATCCTCACCCATTTAAAACCGCCTCTGCGCCGCCGTATTCGGCTGACGCGGCAAATTGTGTTCGCTGAAAGTCTAACAGTGTGACGGCGGCGCGCAACCAAAGAGCGTCCCATTCACGCGAAATCAATATCGCACTGCAAAATTCAAATCGGCGATTCCCGACAACGCCAACGAAGGCACGCGCCTACGCCGCCATCGTCTCGCGTGGCTGATAGATCGACACATGCTGGCAATGCGCAATCGGCGTCTTGCCGTTGGCGACGACCAGCGCATCCAGATCGACGAACTTGTGGTCTTTGCGTTGGTAGTTCGCCGTGACCTTCGCGCGCACGGTCAATTCGTCATTGATTGACGCAGCCGCGAGATAACGGATCGTGCTGCCGACATGTATCCACGGGCCCAAAATTGCGTTTTCCATTAGCGCCCAATTGAGCGTTCGCAGCAACGTGCCGGTGTGAACGATGCCGTCGCGGGCATACACCGAATCGGTCTCGCGAATATCACGGAGATAATCCGCCGCGCCTGCCCCCATCGTAAACGGCGGAATGCCTAACCACATGCCCTCGCGATATGAATTTGCGTCGACCGGCGCGCGCGTCTTAACGGGCGGCGCGCTTTGAAAATCGGAGAGTGCAATGTTTGCGGATGCGGGTGGCATTGACGCCCGACCTGTCGCGCAAAGTTCGCCACCGCTTTCGACCTTGATCGAAATACCGTCGTCGTTTTCCTCCGCCGTCACGATCGCCGTGTCGCCGTCGTAAACGGGTTTCAGGAATCGTCCATCCATCAATCCACGTTCCAGAAACACGCGGCCCCATTTCGCCACCGGCATGTGGCTCATATAGGCGAACACATCTACGCCAGGGACCAGGCCGCCTTTGAAGCCGAAGCGGCGCGCGACCGAATCGTCGTGCATCTTGTTTTCGGAATTCTTCGCAAGATTAAAAGCCGATACGCGATGGGGCGCGAGATGGGTCATGGTTTCCTCAACGTTTCCTCGGGCTTTTATGTCGTCGTTGCGTCAATGCTACGCAAAGTCTCCACGAAGGCAAGCGGCTGCCGCGCATGATGCCTATATAGAGCGCTCAGCCAGTCACTCGCCATTTCGAGCGCACTGCGCTACTGACACCGCACCCGAACCCACTGCACGGATTGAAGTGACCCAAACCACCCGCATCTATATCGATGCCGACGCCTGCCCGGTGAAGGACGAAATCTACCGCGTCGCGGAGCGGCACGGATTGCCTGTCAGCGTCGTCGCGGGCAATTTCATTCGCGTGCCGAACAACCCGAGAATCGAGCGGATCGCTGCGGGCAGCGGCATGGACGCCGCCGACGACTGGATTGCGGAACGCGCGCGGAAAGGCGATATCGTCGTCACGTCAGACATTCCATTGGCGGCGCGCTGCGTCAAAACAGGCGCGGATGTGATCGCGCCGAACGGCAAACCATTTTCGGAAGAATCCATCGGCATGACGCTGGCGGTCCGCAATCTGATGACGGATTTGCGCTCCAGCGGCGAAATCACCGGCGGCCCTCGCGGGTTCTCGCCGCGCGATCGCTCTGCGTTTCTCTCAAGCCTCGATCAAACCATCCGCCGCATTCAGCGCGCGCAAGACAAGTAAGAAGCATTTATGGCGCCTCCTCTCATTCAACTCAAAGACATTGCACTGACCTTTGGCGGAACACCGTTGCTTGCGGGCGTTGAGCTTGCCGTGTCATCTGGCGAACGCGTCTGCCTGATCGGCCGCAACGGCTCCGGCAAATCGACTTTGCTCAAGATCGTCGCGGGACTTGTCGAGTCGGACAGCGGCAGCCGCTTCGTGCAACCGGGTGCCACGATCCGTTATTTGCCGCAGGAGCCGGATTTCTCCGGCTTCGCAACCACGCTTGCTTATGTGGAAGCCGGGCTCAATCCCGGCGACGAACATTATCAGGCTCAATATTTGCTCGAACAACTCGGACTCACCGGCACGGAAGATCCTGCGCAATTGTCTGGCGGCGAAGCACGGCGCGCGGCATTGGCACGCGTGCTGGCACCCTCTCCCGACATCCTGCTGCTCGACGAGCCGACCAACCATCTCGATCTCACGACCATCGAATGGCTAGAGGGCGAACTCGCGAGCCGCCGCTGTGCGCTTGTCATTATCAGCCATGATCGGCGATTTCTTTCGAACCTTTCGCGCGCGACCGTATGGCTCGATCGCGGACAAACTCGCCGCATCGAAAAAGGATTTAGCGCGTTTGAAGAATGGCGCGATGAGGTTTTGGCCGAGGAAGAACGCGATCAACACAAGCTCGACCGCAAGATCGTGATGGAAGAACACTGGCTGCGTTACGGCGTATCGGGACGGCGCAAGCGCAACGTCAAACGACTTGGCAATCTGTTCGAGTTGCGCGATCAGCGCCGCGACCATCGCGGCCCGGCAGGCAAAGCAAACCTCGCAGCGGCGGAGGCTGAAGCCTCCGGCAAAATGGTGATCGAAGCCAAGCACATCGATAAATCATACGGCGAGCGAAAGATCGTGGACGATTTCTCGATTCGCGTCGCGCGCGGCGACCGCATCGGCATTGTCGGCCCCAACGGTGTCGGCAAGACCACCCTCATCAATATGCTGACCGGCGCGGCAGCGCCGGACAGCGGCAGCATCAGGCTCGGTGCTAATATCGAAATGGCGACGCTCGACCAGCATCGCGAAAGCCTCGATCCGAAATCGACCTTGGCCGATGCACTGACCGGCGGGCGCGGCGACAGCATCATGGTCAACGGCAAGCCGAAGCATGTCATCAGTTATATGAAGGACTTTTTGTTTCAGCAGGAGCAAGCGCGCACGCCGCTCGAAGTGCTGTCGGGCGGCGAACGTGGACGACTGATGCTGGCGCGCGCGCTGGCGAAGCCGTCCAACGTATTGGTGCTCGACGAGCCGACCAACGATCTCGATCTTGAGACACTCGACGTGCTGGAAGAAATGCTCGGCGACTACGACGGCACGGTGATTCTGATCAGCCATGACCGAGATTTTCTCGATCGCGTGGTGACGTCGGTGATCGCACCTGAAGGCAACGGCAAATGGGTGGAATATGCCGGCGGATATTCCGACATGCTGGCGCAACGCGGCGCCGACCTGAAACAGAAATCGCTGAAGGCGACGTCGTCCGATCTCGCCGACGGCGCAAGATCGGCCTCTGCGGCGGCCGCCGCCACCAAGCGCAAGCTCACCTTCAACGACCAGCATGCGCTTGAAACATTGCCGAAGGCGATGGCTAAACTTCAAACTGAGATCGCAACCCAACAGAAACGTCTCGGCGAACCCGAACTTTTCACGAGGGATCGCAAGGCGTTCGACGCAGCATCTGCGTCGATTGCAAAAGCGCAGGCCGAGCTGGACGCCGCCGAAGAGCGATGGCTGGCGCTGGAAATGCTGCGCGAGGACATCGAAAGCAGCACTTAACGTTTCAAATACGCGATCGCGCCGCGTCCCGCAGCCGCGCCCGTCGCAAAACACGCCTGTAGCAAATACCCGCCGGTCGGCGCTTCCCAATCCAGCATTTCGCCCGCGACGAACACGCCGGGTAATTTGCGCAGCATGAAATTCTCGTCGATGTCGTCGAAGGAAATTCCACCCGCTGTCGAGATCGCACGCGCAATCGGCGCGATACCTTTAAGGCGAACAGGAATGGAATTGATGAATGCAGCGAGCGCTTCGGGTGTTGCCTGCTGAAGGCGCGCGGCCGATGCAATTGCAATTTCCTGTAACAAACCGATGGCGACCGGCGAAAGTCCGACAGCTTTTCTTAAGAATGTCGAGAGCGATTGCTTTTGGCGCGGGGCGCTCACTTTCGCAACGAGATCGTTCATTTCAATATCGGGGCGTAATGCGATGTTGAGAATCGCATGGCCGGATTTCAGAACGGCTTCGCGCAGCGGCGCTGACAGCGCATAAACCGCGCCGCCCTCAATGCCGCCTCGCGTGATCATCGCTTCGCCGCGAACCTTTTGTCCGCCGAAAGATAATTCAACGCCCTTGAGCGGCTGCCCCTCGAAGCGATCGCGAAACAAATCCGACCACGCAACCGCAAATCCGCAATTTGCGGGGCGAAGCGGCGCGATCGCGACAGCTTTGGCTTTCAGCAGATCTACCCATCCCCCGTCCGAGCCGAGCCTCGGCCAGCTCGCGCCGCCAAGCGCAATCACGATTGCATCGGCTTTCATCAAGCGCGGCCCGTCCGGTGTTGTGAATTGCAGCGCACCGTCTTCATCCCATCCAGTCCAATGATGCCGTAAAGCAAACTTGACGCCGGATTGATCGAGACGCCTCAACAATGCGCGCAGCAGCGGCGATGACTTGAAGGATTTCGGGAAAACGCGTCCGCTCGAGCCAACAAATGTCGGCTGATCGAGTCCTTCGCTCCACGCACGCAAAGCATCAGGAGCAAAGGCTTCGATCGCGTTGCGCAGAAATTTCGTCGCCTCGCCGTAGCGCGAGAGAAATTTTTCGAGCGGTTCGCTGTGCGTGAGATTAAGACCGCCGCGTCCAGCCATCAGCAACTTGCGTCCCACCGACGGCATCCGGTCATAGACCGTGACGCGCGCGCCGCCGTTCGCCAAAATTTCAGCCGCCATCAGCCCCGCAGGTCCGGCTCCGATGACGGCAACATCCAACGCGATTATCCGCCCATCGCGGGAAGTTTGATGCCTGCTGCTTTCGCAGCCTGCTCGACATATTTGAACGTCTGGAAAAATGCGCCGCCGAGATCGCGCGCCGTCGACATGTCGCCGATCTTCGCAAAATTCGCCGCAATGGCGTCGGGCGTCCATTGCGCTTCCGGCAAATGCATCCCTTCGGTCTCGACGATCTTGATGACGGCGAACGAGCCTGCACCTGCGCCCATGATCGTGCGCGTCGGCGCATCTTCGCTCAGAAGATATAGAACCGCGGGCGTGATCGCTTCGGGTTTCATCAGCGCGAGAATTTCAGGCCCGATGATGCCCTCGGTCATGCGCGTCGCGGCAGTCGGCGAAATCGTATTGACGCGGATATTGGTCTTGCGGCCTTCCTCGGCGAGCACGTTCATGAGGCCGACGATGCCGGCCTTTGCCGCCGCGTAATTGGCCTGGCCGAAATTTCCAAACAATCCCGACGAGGAGGTTGTCACGACGATGCGTCCGTAGTTGCGTTCCCGCATGCCTTCCCAAACCGCGCGGCAGCAATTGAAGGTGCCGGTCAGATGCACGGCGATGACTTTCGCGAAATCCTCCGGCTCCATTTTGGCGAACGACTTGTCGCGCAGGATGCCGGCATTGGCGACCATCAGATCGACGCTGCCCCATTTCATCGACGCGCGCGCAATCATTTCCCTGACCTGCGCGTAGTCGGAGACATCCGCGCCATCGACGATCGCCTCGCCGCCCGCGTTGCGAATTTCTTCGGCGACGCCTTCAGCCGGATGCGCCGAGCCGCCGCTGCCATCGCGCGACGCACCGAGATCGTTGACGACCACCCGCGCTCCAAGTTTGGCAAGCCCCAATGCGTGGGCGCGACCCAAGCCCGCGCCTGCACCGGTCACGACCGCGACGCGTCCATCGAATCTGATTGTCATGCTCGTACCCCCGGATCAGTTAAAAAATGCAAGCCAAGCCAATCGGCAATCAGCGCAGGCTTCGGTTCGTTTTCAATCTCAAGCGTTGTCGCGGTTCGCGCCAGCAATTCTTTCGGCGTGCGCATCGTCACCTCTGACAATACGAAACGCGCGCGGACGCGTTTGCCCGCGCGAACCGGCGTGAGAAATCTGATTTTATCAAATCCGTAATTGATCGACATCGCAGCGCCATTCAGCGTCGGCATGGTGGCGTAAGCCATCGCAGGCAACACCGACAACGACAGAAAGCCGTGCGCGATGGTGCCGCCGAATGGTGTCTCGCGCTTCGCGCGCTCGGGATCGATGTGAATGAACTGATGATCGTTGGTGGCATGCGCGAACGCGTCGATCTGTTTCTGATCGACAGTGTGCCACTCCGACACGCCGAGTTCCTTGCCGACGAGCTTCATGTAGTCTTCGCGATCCATCGCAACGCCCACCGGGAAGTCTCCTTGCAAAAGCTCCAACCGCTGGCACATTCCACAAAATCGCTTTTTCGCCAAGGGGAATGTTGCCGCGTCTGTCATCACCGGGCTTGTCCCGGTGATCCCGGTCGCTGAAGCACGGTGCCACGGCAATCGGGATGCCCGGCATAAGGCCGGGCATGACAATCAATGAAATTCCACTCCGCCGCGACACGGTAAGTGAGCTGGCAGAGATCCTCTACCTCGCTTCGCTTTTCAATTCCGGAAAATCTTCCTCGCGGAATTCCTGCCCCCGCAGCGCGTCCTCGCGGTCGTTATCATGCTCAAGACGACGCAATTGAACGCGACGAATTTTGCCCGAAATAGTTTTCGGCAGTTCCTTCACCAACTCGATGCGGCGAATGCGTTTGAACGGTGCCAGCCGCGCGTGGACATATTTGAAAATCGACAACGCCGTTTCGCGCGACATCTCAACGCCCGGCACCAGCGACACATACGCTTTCGGAAGTGCCAAACGTATCGGGTCCGGTGTCGGCACCACAGCGGCCTCGGCTACTGCGTCATGTTCGAGCAACACGCTCTCTAGCTCAAACGGACTGATGCGATAGTCCGATGATTTGAACACGTCGTCGGAGCGACCGACAAACGTCAGGTAGCCGTCGTCATCCAGGAACACGACGTCGCCGGTTTGATAGACATCGCCATCGACACCTTTCGGTTTGCCGTCGTCGCCTTGATAGCCGAGCATGAGTCCTGCCGGACGATGCGCGCCCAACACAAGACGCACCTCACCCTCCTTCGACGGATTGCCGTCGGCGTCCGCAACCGCCACCGTGTAGCCCGGCATCGGGCGGCCCATCGATCCGATTTTGACTTTCTGTCCTGGCGAATTTCCCGCAAGCGCCGTGGTTTCTGTCTGGCCATAACCGTCGCGGATCGTCAGACCCCACGCCGCTTTCACCTGATCGATCACTTCGGGATTGAGCGGCTCGCCCGCGCCGCAAACTTCACGCACCGACACTTTATAGTCCGCAAGCTTTTCCTGAATGAACAGCCGCCACACCGTCGGCGGCGCGCAGAGCGTCGTCACGCCGCATCGCGCGATTGTCGCAAGCAGTCCCTTCGCATCGAAGCGCGGCTGGTTGCAAATGAAGATCGTCGCGCCCGCATTCCACGGCGAATAGAAACAACTCCACGCGTGCTTGGCCCATCCCGGCGATGAAATGTTGAGATGCACATCGCCCGGCTGCAAGCCGAGCCAAAACATCGTCGACAACGATCCCACCGGATAGCTGCGATGGCTGTGCAGCACGAGTTTCGGTTTCGCCGTAGTACCCGACGTAAAATAAAGCAACATCGGATCGTGCGCGCCGGTCGGCCCGTCGGGCTTGAATGTGTCGGGATACTTCGCCATTTCCTCAAAGCGCCGCCATCCTTTGTGATCCGACGTCGCACCGACGACGACGCGTGTGAAGCCGCTGTCGCCAAGCCCGTCGAATTTCGCGACTTGATCCTGAGTTGCGACGACCACCTTCGCCTTGCCGCGATCTAGCCGATCGCGGAGTTCGTCTGGCGTCAGCAGCGTCGTCGCCGGAATCGTGACGACTCCGAGTTTCATGCACGCCAGCATCGTCTCCCAAAGCGGCACGACGTTGCCGAGAAGAAGCAGCAGATGATCGCCGCGCTTGAGGCCAAGGTCGCGCAGAAAATTCGCGGTCTGGTTCGAGCGGCGCGACATTTCAGAAAATGTAATTTTAGTTTCGGTATCGGTCGCAACATCGACGATCCAAAGCGCCGGACGATCTTTGCTTTCAGAATTTTTCGCGAGGTCCGCATCGAACCAATCGAGCGCCCAGTTGAACGGAACGGCATCCGGCCAGCGAAAATCAGCGACCGCCGTGTCGTAGTCGGCACGATGCTTGAGCAGAAAGGCGCGCGCGTCCTGAAATGTCGTCATGCCGCCTGCTCTCTATTTATGCGTGAGGTGACGCAGGTGATTGATGATTCCGGAAAAGTCCATGCCACCGTGACCGGCTTTGTCGAAGGTCTCGTAAATGCTCTCGGCGTGGCCGCCAAGTGGCGTCACGGCACCGGCGGCCTTTGCGGCCTCTTGCGACAAGCGCAAATCCTTTAGCATCAGCGCTGCGGCGAAGCCCGGTTTGTATTCATTGTTCGCGGGCGACGTCGGCACCGGGCCCGGCACCGGGCAATATGTCGTCAGCGACCAGCACTGGCCCGACGAGGTTGACGCCACATCGAACAGCGCCTGATGCGAGAGGCCGAGCTTTTCAGCCAACACAAATGCTTCGCCGACGCCGATCATCGAAATGCCGAGGATCATGTTGTTGCAGATTTTCGCCGCCTGCCCAGCGCCCGCGCCGCCGCAATGCACGATCTTCTTGCCCATCGCTTCCAAGATTGGTTTTGCTTTTGCAAATGCGTTCGCCTCTCCGCCCGCCATGAACGTCAATGTCGCGCCCTTCGCGCCTCCCGTGCCGCCGGAAACCGGCGCGTCGATCGACGGCAGATTGTGCTCGGTTGCGTTGGCGTGTGCGTTGCGCGCGCTTTCAACGTCGATGGTCGAGCAATCGATCATCAGCGTGTTTTTTCCAACGATGGAAACAATATCCTTCCACACAGTGAGGACGTGTTTTCCTGCGGGCAGCATCGTGATGACAACCTCAGCACCTTTCACTGCATCATGGGCGGACGCAGCAATGCCGACGCCGTCAGCCTTAGCGGCATCTTTCGAGGCCTGCACCAGATCGAAGCCCTGGACCTTGTGACCGGCCTTGACGAGATTGGCCGCCATGGGGCCGCCCATATTGCCGAGACCGATGAATGCGATGTTGGCCATTGTTCTGTTCTCGCTTTGATTTGGGATTTAGAAGACCGGCGGATATTTTCTGTTCGGCGCGAAATAGCGATTCACGATTTCCGGCGTCACGTCAGAAAGTCGCGACGGCGACCATTTCGGATTGCGGTCCTTGTCGATGATCGCGGCCCGCACGCCTTCCAAGAACTCCGCGCTGACAAAAACTTCGAGCGCCGCATTGTATTCCCTATTGAGACATTCTTTCAGCGATTTCGACGCCCGCGCCATGCGCAGCAACTTCAGCGCGACTTTAAGACTGGTCGGCGATTTGTCGGACAATGCTTTCAGTGTTGCGGCTGCGAATTCGGAACCGGCACGTTCGAGCGCAGACATAATGTCTTCCATCGCATCATGCGCAAACACTTCGTCAATTATCTTGCGATGCTGCGCGATCGGCGCCGACATATTTGATTTCGTAAACCGCCCAATAAGTGCGCGAACACTTTCTGTATCTGCCGGTGCCGGAGCCTTCGTGAGTGCATCGCGCAGCGCATGCCAGTCGGCGGAGTCGATCAGATCATCCGCGGCGCGCGCGTAGATCGCATCTGCGCCATTCATCGGCTGGCCGGTCAACGCGTAATACGTTCCGATCTCTCCGGGGGCGCGCGACAGCAGCCACGTTCCGCCAACGTCGGGGAAAAATCCGAGACCGACTTCCGGCATCGATATTTTGGTCTTCTCGTTGACGATGCGATGCGCGCTATGCGCCGACAACCCGACACCGCCACCCATGACCAAACCGTCCATGTAGGCGACGTAAGGTTTCGGGTATTCGGGAATACGTGCGTTCAAAATGTATTCCTCGCGCCAGAACACCGGGCCGAGATCGCCGCCAGATTTAGCGCTGTCGTAAAGTCCACGAATATCGCCGCCCGCGCATAGCCCGCGCTCGCCGGCACCTTCGAGCAGCACAAGCGAAATGGCAGGATCGGACTCAAATTGATCGAGCGCCGTCACGATGTCGCGCGTCATATCGAGCGTCAGCGCGTTGATCGCCTTCGGACGATTCAGCCGCAGGATTCCAGCCGAGCTTTCGCGCCTGACGATAAGATCGCCAGCGGCGTCATCGAGCTTCACGGCGACGCTCACCGCGCGTCCTCGATGAGTTTGCGTGAGACGATGACGCGCATGATCTCATTGGTGCCTTCCAGAATTTGATGCACCCGCAGATCGCGCACGATTTTCTCGATTCCATATTCGGACAAATAGCCGTAACCGCCATGCAGTTGCAGCGCCTGATTGGCGACCGCGAATCCTGTATCGGTGCCGAAGCGCTTGGCCATCGCGCATAACATTGTTGCATCTGGATCCTTGCGGTCCAGTGCTGCCGCGGCCCGCCAGACAAAAGTACGCGCAGCTTCGAGTTCGGTTGCCATGTCGGCGAGACGAAATTGTAGCGCCTGAAATTCATCGAGGCGTTTGCCGAAGGCTTTGCGCTCCCGCATGTATGCCAGCGATTTGTCGAGCGCCGATTGCGCGCCGCCGAGCGAACACGCCGCGATGTTCAACCGCCCGCCGTCGAGGCCCGCCATCGCGATCTTGAAACCGATTCCTTCATCACCAAGCCGATTGGCAACCGGCACGCGCGCATTCTCGAACACGACGGCGCGCGTCGGCTGCGCGTTCCAGCCCATCTTGCGCTCGTTGGCTCCGAACGAAACTCCAGGGGTGTCACCTTCGATCACCAATGTGGAGATACCCGAGGCTCCCTGCCCGCCGGTGCGGACCATCACAACATAGAGGTCGCCCTTGCCCGCGCCGGAAATAAATTGCTTCTGGCCGTTGAGCACATAATGATCGCCGTCGAGCACCGCGCGCGTCGACAACGCTGCGGCGTCCGAACCCGACCCCGGCTCGGTCAGGCAATAGCTCGCGACAAGCTCCATCGTGCACAATCGCGGCAGCCATTTTTTTCGCTGCGCGTCCGAGCCGAAATGATCGATCATCCACGCCGACATATTATGAATCGAGATGAACGCCGATACTGTGGGGCAACCCGTCGCCAGCGCCTCGAAGATCAACGCCGCATCGAACCGCGTCAGTGCCGAGCCGCCGACATCGTCTTTAATATAAACGCCGCCCATGCCGAGTGCCGCCGCTTCGCGCATCGTATCGACGGGAAAGAATTTGTCCTCGTCCCACTTGATCGCGAACGGCGCAATTTTCTCAGCCGCAAAATCGCGCGCCATGTCGCGAACCGCGAGTTGATCCTCGGTCAGTGCGAATTGCATCGCGCGCCTATCTATAATGCGAGCATGAACTTTTCGGAAAACCGGTATCCACTTTTCCGGATCATGCGCACCGTCAGCTTGTGGGGATTGCGAAGTCCGCGCCTTCTTTCACGCCCGATGGCCAGCGCGCCGTCACGGTTTTGGTCTTGGTATAAAAGCGAACCGAGTCCGGGCCGTATTGATTGAGATCGCCGAAGCCGGATTTCTTCCAGCCGCCGAACGTATAATAAGCCACCGGCACCGGGATCGGCACATTGATGCCGACCATGCCGACATTGACCCTGCTCGCAAAGTCGCGCGCCGCATCGCCGTCACGCGTGAAGATCGCCACTCCGTTGCCGTAATCATGGTCGGATGGCAACGCGAGTGCTTCGTCGTAATCCTTGGCGCGTACCACCGAGAGCACGGGGCCGAAAATTTCTTCCTTGTAGATACGCATATCCTTGGTGACGTTGTCGAACAGACAGCCGCCCATGTAGAAACCTTTCTCATAGCCCTGCATCTTGAAGCCGCGCCCATCGACGGCGAGCGTCGCGCCTTCCTTAATGCCGACCTCGACGTAATCCTTCACGCGCTCCAAAGCCGCCTTCGTCACCAGAGGACCGAAATCCGCCGACGGATCGGTCGATAGACCGATCTTCAGGCTCTCCACGCGCGGGATCATTTTTTCCATCAATCGGTCGGCGGTCGTCTTGCCAACAGGCACAGCCACCGAGATCGCCATGCAGCGCTCTCCTGCCGCGCCGAAACCAGCGCCGATCAGCGCATCGACGGTCTGGTCCATGTCTGCATCCGGCATGATGATGGCGTGGTTCTTCGCGCCACCGAAACATTGTGCGCGTTTGCCGGTTTGCGCCGCGCGCTCGTAAATATATTGCGCGATCGACGAGGAGCCGACAAAGCCGACGGCGCGAATATCCGGATCGTCCAGAATGGCATCGACCGCTTCCTTGTCGCCGTTGACGCAATTGAGAATGCCAGGCGGCAATCCCGCTTCCAGCATCAGCGCAGCGAGTGCCATCGGCACGCCAGGATCGCGCTCCGACGGCTTGAGAATGAACGCATTGCCGCACGCAATCGCGGGCGCGAATTTCCACATCGGAATCATCGCCGGAAAATTGAACGGCGTGATGCCCGCAACCACACCCAAAGGCTGGCGCATGGAATAAAGATCGATGCCCGGACCCGCGCCGTCGGTGTATTCGCCTTTCATCAACTGCGGAATGCCGAGTGCGAATTCGACGACCTCGACACCGCGCAGAATATCGCCTCGCGCATCGGGAATGGTCTTGCCGTGTTCGCGCGCCAGCAATTCGGCCAGCGCGTCATTGTCGCGCGCGACGAGTTCCAAAAACTTCATCAGCACGCGGACGCGGCGCTGCGGATTTGTCGCGCCCCATTCGGGCTGCGCCGCTTTGGCGTTTTCGACCGCGGCACGCATTTCCGCCTTGGAGGCGAGTGCCACCTTGCCTTGAATTTCGCCGGTCATGGGCTCGTAGACATCGGCGAAGCGGCCGGATGTGCCTTTGACTTCCTTGCCGCCGATAAAGTGCCCGATTGAGCGCATGCGTCATCTCCCAAATGCTTGTTTTGGGCTTTCTAGCACTGTCCGCCCGAATATTGGAACGGCGTTCTGCGCAACGTCCGGACGCTTAGGCTGCGGGGCCTACAACCGGCTCACATCGCCGATGGCGACGAAAGGCTAAACCGCGCTGTTGGATTTAGGCTTGGATTTGGACTTGGTCTTGGACTTGGTCTTGATCTTACGCGACGCTGCCGCTGGCTCGCTTTCGGCCTTCAATGCTGCAAAGCGCCCAGCAGCGAGGATTTCGGAGGAGAACTCGCCGCTGCCCGCCATACGCGCCAACACCAGCGCGCCCAGCATGGCCGAAAGGGTTCCAATAGCTTCGCGCCGCGCGGCCCTTGCTCCCGCCTTCAACTCCGCATTGGGCATTTGATCCGCGATCATCTCGATCATGTCTTCGAGCTTGTTTGCCGCAGCCTTGCGCGTTTTCGGATTGGCCCGCAAAACTTCCGCGCCTAAAGCGGGCAGTGCGCAACCGTTTCCGATGTCGTCGCGATGGCTCGTCGTCAGATAGCCGTTCACCACCGACGCCAGACGCTGACCTTCGGGTGCCTGCTCCGCACGCTGCCGCCAGCGCCGCGTGGTCTGATCCATGGCGTGAGCGAAGGCTTCGCCGATCAACGCATCGCGCGAATTAAAATGAGCGTAGAATCCCCCGTGGGTCAGGCCCGCTTCTTTCATCAAACCTGCGACGCCAATTCCCTCCGCGCCCTTCTCGCGTAACAACACCGACGCATTTTTGACAATGCGGGCGTGGGTTTCGGATTTGTGCTCTTTGGAATAGCGCATCGGCGAACCTTCAAATGTTGAAGATCATATAATAGCACGAACTGATCGCCGTGACGCAAAATCTCAACGCGAAATAGCTGCCATGCACGTCATTTGACGAACGCGCCCGTCGGGCGCACCATCGCCTCCCAACCTTCGGATGACTGACATGCAGAAGCTGCAAAAACTGAATGACTATTGCGACGCCGAACACGGCGACCATGGCATCGTGCGTTTCACGATCCGCAACGCAGGCCCGCTGAACATTTTGAATTCCCGCGTCAATCGCGGCATCGTCGATGGTCTTGGCGCGCTCGCGAACGATAAGAGCATCCGCGTGCTGGTCATGGCGGGGACCGGCACCAAGAGTTTCATCGGCGGCGCGGACATCAAGGAAATGGCGACGCTCGATCAGGCGTCGGCAGAGACCTTCATCAAGGGCCTGCGCGATGTCTGCGAGGCGGTGCGCGCGTTTCCCGTTCCGGTGATTGCGCGCATTCAAGGCTGGTGCCTCGGCGGAGGGCTAGAGGTCGCGGCCGCTTGCGATTTGCGGATTGCGTCAGATGACGCAAAGTTCGCGATGCCCGAAGTGAAAGTCGGAATCCCTTCGGTGATTCATGCGGCATTGTTGCCACGATTGATCGGCTGGGGTCGCGCGCGTTGGCTGATCCTGACGGCGGCGACCATCGATGCGCCGACCGCTTTGAGTTGGGGACTTGTCGAGCAGGTCGCGCCCGTCGCCGATCTCGATGACGCAATCGCTGCCGCAGCAACGTCGGTCGCAGAATGCAGTCCCGAAGCGATGCGGAATCAGAAAGCGTTGCTCCGGCAATGGGAGGAATTGCCGCTGTCGCAATCCATCGACGTCAGTGTCAAGGCGTTCGGAAAAGCCTATCTGACCGGCGAGCCGCAACAGCGCATGCAGGCGTTCATCGATCGACGAAAATAACTCATGTCACGCGCGAGAAAATTTCATGCGGGGCGTCGCGGCCTAGCAGCTGTTTAAAACGCCGCGGCACTTGTAAAACGCGATGGCGCTTGTCCGGCATATTTTCATGCCCTTATTGTGAGAAGCGCCAATTGCATTCCTTGTCAGTTTTAATATGATACTTATCATCTAACGGGCCGCCGCCTAACTGCATAACGACTGTGCGCCGGTAACAGGAGAATCCCATGTCAGCGTCCGATCCCGTCGTCATCGTCTCCGCAGCGCGCACGCCCCTTGGCCGCTTTCAGGGCGATTTGTCGTCATTCAGTGCCCACAACCTTGGGTCGCACGCGATCGGCGCGGCGCTTGAACGCGCAAAGCTCGCGCCCGAGAAGGTCGATGAGATTTTCATGGGATGCGTGCTCCCTGCCGGACAGGGACAGGCTCCGGCGCGGCAGGCTGCACGCGGCGCGAAATTGCCAGACGCTACGGGTGCGACAACGATCAACAAAGTGTGTGGGTCTGGCATGAAAGCGACCATGCTCGCGCACGACATCATCAATGCGGGCTCCGCCGACATCGTCGTCTCCGGCGGTATGGAGAGCATGAGCAACGCGCCCTATTTGTTGCAGAAAGCCCGCGCCGGTTATCGCGTCGGCCATGATCGCATCATCGACCACATGCTGATGGACGGCCTCGAAGACGCCTATGAGTCCGGCCGCTCGATGGGCGACTTCGGCGAAGCTGCTGCCGAAGCCTATCAATTCTCGCGCAAGGATCAGGATGATTACGCCATCGAGACGTTAACCCGCGCGCGCAACGCGATTCAGAACGGTTCGTTCAAATCCGAGATCGCGCCGATTTCAGTGAAGGAAAAAGCCGGTATGCGCGTCGTCGAGAACGACGAGCATCCGATGAAGGTGGACCCTACGAAAATTCCGAACCTCAAGCCCGCGTTCCGCCCCAATGGCACGATCACACCTGCGGCCTCCTCCGCCAATGCCGACGGCGCAGCAGCCCTCGTTTTGACGCGCCGCTCGATTGCTGAGCGCGAAGGCTTACCTATCCTCGCCGAGATCAAGGGCCACTCAACCCACAGCCAGGCGCCGGACTGGTTCACCACCGCGCCGATCCCGGCAATCCGCAAGCTGCTCGATAAAATCGGCTGGAAAGCCTCCGACGTCGATCTGTATGAAATCAACGAAGCATTCGCAGTCGTCCCGATGGCCGCTGCAAAAGACCTTGGAATTCCCCGCGATAAGTTGAATGTGAACGGCGGCGCGTGCGCGCTCGGTCATCCCATCGGCGCAACGGGTGCGCGCATCATCGTCACGCTGCTCTACGCCATGGAAAAGAACAATCTCCAACGCGGCATCGCCTCATTGTGCATCGGCGGCGGCGAGGCAACTGCGATTGCTGTTGAACGCAAACTTCATTGACGCAAACCCGCGCGGCCTTTTACGCGCCAGTGGTGACGATATGAACAAAGTCAAGCGTAACTCCTCGATGCGACGCATCGTCGTCACCGGAATGGGTGCGATCTCGCCGCTCGGCTGCGGCGTCGAAGGCAATTGGTCGCGGCTGCTCGCGGGGAAATCAGGTTTGCGCGCGCTGTCGGATAATGTCGTCGGCGATCTGCCGGCGAAAGCCTGCGGTGTGGTTCCCGATCATATCGAAGATCCCGAGTTCGGTTTCGATCCTGACCGCGCCGCTCCGCGCAAGGATCAAAAGAAAATGGACCGCTTCATTCTGTTCGCCCTGATGGCGGCAGATGAAGCGATTGCACAAGCAGGCTGGAAGCCCGACGACGCGCGCAGCCGCGAGCGCACCGCAACGATCATTGCGTCCGGCATCGGGGGATTTCCTGCGATTGCGGATGCGGTTCGCATCGCGGACGAACGCGGCGTGCGGCGCTTGTCGCCGTTCACCGTGCCGTCATTTCTCGTCAATCTTGCCGCCGGTCAAGTCGCCATTCGTCACGGCTTCAAAGGCCCGCTCGGCGCGCCGGTGACGGCGTGTGCAGCGGGCGTGCAAGCCATCGGCGATGCGGCGCGCTTGATTCATTCGGGCGAAGCCGATGTTGCGATTTGCGGCGGCGCGGAGGCGTGCATCGATCGCGTCAGCCTCGGCGGTTTCGCAGCTGCGCGTGCGCTCTCGACGAATTTCAACGACCAGCCGCAACGTGCCTCGCGGCCCTTCGACAGAGATCGCGACGGCTTCGTCATGGGTGAAGGTGCGGGCATTCTCGTCATTGAGACGCTTGACCACGCGTTGAGCCGAGGCGCGAACCCGATTGCAGAGTTGGTCGGATACGGCACGACGTCGGACGCCTATCACATGACGGCCGGACCGGAGGATGGCGACGGCGCAAGGCGCTCCATCGAAATCGCGTTGCGCCAGGCGGGAATCTCACCAATGGAGGTTCAACATCTCAACGCGCACGCAACCTCGACACCCGTCGGCGATAACGGCGAACTCGCCGCGATCAAATCTGTTTTCGGGACCGAGGGTCGCGTCGCGGTCAGTTCAACAAAATCCGCAACCGGCCATCTGCTCGGCGCAGCCGGTGGACTTGAAGCGATCTTCTCGGTGCTGGCACTGCGCGATCAAATTGCGCCGGCGACACTTAACCTCGATCATCCCGATGCCGCGGCAGAAGGCGTCGATCTTGTGCGTGGCGCTGCAAGGCCGATGGCGATGGAGTACGTGTTGTCGAATGGGTTTGGATTCGGCGGCGTGAATGCTAGCGTGCTGTTCCGGGCCTGGTAGGGACGCTTTCGTCAAAGGTCTCAATCCGACGACCCGGCAAATTATCGGGAGGCCGTTTCAATGACGTTATCAAACGCCGATCAACGCAATGCTGATCAGATTGCGTATTGGAACGGTACGGGTGGGCGTCACTGGACCGAACAGCAGAAGGTTCAGGACAATGTTCTGGCTCCCGTATCGGAAATCCTGATTGCTCGCGCGGCGATCCAACCCGGCGAGCGCGTCGTTGATATTGGCTGCGGGTGCGGCGCCACCTCGTTTGAACTTGCGCGCCTTGTGGGCTCATCCGGCCACGTGACGGGCGTCGATATTTCCTCACCGATGCTGGGCCGCGCTCGCGAACTTACGCCGCCGCACGCACCGATCGAGTTCCTGCAGGCGGACGCAACCGTCTATCCATTTAAGCCCGCGAGCGCTGACGTTTTGTTTTCGCGTTTCGGTGTGATGTTCTTCGCGCAACCGTCAGTGTCATTCGCAAACATGCGCAAGGCGCTTCGACCCAAGGGGCGGCTGGCGTTTGCGTGCTGGCGTACGCCACGCGACAACCCAATGCTGATGCTCTCATTGCAGGAAGCCTACAAGCATGTGCCGAAGCTCCCCGAAATCAAGCCGGAGGATCCTGGGCCGTTCTCGTTTGCAAGCGAAGACCGGGTTAAGGCTGTGTTGAGCGAAGCCGGATTCTCATCGATTGCATTGGAGAGAGCGGGCCTGAAATTCGACATTGCAACCGATCGAGGCATCGACGCTGCGCTCGAAACCGCATTGGCCATCGGACCTGCAAGCCGTGCGTTGGAAGGTCAGCCAGCCGATCTGGTCGCCGCTGCAACGCAATCGATTCGCGAAGCGCTGGCAAAGCATTTAACCGGAAATAAAGTGCTGCTCGGCGGATCGATCTGGATTGTCACGGCGTCGAACAGCGCCTGAACCAATTCATTTTTGGACGATCCGACCTCAAGCCTGCGTCATATCGCGCATGTATATCGCGCATGTCATCGCGTCGCAGCGAATCATCACATTTGCATTTCACGTCACGGAACTCTGCGATTTGCCGCTGCTTATGTATGCGGGGCAATATCGGAGAATCGCATCATGGCGCGGAGGTATTCAAAAGCCTCAGCGAAGAAAGTCGAACGCGCGATGAAAAAACGCAATAAAGGCACGTTGAAGAGCGGAAGATCGGGTAAGAAGGTGACGAGCCGAAAACAGGCCATTGCCATCGGTCTTTCCGAGGCGCGCAGGGAAGGAAAAAAGGTGCCGGCGAAAAAATCCAGAACCCGCAAGGCCTCGAAATCCAAGGCCTCGAAATCCAAGGCCTCGACATCCAAGGCCTCGACATTGTACAGCCGGAAGTCCTAGCGCGTGCAAATCCAGCGCCGACGCGTTTTCTTTATTGAAGGCTACGAGCCGAAGGGTGCGGACGGATTCTATTATCTGTTCAAGCGCGAGTGGAATCGTTTTCGCGACAACTGGAACGTGTCGGGGACGGTCGGCAATATTCAATTCGAATCCAATGATATTGCGTCATGGACCGTCGAGACATCGGGCCCGAACTGGCACGTTTCCACAACGTACGAATTTCTGCGCCTTGAGAATCAAATCAGGTTAAATCTGGCGCAACCTTTCCCGGTGCAGATGGCGCGCACAATCCGTTGGATCGCTGATGACATCGCCACGGGTACGCTATGGCGCGTGTTTCGTGCGTCGGGACGAATGGGCGTGCTTCTCGCCTATTCGCAAGCGATGCTGGCGATCTGGTTTGCGCTCGCTCTCGGTGGCGGATGGTTTGCAGCGAATGCGGCTTCAGGATTCCCGACAATAGCGCAGATCATCATCACCATTGCGGCGTTCTCTGGAGTTTTGGCGCTGCTTTATCCCGTCGCGCGCGCAATGTTCGTCAACCAGTTGAACAATTGCTGGCCGTACTTGCGCGATTACGCGCGCGGCGAAGCGACCGACTTTGATCGCTCGGTCGATATTTTAGCAAAGCGCATCGTCGTTGCAGCGAAGGCCGCAGACGCCGACGAAATTCTGGTCGTGGGCCATAGCGCGGGTGCGATGCTCGCTTTAACGGCGATGAAGCTGGCGCTCGACGCCGATCCCGATTTGGGAATCCGGCGGCCGGAAGTCTGCGTCATTACAGCCGGATCGATCATGCCGATATTTGCGTTGCATCCGGCAGCAAAAAAGCTGCGCGCAACTGTTAAAGCGATTTCGCGTGAACGAACGATCCAGTGGGCCGACTGTCAGTCGCACGAGGATTTCATGAATTTCTGCCCGTTCGATCCCGTGGCGGATGTCGGCATCGAAAGCGGCCCCGAGCGATGCAATCCGTCGATTTGGCAAATTCCATTTCAAGCCATGATCGCGCCCGGCACATTCAAGAAAATGCGCTTCAACTATTGGCGCAAGCACTATCAATACATCATGTCGAACGAACGCCGCGCGACATATGATTACTTCATGTTCGTCTGCGGCCCCGCGCCGTTTTCGGTTTGGGCCGCGCAGAACGATCTCGCGGACTCTTTCGCACCCGATGGCACGTACCTCTTGCCGGTGCTGAAGGCGGCTGAGTGAATTTCACGCGCGCAGCGATTCAGCGAGCTTGTGCTTGAGGATTTTTCCGGTTGACGTCGCAGGCAGCGCATCGAGCACGACAATCTGCGACGGGCGCTTGTAGGACGTGAGTTGACCGCCGACATACGCCATCAATTCGGACGGCGTCACCTTCGCTCCTTGCACGAGCTGGACGAAGGCGATGATTTCTTCGTTGCCCTCCACTGCGCGGCCGACGACGGCGGACTGCACGACAGCGTCGTGCGAATTGAGAACCCCCTCCACTTCCGCCGGATAGACGTTGAACCCGGAACGGATAATCATTTCCTTCGTGCGCCCGACGATGAATAAGCAATCGCTTTCGAAGCGCGCGAGGTCGCCGGTGTTGAACCAGCCATCCTTATCGATTGCTTTTGCGGTCAAGTCCGGCGCGCGATAATATCCAAGCATCACGTTACGCCCGCGCACGTGAAGTTCACCCACCTCCCCGCCCGATACGATCTCTCCCTTCTTGTCGACGATACGCGCGTCGATGCCCACCAGCACTTTTCCGACCGCTTGATCCTCACGCGGCGAGTCGAACCGCACGCCCGAAATTCCCGGTGCACATTCGGTAATGCCGTAACCGTTGAGCAGTGGAAGATTCAATTCACGCTCGACGCGCGATTTCAGATCCAGATCGAGCGGCGCACCGGCGACGCCGACCAGGCGCAGCGAGCCTTTGTCCAGTTTCTCAATTCCGGAAACTGATTTGTATTCCAGCAACCTCTGATAAGTCGCAGGCACTCCGTTCAGTATGGTGATGCCTTCCTGCGCCAACGCCTTTGCGAGTGAAGCAGGTTCGTATTTGCTGACGAGGCGAACGGTACCGCCGGTCATCAGCGTCATCAGCAGCAGCGAAATCCCCACAATGTGCGAAATCGGCAAGACCACATACAATTTGTCGCTGCTGTCCATCTTGCGGAAGCGTGCCGTCGTCATCGCGCTGACCAGAAGATTTTCGTGGCTAAGCATCACGCCTTTCGGCGTGCCGGTGGTGCCGGAGGTGTAAATCAGGACCGCAACCTGTTTTGCAGCGCTCGCCTCAACCGGCTCGACAGTTGCGTCTTCGTTCAGCGCACTTACGCCGATGTTGTCGAGCGGGCCGATATTTTCCAGCGTTGCGCCGTAACGCGTCGTGTGCGCCGCCGCCTCCCTGGAAACATTAGCGGTGAGAAAAATTCTTCGCGCGCCGGAGTGATCGCGAATCTGATCGAGTTCGCGCGCCGATAGTCGCGGGTTGACGACAATGGCCCACGCATCAAGCAAGCTCGCGGCGAGCAGCAGCCCCACGAGCGCGATACAATTTTCGCTGACGATCATCATGCGGTCGCCGCCGCGGATGCCGAGCGATTGAAGCGCCGACGCAATCGGGGGCACGGATTGAGAGAGCATGCGGTACGACCATGTGTTGGTATCGTCGACGAGCGCGGGATGCTCCGGCGTCTCGTCGGCGGTGCTGTCCATCACCTGATGCAGGCGTTGTGGAATGCTCGCAAGTATGTCAGCGATCTGGATCGCATCCGCTGCCAAGTCAGCCTCCCGCAACGATATGGCCGCTTCAAAGTCGGCCTTGGACCTTTCGGATTAAAGGTTCTTTTTTAGAACTCGTCAAGTCAGAGATGACCGCGATTGGGGAGTCTTGCCAAACCAGCGCTCCTTTGCAGTATAATCTGATGAACGTTGTTGCGGGCAGACCATTTACAAGCGATCCGGCCCTCGTTATTCGTATGAGTATCAAATAAGAACTTGAAAATTTCGGGAGGTTTCCCTTGGCTAAAAAAGGCGCGGCGTTGCTGGTCGGCGCAGGCGATGCCATCGGCTCGGCTGTGGCCCGGCGTTTCGCCAAGGGTGGCTATAAAGTCTGCGTCGCGCGGCGCGATGCTGCCAAGTCGCAGGGGCTTGTCGATGAGTTAAAGGCCGAAGGCCTGACCATCCATGCCTTCAATGTGGACGCACGGCAGGAAGCCGAAGTGCAGGCGCTATTCGCGCGCGTCGAAAAGGAAGTCGGCCCCATCGAAGTTTGCCTGTTCAATGCCGGGTCCAACGTCAACAAGCCGCTTCTGGAAACAACTGAGAAGCTGTTCTTCAAGGCATGGGAGCTTGCCTGTTACGCCGGATTTCTCGTTGGCCGTGAAGCCGCCAAATATATGGTCGCACGCGGCCACGGCACGATGCTGTTCACGGGTGCCACGGCCAGCGTGCGCGGTGGCAAAGGATTCGCGGCATTCTCGTCGGCGAAGTTCGGCCTGCGCGCCGTGGCTCAAGCAATGGCGCGAGAATTGGGCCCGAAAAACATTCATGTTGTCCATCTTCTGATCGATGCAGCAGTGGACAGCGAAGCCATCCATCTGCGCATGAAGGCCGCCAAGGGGATCGACGCCACCGACATTCCACCCGACAGTCTGACCAAGACTTCTTCAATTGCCGACGCGTATTGGTTCGCGCATCATCAGGTGAAAGACGGCTGGACCTTCGAACTCGATCTGCGTCCGTCCGTGGAGCCTTGGTAGGATGAGCACCGCTCCGAACCTCACGCTTTGGGGCGTCGGGACGAGCCGCACCGTCCGGCCGCATTGGGCGTTGCACGAACTCGGATTGAAATACACCACGCAGGCGATCGGCCCGCGCTCTGGCGAGACCAAGACGGCCGAATACACCAAGCTCAATCCGCGTCAGAAAGTGCCGCTGCTTCAGGATGGTGATTTTGCAATTGGAGAAAGCGCTGCCATCGTCGCCTACCTGTCGCGCACCTACTCCACCCCCGACAAAGCACTCATTCCTGAGGCACAACGCGATTACGCGGCGTGGTTGGAGTGGTGCTTCTTCATCGTCACCGAACTGGATTCAACAAGTCTCTATGTGATGCGGCGTCATAGCGCTCAAGGCCTCGGGCCTATCTATGGAGTCGCACCGGACGTCGTGGCTAAAGCCGGCGAATATTTCCGCGAACAATTGCGGCATGTTGAGGTGGCTTTGTCGGACGGCCGCACGCATCTGATGGGCGACCGATTCAGCAGCGCCGACATCCTGCTGACGACATGCCTCGATTGGGCGATCGCCTACGGTGTCGGCATCTGCGACAACGCTTATCCCTATCTGGAACGCATGAGAGCGCGGCCGGGTTATCAGCGCGGTACTGCGGCGAACGTTCCGCCAGCCGCAGGCGAGCCGATACGGCGACCTGCCTGACTTCGTGCGCCATATCGTGCCGCTTGCGCGACTTGATATTATTTCGCAACCCGCACCGCTTTATCCGCCACCATTTTATCGATGGCTGCGTCGCTGTAGCCAAGATCCTGCAACACGACGCGCGAGTGTTCTCCGACTCGGGGTGCAGGTCCGCCGATGACGGCGGCGTTGGCCTCAAAGATCGCGGCGGGTTTGGGTTGGCGCACGCGACCGACGGTCGGCTGGTCAAATTCCTGGATCAGCCCGCGCGCAATCACCTGCTCGTTATGGATGATCTCATTGCGCCTCAGGATCGGCGCGCAAGGAACGTCGGCGGCATCGAGCCGCTTCAGCCATTCGGCCGTGGTGTGCTTGACGATGTATTCCTGCATCTTATTGATGCGCGCGGTGGCGTTGAGCGTCCGGCCTCCCGGCGTTGCAAAGCGTTCGTCCTTTGCAAGCTCCGGATCGTCCGCAGCTTTACAAAATCCCTGCCACTCGGAATCCGAAATCGTCCCACATGTGAGATAGCCGTCCGAAGTCTTGAAAACCAGATCAGGCCGGTCTTTCGGATCCTGCGACACCGCCTCGCCACCGACCACCGTGTATTGCATCATGCCTTCCGGCCACAGATACGAAATCATCGTATCGAGCATTGCGACCTGAATGTAATCGCCCTTTCCAGTCTTCTCGCGTGCATACAGCGCCGACGACACCGCCTGCGCGGTGAACACCGCCGTCGTCTTATCGGCAACGATGGTGCGGATCATTTGTGGGCGATTGGTGATGGCTTGCGACTGAATATCCGCAAACCCCGAAAGACCCTGAATGATCGGATCGTAGACGCGCTTCTTGACGTAAGGACCGCTATCGCCGACGCCCGAAATCGAAACGTAAATCAAGCGCGGATGTTTCTTGCGTAATTCATCCGCACCAAGACCCAATCGCTCCATCGTGCCCGGACGAAAATTCTGCACCAACACGTCGGATTGCGCGACGAGTTTCGCCAGAACCTCGCGTCCCGCCTCGCTCTTCATGTCGATCGATAATGAGCGCTTGCCACGGTTGGACGAAATGAATAGCGCCGAGAACTCGCCGGCCTTGTCGATGGCAGCGCGGCTGCGGCGCGTGATGTCGCCGCCAATCGGCTCGATCTTCAGAACGTCTGCGCCTTGGTCGGCCAAAAACATTGTTGCATAGGGGCCTGACACAACCCCCGTCAGGTCGAGCACACGAACGCCTTTGAGAGGGCCTGACATAATGCTGTTCCTCGAACTATCGGGCAATCGCGCCGCTGGGCGCGGCAACTTATTTTTCAACCAGCTTTTATCTTAAGCAGATTTGGCCTTTGCGCCACCGAGCTGTTCGACAATCGAATCCTCGACGTCGCGGAGTTGATCCTTGCCGAAGAACATCTCCTTGCCGATGAAGAAGGTTGGTGAACCGAATGCGCCGCGGTTGACCGCATCCGTCGTGTCGTCGATCAGCTTCTTCTTCACGTCGTCCTGCTGCGCGCGGGCGAATAACTTATCGACGTCGATGCCGGACGATTTGAAAGCGCTCTTGAACGTCTCGACGTCGTCCATCTTCTTCGGATCTTCCCACATGTGATGATAGGCTGCGCGGAAATACGGCTCGAATACGCCCTCCATCTTTGCGGCGACCGCGCCGCGCATCAGCATTAGCGTGTTCACCGGGAAGAACGGGTTCATCTTGAATTTTGTGATGTTGTGACGGCGGATGAAGCGCTGGGTTTCCAACGCCTGATATTCCGGCTTGTTCTTGATGCCGCGAAGCGAGTCGAACGGCGACATGTTGCCGGTCGCCTTATAGATGCCGCCGAGCAGGACCGGGACGTAGTCGAATTTAACGCCGGTGCGCTTTTCAATGTCCGGAATCGCCACTTCCGCCAGATAGGCATTGGGGCTGCCGAAATCGAACTGAAACTCGTACTTCAAAGGACTTGCCACAGAACATCTCCTCACAGCGCGTTGTTATTCTGGACTGACCGCTATCGGACTTTCGGTCTAAATGGCCGCTGGAACGCCTTCAATTCCTACAGTTCTATAATTGAACTGTCAATTCTGAGCGCGGTCTGATACTGTCCCGGTATACTAAACTCCCGAGCCGGAGGCTTCCACCGATCTCGGTGCCTATTTAGAATGTGAAATCGGCGGCAATGTCCGCCGCCTAGTGGAGACCTGCATGCGTTGGGATGCCCTTGAGGAAGAGCCCTGCTCGATGGCGCGCACGGTCGCCGTGATCGGCGACCGCTGGAGCCTGCTGATCCTGCGGGAATGCTTCCTGCGGACGCGCCGGTTCGAAGCCTTTCAATCGGCACTGGGCATTACCCGGCATCTGCTCGCCGAACGGTTGAAAAAGATGGTTCGCCTCGGCGTGCTGAGACGTATTCCCTATCAGGAATCTCCTAAGCGCCACGAATACATCCTGACCCAAAAGGGTCTCGATCTTTATCCCGTGATGATGGCGATCGTGCATTGGGGCGACATCCATATGGTCGATGAGCGCGGACGTCCGTTACTCCACGAGCATGACAAGTGTGGAAAACATTTCGATCCCGTGATGGTCTGCTCCGAATGCGGCGAGCCGCTTTCGGCCAAGGAAGTCCACGTTCATCCGGGGCCAGGCGCACGGTCGCTCAAGGCGATGGCCGATAAACCCGCCAAGAGTTCAAAGTCAAAAGCGCGCAGCCGCTCGGCCTAACTTTGCACACCGAACGCGCACTCTCACCAGCGCGCGCAGTGGACATTACTCACCGATTTTAGTTCTGCGGCGTTGTCCGCAAGTCGAGTGTTAAGGGAAATTCAAGTGAGCGTTCCTCGGCCGGGACTTCGATCGCGCCGGGCGAATGGCCGTGATCCTGAAATCTCGCAAGGCGTCTCGCCTCAGCCTCATAGGTGTTGACCGGCTTGGTCTCGTAGCTCCGGCCACCTGGATGAGAGACGTGATAGATGCATCCGCCCAGCGAACGACCATTCCATGTATCGACAATATCGAACGTCAGCGGTGCGTGGACGGGAATCGTCGGATGCAAACCTGACGACGGCTGCCACGCCTTGAATCGCACGCCAGCGATGGCCTCGCCCGATCTGCCCGTGGCCGTCATCGGCAATCGGCGACCGTTGCATGTGATGACGTGACGGCCTTCGACGAAATCGTTGACCTTGACCTGCAACCGCTCGACCGAAGAATCGACGTAGCGCACGGTGCCGCCGGCCGAACTTTCCTCGCCCAGCACATGCCACGGCTCCAACGCTTGTCGCAGTTCAAGCGACACGCCGCCATGTCTGACGTGGCCAAATACCGGAAAGCGAAACTCAAGCTGCGCTTCGAACCATTCCGGCTCGAAATCATAACCCGATTGCTTCAGGTCGGAAAGCACATCGTTGAAGTCGCTCCAGATGAAATACGGCAACATGAAGCGGTCGTGCAATGTCGTGCCCCATCGCACGAAATGGCCGCCCTGAGGATCGCGCCAGAATTTCGCGATCAGCGCGCGAATGATAAGTTGTTGCGCCAGACTCATGCGCGCGTCGGGCGGCATTTCCAGCGCGCGAAATTCAACAAGACCAAGACGTCCTGTGGGACCATCCGGTGAATACAATTTGTCGATGCAGATTTCCGCGCGGTGCGTGTTGCCCGTAATGTCCACCAACAAATGGCGGAACACGCGATCCACCAGCCATAACGGCACCTTCTCGCCGCTCAGTGGAATCTGCGTTAAGGCAATTTCCAATTCATAAAGCGCATCGTGACGCGCCTCGTCGATGCGCGGTGCTTGACTGGTCGGGCCGATGAACATTCCTGAAAACAAATACGACAGCGACGGATGACGCTGCCAATACAGCACGATGCTTTTTAGGAGGTCTGGCCGGCGAAGGAACGGAGAGTCAGCCGGCTTCGCGCCGCCGACGACGACGTGATTGCCGCCGCCGGTACCGGTGTGGCGGCCATCGACAAGAAACCGATTGGCGCCAAGCCGCACATGCGCCGCCTCCTGATATAGCGTCATCGTCGTATCGACGATCCCACGCCAGTTCGACGCCGGATGAATGTTGATCTCGATCACACCCGGATCGGGCGTCACCTTGATGACTTCAACGCGCGGATCGTAAGGCGGTGCGTAGCCTTCGACATGCACCTGCATTTTCAAGTCTTCGGCGGTCGATTCCACCACGGCGATCAGTTCGAGATAGTCTTCGAGCTTTTCCACCGGCGGCATGAACGCACACAGAATGCCGTCGCGTATTTCGATCGACAGCGCAGTACGAACTCCGCCGCCTTTGCCAACCTGCTGTTCCTGAATAGATTGACGCGGTCCACTATCGGCCTGCGCGCCACCATCGAAAACGAGCGGGGCTGCGGGCGGCGCGGCGCCATCTCCAAACACCGGTAATTCTTCGCGCGGTTCGAGCGGATCCTGCTCGACCGTATAGGGATAGTCCTCCGATGGAATCCACTGCAGCGAATTCATCGGCAATCGAAGCCCAAGCGGCGAGTCGCCCGGCATCAGAAATAAATTACCGCGCCGCAGATTCCATTTTTCGCTTTTCCAGCGGCTCTTGGCTTCTGCGTTCCATCGCTGCACCGGAAGCACGTAACCGCGCGGCACATTCAATCCTTGCTGAAACACCTGCGCCATGCGCGAGCGTTCTTCTGGATCGGCCAACTTTGAATCGCTCGGATCGACATTGCCCGGCAGGCCGCTCTCTTTAATAAGCCAATGCGCCTGATCCTCATAAGCCGGCAGCACGTTGTCCCGTTCGATGCCGAGCTTCGCTGCCACGCCAGTTGCGAATTTCTCCGCCTGCTCGATCTTCGCCGTGCGCGGACCTTCCATCGGAGCGATCAGATCGGGATTGCGCCAGATCGGCACACCGTCCTTGCGCCAATACAAACCGAACGCCCATCGCGGCAGGCTTTCGCCTGGATACCATTTACCCTGCCCGTAATGCAGTAAACCTCCGGGCGCAAAGCGCGTTCGCAATCGCCGGATCAGCGTGTCGGCAATGCCACGTTTAGTCGGTCCGACCGCTGCGATATTCCACTCGGCGGATTCACGATCGTCCATCGACACGAATGTCGGCTCGCCGCCCATCGTCAGGCGCACATCGCCCGCCGCCAAATCTGCATCGACCTTTTCGCCGAGCGCATCGAGACGCTTCCATGACTCGTCGGAAAACGGCTTGGTGATGCGTGGTGCTTCATTGATACGCTTCACACTCATCTCAAAACCGAAATCGGCATTGCCTGCACTGACCGCACCGCTGATCGGCGCGGCCGTCCGGTAATGCGGCGTCGCCGCCACCGGAATATGTCCCTCGCCCGTCAACATGCCGGAGGTAACATCGAAACCGATCCAACCCGCTCCCGGCAGATAGACTTCCGCCCACGCATGCAGGTCGGTGAAATCAGCTTCGACCTCGCGCGGGCCTTCAAGCGGATCGATGTCAGGCACCAATTGGATCAAATAACCTGACACGAAGCGCGTGGCCAATCCGAGATGGCGCAAGGTCTGAATGAGAAGCCACGCCGAGTCACGGCACGAACCGCAATTCGCCTTCAGCGTTTCTTCCGGTGTCCACACACCCGGCTCCATGCGGATGATGTAGTTGATTTTTTCGCGCAGCTTGGCGTTCAGATCGACAAGGAAGTTCACGGTGTTCGGCGCTTGGCGCGGAATTTCGGCGAGATGTTGCGCAAACAGCGGCGTCGGCGCATCGGTCTTAAGGTATGGCACAAGCTCGGTCGCCAGATCGGGCGGATAAACGAACGGAAATTTTTCGGCGTACGGCTCGACGAAAAAATCGAAAGGATTCACCACCGCCATGTCGGCGATGAAATCGACTTCGATCTTGAATTCTCGCGTCGGCTCAGGAAATACGAAACGCGCAAGCCAGTTTCCTTGCGGATCCTGCTGCCAGTTGATGAAGTGTTTTTCCGGCAGAACCTTGAGCGAATAGCCGGAAACGCGGGTGCGCGTATGCGGAGCGGGGCGCAGACGGATAACCTGCGGTCCCAAGCTGACGGGCTGATCGTATTTATAATGGGTGACGTGGTGGAGAGCGACGGTAACAGACACGCTTAGAGACCTCGGTGGCTTCTTTTTAAGCAGAACACCTGCCCGCGCGCCGATCAAGCGCTAACAGTAAGCAGAACATGCCTAACGTTCCCGCGCGGCCGGACTGTGACCCTTCAAGGCATCGCGCGAATGGCGTCTTCGAAGAAATTCGGGCCGCCGAAATTGCCGGATTTCAGGGCGACGACAGCATCGCCCCGCTGCCAGCCAACAGCCCGAAGCACCGGAACGCCGGGTGCGATTTCGGGTCCAACCAGAAATCCCGGAATGCCCAGCCGATCGACGACGGCTCCCGATGTCTCGCCGCCCGCAATCACAAGTCTTCGCACTCCGGCATCGATCAGTCGTTCGCTGATCGTGGCCATCGTCTGCTCGATCGCGTGACCGGCGGCATCGCGACCATGCTTCTTTTGAAGTGCCGCGACCTGATCCGGCGTGGAACTGCTCACGATCAAAATCGGACGTTCGCCAAGATGATCTCGTGCCCAGTCCAATGCGCGTTCGGTTTCGCTATTTCCAGAGACAATTTTTTCCGGGTCAAGCCGCAAGACGGGAAACGATTTTTCCGCTTGCGCGATCTGGGCGAGCGTCGCTTGTGAACAACTCCCCGCGAGGCAAGCCACGGGGCCGCCAACGGGCTTCACTGCCGCAGCCGGTGCGGCAGGTCGCGACGAACTATTTGCAACAGCGATTGCGCGCGCCAATCCCAAACCCATTCCCGACGCGCCGACCGAGAGGCGATGACCGTTCGCCACTTGTCCGATGATTTCCAGATCGCGGTCGAATACCGCGTCGATGATCGCAGCTCCATATCCCTGCCCTGCGAGTTCAGCCAGTCGAGCCCGAATAGCATCGGGTCCATTCGCGACGACAGCAAGATCGACGAGACCGATTTTCGAGCGGCTTTGGCGCACCAGCACACGCACCAGATTTGAATCGTGCATCGGATTGAGCGGGTGATCCTTCAGAGGGCTTTCGCTCAAGGGCACATTGCCGACAAAGAGATTTCCCTGAAACACAGTTCTTCCGGTTCCCGGAAACGCGGGTGTGACCAAAACAATCGCGTCGCCGGAATCTTTTTGGAGCGCATCCATCACCGGGCCGATATTGCCGGCGTCCGTCGAATCAAATGTCGAACAAATCTTGAACAACACATGAGCCGCGCCTTGACCGCGCAGCCATCGCTCCGCCGCACGCGACCGCGCGACCGCGTCGGATGCCACAATCGAGCGGCTCTTGAGAGACACCACGACGGCATCGACATCTGGCAACGCCAGCGCATCGTCGGGGACACCAATGGTTTGCACCGTGCGCAATCCATTGCGCGTCAACGTGTTGGCGAGATCGGATGCGCCGGTGTAGTCGTCTGCGATGCATCCAAGCGCCAGCGTCACGCGCGGACTCCTGATTTCGATTTGACATAAGGCGCGAACCAGCCGAGCCCATCGACCGTCTTGCCCTTGGGGCGATACTCGCAGCCGACGAACCCTGAGTAACCCAGCCGGTCCAGTTCATCGAACAGGAACGGATAATTCAGTTCTTCTCCCGCAGGTTCGTTGCGCGACGGCACGCTGGCAATTTGAACATGACCGATCAGCGGCATCATCGCGCGCAACGCCATCGTCACGTCACCATGTATGATTTGCCGATGATAGATATCGAATTGCAGTTTCAGATTCGGAAGGTTCATATCGCGGATAAGATTTAGTGCGAAATCGAAATCGTTCAGAAAATATCCTGGCACATCGCGCGGGTTTATAGGCTCGATTACAACATCAAGATTGTGTTTCGCAAGCGCCTCGGCTGTCCATGCAACACCGCGCCGAAACGAATCGACGGCCTTCGTGTCGCGCCGATCGGCAATCCCTGCCATCAAATGCAAACGCTTGACGCCGGTCGCCGCCGCATAGGGTAACGCTTTCTGGATGCTGTTCTGTAGATCGGTAAATCGATCGGGCAACGCCGCAAAGCCGCGTTCGCCTGCCTCCCAATTTCCGGGATATAAATTGAACAAAGCCTGCGTGAGTCCATTGCTATGCAGCCTCGCGCCGACATCGTCCGCAGAAAAATCATACGGAAACAGAAACTCGACGGCATCGAAGCCCGCATCTGCCGCAGCTTTAAAGCGATCGAGAAACGGCCACTCATTGAACATCATGGAAAGGTTGGCGGCGAAACGCGGCATCGGTGATCCAACTGGTGGTGCGACAGTGCTATTTATCGCCGGGCAATTTCGTATCGGTGACGCGGGCATACATTCGCGCGACGGACGCATCGTCATCGCGGCCCATGCCCGAAGCCGAGGTCATCAGAAACATCTGTAGTGCGGCAGCGGATACAGGTACGGGGAATTTCGCGGTGCGCGCCATGTCCTGAACAATGCCGAGATCTTTTACAAAAATATCGACAGCGCTGCGCGCCGTGTAATCGCCGTCGAGAACATGCGGCATGCGGTTCTCGAACATCCAGGAATTGCCGGCCGACGCGGTGATGACTTCATAGACTTTACGAATATCGAGACCTTGCTTTGCCGCGAATGCGATGGCCTCGCTTGCAGCGGCGATGTGCACGCCAGCCAGAAGTTGATTGATCATCTTGAACGCTGCACCCTGCCCCGCCTCGTCGCCGAGTTCGTAGAGTTTCGCCGCCATCGCATCGAGCGCGGGTCTTGCTTTCGCGAACGCGGCCTTGCTTCCCGATGCGAGGATCGTCAGTTCGCCCTGCGCGGCGCGCTGCGCGCCGCCGCTAATCGGCGCGTCAAGATAATGTCGTCCGCTCGCTTCCAACTGCTTTGCTAGCCGCCGCGCGACATCGGGGTCCATCGTGGCTGACGAAATAAAGACTGCGCCCTTGGGCAATGTTTCCGCGACGCCCTGAGCGCCGAACAAAATCGTCTCGGTCTGAGCGGCATTGACGACAACGCTGACAACCGCATCGGCATCGCGCGCGGCATCGGCGGGCGTTGCAGCACTGCGGCCCTTCGCCGCGACGATTTTCGTCACCGCGTCAGTGGACACATCGCAGCCCGCGACATCGAAGCCCACACGTTGCAACGACAACGCCATGCCAAGGCCCATCGAACCTAGTCCAACGACGCCGATGCGGCCTTTAGTTTGTTCGGGCATGTGTTTCCGTGCGTTGCTTATTGGCCCGTGCAGTGGGCGATTGGAGACTTGGTAACACGACTTTTGATCGTCGCAAAAAGACGTTTGATGGCGAACAAAAGCGTGTGAGAAAGGGGCGAAAGAGGATCGCGATGACCGAGACCGAGCTGCGCGAGCAAATCTGCATTTTTGGCCGCTCGCTGTTCGAGCGCGGCCTGACACCCGGCTCGTCGGGAAATATCAGCGTCAAACTCGACGATGGCGGCTGGCTTGTCACGCCGACAAACGCCTCGCTTGGCTTTCTCGACCCGGCACGCATTTCGCGGCTCGATGCATCGCAAAGACTTATTTCCGGAGATGCGCCAACCAAGGAAATTC
The DNA here is from genome assembly GCA_038230475.1 of Hyphomicrobiales bacterium. Taxonomy (GTDB): domain Bacteria; phylum Pseudomonadota; class Alphaproteobacteria; order Rhizobiales; family Xanthobacteraceae; genus Afipia. Next base: position 563,064 of record JBBRNE010000002.1, read on the forward strand.
CGCTCCACGCCGCACTCTACCAGACCCGCCGCAATGCTCGCGCCGTCGTGCATCTGCACTGCGCGCACTGCGTCGCGCTGTCGATGTTGCCGGAAATCGATCCGCATGATGCGCTGCCGCCGATGACGCCCTATTACGTCATGCGCTGCGGCGCGACGGCGTTGCTGCCATACTACGCGCCGGGCGACGCGGCTGTTGGGGACGCCATTCGCGGGCTTGCGGGTAAATATTCTTGCGTTCTTCTGTCCAACCACGGACCGGTCGTCGCGGGCGAAACGCTCGAAGCCGCAGTGTTCGCGACCGAGGAGCTTGAGGAAACCTCCAAGCTCTATCTGATGCTGCGTGGAATGAATCCACGCGTGCTGACGAAACAGGAAGTCGCAGACCTCGTGGCAAAATTCGGACTGGATATTACGAAAGCCGCGGGCGCTCCCTGAGCGGTCGCTAAGACCGACATCTCACAGAAGCACGCGCCTCCGGCTGATCAAATCAATCCGAGCGACTGAGGTCACGAGACCGCGCGAAAATCACGCCATCTTCGGCTTTAAGGCTCGCTTGGATGGCTTCGTTTTGGTCGTGGCCTTCCTGTCTTTGGCTTTGGTTTTGGCGTTGTTCTCGTCCGCATCGACGAACAGGTTCGGGACTTTCTCGGCGCGATCCAGAACCCAGGCAAGCGCAGTCATCGCCGCCAACCCGCCAAGGCTGAGGACGATTTGCTTCCAAACGCCTCCGGGGTTCTGCACCAGAATGTAATGCACGCCGAATGACAGGAAGACGCCGAGACAAAAATTCGCGAGCGAATGCTGGCCGCACAGAACAAGCGGTCGCAACCAGTTCGACGTAAGCGGCTCCCAATTGCGCGGGATAAAGCGCGATACCAAGACCGCCAGCGCCAGGAAGTGCGTCAGGCGCAGCATATCGAGATTGGTTTTGTCGATCGGATAGATCGCCGAAATCATCCATTTTGGAAGAAGCGCTTCTAGTGAGCCGATGTGCCACGTCAGTACGATGAAAAGCCCGAACAGAACCCAGGCGGTTGATAAAATCAGCGCCGTTCGAGATTGAATAAATGGCCAGATCTTGGCTGCGCCGCCGATGCCGCACCAGGCAGCGAAGACAAACATGAATTGCCACGCGAATGGATTGAAGTACCACTTCGTTCCCGGCGGATAGGAAGCCAGATTCCAGTCAAACCAGCGTGCCAGCACGTACAGGATTGCCGAACAAAGCAGGGTCACGTTCGGACGGCGCACCAGACCCCACAAGATCAGCGGCGAGGCAAGAACCAGCGCAATGAAGAGCGGCAACACGTCGAGATCGACCGGTTTGTAGCGCAGCGTCAGCGCCTGCCAGATCAACTCGTCAGGATGTGCGAGAAAGCTCGCGACATTGAATTCATCCTTGTACATCGGATTGTCGAATTTTCGGGCCGCGCGAGCGATCTGCGCCGTAAACAGCAAAAACAAAAGTATGTGGGCGACGTACATTTGCCACGCGCGCAGCAACAGCCGCTTGGTGGCGGCCATAAAATTACCTGCGCGCACGATCGGGCCGTAGATGTAGCCTACGAGGTAGCCGGAAATGAAAACGAAGAACTCGGCGGCATCGCTAAATCCGAAATTGCGAAGCGTGACCCAGCTAACGATGGAATCCGGAATGTGATCGAGGAAAATCATCCACAATCCCAATCCTCGGAAGAAATCGAGACGAAGGTCGCGCGCGACAGCCTGCGAAAGAGATTTTTGGTTCTTCGCCATAATGAATTCGTCCCCACCCGATAAAAATAGATTGGTCACGTCTACGCAGCCACCGTCCCCGCAACGGCCGCACAGCCTTTTGCCTAAAAATTAAACTGCTTCGACCGGCAAAGCCAGCCGAATCCAGATATCAAATCGAAATAATCGAAATACCCGTTGATGAAGGCAATGCGGCGGCGCACACAGTGGCACCGCCGACCGCCGTTGCACGATCAAGAATGCGCCTTCTGAAGAAAACTAGCCTTCCTTGAAGCCGTACTCCGGCACGTTGCCGCTCGCGCCGTAATATTTGAACGGCAAGAATTTGCCCGACATCGTGATCTTGACGCGGTCGCCCTTCGGATTCGGTTGACGTTCCATCACCATGTCGAAGTCGATGGCCGACATGATGCCGTCGCCGTACTCTTCTTCGATCAGTGCCTTCCACGCAGGTCCGTTCACCATCACCAGTTCGTAGAAGCGATAGATCAGCGGATCGGTCGGCGGCATAGGAATGCCACGCATCGGAGTTTCATTGATCATCGCCGTTTCGGACTTCGACAGTCCGAACAGTTCTGCGGCATTCGCAGCCTGAGGTTTCGTAAGTTTCATCTGCCCGAGAATCGCGCCGACGATCAGCACGTCAGAAAAGCCGCCGATTTTTTCGCAGATATATTTCCACGTCCAGCCCTTCTCGCGCTTGATGTCGAGCAGCTTTTCGGTGAGATCGGAACGCTTCATGGTGTTCTCCAATTTGCTTTGACTTAAAGTCGAAATTCATTGCCGCTGCCGAATAGTCCGACAAACTGCAATTCCCGGCGGCGCAAAAATTGTCGGACCTGGAGTCCGGATGCTCCTTTGACGCGCCGTTGCAGTGTAATTATTAGGCAAACATCGTGCCACGATCGGCCGGGTCATCGCGGAAAGTCTGTCGCGTATGACGAGGCGTGGCTGGGGAACTACCAGTCACATTGGACGGCATTTCTTATTACTTATCAATGCCTTGATAGGATGTGAAAAGCGCAGATACCGTCAAAAATACCGTCATTTTTTTCAGTTGAAGCTTGCCCGTCTAGTCTTCACTGAGCTTAGCAAGGGGCTTATTAATTTAATTTCCAAACACGTTTCCATTTTGAATGGAACAGGATGCCGAACTTGTCTGGATGGAGTGAATTTCGAAAGGGAGGCCACTTCCGAGGCTTTTCATAACAATCTTCTTCGCGCCGGATTCCATCCCAGTCAAAACTTGAGCGGCGCACCCGCTGAAGCTTTCATTGAAATCCGCGGCAACACGGCGGACGCCGCCCACCATCGGCGTCGCTTGGGTCATAGATCGTCCTTGGAACGAAACGATTCTGTTTTCGTAGTTATCGGACCCACCTCCGGCCACCTGATCAGACGAACCTCCAGGCCCTCTGCCACGCATCGAAAGTCGGTTAAATATTTTTCCAGTTGAGCTGACGTAAATTCGCAACTCTCCTGCTCGAACAGCGCTGCGCAAATTTTGGTCGCCGGGCCATTTCTGCATTCGCGTCTCAGTCCACGAGATGACAACGGATTTTCCTAGCAGCTGTGTCGGAGCAGCGGCGCTAGCAATATCGATTAATAACAGCACGAACAACATCCCCGACAAAATGCCCCGCATCGCAACTCACTCCATGGTGTTCAGCATGACCGACCGCGTCGCGTCTATCCGCCGTCTCCGATAATCGAATAAGGCGCCCAGTGACCTGACGGATATTTTGAACCAGCGGGATAGAGACTACTGCATTGCTGCGCTCCGATCCAGATGGGTTGCTGGGGTGGATGTCTGCGGTGCCGGTGGTCGGTAGTTCAGGGACGAGTGCGGCCTGATCGTGTTGTAGTGCTTGCGCCATTGCTCGATGAGGACAGTGGCTTCCTTCAAGCTGTAGAAGATCTCTCCATTGAGCAGTTCATCGCGTAGTTTTCCGTTGAAGGATTCGCAGTAGCCGTTCTCCCAG